>CANHCQ010000001.1 GCA_947459215.1 Phycisphaerales bacterium
CCTTGCTGACGTCGATGCCGACAACCGGTGCGGACGAAGGAACCAAAGACATGCGGGCCATTCCCTTCCTTGCCGATGCGGACTTGACCGGGCGTGAACGCCCCGCCAGCGGTGCGGGATCGGGCCGACAAAGACCGGGCCGGGATCGAGCTCTCCCACGGCGTGCGACGCCGGAGGACGAAAGATCTCGCGGCCCAGAGGCTGCGCGAGCCGCCAACGACGGCTCATGTTCAGGATACAAGGACGATCTGAGGCAATGCCTCAGATCAGGTGAGGGGATTGCGGGCACCCCGCCGCGGCCGCATCCGAACGCAAAGCGCCCCTCCCCGGTCTCGGCCCTTCAGGGGCCTCGACCACGCCTCCCCGCTGCGCGGGGCGAGGAGGCGCGTGGGGATGAGACGTTCACGCCGCCGCGGCCGGGAAGAGCCACTTCCAGACGTAGTACACCGGCACGCCCGCGAGCAGCACGCCGATCCACATCAGCGTCGTCTTTGGGTCGGCCTGGATGGAAAGCACCGTCATCGCGACGCTCGCGAGGATGAAGATTGCGGGCACGACCGGATAGCCGGGAACGCGGAAGGGGCGTTCGTGATGCACGTGCTTGGCGCGGAGGACGAAGAGGGAAATCGCGCCCATGCCGTAGAAGATCCACATGGTAAAGACGAACGAGTCGGCGAGGCTCGAAAAATCCTTCAGCAAGGTGACGGCGGTGCAGGAGAGCGCGAGCTGCACCCACAGCGCGACCGCGGGCGTTTCGTACTTGGGGTGGATCTGCCCGAGGAATCGGAACAAAAGCCCGTCACGCGCCTGGGCGAAGGTGACGCGGGCGCCGGTCATGACCGATGCGTGCGATGAGCCGAGTGTCGAGGCGATGATGATGACCGTGACCGCGGTGGCGCCGATCGGTCCGGCGAGCATCTCCAGCAGCAGCGGGGCGACGGTCTTGGTCTGGGACATCGTCTCCATCGGGATGTGCCAGAGGTACACGAAGTTGGCCAGCATGTACAGCCCGATCACGCTCAGCGTGCCGAACAGGTAGACCCGGGGCAGGTTCTTCTCGGGGTTCTTCACCTCGCCCGCGATCGCGCCGACGTCCGACCAGCCGTCATAGGTCCACATGATCGCGGCCATCACCGGCACGATCGCCTCGAACAGCGTCTTGGGCGAGGCAACGCTCTTCAGCCCGCCTGCGCTACCGGCCGGCAGCGTGGCGGGATCGATCAGCCCGCGGATCGTCGCGTACAGCCCCAGCGCGATCACGCCCAAGATGGCGAAGTACTTGAGGCCCGTCAGCACGATCGCGAAGCGCGTGCTGCCTTTGACACCAAGCACATTGATGAGCGTCAGGAAGAACAGAGCAACGCAGGTCAGTATCTGCTCGTTCCACGTGAACCCGGTGAGCTTGTTGAAGTGCTCGGCGAAGATGATCGCGATCCCGCCCGCCGCGGCGGGCTTGGTGATCAGCATGTATGTCCAGCCGAACACAAACGCCGGGCACGGCCCGAAGCCCTCGCGGAGAAAGACGTAGATGCCGCCGGAGCGGGGGAGCATGGCCGCGAGCTCGGCGAACGTGAGCGCGCCGGCGAGGGCGATCAAGCCCGCGAGCAGCCAGAGGCCGAGGATGAGGTACGGATCGCCGAGGTTCTGGGCGATGGTGGTGGGGGTGCGGAAGATGCCGCTGCCGATGACGACTCCGACCATGACGGCTAGGGCCCCCCAGAGGCCGACCTTGCGGGGGAGGTCAGAGGGGGACGATCCGGGCGCTGAACTAATGTCGGGCTTCATGGGAAGGTCCGGTCTGCGGCAGTGGCACCGTCGTGCGAACGATCGGCGGTCATCGGAACAGCGTGTCGAGGAGCGTGTCGCGATCCATCTCGAAGTGTTCGGCAACGTCACGGAGAATGGCGTTCATGGTGCCGATTTTGATCGGATCGTGGGCTGGAATAGTGGCGTGATGCTCGCCGCGTTGCTGGGTGGTCAGGCGGATGTGGCTGCCGGTTTGGCGATCGATCTCGTATCCGAGGCGGCGGAGCGCCTTGGCGAGCTCGATGCCGCTGATGTCACGCGGCAGCTTCACGCCGCGATGACCTCATCACGCACCCAGTGCAAGCGGATCATCTTCGGGCGTTTGGCTTCATCCGGGAAATGACATCGAACCGCGTCCCGAAGAGCGACTTTCAGGGCCTCGATCGAATCGGCCTGCGTGAAGATGGACTCACCCAAGGCCTTGGCCGTGAAGCCGCCGTCGGGGTCGTCGGAGATCAGAAAGGTGATCTCGGTGCTCATGCCGGAGTATATCGGCGTCCCGGCACAACCCGATTCCCGCTAGGCTTGCCGCATGCCCGCGGCCCTCGAACGCGCGTTCTCGTTGCAGCCCGAGCTGCGGGATGCCGCCCCGCGCGCCGCCCTGCTCCGCGCCGTCGCCGCCGCCCTCTCGCTCGCCCGCGACCGCATCATCGCGACGGCCGCTGCCGAGACGTCGCTCACGCCCGACGAGCTCGCCCCCGAGTTCGCCCGCATGACCCGCACGCTCGAGGTGTTCGCCGGCGTCGTCGAAGACGGCCGCTGGACGCGCGAGTCCCATACGCCCGCCGCGGCCGACCCTGCCGACGCGATCGGGCCGAACCACGACCTGCGTTCCCGCCTCGTGCCGCTCCGCGGCGTGGTGGTCGTCTTCGGCGCGAGCAACTTCCCGCTCGCCTACGGCGTCTGCGGCGGAGATACAGCCTCGGCCCTCGCCGCGGGTTGCCCGGTGGTGGTGAAAGAGCATCCCGCCCACCGCGAGACCGGTCGCCTGATCGCGGAAATGGCTCGCGTTGCGATCAAGGCCGCGGGATTCGACCCCGACATCCTCGGCTACGTCGAAGACGACGGCGCGAACTCCGCCGAACTCGCCAAGCAGCTCATCGAGCACCGCGCCACCGCCGCCGTCGGCTTCACCGGGTCGCTCGCGGTCGGCACGCACTTGCATCGGCTCGGAGCCAATCGCCCCCTCGGCCCGATCCCCATCTTCGCCGAGATGGGCAGCGTCAACCCCAGCGTGATCTTCCCCGCCGCCCTCGCATTACGCGGCGATGCGATCATCGACCAACTCGCCGCGTCGATCACGCAGCGCTTCGGCCAGCAGTGCACCTGCCCGGGCATCATCTTCCTGCACGGCAACCGCGACGGCCGTCCCTTCGCCGAAAAGCTCGCGGCCAAGCTCGCCCAGACCCCGCTGCGGCGGATGCTCTCGCCCGCGGTCGCCAGCGGCTTCGATCGCACCGTCGCGACCGTCGCCGCCGCACGAGCGGTTAGCCGCATCGGCAACCCCGCGCCCGGCGGCCCCGTCCTGCTGCACTGCACCGCCACCAACGCACTCGCCCAGTTCGAGACCGTGCTCGCCACCGAGATGTTCGGCCCCGGCGTCCTGGTCGTGGACGACGCCGGCCACGACGGCGACGCGATGCAGTTCCCCGGCAGCCTCACCATGTCGATCTGGTTCGACTCCGATTCCCCCGACGACGTGGCCGCCGCCCGCCGCTTCCTCGACAGCGGACGCTTCGGTGCCGGCCGCATCATCTTCAACGGCGTCCCGACCGGCGTCCGCGTCTGCGAGTCCATGACCCATGGCGGCCCTTGGCCCGCTACCAACCGCCCCGATTCCACGGCCGTGGGCCTGCGGGCGATCGAGCGCTGGTGCCGGTGGGTCAGTTGGCAGAATGCACCCGGCGTGCTCCTTGACGAGTGGAACGGCTAGCCGCGCACTTTCTACCGCCCCGGCATTCCTCTCGCCGATACTTCCTCCACTCGCTCCCACGCGGCCCCGTGCCGCGGGTGGCGGCATGGCCGCGCGCCCGCAATGCGACCGCGCGGCCCGTCCCCTGCTCTCCTGTTCTCCTGTTCCTCTCTTTCCCTGTTCGTTCCCCCCACTTCTCCCCCAAAACCATGGCCCGACGCCCTT
Source organism: Phycisphaerales bacterium (assembly GCA_947459215.1). Classification (GTDB taxonomy): domain Bacteria; phylum Planctomycetota; class Phycisphaerae; order Phycisphaerales; family UBA1924; genus JAFEBO01. Next base: position 3,944 of record CANHCQ010000001.1, read on the forward strand.
CATCCTCCAAGTCGTCCGCCTCCTCCCACGCCCAGTCTGGCCCCTCGCTCGCCATCTCGGCCGCCGGCCGACGCCTCGGGCTGGTCCTGCTCCTCTTTGTCTGGGCCTTCGTGCTGCTCAGCCTGATCGGCTTCGACGTCGGCGATCCGCCGTCGCACGTGAAGTGGCCGCCGAACGCGCCCGTCCACAACTGGTGCGGCACGCTCGGCGCGGCTCTCGCCTACTGGAACGTCTATTACCTCGGTGCCGGCGCGTGGGTCTTCTACGCCCTCGGCGGCATCGTGCTCATCTCCGGCGTCGTTGGCACCAGCCTTTCCCATCTGGCGCTCCGCATGACGGGCGTCACGATGTTGGCCTTGTGCGTCGCGGGCTTCCAGGCACTGCTCTTCAAGCACACCGCCGCGCTTCCGGATCTGCCCGGCGGCACCATCGGCTCGGTGGGCGTCGAACAACTGCTGTTCCGCTTCGGGCCGGTCGGTTCGGCGATCTGGATCGGCGGCATGGGCATCATCGGGCTCGTGGTCGCCGCGGACGAGTGGCTGAACTGGGGCATCAACTGGTCGTGGCGCTGGATGCGCGAGACCGGCGCGCCCGCCGCTGCCGTCGCGGGTGCCGCGACCGCGAAGTTCACCGGCGAGGTCGTCGCTCCGGCCGCGGCCAAGGCCACGGTTGCCACCGCGAAGGGCTCGGCGGGACTGCTCTCGCGCTTCTGGTCGGGTCTCCGCGGCAAGAATGCGGACGGCGTCGCCGCGACCGATCTCGACAACGGCGAGGACACCGAACTCGCGACCATCACCGAGACCAAGCCCGGCAAGCGCGTTCGCAAGCCCTCCGACGCCGACGCCGCGCCGGAAGCCATGATGCCCGGCGAATCCGCCTTCGACTCACCCCGCAACCGCCTCGCCGAGTTCGGCTTCCTGCCCGATCCGTCGCCTGAGGACGAGACCCCCGAGGGCGTCATCGACCCCGACAAGCCGGAGAACGCCGCCGCACTCGTCGAGTCGGACATCATCGACGACGAGGACGCCGAGCAGTCGGAAGAAGCCGTCGCCCCCGCTCCCAAGGCCACCGGCGCGGCCAGCGCTCCCGTCACCACCGCCGCCGCGGGCGCTCCCGCGACGCTGGGCAAGGACGAGGACGAGCTCCCCGGCGCGCCCCAGGTCTTCGACCGCGACGCCCTGCGCGACAAGATCGCCAAGCTCCCCATCGCCTTCGGCCAGAAGGAAAAGTCCATCGCCACCGACGCCGACCTCGCGTCGATGCAGCACGAGACCGAAATGGAGGGCTACCGCTTCCCCGGCCTCGACACGCTGGAAGAGCCCGAGGAGAACTTCAACGAAAAGCTCGAAGAGATCGTCCGCAACCAGGGCATCGCGCTCGAGTCCGCGATGAAAGAGTTCGGCATCAGCGGCGAGGTCGTCGGCATCCAGTCCGGCCCCGTCATCACCCTCTACGACGTTCGCCTCGCCCCCGGCACCAAGGTCGCTGCGATCCAGGCCGTCTCCAGCGACATCGCGCGTTCGCTCAAGGCCATCAACATCCGCATCGTTCCGAATCAGGTCGGGCGCGACACCGTCGGCGTCGAAGTCCCCAATCCCACCAAGGAAAAGGTGCGGCTCAAGGAGCTCATGTCCAAGACCGAGCTCTTCGGCAAGATGAAGCTGCCGATGTTCCTCGGCAAGGACGCGACGGGCAAGCCCTTGATCGCCGACCTGACCCGCATGCCGCACATGCTCATCGCCGGCACCACCGGCTCGGGTAAGTCGGTGTGCATGAACACGATCATCATGAGCTTCCTGTTCACGCGGAAGCCCAACGAGCTCAAGCTGGTCCTCGTCGATCCCAAGATGGTCGAGATGAGCCAGTTCAAGGACATCCCGCACCTCATGTGCCCGGTCGTCACCGAGATGTCCAAGGCCGCGGCCATCCTCGAGTGGGCCACGGTCAAGATGGACGAGCGCTACGAGCTGCTCATGGAGGCCGGCTGCCGCGACATCGCGAGCTACAACGACCTGCCTTGGGAAGAGCTCAAGGAGCGGATGAACCTCAAGAGCGACGAGGAAGCCGCACGCGTCCCCCGCAAGCTGCCCTACATGGTCTTCATCATCGACGAACTGGCCGACCTCATGATGACGGCCAAGGAAGTCGAAGGCCACATCATCCGCATCGCCCAGAAGGCCCGCGCGGTCGGTATCCACCTGATCCTCGCGACCCAGCGCCCGCAGGCGAACGTCGTGACGGGTCTCATCAAGTCCAACATGCCCTGCCGTATTTCGTTCAAGGTGGCGAGCGGCATGGACTCGCGCATCGTCCTCGATCACAAGGGCGGCGAGCTCCTGCTCGGCCACGGCGACATGCTGTTCCTGAACCCGGGCAGCAACGAGCTCATCCGCTCGCAGGGCACGCTCGTCTCCGACGCCGAGATCCGCAAGGTCGTCAAGTTCATGAAGGAAGTCGCCAGCCCCAGCTTCGAGCGCCAGCTCCTGGTGCTCCGCAAGCCGAGCGAAGAGGGCAACGGCCTGGGCAATCTCAGCGACGAGGAACGCCTCGTCCAGAGCAAGAACAACTCCAGCGCGAGCCTCAAGGCCGCCCAGGAAGACCCGCTCTTCGAGCGTGCCGTGGAGATCGTGCTCGAGTCCCGCCGCGGCTCGGTGTCGCTGCTCCAGCGTCGCCTCGCGATCGGCTACACCCGCTCCAGCCGCCTGATCGACCTGATGGGCATCGCCGGCATCATCTCCGACCACAAGGGCTCGGTCGCGCGTGACGTCCTGGTCACGATCGACGAATGGGAGATGATGAAGGAGATGGCCAAGGAGGAGGCCGCCAAGCAGGGCATCCAGTGGCCTCCCAAGGGCACGGAGCAGGCCCAGCTCTTCAATGCCGAGGCCGCGGCCGGCACGTCCGGGTCTGCCCAGGACGCGTCCGAGCCTGAAGGGTCCGATGACGTCGAGGACGGGGCCGAACAGCCGGATGACACCGACGAGAGCGAAGATTCCGACGATGCCGAGGGCGCCGAAGATGAGTCATCGCAACCGGTTGTGGAAACCCCGGACCGGAAGAACCCCAAGTCTTCGGTCTAGGAAGCCGCATTCTGCCTCGGCGGAATCCCGGAGGCTGTTCTCCCAAGAACAGCGGTAGGGGAACGTGCGGCATCGCTCCGCGCCGGTTCGCTACAGTCCGCGAGCCGATAGAACCATCGCCGCTGATTGGAGCGTCGGAGTGGAGCCTCCGGCCTCCAGCGTCGAATCGACCCGATCTCATCCGAGGACTTGCACGAAAGGATTCCCGATGCTTGCTGTCGCCCGCCGCGTTGTGTGTCGCAAACCGTCCCGCATCCTGCGCCTGACGCCGGTCCTCGCGATGGCGCTCGTCGCGGGCTCGGCCCTCGCGAAGGTTCCCGCCGCCCTCGACCGCGTGCCCAAGAACGCCGTCGCGGTGATCGCCACCGAAAACTTCCAGCGCACCGTCGACCGCGTGAAGGTCTACGCCGACAAGCTGCAGATCGAGGAGATCGAGGTCTTCGACGGGATAGCGGAAGAGATCGCCAACACACCGGGCTTCAAGAAAGACGGCTCGGTCGCGCTGGTGCTGCTGCCCGAGCCCAAGGACATGCAGCCCGCCGGCGAAGGCAAGAAGAAGCCCAAGACCGACCCCATGGAGCGGTCGGTGCTGCTCGCCCAGACCGCTGATTACAAGAAGATGGTGACCGAGATGGGCGGCGATCCCGCCGCCAAGGTGGCGAAGGTCACCGGCATGGGTGAGAAAGAGATGTACGCCCGCGATATCGGCGGCGGCTGGATCGTGCTCGGCCCGACCGAGTCGCTCGTCGGCTCCTTCGAGCCGGGCGTCAACATGCTCAACACGCACCAGGAAGCGCTCGGTGTCGTCGGCAACCGCGCCGCGGAGTCGTCTGACTTCCTAGTCATCGCGAACATGGAAGCGCTCGCCGCGGACATCAACGCCGGCATCGATGAGATGGTGAAGGAAGCAAAGAAGGGCCCGCCGAAGGGCAACCCGATGCTGGCGATGATCTCGCCCGAGGCGATCAAGCAGTTCATCGCGCCGCTGGAGACCATCGGCCGCGCGTTCGCCCGCGATGCTCAGACCTGCGTCTTCGGCATCGGCCTCGCCGAGACCGGCCTGACGATCGACCTGGGTTCATCGTTCAAAGCCAAGAGCGAGATCGCCGGCTTCTTCCAGACCCCCGGCAAGGCCGATGCGACGCTCGCCAGCCTGCCCGGACAGCCCTACCTGTTCGCGCTGTCGATGGACACCAGCGGCCCCGGCACGCGTCAGATCGCCAAGAACTCGATCGAGATCGTGGACAAGACGATGGCAACCGCCAAGGACGAGATGAAGCGGATCGCCAAGGAAGACGAGTCCAAGGTCGAAGAGCTCAACCAGTTCATCAAGCAGATCGAGGGCCAGACCGGCGCGATCAAGAACTTCGCCAAGAACATCGACAAGATGGACGGCGTCGACATGGTCTGGGGCTTCTCGCCCGCGATGCTCGGCGGAGCAGGCCTCTTCAGCGGCATGACCTATCAGGCCCGGGGCAGCGACCCCGCGGCCATCAAGGCCATGGTGAAGGAGCAGCTCAGCGGCATGAGCAACATGGCCGGCCCGATGAAGGTCGAGTCGACCTTCACCGACGCCGCCGCGGAAGTCGGTGGCGTGAAGCTCGACCGCTGGACCATGAAGCCCAAGATGGACCCCAACGACCCCATGGCCGGCCAGATGGCGATGGTCAACATGTTCGTCTTTGGCGCCACCGGGCAGATGTCCGGCTTCATGGCGACCACCAAGAACTCCGTCATCATGACCTACACGCCCAACACCATGGTGATGCAGAGCGCACTCGACGCCGCCAACGGCAAGGGCACGCTCGCCGAGGACAAGACCCTCGCGACGGCAACGGACGCCCTGCCCAAGAACTCGATGATCCGCGGCCTGGTCGGCACCAAGAGCCTGTTCGACCTCGCGCAGATGGCGATGTCGTTCACCGGTAACCCGGCCCAGCTCAACGTCCCCGAAACCCTTCCTGCAATGGCCTTCGGTGTCACCGGTGACGGCGGCGGCATGCACATCCGCTTCCACGCGCCCATGAGCGTGATCACCGCCATCAGCGACGCCGCGAAGCAGTTCCAGGGCGGCGGCGCTGAAGAGGGCGACGGCGAGATGCAGGAAGAGAAGAAGGAAGAAAAGCCCCGCTTCTGAAGCGGCTCGATCACGAACAACAACGGGCGCGTCAGCGCCCGTTTTTCATTGGTCGACACCCAAACCCCCAACCCCAAACCCCCAACCCCGAGCGGCGGGCTTCCGCTCTCGCGGCTGCGGTACGCGACATCGGGTGCCATCAGTCCGCGGCTGCTCGGAGCCGCGCGACTGATGCGACTGGAACATTGGCATCCATACCCACACCGCATCAGTCGCGCCGCCGAGCCGGCGGACTGATGGCACCATGCGACACCGGATCGTGAGCATCCATCCATCACTTCGGCGGCAGCGGCGTCCCCATCGGGCCGACCGGGTTGGAACCCGGCAGCGCCGGCCCAACTTCCGGATTGCTCGGCGCGGGGGCATCGGATGCCAGCAGCTCTTCGAGCTTGGGCGACAATCGCTTGGCGTCGAACTGCGAGATCGCGAAGAGCCAGCCCTTGCAGCGGGCGTTGATCGCGTCGACTTCCTTCGCAAGTGCCGCCTGCTTGGCCGCGGCCTCGGCCTTGGCACTGTCGTTCTTGCTGTCCGCGGGCGGGATCGCATCCGCCGCGGCTTCGGCGCTCACGCTCGCCCACCACTTGGCGTCATGGAAGCCGGTCTTGACCGTCACGACCAGGCCGTCGAAGGTGACGAACTGTGTGACCGTCGGGTGCGCCTGGTTGTCCCTTTTGCTCGGGTCGGTCTGGGCCTGCACCTGCGGATCGGGCGTGCCGATCACAGTGCCGGTGTCCTTGCGCACATCCTCCATCCCGATGTACGCGATCGCTGCGATCACCTGATCCGGTGCTTCGCTCGGCTTGTAGTTCCGACCCTCGGGCTTGCCGACGGCGCCGAACGCGGCGGAGCCCGCGTCGCTCCGTAGCACCTCCAGATCCGGCTTCGACGCATCCGCGTTCGCGGGCTGCGGTCCGGGCGCCGCGCCGCGGCGAACCGTGGCGGACTTCAGACGCGTGCGCTCGACTCCAACCACCTTGCGGTCGATCCAGTTCATCGGCTCGGCGTCGAGCCACACCGTGCCCTTGGTGAGCCACGACTGCGTCTCGCCGGCACGGCGGACGTACTGCCCGCCCGACACCGGACGGCTGAAGTCGCCTTCCGCGGCGGCGCTGTTGCCGACGATCAGCGACCCCAGTGATTTGCCCGCGGCGTCCTTGAGTTCCACCAACGCGCCGGGGGGTTGGTCCTTCGCTTCCGGTGCACTCGCGGTGCCATCCGGGCTTGGTGCGGGCTTGGGGATGACCTTCACGTCCTGCACACCCAACTTCGGGTAGAACTCCGCGGTGCTCGTCTTGGGCTCGACGAACTGCATGTCGCGGAGCCCCAACAGCGCGGTGCGGATCTTCTCGGGATCGGCGGGGAAGCCTTCCTTGGAGGGCACGATCCAGCGGCTGCCGTCGCGGGTCACGCTGGCGGTGCCGCTGGAGCGGATTACGGTGATCGCGCCGACATCGTTGACGCTCGTCTGCAGCGACGGCAGGGCCGGCCCACCCTCGGTCGTGGCGGCGGGCTTGGACTTCATCGAGACAACGCCAACCGCGGCGGCGGCGGCGATACCTGTGACGATCAGAAGGGTCTTGAAGCTGCTGCTCATGGTCGGTACTCGATTCGAAGATTCGATTCAATTCACCACGGAGTTCACGGAGGCCACGGAGTGAGACATGTCACGAGGTGCATGGGTGACGGAGCTGCGGACGCCGAGGATGACGAGTCTTCGAGGAAGCCTCGGATGAATCGCGCCGCACATCGACGTTGCGATTGGACCATCGCCAGCAACCGCTCCGGCCGATCCGAGCCTTCGTCGCCAAGCCTCCTAAGCCTCGGTGTCCTGCGCCCTTCCTGGCACACCCGGACGCCTTGACTCTTCAAACACCCTCTCTCTTTGTATCTCTCCGTGTTCTCCGTGATCTCCGTGGTAAATGCCTTTCTCACTCCGGGCCGTCAGCCAGCGCTCGCTCTCCGCGCCAGCGCCCGGGCCAGGCCCCACACCAGCGCGATGAGCATCACCGCGACCGGCACGGCCCCGACGTTGATGACCTTCACCCACGTGCCGAGGCTCTCGACGTCGCGGCGAAGGTTGAACTGCACGTTGCGGAGCTGCTTGCGGGTCTCCACCTGTTCCTCGCGGAACTTGATGATCTCGGCCTCCTGCTCCTTGGTGAGCACGATGAAGCCGTCTTTGTCGGTGGCGTTGGGGTCTTTCTTCTGAATCTCGGCGATCTTCGCTTCGGTCTCGCTGAGCTTCTGCTTCAAGCGGTCCTGCTCGGCCCGGAATTTCTGCTCGGCGTCGCGCTGAATCGCCTCGACGCGGGTGAAGGGGCGGAAGAAATCGCCGCGGGCGCGGACCCCGAGCAGATCGCCCGAGCCCGCGTTGATGTCGAGGCACGTGGTGAGGAAGTCGAGGTTGTCGCCGATCTTCTGGGCGCCGAGGCTGATGCCGCCGAGCATCTGCTCGCGGGTCCACATGCGGTCGGTGAGCACATCGACGTCGGCGATGATGAGCACGCTGGCTTCCTTCGCGGACTTCTTGAGCGAGTCGGTCTTGGGCGGCGGGTTCGGCCCGGTGGCGTCGGTTTCCGCGGCGGCGGGATCTCCATTGGGGAACGCGGTGGTGAGCGTGCCGCCGATCCGGGCGGCGATCGCGTACTGATTGCCGCTGGGCTGGAAGTTGGCGATGATCGTGGCGGGATCGGTAATGGCGATCAGGGCCGCGGGGTTCAGAAGCTGCGAGTTCGTCGTGCTCTGGATGATCGGCGTGAATACGACCTGATCGGTGCCCGAAGCGGCCGGCGCGGTTTCGCCTTCCTTCGGCTTGTCGGCCGTCTTCTTGGTGAGGAACCCTGCGGTGGCGAAGTTCACGGTGTTCACCTTGCCCGTCGCCGGGTCGGTGGCGACCAGGCCGCGCTTATCAACCGTGATCCACGGCGGGAAGATCACCTGCTGTCCGCGCTGGCCCTGCTGACCGGCGTTGATGCGGATGCCCAGGTCGGCGTCGGCAACGATCGACGCGGTGCTGAACTGCACGCCCCAGGCGTTGAACAGGTTCTCGAGGTTCGACGAGCGGTCGGGCGTCTGGCCCTGTGCCGCGGGTTGGGCTTCGTCCTGCTCGAAGATCGGATCGACAAACACGATGGTGCGCCCGCCCGCGAGCACCCACTGGTCGATCGCGAACTGGTTCTTCGGCGTGAGCTTCTTGGGGTGGACGATGAGCAGCGTCGACGTCTCTGGCGGGATCGCGATCGAGTCGCCGGCGAGTGTGCGGACGTCGTAGAGCGACTTGAGCTCCCGCATGATGCCCCAGGGGCGGCGCTGCATCGGGCGGCCCGTCTGCGGGTCCATCGCGAAGCCACCGTCCATGTTGACGCTCGACAGGATGCTGATGACCGGCTTCTTGGTCATCGAGAGCGACTGGATGAGGCGGGCGACGTCGTACTCGAGGAAGCGTTCGTTGTTGATGTCAAAGAGCGGGATGGTCTCTTTGCCGCCGATCGTGTTGGTGGCGACGATGCCGAGGTAGATCGTCTCGCCACCGGCGGGGATGCCGACCAGCCCGTTCTGCACGGCCTGGTCCTCTTCCTCGCTGAAGGCCTCGGGGTCGATGGTGCGGATCTTGATCTTGCCGTTGGAGGCGCGGGCGAACTCGTCGAGCAGGTCGCTGATGCGGCGGGCGATGTTCTCGACCTGCGGGCGGCCGCGGCTGGCTTTCTGCGAGTTGTAGAACGTGATCGTGATCGGCTCGGGCGGGCTGCTGGCGATCTTCTTCGAGCCCTCGGTGAGGGTGTAGAGCTTGCTGGCGGTCAGGTCGAGCCGCGTCGAGCGGAGCGAGAGGCCCGCGAGCACGTTGATCGCGACGAGCAGCACCGCGAGCAGGATCAGCGAGAGAGTGCCGGTGAAGCGAGCGGTCATGGGGGGTCTCGAAGGAGGACGGCGAGCAGGGGAGGAGAGGAGCAGGGAAGCAGGGAGAAGTCAGAACTGATCAGACGACTTTCTTCATGTTCACGACCACACCGGTGGCGGCGACGAAGACGCCGATGATGGAGGCGAAGAAGAGCACGTCGCGGGCGTCGAGCATGCCGCGGCTGATGGCCTCGAAGCGGGTCAGGAAGCTGAAGCCGCCCAGCACCTGCACCGCCTGCACCGGCAGCCAGTCGGCCAAGAAGCCCTGCACCTCACGGATGCCCGCGAGCATGAAGAGCAGGCAGATGACCACCGAGATGATGAAGGCGATGACCTGGCTCTTGGTGCTGGCGCTGATGCACGAGCCGATGGCGAGGAACGCGCCGGCCATGAGCAGGCTGCCGAGGTACCCGGCGAGGATTACTCCGTTGTCGGGTGAGCCGAGGTAGTTCGTCGTGATCCATAGCGGGAACGTGAGCGCGAGCGCGATGCCCGCGAACGCCCACGCCGCGAGGAACTTGCCCACGACCGCCGCTGAGAGCGAAATGGGCAGCGTCAGCAGCAGTTCGATCGTGCCGCTCTTGCGCTCCTCGGCCCACAGTCGCATCGATACCGCGGGGATCAGGAACAGGTACAGCCACGGGTGGAAGTTGAAGAAGACCACCATGTCGGCCTGGCCGCGCTCGAAGTAAGCTCCGAGGTTGAAAGTGAAGACGCCTGCGAGGAATAGGAAGATGACGATGAAGACGACCGCGACGGGCGTGGTGAAGTAGCCCGAGAGCTCACGCTTGAAGACGGGGAGAAGGCCTTTCATGCCGCACCTCCGACGGGTTCAGCGACTGGACCGGTGTTGGCGGCGTCCTTGGTCGTCAGCGTTCGGAAGACATCGTCCAGACGCCCGCCTTCGACGGCGATGGTCTCGATCGACCAGCCCTTGCTCTTGCACATGCTCGTGACATCGCCGAGCAGCGGACGTCCGCCCTTGGGAACGAGCGTCAGGGTCTGACGCGGACCACCGGGGCCGGCGGGCGAGACCGGCACGTGCACCACGCCCTTGTCCTCAACCGCAGCAACCCACTTGATGTCGCCCAATTCCTTCGCGACGCTCAGCGGCTCGCCCCCCGCACCAGAGGGCGGGATGACCGTGAGCGTGACCGCATTGTGATACTTGCTCATCGCCCGCAGGTCGGCTGGCGTGCCGTCGACGAGCAGCTTGCCCTTGGCGATGATGATCGCGCGGGTGCAGACGGCCTCGACTTCTTCCAGGATGTGCGTGCTGAGCACCACGGATCGCCCGCTGTTCTGGTGATCGGCGGACGTCGCCAGCGCGCGGATGACGTTGCGGACCTCGTGCTTCTGATTGGGGTCCAGGCCGTCGGTCGGCTCGTCGAGGATGAGCACCGGCGGATCGTGGAGCATGGACTGAGCGAGTCCGACGCGGCGCTTGAAACCCTTGGAGAGGGTCTCGATCGGCTGGTGGAGCACGCCGCGGAGTTGCACGCGATCGACGACAGTGTCGATGCGCCGGTGCTTCTCGCGGCCGCTGAACCCGCGGACCTGGGCGATGAAGTCCAGGAACGAGCGGACGGTCATGTCGGGGTAGTTGGGCGCACCTTCGGGGAGGTACCCGATGGCGGCCTTGACACCCACGGGGTCCTCGACGACGTCGCGGCCGCAGACCACCGCGGTGCCGCTGGTCGGGGTGAGGAACCCGGTGACCATCTTCATGGTGGTGGACTTGCCGGCGCCGTTGGGCCCGAGGAAGCCCAGGACTTCGCCGGGGCCGACTTCAAGGCTGACGTTGTCCACGGCCAGGATGCCTGAGCCGGTTCCGTAACGCTTGCTGATCTTGCGGATACTGATCATGGATGGAGTGTCTGGGGTGAAGTGTCTGGAGGCAGGTCGTCCGAGCGTCCGAGAAAGTGCGTCGATTTTTCGCAGCGTACTCGATTGAGGCGAGTCGATCGCCGATCCAGTCGCCCCCATCCCCGGCGGGTCCCCCGCCGACGGTACCCGCGGCCAGCCGCCCAAACCCGGCCTGCGGGCCAACGGGCCCGTGTAGCGATCAGGTGCCCCGCCGGGTTCGCGCCCGGCGCAGGGGATCAGCAGGCCGGGGGTTCGGGGTGGTAGGGGGCGGGTGGGTGTGGGTGTGGGGGTGGGGAGGGGTGCCGAAAGTGGTGTCGGTTGTCCGGACAGGCCGTACAGGCGGCACAACTTGCCGAATCGCCGGGCTGGTTCGTGAATTGGGCGCCGCCCGGGTTGCAGAAGTCGTCGGTGAATTGGTTCTTTGGAGGAGCCATACCCGACGGCAGGGCTTCGCAGAAGGAGTTTCCCATGAGCCGTGCGGGTCAGCGATCGACGACCGTTGTTTCGGGGAAGGGCGGACGCCCGGGAGGGATGATGGACATCTTCGCGAACCAGAATCATGAAGATATGGCCGGCTCGCACGGAAACCTGCAGCCCGGTTCTTCACCCAACGCTTCGGAGCGCAGCGGGCAGAGTGACATGCATGGGGCGCTGGGTCCATCGATGGCCCCGGGTCGGGCGGCGGCTTCCGGCGATCGGCCTCTTCGCACGGCGGCGCCGCCGCCGGGGCCTTCTTCTTCTGATCGGTATCTGTCCGTTGAGCGGCTCAGCGAGGCTGCGATCGTGACGCTGCGGGAGCCGAGCCTGCGCGAGACGCACGCCGAGCTACTGCAGCCGGAGCTGATCTCGTTGGCGCGGCTGACCGCCGGCAAAATGGTGCTCGATCTGTCGCAGGTACGCGATTTCTCGTGCGCCTGGATCAACACCATGATCGCCACCGCCGGGCAATGCAGCCGCATGGGCGGGCGGCTGTGCATCTGCGGCTTGTCGAAGGAACTGCACGGATTCCTGAAGGACACGGGCCTGCACCGCACGCTGCAGATCGCCCCCACGCTTCGCGAGGCCCGCGACATCGTCGCAGGGCGTCACCCGAAGCAGTCGGACACCACCGGGCTGCGGAAGTGGCTGAGCTTCGGGCGGGTTGAGGCGGCGTAGCCGAACAGGTTCACGAGCGACCAGTGGGACCGGCCTCCGGCCGGTCTCTTTCTTTTGGGGAAGATCATCTGCCGCGGGATTGTCCGACGCCCGGCCGGGGGCCGGTCCTACTGCTTCTTCCGCAGCACCGTGTAGTGCGTGAAGATCGTCGCCTTCAGCTCATCCGGCGTGCTTTTCGTGTCGCCGCTGACGAACGGCCAGAGCTTGTGGCAGATCTCGTCGTCCACCACGTCCCACGCGAGGATCTCGAAGCCGGCTTTCTCGGTGAGGTCTTTCGCGAATGGGAACTCGCCGTCGGCCCAGGGGATGTAGGGCTTGTCGGCGGGTGCTTGGGCGGGGCAGATGTTGTAGATAATGGCGAGGCCGCCGGGCTTGAGGGCGTCGTGCATGGCCTTCAGGAACGCTGCGTCGTCGACGCCGAGGTCGATGGTGAAGCGTTTCTCGGTCTCGCGCTTGGGGTGGATGTAGCCGTACTTCAGGGTGTTCTTGCTGAGGAAGATGTCGTACCCGCCGCCGATGGCGTCAGCGACTTTCTTCTCGGCGGGCCAGCGACCGACGTGAACGTTGACGTTGCCTTCGGCGCCGGTGCCGATCGCCGCGGCGGGGACCTTTCCCTGATCGCCGGGCTGGGTGTACATCGAAGCCCAGAGCGGCTCGACGTCCACGCCCTGGGCGTCGGCTCCGAGGCTGGCGAGCATGCGCAGGTGGCCGATGGCGGCGTTGCCGAAGTCGAAGACACGCTTGTCTTTCCAGGAGGTGACGCCGTGCGTGCCGAGGAGGTCGAGCATGCGGGCGTAGGTGAGCGGCGTGCCGTAGCCGGTGTAGTAGTACATCCGCTCGTCCATGGCCCGGGGCTTGAACTTGGCCTGTTCGTCGGAGGCGAGCTTCTTCCATTCGTCCTCGGAAATGGCGAGGCCGCGCTCGCGGTCGCGGTAGACAGTGCGGCTCTCCCGCGGCGGCAGCGACTCGGCGGCACGCACGAAGTCGCGCCCCGCGTCGGTCGTCATGAGTGGCAGCACGCTCTTCGCGGCTTCGCTGATCTCGGCGAGCACCCGAATGTTCTCCGGCGGCTTGGGTGCTTCGGGGGCTTTGGCTGGCGTCGGAGCGGTGGCCGACGCCGGAGTCGATGTGGGTGCCGACGTGGGTGTCGTCTGGGCCCCGGCGGCCGCCGCGAGAATCAACGCCATCGACAGCGTCAGGATCGGGTTTCGCATGACGCTTGTACCGCGGCACTCGGACCGTCGTTGCAGCCATCGCCCTCCGAAGTGGAAGTCCGTCCGACATGCGAAATCCGACATTGAGCCCATACCCTCGTCAGACATGAAGATCCTGCTCACCAACGACGACGGCATCCGCGCTCCGGGCATCACCCATCTGTACGAGGCTCTCGTGGACACCGAGGGGCGTTTCGGCGGCCCGATGCTCGGGCCAACGACAGAGGTGGTCACGATCGCGCCGCTCACGGTGCAGTCGGCGACCAGTCACGGCGTGACGTTCCACCAGCCGCTGATGACCACCGAGGTGCAGGTGAACCCACGCATGGGCGGCACCGCGGTCGATGGTCGTCCGGCCGACTGCGTAAAGCTCGCCGTGTCGAACCTCTGGCCCGAGCGCTTCGGCAAGGACTCACGCCCCGATGTCATCATCAGCGGCATGAACGCCGGCGCGAACTGCGGCATCAACGTCATCTACAGCGGCACGGTCGCGGCTGCCATCGAGGGCGCGTTCCTCGGCATCCCCGCGATCGCAGTGTCGCTGCAGCTCGGCAAGGGCCGCGCGCGGTTTGATGTGGCCGCGGCTCGGGCACGCAAGGTGCTGGAGATGGTCCTCGCCCGCGGCCTGCCCGAGGCGCACGAGTGTCTCTCGATCAACATCCCGGTGACCGAGACCGGCGGGCCGATGCCGCCGGTGCGGGTGTGTCCGATGAACACGCACGGGCTGGAAGACAGTTACGAGAAGCGGCAGAACCCGCTGGGCGAGCCGTATTTCTGGGCCACCGGCAGTGGGCTGGGCTTCCGCAGCTGCGACCCGGGGACCGATGTGGACTTGCTCTTGAAGGGCAACATCACGGTGACTCCACTGATGTACGACCTGACCCGGCGTGAGCACCTGTCGCGCTGGACGGAGCGGTTGGGTGGGTGAGCAGCACAGACGCCGAGGCTGACGAGTCTTCGAGGAAGCCTCGGAAGAAATGCAACGATCGCGCTCGCGTTGGGTTGTCGCTCGGACACGCTGGTTCCAGCCGATCCGAGGCTTCCTCGCCAAGCCTCGTCAGCCTCGGCGTCTTCAAGACTTGATACTGGCGTGCCTCGAAGCGATTCAGTCGAACACAACCGACAGAACGTGCTCGTCGACGTGCACGCCGTTCTTGAGGTAGCGGGCGCGGCGGATGCACTCATCGGTCATGCCGCACTTCTGCAGCACGCGGCGTGAGGCTTCGTTGCCGACGAACACGCCCGACTCGAGCCGCTTGGCCTTTAGCGCATCGTGAGCAAACGCGACCACCGCCAGCGCGGCTTCCGATGCGTAACCCTTGCCCCAGAACGGCACGCCGATCCAGTAGCCCAGTTCGGCCCGTTTGTGATGGGCGGCACCGACGAGTCCGATCGCGCCGATGAGCGAGCCCTCGCGGCGGATCGCCCAGTTCATGGTCCAATCGGTGCGCCAGCGCTGCCACTGGGCCGCGTGGGTCGCGATCCATTCGGTGGCGTGTCGAAGTTCGTACGGATACGGGATCAGGAGCGTGGTGTCGTGCACCCGCTTATCGCCCGCGAGCGACGCGACGGCGGCGGCGTCGGTGGGTTCCATCGCCGAAAGCACCAATCGCGGCGTGGTCAGAACCGGACGGCCTTGCGGGTCGTGCGAGAGCGACGAAGGTGGGGAAGTGGGGACTGGCATGACAGCAACCTGAAGGCGAGTCGAACGCGATGGGGAGAGAGGCGACGGGCACGCAGGAGTCCGCATCGTGTTCTGTTGACGCGTGCGTTGGTTGCAGTCGATCCGAGGCTTCCTCGCGGACTCGTCAGCCTCGGCGTCCGGCGCTTCGCGCGAGCTTCTGTCGCTTCACGCGTCAGGCTTCTTGGTTTCGGGCACGACTTCCATCTCTTCCACGATGGTCCGCCGCAGCACGACCTTGCCCTGCGGCGTGTCGCGCACTTCTTCCTCGGTGTGCTCGCGAACGATCATCTTGCCTTCGGGCTTCGCCGCCGGCTCGCCGACGGGCTCCTGCACGCCCTTCCAGATGTGCCCGAAGAACTCACCCAGCGAACGCGAGATGGATTTCTCGGGGGGCATGGGGAGGAAGTGGGGCAGTGGCGGAGTGGAGCAGTGGAGCAGAGCAGCGGCGGGGGGCGGGGCCTTCTAGGCCCCGGCGTCATAGTCGGCGATCAGTGATGGGCGTGCTTCTTGGCGGCTTCGAGCAAGCCCGCGATCTGTTCGGGCTTGACGTTCTCGTGCAGGGTCTCGTCGATGAGGATCGCCGGGGCCGTGCCGCAGGAGCCGAGGCACTCGAGCTCGATGAGGGTGAACTCGTTGTCGGCGGTGGTCTCGCCGACGTCGATGCCGAGGGCGTCCTTGACGGCCTGGGTGATCTTGGGCTGGCCGCAGAACTCGCAGGCGATGCTGCGGCAGACGCTCACAAGGTGCTTGCCCTTGCGCTTGAGCCAGTATTCCTCATAGAAGCTGGCGGTGTCGATGACGTCGGCGGGCTTGATGTCGAGGAACTCGGCGACCTCCATCATCGCGGCGGGCGGGATCCAGCCGTACGTGTGCTGGACCTCGTGCAGCGTGGGCATGAGAGCCCCCATCTTCCGCTCGTAGCGAGGGACGATGTGCTGGCTGAGGTGCTGACGCATCTGCGGCGTCAGAAACGGCCCCTGGCTGCGGTCAATGGTGGCGGACGCGGAGTTCTTGGTGATCCAGGACATGCGGGCGGACTATAGGAAAGTCCGAGGACGCGGAGCCTGCCGGACGCCGAGGCTGACGAGTCTTCGAAGAAGCCTCGGATCGTTCGCAGCCGAGGCGTGGGGATGCCCCGGCGCCTCCGTTGCAGGCGACCCGAGGCTTCCTCGCCAAGCCTCGTCAGCCGCGGCGTCTGGCGCGAGCAGAACCCGATCCGGTCTACATCGGTGGCTTGAGCGCCGCCGGCCCCACGGTCTGGATCGTCACCCGGCCCATGCTCCGCCTGGACAGGTAGTCGTTCACCTGTTCGAGCGTGATCGCGTCCACGGCCTTGGCCACCTCTTCCAGCGTGCGGCAGCGGCCAAGGCGGAAATAGTCCGACCCGATCGCCGCGGCCCGGGCGCTCGTCGATTCGCCGCTGAAGACCAGGCTGGTCTTCATGCCGACGACGGCTCGCTGGAACTCCTCCGGGGTGATGCGTCCTTCGGGGGAGTTGATGCGGTGCAGTTCGGCGGTGAGGACGTCGAGCGACTGCTGGGCGCGGTCGGGGGAGGTGCCGACGTACGCGATGACGCCGCCGGTGTCGCGGTCGCCGCGGTAGCTGGCGCTGACGCTGTAGCACAGGCCGCGTTTCTCGCGCACCTCGCTGAAGAGGCGGCCGGACATGCCGCCGGAGAGGACGTTGACCGCGATCTTCTCGAGCATCGCGTCGGGCGAGGCCTCGTTGGGTGCGTCGTGGAGCAGGACGATCTGGACCTGGTTGGTCTCGTCCTCCTCGTGGGCGTAGCCGCGGGGCGAGGTCTTGGCGATCGCTGGCTCGGGAGCGGCACCGGTCCAATCGCCGAGGATGTCGTCGAGTTCCGCGGCCAGTTCGTTGGGATCGACGGCACCGGCGGCGCAAAAGATGGAGCGTGCCGGGTTCTGGATCGCGGCCCAGCCGCGGACGATCTCGTCGTGGGTGAGCGAGGTGAGCCCGGGCTCATCGCCGTGGCCGCTGCGGTTGAGTGGAGTGGGGTAATGGCGTTCGCGGGCGGCGAGGACGGCACGCTCCTGCGGGTCGTCGGCGAGCGAGGCGATGGCCTGCAGGCACAGGTCGCGTGCGGGCTCGATCGAATCGGCGTCGAAGCGGGGAGCGAGGGCCATCTCGGTGAAGAGCGGCAGCACCTCGTGCCTGCGGTTGCCGAGCATTGTTGAGGCGAGGCGGAGGAAGTAGACGCCGTTGTCCACGATGCGGGAGGCGCCGAGGCGGTCAACGGCATCGGCGTGGGCGCGGGAATCGAGCGAGCGCGTGCCCCGCATCAGCAGCTCGGCCCACATCGCGCCGCGGCCGAGGCGATTGGCGGGATCGTCAGCGGACGCGCCCGGCACCAGCCACGAGAATGCCAGCGAGCGGACGCTGGGCATGGGCTCAACCAGGAGCGTGGTGCCGCAGCGGAGTTTGGAGACATGGATGGGCATCGGCGGAGTGTACGGGCCGGATTCTCGGGCGTTTCGGTGCGGCTGCGGCTGGATTCCAAGCCGGGTGTGCCGCCGGTGCGGGCGGCCAGACGCCCGCGATGACCGATGGTCGCGTCCGCGGTTGACCCGATCGATTCTCGGGCCGATGGACTTGCCGGCGCATGCTCCGAGTTCCGCTCCAAGACGCTCACGACGGCATGGTGATCGGCCTGCCTGTCCTTCACCCCCGCCGTCCGGAGGTTGTCTTGCTGCGCCCCGGCGTGGCCCTCGACGCGCACACCATTGGCAAGATGCGGGAGCTCGGGCTTCGTGAAGTGTGGGTGAAGTACCCGCGGCTGGGACACTTGAGCGAGTACGTTTCGCCCGCGGTTGTGACGGCGTGCTCGGAGCTGGCGGGGCAGGTCGGGCGAGCGCTCGATAGCGTAATGGGATCGGCCCACGCCAAGCTCGACTACGCGGCGTATCGGCGTGCGGTGGGCGGGCTGATCGAGAAGTTCTGCGAGCATCCCAAGGCGGCGATCTACGTGAACGAGATCGGCGAGAACGGCTCGGCCGCGCTGCGACACGCGAGCAACGTGTGCCTGCTCAGCGTGCTGATGGGCCTGAAGCTCGATTTCTATCTCGTGCACGAACGCTCGCGACTGTCCGCCGCAAGCGCCCGCGATGTGTCGAATCTCGGCGTGGGCGCGATGCTGCACGACATCGGAATGGCGAGGCTTTCCGCGGAGGTGCGGCAGCGCTGGGACGAATCGCAAGACGACAGCGACCCGGCTTTCCGTGAGCACGTGCAGATCGGTTACAACCTTGTGCACGATCAGGTCGAGCCGTCCGCTTCCGCAGTGGTGCTGCACCACCACCAGCACTTCGACGGCACGGGCTTTCCATCCAAACCGGACGAAAGCAAGAAGGAAGTCGGGCTGAAGGGGCAGGAGATCCACATCTTTGCGAGGATCGTGGCAGCGGCCGATCTGTTCTGCCGTATCCGCAACAACGGGCGCGAAGAGGGCGACCCTGCCCTGCCGACGGTGCGGGCGCTGAACATCATCCGTCAGCCCGAGTACGCGCGTCGCATCGACCCCATGGTGATGCGAGCGCTGTTCAATGTGGTGCCTGCGTACGCCCCGGGCACGATCGTGATGCTCTCCAGCGGGCATCAGTGCGTGGTGACGCGGTGGAACCACAATCAGCCCTGCCGTCCGATGGTCGAGACACTCGTGCCTCATGGCAAGACGGTCGATCCGGTGGAGTTTGATCTGCGTCAGCGCAAGGAACTGAGCATCGCACGTGCCGAGGGCTACGCCGTTGGTGCGGACAATTTCGACCTCAAGCCCGGCGTGTACGACCTCAATGCGGGCGCCGACGCTCTGATCAATCGGGCCGAAGCCATGGCGGAGCGGCGCAAGGCGGGCTGAGACGTCGTGGACGCGCGTGGGAGCCGGCGCGGACCTCAAATCACTTCGCGGGCGTGGCGTCGGTCTTTGGCGTGACGGTGGCGACCGGCTTGGGATCGACCGGCTTGGTCTCGATGATCTTGCTCGCCTCGGTCTCGACCTTGCTGGTGTCGGGGTTGGCGGCGTCTGCGACCGGAGCCTCCGTCGGCTTGGCCGCGGGCGGCTTAGCACCTGAGGTAGCACCGGAGGTCTTCGGGGGGCCGCCTCGGGGACCGCGGCCCCCTGAGACAACGGGGTTGCCCTTCTCGTCGAGCGAATAGCCCGCGAGTTCCAGCCGTGCCTTGTCCCAGGGACCGGCAAGCACTTCCGACGGCGTGGGGTCGCGGAGCAGCACTGTGCTGCCGGGGGTCACACCCGCGAGCACTTCGGCGTACGTGTCGGAACGCTTGCCGATCCTGATCGGGGTGCGCTCATAGCGGCTGCCGCTCTTGGTGTAGGTGAAGCGCACGGGACCGTCGCTGAAGACGCCCTGCACGGGGATCGCGATGGCATCGTCGACGCGACCGAGCGTGAGGCGTGCCTCGCAACGCATCGAGGGCTTCAACGCCACGATCTCGTCTGCGGCGTCGAGCTTGATCTTGACGGTGTACTCGCGACGATCCGGATCGCGCCAGCCGCCAGCCTCGGCCAGCACGCCGATCGAATCGACCGTGCCTTGGAACGTCTTTCCGCCGACGGCGTCCACCTTGATCATCGCGGCCATGCCGGGCTTCACGTCGCCCGCGAGGCTCTCGTGCACCTGCACGCTGGCGACCATCTCGCTGGTGTCGGGGAGCACGATGAGCAACTCATTGGGATAGACCTGACGCCCGATCTGGAGCGGGCCTTCGCCGCCGCCCCACATGTTCCGGCGGATGCTGGTCGCATAGACCACCAAGCCGTCTGAAGGCGCGGTCACAACCGAGGCGTCGAGCTGCTGCTTCAGTTTCGCGAGCGTGTTCTCGCGAATGGTCAGCTGGGTTCTGCGGTTGTTGCGGCTCGCGGCCTTGCTGGCGAGATCGATCTCGGCGTTCATCTTGACCTTGGTCAGCTCGCTGCGGGCCTGATCGAGGTCGCCGTTCTTCTGCTTCTCGTCCTTCGGGAACTGATACTCCTCGTAAACCTTGTCATCCAGCTGGGCCTTGATCCAGGCGCTCTGAGCCTTGATGTAGTCAAGCTCGTCGCGGTCCAGCTCGTCCTTGGAGAGAAAGCCCTGCTCCTGCAGTTTCTGCGAGCGGATGAGTTTCTCGGCGAGGCGGTCGAGCTCCAGCTTGCTCTGGGAGAGGGCGAGGCGATTGGCCTCGCGCTTGGTCTTCACTTCGCCTTCGAGCCATTGGCTGAGCGAAAGCTCCGCCAGCGTCACCTTCAGGGTCGCGTTACGCAGGTTGTTGGAGTTCTCGTTGACCTGAATGTTGTAGCCGTTCTCCGCGGCGATCAGCTCGCTCTTGGAGGTCTCGATCTGCAGCAACTGCTCGTCGTACTGGGTCTGGATCTTGTCGGAGTTGAGGCGGACGAGCACCTCGCCGGCCTTCACGCGCGTGCCCTCGGGGATGATCTCCTGCACGACCGTCTGCTGTTCGAGCCGCGAGCGAAGCTCGACCTGCTTCTTGGCCTCGAGTTCGCCGGTGGCGAGGGTGGTGATATCGAAGCTGGTCTTGAGGACGGTGGCGGTGTCGGCGGTGGCGCGGGTGTCCTGCCCCTCGGTTGGGGCGGGGCGCGTGGCGCGGTAGGTGCCATAGGTCCCGGCCAGAACGACCAAGAGCCCGATCGCGATCGGCAGCTTGCGGGATCGGCGACGTGGTGGCATGGGCGTTCTCCTCAGCTCGGCTGTTCGCGCTCGGCGCTTGGCCTTTGGATCGACTGTCCGGCGTTCGGTCGGTCTTTCGACCTGCCGCACGCGACCTTTGAATTGTCCTACCGGCTCGGCCGCCCCGCGTTGAGCGAAGTGCTGCGGCTGTTCCGGACCTCGTTCTGCATCGTCCGATCGCGTGCCGCGGCCGGAGTTGATGGCTCGTATCCTGACAATCGTTCGCCGGGGCTTCGGCGGCTCGATGTCGGAGCATAGCCGAAACGGCCGGGTGGACCAAGCACTATGACGCCCGAACTCCGTCAGTTCGTCAGAAAAAAGGCCCCGGATGCCAAGTTGTTGCTGGTGGTCGCGGCGCCGAGCGAGGCGCGGGCGGTCGCGGGCGACCGGGCGTCGGTGCTTCTGCCGTGGGCCCCGATCTCGATCTCGGACGGGGTGGACCTCATTCTCAGCGGCGTCGGCAAGGCCAACGCCTCGGGCGCGACGGCCGCGGCTCTGGCACGGGGCGTCTACGGCGCGGTCATCAACCTCGGCGTCTGCGGCACGCTGCCTGGCTCGCCGGCGGTGATCGGTGATGTCGTGCTCGCGACCCGATCGGTCTTCGCCGACGAAGGTGTGGAGTCCGAGGCCGGGGCGAAGTGGGAGCCGATGGCCACGCTCGGGTTCCCGACCGCGATCGACGGCGACGGGGTCGTGTGCGACGCGGAGTTGATGCAGTTGCTCCGCCCGCACGCGGCGCACGCGGGCGTCATCGCGACGGTCTCGACGTGCTCCGGGACCGATGCTCGGGCCGTCGCGGTGGTGAAACGCACGGTAGCGGTAGCGGAGGCGATGGAGGGAGCGGCGGTGCTGCTGGCTTCGGCGCGGCTGGGCGTGCCGGGCGCGGAACTGCGGGTGGTCAGCAACACGACGGGGGAGCGCGGGAAGCAGCGGTGGGAGTTGAAGCGGGCACTCGTGATCGTCGGCGAACTCGCCCGGGGCATCGTCGCGTAAGCGATCGCTCACGCCGGGCGGATACCCCGGTACAGCTGCTGCACTCGTTCGGCTTCCTGCTTACGGACCATGTCGAGCACGGCCTTGGGGATCCGCACGTTTTTGTCGTCCCGAGTCACGTTCGAGCAGTGCTCGGACAAGCAGCGGTACAGAAACTTGAACGCGTCGCGCGGCTGATGCATCTGGTCGAGCGCATCCACCAGGTCGCTCCGCGTCACTTCCTCGCTGAACAAATCCAAGAGACTCAGCGGCGTTGCCCCGGGTGCGAGGCACGCGTGGAGCCGGCTTACGCAAAGGTCGTAGAGCATCGCCCCGGTCCACGAGAGGCGATCGACCATGTTCTGCTTATCGAGGCGTGCTTCCTGGAAGAACGCGGCGGATTCTTTGTACAACGCGTACCGCAGCTCGACGGGAAGCAGCATCTTCACGCCCATGCCGTCTTGCTGCAGGAACTTGTTGTTGAGCATCGGCCACACCACGGCCCGCATGCGGTCGTAGTCGCCGCTGATGAGCGTGGGCTCGTCGACGCGATCCACGATGATGACAAGCCCGGTGTACCCAAGGGCCCGCAGGATGGAACGCAACCGCTCCAGCAGGCGGTAGCGAACTTCGTCGGAATCGGTGATGGGGAGGTTGTCCTCATCACGCAGGATGGGATCGAGCTGACGGAGCGAGCGGGCATAGGACCGGTCGCTGCGGCTGGCACTGCGGAGCTGCTTGCGGACGCGCTTGCCCAGCAGGTTGAAGGCGATGCGGTCCCACGCGAGCAGTTTGACTAGCGCGATCAGCCACACGGCCAGCAGCGTGAGGAAGGAGTACAGCGCGGGGCCCGGGCCGATGTTCCAGCCTTCGGGGCCGGGAAGCAGCTTGGCGAGATACACCACCGCGGCGGCCGGGATCCAGCCGAGCCACACCGCCGCGTGCGACAGCACGCGGCTCCACGGCAGCCACAGTCCCAGCTTGCGTCGGAGCTGCGTGGTGCGAAGATCGGCCTGATCCGGACGGTCGTAGACCGACTGCAACAGCAGCAGATCGCGGCGACTGCCGGGGTCGAGTTTTTTGATCAGCTTCTTGGCGTCGTCGCTGAGCAGCGGATCGGACGGGTCGGACTTGTTGAGGGCTGAGTCGACAAGCCGCGGGACGAGCGACGCGAAGATCGCGTCGAGGTGATCGACGAGGCGGATCTTCTGGAAGCTCTCCAGCGGCGTCTTGCCGTTCAGGCGGGCGTGCAGTCGGTCGAGCACGCCATTGAGATCGTCATAGGGGATGAGCAGCACGCGGCGATCGGCGTGCTGGGTGTTGTGCAGGTCGATCGCGCGGGTCAGCTGCAACCGGATCGCGGTCTTGCCCGAGCCCTTCTCGCCGAAGACGATGGCGGTGGCCGGGCGGGAGAGATCGCCGAGGATCTTCTCGAAGTCGGAATGGAACGTGCCCGTCAGTGCGGGAAGCGCGAAGGAGCCGGTGCCGGGTTTGGGGGCGGATGGCGGTTCAGCGCCGGCGGACGAGTCCGCCGGCTTCTGATCGGGGCTCGACGAACTGGTTCCATTCGCGCCGGTCATCTTCGCGAAGACCGCGTCGTTGCGGGCCTCTTCGCCGCGGAAAGGGTTCTCCGCGAGTCCGAACCGGGATAGGAGTTCGTTGAGAGTCATGAGAGGAAGGCACTAGGCACTGGGCACTGGGCACTAGGCACTAGGAGATGCTACGAGGCACGGCCTGACGCACGATCATCGAGGTCTGAACCCTAGTGCCAAGTGCCTAGTGCCCAGTGCCTCAGCCTTTCCTCAATGCTCCACCCGATGCCCCAACTTCGGGCTCAATGCGGCAAGCATCTTGTCGAGCGTCTTCTTGTCCTTGGCTTCGAGGTTCAGACGGAGCAAGGGCTCGGTGTTGCTCTTGCGGATGTTCGCCCACCAGCCGCCGTGGTCGCCCTTGACGTTGAAGCAATCCACGGTGACGCCGTCGAGTTCGTCGACCGTGCCGTTCGCGGCCGAGCCCGGACCGTAGAGCTTCTTGATCTCGGCCAGGGCGCCGTCCTTGTCCTCGATGTTGAAGTTGATCTCACCGGACTGGGCGTAGCGGGCGATGGGTTTGATGAGCTCGCTGAGGCTCTTGTTGGTCTCGGCGAGGATGGTGAGGATCACGCTCATCGCGATCGCGCCGCTGTCGGCGTTGAAGTTGTCGCGGAAGTAGAAGTGGCCGGAGAGCTCGCCGCCGAAGATCGCGCCGCTGTCGGCCAGGGCGCCCTTCATGAACACGTGCCCGACGCGCCCACGGATGGGGCGGCCGCCGAGCTTGGTGATGTCCTCGGCCACCGCCTTGGTGGAGCGCAGGTCGTACGCGATCGCCGCACCCGGCTCCTTGTCGAGGAAGTACTTGGCGAGCAGTGCGGTGAGCACATCGCACCCGACGATGTTGCCCTTCTCATCCACCGCCATGCAGCGGTCGGCGTCGCCGTCGTAACAGAAGCCCACGTCGGCCTTGTGCTTCAGCACCGCCTCCTGCGTCCACTTCATGTTGGCGGCCACCAGCGGGTTGGGCTCGTGCACGAACTGGCCCTTGGTGTTCTCAAAGTGCAGCGGGATGATCTCCAGGCCCGGCGCGGCACCCAGCGGCGACTCCTTGCCGAAGACCTTGGGAATCATCGTCCCCGCCATGCCGTTGCTGGCGTCGATGACGACCTTCAGCTTGCCCTTGGTGTGCAGGAACGAGCGCACGTGCTTGCAGTACGCGCTCCAAAGGTCGCGCTGCTCGACGCGGCCGCCCGCGGGCACCATCGTCTGCTTGTCGACCATGGCCGCCTGCTTGCGGATCTCGCCCAGGCCGGTGGCCTCGCCAACCGGCTTGGCCTTGCGCTTGGAGACCTTGAAGCCGTTGTAGTTCGGCGGGTTGTGGCTGGCGGTCACCATGATGCCGCCGGCGCAGTCCAGGTGGTTAACGGCAAAGTAGATCATCGAGGTGTCGCACATGCCGACGTCGATGACATTGCCGCCCTGGTCGGTGATGCCCTTGATGAGAGCCTTGCTGAGTGAGGGCGAGCTGGTTCGCATGTCGCGGCCGACGACGATGTTCTTCATCATCGGGCTGGTCTCGCCTCCGGCGGCGGCGTCGGAGAGCAGGAACTTGCTCGCGCCGTATCCGATCTGCCACGCGAGGTTCTCGTTGAGCAGGTCGGGGTAAGTGCCGCGCACGTCGTAGGCTTTGAAGATCCGTCCGAGCATTCCTGTGAACTCCTGAAGGCGGCGGCGTCGGGCTGGGAGCCGCCGAGGGACACGCCGCCTGACAATGTCGGGCCGAACAGGCCGACGCGAAGAATAGCCGGAGACGATACCAAGCAGCGTCCGAACATCGATCGGCCAGCCGTGTTTGTCGATGACTTGCAACGCCAGCGGCGGCAACCGGTAGCGACTTCATGGTGCGACCTTGTTCGTGGGTTGTGCTGGTGTCGTTGTCGGCCCCGGGCGGGGCGTTCGCGGCCGAACCCCCACGAGCGGAGAAGATTCCGCGCGAGACCGTCGTCCACGGCATCACGCTCCTGGACGACTACTTCTGGCTTCGCCAGAAGGATGATCCAACACTGGGGCCGAAGATCCTCGACCTGTTGCGGGCGGAGCGGGCGTACTGCGACGCCGCCATGGCGCACACCCAGCCTCTCCAGGACCGCCTCGCGGCCGAGATGCACGACCGTTTGCAGCCCGGCGATATCAGCGTGCCCGCCCGCAAGGGTGCGTGGCTCTACTTCACCCGCTCGGTCGAAGGGCAGCCATTCCAGGTGCATTGCCGCCGACGCGTCCCCGACGGGGGGGAGCAGGTGATCATCGATCCCAACGTTGAAAGCAAAGGACAAACCGGCTTCGCGCTGGGGACGATCGAGATCTCGCCCGACGCCCGGATCGCCGCCATCCCCATCGATGTCGGGGGCGGCGAGCGCTACACGGTCCGCTTCCGCGATCTGACAGCCGACGCGTACCTGCCCGTCGAGATCGCCGACACGAACGGGCAGGTGGCGTGGGCCGCCGACAGCGCCACTGTCTTCTTTGCTCGGGCCGATGCCAAGAACCGGCCGTCGAAAGTGCTCCGTCGATCCATCGTGAGTCCGGACCCGGAGCGTTTGGTGTTCGAGGAACCCGACGAGGCCTTTCTCGTGGACCTCGCGTCCTCGCGCAGCGGGGCGTTTGTGCTGATCAACAGCGCGGCAAAGGACACGAGTGAATGCCGCGTGATCTCGACTTCGAACCCGGAAGTCGAGCCTCGGGTCATCGAGCCGCGTCGCCGGGGCGTCGAATACTCGGTCGACCACCAGGCCGGTGAGTTCGTGATTCTGGTCAACGACACGGGCGCGAACTTCCGCCTGATCCGGACGCCGCAGGATGCGACGACGAGCTCGAACTGGCGCGAGATCATCGCCCACGATCCGCGGACGCTGCTCGAAAAGGTCGAGTGCTTCCGCGGGTTTGTCGCGGTGACCGCCCGCACGGGTGGCCTGCCCCGGCTCATGGTGCTGCCGAGCGGTGACGCCAAGAAGCCGCGCCCACCCTGGGACGTCACCATGTCCGAGCCCTCGTTCACCCTCTGGGGCTCGAAGAACCTCGACTTCGACGCGACAACGTACCGCTTCAACTACACGTCGCCGATCACGCCGGTTTCCACGTTCGAGGTTGATGTGGTGACCCACGACAGGAGACTGCTCAAGCAGCAGCAGATCAAGGGTTTTGATCGCGAGCGGTACGCCGTCGAGGTAGCGCAGGTTCCATCACACGACGGGGCGATCGTGCTGATGACCATCGCCTACCGCAAGGACACCCCGCGGAATGGCACGGCACCCGCGTTGTTCTTTGGCTACGGCGCGTACGGCGTGCCGGTCTATCCCGCGTTCCGGAACGAGCAGCTCTCGCTGCTCGACCGAGGCTTTGTGCTCGCCGACGCCCACGTTCGGGGCGGGTCCGACAAAGGTCGCGATTGGTACACCGACGGCAAGCTTCGGCACAAGAAGAACACGTTCTTGGATTTCATCGCCTGCGCCGAGCATCTGGTGGCGAACAAGTACGCGGCGCCCAAGCGGGTCGCCGCCCACGGCGGATCCGCGGGCGGCACACTGATGGGCGCCGTGGTCACGATGCGACCTGATCTTTTCGGAGCGATCGTCGCGTACGTTCCGTTCGTGGACGTGGTAAGCACGATGCTCGATACCAGCATCGCCTACACGGTCAATGAGTTCGACGAGTGGGGCAATCCCGGTGCGAGCAAAGAAGACTTTGAGTACATGCTCTCGTACTCGCCATACGAGAACACACGTCCTGCGGCGTACCCGCCGATTCTCATTCTGGCCGGGTACAACGATTCCCGCGTGCCGTATTGGGAGCCGGCCAAGTGGGCGCAGAGGCTCCGCGAGAACAACACCGCAACGACTCCGGTGCTGTTCCGCATCGATGTGGACGCGGGTCATTTCGGTGCCGCCGACAAGAACAAAGCGATTCGGGAGGAAGCCTTTGTGAAGGCGTTCCTCCTCGAATCGCTTGGAGTGGAGACAGGTCCGAGGCCGTAGCGCTCCGGCGTTACGGGCAGATCAGGTCGTTGTACGCGGCGGCGAAGATCGAGAAATCAGCGTCGTCCACGGTCCCGTCGCGGTTCAGGTCGGCCGGACAACCAAACGGCATGGTCGGCTCGTCGCACAGCAGCGTGTCGTACGCGAGGGCGAAGCTCGAGAAATCGGCATCGTCGACGAAGGTGTCGCGGTTGAGGTCGCCGACGCAGGCAACGGTGAAGAGTGTGGCGTAAGTGGCGTAGTCGTACGCGACGAGGCGGTTGAGCGTGCCGTCGAAGATCTGCGAGCGGCCGGAGAAGTACAGGAACGCGTTGTACGAGCGGCCGCGGGTGAGCGTGCCCGCGGGGACGGCGTGCGCCATGTCGGCAGCGTTGAAGCCGACCGAGTAGACGACGCTGCCGGTGAGCGCGTCGTAGATGATCACGAAGTTGATGCCGAAATCCGCCGGCGCGGGTGCGGCCCAGGCGTTGAAGTCGAGCGCGAGGTCGAAGGCCGCGTTGGCGTTCTGCATCGCGATGATGGTCGCGGGTGTGTACGCGGGGACGCTGTCGGGCCAGTAGGGCTGGGCCTGTCGCGTCACGGTCACCTGCACCGGCCCAAGCGTGCCGCCGCTGGCGTTGCACACATAGTCGCCCGCGGGGAACGACGCGAGCAGGCTGGGGTCGTCGAAGAACGGCTGCTGATAGAGGAACGAACCGGGGCCGATGCTCGGCATCGGCAGCACGGTCGTGCCGTTGGGCAGTGTGAGCGTGGCGCTGGTGACGTCGCCGGGGTCGGCGGTGAGCCGAGCCGCTTAGTAATAGGAGTACGGGAATGTCGGTGGCGTGCCCGAGAACTGGTAGTAATAGTGGCTGTAGAAGACGTCAAGCCCGGTGACGGCGGCACGGGCCGAGGAAACGAGCACGCCCAACACCAGCACGATCCCGACGATCCACCAGTATCGGCGTGAGCGCGACGAGCCCGGTGCGGCCTTGGGCTCACCCTCGTTCTCCACAATCGAATCAACCCACGCGCCAGGCAGCCGTTCAATCCGCTTCAGCATGAGCATGCCCCGAAGAAGCGGCCTCTCGCGTCATTGTCGTCGGGATCGGCCGGAACGCAAGGGGAAAAGCGAAGATCGTGGTGCGGTGGTTGAGCGGCGTGGCGACTGTTCAGATTGCGCTTGTTCCGACTGTGCCGGTCGAAGCGGCGGCCCGGCCTTTGGCGGCCGCGGGCGTCGAACCAGTGGTGGGGCACATAGCGATTGTGCGGTCAGGGACGGACTGAGAACCTCTGGGTGTCTCTCGGGCGTGCGGTGTGTTGAAGTGCGCATCTCTTGCCGTCGATTCCTACGGAGCCGGATGCATCGGCGTGGGAGGGATCGCAGCGCATGTCGCTCGAATTGCTTCGAAAGCTCAATTCCGTCGGTCTGATGAAGCAGCTCTCGCCGGCTATCGGTGTGGACTTCGGCGTCGGCTCGCTCAAGCTCATCCAAGTCCAGCCGGGTCCGGTGCCGACGCTCATCGCAATCGCCCAGGTCGACACCCCCGACGAACTGGAAGCCGACCACGCCAAGCGGCTCGAATTCCAGCTTCAGCAGCTCCCCAGACTCATCAAAAAGGGCGGCTTCAAGGGCAAACGCGTCGTTGCGTCGCTTCCCTCGTGGCAGCTCTTCTGCAAGCACCTGCAAGTTCAGAAGGTCGACGGCATTCCGCTGAGCCAGCTCATCGCTGCCGCCGTCGGTCAGCAGTGCGGCGTCGACCCCGCCGCCCTGGTCCTGCGTCACATCGAAGTCCCCGCTGGAGGAGCGAAGACCGAGGTGATCGTGAACGCGGCGGCCCGGGCGGCGGTCGAGCACATGGTGCACACGATGCGCAAGGGCGGGCTTGAGCCCGTCGGGATGCACAGCGAGTTCGCCGCCGCCGAGAAGGCGTTTGAGATTGCCGCGGCCGAAGAGTCCGCTGCGGCGACGCTGTATTTGGACTTCGGTGTTCACACGACCAAGGCGATGATCACGCACGCGAAGGACATCGTGTTCGAGCGCGTGATCGAGGTCGGTGGCCGGAGCCTCGACAGGGCTGTTGCCAAGCAACTCCGCTGCCCGCTGGCGGAGGCACGCCGCGCCCGCCGCAAGCTGCAGGAACTCGGCCCCGCCCAGGCCCCCGCGGGCGAGGGCATGGCGTTCCTGAAGAGTGCGCCGTCGGGCGCCGCCGACGGGATCGATCTGCATGAGCCCCTGGAAATCCTCGCCGACGAGATCCGCATGAGCATGCGGTACCACGACGCGATGTTCACGGGCAAGCGGGTGGAGCGTGCCGTGTTTCTCGGTGGTGAGAGCAAGCACCAGGCCTTCGCGAAGGCGATCGCTCAGTCGGTGGGCATCGCCACCAAGCTCGCCGACCCGCTCGCGAAAGTCGCCCGCACCGGCAGTGAGCCGGCCCAAGGCGTCGATCTCAAGCAATCCCAACCCGGCTTCGGCGTCGCCCTTGGGCTGTGCCACTGTCCGGCGGACCTTTGACAACCGTCTCGCGTGTGTGTTGATTCGAGCTTCCCGACCGCCGTTTCCTGATCGCACCGGAGTCTACGAATGAACCCGTTTCTGAGGCAGAACAACGAGGCCGCGGCCGGCGCCAGCTTCCTTCCGCAGGACTATGTCGAGCGGCAGAGCTCGGCTCGCGCCAACGCCATGGCGCTGCTGCTGTTCGCCGTCGTCATGGCCGGCGTGATCGCGGCGTTCTTCGTGACCACCCGCCGCTGGGAGTCGGTGCGTGCCCAGCAGAGCCAGGTGAACGAGCTGTACGCGCAGGAAGCCAAGAAGATCGAGCAGCTGAAGGCTCTCGAGGCTCAGCGTGCGCAGATGCTCGATAAGGCCGAGATCACCACCGCCCTCACCGAGCGCATCCCGCGGAGCACGATGCTGGAGCAGATCGTCACC
This sequence comes from Phycisphaerales bacterium, assembly GCA_947459215.1. GTDB lineage: Bacteria > Planctomycetota > Phycisphaerae > Phycisphaerales > UBA1924 > JAFEBO01. The sequence goes on from CANHCQ010000001.1 coordinate 34,123, forward strand.
CGCTGCCCGGAGAACTCGATCGCGTTCGTCGAGATGGAGCTGAAGTCCAAACGCATCGACCCCCCGAAGGAAGAGCCCAAGGGTGACGCCAAGGGCAAGCCCGCGGTGAAGTCGCTGACCGCTGCCAAGAAGGATGACAAGAAGTCCGACTCAAAGCAGCCGGTGCGTGCGCCGCGCTTCGAGTACACGCTCACGATCAACGGCATCGCCCAGGCGAACACCGACGTGACCGACTTCCTTTCCAAGCTCGGAGAATGCAACCTGCTCGAGCGTCCCGATCTGGCGTACATCGATACCACCACAATCGACAAGGCAACATTCCGCAAGTTCCAGATCACCTCGGGCCTGAGTTCGACCGTCGATGTGCGTCTGAACCCCAACGACACCAAGACCGCCGCAGCCGATGCCAAGTCGGACAGCAAGCCGGACGCGAAGGCGGCGGCCACGCAGACCGGTAAGGCGTCGGCCAGCGCCGACAAGGGGCAGTAAGTCACGGCCGTTCGGACTGACCACGTTTCTTCTGGAGTCACCCATGCGACTCGGATTCCGCGAACTCTTGTTGTTGCTGATTCTGCTGGCGGTGCCGCTGAGCAGCTACTGGCTCGTCTTTCGCCCGGTGAACGCCGAGATCGATTCGGCCAAGGCCGAGGTCGAGCTGAAGCGTGATCGGCTGTCCAAGCTCCGCGATGAGACGGCACGCAACGCCGATCTTGAGAAGGAAAACAAGGACATCGCAGCGAGCATCTCCTCGTTCGAGGCCAAGCTGCCGAGCGCCAAGGACCTGGACTCGATCGTCCGCCAGGTCTCGGAGCTGGCGATGCTGCAGGGTCTCAGTGCGCCGACGGTCAAGAGCCTGAAGCCGGTGAAGGCAGCGATGTACATGGAGCAGCCGCTGGAGATGAGCGTGCAGGGTAACTTCCGTGCCTTCCACGACTTCCTCCGCAAGCTTGAGCGGCTGCCCCGTATCACCAAGATCCCGGACATGAAGCTGAAGCGTGCCACCGACAAGAACGGGGACATGCAAGCGACGTTCACGCTGAGCATCTACTACGTTGACGAAGGGGTGAAGGGCTCATGAATCCCGCGAACAAGGAACGCCGTCTCCCGGGCGAAGCGCCCGCCGATGCCAACCAGTCGATGCCGGCCGCGTTCGCCGCGGGCCTGCAGGTGGCCGAGGCCAGCGGCCTGTCGGTGGCGCCGCGCAAGCGATTCAACACGCAGCACGTGATCATCGTGACGACGCTCGCGTTGTCCGCCGGCATGATCTACGGGATGCGCCGCTACGGCATGCAGTCGGGTCTGAAATTCGACACGACCGAGGTCGCCTACACCCGTGACGACGCGAATCACAGGCGGGCCGCGGAGTTCCAGAAGCTCGTCGCCCAGATGGGCGCCGCTGACAAGGAACTTCCCTCCGTCGACAAGAACCCCTTCAAGCTCATGGGAGCCGAGGCGGGCGACGCGACGGTGGACGCCGGTCCGGTCGTCGACGACGCGGCGGAGAAGGCGAAGCGCCTGGCCGCAGAGCGTGAGAAGGCCTTGGAGACCGAACTGACGGAACTCAAGCTCGGCAGCATCATGATGGGTCGAGTCCCGCTCGCCCGCATCAACGACGAGCTGGTTCGAGTTGGCGACATGGCGGGCGAGAACTTCAAGATCGTTGCCATCGAGCCGCAGACGGTGACGCTCGTCGCCGATGGGAAGAAGTTCACTCTGACGCTCGCCGACGAGCCTCAGCCCAAGGGCAAGGGCCCGAAGGCCAGAGACGGCGCGAAGTGAGTTGCAGGCAACGCGGAGCGTGGTGTGGCCAAGTACAACATCGATGACATCCTGAGCGAGCTGGGCGTCAAGGGCGGCGCCGATTCCAAGGCGTTTCCCGGCGGCGAGGACGCGCCGCGCCGTGTCGATGTCGAGTCGCTCGCCGACAAGCCCGCGACGCTTCGGGCGGTCAGCCCAGACTCGCAGGAGCAGGCGCTCAGCCCAATCCCCGCGGCACCCGCGAATCAGCGGTCGTACAACGAATTGCTTCGCATGAGGGAGGCCGGCGAGGAGCAGACGCTCGCCAAGGGCGACCCGGCCGTGAAGCAGCACGTCGCCCCGACGCGTTCAAGCGTCGGCAGCGCGATGTCGGAGATCTACCAGCCCGGCCAGGCCGCCGATTCCGGCGATCTCGCCGAGTACCTCCTCTGCCGGAATCTGGCTCCTGCCGACAAGGTCACGCTGGCGCAGAACGTCATCAAGCAGTCGCCCGGGCGTCGTCTCGCCGACATTCTGATCGAGCAGGGAATCGACGAGGTGGTGATCCAGGCGGCCGTCGCCACCTTGTCGCGGCTTCCGTTCGAGCGCGTCGATCTCTCCAAGGGGCTCGATGGCGGCTTCGATGGCAAGCTTCTCTCTGCCCTCACACCCGAGTTCTGCAAGCTGCACGGCGTGCTCCCGATGCGGATGGAGGGCAACCGGGTCGTCATCGGTGTCACCAAGCCCGATGACGTCTTTGCGATCGATGAGGTCAAGCACCGACTCAAGGTGCCGGGCGTCAAGATCGTCATGATCACCGGCTTCGACCTCCGCGGCGCGATGGAGATCGTCGGCGCCGGCAAGGAAGAGTCGAACGTCGATGTCTCCGAACTGCTCGCCGAGGTCGGCGAGGGCGACGTCCAGGTTGAAAAGAAGGAGTCCTCCGAGGTCAATCTCGAGAAGGAAGCCGCCGAGTCGCCCGTCATCCGCTACGTGAACTACATCATCCAGACCGCCGTGAAGGAAGGCGCGTCGGACATCCACGTCGAGCCCGCGGAGAAGAAGCTCCGCGTCCGCTTCCGCATCGACGGCGAGCTCTTCGAGATGATGAACCCGCCCGGGGCCATGTCCGCCGCGATCACCAGTCGCCTGAAGATCATGGCGAACCTGGACATCTCCGAACGACGCCTGCCCCAGGACGGCCGCATCCGCTGCAACGTCCAGGGCCGCAAGCTCGACCTCCGCATCTCCACGCTTCCCACCGGCTACGGCGAGAAGACGGTGATGCGTATTCTCGACACCAAGAGCATCAACGTCGATCTCGACAACCTCGGCTTCGACAAGGACCACCTCGAAGTCTGGCAGAAGTGCATCGACGCGCCGCACGGCATCGTGCTCGTCACCGGCCCCACCGGCTCGGGTAAGACCACCACGCTCTACGCCTCGCTCCGCAAGCTCGACAAGAACTCGATGAACATCTCGACCGTCGAGGATCCCATCGAGTATCACCTTGACGGCATCACGCAGACCCAGATGCACGAGAAGATCGGCATGACCTTCGCCGCGGCTCTCAAGAGCCTGCTGCGTCAGGACCCCGACGTGATCATGCTGGGCGAAATCCGCGACATGGAGACCGCGCACATCGCGGTCCAGGCCGCGCTCACCGGACACCTGGTGCTCAGCACCCTGCACACCAACGACGCGCCGTCATCGATCACGCGCCTTGTGAACATCGGCCTCGAGCCGTTCCTTGTCGGCGCCGCCGTCAACGGCGTGCTCGCCCAGCGACTCATCCGGCGCCTGTGCGTTCACTGCAAGGCCCAGGAACCGCCGAGCGCGGAGATGAAAGAGTTCCTCGAGATGCAGGGCCTCCCGACCGAGGAGCTCTGGGTGAACAAGGGCTGCGAGCGCTGCCGCAACACCGGCTTCAGTGGCCGCGTCGGCATCTATGAACTGTTGACGGTGGACGACCAGCTCCGTGACGTCATCGCGCGCAACCCCAACGTGTCCGAGTTCCGGCGCATGTGCGTCGAGCGTGGCATGGTGACGCTGCGCATGGACGGCATCCGCAAGGTCGCCAAGGGCCTGACCACAGTCGCTGAAGTGCTTCGCGTCACGGAAGCGAACGCGTAACCGCCCGCCGCGACTGGTCCTCTATCACTCCTCGTCCGCACGCAGCTTCGCCACCACCGAGAAGTCCTCGAGTGTGGTCGTGTCCTGCGTGATCTTCTCGACGCCCGCGGCCACGTCGCGCAGCAGCCGCCGCATGATCTTGCCGCTGCGGGTCTTTGGCAGGCCCTCGGCGAAGCGGATCTGATCCGGCTTGGCGAGAGCGCCGACTTCCTTCGCGACGTGGGCCGTCAGCTCGGCCCGCAGCGCGTCGTCCGGCTGACGCCCCGGGTTCTTGGTGGCCCATGAGCCCTTCAGCGTCACAAACGCCGCGATGCCGTTGCCCTTGATCTCGTGGGGCACACCGACCACCGCGGCCTCGGCGACCGCGGGATGGCTCACCAACGCGCTCTCCACTTCCATCGTGCCGAGCAAGTGGCCGCTGACCTTGATCACGTCGTCGACGCGGCCCTGCACCCAGAAGTAGCCATCCTCATCGCGCCGCGCCCCGTCCGCGCTGAAGTAGTACGGCGTGCCCGTCTTCGGGTCCTTCAACCGCCCCCAGTAGTTGCTGATGAAGCGCTCGCGATTGCCGTAGACGCCCCGCAGCATCCCCGGCCACGGCTTGCGGATGCAGAAGAGCCCGCCCTGATTGGCAGCGATCTCTTCACCCTGCTCGTTCACGATCGCGGCGTCGATCCCCAGCATCGGCAGCGTGCACGAGCCGGGCTTGGTCGGAGTCGCGCCGGGAAGGGGCGTGACGACATGGCCGCCGGTCTCGGTTTGCCAGTAGGTGTCGACGATCGGGCAGCGCTTGCGGCCGATGTGCTCGTGGTACCAGATCCACGCCTCGGGGTTGATGGGTTCGCCGACGGTGCCGAGGATGCGGAGCGAGGAGAGGTCGTACTTCTCCGGCCACTCGTTGCCCCACTTCATGAAGGTGCGGATGGCGGTGGGGGCGGTGTAGAACTGGGTCACGCGGTGGCGCTGGATGATGTCCCAGAAGCGCCCGTTGTCGGGGAAGTTGGGTGCGCCCTCGAAGAGCAGCGTGGGCACGCGATTCATCAGAAGCCCGTAGAGCACATACGAGTGCCCGGTGATCCAGCCGATGTCGGCGGAGCACCAGAACATCTGGCTGGTGTCGGGAACGAGGTTGAAGGTCAGCCGCGCGGTGGTGTTCACATAGGTGAGATAGCCGCCGGTCGTGTGCTGGATGCCCTTGGGCTTGCCGGTTGAGCCGCTGGTGTAGAGCAGGAACAGCATGTCCTCGCTGTCCATCACTTCACACGGACACGCGTCGGAGACTTGGGCCACCAGATCATGCCACCAGTGGAACTTCGTCGGCGGGTGGATGCTCGTCGCTTTCACGTTCGCCGGCGTCGTGCCGCTCTCGAAGCGAGAGCTCGGCGGCTCGTGCCCGGTGCGCTTCACCACCAGCACGTGGTTGATGATGTGCCCGTGGTTGGCGAGCTGGTTGACGGCCTCTTCGACGTTCTTCTGCAGCGGCACGACCTCGCCGCGCCGGTAGCCGCCGTCGGCGGTGATGATCACGCGGCTGTGGGCATCCATCGCGCGCTCGCTGATGGCGTGGGGCGCGAAGCCGCCGAAGATCACGCTGTGGGCCGCCCCGATGCGGGCGCAGGCGAGGATCGCGACCACCAGCTCGGGCACCATGGGCATGTAGATCGTGACGACATCGCCCTTCTTGACGCCCAAGTGCTTGAGCGCGTTGGCGACGCGGCTGGTCTGCTCTTGCAGCTCGCGGTATGTGACCCGCTTGATCTCGGGTTCCTTGGCGTACTTGCTGTCGGCGGTGGGGTGGCTCGTGCGCGGCGCCATCGGCTCGCCTTCCCACACCAGCGCGCAGCAGTCGCCGTGGCCGGATTGCACATGCCGATCGACGCAGTTGTAACACGCGTTCAGCTTGCCGTTGACGAACCACTTGGCATCGGGGGCTTCCCACGAGAGCACATGATCCCAGTGCTGGAACCACGCGAGCTTCTGCGCTTCCTCGGCCCAGAACGCGTCGGGGTTCTGGATCGACCGGGCGTGGAGTTTCTTGTACTCGTCGAGCGAGCCGATGTGCCACTGGGCGAAGCCCAGGGATTCGGCGCTGACGGGCGGGAAGGTGCGGGTCTCTTTGAGCAGGGTTTGGACGTTGGACATAGTGAGGAAGGGGAGGAGGGGAGCAGCGGGGAAGGGGGCAGGGATCCGAGCCGGGGGCTTCAGCCCGCGCGGCAGGGCGTGGGGGCGGACAAAGAGGATCACAGCGTACCAGCCGTCTCGATGGTCGATCAACCGTGTTCTCGGCCCCTCGGGTTCGGCTTTAAGACGGGCTTGCCAGATTCCGCGGGTTTTGATGGCAAGGTTCCAGCCGCATCGGGAAAGACTGATGGGGGACCCAGGTCCCCAGGGAGTTGCCGTCATGAAACGCACCGTGCTCGTCCGTGCCGCGGGCTTTGCCGCGTCATCGTTGCTTTCGTTCGCTGCCTCGGCCCAGACCATCACCAGCATTGGTGTCCTTCCCGGCGACACCATCTCCAAGGCATGGTCCCTCAGCACCAACGGCACCACCGCTGTCGGCGTCAGCCGCACGCCCTCCACCAACGGCACCGCCGTCCGATGGAACTCCGGCCTGCTCTCCAGCCTCGGCTACCTCGGTGCCGGGACCTACTCAGAGGCCTACGCCGTCACCCCCAACGGGCTCGTCGTCGCCGGCTCCAGTAACGACAACGTCAACGGCACACTCGCCTTCAAGTGGTCCAGCCCGGGACCGATGCTCCCGCTCCCCATCGCCCCGTCAATCGTCCAGCAGAACGCCGGCTATGGCCTCGACGCCACCGGCTCCAGGGTCGTGGGCGTCTACAGCGTCCTCGCTGGGTTCGGGCTCTACTCCCGTGCCGCGCTTTGGACCAGCAGCGGCCTGACAACGCTTTCGGCTCAGCCCGGTTCCATCGCCTCCGTCGCCGCCAAGATCACACCCGACGGCCAGTACATCGTCGGCGACTTCGGACCCGGCGTCGGGTTCCTCGGCAACAACTACAACCCCATCGCCCGCGTCTGGACCACGCCGACCACTTGGTTCACCGTCGGCACGCTCCCCGGTGGCACGTGGTCCACGGGCATCGCCATCAGCGACAACGGACAGGTCGTTGCCGGTAGCGGCGACAACGGCGTCGCCAGCCAGCGCGCGTATCGCTGGACCGGAGCGGGCATCGAGGACCTCGGCACGCTGCCCACCACCAACCCGCTGACGGGCTGGTCGCGCACCCACGCCATGACCCCCGATGGCTGGGTCGTCGTCGGCGCGGGCTCGATGGACATGACGCTGTCGAACCGGGCCGCGATGATCTCCAGCGGCGCGGGGCTGCAGAACTTGAACGACTACCTGCCCGCCGTCGGCGTCGACCTCACCGGCTGGAACCTCTGGGAGACCACCGGCGTGAGCGCGGACGGCACCGTGCTGGTCGGCAACGGCTCGTACCTCGGACAAGAACGCGGCTGGATCGTGCGCGATATCCCGTCGGTGTGTGCGCCGAAGATCTACGAAAACTCCTCAGCCCCCGCCGTCTTCTGCGCGGGCGGTTTCGGATTCCTGAGCGTCACCGCGTTGGCGCCGCATCCGTCCGGCGGCTTGGCGTACCAGTGGTACAAGAAAGTCGGCAAGGTGAACGTTCCGATCTTCGACGGTCCGACCGGCGGCGGATCGGTCATCAGCGGCGCGCAGTCGCCGTTCATGACGTTCAATCCCGGCTTCCCCGATGTCGCGGGCAACTACTTCTGCATCGTCTACGGCGGGTGCTCCGACGCGGCCACCCCGATCTGGAGCGTGACGGTGATCACCTCGGCCCCGTTGCCGGGCCCGGCGCCGTTGCCGTTGTCGATCTGCCAGAACGGAAGCGCGGGCTGGAACGTCACCGGTCTGAACCCCAGCGCCGGGCCGTTCACGCACCAGTGGTACTTCGAGAGCCCCGTCAACAGCAACAACTGGCTGCCGCTGGTCGACGGACCGACGACGCTTTCCTTCGGCGTGCCCGGCGGCATCGTCTCCGGCGCGACGACCTCATCTTTCACGATCACCGCGGCACCGGGCAACTCGCTCAAGTCGGCCCACTCCACGCGGTACAAGTGCCGCGTGTCGAATGTCTGCACCTTCACCGATTCCCCGCCGGGTGTGCTCGGAATCTGCATCGGCGATGCCAACTGCGACGGCGTCGTCGACGATGGCGACTTCGTGGACTTCGCCTATGCCTACGGCATCTTCGACTGCGAAGACCCCAACATGCCGCCGGGCTGCCCCGCCGACATGAACGGCGACGGCTACGTGGACGACGCGGACTTCGTCCTCTTCGCTCAGGCGTACGACAACTTCGCCTGCCCATGAAGACGCAGTCTCGTAGCATCGGTCTTCGAAACCACACGCCCTTGGCTGCTCAACCCTTGGGATTCGCAACCCCGAGCGGCGACCGCGACGGCTCGCCATCGGCCCGGGGATAGTCACGCGGCGTCGCGCTGCGCTTGTCCAGAAGCACGATTCGACCCGTGGGCGTTTCCATGGTCCCGGCGTGCACGGCCTTGAGGATGTGCAGCGCCTTCTCCGCCTCGGCCACTTCTTCGTCCGCCTTCTGCCCCTTGATCAGCGCGACGCGCCCGCCGACCTTCGCGAACGGCACGGTGAGCTCGGCGAGCGTGGCAAGACGCCCGACAGCACGCGCGACGACAAGGTCGTACTTCTCGCGGTGACCGCCGACGTGGCCGATGCCGCCCTCGGTGGTGCGCACGCCGCGGTCGTGGGCGAGAACTTCCGCGCGCCCGCGAACGACCGTGGCGTTCCCGAGACCGACCCGGGCGATCACCTGTTCCAGGAAGTCGCACTTCTTCGCCGTCGCATCCATGAGCGCGACCCGATACGCCGGCAGCGCGATCGCAAGCGGCACGCCCGGCAGCCCGCCGCCGGTGCCCACGTCCACAATCGTCGAACCCTCGGGGAAATCGACGACGGTCGACACAAGCGTCAGCGAGTCGAGAATGTGCCGCCGCCACGCCTCGTCGCTGTCGCGGATGGCGGTGAGATTCTGCGATTCGTTCGCGTGCATCAGCATCGCGAGGTACAGCCCGAGCTTTTCGATATCGCCCGGCTCGAACTCAATCCCCAGAGCAGCCGCTTCATCCAGAAACGCCTGCGGCGCCGCGATCGGTCCCAGCGCGGCGGCCGAAATGTCAAGCTTCTCCCGCGCCGGCACCTGCGGCTTGGCCGGCTTCGGCGGCATCACCGGCCGATCCACCCGCGGCGGACGCGGACGTGGCCCACCGCCATCCCGCGGCGAAGGGGATCGCGATCCACGCCCAAAGTTGCCGTTGCCTCTTCTCACTGCTCCACTGCTCCACTGCCCCCCCTGCTCCACTTCATCCTCACTCATCATCGGAGTACTCAAAGCTCTTCCGCTGCGGCATCTTCGATTGCCGCACGCTGACCGAGAAGATCAGCCCCACCATCATCCACGAAACGATGAGGCTCGACCCGCCGTACGAGACGAACGGCAGCGTGATCCCGACGATGGGCGCAATACCGACGTTCATCGCGATGTTGACGATCGCCTGCGTCGCGACGAAGGAGGATAAGCCGACCACGATGAGTCGCCCGAAAGGCTCTTTCGCGACCCCGGCGGTCAGCAGCGCGCCAAAGACCCAGAGCGCATAGAGCCCGATGATCGCCGCCCCGCCCAGCAGGCCGAAGCGATTGACCAGCACCGAGTAGATCATGTCGGTGTGGCGTTCGGGCAGGCGGCTGAAATGCACGAGGGCCCGGCTGCGGTCGTCGTTCATGCCGCCCGTGCCGCCAGCGCCCACCAGCGATTGCGCAGTGATGGGCTGGAAGTTGATGTCCTGATCGAGCGACTTCTCACCCTTGATCTGGGCGATCAGGCCGTTGATGCGGGCCTTCTGGTGGGGCTTGAGCAGCGGGTACGACAGCGGCGCCGCCATCGCAGCCGCGGCGACGATGATGACCAGATGCCGCTTCTTCGCTCCCGCGGCGAGCAGCATCGCGAAGAGCGCCGGGATCAGCGTCAGCGCGGACCCCAAGTCCGGCTGCAGCGTCATCAGCCCGATCGGAATGAACACGATGATCGCCGGCGGGATCAACCCGCCCGGCCGCCGATGGTTGCTGCGGAACCGCAGGTAATTCGCCAGCACCAGCACCACCGCGATCTTCGCGAGCTCGGAGGGCTGCAGGTCAAAGAACCCGAGATTGATCCAACCCCGCGCGCCGTTGCGGGGCCGCACGATCGACTCGGGCACGCCGGGCAACAGCAGGAACACCAGCAAGCCCAAGACGAAGATCGCGATGCCCAGCGCGACATAACTGAGCCAGCGGTAATCCGGCAACGCGATCAGCACCGCCGCGAACAGCCCGACGCCCAGGAGCTGCATCTGCTTGATCGTGACCCGATCCCACTCGGCGAGGTCACTGAAGTTGCGGGCCAGGTCGATGCCGTAGATCCCGAGGATCGAGAGCGCGACAGACGCCAGCACGACCAGCCACGCCGGGTTGGTGGGCCGAATGATCGCCCTGATCGCCCGCCAGACGCTGGTGCGTCCGGAAGCCCCGACGAAGATGATGTGATCCAGCGACCGAGCCACAGCGGAGAGTATCGGCGAGAGAGGCCGTGGGGCAGTGGGGAAGTGGAGGAGTGGGGCAGTGGGGCAGAGGGGAGTGGAGCAGAAAGACCCGCCGCGCCTCCTCTCCCCGCCTGCGGGGAGAGGACGACTTGAGGCAAAGCCTCAAGTCAGGTGAGGGGACTGCGGGTACCTGAACGCTGAGACTCCCAAACGCCCAACACCCCTCCCCGGTCTCGCCGCGCACGACCACACGTCCCCGCTGCGCGGCGTCGGGACGCGCGGGGCTCGCGCCAGGTGCCATCAGTCCGCCGTGGCTCCGCACGGCGCGACTGATGCGGTCCGAAGCGAAATCTCCCGGCCAGCCTCCGTCGCAGGGCTCGAAGCACCCGCGGACCAACGGCACCGATCGCTCACGTTCCCACCCTCCCCGGCGCCTCCTCCGTATCCCGCTTGAGATGCTTCGCCCCCCAGATCCACAGCACCCCCGACAGCACGATCATCGCGCCCACGAGCAGGAACCCCAGCGTCATGTCGCCCTTCGGGTTGGTCGCGCTCTTGGTCGCGTCGGTGATCGCCCCGATAATCAGCGGGCTGATCGCGTCGCCCAGCGCGTGGATGATGAAGATGCACGCCGCGAACGCCGTTGCCCGCACCGACGGGTGCGTCACATTCGCGATGATCGCGTTGGTCGGTCCGGTCGAAAGGAACAGCAAGAAGATCGCCGCGAAGATCAGCGCGTACGCCCAGGGCAAGGGCACGTACAGCGACGCGATAAAGAACGGGAAGCCCAAGAGCATCCCCACGCCCGAGACCAGGAAGTAGGAACCAGAGAACCGCGCCCGCAGCCGGTCGGCGAGCCAGCCGCCCAGCAACGTGGCGGCGAGCCCCGCGACCACCGTGATCCCGCCGAAGAGCGTGTTCACCGAGGCCAGATGCGCATCGGTCTGCAGCGCCTCGGGCGTCCGGAAGCGGTGGAGGTACGTCGGCATCCAGAACGACATCCCGCCGACCGCAAACGTGAACGCCGTCATGCCGAGCACGCACAGCACATAACTCGGGATCTTCGCGAGCGACAGGTAGTCAGCAAGCGACGCGTGCCGCACGCCGTTCACCCCGTCGGCCCCTCCACGCTTGGGCTCCTTCATGAACAGACACAGCACGCCGAGCAAGATCCCCGGCGGCAGCGTCAGAAAGAACGCGTAGTGCCACGAGGTGTACTTGATCACCGTCCCGCCGAGCAGATACCCCAGCGCGCTCCCGACCGGAATCGCAACGTAGAACCACGCCAGAATCGCGCCGCGGCGTTCCACCGGAAAGAGATCCGAGAGCAGCGTCGGAGCGGTCGGCCCGTACGCTGCTTCGCCGATCCCGACGAAGATCCGCATCACCAGCATCGCGATCCACACCGTCGCCAGGCCCGACCCGCCCGACGCCAGCGACCACAGCAGCACCCCGACCGCCACGATGAGCCATCGCCGCCCCCGGTCCGCCAGCCAGCCAAACAGCGGCGACACCACCATGTACGAAACCAGGAACGCCGTCGCCAAGAGCCCCATCTTCGCGGCCGCGTTCGGATCCCCGTTCGGGAAGAACTCGGCCTCGATCTTGGTCTGCACCGCCGCCAGGACGTAGCGATCGATGTAGTTGAACAGGTTGATCGCCAGAAGCAGGCCCACGGCGAAGCGCGGGCTGCTGCCGAAGCCCTGCGGCAGGCCGGACGAGGCCGGTGATGGCGATGGAACGGACGGATTCGACATGACAAGCAGTATGCCCGGTGGCGGCGTGGCGTGCGGACGGTGCTGGAGCGAGGGTCGAGGTCGGTCGGGGAGCGTCTCGGCAACTGGCTGCCAGAAATGTCGGAAGATGGTGACGGATTGAGGGCAGGTCGGCATCGGGGTGGGCTATGACCAGCCTCACGGATCATCTGGAGTCGCCCAAGCGGCCTGAAAAGCAGCCTCGTTCCGCAACCCCCGCCATGGCCGCCATCGCGGTTCTGGTCGGCGTTGGCGGGATCTCCTGGGCCGGGTACTCGATCTACGGGGCAACCCGCCCGGCGGAGCGGCCCAAGTCGGCAAGCGACGTGGTGCGGGAGGAGCAGCGGGCAAATCGGAGTTCGCCGGCCGATGCGTTGGCGGCGGCACCGGAAGAGAAAGCTCGGCGGCAGGTCGTGGAACGCGAGGGGCTGCCGGGATCGGACGCCGGTGGACGCACGATGCCGATCCCGCCCAAGGACGCGAACTACACGGTCATCGCCAACGCCGACGATGCGAACAAGGCGGTCGCCACGATCGCGACGGCGTTTGGCGAGCAGGGATCAAGGATCGAGGGCCTGACACAGACGCCGCTGCAGACGAGCGATCAGCTGGCGGAGGCGACCAAGAACTTCCTCGGGCCTTTGGTCGCGGGCGATATGGCCGATCAGTCGGACTACCTGGTGAAGAACGGGGCGAAGCCGACGGATGCGCCGCAGCTCAAGCGGCTGCTCGAGGGCGTGGCCAAGGTGCTGCAGTTCGCTGATCTGGATGTGATCAAGGCGCGGGCTCAGCAGGCGCCGAAGATGCAGGGCGCTGGCGCGGCGATGCTGAAGAACCTGCCGCCGGGTGCGGCGGCGTTCATGATGAATCAGAACGACAGCGACACCGGCTCGGTCTCGTCCTTGTCGATGCCGCTGGCGGCGCTGCTGCCGGAGGCTTCGAAAGAGGTTGCCGACAACGCACCGCGTGTCGAGTTCCTGGTCCCGGCACGGCTCAAGGAACCGTCCCTCGCGGACAAAGGCTTCCAGATCGGCATCATCATGGCGAAGGGGCCGGGCACACGCTGGGTGCCGGAGATGCTGAGCTTCCACACGACGGACATGGAGACGGTCAAGGCGCTGCAGAAGATCATCGCGCCGCGCCCGTCCAATCCGGGGACCGGCGGACCCAAGCCCAGGGAAGCGAGCCAGGGCGGCTGATCGGATCATCGGCGGCACGCACGACGCACGTCAGACATCGAGGTTCACGAGACCAGCTATGCGCACCAACACCAACAACCGCGGTTTCTCGCTGATCGAACTGCTCATCGCGATCGGCATCATCGGCATCCTGATCTCGCTGGCGCTGCCGGCGTTGGGCAAGGCGCGGCTGGCGGCGCGGCAGACCCAGGGGCTGGCGAACATCCGCAGCGTCTCGATTTCGTTCGAGCAGTATGCGGGCCAGTTTCAGAGCTACCCGTTCATTCAGCCGGGCGCGGAGATCCAGGCGCCCGGAGGCATCAAGCTGCCCGCTCAGCCCGGCTTCATCGGGTGCGAATGGATCCGTCCGGGTGCGTTCCTGATGAGCAGCGATCCGTTTGACATGGAATGGATGTGGGCGGGCGTGATGGCCAAGTTCATGCCGGTGGAGAGCGCGTACCCGACGTGGGTCTCGCCCGGCCTGCCGACACGTCTGCCCGAGGGCGACGAGATCGAGGCCCGTGAGCAGATCTCGATCCGCTACACGAACTCGTTTGTCGCGCGGCCCGACCTGTTCAAGCCCGGAGCCAAGGACGACCTCAAGAACATCGCGCCGGTGCGATCCGGTGAGGTGTTGTACCCCTCGAGCAAGGTGATGCTCTTCGACGCCCACCTCGCGTACCTCACCAAGCGCCCCAAGATCCGCGACAACCACTACGACGAAGCAACGCCGATGGGTTTCGCCGATGGCCACGCCGAGGCACGCAACCCGCTCAGTGCGACCGAGGGCATCCCCAACGTCATGCGGAGCAACCGCAACATCCGCCTCCACAGCACGCCCGACGGCGTCCGCGGCAAGGACTTCTGATCACCCACGACGCTCGCGCCCGTCGCCCCGGCACGCCGATACCACCAACGCCATCCGCAAGACGCCGAGGCTGAGAAGGCTCGGCGCCGAAGCCTCGGATGATCTGCAACCGTCGCGTCGTTCGCCCGTCGCAGCGTGTGAACCCAACGCCCCGGCCAATCCGAGGCTTCCTCGCAGACTCATCAGCCTCGGCGTCCACCCAATCGCACGCCGTGCTGCGTCTCCGCGTCCCTACGCCCAGCTCCACCCGCCACCCTGGTGCTGGCTGAAGAGCTGCTGCAACTCAATCCGCGCCATCGACGCGCCGCGCCGAGCCGCCTCACTCATGCCGGGCTTCAGGGACGTCTTGGCGACCGCGAGCTGAATGGCAGCGTTGTACAGGCGCTCGTCAAATGTCTTCAACGCGGGCGCACTCTCCCTCGCCTGCCGCAGCAAGTCTTCGAACAGGCTCACACACCGCTTCGCGTGCACCTCGTACGAAATCTCACGCTCCGCGATGCCGCGGCAATTCCCCCGCCACGCCTCGCTCGCCCCGCTCTCCAGCAGCGTCGCCAGCGCCCGCGCCAATCCCGCCGTGTCCCCGCGCTCGACGAGCGCCCCGGTGGAACCCTCGTGCACCATGTCCGGCACACCCCCGACGCGATACGCCACCACCGGCGTGCCCGTCGCGAGCGCCTCCAGCATCGTGTTCGGCAGGTTGTCCTCGTGGCTGGGAATCAGCATCGCATCACACGCCGCGTAGATCGCCGCGATCTTGGCCTGATCGTGCTGCACGCCCAGGAACCGCACCCGATCGGCCAGCGCCGGATCAAGCTCGACCGGCTGCCCCATCGCAACAAACCGCACGGTCTTGCCGCCGACCGGCCCAATCGCGCGGGCCGCCGCCACCAGATCATCAAACCCCTTGCGCTTCTCCGAAAACCGATCCGCCACGAACAGCACGTTCCACGCATCATCACCCAGCTCAATCTCGCGCCGTGCCTCCTCCCGCGGCCGCACGCGATACACCCCAAGATCCAACGCCGACGGCACATGCTCGTGCCGCCAACCCGCAAACACCGGGCTCGCCTTCGCCATCCCGTGAATCCAGCGGCTCGTTCCGATCACCGTCCCCTTGCGCCGGGCACCCAGCTCCTTGCGCAGCGCAAGCACCGCCGCCGGAACCCCGACCGGATCGTCCCCGAGCTGCGGGCACCTCGCGCAGTCCCGCATGTACCCGTCGCAGCGATCGGAATAGTGACAGCCTCCGGTCAGGAACCACTGATCATGCAGCGTGATCACGACCGGCTTGCCCAGCGCAAAGAGCGCATCGAGCCCGTCCAGCGACACCAGCCCGCTCGACCACTGCACCTCGATGATGTCCGCATCGCGGACGATGTTCAGGCCATCGGCGCCGCAGTCTGTGAACGGAAACGTGAACCACGTGTCCGCTCCCGGCGCACGGTTGCGTTCGATCGTCAGCCGATGCAAAAACTCCGCCCGCGGCCCAAGGTGCATCGCCTTCGCATACGGCGGGGCCGCGTGGATGTGCGGATCATCCGATCGCCGCCACGACACCAGCATCCGATGATCCACGCCCGCCCGACGCATCGCCTCATGATGCCGCTGCGCGCACCGAGCCGCCCCGCCGGTAATGTCATTGGTGCTCAGTGTGACAACCTTCATGCGCCGCGGCTCTCCCTCAACCAACGGCACTCAAGCCGCTCGGTGTTAGACTGTACGAGACACCTCACAACAACCCGCGCCCCGCATTCCCCTGCCCCCCTGCCCCCCTGCTCCCCTGCTCCCACTCCGTCTCTTCGTCTCTCCGTCTCTCCGTCTCTCCGTCTCTTCCCCTCCCCCCATGCCCCCTCTCCTCCTCAACCTCGGCTGCGGCTCCCGCATCCACCCCGCCTGGCAGAACTTCGATCTCACGCCCCTCGTCCCCGGCGTGCGCCCGCTCGACATCCGCGCCCCGCTCCCGTTCCCCGATTCCTCCGCCGACGCCGTCTACCACTCCCACGTCCTCGAACACCTCGACCCGCACACCGGCGCCCGCTTCGTCCGCGAGTGCCGCCGCATCCTCAAACCCGGCGGCGTCCTCCGCATCGCCGTCCCCGACCTCGAAGCCATCTGCCGCGAATACCTCCGCGCCCTCGACGCCGCCGCCGCGGGTGAGGCCAGCGCCGTCGACGACCACGCCTGGATGACCATCGAACTCATCGACCAATGCACCCGCACCACCCCCGGCGGCGAGATGCTCCGCTGGTGGACCGCACCAAAGGTCGCGTCAGAGGCACTCGTCCGCCGCCGCATGGGCAACGAGTTTGGCCGCTTCCGCGACTGGTTCGACGCCGAGACCACGCGAGCCGGCGCCCGCCCCCCCTGGGCCGACGCCCCGCCGCAAACGCCGACCATCGAACAAGAAGCCGCCTTCCGCCGCCAGGGCGAGATCCACCGCTGGATGTACGACCGCATCTCCCTGGCCGCGCTGTTGAGACGCGTGGGCTTCGAAGCCGACCGCATCAATGTGGTGAGCGCCACCGAATCAGCCATCGACGGCTGGCGAACCTTCGAACTCGACGCCGACGCCGCGGGGAATGTGCACAAGCCGGATTCGGTGTTTGTGGAGGCGGTTGCATGAACCCGCTTACGTGAACTCGAGCTCGCGGTACCACCCATGCCCAGCGCCACAACCCGTTGCTCCGAACGAGTGGTGCGATTCGCTATCAAATCACCACCCGCGTCCCGTCCAACGAAAGCCCACGGGCCCCAGCCCGTGGGCTCGTGCCCTCCACCCGCGCACAACTCCGTCGTTGTGCGCTCAAACCTGACGCTCCCGGATCTTTTTTCTTGCCACGCGAGTCGACACCTTGCTTCATCCCCCCGATCCGTGCGAAACTCTCAGGCATGCAGCCGATCGGACCGTGGCACCGCAAGTGAACCGGCGGGAAGCGAGCAAGAGGCAAATGTGGGGGACGCAGTGGGGGACCGCATCGACATCTTCAATCCAACCCCGCCGCAGGCCCAACTCCTGCTCGATCTCCTCCAGCGCGCCGACTGCTCGCTCGAGGACATCGCTCAGGCCCTCCGCACTTCCGTCTCCGCGTTGACCGTGTATCTCGCGAGCGACGACGCGATCGAGATCTTCGCCCAGGCCGAGCTCGCCAACGCCCGCCGCGGCCGGCTCGCCGCCACCGCCCAGCTCGACAAGTGCGCGCACGCACTGTCCCTCATCCTCGACGGCTACATCAGCGACACCACCATCGCCGTCCGCCGCGACACCCCCAAGACCCGCCGCGAGGACCTGATCCACCAAGAGTCCGCCCGCCGCGCCGCCACCCAACTCTTCAAGATCGTCAACTTCACTCCCCGCGTCTTCACGGCTGCTCTGAACTCCCCCTCCCTCGGTGGGGCGAGGGAGGGGGCTAGGGAGGGGGCGGGGGGTGGGTTCTCGGCATCGGAGCATTCGTCTACGTCACCATGCGCCGCGTCCCCCGCGCGCCTCCTCTCCCCGCACCAGCGGGACGTGGGGGCAGAGGTGCCCGAGTCCCGACTTGAAGATGGGAGGGCGGTGAGGGGCCGAGACGCAACCGAACTCCAGCCCGCTTCGATCAACGCGCAACCCCATGCAACTTCCGATGCCTTGAACGCACCCTCCCCGGGTGGGGGGAGGGCTGGGTTCGCCGAAGGACGCATCGTCCCGCAGCCTTCGCTTCCCACCCTCACCACACCAAAGCGACCGCCACAAACGCCAACGGCTTCATCGCGACACACATCCCAGCCCGCGTCACCAGCCGCAACCGTCCCGCCATGAGCCCACGCCGCGGCACGGTCACGCATGGCAACGCCGCCATCATCACCATCATCGCCGCGATCCCGTCCCACCGTGGTTTCCCACGATGCAAGTATGCCGAGCGAGCGCGCCAATGGCGCCGGTGGCCGCGCCGCGCCGATGCAGCCCATGCCTGCGTACCGCGCCAACCCGCACACCCGGCGGACACGCTGGCGCTGAATCCGCTTCCCCCGGCATCACCCCGGGTTTTGATGCCGAAACACTCCGCAACCGGGATTTCAGTTTGCAGCTACACTCCGCGTGCTGGGCACGGAACGGCCCGCTCTCCGGCGGATGCCAGAGACAACCCAAGGTATGTCATGACTACCTCTGTCCCGAACGGATTCTCGACGCACGCCCGTTTCGCTCTCGTCGCCGCCTGCCTCGCAGTTCACGCCGCGATCGGAGCTTCGGCTCTCGCTCAAGAGCCCACCACCCGTCCGCGTCAGGACATTCAGGGTGCGGCACCCGGTTTCAAGGAATCCACCAAGCTCAACGCTCAGCTCAGCTTCGACGCCAGCTTCCGCTTCCGTGGCGATCTCAAGGACCGCCCGGGTGAAGTCTCGGTCTTCCGCGGCGGCGGCGCACTCACCCTCACCGCTCCGGTTCTCGAACGCAACCGCCTCAGCGTCACCATGGGCACCGAGCAGTCGTACTACGACTTCTCCGGCAGCACCGTCTTCATGCCCGGCGGCGGACGCCCCTGGCGACACATCCAGTCCTACACCGTCGGCGCCAACTTCTCGACCCAGTGGAGCGAGAAGTTCTCCACCTTCCTGCTCGGCAGCGTTGACTTCAGCGGCGAAAAGTCCGCGGCCTTCAGCAACGGCTTCACCGGCGGCGGCGGCGGCGGGTTCATCGTCAAGCTCACCGAAACCTTCGACCTCGGCGCCGGCGTCGTGGTTCGTTCCCGGCTTGGCGGCGGCGTCACCGTCTTCCCCATCGTCGGTATCGACTGGCGCATCACCCCGCAATGGCGTCTCTCCAACGAGAACCAGCCCGGCCTGTACCTCTCCTACACGCCCAACGAACGCTGGCGTTTCAGCCTCGGCGCCCGCTACGACCGCCGCGAGTTCCGCCTCGAGGACGACAACTTCGTTCCCAATGGCATCGGCCGCGACGAGCAGGTGCCGGTGACATTCGGCGTCGATTACTCGCCCGAGCCGACGATCACGTTCCAGCTCCGCGTCGGCGCGATGGTCTACCAGAACCTGCAGGTTCGCGACCAGAACCGCAACAAGCTCGTGGATACCGGCGTCGATCCCGCCCTCTTCATCAGCGGCGGTTTGGTGCTGCGGTTCTGATCAGGCTACGCCCAGTTCCTTCACGGTGAACAGGCTCTCGAAGATCAGGCCGGCCTTCTCCACGTTCTCGCGTGCGCCTTCCATGCGATCGATCGTCGCGATGACGGCGATGACCTTGGCCCCCGACGCCTTCAACGACTCCACGGCCTCGAGCGCCTGACCTCCGGTCGTCGCCACGTCTTCGAGCAGCACGACAACATCACCCTTCTCGACCGCACCCTCCAGCTGCTTGGACGTGCCGTAGTCCTTCTTCTGGTTTCGCACAAACAGGCACGGCAGCCCGGTGAACAGGCTCGCGGCCGTCACAAGCGGAATGCCCCCGAGTTCAGCGCCGGCCAGTCGGGTGATGCCGACGCCGAGCCGTTCCTGAATGGCGTCGAGCCGCTCGGCAAAGAGCGGCGCGAGCTGGCCGAGCAGTTCTGGCCTCGTGCTGAAAAGGTACTTGTCGAGGTAGTACGTGCTGGTCTTGCCCGAGCGGAGTGTGAACGTGCCGCGGAGCAGGGCGACCTCGGCGATGGACTTGGCGAGAGCCTCTTTGGACATGCGGCGAAGGGTAGCGTGAAAACCGGTGCTCCTCGCGCCGGGATTTCGATAAGATAATGCCATGCCCCGCCGCTCGTCCATTTTGCTCACGCACGCCGCTCTCGTGGCCGGTGCGTTCGGCATCGCCCTGCTGACCGGCGGCACATCGCGTCCTGATCAGGCAACGATGGCGAGCGTTGCAGGCGATCCCGCGGACGACCCGACCGACACCGATACCGCCACGCCGCTGCCGCCGATCGAGCCCGAGCCCTGGGCCTTCGACCCCGAGCCGCTCTTGGCCGGACCCGCCGTGGCGGCGGTTTCGACGAAGACTCTGGTCTCAACCGAACTGCGCAACACCATGCGTCGGCTCGATCGCACGCCGGAGGAAGCCGCGCTCGACGCGCTCAACCTCACGCGCGACGAGCGGGCCGGTGCCGAGGCGGTGCTCGCCCGGCATCAGTCCTGGCTCGATGAGTGGATGCGCCACGATCTGGAACCGCTCGAGCGATTCCTCGAAGCACGCAACGCCGCCGGCAGCGCGGAAGGCCCGCGTCTTGGTGCGGCGGTCTTCGAGCAGATCATGGTCGTTCCCGATTCCTCTGTCACTTCCGACAGCCCGCCCCGACATTCGCTGCGCAACGCCGTCGCACAGGCGCTGGAGGAGTCCGACCGCACTGAGTTCCTGCGGCTCATTCACCATTACGAGAGCGCTGCCATCGCCGACGAGATCGCCCAGGCGCGCGACCGCAAGCAGACCCTCACCCCCGAGCTCGCCCTGGTGCGCATCCGCAACGCCGCCGTCGCCAGCGACCTGCGGCGCTCCTTCGAACGTCAGGTCAGCGGCCGCGGCGTGGAGTCCGCCGAGGTGCTCGAAGCAATCGACCCTTGGCACGAGCAGGACGCCAACGTGCGAAAGCCGCTTGAGCAGCTGCGAGATCGTGCGACCGTGCCCAACGGGCGAGACTGGTACGACTCGACGGCCAAGGTGCTGCCGTCGCTTTCCCGCGAGCAGCGTACGACCCTTGCTCGGATGCTGTTCGGAGTCTCGCCGGTCGAAATCGCCGCACCGTGAACTTCTCGGGTGTTCGGCGCACTCTATCTGGCCGCGGTGTCGAGGCGCCACGGGGCGTCCGAGAACCAATCGTCGCGGTGGTCCCAACGGATTGTTCGGCCCTGCGTTCCTGGCGCGGGGCAAGAATCCCGCGTGGTTTGTCGGGTTGGACTGGGAAAGGCCGGGAAGATCGTCGATGACCACGATCTACCGCCGAGAGAGGCGCGGCGGGTACCGCGCCATTTTGGAAACGACACACACCGGACGTGCTCCGGCGGCCACTGGAGAAATGCAATGAAGATCGGGATGAACGCGAAACTCGGAATGCTCGTCGCTGTGGCTGGCCTGGCGCTGTCGAGCCTTGCACAGGTCAATACGCCCCCGGCGCAGAAGCCCGCTCCGTGGCCCAAGGAAACCCCGCAGGAGCCGGTGACGACCAAGGTCGAGACGATGTCCGCCAAGGAAGCCTTGGAGAAGGGCCTGCTCCAGACCAAGGACGCCAGCAACCCCAACGCTCCCGCCGCCCAGCCGGCTCAGCCCCAGAAGACCGATCCGGCCGCGCAGGCCGTGACCAAGCAGAACGCGCACTCGTTCTTCAAGGAATGGGAGCGCGACGGGTCGGGCAATGTCGTCCGCGTCGACCGCCCGCTGCACTGGGCCGCGATCGAGCGCAACACGACCATCACCCCCGACACCCGCAAGAAGATCGACACCTTCATCGAGCAGCGTCGCCAGAAGGTCGAGCAGGCCGTTCTCGAGAACATTGCTCAGATCCGCGAGCTCGACAGCGGCGTCGTCGAGACCTTCTCGATGAGCGACCGCTCGATGCTCTCGAAGGTCAATGCCGCCGCCAAGCCGTTCATCGGCCTGGGCGCGTTCCCCTCCGAGCTCAAGAAGTCCGACCTGTTCACCGCCAACAACATCCAGGTCCACCAGGCGATTGTGGACGATTACCGCCGCCTGCTCATCGACGAGATGAAGCGCAACACGACCAGTGAAGAGGACAAGAAGGCCGTCGGCGATTTCGTCGCCCGCGGCTTCTGGATCACCATCGCCGACGAGTCCCGCAAGGTGTACTACTGGATGCTCAGCGACAGCGCCGAGACCGCCGCGGACCGCGTCGGCACCTTCGGCCTCGCCGCCGACACCGAGGCGAAGGTCAAGGACCTGTTCCAGCAGGCCAAGGCCGCCAAGGACGAGGGCGAGCGCGTCGCCAAGATGCGCGAGGCCGTGGGCAATCTGACGCCCGAGCAGACCAAGATGCTCGTGGAGCCGGTGGTGCGCCAGGCTTCGGGCGCTCAGAAGAGCTCCAGCGCCGCCGCGCCCACCGCGCCCGCCGACGGTCAGTAATTGCTCCAACGTCCGGCTCCGCCCGTGTGAACAATCTGAACGGATGAAGAACCCCGATCAGATGTTCAAGCAGGCCTACGCCGCTGCCAACCAGGGAAACCTGCAGCTCGCCCTGTTCTTACTGGGCGAGCTGTTTTCTTTCATGCCCCACATGCCCAGGGCTCGCCACCTTGCGGCGGCGTGCCACATGCACCGCGGGGACTACGCCAACGCCATCGTGCACGCCAAGCTCGCTGTCGACCTCGAGCCGCGGAACTATTCCTCGCGCGGGCTCTACGGCATCTGCCTGATGAACACCGGCTCGCCGGAGGAGGGGCTCGCCCAGCTCCGCGTCGCGTGCGAGCATGGTCCGAACGATTCGTTCTCATGGAACAATCTCGGCACGGCGCTGAATGACTTCCAGCGCTACGGCGAGGCGATCGAGGTGCTGCGCCGCGCGATCACGCTGCCCCAGGCACCCGCCCAGACCGTCCACGGTCTCGCGTGGTCGCTTCTGAACACCGGCCGCTGCGGCGAGGCGCTGGACCTGCTCAAGCAGCACCTTCCCAAGTACCCGACCGATCCGATGCTGCTGCGGGACGCGGCGCTTTTTCGTCTCTACAGCGATGCCGCGACGCCGGCCGAGATCGCCGAGGCGCATCGCACGCTCGGCCAGCGCCTCGAGGCCAACGCGCCCAAGTCGCCGACGCCGACCCATAAACCGACGCCGGCGGACGCCGATCGAACGCTCCGCGTCGGGCTCGTCTCGCCGGATCTCTACGGCCACTCGGTCAGTCGCTTCATCGAGCCGCTCCTCCACAACGTCGATCGCTCCAAGCTCGCGATCGGCCTCTACGCGTGCCAGGGGTACCGCGATGAGATCTCGGGCTCGATGGAACAGGCCTCGGCGTTCTGGTTCGACTGCAGCACGCTTTCCGATCCGTTCGTCGCGGCCGAATCGCGCAAGCACGCGGTGGACATTCTGATCGATCTGTCCGGGCATATGCCATCGTCGCGCGTGGAGCTGCTGGCACACCGGCCGGCGCCGATCACGATGACGTACCTCGGCTACCCGCACTCGACGGGCATGTCGCGGGTGGATTACCGCATCGTGGACTCGTACACCGATCCCGTCGGAGCTGCGGATCAGTTCGCCACCGAGAAACTGCTGCGGCTTGATCCGTGCTTCCTTTGCTTTGGGCCCGCGATCGTGCCGCCGGAAGTGGCGCCGCTGCCGGATGGCGACGACTTCCCGATCTGCTTCGGGAGCTTCAACGCGGTCGCAAAGTACGCCCCCGAGACGCTCTCGATGTGGGCCGCCATTCTGAAGCAGGTGCCCGGTGCCACGCTGCTGCTCAAGAGCTATTCGCTCGCGGACGCCGGCGCGCGGACATATCTCAGCGAAGAGTTCGGGAAGCGCGGCGTCGACCCGATGCGCGTCGAGATGATCAGGCAGACGCCGCGGACATTCGATCACCTGTCCGCCTATCACCGCGTCCACATCGGGCTGGACTCGTTCCCCTACCACGGCACGACGACCACGTGCGAGGCGATCATGATGGGCGTGCCCGTCGTCACCCGTGTCGGCGATACCCATCGCGCCCGCGTCAGCGGCTCGCTGCTGACGAGCGTCGGCGTGCCCGAGTTGATCGCCCACGACCACGAGCAGTACGTGAAGATTGCCGTGGAACTGGCGCGTGACAGGGCAAGGCTGCGCGAGTACCGCGCGACGCTCCGCGACAAGATGGGCCAGTCGCCCCTCACGCAGCCCATGGCTTTCGCCCAGCGTTTCGAGCAACTGCTCCGCGGCGTGTGGCGCGAGAAGTGTCTCGCCAACGCCTGACGCGATACGCTTGCCGCATGGAGGGTCCCATGCGCACGCTCGCCTGCACGCTGGTTGCTGGTTTCGCTCTTGCCTCACCGCTCTGCTACGCGGCCCACGTCGAAGCCGACCGACCGTCGCTGCTGTCGGTCCGCCCGCTGAAGCAGGACGTACGCGAGGTTGCACAGAAGGTCGCGACCAGAGCCGTCGCATTCCTCAAGAGCAAGCAGGACGAGAAGACCGGCGGCTGGTCGATCCCGCCCAAGGGCCCGTCGTTCCCCGCCATTACCGGCCTTGTCGTCCGCGGCATGCTGCAGCAGCCGGGCGTCGATGTGAACGACCCCGCGGTCGCGAGAGGGATTGATTTCGTCCTCAGCAAGCAGCAGCCCGACGGCGGGATCTACGACCAGATCCTCGCCAGCTACAACACTGCGATCTGCCTGTCGGCCCTCGCCAAGGTTGACACGCCCAAGGCCAAGGCCGCGATCCCGCTGGCGCAGGACTTCCTCCGCAAGCTCCAGTACGGCGAGGGCGCGGTTGCCTTTGAGTCGCACAAGGAATCGGCCGAGGCCGTGGACAAGTCGCACCCGTTCTACGGCGGCGTCGGTTACGGGCGCGGGCAGCGCCCCGATCTTTCCAATCTCAACTGGGTCCTGCAAGGTCTGCACGACAGCGGCGTGCCCGGCGATGATGTCGCGTTCCAGCGGGCGATTGTGTTCCTGCAGCGCACGCAGATGATCGAAGAGTTCAAGGGCGTCAAGATCAACGACATGGGCTACGCCAAGGGCTCGACCCAGGGCGGGTTCATCTACGCCACCGCCGAGGAAGCGGCCAAGGCCGGCCAGGGCGAGAGCAAGGCTCCGGTGATCGAGGAAACCCTGACCGACGGAACGAAGGCCAGCCGCCTCCGGGCCTACGGCAGCATGACCTATGCCGGCTTCAAGAGCTACCTCTATGCCGACCTTTCCCATGACGATCCACGCGTCCTCGCGGCCCTGGGCTGGATGAAGGAGAACTACACGCTCCGAGAGAACCCCGGCATCGGCATGGAGGGGTACTACTACTACCTCGTCACGCTGTCGCGTGCTTTGCAGGCGTTTGGCGAACCGATCCTCGAAGTGCAGGAAGAAACCGGCCGCATGAAGCGCGTGGATTGGCGCGAGGACCTGATCAAGACCCTCGCCGAGATGCAGCAGCCCGATGGTTCGTTCAAGAGCGTGAACGACCGCTGGATGGAGAACGACCCTGTGCTCATCACGGCGTACGGCCTGATCGCGGTTGGCGAGGCCATGCGCTGAACGGAGCTGATCGGCGACGCCCGGAAGCCGCAGATGTCGCGGCTTGGGACGCGCTAAACTCGTTCCCCTCGGGGCGGTAGCTCAGTTGGTAGAGCGCCAGCTTTGCAAGCTGGATGTCGGGAGTTCGAATCTCCTCCGCTCCATTGTGTCTGGAGGGTGGCCGGGTGAATGGAACCACGGCGAAGTGCCCAGCGTGCGGCTATCCCGCCGTTCGGGACGGGCGCACGACCTGTCCGGAATGCGGCTTGGACTTCGACCCGACCCGGCTGCCGCATCGAAGGCGCCCAATCGCTGTTTGGCTCCTTTATACCGTGGCGAGCGCGTTGGTCACCACGATCGGATACAGCATCGTCGCATTGACGGTGATTCGCGACATCGAGGATCTGTTCGTCGCACAGGTCTTTGGCGCGGTTCTTATCTCGATCTTTCAGGCGATCGTGCTCTGCACGACGGTGCTGCGGCCCGGATTGACCGCCGAACGCTTTATCGTGGTGCTGGCCACTCACATCGGGCTGATGATTGTCTTGATCCCGCTTGTGCAGGCGCTGGTGTTCGTCTTCGTCTTGGCGGCGTGGGCGATGGGCTGGTAACGCCGCATTGACCCTCGTCGTCGTGCTCTTTGCGGCCGAAGGAGGATGGACCAACCCGGAATCATCGTCGCCAAAAGACACCAAGGCGACGCCTGAAGAGTGAAGGCGTCGCCTTGGTGTTGGCCCGTCCACCGCATCCTGTGGCCTGACCCCGAACCGGAGCCGGCCGAAATCTCGGAGTTCCCCTTCACGGGGCACCCGAGGCACCCGGGGCGCCCCCTCCTTCAAGCCGTGCGACGATGAATCGCGAGCCGGCTTGTGGTCGCCCCGAGAGAAACCCGCATGGGACTGAATGAGACCGGATGGCCCCAAGTTTCCCCTGGCTTGACCCGACCGCCGACCGCCTGAGCGGTGCTGGGACGGTCGGGCTGTGAGACTCCGCGCCGCACGAGCTCGTCTTGGAAATCGCGATGCCGGACTGTGCGAACGCGTGTCGTCACGCTCGCCGGATCCTCCACGTTTCGACGAGGCTGTACCGTCCCCTAAAATGAAAACGGACGGCTTACCGGTCGCGCCACCGAGATTTTGGACATTCCCCGAACTTTCGGCGATACGCCCGCGAACCGCGTCCAAGCCTTGGTCACAGATCGACGGCGGGATGTTCATGAAGCCCAGCAAGCCCGCAGAACAAACCCACGAAGACCTCGTTGCGGCGAAGTTGATCGACGAGATCTACGAGCGGTTGCGGGGGTATGCCGCTCTGTGCGTGCGCAATGGGCGGTCGGATCAGACTCCGACCTCGATTGTGCACGACGCGATCATCCGGCTCGGAAGCGACCGCCGGTTTGAAGGTCCGGAGCATCTCTTCGCCTGTGCGGCGGTCGCGATCCGGCATGCGCTGGTAGATCGCGCGCGGCGGCGCAGCACCCTCAAGCGTGGCGGCGGCTGGAGTCAGGAGGTTCTGGACGAGATCGCGCAGGTCGACCCGCAGGTTGATGCGGCGATCCTTGAGCTCGACGGAGCACTCGAGCAGCTCGCGAACGTCGATCAGCGTGCTGCCCGGGTGGTGGAGCTGCGGTTCTTCGGTGGCCTGACTGTTGAAGACGTTGCGGAGCAGCTGGACATCTCGCGGAAGACGGCGTGCGAGGACTGGGCCTTTGCGCGGGCGTGGCTTTCGCGTCGGCTCGGCGCCGCGTCGGAGGGCGGCGCGTGAACACCGATGCGCGATTCCAGCGAGTGAAGGAGATTTTCCTCGCTGCGATCGAGGCGCCGGACGCCGAGCGAGCTCGAGTGGTGTCGGAGGCGGCGGCGGACGATCCGGCACTTGTCGTGGATGTCATGGCGTTGCTGGATCATCATGCGCGCCCTTCGCCCTTGCTCTGCGAAGCTCCGGCGAGCGTGATCGAGGCGAAGACTCCGAGCGACGGGCTGCCGCTGTCGATGGGCCGGTACGTGCTCGAGCGGCTGCTGGGCGAGGGTGCGACGGGTCGAGTCTTCGCCGCGGTGCAGAAAAGACCGCGCCGAGCGGTTGCCATCAAACTCCTGCGTCCGGGGCTCCAGTCGCACGCACGCACGACGGAGCGGTTCCTGCGTGAGGCCGAGCTGCTCGCAAAGCTCGATCACCCCGGGATCGCGCGGGTGTTTGAGTCCGGCGTCGCCACGCTGCCCTGGGGGCCGCAGGCGTTTATCTCCATGGAGCTCATCGAGGGGCTGCCGCTCACTCAGTTCGCGGCACGGCACAAGCTGTCTATTCCGGCCAGGCTGGAACTGCTCGCCAAGGTGTGTGACGCCGTTGAGTATTCCCACGAGCACGGCGTGATCCACCGAGACCTGAAGCCATCGAATGTTCTCGTGCTGCCGGATGGGCAGCCGCGAGTGCTGGACTTCGGCGTCGCGCACGCGATCTTCGACGAGACGGGCACGCAGCCGACGCTGGGCGGAGATGTGGTCGGCACGCTTGCGTACATGTGTCCTGAGTATGCGATGGGCAACGATCAGGGCGCCTCGTCTTGCGATGTGTATTCGCTCGGCGTGATGGCGTATGAGTTGATCTGCGGGGTTCGCCCGCTTGTTACCGAGGGAAAGCGATTGTGGGACGCGATGCGGGCGGTGCGGGAGCACCGCTTTGCGTCCTTGCGACAGCGGATGCCGCACTGCGATGCCGATTTGGATCTGGTTGTCGATACGGCTCTGCGCGCCGATCCTCGGGAGCGATATCGCTCTGCCGGCGCATTCGCGGCGGACCTTCGCCGGGTGATTGAGAATCGGCCGGTCTCCGTGCGGCGGCCGACACCCTGGTACAGGCTCTGCCGGCTGGTTCGTCGGACGCCGAGGAAGTCGATCGTCTCGGGTGTCTTGATTGCGCTGGTGGTTGCCGCGGGTGGCGTGAG
This sequence comes from Phycisphaerales bacterium, assembly GCA_947459215.1. Lineage (GTDB taxonomy): Bacteria > Planctomycetota > Phycisphaerae > Phycisphaerales > UBA1924 > JAFEBO01. The sequence continues at coordinate 62,453 of CANHCQ010000001.1, forward strand.
CGTGCGTCAATGGATGCTCACCAGACGATCGCTTCAGGAAATGAAGCTGACGCTCGACTATGGGAGCATGTTGCCGAAGCACCGTCCCGGTGTCACTCCGGCGGACGCGACGGCGGAAGCACTGTCGATGGTCAGCGCTCGGGCGGCGGCGGAGCTTGCGGCGCATCCGGCCGTCGAGGCCAGTGTGCAGTATCGCGTCGGTCTGGAGTATCTCGGCTCTCTTGGGCGATTCGCCGAGGCCGAGCGGACGCTTCAGCGTGCGAACGAGCTGAGCGCGTCGGATGGCTTGGACGACGGGCTCGCGGAAGATGTCGTGCTGGGGTTGGCGGCTCTGACGGCATGGCGCGACAACTCGCATGTATCGGAGGAGGTGTTGCGCCGCCTGATCGCTGAACTCGGGAGCAGTGGGGAAGAGCCGCTCAAGCTGTACAACGCGCGTCGGCAGCTCGCCTGGCATCTCTCGGCTCGCGGGCTTTCGGATGAGCTGACGGCTCAGCTGGGCGAGTTGACGACACTCGGCGAGCGGATTCGAGGCTCGGGTCTGCCCTTGGCGGCATTCGAGCGGTCCTGTATTTGGGCGTCGGCGTTGTATCACGCCGGTCACGTCGCTGAGGCGGAACGCTCGATGCCGCCGCTCGAAGAGATCCGGGCGGGTCTTGCGAGCGCGCCGTGGCACGCCGTGTACCGGACCGCCGGTCATCTTGCCGCATTTGTACAGACTGCGCTGGGTCAGACCGAGACTGCGCAGGATCTTCTCTCGCGCGTGCTGCAGGCGTCACTCTCTGAGCAGGGCCCCAAGTCCTTTGAAGTGATTGTGGCTCGCAGTCGGCTCGCGGGGCTGCTGTGGCTGAACAGCGAATTCGCTGCGGCTGAGCGAGAGTTCGCCGAGATCGCGGCCTCGACCGGGGCGGACGGCCTGAACGATCCGGTGCTGCGCGGCAATGCGCTCAACAGCCGCGGGGTGTGCCTGCGCGATCTCGGAAGGCTTGAAGATGCGGAATCGGCCCTGCACGAAGCGCTCGCAATTCGCTTGAGCACCGGAGGGCCGGATAGCACGGTGGTGGCCGACACGCGGCTGAATCTTGCCACGCTGCATCTTCGCAACGGTCGCGGCATGGAGGCACTTGCCTGCATCGAGGACGCGGCGCGAATCCGGCAGCTTCGCGGCCAGTGGACGCCGCCGCGTGCGTCGGAGATCACGGCGATGATGGGGCGTGCGAAGATGGCGATCAACGGCGCTGCCGCGGGCATTGAAGATCTGCAGCGAGCCTGGCAGATCCGTTGGGATGTCGAGCTGCTGACGAACTGGCAGACCAACGTTGCCGTCGATGGCATTCTCGACGCTCTTCTTGCCATGGGCCGGTCGGAGGAGGCACAGCGCATCGCCGATCAGGAGTATGCCAAGCTCGTCGAGATCGCCGGTCGCGACAACGCCGCAACGAAGCGGGCGGCGGAGAGGCGGGCGATGGTGGAGCAGCGGTCGGGCCAGGCTCGGCCCGCATCTGGCGGCGGGTGAGCCAGCGCGCCGGGAGGTTGCGGTGAGGTCCGAATGAAAAGGACCGGCCAGAGGCCGGTCCTGCTGCGTTCGTTTCGGAGTGGTGCTGCCGCGCCTCCTCTCCCCGCGTGCGGGGAGAGAACGACTCGATGCGGAGCGTCGAGTCAGGTGAGGGGATTGCGGGTACGGGGTGGGCTTGACATCCGTGTGCCCAAGGCCCCTCCCCGGTCTCGCCGAGCCTCGACCACCCCTCCCCGCTGCGCGGGGCGGGGTGGCGCGTTGGGCGCGGTGCGTTCGGCGCAACTCGCGGCTTACTTGTCGCCTTCCTTCTTCGGCTCGGCCATTTCTTCCTTCGGGGCGTCGGCGGCGGGTGCGGGTTCGTCGACGGGCTTGCCGCTGGCGGCGGCTTCCTTGGCGCGGGCGGTGGCGGCGACGACTTCCTCGGCGGGGAGGATGACCAGGCCGCGCTGCGAGCCCATCATGTTCTGCTCGGCTTCCATCTCCTCCTTGCTGGGGAGCTGGAGGACGCTGACACCGACGGGCGTGCCATCGGCGGCGAAGATGGGCGTGCCCAGGCCGGCGCTGAGGCGCTCGGCGGGGATATAGAGCTTGCGCGGCTTGGTCACGACGGCGCCGATGCGGAAGTCGTTCATGGTGGCGGCGCGGTCGAAGAACTTGCCGAGGCGCTCGACGCTGTAAAGCGTCTGGCCCGGGACGACCTTGCCGGCGTTGGCGAAGTCGATAGCGGCGTAAGGCTTCTCCGACTTCTTCTCGATCTGGACCCAGGCGAGGTCGAGCTCGCTGTCGCGGGCGATGACCTTGGCTTCGACGCCTTCGGTGTCGTCGCCGATGAGGACCTTGATGTCCTTGGGGGTCATGGACATGCCGGGGGACATGAAGGATCGCATGGACTCGGAGATGCCGCCGAGCTGGAGGTTGCTGGCCATGACGAGGCCGCCGGACTCGATCATGATGCCGGCGGTTTCGGTTTCGCGCTCTTCGTCGCTGCCGCCCATGGAGATCTTGAGGACGAACTTGATGGTGACGACGCTGGGGGAGCGGGACTCCGCGAGCTTGGCGTAGACGGCGGTCTCGTCCGCGGCGACGGCCGAGACGGGCGCGACGGCGGCGAGTGAGAGGGCGAGCGAGGCGAGCAGGGTGCGGACGGTCATCGAAGACTCCTGGGGCTCAGCGGTGAGCGGAGGGTGAGGGCCGAATGGCTCGGCCGTGCGAGCGGGATGGTATCAGGGGAGGAGCGGGATTGGTGTCTTCGGAGCCGCTGTTGCACCCGGAACCACCCCGCCGGCCCCCTCCCTCGGGGAGGGGGAGTGGTTTGCTGAGGTTTCGATCGCGGTGGTCGCATCGTCGGCGTCGTTGTGTGTCTTTCGAGGCCAAGGGCCTCGCAGAACCCAGCCGAGGGTGGAGCGAGTCTGCGAGCGACACCCTCGGAAGACGAGACGTTCATCCTCGTGTCTGTTGTTCCACGCACCCCAACGGGGTGCGAGAAGCGTGTTTGGCGCGGTAGTCTGAGGGCATGCCGCAGTCGCTGTCACGCGTTCTGATTCACGTGGTCTTCTCGACCAAGCACCGAGAGGACTCGATCCCCATCGAGGTCGATGCGGACCTGCACGCGTACCTCGGCGGCATTGGTCGCAATCTGGCGTGCCCGGCGATCGCGGTTGGCGGTACGGCGAATCACGTGCATCTTTTGGTGAATCTTGCTCGGACGGTGACGATCGCGGACTTGCTCATGAACCTGAAGCGCGATTCGTCGAAGTGGATGAAGACCAAGGGTGTTGATGCCTTCGCGTGGCAGGATGGGTACGGGGCGTTCTCGATCGGGGAGTCGGCGTTAGAGGATGTGTGCCGATACATCGCGACCCAGCGGGCGCATCACGAGAAGATGACGTTTCAGGATGAGGTGCGGGCGTTGTGTCGGAAGTATGGGGTGGAGTTGGATGAGCGTTACGCGTGGGAGTGAGGCTCTCGCACCCCGTTGGGGTGCGGACGCAAAGGCGGGAGAGAGAAAGGGTGGGAGACGTTCCGTGGGTGTCGCTCCTCGCGGACTCGTCGCTCCACCCACGGCTGGGTTCTTGGAGGCCGTTGGCCTCTCAAGGCATAAGACGAAAGGCAAGAGGCAGGAGGCAAGAGGCAGAAGGCAGAAGGGAGAAAGCGGAAGGGAGAAGGCAACGGGGGCGGCGAGGGAATAGGCAAAAGAAGGACTGTGTTGAAGACAGGGACAGAGGCCAAGGCCACAACGCCCGACCGCGTCTGCGGCGGAAAGACGGTTGATGGCCGGGCCACTTCCTTGGAGTTGCCGATCGCCGAAGCGTTTGAGAGAACGCGGCGTCGTTACTTCTTCTCTTCCACCTTCGCGTCCTTCGCTTCGCCGGTCACCATTGGTTTCCATTCCGGCTCGAGGTAGCGGAACAGGGCTTGGTTGTAGCGGAGGATGCCGAAGATGACGCGGGTGGGTTGTTCTTTGGCGAGGCGTTCCATGACCTTGCGATAGCCGTCGAGGTCGTTGATCGTCACGCTCCAGGCTTCGGTGCCGGACTTGTCGCTCGTGACGCTGATGCGCTGGATGACGTCGCCGGAGCGGACGCCGGCGGTGCCGGCCCAGCCGAGTTGTTCGGCGCCGGTGACCATGACGCCCTGGACGTCGTCCTCCCAGCGGTTCTCGTCGCGATCGAAGAACGTCAGCTCGCGGACGCTGAGCTCGAAGTCCTTGTTGCTGTCGCGGCGGGCTTCTTCGGGGGTGAGACGCGTGCGCTCGAGCGCGACCTTGACGTCTACGGGAACAGGCTTTGAGTCGTCGCCCTTGCGCAGCACCTTGACCACCGCCTCGGTGTCGGGCTTCATGGTGCGGATCTTGCGGTTGAGGGCGCCGGCGTCCTGCATGCCGCGGACGCTGAGCTTGTCGGCGTCGATGCCGACGATCAGGTCGCCGACTTTCAGGTCGCTCTTGGCGGCCATTGTGCCGGGATAGATGCGGGTTACGCGGTAACCCGTTTGGCCTTCGTGGCCCATCTCGCGGGCGAGGTCGCGGAGCACGGGCTGGGTGGCGACGCCGATCCAGCCCTTGGCGACTTCGCGCGGCGGGTCTTCCTTCTTGTCGGGGCGGGGCTTGATGAGCGTGGCCTGGCTCTTGCCGCGGCGGTCGAACTCGACGAGCAGGAATTCGGGAATCTTCAGCCGTGCTTCCTCGCTCGAGAGGTTCTTGTCGGCGCTGAGCACGTTCATGACGCCGCGATAGGCCTCCACGGCGTCCTTGACAGTCTTGACCTTTGTGTCGCCGATCCGCGTGATGATGTCGCCGTATTGAATGTTGGGCTCCGCGAGCTCCGCCGCCGATCCGCCCTTGACGCCGGTGACGAACACGCCGTCGCGGCTGTCGAGGTGCAGATCGTCCGCGAGCTTCTCGGTGATCTCTGCGATCGTGATACCCCAGAGCCGCAGTGCGCTCCGCTCGCCGCGCTCTGCCAGCAGTTTCTTGGTCGTGATCGTGGCCTCGGCCTGCTTGCCGGAGCGCACATACGACACCTTGATCGCCGAGCCGATCGGGCGATCCGCGATGCTCTTGATCAAGGGCGGAATCTCCTCGACAAAGCGGATGGTGATCGGTGTGCCGTCGATGGCGGTGATGCGGTCGCCGGCCTGGAGGCCCGCGTCGTGCGCCGGCGCGTCCTCAACGACGGCGTTGACGAGCACGCCGTCATCGAAGCCGGTGTCGCGGATGTTCTTGAAGGAGAGGCCGACGTAGGAGCGGAGGACCTCGCCGTCCTTGCGGATGGCGTCGGAGACCTGGCGGGCGAGGCTGCTGGGGCTGGCGAAGCCCATGTTGCTGCCGCCGAGGGTGTTGATGCCGACGATTTTGCCTTCGAGATTGACGAGCGGGCCGCCGGAGTTGCCGGGGTTGATGGCGGCGTCGTGCTGGATCCAGCGGGTGAAGACGCCGGTGGTGCCGGCTTCGCCCTGCATCTCTTCGAACTCTTCGCGGAGGAAGCCGCTGCTGAAGACGCGCTCGGTGTTGGAGACGATGCCGAGGGTGACGCTGCGGCTGAGGGAGAAGGGCGAGCCCATGGCCATCACGGTGTCGCCGATGGCGAGTTTGTCGGAGTCTCCGAACTCAGCGATCGGCAGATTCGCCGGATCCACGCCCAGTGTCTTCAGCTCGGCGAGATCGATCTGCAGGACGGCGAGATCGGTGAGCGGGTCTTCGCCGACGAGCTTGGCGGAGACGATGCGGCGGTCGGCAAGCGTGACCTTGAACTTGGTGCCGTCGTTGACGACGTGCTGGTTGGTGATGACGTGGCCGTCTTTGGAGATGATGGTGCCGCTGCCGGTGGAGCCGCCCTTGGACTCCGAGCCGCCCTCGAAGGAGGTGGTGACGACGGAGATGTTGACGAGGGCGGGGAAGACCTTGTCGCGAGCGGACTGGACGATGGAGCGGAGCTCGTCCTTGAGGCCGTCGGGGGTGGGGGTGGGAGTGGGGGCGGCGGCGAACGCGGGTTGGGCGAGGCCAGCGGAAGCGAGGAGAGCGGAGAGGAGGAGGGCGGGGGCGTGGTTCATGGAACGATCCTAATTCCTTGTCCCGCGTGCGGGGAGAGGACGATTTGAGGCGAAGCCTCAAATCAGGTGAGGGGACTTCGGGTGCCAGCGCGTTGCGAGAGCCAAAGACGGAACACCCCTCCCCGGTCTCGCAAAGCCTCGACCACCCCTCCCCGCTGCGCGGGGCGAGGAGGCGCGACGACTCCAGAACATACCGGTCATCGGCTCAACCGGTTCGGTCGCTTGCCACAACCACCCCTAGCAGCTTTGCTGCGAGGGGAAGTACCTGGCGGATCGATTCGGCGGTCCCGACGAGGTTGAGGTGGGCCAGCTTGCGGCCTTCGCGGGGCGGCTTGGCGTAGTCGTGGATTTTGACCAGCACGCCGGCCGCCGCGGCTTCGCGTTCGAAGGATGTGACGGCGTCGAACGTCGGCATCGCGCCGATGATGTTGAGCATCGCGGTGGCGGGTGAGCGGAGGGTGGTCGAGCCGAGGGGCAGGCCGGCGACGGCGCGGCAGTGGTTTTCGAACTGGCTGGTGGCGCAGGCGTCGATGGACCAGTGGCCGCTGTTGTGGACGCGGGGTGCCATCTCGTTGGCGAGGAGGGTGAGCGAGTCGTTCTTTCGCACCACGAAGAACTCGACGGCGAGGACGCCGACGTATTGGAACTGCTCCATCAGGCGGGTGACGCTGGCTCGCGCGGCGGCCTGCACGGCGTCGGGCAGCGCGGGCTCGAGGCCGATGCTGGAGACGCGGAGCATGCCGCCGCGGTGGACGTTGGTGGGCATGGGGTAGAAGACGCAGGTGCCGTCGCGGGCTCGGCAGGCGATGAGCGAGGTCTCGCACTCGAAGGGGACGAACTGTTCGTAGATCAGTTCCGCGTGCGTGCGATCGCTGGCGACGGCTTTCCAGGCAGCGTCGATGTCGGCGGGGGTCCGCAGGACGAACTGGCCCTTGCCGTCGTAACCCAAGCGACGGGTTTTGAGGACGCCGGGGATGCCGATGGACGCGGCGGCGGCGTGGAGCTCAGCGAGCGAGGAGACACCGGCGAACGCGGGGACGGCGAGGCCGTGGGATTGGAAGAGGGTCTTCTCGCGGAGGCGGTCCTGGGCCGTCTCGAGCACATCGGCGTTGGGGTTGACGGCAAGCGTCGTCACGATGCGGCGGACGGCAGCGGCGGGGACGTTTTCGAATTCGAAGGTGGCGGCGTCGAGGCCCTTGGTAAAGCGCGTCAGCGCTTCGATGTCTTCGAAATCGCCGACGATCAGTTCGCCGACGTGTGCCGCCGTCGCGTAAGGCGAGGGATCCAGAAAGCGGAACCGCAACCCCAGCGGCACACCCGCGAGCGCGAGCATGCGGCCGAGCTGGCCGCCGCCGAGGACGCCGAGGAGGGGAGAGGCGTGAGGTTTGGACGAGTGAGCGGACACGAGGGGAAGTGGGAGAGTGGAGCGGTTCGGCAGGTGGGGTGGATGGTGAGACGCCGAGGATGAGGAGGCTTGGCGACGAAGCCTCGGATGGTCTGGAAGCACTGCTCAATCGTCGTGGGAAGATCGGGCGAAAACGTTGCAGACGATCCGAGGCTTCCTCGCGGACTCGTCAGCCGCGGCGTCTGGAGGGCGTCAACGACGTTTGCGTGTTGGCTTTGGTTTCGGTGTTTCCAGGCTCAGGTTCCTTCTGCTTCGCTTCAGTTCGCCTTCGAGTTCGCGGGCGTTCAGGACGGTGTTGGTTTGCGATGCTCGCCAGGCCTGCAACTTGTGCCGCAGTGTGGGGCGAGTGATCGAGACGATGGACGCGGCGAGCAGGCCAGCGTTGGTGGCGCCGGCTTTGCCGATGGCGAGCGTGCCGACGGGGATGCCGCCGGGCATTTGGGCGATGGAGAGGAGTGAGTCGAGCCCCTTGAGTGTGCGGCTTTCGACGGGGACGCCGAGGACGGGGACGCAGGTCTGGCTGGCGCACATGCCGGGGAGGTGGGCGGCGCCGCCGGCGCCGGCGATGATGACTTCGAGGCCGCGGGATTCGGCGGACTTGGCGTAGGTGAAGAGCCAGTCGGGGGTGCGGTGGGCGCTGACGACGAGGATCTCATAGGGGATGGCGAGGGCGTCGAGGATGTCGGCGCTGTGGCGCATGGTCTCGAGGTCGGAGCGTGAGCCCATGATGATGCCGACGATGGGGGTGGCCAGAGGTGTGGCGCGGGCGGTGGCGCGGGGCATGGCAGAGGGTACCGCGCCGGTGCGGTGGTTGTCATCGGCGCGACGCAACCTTCACACTTTGGCGCGGAGAGCGGTCTGTGCGGACGCCGAGGCTGAGGAGGCTTGGCGACGAAGCCTCGGATGGTCTGGAAGCACTGCTCAATCGTCGTGGGGAGATCGGGCGAAAACGTTGCAGACGATCCGAGGCTTCCTGGCGGACTCGTCAGCCTCGGCGTCTGGGCGTCCCCCGTGTTTCTTCGAGGAGTCGCACAGGCGGGACGCCTGTGCCACTGAACGTCAAAGCATTCCGCGATCGGAGTCGTCGCGGAGGGCCAGCGGCTTGTTCAGGATCTCGTTGACGATCAGGGCCTGACGCCAGGATGCGCGGCTGTTGGGCAGGCTCTGCACCTTGATGGGGCTGGTGCGGCGTGGGGCGTTGGAGAGCGTCTGTGGCGTGGGGCTGGCGATCTCGGTCGCGGCGTGGGCGGCGGCGATGCGCTTCTGCTGTGCAGCTTCCGAGCGGGCGGTGTCGCGTCGGTCCTGCTCGCGGCGGATCTTGTCGACGCGGACGCGCTCCTCGTTCTGCGAGCGCACCCGCTCAGCACGCGAGGCGTCGGAGAACTTGTCCTGATCGGACTGGTTGTCGCGTCGTTGGGTGTCGCTGCGGACGTTGTCCGGGCGGCTCTGGCTTGGTGTGGGCGCGGGGCGAGTGGTACCGGCCCGGGCTTCGCGGCGTTTGCGGCGTTCGGCGGCGACATCCCGGTTGCGGCCCGAGCGCGGGGGGATCGTGCCGCCGCTGGTCGAGCCCGGCGGCAGGCCCAGGAGCACCTCGAGCGGATTGGGTTGCGAGGTCGGCTGCGGCATCGGCATGCCGGGGTCGACGCGTTCTTCACGCGACGACTGCTCGGCCCTGGCCTGAGCGCGGCGGCGCAGTTCGGCGAGTTCTGCTTCGCGCGAGAACTCCGCGGGCACGCCCATCGGCGGGGCCGGTTCGCGTCCGGTGCGGAGCGACTCGAGCTCGCGCTGTTCGATCTCAAGTTGCCGCTGTCGCGCAGCCTTCTGTTCGGCAATGGTTTTGAGAAGCCATTGCAGTGCCGAGCCGCCGAAGATCAGCAGCACGACGATAATCTGGGGGTTGTTGAGCAGCCAGCCCACGGGCGGATGGTATCAGCGTGCCGGATCGTGCGTCTGCGGAACGGCGATTGCCTCAGGGATCGATTGCATGTCCGTCAACGGATGAGCGGGGGTGCTTTGCGGCCAGAGGTCGGCGTGGACTTGCCAGAAATGCTCGAATGACGCAGCGATGGAGAAAGACTGCAAGTGCTGATGCGCGGCGGCCGCGAGTTCTAGACGCCGAGACGCATATATGGCGAGCACCTCGATCGCCGCGACCCAGGCCTTGACATCGTGGCTCGGAAGCACGAATCCGGTGTGTTCGTGCCGCACGATCTCTTGCGGCCCGCCGATGTTGGTGACCAGAGCGGGGACGCCGCTGGCCTGTGCCTCCATGACGACTTGGCCGAGTGTGTCCGTGACACTCGGGAAGAGGAAGACATCGCTGGAGGCGTAGAGCGTGCTGAGCTCGGCGCCGTGGCGAAAGCCGAGGAAGTGGGCGTTCGGGAGCTCGGTGAGCATTGTGTCGCAGTAGGGGCCGTCGCCGACCAACACGAGGTCAGCGGCGACGCCGCGGGTGCCGAGCAAGGCTTCTGCGGCTTGCCACACCCGCACGAGCATCGGCATGTTCTTCTCGACGCTCAGGCGGCCGACGTAGAGGAACTTGATCGAGTCGTTCCGCACGCCGAGCGATCGCCAGATCGCGGGATCGCGGAAGCTCGGCGAGAATCGGTCCAGCCGGATGCCGGGGCGGAGACGCGGCATGGCGACAGGGTGCACACCCAGCCCGTGAAGCTTGATCGCGTAGTCGTCGCTGCGAGTGAAGATCGTTCCAAAGCGGCGATAGATGCAACGCATCGCACCGCGGGCGAGGGCGTTGAACGCGGGATCGTCGTCGAACAGGTCCGCGATGTACGCCGGGAAATCGGTGTGGTAGGTGCCGACCAGCGGCACGCGAAGCAAACGTGACGCCAACACGCCGATCAGGCCGACTGGTCCGGGCGTGCTGACGTGGATCACATCCGGCTCGATCGCACGCACGCGACGCAACATCGCCCGGACGTTTGGCACGGCCAGCTCAAGCTGCGGATACCCGGGCATCGGCCGAGCCAGCAACGGGGGCAGGTTGTGGATCGTTGGAAGCGTGCGGGTCGGGAACCTCGTGCTCGTGAGCACATGAAGCGGCCGCTGCGTGGCGAGGGATTGATCGAGGATGTCGTTGATGAAACGCGACACGCCGTTGACGTCGCCGAGGGTGTCGGTGAAGAGCGCGACGCGGGGATGGTGGGGCGTGACGGGCACGGAATGGCGGGGCGGAGCGGTGTATGGAGAACTGGCTGTTCAGCGTACCGGGTGCCGGAAGCGTGGGAGGCTGCGGCCCGGGCACTGGGGTCGATTCTTCCTACTGTTTCCGGCATGCCGACGCGTAAGCACCTGGCCATCTATCCCGGATCGTTTGACCCGATCAGCTTCGGGCATCTGGATGTCATTCGCCGCGGGAGGCGGCTGTTTGATGAGTTGATCGTGGCGGTCGGCCGCAATCCGAGCAAGGACCAGCTCTTCGACGCCAGCGAGCGGCTGGACATGACGCAGAAGCTTGTTGCGGAGCTGGTTGAAAAGGAGCCGGATGGCGCACCGGTCTTTGTGAAGGGCTTTACGGGGCTGACCGTGGACTTTGCCCGTTCTCAGCACGCCAGCGCGTTGCTCCGAGGCGTGCGAAACCTCAGCGACCTGCAGTACGAGATCCAGCAGGCGGTGACGAATCGTGAAGTCGCGGGGCTCGAGACGGCGTTCGTGGTCGCGGGGCAGACCTTTGCATACACCAGTTCGACACTCATCAAACAGATCGCCGCGATGGGTGAGGATCTGTCGTGCCTGACGTCGATGGTCCCGCCGCTGGTGATCGAAAAGCTGCGGGAGAAGAAGCAGCAGAAGCATCTGGCGCTGGAACGGCTGCGGGCGTCGCGAGATCAGGGCGTAGAGGGGTGAGAGGGGGACAGTGGGGCAGTGGAGGAGTGGGGCAGTGGGGCAGATTTCAGCGCAGCGGGGCCGCAGCTGTCACTCGTGAGTCCAGATCGATCTTTCGTACCGCGACGCGCGTAGCGTTGTTTGTCTCGCTGCTCGCGTCCGCTTTGCTTGGCTCTGCTCCACTTCCTCACTCCTCCACTGCCCCACTTCCCAATGAACCTCCGCATCATTTCCATCGGCACTCTTCCGTCCCATCCTTTGTGGGGTGAGCGCAGCCAGGTTCGTACCGGGCACGCTACGACCTCGCTGATCGTCGCTGGCGAAAAGCGGATTCTCGTCGATCCCGGGCTTCCGGAGCAGGCATTGGTGGCGCGACTTGCGGAGCGGGCGTCGCTGACGCCCTCGCAGATTACCGATGTGTTCCTGACATCGTTCCGCGCCGACGCGCGGCGCGGCATCGGCGCATTCGCGAGAGCCAACTGGTGGGTCAGCGAAGAGGAGCGTGAAGGTGTGGGCATCCCGCTCGCCACGCGGCTGAAGGAATCGAGCCAGGACCCCGAGCAGCAGGAGATCGCCGCAGTGTTGCAGCGGGATGTCGCAGTGCTGCAACGCTGCAAGCCGGCTCCCGAAGAACTCGCCGAGCGGGTGACGCTCTTTCCGCTCCCGGGCGTGACCCCGGGCATGAGCGGCCTGCTGCTCGAGGACGCACGATTCACGGTCGTGTTGACCGGTGACGCGATTCCGACGATCGAGCATCTCGAGCGCGGCCAAGTGCCTGATGACGCGGTGGACCTCGAGAAAGCTCAGGAGAGCTTCACCGACGCGGTGGAAGTTGCCGACATGTTCGTGCTCGGGCGCGACAACCTCGTGGTGAACCCGACCAAGCGGCCGTTCTGATCGATCTGGCAGCCGCGGGCAGCCGCGGGCGTCCGTGGCGGTAGGATTTCCTGATGTCCACCGGCACTCGCTTCTTTGGCCTGCTCTTGGCGATCGCGCTGCTTATCGGTGCGGTCATCGCGGATTGGTACCTGATTCGGCGTGCCCTGGCGCAGTACGCATCCGGCGCCGGTTGGCAGCAGACCACCGGTACGATCGTCACAACAACGGTGACATCTCGCAAGACCAAAGGTGGCCGCCGGTATCGTGCCACCGTGACGTACGAGTACCAAGCCGCGGGCGAGACCCGCACGGGCTCGACGATCGTGGTGGACGAGTCCGAGGGGCCGTCGTTCCGATCCGAATCGGCCGCAAGGAGCGCGTTCCCGCAGGGTGGGTCGGTGCCGGTGTACGTCGATCCGGCGGACCCGACGAACGCGGCGCTGGTGGTGGGGCTGCAGAAGAAGACAATTGCGCTGCTGTACTTCGCCGGAGTGCTGAACGCCTTTGCGTTGACCATGCTTCGGCCTTCGATCCGCTCGTTCGGGGTCCGCAGGGAGCCGATTCGCTATTACCTGATCGAAGACGACGCGAGCCGCGCCGTGCTGCGATTGAGCCACCTCAATGCGTTGGAGTTCGGCGTGATGTGGATCGGCCTGGCGAGTGTCGCTGTGGCGCTTGGCGTGCTGTTGCTGCCGTCGTCGGTGCTGATGGCGTGGATCGGCCTTCCGGTCCTCGCGGGCGTTGGCGTGCTGGGTTTCCTTTGGCGATTTGCGGGGCACCGCGCGGGGCGATTTGACATCGTGGTCGATCGGGCGTCGGGGTTTGTCACGTTCCCGCCGCGGATCGGACAGGCGGCTGCCGAGCAGGACATGGCATTGATCGATCAGATCGAGCTGCGCGATTCCACCGTGAGCAACGGCAAGAACAAGCAGCCGACGGCGGACATCTACGTCCACACGGCCGACGCCGAGCCTCGGGCACTGGTCAAGTGGATCGAGCGGGGCGAAGCCGAGCTGATCGCGACGTGGCTCCGCCGCGAGTGTGCACTCGATTCCGCCGGGTGAGGCATGTCGCTGTGTGATCGGGTGTGCCGCTCACGCTCACGAGGAGAAACGCTCGAAGTCTCTCTTGATGTCTTCGAGCAGATCGACATCGGTGGGGACCTTGCTGCCCAGGATCTCAAGGGCTTTGCGAGAGAGCGTGATTGCGCCGTCTTTATCTCCGGTCGCAAACCGTGTCCGCGCCAAGACGGCGAGCACCCGCGGCTCGGTGGATTCGTCGCTCGCCGCTCGGTAGGCCAGATCGCGAGCAAGGCGGGCGAGATCGAGGTTCTGCGTGAGATTGAACACCGTGCTCCGCCCGCACACCGCGTCGGCGAAGCCGAGCATCTCCTGCCGCTCCGCTTCGCCCAGGCGTGAGCCGAGCACGCCGAGCTTCTCGCCGGCGGCGAGCATGCGCTTCGGGTCCTTGGCCCGCTGGGCGCGGATGATCTCGATGTGCATCCACGCCATGTCTTCGGCATGCTCCACCTGATCCCGCACCGAGTCGAGATCCCACTGGCCCGAGAGCACGGCGTTGAGGATCTGGGTGGTCTGGCCGGGTGCGCCGTACCACGCGATGCGTCCCTTGGGATCGATGACAACGACCAGCGGAACGTTCTGGCCACCGAGTGCGTCGAGGTACGCATCACGCGACTTCGTGGCGTCGTCCCACGCGATTGGGAACCGCACGTTCGTGGAGTAGGCGTTGAGTACAGTCGCGAGGTCTTCGCGCGTCGCTCCGCCGCCGTGGCCGCTGACGCCGATCACGCGCGCCATGCGATTGGTAAAGCGGTCGGAGAGGTTGGAAACGGAGTCGAAGAACGGCTTGATGGGTCGCGTGGTGGGGGTGAAGAAGACCATTGCGTAGGCGGTCCCCGGCCGGAACCCGTCGCGCGGCGGGGCGGGCTTGCCCTCGTCGATCCATTCCTGCACGCTCAGGGGTGGGGCATCGTCGCCGATGCGGAGCTTGCGTTCGGGCTGCTTGTCGGGCACGCTGAGCGAGATGCCCTCTTCCGGAGCCAGGGCGCCGCGGACGATCGGATTATCTACCGGGAGCACCCCACCCTGCAGCAGCGTCGCGGCAAGCATGAGCGGGAGAAGTACGTTCGACATGGTCGTTCTCGCGAAGGGTTTGGTTGAAGGTCTTCCCGCGAGCGGGCGAAAAGTTGCGTCGATTTTCAACAGCTCCCAAAGAACACGGCCCGCCGAGTTGGCGGGCCGTGTGGAGTGGGCTGAGGCTGTCGATACCTTACTTCGCGCTCTGATATTCCTTCAGCGCCGATTCGAGCTCGGCCTTGTCCTTCTCGTTCTCGGCGAGGGCGATCGCCTTGGTCTGGATCTCGATCGCCTTGGCGGTGTCGCCCTTGACGAAGTGCACACGGGCGAGGGTGTCGAGAATGCCAGGCTCTTTGCCGTTGGTCGCCTTGTTGGCCTTCTCGGCGGCGTCGAGCGCGATCTCGACGAGCTTGGGGTTGGACTTCACATCGAGCTTGCGGCCCGGATCAACGATGCCCCACGCGATGTAGTTGTAGATTCCCGGGTTCTGGCCCGCGAACGCCATCAGCTTCGGGGCTGCGTCGATGATCTTCGCCGCGTCCTTGGACTTGAGCGCTCGCGAGAAGGTGATCTGGGCCATGTCCGAGGCGCGGTCGGCCTCGAAGGCGCTGCGTGCGGCGTCGATGTCCCACTTGCCGGCGACGATCTTCTCCAAGGGCTCGTCCATCACGAACGGCGAGCCGATCCAGGCGATCACGCCGTTCTGATCGACAATGAACGCCGTCGGGATGCCGCTCTGGGCGGCCGCGGTCATGTACGAGTCGCTGGTCGAGCGGCCGGTGTCCCACGCCACGGTGTAGCCCATGGTGTCGCCCTTCTTGGCGACCATCGACTCCACGCCCTGCAGGTTGTTCCTGGGGTCCTCACTCGTCACGCCGATGATGGTCACGCCCTTGTCTGCGTACTTCTTCTGCAGTTCCGAGAGGTGCGGCATGCTCTTGATGCACGGGCCGCACCACGTTGCCCAAAACTCGACAACGTAGACCTTGCCCTTCTCGAAGGAGTTGACCGGGCTGTTCTTGACCCACTTGGCGATGCTGAGCGCGGGGGCGGGATTGCCAACGGTGAGCGAGCCTGGCTCGATCGCCACGGGCTTGGGTGCCGCCGGCGTGGGCTCGGCGTGAACGGTGGCCGCAAGTCCGGCGATCATGGCGATGGCAGCGAGGCGGGCGATAGATTTCAAAGGTGGGCTCCGTGGAAGTGCCAGCGATCCGCCGAGGGCAACGCCTCGGGTCTATGGCACAGCATATTCGATGCCCCAAACGGGTGCGTGTTCCCGGACGGGGCCCGGCAAACAGTCGGGTTCGGGCTTGGATCGGGTGCGTTTGGGGGTAGGGCGAACGGACTTCTTGCGTTGCATCTCTGAAAAGCGGTTGGCTGCACGGTCGATGTTGGGCGCACGACGGTTTGGGGAAGACGTCACAAGGGAACAAGCCGTGCGTATGAAAAAGCAGGTGGGTGGGTTCGCCGTGCTGGCGATCGCGTGGGGTAGCGTGGTTGTCGCGGGGCCGTTGACGCCGCCCGCGGGCCCGATCGTGGGCACGCACAAGACGCTGACGGAGGTTGAGCCGCGGGTTGCGCTCTCGCAGCCGCTGGCGCCCGCGAACGGGTCCGCGATGATCGTGATCTCGCAGAGCGGTTCTTACTACCTGACTTCGAATATTGTGGCGAGCGCTGGCTTTCAGGGATCGGGGATCGTCGTCTCCGCAGACGATGTGACGCTGGACCTCAACGGCTTTTCGATCGTCGGCAGCGGGGTCGGCAACTCGGTGAGCAGCGGGATCTCGTGCGCTTCCAACACGGGGAAGCGGTTGTCGATCCGCAACGGGAAGGTGCGCAACTGGGCGGGCTCGGGGATCGATGCCAAGACCTCGGGAGGCAGCAACGCGGTCATCACCGAGGTGCACGCCTCGGACAACGCTGGCTCCGGCTTCTCGGTCAGCGAAGACAGCGTGCTCACCCGGTGCACATCGACCTCGAACGGCGAGCACGGCTTCCACCTCGGAACCTCGAACACGGTGACGGACTGCACCGCCGACAACAACGGATCCTCGGGGTTCCGCGTTGGCTTGGCGGGATCGCTCCGCGGGTGCACGGCTCGTTTCAACACGCAGTATGGCTTCAGCGGGAACGCCACCAATTCGTTCCTGAACTGTGTTGCTCGACAGAACTCGGGCGGCGGGTTCTCGGTTTCTGCGGGCGCGGTGCTGGAGGGATGCATCGCGGACACGAACGGGAGCGTGGGATTCCACGGCGACGGGAACGGCAGCACCCTCACCGGCTGCAGCGCGTACGACAACGGCGGCACCGGATTCTCGTTCACCGGAGCGACCACGATCGCGAATTGCACGGCGTTCAGCAACGGTCAGCACGGGGTGCTTGTCACCAGCGGATCGACCGTGACCGGGGGCACGTTCCGCGGCAACACGGTGGACGGCATCCGCGCCTCCACCAACTGCACGATTCTGAACAACACCTGCACCGCAAACACCGGCGCGGGCATCCTCGTTACGGGCAGCTCGGGCACCCGGGTTGAAGGGAACACCGTGACCAACAACGGGACCGGGGTCAGCGTCTCCGGCGGGGCGATCGTGGTGCGGAACACGGCGTCGAAGAACCCGGCGACGGGGTCGGTCGGGGCCAACGACTTTGTCTCGTCGGGCACCAACGCGATCGGGCAGATCTTCGACGTAACCGCCGGTGGCACGATCACGACCGGAAACTCGTTTGCGAACTTCAAATACTGACACCCGGGGAAACGCGGTCTTGAGGTTTTCGGATTCCGGCGTGATTCTGAGAGAACGGCGATCTCGCCGGCATTCGGAATCCGTGCCGAAATTCGTTGGTATTTCGGGATGTCCTCGGTACATTGCACCATTCGCGGCGGGCGACCTGCCCGAGCCCTGGAGGTTGCCATGTCCGAAGTCCATCGTGGTGTGTTGCTGAGCGTGGTCGGTATGCTCGGGCTTTCGGTCCTGACCTTGCCGGCGGGGTGGGCTTCCGCCGGGCCTTTGAATCCACCCGGCGGGCCGATCACGCCGACACAGAAGCCCCTGGCCGAGATCGAGCCGCGGATCGCCATCAACAACACCAACACTCCCGGCGACGCCGACTCGCTCTTTCGGATTACAAGCAGCGGGTCGTACTACCTGACCGGCAACATCGACGGCAAGTCAACCGTGAAGTGCATCGAGATCTTCGCCGCCGGCGGCGCCCAGATCACGATCGACCTCAACGGGTTCACGATCACCGGTCTGACCGACATCCGGTCGGAGTCGGCAATCTTCATCGACGGCGATAACGCCCACGTCACCATCCGCAACGGGACGATCCGCAACTGGAAGAACGCAGTCGAGCACTTCATCGGCGGGAGCATCACACTCGAAGACGTCCGCGCCTATCGCTCGCTCTTCAGCCAGTACGTCGTGAAGAACGCGACGATGAGCCGCTGCCTCGCCGAGGACGGCGGCTCGATCGGGTTCAACGTCGATGGCGGCTTGCTGGTGGACTGCTCATCGATCAACAACACGGGCGCGGGGTTCACGATTCTGAACGCCGCGACGACGGTTCGGGGGTGTGTCGCGATCAGCAACGACGGCGGTGGGTTCAATCTCGGGCAGGGCGTCGCCGAGAGCTGCCGCGCCGAGTCCAACACCGGCAACGGATTCACCAACCCGGGCGTCATGACCAACTGCATTGCCAATGCGAGCACCAACGATGGGATCGGTGCGTCGTTCAGCGCCACCATCCGCGGGTGCACGGTGGTGGCCAGCGGAGCCGCGGGTATTCGCATCGTCTCGGCGGGTCGCGTCGAGGGGAACACCGTCTCTTCCAGCGGCGAGCACGGGATCGAGGTTGCAGGCGGCCGCGTCACGGTTGTCGGAAACACGATCTCTGCCGCGGGTCGGAACACCGGTGCATTCGCGGGCGTGTTCGTGTCCGGTGGCGATTGCTCCGTCGACGGCAACCACATCACCAACATGCTTCTCGGCGGCGATGACTTCGGGATCCAGGTTACCGGCACCAGCAACCTGATCGTCCGCAATCAGTTGTCCGCGGTGAGCACCTATTTTTCGATCGTGGCGAACAACACCAGCGGCGGAGCCTCGACGACGCCCTCGACGGCGGGTGCCTGGGCCAACATTACCTACTGAAACAGGCGTTGAAAGTGGAGCGGGCGCGATTCCGTGCTGTCCATGCACGGAGAGGATGGCTCGGGCCCACGCCCCGGATCGAGAGCAGAGATTGCGGGAGCTGCGACGGGGCCGCGGCCAGTTGAACACACTCCTTCCAGATTCGGGGGCGGGCCGGTCATATCGCAATCTCGTGGCTTCCCGACCCGCTTCCGACGCACTGGGGTGGGTGCCCGCGTGCCCGGCCCGAAGGAACGACTCATGCACCGTCTTGCCGCTCGAACGCCTGATTCGCCATTCACGCTGGTGCCGTCGCCGGGGCTTTGTCTTTGCGGTGCGCTGCACCCGCTCGGCGGCCCCGGCGAGCGCTCTGTGGCGGGCGATCTCGCAATCGCTCCCCCCCAGCCCAGGCCCGAGAACATCGATCCAGCTTTCCGTTTTTTCTTGGAATGAAGCCTGCTTTACGGTACTCTCTTCTGGGTGTTTGACATGAACCGCTCCATCGCCATCGCTCTTCTCACGATTGCCGCGGCCCCGTCGCTCGCCAGCGCGCAGTCCTTCCGTGTCGTGCCGCCCAACAAGTACGCGTGGGCGGAGAACATCGGCTTCCTGAACTGGGCCGACGCCGGCTCGCCCGTGGGCAGTCGCGCCGCGAAGTTCTTCACCCGGCCTGCCGGCGGATTCTTCCGTGGCTTCGTGTGGAGCGAGAACTGCGGCTGGATCAACCTCGGCAACGGCGACGGGCCCTACGCCAACACGAACAACACCAACTTCGGCGTCAACGCCAACAGCTCGGGCCAGTTGAGCGGCTTCGCCTGGGGTGAGAACATCGGCTGGATCAACTTCAGCGGCGGCGCCCTGGCCGTGCCCGCGCAGCCCGCCCGCATCGACTTCGTCGCCAACCGCCTCCGCGGCTACGCCTGGGGCGAGAACATCGGCTGGATCAACCTCGACGACGCCGGCGTCTTCGTCGCCCTTGGTGCCGGGTGCCCGTGTGATCTCAACAACGACAGCGTTGTTGATGATCTCGATTTCCAGATCTTCGTGGTCGCATATGACACGGTCGTCTGCGACGATCCGTCGATGCCCTCGGGTTGCCCCGCCGATTTCAATGGGGACAACGCCGTGGATGACTTGGATTTCCAGATCTTCGTCGTGGCCTACGACGCGGTGCTCTGCCCGTAAATCGTTGTGAGACCGTCGCTCACGTGTCGCTCTCGGACATCGCGAACTTCCCACGTGCGTCGGCTGCTGCCGCCTCCACGAACGGCTTCCCGTGCGATGTCGCGTTGAAGCGACTCCGGAGGGCTGTCTATCCAATCTCGATCGTCGTGCGTCGCTCTGTGTCGCGGACGTGCAACCGCGCGTGCGGCTTACCATGTCGGTGAAACTGAAAGAGATTCTTCACCAATGAGAAAGCCATGAAGCACACATCTGCATGCCTTCGGTCGGTGTCTCTGGTCTCTTCCTCCGTTCGTCGGCGCGGCTCTTGGTCGCGGCAGCCGGCGTCGCCGTCGTGGGGTCGGCGCTTGCGCCGCCGGCGGGCGCCGCCGAACGTGCCACCGAGGTTTCCGCCGCCAAGCCCGAACTCAAAGGGAAATGGACCGGTTCGGTCAAGCTCCCCGGCTCGCCTCTGGAGTTCGTGCTGAACTTCGCGTCCGATGCCGAGGGCACGATCTCGATCCCGGCACAGAAAGTTGAGGGCTTCGTTCTCGAGAACATCGCCATTGACGCCGCCGCCAGCCCGGCCACCGCGACCTTCCGCATCAAGGAAGTCCCCGGCGCGATCGGCGGCAACCCGACCTTCAAGGGCACGTTCAATGCCGAAGGCACCGCCATCGTTGGCGAGTTCTCGCAAGGCCCGGCCAAGTTCCCGTTCGAGATCAAGCGGGGTGATGGAGCCGCCAGCGCCGCCGCCGCGCTCGATGGGTTTGATGCCCAGGTCGACAAGATCCGCGAGGCGTGGCAGGTGCCCGGCATCGCGATTGCGATCGTGAAGGGCGGCGAGATCATCTACGCCAAGGGCTTCGGCTTCCGCGACC
Organism: Phycisphaerales bacterium; assembly: GCA_947459215.1. Taxonomy (GTDB): domain Bacteria; phylum Planctomycetota; class Phycisphaerae; order Phycisphaerales; family UBA1924; genus JAFEBO01. The sequence goes on from CANHCQ010000001.1 coordinate 82,918, forward strand.
TCGACAAGAAGCTGCCGGTCTCCGAGAACACGCTCTTCCCGATCGGCTCTTCGACCAAGGCGTTTACGACCTTCGTGCTCGCGTCGCTCGCTGAGGAGGGCAAGTTCGACTGGGACAAGCCGGTGACGACCTACCTGCCCTCGTTTCGGCTGTACGACCGCGTGCTGACCGAGCGGATAACGGGGCGCGATCTGGTGACGCACCGCTCCGGCCTGCCGCGGCACGACCTCGTGTGGTACGGAGCACCCAGCCTACCGAGGGCCGAGCTTGTTGGCCGTCTGCCGTACCTTGAGAACAACAAGGACCTCCGTGAGAAGTGGCAGTACAACAACCTGATGTTCCTCACCGCGGGCGTGGTGGGGGAGACTCTCACGGGCAAGACGTGGGAGCAGAACGTCCGCGAGCGTGTCCTGACGCCGCTGGGCATGAACCGCAGCAACTTCACGATCGCGGACATGACCAAGGACGCGGACTATTCGCTGGGCTACCGCGAAGCAGACGACACCTTCAAGGTCGAGCGGATGGACTTCCGTGAGATTGTGAACATGGGCCCCGCTGGCTCGATCAACTCGTCGGTGAAGGAGATGGCCAACTGGGTCATGCTCCACCTCAGCGACGGCCAGCTCGCGAAGTCGTTCCCCGGCCCCGCCGCCGGGAAGCGGTTGCTGCAGGCCGACGCGCTCAAGGACATGCACGCACCGCACATGACCCGCGGCGACGGCAGCCCGGAAACGCCCGAGATCGTGCCCGTCGGTTACGGCTTGGGTTGGTTTGTTGATGTCTATCGCGGGCATCGCGTGGTGCATCACGGCGGCAACATCGACGGCTTCTCGTCGCTGGTCGCGATGCTGCCGCAGGAGAACCTGGGCATCGTCGTCCTCACCAACATGAACGGCACGCCGACGCGCGATCTGCTCGTGCGCTACGCCTTCGATCGATTGCTCGGCCTGGAGCCCAGCGACTGGAGCGGCAAGGCCATCGCCAAGCGAGATCTCGCCCGCTCCCAGGGCAAAGACGCCAAGTCCAAGCTCGATGAAACCAAGAAGCCCAACGCGCCGCACTCGCACCCGATTGCCGAGTACGCGGGCGAGTACCGTCACCCGGGCTACGGCACGCTCGTCGTGACCAGCGCGAGCGACGGCGGACTGTCCTTCACCTACAACAACATCACCACCGGACTCGAACACTGGCACTACGACGTCTTCAAGGGAACCAAGAACGCCGCCGACCAGACTTTTGACTCCTTCACGCTCCAGTTCGGCACCGGCTTCGACGGCGAGATCGAGAGTGTCCGCGGCACGTTCGAGTCCAGCGTTGGCCCCATCGTCTTCCAGCGCCAGGGCGACGCGGAACTGAAGGACAAGGCCTTCCTCGCCAAGCTCGCCGGCGAGTATCTCATCATGGGCACGCAGCCTTGCACCATTACGCTCACCGACGCCACGCTCACCGCGAGTCTGCCCGGTCAGCCCACGTTCGAGCTCATCCCCGCCCGTAACCGCACCTTCAAGTTGAAGGGCCTGGAGGGCTTCAGCGTGCGGTTCGTGCTCGAGGGTGACGCCGTCACCGAACTGAAGTTCCTGCAGCCCAACGGCGTGTTCACGGGCACGCCGGTGAAGAAGTAGGCGGACGAGTTGTTGCGAGGCTTCGGTGCCATCAGCCTGCGGCTGCTCGGATCCGCGCGACGGGTACGGTTGGAAGCAAGTCGCCAGTCCGCGTCAGCCGCTCCGCCCAAAGCCGCGGCGGACTGGTGGCACCGGGCATCGGTCTTCGTGTAGACTCCGCCCCATGCACGATCACGCCGTTCCCACTCTGGCCTGTCTTTCACTCGTCGCGACTGTCGCCGCGGCCCAGACTCCGCCCCGCGCCGAGAAGATCCCGCACACGACCACGATCCACGGGGTCACGCTCACCGACGAGTACTTCTGGCTCCGCCAGCGAAACGATCCGGTGCTCGGGCCCAAGGTCATGGAGCATCTGAAGGCCGAGCGGGCGTACTGCGACGAGGCGATGGCCCACACCAGCGAGCGCCAGCAGACGCTCAATGACGAGATGGTGGCGCGTCTGCAGCAGACGGACATGAGCGTGCCGCACCGCAAGGGCAAGTGGTCGTACTACACACGCAACGTCGAGGGCAAGCCGTACAAGATCTACTGCCGCAAGCCGTTGCCCGACGGTGAAGAGCAGGTCATCCTCGATGCAAACAAGGCCGCCGAGGGGCAACGCAATTTCCGCGTCGGAGGCATGGAGATATCGCCGGACGGCCGCGTCGCGGCGATCGCGATCGATCTGAACGGCGCCGAGAAGTACGAACTGCGTTTCCGTGATCTCGCCGCCAACGCTGATCTCTCCTACACGATCCCAGAGACCGCTGGTGAGCTTGCGTGGGCCGGTGACAGCCGCACGGTGTTCTACACCACCCTTGACCCGATGATGCGTCCGTACCGGGTGTACCGCCACAGCATCGGCAGCGACCCATCGACCGACACGCTCGTGTACGAGGAGAAGGACGACCAGTTTTTCGTCTCGATCGCGACGACGCGGAGCGAGCGGTTCGTGCTGATCGAGCTTCAAAGCCGCGACACCAGCGAGTGGCGTTTCATCCCTGCCAACGCTCCCAGAACGCCGCCGACGATGATCGAACCGCGTGAGAAGGGGCACGAGTACAAAGTCGAGCACCACGACAACCGGTTCCTGATCCTCACCAACGACGGCGCGAAGAACTTCCGGCTGGTCGAGGCGTTGATCGAGGCGCCGGGCCGCGAGACGTGGCGAGAGATCCGCGCCGGACGCTCCGATGTGCTGATGGAACGTGTGATCGCGTTCAAGAACCACTTCGTGCTCGCGTACCGCCAGAACGCAATGCCGCACCTGAGCATCACCGCGTTCAAGGGTGTGACCAAGGAGATCGAGACTGCCGAGCCTTCGTACGTGCTCTTCCCGGAAATGAACGAGGAGTACGACACGCCGACGTTCCGGTATTCCTACACCTCTCCGATCACGCCCTCGTCGGTCTACGACATCCACATGGATTCGGGTGAAAAGCAGCTGCTCAAGCGCCAGCCGGTGATCGGCTACGACCCGACCCTGTACGCGGTCGAGTTCGTGAAGGCCGTTGCCACAGACGGCACGCCCATCCCGCTGACGATCTGGTACAAGCGCGACGTCCCGCGCGACGGCACCGCGCCGGCGTTTCTCGAGGGCTATTCGGCCTACGGATTCTCCGCCATGCCGACCTTCTCGAGCGCCGCGATCTCGCTGCTCGACCGCGGCGTCGTCCTCGCCGAAGCCCACAGCCGCGGCGGCAGCGACATGGGTCGCTCCTGGTACGAAGATGGCAAGCTGATGAAGAAACGCAACACGTTCACCGACTTCATCGCCTGTGCTGAGTATCTCATCGAGAAGAAGTACACCAACCCGTCCCGCCTCGCGATCCGCGGCGGCTCGGCCGGCGGCCTGCTCATGGGCGCCGTCACCACCATGCGACCCGACCTCTTCGGCGCCGTCGTCGCGCAGGTGCCGTTCGTGGACACGCTCAACACCATGCTCGATCCCACCCTGCCGCTGACGATCAACGAGTACGACGAGTGGGGCAACCCCACCGAGAGCAAGCAGGCGTTCGACTACATCCGCTCCTACTCGCCCTACGACAACACCCGCCCGGCCCGCTACCCGCACGTCCTGCTCACCAGTGGCATCAACGATCCGCGCGTGAGCTACTTCGAGCCCGCCAAGTGGGCTCAGCGTCTCCGCGACAACAACAAGGCCGACACGCAGGTGCTCTTCAAGATCGAACTCGACGCGGGCCACGGCTCGTTCGCCGACCGGTACGCTGCGATGAAAGACGAGGCGTTCGTGCAGGCGTTTGTGCTTGACAGGCTTGGAGTTGCGGAGCCCGAGCCCAAGAAACGCAAGCAGAAGTAGGCGGCGCGCAAGCGGCGCGGCTAGGCTCATGCGTGCCCGGAAAGACTCCGCCAATGCGTGAGAAGTCCGTCCGGCGCGCTCTCCGCGCGTTGCTGCGTTCCATGCATGAGGCCGGCAAGGCACGCAGCCGCGATCTTCGTGGTACCCCTGCTCCACGCCGGGCGAGCGCCTCCAACCTGCTCGATTACCTCGCGCTGCGGCGTCACGATCTGCGGCACCTGCAACTCGTTCTCGCCGATCTGGGGCTCAGTTCGCTCGGTCGGAGCGAGGCCGCCGCACGGGCCAGCCTGCTCGCGGTGCTCCGCGTGATCGAGCGGGTCGAGCCGGTATCAGCGCAGCCCCGCGGCAACGAGGCCGCGGCGGTGCCATCGCTCGCGGCCGGTCGTCTGCTGCTGCATCAGCGCTCGCAAGAACTGTTTGGGCCTGCGACACGCGCCGAGCGTCCGCGGATCATGGTCACCATGCCCACCGAGGCCGCCACCGACCCGGCGCTGGTGCGCCGCCTCGTGACCAGCGGCATGGAGATCATGCGGATCAACTGCGCGCACGACTCGCCGCGCGAGTGGGGCGCGATGATCCGGCACCTCCGCACAGCGACACGATCGGCCGGTCGATCCTGCCGCGTGATGATGGACATCGCCGGGCCGAAGGCACGCACTGGCCCCCTCGAGCCAGGAGCCCAGGTCGCTTCCTGGAACCCACCTCGTGACGAAGTCGGCGGCCTGCAACGCCCGGCGAAGATCTTCCTCTTCCCGCGCGGCGTGCCCGTTCCGCTGAACCGCACGCTCCCGCCCGACATCGACGAGGCACTGCCCCTGGACGAGAAGTTTCTCGCCTCGCTGCGTCGGCGCGACCGCATCGACTTCCGCGACGCCCGCGGGCTGGCCCGCGAGATGACCGTCGTCGGGCGCGGCTCGTGCTCCTTCGGCCCGTTGCTCGATCCGGTCGCCGGCGTCGTCGCGGTCAGCCCGCACGCGGCGTACGTCGTGCCTGGCACTGCGCTGACCTCCCCGCGTGCGAGCGCCATCATCGGGCCGCTTCCCAGCGTGCCGCGTTCGATCCTGCTCTTCGAGGGCGACCTGCTCGTGCTCGCCGCCGACCAGTCGCCCGGACGCGACGCCGACCCGGCCGAGAAGGGAACTCACGCCGCCGCCTCCCGCGAGCACCGTGCGGCCCGCATCCCGTTCACCCTGCTGCAGGTGTTCCGAGACGCGCGGGTTGGGCACCGGGTGATGCTCGACGATGGCAAGATCGCCGGCGAAGCGATCGCGGTCTCCCCGCGCCGCATCCTGGTGCGCATCACCGTCGCCCGGCCCGAGGGCGTGCGACTCGCTTCGGACAAGGGTGTGAACCTGCCCGACACGCCTATGACGCTTCGTGCCCTTTCGCCGCGCGATCGTCAGGACCTCGACTTCGTCGCCCGCCACGCCGACCTCGTCGGGTTCTCGTTCGCGCGGGAACGCGACGATTTGCGCGACCTCCGACGCGAGCTCAAGCGACGCGGCGCGAGCCGCGTCGGGATCATCCTGAAGGTCGAGACCGCACGATCGTTCGAGAACCTGCCTCACCTCTTGCTCGAAGGTCTGAAGGCACCTTCGTTCGGCGTAATGATCGCCCGTGGCGACCTTGCCGTCGAGATCGGCTGGGAGAGGCTCGCCGAGGTGCAGGAGGAGATCCTGTGCCTGTGCGAGGCCGCGCACACGCCCGTCGTTTGGGCGACGCAGGTGCTCGAGTCGCTGGCGAAGAAGGGACTCCCGAGCCGCAGCGAGATCACCGACGCGGCCATGGGTCACCGCGCCGAGTGCGTCATGCTCAACAAGGGGCCGTACGTCGTGCGGGCGGTTCGAGCGCTCCAAGACATCCTGCGGCGGATGGAAGGCCACCAGAGCAAGCGGCGTCAGCTGCTCCGCGCCCTCCATGTCGCCGAGCGATTCGCCACCGATGCCTGAGCGCTCCGTCCGCGTTCGTCAGGCCAGATCAAACACCAGCACATCCGCGTCCGTCGTGCCGTTCAGCACGATCGACCCTTCGTTCTCGATCGCCGCCCCGTCACCCTCGCCCAGGGCCTTGCCGTCGAGGTCGATCTGACCAGTCACGACCTGCACGTACACGCCGCGGCCTTTGGCGATGGTGTGGCCCACCTTTGCTCCCGGCGACAGGAGCGTCGAGTACACCGTCGCGTCCTGGTTGATGAGCAGCGGCGCGTCGGTCTTCTTCGAGCGCGGGCCCACGATCGGCACCAGCTTGTTGCGGCGCTCGGCGTCGGTGAAATCCCGCTGGGCGTACATCGGATCGTGCCCCTCGCGGTCGGGGAGGATCCAGATCTGGATGAACCGCGACGTCTCAGTCGGCGAGGGGTTGAACTCGCTGTGCGTCACGCCCCGCCCGGCGGACATGACCTGCACGCTGCCCGCGCCGCTTTCGTGGGCGTGGCGTGAGCCGACTTCCATCTGGTCCTTGTGCGCGAGCCTGCCGCTGACGACGTAGGAGATGATCTCCATGTCCTCGTGCGGGTGCGGCTCAAAGCCCTTGCCCGCCGCCACGATGTCGTCGTTGATGACACGCAGCGAGCGGAACTGCACGTGCTCGCGGTCGATGTAGCGACCGAAGCTGAAGGTGTGCTTGCTGTCGAGCCACGACCACTTTGACTGGCCTCGGGTGTGTGACGGACGAACGGTGATCACTAGAAACCTCCTGACGGAATGTGCTCGTATGTCTGTGCTTCCAACTCTGCCGCGGCGGCCTCTTCGAGGCGGCGGCGCTCCAAGGGGAGCGAGTGTCCGCGCCACGCTGCAGCGCCTCCCGCGGCTCTTCGATCCAGATAGATCTCGACGCCGTTGCCATCCGGATCGGTTGTGTACAGCGCCCAACTGATGCCGTGATCGACGGCGACCACGCGAGCCCGTGGCCGCAGCGTGTCCCACCGCGACAGAAGCTCACGAGCGTGACGCGCCTCGAACGCCACGTGGTACAGGCCGACCGCGCCCGGCGCGGGCAGCGTCGCCCGATCGCCCAGAGCCTGCAGCGCGACATCGTGGTGAGCTTCCCCGAACGACAGAAACGCGTAATCATCGCCGACGCGTTCGACGAGCCGCAGACCCAGTGTGTCGCGGTAGAAGTCAATCGCGCGTTCCAGCCGTCGCACCTTGAGGTGCACGTGGCCCAGTCGGATTGGCTCGGTGGTGTTCGTCATGTGGTGCCGTCCGTGCTTCATTGGTGGCCGCATCCGGGGCTGTCCCGAATGCGGTAGTTGTTTCAACAAGGAGTGGATGACAAGGAAGGGACGAGGTTTCTCGTCCCGTGCGGTTTCACTTGCCCTTGAGGAAACGAGCCGCGATCTCGGCCACCCGCTTGCCGTAGGCCTCGGCCGTCGCCCGATCGCCCTTCGGCGGCGTCACCTCGGGCGACGCCTGGTCGCTCTGCGTCATCACGCCCAACTGCGACGAAATCCGGTTGAGCGCGTCCGGCGCGCCCGTCGGTTGCCCGCCCACCATGCCGGTGCTCACCCAGATCATGCTGTGCTGCCCGGCAAAGATCGCGAGCTGGAACAGGGCGTTCAGCTTGTCGCCCGACATGCTGCCCGAGTTCGTGAAGCCGCCGGCGATCTTGTCCTTCCACGCCTGCGTGTACCACAGCCCTGCGGATGATTCCATGAACTTCTTGAACTCCGCCGACAACGAGCCCATGTAGGTGGGCGCGCCGAAGACGATCGCATCAGCCTGCGCCAATTCATCCCAGCGACCGCCCAGCTTGCGGTCCTTGTCCGGCGGCGGCAGCTCCGCGACCGCGATGATCGACACCTCGCTGCCCGCCACGCTCTTCGCGCCCGCGGCCACGCACTCGGCGACGACCTTGGTGTGCCCGTATCCGCTGTGATATACAACCGCGATCTTCGTCATCGTGTGTCTTCTGTGCCCTTCGTCGCTCCATCGCTCCGCCGCTTCGTCGCCGCGTCGCGTGCCTTCTCCAGCAACGCACTCATCTGGTCCAGTTCCTGGTGCGACATGTGCCCGAGGTGTGCGGCGTGCATTTCCAGCACCGCCTCGTCAAACTCGCGAAGCACGTCGAGCCCCGCGTCGGCGATACACGCGTAGATCACCCGCCGGTCCTTCTCGCAGCGACGCCGCGTCGCAAAGTTGAGCTGTTCAAGCCGGTCGATCAGCCGCGTCACGTCCGGCACCGGCGCGATCATGCGTTCGCCGATCTCCGTCAGCGGCAGGCCCTGGCGTGTTGCGGGGTCGCCGTACTTGCTGGGTGCCACGCCCTGCAACGCCGCGACGCCCCGCAGGATCCGCAGGATGTTGTACGTACTCTCCGACAACCCGCGGGTCTTGAACAGCCGCTCGAGCTGGTTCGACAAGATCGCCGCCGTGCGAATGAGATTGAGATACGCCTCCTGCGTCGCCGACTCGAACGGTCCCTTCTTGCCGATCTCAGCGGCGAGGCCTTTCGACTTGGTGTTGGCAGCGCGGGTCGGGCTCATGATGCGGGGAGGGGTGGGTCGGCTGGGCCGGGGAGAAGTGGCGGAACGCAGGGATCGAGAAAACAATAATTGTTATAACGATAATCGGAGTTGCTGCTGTGGTCAAGACGGTTCGCGACCCGGAGCGGGTTTTCAGACCTTGGGCTTCGGCCCGTCTGACGCCGCGAAGCGTCGAAAACAGTTGTATTATCGGACGTTTTAGTTGAATGTGTTTCTAATCACTAACATTTCCGCGCATTCCGCAAACTCTTCCCCGTTTGCCGCGTATCTTGATGTGTACGCACGACCGCGCCGACTCCCCGGAGGGATCGATCGGCAGAGCGGTTTGTGAGTTGCATCCATGAGCAGGCAAGTCGGGTCGGAGGTGTCTCGCACCGGCGGTCGCACGCGCGCGCCACGCGAGACGGTTCCCAGTCGCGTGCTATTCCTCGGCGTCGTCGCGGGTCTCGCCGCGTTCGCCGGCTCGGCGAGCGCGGGGTCGCGGTCCTCGTTCTCTGTCTCGGTGTCCAGCGGCGATGTCTGCGGCCCGCGTCCGGGCTGGGGCTATTCGGGCTACCGCGGCTATGACCGCGGCTGGTCGCGACCTGTCTACGTGGCCCCGTGCCCCCCGCCGCGCCCTGTCTACGTGTCGCGCCCGGTCTACGTCGCGCCCTGTCCGCCGCCCGTGGTCGTGGTGCCCCCTGTCTGCTACGACACGCCGCGCGTCTCGTATGCGTCGTACTCCTCCTATTCATCAAGCCACTCGTACTACGGCGGCTCGAGCGTCCGCACGTTCTACGGCACCGGCTCGTCCGGCGACGTGGATGTCGTCTACGCCCGCCCCGTCAGTCGCGGCCCGCACTGGAAGGACTGGGACTCCGCACCCGCCCGCGTTGTTGAGAACGTGACCGTCATCCAGCGGCCCGTCGTCGAGCGGCAGTCCGTCGTCACCTACGTGTCGACGCCGCGCACCGAAGAACGCGTCATCGAACGCACCATCGTGCAGCAGCCGATCATCGAGCAGAAGGTCGAGGTCAACGAGGTCGTCGCCCCGCCCGCGACCGTCTACCGCGCCTCCAACATCAGCGGCACGATGGAGCAGGGCATTTCACCCACTCAGATCGTCCGCGAAATCCGCTCCCAAGCCGGCGATGCCCGCGGCGAAAAGGCCGAGCAGTTCCTGGGCAAGTCCCTCACTCAGGCGTGGGACGTGAAGTTCGAAGGCGTGCAGGAAGTCGGCGGCGTGCGCGAGATCCGCGCCCGTGCGACCGAAGCGCTTGAGAACGGCTACCGCCCGACCATCTTGATCCGCGGTGCGGGTGATTCCAAGGACCCGCCGAAGGGCTTCATCGGCAAGGCGATGGGCCGCATCGCCAGCGTGAGCGTCGACGACGCCAACTACCCCGGCGGCGTCATCATCATCGACGACGGCTTCGTGAAGTGGTAGCGAACGACAGCCTCACCGTCTGAACCAACACGAGGACACATCGTGTGGGTGGTCCACACGAATTTCTGACACGCCCCGCGGCCTCTCGACCGCGGGGCGTTTTGTTTGACACGCAGTAGTACCGGCTTCCAGCCGGTCCGAGCCGTCTTGCCCGGGGCGGGGACGGGGGCGGGGCCTTCTAGGCCCCGCCGTCAAGCACCATTAGGACCGGCCTCCGGCCGGTCCGATTCTTCTGCTTCAGAAATCACAGTGCTACCAAAGGCTCGTTGACCGGCCGGAGGCCGGTCCCACTGTGTGTTGATCGCCTTCATGCGCCGGGGCCTGGAAGGCACCGCCCCCGCATTACGATCGCGCGGTGCGGAGCATGTCGCACAGCTCGCGCACGGCGCCGAAGCCGCCGTGCTTGGACAGCATCAGTGTCCCGGGGCGCTGCAGCGTCGGCAGCACATCGGGGTGCACGTCCGCGACGACGCAGGGCAGTCCGACCCACGAGAGCGGGCCGAGGTCGTTGGTGTCGTTGCCCAGGTACGCGATCTCGCAGGCCGAGAGGCCGCGGTCTCTCGCGAGCTGCTGGAGCGCGGGCAGCTTGTCGTTCACACCCTGCATGCACTCGAGCTTGAGCTTGTTGCAGCGGGCGGTGACGACGGGGTTGGTCTCTTTGCTGAGCACGAGGATCGCCATGCCGCTCTTGCGGAGCATCTCGAGGCCCATGCCGTCGCCGCGGGAGCAGGCGACGGTCTCGACGCCGTTCTGATCGGTGAAGACGCGGTTGTCGGTGAAGACGCCGTCGAAGTCGCAGACCAGGAGCTTGATGTCGCGGAGGCGCGAGATCGGGTTGGGGCGGCTTGCCGCCAGTTCGTGCGCGAGCTTGTGGGCCGCGAGGTGCTGAGGCACGACCTTTTCGATCGAATGGATCTCACGGACGTGATTGGCAGCGCCGGCGCCAAGCGTCCGGCGCCAGTCGTCGTCCTGCAGCAGACCCTCGATCGTCTGCGCCATCGCTTCGGGCTTGGGCAGAGCCCGCAATCCGGTGACACCGGTCTGGATCAGATCTCGCATCGCGGCGATATCGGCCACCACGAGTGCTGCACCAGTGCTCATCGCGTCGAGGATCGGCCTGGGATGGTTCTCAAGCGCCGACGCGTCGGCGTAGATGGCACAGGTCGCCATCTTCTGCAGCACCCACTGGTGCGACATCCAGCCGTGGAACACGGCGTTCACGCCGAGCTCCTGAGCCAGCGCCTTCAGTGTGGGCCCCTCAGGTCCGTCGCCGATCACGTCGAGCACCGCCGACTTGTTCCATGGCTCGGGCAGCATCGCGATCGCCTGGATCAGGAGGTCCACACGCTTGCGGGCGATCAATGGGCCGCAGAAGACAATGCGGTTGTTCTCCCGCGGCGTGTCCTGCTCCGCGAAGTTGATGACATGGCTGGGCACAATCGCGGTATGCCGCCGATCGACGGCATCACGCCAGATCAGGTCCTCCACCATGGTCAGCGTCGTGCCAACGACGAGATCCGCGCTGTTGACAAGAAGGTGCTCGGCCGCCGCCGCCGTGCGAGCCGGGACGGAATGACCGCCGAATTCGTGCGCGAGAAACCGCGAGGCGAGCGAACCGCCCCGCGCCACAAGCGCAACTTCCAAGCCCGTCACCCGCAGCCGTGACGCGATCGCGACAGGCAGCGCGCCGACAACGAGTTCATCTGTAAGTACCGTCGCGGATCGCAGGCGTGTGCCGCTGGATCCGGATCCGTCCAAAATCTCGGCAAAAACCTCGCCGGCATGTGCTGCGTCGCAGCCGCCCAGCGTGATCACCCGGGCTCCGAGTTCGAGATTGCGTGCGACCCGTTGATCGTCCTTGCCCGAGCAACTGACGAAGATCATCTCGCCATAGCCCTTGGCCAGCTCCTGATAGAGCGCCAGCTCGCGACTGATCGTTCCGGTCCGCTGCCACTCCGAGAGCGACTGCTGCCCGCCCAGCACGACGACAAGTGCATCGGCCACCCGCGGCAGCCCGGCCGTCGCGTCGGCTTGAGGGGCGGAGTTGGACACGGTCGTCGACACGCGATGCAGCATTATCAAGTACGGGCCGCCCACGCGAGCGGCATCCCTCGATCTATCGGGCGTCCTGAACACGGCGTTCGGGCGGACATCCAAACCCTTCGGCCACAGGGTTTTCCGGGGTACCCCAGTCGGCACAAATTGAAGGCGCAAAGTCCGAGAAGTGCGCGGCTACCTGCATTCTGCTGATTCTCCGAGCCTTCCGAGCAGCGCCGCCTTATCCAGCGTCTCCCGCCATTCCTGCTCCGGCACGCTGTCGGCAACGATGCCGGCGCCGACGCTGTAGTCCAATTGCATGTGCGTTTTCGGCGATGGAGGGGGTGGGGGAGTGGGCGTCCCAGCCTCCGAGCGAGGCGTGCCCGAAAGAGTGATGCGGCGCGGGGCCTGGAAGGCCCCGCCCCCGGAGATCACGGCGGTGCGGATCAGCACGGTTGCCTTCAGGGTGCCGTCGTCGCCGAGCCAGAGCATGCTGCCGCAGTAGGGGCCGCGCTTCACCGGCTCGAGCTCGTCGATGATCTGCATCGCCCGCACCTTTGGCGCGCCGGTGACGCTGCCAGCGGGAAAGGTCGCTCGCAGCAAGTCGAACCGTGAAAGGTGCGGCACGAGCAATCCTGAGACCGTCGCCGTCGCCTGCAAGACACCCGAGTCGTGCCGCTCGATCTCACGCGGCACATCCACCCGCATCGATCCCGGCGTGCACACACGTCCGAGGTCGTTGCGCATCAGGTCCACGATCATCGCCAGTTCGGCCTGGTCCTTGGCGCTGTCGAGCAGGTCGCGGTGCGAATCGCCGCCCGCGGGGCGAGTCCCCTTCATCGGCCGCGTCACCACACGCCCCTCGGCGCCGAGTTCCAGGAACAGCTCCGGGCTCGCGCTCGCGATCGCGTATCCATCGCCCTCGAAGTACGCACCGTGCCACGGGCGAGCGGTGCGCAGCATCGCCGCGAACAGCCTGCGGGGCGAGCCTTCGAAGTCGCACTCCATCCGGTGCGCGAGGTTCGCCTGGTACACATCGCCGGCGCGGATGTACTCGATCACGCGGGCGCAGTGGCGTTCGAAGTCCGCCGCATCAACCTGCCGCGGCGCGCCCATGACAAACCGAGGCGTGCCGGAATCGCTACCAGAGCCCGACCGAAACGCGTCCGCGATCGTCGCCGCACCATCGCCGAACGGCGTCGCACGCCCGGCGTGCACGATCACGCCGCCATCGATGCGGACAAACTCCGCCAGCGGCAGCGCCCGATCGCGAGCCGCACGTGAAGGCGATGTTCCGCGATCAGTAGGGTGCTCCGCGGCGTGCCAGTGGTCCACACTCGGTTCGAGCACGCGACCGGCGTCGTAACTGATCCACCCCAACCACCCTTTGGCATCCGAGGCGGAGCGGGAGTGGGGGAGATAGTGGGGGTGAGACTGCCGACCCGACCGGTCTGATGCAAGTTCGCGCAGCAGCGGCACGAGGTCGCCGTCCGCCCACGCCGTCCGTCGCGCGCCCGGCACGCCCAGCAGCAGCGACTCGCCCCGGTCTCCAAAGCACATCGCCGCCAGGCCGAGGTCACTCGGCCATCGCTCCACACAGGCGGCGTGTTCAGAAGGAACCGTCACGCAAGAGTGTTGGGGGCATCGCGTCGGGATGCATCGGCTTGTTCTGCCCGGGTCCGGACGAAGCTGTTTGGTGCCATCAGTCCGCGGCCGCTCTGGGCCGCGCGACTGATGTCGGTGGCACATCCGCGGCTGATCACCCCGTCAGCGGCATCAGTCACCCCGCCGAGCCGGCGGACTGGCGGCACCGCCAGAAAAGCCCCCAAACCCCGTTCCCACGCGAAAATACGGCATCCCCAGCCGCCGTCTTCCCTCGTCCGCCGCGTTTGTGCGACCTAGAATCTCCGTCTTTTCGCCACACGGATCGGCCCCGATTTCCCGCGACTCGGACTCTGTTCGGACCGGGAATCGTGACCGGCGGCGAAAGGAACGCAGGTGCGCCACGAGCCGGCGCCGCGTCAAGCACCAACCGCGAACGCCGTTCGCGACAGCAAGTGAGCAAAGGACATGAGCACAATGCCCAAGCCCGTCAGCCTCAAGAACAAGAAGTCCTCGAAAAAGATCGCCGGCCTCGGCGTCGGCCCGACCCCGACCCTGCGTTCCAAGCCCGGCAAGATGGTCTACTACTTCGGTAATACCAAGACCGAGGGCGAGGCCAACATGAAGATGCTCCTCGGCGGCAAGGGTGCGAACCTCGCCGACATGACCAGCATCGGCCTGCCCGTCCCCGCTGGCTTCACCATCACCACCGACACCTGCGCCGCCTACTACAAGGCCGGCATGCGTCTGCCCCACGGCCTCATGAACGAGGTCCACAAGAACGTCGCCATGCTCGAGAAGGAGCAGGGCAAGAAGTTCGGCGACAATGCCAACCCGCTGCTCGTCTCGGTCCGCTCCGGCGCCGCCGTCTCGATGCCGGGCATGATGGACACGATCCTGAACCTCGGCCTCACCGACGCCGCCGTCGAGGGCCTCGCGAACAGCACCAAGAACCGCCGCTTCGCGTTCGACGCCTACCGCCGCCTGATCAACATGTTCGGCGACGTCGTGATGGGCGTGGATCACCACCACTTCGAGGAAGCGTTCAAGACCATCAAGGCCAAGTACAAGACCACGGAGGACACCGAAGTCCCCGAGGCCGGCATCGTCGATCTCTGCGCCGAGTACAAGAACGTCTACCGCCGCCACGTCGGCGAGGACTTCCCGCAGAATCCGTTCAAGCAGCTCGAGCTCGCCATCGAGGCCGTGTTCAAGAGCTGGAACGGCGAGCGCGCCGTCTCCTACCGCCGCATCGCCGGCATCCAGGGCCTCAACGGCACCGCCGTCAACATCCAGTCGATGGTCTACGGCAACATGGGTGACGACTCGGGCACCGGCGTCGCCTTCACCCGCAACCCCGCCACCGGCGAGAACCACTTCTACGGCGAGTACCTCATCAACGCTCAGGGCGAGGACGTCGTCGCCGGCATCCGCACCCCGCTGCCCGTCGACGAGATGCCCAAGTGGAACAAGCAGGTCTACCAGCAGCTGCTGAAGATCAAGGCCAAGCTTGAGAAGCACTACAAGGACATGCAGGACATCGAGTTCACCATCGAGCGCGGCACGCTCTACATGCTCCAGACCCGCACCGGCAAGCGGGCCGGCAACGCCGCCGTCAAGGTCGCGTGCGACATGGTGAAGGAACGCCTCATCGACGAGAAGACCGCGATCGTCCGCATTCCCGCCGGCGATCTCACCCAGCTCCTGCTGCCGTCCTTCGACAACACCAAGAAGAAGGGCGTCGAGATCATCACCCGCGGCATCCCGGCCTCACCCGGCGCCGCCGTCGGCAAGCTCGCCTTCACCGCCGTCGAGGCCGTGGAGCGGGCCCACAAGGGTGAGAAGGTCATCCTCGTCCGCAAGGAAACCAGCCCCGAGGACGTCGAGGGCATGCACTCCGCTGCCGGCATTCTCACCAGCACCGGCGGCCGCACCAGCCACGCGGCGGTCGTCGCCTGCGGCTGGGGCAAGTGCTGCGTCGTCGGCGCCGGCGAACTCCACATCGACCCCGCCAGCGGCACCATGAAGTGCAACGGCAAGGTCTACGGCCGCGACCACATCATCTCGATCGACGGCACCACCGGCGAAGTCATGTTCGGACCGGTCCCGACCGTCGAGCCCAAGCTCAGCGGCGACTTCGGCACCGTGATGAAGTGGGCCGACAAGTACCGCACCATCGGCGTCCGCACCAACGCCGACACGCCGGAAGACGCCCAGCGCGGTCGTGACTTCGGCGCCGAAGGCATTGGCCTGTGCCGCACCGAGCACATGTTCTTCGAGGGCGACCGCATCAAGGCGATGCGCGAGATGATCCTCTCGACCACGAAGGACGACCGGGTGAAGGCGCTCAACAAGCTCCTGCCCTACCAGCGCGACGACTTCATGGGCATCTTCAAGGCCATGAAGGGTCAGCCGGTCACCATCCGCCTGATCGACCCGCCGCTGCACGAGTTCCTCCCGCACGATGACAAGAGCCAGGCCGACATGGCCAAGCTCATGGGCATCTCGCTCGAGCGCGTCAAGCAGCGCGTCAGCGCCCTGCACGAGGCAAACCCGATGCTCGGCCACCGCGGCTGCCGCCTGTGCGTGACCTACCCCGAGATCCTCGTGATGCAAGTCACCGCGATCGTCGAAGCCACCATCGACTGCATCCGCAGCAACATCAAGGCCCTGCCCGAGATCATGATCCCGCTCGTCGGCACCAAGAAGGAGCTCGCGGTCCTGCGTGCCGAGGTCGAGGCGACCATCGCCAAGGTCAAGGAAGAGCAGGACTACAAGCCCCGTCTGGACATCAAGATCGGCACCATGATCGAGATCCCCCGTGCGGCTCTCACCGCCAACGAGATCGCCGAGTCCGCCGACTTCTTCTCCTTCGGCACCAACGACCTCACCCAGATGACCTTCGGCTACTCCCGCGACGACATCGGCAGCTTCCTGCCCGATTACCTGTCGCGCGAGATCCTGCCCGGCGACCCCTTCGTCTCGCTCGATCAGAGCGGCGTCGGCCAGCTCGTCGAGATGGGCGTCGCCAAGGGCCGCTCGGTCAAGGGCGACCTCAAGGTCGGCATCTGCGGCGAACACGGCGGCGATGCCAAGAGCGTCCACTTCTGCCACAAGGTCGGCATGGACTACGTGAGCTGCTCGCCCTTCCGCGTGCCGATCGCGCGTCTGGCCGCGGCTCAGGCGGCGATCATGTACGGGAAGAAGTGAACTGGTCTGACATCCTGATCTGACTCACCCAACCGCGGGGCTTCGAGCCCCGCGGTTTTTCGTTGAAGGTGGCCGGGGAGGGTGGGTTGTGGGGCGCAGGTCGCCGCGCGATCCTAATCCGGAGGGGCGTTGCTGTTTGGATCGCAAGCCCAGCGCGAACCCGGCGCGTCAGCCAGATCCGTGAAGCGAAACGCGCGAAAGGAATGCCGGATGACTTTGCGGGCCACCTCGTAGTGCCGGGATGAACCTCAATTCTCGCGGGCCGGCCTGAAACGATGGACGCGAAGAACGGTACATTGTGGTATGGACATGGCCAAACGCAACCACGCGGCAAACCGAGCAACCGTCGCGATGACAATTCGGAGCTGCCGGGGTTGCCTGTGCACGCCCCGCAAGGGCTTCACGCTCATCGAGCTGTTGGTGGCGATCGCAATCATCGCCCTGCTGATTGGCATTCTCCTTCCATCACTCGCGGCGGCCCGGGAAGCGGCCAGGTCGATCAAGTGCTTTTCCAACACCCGGTCCATGGCCCTGACGACGCAGTTGTATCTGGACGCCAACCGGGGCAATTTCCCGGTGCGCAACAACTCCGCCACCGGCGGGGGCGGCAACTACAACGCCTTTCTTCCCTCGCGGACGATCCTGGCCGCCGATCAGCGGCCGGTCGATATTCTGGCCTGCCCGCAGGACAAAGAGGATGTTCGGCTCTACGTCGTTGGCGATGCGGCCGGAAAGGACCCGACGGGCCTGGGCGTCGTGGGTATCTACAACCTGGATCCGCTGTCCAAGGTTCGGTACAGCTACGGCCTGAACAACATGACGGGCATCAAGCCCGTCACCGACGCTGAACGCAAGCTCTTCAACCCCAGCTTCTACGCCTATCCGTTCCCCGGCAAAACGTTGATGTACGCCGACAGCACCTTCTTCAACGCACGCGGGCACAACCTGACGATCAACGACGAGCCGCGGCTGAAGGGACGGATCGCCAACGCCTCGGCGCCGTCGCTCCTCAACACGCTTGCCGCGATCCCGGCGGAGTATGGCCGCCCGGTGATCGGAGCCCGGCGTCACCGCGCCGGCAGCAACGTCATGCACATGGACTTCCACGGCGAGGCCTTCTCGCAGGAACGCGCGTTCTCCGCGTTCTACTACTCATGGACCGAGCCAGTCGCGGCGCCGTGAGCCATTGGCACCGCGAAGAATTGCTCGCGAGCAGGCAGCCGTGGCCGTCTCCGTCGCTCGGTCGAGCCGAAGCGTTTGAGCTCCACCCGATCACCGGCGTCGCCGCACGCCGAGCAGCAGCCCCGCGAACGCAAAGGTCACCGTGCCCGGTGCCGGAATCACAACGAGGAAACCAGCGATCGTGCCGTCCGCCAGCGTGCCGATCGCGCGTCTGGCCGCGGATCAGGCGGCGACCATGTACGGGAAGAAATAATCTGCTCACTTAGTCCTGAAGCAAGTACGGACCCGAGATACGGAATCTCGGGTCCGTTTCTTTCTGGGACACTCCGACGAAGTCTCCAAGAGAATCAAAGTCGCCCGTACACCAGCGCCCGACCGAGTATCCCCAACCAGAAGAGCGACATGAGAGCGTAAGTCGCAGCGTTGGCCTGAATGACCCGTCGACGCACTTGTTGCGGATCTACATCTGCCAGTGTCCGGACCACGATCTTCTGTTCCACAAAGGCTGATACCAGAAAGAACGGGATGTTGAGGAAGATCGCTGCGGCAGGAATCATCCAGTGCAGCGACCCCTCGTAGGGGATAAGCCACGCCGCCTGCCAAGTCACGGCGAGTACGCCGACACCGGCCGCGCTTCCGCCGCCAGTTATCAGTTGGAGCAGTACGAGTACGAACCACGTCGCAGGTATGCCAACGATGGTGGACACGAAGTTTGCGAGCGACACCGCTCCGGAAGTACTAGCGAAACGCAACTTGAGTTTCCAGCAAAGCCATGCCGATTCGATCGCGATGATGGGAAAGAGTCCAACCAGGAAAGCCGGACCGATGACAAACAGCATGGGTACGCCAGCGTTCGCAAGAATTGGCATTCAATCAGCATAGCCGGCGGCTCAGCGCGTCTGCTCGGTGCACTTCTTCGCGCCCGTTCTTGTAGGCATCGCTCTGGCACCCAACGCGATCATGATCGGCGTGGGCTGAACACGGCGAAGCGAAGGCTTCCATCTACCTTGCACCCAGATGCCCTTGGCTCCGAGCCTCGGTTTTCTTTCACAACGCTCCCGCCAGCGCAGTGCGAAATCCGAAAATCGGCGCGCAATCCAGCCCACCCGCTTCCGACTATCTTCAAAGGAAGCCCCCATGACCCGGATCATCCGCTCCATCGCCAGCAACCTGCTCCCCCGGCTTTCCACGGGCGAAGTCCTCGTCCTGGACGCCGCCGCGGCCCTGGACCGCTACGCCAAGGCCGGCGACCCTCGGGCCTTTGAGGTTCTGGTCCATCGTTATCAGTCCATGGTGGTCCACACCTGCCAGCGGGTGATGAAGTCCTCGACCGACGCGGAGGACGCGGCCCAGGAGACGTTCCTGAAGCTCGCCCGCCGCGCCGGCGAAGTCCGGTCCAACGTGGCCGCGTGGCTGCACGCGTGCGCCCTGCGCACCAGCATCGACCTCCTCCGCGCCCGCGGCACCCAGCGCCGGGCCGAGGCGGGCGTCGTCGATGTGGACGCTCAGACCAGCGACGACGTCGAACGCACCTGGCGCGAGATCAAACCCCTGCTCGACGACGCCATCGCGGCGCTCGACGAATCCGATCGCGATCTGATCGTTTCTCGCTTCCTTGTCGGCAGGCCGCAGGTCGAGATGGCCCGCGAGGCGGGTGTGAACCCGGGCACGATGCACCGGCGGATCGACGCCGCGCTCGAGCGGCTGCGGAAGGAACTCAGCAAGCGCGGCGTCGCGCCGGCGATCGGCGTCGCCGGTGCAAGTATGGGTGTCGTTGGTGTGAGCAACACGTCGCTCGCCGCCGCGCTCGGACATGCCGCGGCCGCGCCCGTCAGTGCGTCGCTCACATCGTCCCTGATGAGCATCGGCCTCGCGGAGATGGGAGCCGGAGTCGCGATCGGCTCCACAGGCAGTGTTGCGACGTCGGCCACGATCGGTCTGAATCTCGGAACGCTCGCGCTCGCCTCGATCCTTGGGCTTGGCGTGATCGGTGGCGGGCTGTACTTTCTTCGCCCCGGCGGCCCGCCGATGGTCGCCGCCGCGATCGCGCCACAGGCCGCGGGCGGCTTTGATCGCCCCAAGGCACCGACAGTACCCGCACGCCTCATCAGCCAGACCGTCGGCGAGAAGCCCGATGGCAATGTCGTGCACGAGGGTGACGTGATTCGAACACAGTTCCGAAAGAACGACGGGCAAACCGAAAGCGTCGTGATGCGGTTGCTCAGCGTCAAGGGGAGCAAAGAACTCGACAAGAACGGCGTCGCCAGCGGCACGATTCGGGTGCGGTTCGATACCTGGGAAATGGGGCCGCCGTTCGTACGCGAACAACTCGTCGGGCAAGAGCGCGACGGGCGTTATGAGGTCGACGGCGAGCTGATGGCGCTCACGATCCGTCTGGATGTCAAGGTGCCGCCACCGCCACCGGGCCAGCAGCAGACCGAGTTCGTCCCCGAAGAAGCCCGAATCGTCGTTTCCCGGGCGAAGCCCGCGGATCCCAAAGCGCCCGCACCGACCATTCCGGCCATGGCGGGCACCTGGGAGTTCATCAACGACGCCAGCCTGACGATCGAGCCGGATGCGTTCCTCATCAGCTGGACCCAGCACGACGGCTCGGCGTTCACCGCGATCAAGCTCCGCGTTCTGGAGTGGGAGAACGCGGGCTCGTATAGCAAGATCCAAACCATTGTTGCAGGTAACGCGATGGACCAAGCCATGGTCGGCAAACGGGTCAAGGTCCTTGCCCGCCGCGATGCCAACGGTTGGACCATCGTCTGGAACGATCCCGCCACCGAGAAGCTCAACGAATGGCCGACCGGTTTCGATGGCAAGCCCGGCGAGGTTGTCCGCTTCGTTTTCCAGGAGCCCCGCAAGTGAACCATCACCGGCGCACGCGCGGCTTCACGCTCATCGAGCTGCTCGTCGTCATCGCCATCATCGCTGTGCTCATGGGCCTCGCCTTACCGGCGCTCAAGGGTGCCCGTGATCGTGCTCGAAGCGTCGTGTGCATGAACAACAACCGCCAGATCGTCGCCTCGATCGTGGCCTTCGGCGCCAGCCACAGGGGCCAGCTCCCCGAGAATCGCACGCTCGTTCCGGGCAAGACCGACCAGCACGTCTCCTGGCGCTACTCCTTCACAAAGGACGGCTCGGTGCCCAGCGGCAAGTCCTGGCGCTGCGCGAACGCACCCGACGGCCCGCTCTCCGAGCTCGGCTTCAACGACAACGGCACCGTCAGCGTCGGCGACGAGCCCTCGCACTACTCGCTCAACGGCCACGTCCTCTGGAAGCTCAAGAAAGACCGCACCGAAGAAGCCCGCCCCGAAGCCCAGGTCTATCGACCGAGCCACACCATTCTTCTCGCCGAGAACCGCGGCATGTTCCCCGATATTCGCGTCATCAACTACATCGTGGCGACACAAGACAACACCGGCGGTCCCTTCGCCTGGTGGCACGAGCGCAAGGGCACCTACGGCTTTCTCGACGGCCACGTCGAGCAGATCGGGTTCATGAACACCGGCAATCCCGATTGCCGCTGGCACAACGGCCGCGACCTCAACGACGACCCCATCGAAGGTGTGCTGCCGGAGAACGTGCCCCAGCACGGCCACGAGGATTGGCAGTATCTCGTGCACCCGATCTACCTCAAATGATGTCGCCGTTGTGCCGCGGGCCTATCCGACGGCGTTGAGCGTGCTTCCGGGCCTCGCGCCGGCAGCCGCGCCGGGCGCGACGGCCGCGATCAGGTCCGTCAACTGCCGCACCTGCTGCATCGCTGCCTGCACCATGAACATCGATGCCTGCTGCAGCACCTGGCCCTTGACGAGGTTCGCCACCTCGCTGGCGTAGTCGGTGTCCTCGATCTCGCTCTTGGCGCCCGTGATGTTCTCGATCTCGAACCGAATCGCCTGTTCCTGATTGTCGAAGTCGCGCTGCTGCGTGCCGAGGAAAGCCTGCTCGCGGCTGTTCTGATCGACCGCGGCGTCCACCGACCGACTCGCCAGCTCGAGGTCGCCTGTCAGCGTGTTCAACGCGCCGCCGCTCTTGAGGCTGCGGAGGTTCAGCATCTCGGTCTTCTTGATCGTCTTCGTCGGGTCGTTCGGGTCGGGCGCGTCAATCTCGCGGCTCACGACGCCCAGCGTCGTGGACAGCGCCGAACTGAACACCCGCTCATCCTTGTACGAGAACGTGTTGGACACAAAATCGATCGCCTCGATCTTCGAGTCGATCTGGTCCTGGATCGAGCGCCGCTCGGTCTCGCTGAGTGCTCCGGTGTTCCCGGCCTGCACCACGAGGCCCTTGAGCTCGATCACCAAGTCATTGATCGCCGCGTTCCCACCCTCGCGGGCCGCGGTGTAGTAGCGGTGCTGCTGCACGCCCTTGAGCTTCGCGTTCAGGCTCTCGAGCTGCCCATTGAACTGCGTGACCGCCACGCTCCCGGCGGGGTCGTCGCTGGCGCGGTTGATACGTTTCCCCGTCGCCAGACGCTCCATGGAGCGCTCCACGTCGGCGCTGTGCCGCCGCCACGTGTTGGTGACCTTGTCCAACAGGTTGTTGTTGATCTTCCCGATCACATCGCCCCAATCGGACCACCGTCCGATCGGGTTCTGTGAAGGTGCCGCAATGGGTCGCATTTTCGGCCCGTTCGTGAAAGAACCGCATGCGGACCTCCCAAAGATGCTCCCGTTCCTTCCCAGCTCGCCACGCCGCTGAGTCGAGAGCAGCAAGCGGGCGACGGGGATCGAGGAGGACTGCATGGTCGTTTGTGTGAATCGGTGTTCGCGTCTTTGGGTCCGTGGCGTGGCATCCAGTCTGGTGGTGGGGGCAGCCCTCGTCGCTGCTTCGCCGCGATCCTTCGGCTCCACGCGCGTCGATGCTCCGGCAATCACCGCGACCACGCCCGACGCCGCCCTCGCTCTCCTCCACGAAGGCAAAGCCAAGCCCGAACAACTCGACGGTCTTGAGTCTGTGCTCAAGGCCGCCAGCCAGTCCGAGCCCGCCAACGCCACTTGGAAACTCGGCCTCGCACTCATCGACCGCGCCCGCGGCAAGCGTGTCGAGGCCCGCAACGCGCTCGAGCCGCTCGTCGCTTCCGACCCCAACAACGCCAAAGTCCAGATGTGGTACGGCCTGCTCTGCTTCGAGACCGTGCAGCAGGCCGGCACCTTCGAGCAGGCCTCGCTCGCCTCCAGCGGCCGAGCCGCGTGCGAGAAGGCGATCGAGCTCGACTCGTCGCTCATCGCGCCCCGCGTCGCGCTCGTGCAGTTCTTCGTTCACGCCCCCGGCCTCTTCGGCGGCAGCTACAAGAAGGCCACTCAGCACGCCCAGGCGCTGATCGACCTGCCCGACGGCAAGGGCGAATTGATGGGTCGCTTCCTGATGGCCTTCATCTACGGCCACAAGGAAGACTGGAAGGCGATGGAGGAGCAGTACGACCTTGCCGAGAAGGCCGCCGAGAAGAAGCCCGAGAGCGACCGGTTGGACGCGCAGCGTTCCGTGCTTCTGTCCCGCGGCAACGCGCTGCTGAACCAGAAGAAGGACCCCAAGGCCGCACTCGTGGTGCTTGAGCGCTACCGCGCTATCGCCGCCCCCGACGACGCCACCGTGTGGTTCTACACCGGCGAAGTGAAGAAGGCACTGAAAGACCGGCCCGGCGCGATCGAGGCGTACGCGAAGGCCATCGAGATCAGCCCCGCGGCCGCAAGCTCCCGCTACGCGCTCGCGACGTTGCTCGAAGAGGACAAGAAGTTCGCCGACGCCGCCACCCACTACGAGGAGTTCGCCAAGCGGTTCCCGACCGACAGTCGCGCTGCCAAAGCCACGGCATCGGCCAAGGCCTGCCGCGAGCGGGCGAAGTAGCGGGCGACGAACGGAGAGAACGCTGAGGAGCGGAGAAGGCGGAGGGACGCGGAGTGAAGTAGGGTGCGGCTCTCGCGCGCGTTCTTCTTCTTCTTCTTCTTCACCCTCTCTCTTCTCTCCGCGCCACTCCGCCACCTCCGCCTCTCCGCGTTCTCTCCATCGAATCGTGATCTCGCCGGGTACGCAAAGACCCCCGGCGAGGGCCGGGGGTCGTGTGGTTGTTCAGTGAATCGAAGTCTTACGCTCGGCGACGACGCGAGATCAGCAGGCCACCCATGCCCGCCAGGGCGAGAGCGCCGGGCGTGGGCACAAAGACCTGATCCTGGAACTCGCGGCTGGTCAGGGCGAGGAGGTTCATCATCGGACCTTGGCCGGTGAGAGCGCCGAGCATCGTGTTCGCCATCGCCTGCTCGGCAGCCGCGTTGCGGATCTGGAAGCGTCCGTTGTCCACATTCAGCGGGGTCTGGGCCACTTCGTACACGATCTCCCAGACCGCCATCTGGAACGCGCCGTAGTCCGAGCCGGTCGTCAGGCCCGAATAGAACCGCCTAACAGTTCCGACAGCTGACCCGCCTTGAACGCGCCCATCGGCAGGCTGAAGGTGGGGTCAACAGTGGGGGCGTTCTCGGTATTGACAACGTCGTAAAGGTACGAGGTGTTGAACGCCACGTTCTGCGTCACCTCGATGCAGAAGGTCCGGAAGTCACCTTGCAGTCCGGCGTACGACCCGGGCATCACGCCGTCGCGTGTCCAGTTCATGCCGCCGGCCAGCGTGCCCTTCCACGTGCCGCCGAAGTCGGCCGAGAACTCGCAACTGGTGTTGGGCGCGACGCTGTTGAACGTGGCGCGAACAGTGTCGACGGCCGAGGCCATCGACGCGAGCGTGCCGCAGGCCAGCACAACAGACAGAGTGTTCATCAAACGCATCTTCATGATCATGTCTCCCAGTTCTTTGGCGTTAAAGAAGCCGCGGCCAGTGCCGCCTCTCCCATTGCTTCAACATGCCGCGCATTCGTGACCACTGCATCCGAACGAGCGGTTTTGCGCACTGGGGTGGTGGGCCTGCAACGTCTGGGTAAACTGACGATCGATCCGAACGTCCGGCGTCGCGAAGGCGCGAAAGGATCCGGCGTCGGCGTCAACCAAAAGAGCAACAAGCCCGGCGTGAGCCGGGCTTGTCGAGGGATCTACATGTGTGGCTGCGTGCAGCTTAACGCTTGCGGCGGGCGGCGATCAGGCCGCCGAGACCGGCGAGCGCCAGGGCACCGGGAGACGGAACAAAGATCTGGTCCTGATTCGTGCGGCTCTGCAGAGCCAGCAGGTTCATCGTCGGGCCCTGGCCGTTGAGGGCACCGAGCATCGCGTTCGCGAGGCCGGCGACGATCGCGTTGTTGCGGATCTGGAACAGGCCGCTCGTCACGTCGGCCGAATTGTCGGTGGTGATTTCCCAGATCGCAATCTGGAACGCGGCATACTGATCGTTGCTGACCAAGCCGCCGAAGAAGCGACCGAAGAGCTCGGCCAACTGCCCGGCCTTCGCCGCACCCATCGGCGCGCCGATCGGCGAGCTCGACACGGTGTCCACGAAGAAGTCGTACGTGTTGTTAAACTCCACACGCTGCGTGATCTCGATGCAGAAGGTCGCGAACTGACCCTGCAGGCCGGCGTAGGTTCCGGGCATCACGTTGTCGCGGGTCCAGTTGAACTGGCCGGCGAACGAATACTGGAAGCTATTGCCGGTGTCGTAGGAATACTCGAGCAGCACGCCGGGGGCGATGCTGTCGAACCGAGCGCGGACGGTGTCGACGGCCTGAGCCGAGCCCGCAAGGGCGGCCAAACCGATCATGCCGAGAGCAAACGACTTCTTCATGGTACGAGACCCCTCTTTGCACGCCTGAACAAACAACCACACAGGGCGGGAATACCGCCGGTGTTCAAACATGCCCGCGCCAGCCGATTCCGCCAGCGACGTCTGGGGTTTGAGGGTTAAAAGGCTCGAATTTGTGGATGGTGGCTGCGCGGCGAGGTCCGAATACCACCGCTCCCGCATCGGTTGTTGAGAATCACTCGCAAGTACTTGCGAGTGACCCTTCCAAAATTCAAACAGCCTGATGCTGCAATGACTTGGGAGGCACAATGGACCGGGGCAAAAACAAAGACCCCGGACCGAAGTCCGGGGTCTTGTGACTTGTGTGAGCTTGCGAATCGCGAGGCGGATCAGGCCCGACGGCGGCGGGCGGCCACGAGGCCACCGAGGCCCAGAAGGGCGAGCGAGCCGGGCGTCGGGACGAAGATCTGGTCCTGCCAGTCGTCGCTCGAGAGAGCGCCGAGGCCGGCGAACATCGGACCCGTGCCGTCGATCGACGCGATGAAGGTGTCGGCCTGAACGAGAGCCGCACCGAAGTTGATGGCGCGGAAGATACCGGTGCTCACGGTGTCGCCACCGTCGTAGATGATGTCCCAGATCGCGAGCTGGAACGCCGCGTAGTCGTTGTTGGTCGACAGGCTGGCGAAGTGGCGGCCGTACAGCTCGGCGATCTTGCCGGCCTTCACGGCGCCCATCGGAGCGCTCAGGGGCATGTTCATCGGGAGCGGAGCATTCGCCACCGTGTTCACGTCAAAGGTGTAGTTGCTGCCGGGATTCAGGCCCTGCTGAATCTCGATGCAGAACGTGGCGAAGTTGCCCTGTATGCCTGAGAACGTGCCGCCGGTGCGCTGCCAGTTGAACTGGCCGGCCTTCACCGGGCCGATGTAACCAGCGCCGCTGTCGATCGACACGTTGCCCCACACGCCGGGATTCGTGTCGATATACGTCGCCTGAACAGTGAACGCCGCTTGTGCGGCGGTCGCGCCGATCGCGAGACCAGCGAACATTGCAAACTGAATCTTCATATTCTCTCCTCCAGTCAAGTCTGTGGACCCCATCGGCCTTTCGGCCCCCTCAATACCGCGGCGGTCCAGGCATCCGCGGTAGCCTCTCTCCTATGGCTCGGCTCATCCATGCCAACACGAGCAACATACGAAGCTCGCTCCGAGAAAAAGCCCCTCGGGCCTCCGTGCCGCCGCGGAAAGGCGGCTGGCTTCTCTTCCGGACTTCCGTATCCTATGCGACATCTGATGTCGCGCCAAGGAGGAAATCTTCTTGCTTCTGCCCACTTTGCTTGCTTTTTGCAGTTCTTGAGCGGTGAGATCCAAGCAAAATACAAATATATCTGTCGCGGTCGCCATTGCTCCGTCGCGACTCCGAAATGAATGTGGCCGCCCCGACGGGCGGCCACACGTTGGTCCATTATCGGTTTGGACTTAACGACGACGGCGTCCGGCAATCACGCCCGCCGCAGCGAGCAGCGAAAGCGAGCCCGGCGTCGGGAACGACGGATTCGACAGATCCGTGCCGTACTGCACCCACACGTTGCTGATCTGGTTCAGGCTGAAGCCCTGGGGCAGGCCGCTCACCGTGAAGACGACCGAGTTCTTAACCCAGGCGTGGTTCAGCAGGCCGCCGTTGCCGGTCGCGGTGTTGTCACCAGCGGATGTGATTCCGTACTGGGGGCCGTCCGGACTCGTCGGTCCCCGAGGATGATGCATCCGGCCCCGCGCACGCGGCACCAACGTCAGCGCTGCCTTCAAGGAGCGAGAACCAACGGTCCGATCACGCGCCAGAGGCCGCGCTGTGGTCCGGGCCGACTCAGTCAATCAGGTTGGCACGCACGATCACCACGATCGCCTCCACGCCGTCCTGCCAACGGATCTTCTTGCCTTCCTCGTACGTCCGCCCGGCGTAGCTCACCGCGACCTCGAAGATCCGCAGCGCACGCCGCTTGCCCGCCCCCTCCTCGATCTCGAGCTTCGACAGCCGCGCAATCAGCTCGGGCTCGATCCCGAAGCGATCTTCCTTCAGCCCCGGCGTGGTGAGCAGCCCGCGGGCGACCTCGGCGGTGAACGCCTTCAGACAGCACTCGATATCCGAGAGATTCAGGTTGGTGAAGATGTTCGAAAGCGCGGTGATGCACCGGTTGACGACCGAGTGCCAGTAGTACATCACGCGGTGCGTCTGGCCGAGGAACCGCGAACCGATCGCCGCATCGGCCCGCCCGTCGAGGATCGGCGCGAGCAACGCCGCGTGATCGCGCGGGTCGTACTCGAGATCCGCGTCATGGATGACAATCAGGTCCGCCCCGCGGTCGATCGCGAGCCGGATGCCGCGACGCACCGCGGCACCTTTGCCCTTGTTCGCGTCCTGATGCTCGACCACCACGCCCGGCCGATCCCGAAGCCCGTCAAGGATCTCCCGCGTGCCGTCCGTGGACCCGTCGTTGATGATGTAGAGCGTGCGCTCGAGTTCGCGGCCCTCAGCGTCCTTGATCGATGCGCACGCCAGCACCCGCTCGGCGGCCTTGACCACCAGATCGCGTTCGTTGAAGACGGGCATGATCACCGCAAGCTGCACGCGGAAGGATATTGCGTGTGCTCACGCCTGCATCAGATGCTTCACAAAGAACGCGGTCTGCATGTTCTTCGCGTCGTTGCTGAAGCGTCCGAAGCCGATGTGTTCTTCGGGGGCGCCGGTTTCGTCCCACGTGTGCAGCTCGACCAGCGACTCGGCCGCGCCTTTGGCCTTGAAGTGCGTACGCAGCCGGTTCGCGAAGCCGTTGGCCACGCCGAAGGGCATCATCTTGTCGGCCTTGCTGTGCAGCATGAGAAGGGGCAGCGGCTCAAACGTCGCAAGGTTCGCCGCCGCGCTCAGGCGCGAGACCGCGGCCCGGTCGTGTTCGACCACCCACGCGGGCGGGTTGCCATCGGGCCCGCCGGTACTGAGCTCAAACCCAAATTCGCGAGGAAAGTAGAGACCTTCCAGCCATCCGGTCGTTCCTTCGACCGCCGCGGCCCGGAAGTGGTGGGGGTCGCAGAGTCGCCGCAGCGTGATGATGCCGCCCATCGACATCCCGCTGATGCCCATGCGATCCAGATCGAAGACGCCGTGAAACTCCGGGCCGGCCAGCGCCTCGACCACGCCATCGATTTCAGTGAGCGCCTGGGCGATCGTATTCAGACTCTCCCGCGGGTGCTGCCCCGCGGCCGAGTAGCGCTCGCCATGGCTTGGCAAATCGATCGCGCACGCAGCGAAGCCCGCGCGAATCCACCGCAGATAGCGCCCCGGGTCGAGTTCTTTGTTCGCGGTGCGACCGTGCATCCACAGCACCGTCGGCCGCGGCGTCTTCCAGTCCGGGTGTGCCAACAGCGTGGGCACGCCAGCACCAAGATGTATGAACCGCGCGACGGCGGCGAGATCACGTGGGAACGACTTCAGACGAGGGTCGGACACGAGGGAGTGTAATCAGTGGGACCGGCCTCGGGCCGGTTTCCCCAGCATCAGTGGGACCTGCGTCCGGCCGGTCTTTCTGCAAGATTCGGTCTGTACCGCAAGGGAGCAACTGTCGACCGGCCGGAGGCCGGTCCCACTGGCGCGATTGGGCTCATAGCACCAGCTTCGCACCCGCGTCGATCGCCTTTGGCAGCGTCAGCTGCTTCAGCTCCTCCGGGCTCGTCGCGTGCTCGGGGCGCACTTCCAACACGCAGTCCGGCGTGCCGTCGGGCTTCTTGGGGACTTTCACGCCCGCCAGCTCCAGCCAACGAGTCGCTCGCAGCGTCTGCAATTGCTGGCACGACTCGGGGCTGTCCACGCCCGTCGCGTTCTTGATCGGAGCGAACTCCTCGCGGCTGGTCTCCACCACAATCGACGCCTTGCACAAGGGCAGCGCATCGAACACGAACTTCTCCAGCTTCACCGCGTTGTTCACCTGCGGCTGGATCACCTCGCCGTTCGCCAGGTCGACGCACGCCACCTTCTTCTCCGCCCGGTGGAACGGCAGCTCAAAGCTCGGGTCGTTCGCCAGCTTGTCGAGGAACGCGACGCCGATGATGTGTACCGCGATCGAGCCGGCGTTGTAGGCCAGCACGCCGTCGGGGCCGCGCTCCTTGGCGAGCGCGGGCGGGAAGTCCGAGTACTCGACCACGTCTACCACATCGCGCCCGCCGCGGCTCACCGTCGCGAAGACGCCGACTTTCTCCTCGGGCGAAGCCTTGGCCACCATCTTGCTCGACATCTCGCCCGACGAATCCGGTGCCGCGGCGTGCAAGCCCAGGAACACCGGATCGAGCACCCGCACCAGCGGGTTGTCGACCTGGAAGTACGACAGGTGTTCGACGCCGCGGCGTTTCATGTCATCGATTGCGCCCGACTTCTTCAGCGCCGCGATCGCGCCACCGTGCCCGTCGGGGTTGGTCGCGACTTCATCCGGGCGCGACAGCAGCACCTTCCCCGTCTTCATGTCCAGCGACGGCATCACGCCCTGCTGGAAGAACAGCACGTTCGAGCGCTCCAGCCCGAAGAAGTGATGATCTTCGAAGAAGCCCACCGTCGCCCGATGATTCAGCGGGCTGGTCATGATGTACCACGGGACGTCGCGTCCGTAGCGTTTCTTGGCCCCGACCAGATTCGCCGCAAACATCTCGAAGAGCGAGCGATGCGTCACCGGGCCGCAGGTGTAGCAGCCCTTGGGCCCGTCGTACCCAAGCCGCGAGCCCTGTCCGCCCGCCACGACAAACGCAGCGACCTTGCCAGCCTTGAGCAACTCCTCGCCCACGCGCTGGTACTTCGCGCGGTCCCACGGCTTGCGCGGGTTGCTCGCGTCAAGCGGGTACGAGTTCACCGGCCTCAGGTTGGTCGGCGGCGTGAACTTCTCGGGGTTCTTCACATAGCGGTCGATCAGCCGCGGCAGTGTCGCGAGATCGAGCGCGTGAATCTGCGACAACAGGTCGCTCTGCCGTTCCGGCGGCAACTGGTCATAGAACTTCAGCAGATGCTCCTGCCCGATCGCCCGCAGCGCGGTGAACGTCTCGGCGTAACTCGGCGGAGCGGCCGAGGAAGAAGCAACACGATTGGCTTGGTGCGGTTCGCTGGTGTGCATGGGCAGTCCCTCGTACGCCCCATGCTACCCGCTCTTCCCCGCCCGGGCTGGAGCAGGAGCGAGGCTGCACGGAGGGGGATCGGAGCGATGCGGGAGAGGGAGTGAGAAGCAGGGGAACAGGGGAGCAGCAGGGACGCTTCACTCACCGCCACTTCCGAGTCCCGAGTCCGGAGGCCCGAGTCCCGATGCCCGATGCCTTCCCCGAGTGCCAAGTGCCAAGTGCCCAGTGCCTGGTGCCTGGTGCCTCTCCTCAGAACACCATCACGTTGTACGCCGGTGCGAGGATGTTGAAGTCGGCGTCGTCGACCTGACCATCGCCGTTGAAGTCCGCCGAACATCCGTCGGTCATCGCGGGGTCGGAGCAGAGCATGGTGTTGTACTGGACCGCGAAAAGCGAGAAGTCGTCGTCGTCGACGAGGCCGTCGCCGTTGATGTCGGCGGCGTGGCCTTTGACGGTGACCTTGACCGCGACCGACTCGACCTCGCCGCAGGTGTTCCAGAAGAGGACTTTGTAGTTGCCGGTGTCGGCGGGTGTGGCGTTGGAGATGGTGAGGGTGGCGGGCGTGCCGTCCGTGGGGGAGGGAAGCGAGCCGCTGGCGCCGGAGACGGTGCCGCCTGCGCCGCTGCCGTTCACACCTCCCGAGCCGCCGACGCCGTTGATCACGTCGATGAAAACACCGGGGGTGGTCTCACGTTTCCACTGGAAGGAGACATTGGAGTAGCCGGCGGCGCGGGTGGAGGAGATCCGAATGATCTGAGTCGCCATCCCGGCAATTGATTCGGGTTGCAGTGCGATTGTCGGAATGCCTCCCAACGAATAACGCGCCACAGAAGCCGAAACCTGGTCGCCCGCGATCGTGAAGTCTCCACCGACTGCGATTTCTCCATTCGGTCGGATCGCGAGTGCGTATGACGATTCGTTCACGCCTCCGGCGAGCGCCGACCATGCGAACCCATTCCAACGAGCGATCCTGTTCGTCGGTACACCGCCAGCGTCGGTGAAGCCTCCGACCACGAGGAGATCGCCGTTTGGCAACGTCGCGGCGGCGCTTACCCCGCCATCCATGCCCGACCCCAGCGGCGCCCATGACGCGCCGTTCCACCGAGCGACGCTGTTGGATGCCACGCCGCCGGCTGACGAGAAACTACCGCCCGCGATGAGATCGGCATTGGGCAGTATCGCGATCGCGTAAACTGTTCCATTCGTTCCCGACCCTAGAGCTGCCCACGAAGAGCCGTTCCAACGAGCGACTCGATTGGCGGTGACGCCGCCGGCGATTGTGAATGCACCGCCTGCGATAACATCGCCATTCGGCAACGCCTGGAGGGCAAAGACCGAAGCATCCATCCCCGATCCGAAAGGACTCCAGGAAGTACCATCCCATCGTGCGATGCCGTTGACCGCTACTTCTCCGGCGGTGGTGAATGAACCGCCCGCGATCAGGTCGCCGTTCGCAAGCACGGCGAGTGTCCACACGGTACCGTTCATGCCCGAGCCCAACGGGACCCAGGCAGAGCCGTGCCAGCGAGCGATGTAGTTGGCAGTCGTGCCGCCCGCCGCGGTGAACCAGCCACCGGCGAAAATGTCGCCAGTGGGTCCGACGGCGAGTGAGGCCACGGTGCCGTTCATTCCCGAATCCAATGCGGACCAGGAGATCCCGTTCCAGCGTGCGATCCGATTGGCCGCGACCGAGACCGCGGTCGTGAAGGTGCCGCCCGCGATCAGATCACCATTTGGGAGCGTGGCCAAGGCCTCGACTCTTCCATTGATTGCCGGCGACAACATCGACCAGCCAAGATGGTCCCAGCGTGCGATCGAATGGACCTGCACGTTGCCAGCCGAGCCGAAGTCACCGGCGGCAACGACATCGCCGTTCGGCAGTACGGAAATTGCATGCACGTCACCGGTGGATTCGACTCCAACACCAAGTGATGCCCATTTCGAGCCGTTCCAGCGAGCGATGTTGCTCACAACTTCGCCCCCGGCCTGGAAGAGAGAGCTTCCCCCGACGACAAGATCGCCATCGGGCAAGACGGCCAGGGATCGGACGGTCGGAGTGCTTCCCCCGGTGAATCCAGATCCGACCGTCGACCACGCGGAGCCATTCCATTTCGCGATGCCACGCATGGTCGTTCCGTCAACAATGCGGAACTTCCCGCCCGCAATCAGGTCGCCATTGCCCAAGACCGCAAGGGTAAATACCGCGTCACTTACCGACCCAACAGTCGCCCAAGTTGTGCCGTTCCATCGAACAACACAGCTGCCGGCCGAGCTCTCGCCTCCCGCTGCCAGCTCGCCATTCTTGAGCGTCGTGAGTGCATGAACCCTATTGAGAGGGACTATTCCGATAGGTGCCCATGTCGCTCCGTCCCAACGGGCGACG
The DNA here is from genome assembly GCA_947459215.1 of Phycisphaerales bacterium. Taxonomy (GTDB): domain Bacteria; phylum Planctomycetota; class Phycisphaerae; order Phycisphaerales; family UBA1924; genus JAFEBO01. The sequence continues at coordinate 115,990 of CANHCQ010000001.1, forward strand.
CGTCGTATGGATGCGCCGCCTGCTTGATTGAAATCACCGCCAACGATGACATCCCCGTTCGGCATGACCGTCATGGCTCGCACCACGCCAAAGGACGGGCTGTTCGTGACGCCGGATCCGAGCGGAACCCAATTGGAACCGTCCCAGTGAGCGACATTGTTCACCGTTCTGCCGTCGACTCGGGAGAAGCGCCCTCCAATGAACAGATCGCCGTTCGGTGTGGCGGCGAGCGCGAACACTTCATCCGAGAAGCTGTGACCAGTAGGCTTGAACGAGGACCAAAGACCAGTCAACGGGTCAAACATCGCGACGTTGACGGAGCGTGAGCTGCCCGCAAGAGTGAAGTTGCCGCCAGCAACCAGCTTTGGCACCTGTGGCCCGGCACCGTCAGGATCCCACATGCACGTGGCGTTGATCGTGCCGTCGACACCGGGCACTCCCGCGCCCGGCAGCCACTGCGGGCCGCATGATTGTGCCTTTGCCGCTGGTGCCGAGATCGCTGTCAACAGCGTGACTGCGGCGACCATTGTCCGGCGAGCCCACGAAGAAAGCCCAGAGTTGCAAGCCACCGCTACACCCGCGGCATTCAACATCGACATCCGCAAACGACCAGCGCGCAGCATACAACGCTCCCGAATCGGGTTTCAGCCCACAAATCGATCTCCGCGGAACCAACCCACCGCCGGCCCGGTACCGCGGCCACCACCGCATGGCAATGGCGTCAAACAGCCGCGCCGATGCGCGTTCACAGAAAGATTTTGGGGCATAAAACGCGAAGCCTTGCCGAAAGGTCCGGTATGGGATGATCCTCTCGGCGAAACTGCTCCGTTGTTCGGGGACGAGTTTCGGACGCTGCTTTCCGCAGGGTCCTGCGGAGGAGAGCGTCCGAAACTTGCATGCGGAGGCCATCGCGGTGTTGCACCGTGACTCAGCCCGTCACCGTTGTTCCGAACAGGCTCAGCCAGTGACGACCCTCAAATAGTTCTTGCAGATCATCCGAATCACTTGAAGCAAAAAACCCGGCCTCTCGGCCGGGTCCTGGTGGTTCCCAAAGCTAACTACTTCGGCGACTCTTACTTCGCCTTCCAGGTGCTCTTATACGCCTTGATCGCATCCTCGAGCTTCTTCTCGAGGCCCGCGTCGAGCGCCTTCTTCTGATCCAGCTCATCACGCACGGCCTTGCCCAGCGTGCTCATGTACTCGAGCAGGCCCGACTCGAACTCGCGGACCTTGGCGACTTCGATGTCGTCCAGCAGGCCCTTGGTGCCGGCGTAGATCGAGATGATCTGGTCGGTCACGTGGAAGGGGGTGTACTGACCCTGCTTGAGCAGTTCGACGAAGCGGCGGCCGCGGTCGAGCTGGCGCTGGGTGGCCTTGTCCAGTTCGGTGCCGAGCTGGGCGAAGGCTTCGAGTTCGCGGGCCGCGGCGAGGTCGAGTCGCAGCGAGCCGGAGATCTTCTTCATGCCCTTCACCTGGGCGTTACCACCCACGCGGCTGACCGAGATGCCGACGTTGATGGCGGGGCGGACGCCGGAGAAGAACAGTTCGGGCTCGAGGTAGATCTGGCCGTCGGTGATCGAGATCACGTTGGTCGGGATGTACGCCGAGACGTCGCCTTCCTGCGTCTCGATGACCGGCAGAGCGGTCAGCGAGCCGGCGCCGTTCTCATCTGAGAGCTTGGTGGCGCGCTCGAGCAGGCGGCTGTGGAGATAGAACACGTCGCCGGGGAACGCCTCGCGGCCCGGGGGACGACGCAGCAGCAGCGAGAGCTGGCGGTACGCCACGGCCTGCTTCGACAAGTCGTCGTAGATGCACAGGGCGTGCTTGGGCTTGTTCCCGGCGGGGTTCTTGCCCTGCCACATGAAGTACTCGCCCATCGTGCAGCCCGAGTAGGGCGCGATGTACTGCATCGGGGCCGGGTCCGACGCGCCGGCGGTGACGACGATGGTGTAGTCCATCGCGCCGTTCTTCTTGAGGGTCTCAACGACGGCGGCGACGGTCGATTCCTTCTGGCCGACCGCGACGTAGATGCAGACCACCGCGTCCTTGGTGCCCCAGTACTGCTTCTGGTTGATGATCGTGTCGATCGCGACGGCGGTCTTGCCGGTCTTGCGGTCGCCGATGATCAGCTCGCGCTGGCCCTTGCCGATCGGGATCATGGCGTCGATGGCCTTGATGCCGGTCTGCACCGGCTCGGTGACGGGCTGGCGCTCGGCGATGCCGGGGGCGATGATGTCGACCTTGCGGAACTCGTTGGTGTTGATCGGGCCCAGGCCGTCGACCGGGCGGCCGAGCGGATCGACGACGCGGCCGAGCATGGCCTCGCCGACGGGCACTTCGAGCAGGCGGCCGGTGGCCTTGACCACGTCGCCTTCCTTGACGGCCTTGTAATCGCCGTAGATGACCGCGCCGACGGTGTCTTCTTCGAGGTTGAAGACCTGACCCATGACCGCGCCCTTGTCGGACTGGAACTCGAGGAGTTCGCCGGCCATCGCGTTCGACAAGCCGTAGACGCGGGCGATGCCGTCGCCGATCTCGATCACGCGTCCGACCTCGGACACCTCGAGCTGGCTGGAGAACTGCTGGATTTCCTGACGAATAACGCTGGCGATCTCGTCGGTCTTGATCTTCACGGCGGGGTCCTTCGCAGGGCCAAGGGGCAGGAACTTGGAGACCACAGCCGGAGCTGGCAGAGCGAGCCCGCGGCGTCGGTCGATCTCCCATCCGGACGCTCCCGGACGGGCTGCAACGATAGGTGCCAGCGCCGCGGATTTCCGCCCCAGCCGCGATGCGATCTCGCACTGATCGGGGTTTGGACGGGACGCCCGGGTGCGGTGCCGTAAATGAAAAGCCCCGGAAACCCGGGGCTTGTGGACATCGATTGTGACCCGTGGGTCACGTCGCACTCACGGGCAAACCAGCGCTTCGTACGCCGTCGCGAAGAGCACGAAATCCGTGTCGTTCACCACGCCGTCGAAGTTGAGGTCGGCCGAGCAGTTGCCGGGCATGCTGGAAGCGGCGCAGTCGAACTCGTTGTACTGATTCGCGAACACGACGAAGTCGCTGTCCGCCACCTCGTTGTCGTCGGTGAAGTCCGCCGCACAGGTGTCCACGATCGGCTCGGCGGCGACGTCGCCATAGGTGGCCGTCGATCCGCCCGGAAGCGCGCCGAACGTCGTCAGCCAGCCACCGGGGAGATTGACGCGCATGAGCAGCGGCGTTCCGTCGGTCCAGCTGTACGCGGTGTACCACGTGCGACCGATGTTCGCGCCGGTGTATTCCGTGCCCATGCCCTGGCTGAAGTTCGCGTTGAATCCGAGCACGCTGCCCAGATCAAGCAGGATGCCCGCTCCGTTCGGCTGCATGATCCAATCCTGTTGGACATCCAGCAAGAGCGGCACGCCGTCCGGCTTGAAGGCCAAGCCCACGAAGAGCGATGAGTACGGAGATGAGTAGTACCGCGTGGTGACGCCTGCACCTGTATTGATATCAAACGAGACGAGCGCGACGTTGCTCCCGACGCCCGCGGTCGCGATCGCAACCAGCCGGTGCGTCTTGGGATCCCAGCTCAGGTCGCTGAGGAAAAACCCACTCGAGAATCCAAATGGCGTGCCGACGGCCGTGAGCGCGCCGGTCGACCGGTTCACCTGATACAGACCCTGAGCGGGGCCGTTGCCCTGCACGATTGCCCACAGGCGACCGTCTGGCGTGAAATCAAGGCCGCTGATCAGGTATTGCGTGCCTGGAAGCGTGACATTTCCAACGACGATCGGCGTGGCAGGAATCGTGGCGGCGAACTTCACAACGGTGTTCTGCCCGTTGACGTTTCGCGCGGACCACAGCGTTTGTGCGTGCGTCGTCGCAGTGGTCGCGCCGACTGCGACCGCGGCCGCGAGCGCGGCGTTGTGCAAACGACTGCTGAAACAACCCATCCGCCGATTCCATGCCGAAGCCATAACACACCTCCAAAGGTGTCCCCACGATGACTTGACGATGCCGCGACCCCGCCACCTCGGCGTGCCGAGCGGCATCAGCCAATATCACTATAACACATCTAGGAATCAGGGGTTCCGCGATTCGCGCTTCTTAATACTCACGCGAACCAGCCGGGAATCGGTCTCGAACCGCAGCGGGCTGGGAAGGTCGCCAAAGCCCACTTCTTTCTGCGTGATGCCGCGTTCGAGTTCCTCAAAGCTGAGACTTACCGACGCGACCACCTTGATCTCGCCCCGCTTCACCTGCTCAATCATGTCCGCCGGGCCTGAGACCCGCACCTTGGTCAGGAATCGATCCTGCTCGGGGATCGAGATCTCCCAGCGTGCCAGCTCGCCCGCGGCAAGCCGCACCTGCACTGGCACGCCGCTGAGCTCGGCGGTCGCCTGACGCGAACGCACCGCGAGCGTCACGCTTGCGTTCGCCGGTTCGATCCGCGCGCCGGGCAGCCGACGGAGCGCCGCCGGCAGGTCGAGCTTCACCTGCGGCACCGTCTCGCGTCGACCCGACACCAGGCGGTTCAGATCCTCCGGGCGCAGCGTCGCCAAGACCTCGATCGGACCCGCAGGCGATTGATCCTTGGGGAGGTACACCTTCGCGTTGACCGGCCGCGCCTCGGGAACGCCGTCCAGCTCGGCCTCGCCGACATCCACCTTGATCCGCGCGTCGCGCACTTCCAGTGGCGTGACCCGTACCCGCAGCATCGCGGGCTCGACGCGATCGATCGTCAGTCCGCCGGCCTTGAACTGTGGCAGCGACCGCAGTGCTTCGCGAACCGCGATCAGGTTGTCTCCCGGCGATGCGGGCACCACCGTCGAACCAACAACCAGCTTCAGTGGCCCGCCGCGGGAGAGATCCTCGGAACCGGAGATCGCCGCGGCACTTCCCGACAGCGATACCGAGACCACGCCGCGATACTCCTCGTCGGCAACTTCGACAAACCGCTCACTTGGTGCATCGGTGACGAAGAGCAGCTCCAGCCGCACGTCGCGTCGCTGCAGGCTTTCTGCCTCGGCAAACACCCAGACCAGAAGGGTGATGATCGAGACAAGGAGAATGGTCTTGATGCGGTCGAGCATTGGAGGGGCACGAGGCACTGAGCACGAGGGAGACGGTCAATTGATGCGGGACTTGTCGAGATCGGCGCCGGCGTCGTCGAGATTCAGGGGTTCATTGATCGGTTCAAAGGCGTTGGTGGCGTCGTTGGCGGGGTTGTAATTGGAGATCGGCTCGGGCGGCACGACGGCCCCGGCCGCGGCAGCCATCGCCTTCACCTTCTCGGGGTTCAGCCGCGACATCAGCTCGCGGTCGAGCTCGTCCACCGATTCAACCACCGTCAGCCTTCCGCGCTCCGCGAGCCGGATCTTGCCCGATTCCTCGCTCACGACCACCACGAGTGCATCGCATTCGCGGCTGAGGCCGACAGCGGCGCGGTGGCGTGAACCGAGGCGTTTGTCGGGCATGTCTTCGGGCTCGGCCAGCGGCAGCTGCACGCCCGCCGCGGCGATCCGTTTGCCCTTGACGACGACCGCGAGATCATGCAGCGCCGAACCCGGGAAGAAGATCGTCTGCAGCAGTCGCGAGGTGAGCTCCGCGTTCATCGGCGTGCCGCCCTCGACGACACCGGCGACCGCGATCGAGCGCTCGATCACGATGATCGCCCCGAACCGCGCCTTGCTCAGGTACTTGCACGCTTCGCAGATCTCGTCGACGACGAGCGCGATCTCTTTGGGGCTCGATCGGAAGAACGGCGTCTCGCCCAGCCGCACCAGCGCACGGCGGAGCTCGGGCTGGAAGACGATCACCAGCGAGATCGCGAGATAGCCCAGGAAGCGGTCGTAGAGCAGGCCGATGCGCTGGAAGACTTCGGCACCGCCCAGGACGCGGGCCATGACGCCGACGAAGATGCCGACGACCAGCAGGCCCTTGAGCGCGCCCGCGGCACGCGTGCCCTGCACGAAGCGCACGATCGCGTAGACGCAGACCCAGATGATCGCGAGCTCCAACGCGACCACCAGCGGCGGATACGCCGCGAGCCGCCCGAGGAGATCGGTCAAACGAGTCGTGAACACGAAAGCCCTTCCGAGGTGATACGCACCGTGCCGAGCCGCGGATCGCAACCGCGCCGCCGGAGTCTACCCGGTGGGGCGGGCCCGTTCCCGCTCGGGTTTCACGTCGAAGCACCGGTCCGCACTAAAGTCCGCTCGCCATGACTTCGGCATTCCGCGGCTACAACGTGCGAGAGTTCCAGGAAACGCCCAACCCGGCGGCGCTCAAGTGCGTCCTGGACCGGCCGGTGGACCCCTTGCCCGAGGGCCATGCCCCGATCCGCTCCTACCGCTCGCCCGAGTCCGCCTCCCACGACCCCTTGGCCACCCGCCTCTTCGCCGTGCCCGGCGTCGCCAACGTGCTGATCGCCGATACCTGGGTGACGGTCGGCAAGGCCGAAGCCGCGGCGTGGAAGACTCTGAAACCGGCGATCCAGAAGGCAATGGCCGAATAGCACTCGCGGTAACGCGATCGAAACGCGACTCCCCGCCCCGCGCAGCGGGGAGGGGCGGTCGAGCGCAGCGAGACCGGGGAGGGGTGTTGGGCACCCACACCGCGCGGCGGCCGCCGTCTCGGTCTCGTGCCGCCCTTCGTCTCGCGGTCGCCCGACAATCATCCCGCCTTCCCTTCGATTCCCTCACCTCATGGCGAAGCAAGCTCGATCCTCACGCCCGGCACCCCGCGACCGCGCCATCACCAGCGCGTTGTCAAAGTGGTTCCGCAGCGCGGCCCGCGATCTTCCCTGGCGTGAGGAGTTCCGCGCCCGCCGCGATCCCTACCGCTCGCTGGTGAGCGAGTTCATGCTGCAGCAGACTCAGGTTTCGCGGGTCTTGGAGAAGTTCGAGCCGTTCCTGCAGCGCTTCCCGACGGTGGGGGCCTTGGCCGCCGCGCCCGAGCAGGACGTGCTCGCGGCGTGGTCGGGATTGGGGTATTACCGCCGGGCAAGGCTGCTGCACGCCTGTGCGAAGTCGATCGTCCGCGACTTCGGAGGCGTGGTGCCGCGGGATGTCGATTCGCTGCAAGAACTGCCCGGCATCGGCCGCTACACCGCCGGCGCGATCGCGTCGATCGTGTTCAACCGGCCCGAGCCGATCGTCGACGGCAACGTCTGCCGCGTGCTGCAGAGGCTCGACGCCAAGCCCGGCAGCGCGAGCGACAAGGAAGTGATCGCCTGGGCGTGGGAACGCGCCGAGTCGCTCGTGAAGCAGTGTCCGAACTCCCCCTCCCAGAGGGAGGGGGCGGGGGGTGGGCGAAGAGACGCGGATGTTGCGACGCCCGCCACCTTCAACGAAGGCCTGATGGAGCTCGGTGCCCTCGTTTGCACGCCCGCGGCACCCAAGTGCCTGGTCTGCCCGCTGCGCGACCTCTGTCTCGCCCGCGAGCAAGGCCTCGTCGATGAGATCCCGGCCCCGAAGGCAAGAGCCAAGCGCAGCCGCGTCTACCACGACACGGTCGTCGTGTGGCGAAAAACCGCCCGCGGCGTCGAGGTGCTGCTCGAACAACGACCGGCGACGGGCTTGTGGGCGGGGCTGTGGCAGCCGCCGACGGTGGAGAGTGCGACCCGCACGCGGCGGACGCTGAAGTCGTTGTTGGCGGAATTGGGACTCCCGGCGAGTGCGGCGAAGGTGAAGCCTCGGGAGTGGGTGTTCCAGACGACGCATCGGGATGTGTGTTTTCGAGTCTGGCCGTTACAGCTTGCTCACGATGCAGGTTCGCCGCGGCGGTGGTGCGAGGAAGCCGAGCTTGCGGGGGTCGGTTTTTCGAACGCTCACAAAGAGGTGATCGCACTCGCACGGTAACTGAGAGCCGCGGGCTTCAGCCCGCGCGGGTTGGGCTCAGAACCCTGAAGCGACTTTCATCACCGCGTCCACGCCGCGCGGGCTGAAGCCCGCGGCTCTGAATAGAGCAACCGTTCGACCTCGACGCTCGCACCTTCGGCTACACTCGCCCCCGTGATGACCGAAGCCTTGCCGACATCCGCCACTTGGCTCACCCGCCTCGCCGGGAAGTTCCTCGTCTTCGAGGGCCCTGACGGCTCGGGCAAGAGCACGCAGCTCAAGCGGCTCGTCGAGGCCGCCGCCGCCGCGGGCGTCAAGGTCACCCAGGTCCGCGAGCCCGGCGGCACGCCCGTGGGCGAACAGATCCGCAGCGTGCTGCTCGATCCCTCGTCCACCATGACGCTCCGGGCCGAGATGCTGCTCTACATGGCCAGCCGGGCGCAGCTCGTTGAAACCGTCATCAACCCCGCCCTCTCCCGCGGCGAGCTCGTCATCGCCGATCGCTTTCTCACCTCCACCTTTGCCTATCAGGGCGCCGGAGGCGGACTGAGCGAGCAGGACATCCGCGACGTCGGCCGCGTCGCGACGTTCGACATCCGCCCCGACCTCGTCCTTATCTATTACGTTGATGTCGCGACGGCCACGATCCGCACCCGTGGCGTGGGCGGCGGTGGAAGTGGGGGAAGTGGGGGGGGCAAGAAGGGCCGCCCGACTCCCGCGTCGCTGCAAGGCCCTTCGCTCTTTGATGACCGCATCGAGCAGCGCGACCTGACCTTCCGCACCCGCGTGCACGAGAGCTACCTCGCGCAGGCCAAGGCCGACCCGAAGCACCACGCGCTCATCGACGCTTCGGGCAATGCCGAGCAGGTGTGGGAACTGACCGCCAAGTTGATGCAGCAGCGCTTCGGGGCGTGAGCGAGCAACACACCAGACGCCGAGGCTGACGAGTCCGCGAGGAAGCCTCGGATCGGTATCGGCTGGCGCGAGCGGTCTGGGTGTCCGTGGCCGGAGCGGTGGTTGCAGTCGATCCGAAGCTTTGTCGCAAAGCCTCCGCAGCCTCGGCGTCGATCGCGCCGAGACGGTTCACCACCCGCGTCGCGCACTCTCGTACGCACGCCGCTGGTACGACTCCGTGACTTCATACCGCCGATAGCTGTAATCGCCGCGGCGGAAGACCACCACTGAGTCCGGCGACGTGTTGAGTGTGAACCGGTACTGCCATTCCAGCGACGGGCGCGACGGCGTCGCGTAATAGCCCAGAACCTCGCCCGGCGGTCCCTGCATCACGCCGTAACCCGCATCGTTTCGTGCGTACTCGTTGTTGTACTCCGCCATCGCCAGCGGCTGGTTGTTCACCGAATCGGTCGGCAGCACGCCCGACCACGCCGAACTGCGGGCCAATTGGCGTGCGTCGGCGTCCTCGGGAGAGCCGCTCGCCGTGGTTCGGGCCGGGCCGGTCGTGCAGCCCGCCAGGAACATGGAGAGCGCTCCGGCCAGCGCGACGGCTAGCAGCAGCGTGCCGCTGTCTTGTCGAGTCTTGGGTTTCACACCCAGAACATGCCCCACAACTTGAGCCGCGGCACGCAATCGGAGCTGCGACGCGATCAACCTATTCCGTTGGTGCCGTATTCAAGGACATGTTCGCATGCCGGACGGTAGTGGGTAGGGTTTCTACCTCATTTCGTGGCCCATTCTCGGGCATCTTTGCATCCGGGGCAAGAACAGCACGCTGGTGGGGTTAGTCTGAAAACTCCGGCGCGTGGGCCGGGGAGACAGGCTTCGCGGGAACCAGAGGAGATTCGGTATGCAACGCATGAACAACGGTGTCGCTGTCGGCATGATGAGCGTCGTCGCGGCCTGCGGGTTGGCCGCGAGCGCCAACGCACAGGTCTATCAACGCGGCTACGGCACCCAACAGCCCGAGATCCAACTCGACATCACAGACACTCGCGAGTGCGACTACGCCAGCGTTGGCTACCGCACTGCCACGATCACCGGTGCCGGCGGGGTCAACACCACCCACGCTCTCAAGTACGACCGCAACGGGACCATGATCTGGTCGTACATCTACAACACCTCGCAGGGCGAGACTGTCGGCTACACCATCGATCAGGCCGCCGACAGCCACTTCCTCATCGGCGCCGAGAGCGCGTTCGGCGGCGCGACCCTCGGCAAGTGGCTCGTCCGTGTCGACAACAACGGCTCGCCCCAGTGGAGCCGCCTGATGGCCGGGACGCCCTTCCTCCCCAGCATCGCGCCGACCCAGCCATCGCTGGGCGTCAGCGTGCGCGAACTGTCCGACAAGGACATCGCCACCGTCAACCGCCGTCAGGTCGGCGTTGGATCCATCGCTCGCCACGGCCTGCTGCACGTCAACGACGCCGCCGGTGCTCTCGTCGTCGGTCGCGTCTACGTTCCCGTCGGTGGTGTGGAGATTCCCGAACTCGATTTCGCCGAGGTTCGCGAGGCCCGCAACGCGCTGGGCAGCACCACGGCTCTGCCGGATCTGTTCATCGTCGGCAACACCTACGACGAAAGCGCCAACCGCTACGCCGCGGTCGTGATGCGCGTGAAGCGCAACGGCGACATCATCTGGGCCCGCAAGTACCTGCACCCCGACGCGGGCATCAGCATCACCGCCGACGGCTTTGCCCTTGATCCTCTCGGTGATATCACCTTCTCCGGCCGTCAGGGCAATGCCGTCCGCGGGCAGTTGTCGCCGCAGGACTCGATCGTTGCCAAGGTCGACGGCGTCACCGGTGCGTTCCTCTGGGCCACCGATGTCTCCAACTTCACCGTCGGCTACCAGGCCACGGAGTACGTCCGCAATCGCGAGATCATGATCGCCGGCACCGGCCGCGGCGGGACCGTCTTCCCCTTCCGCGGGGCCGCCATCCTGAAGTTCGGCTTCGGCACCGGCAACTACCTCGACGGCCAGCTCTACGGCGGGCTTGGACCCAACGACGACGAGCGCGGCACCGACGCCATCGAGTCCCAGCCCTGGCACGGCTACAACCTCATCGGCGCCACCAACAACGCCGGCTTCGGCACGCCCGACATCTTCCACGTCCGCGCCTACACCACCCTCGACAGCGGCTGCCGTGAGAGAGACTTCAAGCCTGACACCAAGGAGCGCGTGCTTTTTGAGAAGGACTTCGACGTCGTCGCGACGTTCGAGCAGGTCAGCGAGCCCGTGAGCGTCGTCAACAACTTCCTCGAACTCGGCCAGAACGTCTTCTGCTACACCAAGCCGTGCCTGGGCGACCTGAACGCCGACGGCCTGGTCGACGACGCCGACTTCTCCATCTTTGTGTTCGCCTACGACGTTCTCCTCTGCCCCACCAACCCCAACTACAAGTGCTGCCCCGCCGATCTCAACGGCGACGGCCAGGTCGATGACCTCGACTTCAGCATCTTCGTCGTGAACTACGACGCCCTCATCTGCCCGTAACGATCTCGGTCCCGCATCACCAGCAGGCCCGCTCGGAGCGGGCCTGTTTCGCTTTTGCCGCCGCCGTGCCCAAAGTCGGTATTCTTCCGCCATGTACTTCGACTTCACCCGCCTCGCCCTCTGCTCGCTCGCCCTGCTCGGAGCTGCCCCGTTGACCGCCCACGCCCAGACACTTCCAGTCGAGTCGCGACCGGACGAGTTTCTCGACCTCTTCGCCAAGACCAACCGCTTCCGTCTCGGCGAGCCCGGCGGCTTCAAGATCACGCCCGACGGCAAGCACGTCCTCTTCCTCCGCAGCGAAGGGCCCACCAGCTTCTCGCAGGAACTTTGGCTGTTCGATGTCGATGCAGGCAACGAGCGCAAGTTGCTCAACGCCGATGCCATCCTCGGCGGCAAGGAAGAGAAGCTCAGCCCCGAGGAACTCGCACGCCGTGAACGCACCCGGTCCAGCAGCCGCGGCATCGCGTCCTACCAGCTCAGCAAGGACGGCAAGCTGCTCTTGATCCCCCTCAGCGGCAAGCTCTACGCCATCGACTTCGCCGCCGCACTCGCCGGCGATCCCAAGCCCCGCGAACTCAACACCGGCGAGGGCATTCTCGATCCGCGTCTGTCGCCCGACAACACGCACGTCGCGTTCGTCCGCGATGGCACCGTCTTCGCGCTCGATCTGAAGACCAACGACGCGAAGCGTGTGAGCCCTGCCGGAGCGGGTTCCGTTTCCTTCGGCGACGCCGAGTTCGTAGCGCAGGAAGAGATGAAGCGCATGCACGGCTTCTGGTGGTCGCCCGATTCCGCCCGCATCGCCTATCAGCGCACCGATGTGGCGCCATTGGAGACGTTCACGATCGCGGATCCTTCCGACCCCGGCAAGCCGCCGCAGAGTTGGCGCTACCCCCGTGCCGGAAAGGCTAACGCCGAGGTGACGCTCTGGATCGCGCCGCTGCCCGATGGCCCGCAGACCGAGCCGGCGCAGCCCTTCTCGCGTGCCGCGATCAAGGTGCGATGGGACTACAACGCCTATCCGTACCTTGCTCGCGTCGATTGGCCTAAGAAGGGGCCGATGACGATTCTGGTGCAGAACCGCGATCAGACCGAGCAGCGACTGCTCCGTGTCGACCCCGCCAGCGGCGACGCGCAGACGCTGCTCACCGAGTCCGATTCAACATGGATCAACCTCGAACTCGACGGCCCGAAATGGTCCGCCGACGCCAAGACCTTCCTCTGGCTCAGCGAGCAAGGCCAGACCGACGGCTGGGAACTCCAACTCCGCGACCGCTCCGGCAGTGTCCAGCGCCGTATTCAGTTACCCCAGTGGGAGATCAACGGCCTCATCGCCGCGAGCGAGGCCGATCCCATCGCGATCCTCAGCGTCTCGCCGAAAACCGATTCCAGCGTGGTCTTCCCGATGCGGGTTGACCTGTCCGACGCGGTGACATCATCGATGCTCGATGTCGCGCGCGACCCGGCGATCAGGATGGCAGTACCCGACGGGCAATACGCCCTCGAGATCAACGACACGCTCACCGCCTGGGTCGCACTCGGCCGCGCCCGCGACGGCACGCCGATGCGGTCCGTCTTCAAGGGCGACAAGGCCAACCCCAGCGGCGCGAGCATCGGAACGATCTCCTCCGTCGCCGCCGCGCCACCGCTGGTCACCAAGCCGCAATGGGCCAAGTCAACGATCTCCGGCCGCGAGTACCACAGCGTCGTCGTCCGCCCCCGCGACTTTGACCCCAAGAAGAAGTACCCGGTTCTCAACTTCGTCTACGCCGGCCCCGGCAACAACCAGGTCAACGCCAACGCCCGCGCGTACCTCCAGCATCAGTACTACGCCGATCAGGGCTTCATCGTCGTCGCCATCGACGGCCGCGGCACGCCCCGCCGAGGCCGCGCGTGGGAACGCGTGCTCAAGAAAGACGGCGTCGGTAACTTCATCGACATCCCGCTCAAAGACCAGTGCGACGTCCTCGATGACCTCTGCAGACAGTTCCCCGAGATGGACCGCGCCCGCATCGGCGTCTACGGCTGGTCCTTCGGTGGCTACTTCTCCTCCATGGCCACCATGCGCCGACCCGACATCTTCAAGTGCGGCATCGCCGGCGCTCCCGTCACCGACTGGCTCGATTACGACACCCATTACACCGAACGCTTCCTTGGCGTCCCCGGCACACCCGGCGTCGATGCCGGCTACACCGCGTCCAATGTGCTCTCGTACTGCAAGGACCTCAAGGTCCCGCTCCTCGTCATCCACGGCACCGCCGATGACAACGTCTACTTCGTGCACGCGCTCAAGCTCGCCGATCGCCTCTTCAAGGAAGGCAAGCCGTTCGAGTTCCTGCCGCTGTCGGGTCAGACTCACATGGTCACCAAGCCCGACATCGTGAAGGAGATGAACCGCCGCATGATCGAGTTCTTCCGCACACACCTCGGCAGCCCGCAGTAGGACCGGCTTCCAGCCGGTCCATAAGACAGTGGGGGCGGGGCCTCCCAAGCCCCGCCGAACGTGCTGGTGGGACCGGCCTCCGGCCGGTCAACGACCTGACGATCACGGCGTCGACGAGGAAAAATGAAACGGACCGGCCAGAGGCCGGTCCTGCTGAACATCATCGGGGTTTGGAAGGCCCCGCTCCCGGCTACCGCCGCCGCCGCGCCGCCGCGAGCAGCCCCGCTCCCGCGAGCGACAGCGTGCTCGCACCCGGAATCGTGATCACGCGAATGTAATCGCCAGGCGTCGAGATCGTCATCGAGAAGTCGAGCACAAGGCCCGACGCCGAGATCGTGAACGAGTCGTTCAACATCTCCATGCCGCGGGCGTTCACGCCGCTGGTGAAGAAGGTGGGTGCGCCGAGATAGTCCGAGTCATCCAGATCGCGCTGTCCCGCGACGTTCGTCACGATCACGCCGATGATCTTCTGATCGAAGCGCACGCGTCCCTGGATCGCCCCCGACGCGCTCGCCGGCGAATCGAAATGGATGTAGTGGCTGCTGATCGTCGTCCCCGCGCTGATGAACGAGTTCATCAGGCTCGCGCCCGAGTTGTACGTTCCCGGGGCGGATGCATTCACCCGCAGCGCGGACGTGAGCGTGTAGTTCTGCACCTCGTTCCACACGAACGCTGTGGTCGAACTGGTCAGCACGTTCAGCTGAGCATCCCCGGGCTGTGTGATGAGCGTGGTCTACAACAACGCATTCACGATCGCGGCCTGCGAAATGCAGCCGCACGCCGCGATCATCGCGGCCGCCGACACTGTGGTATTGCGCATGTCTCTTCCTTTCTCCTCGGTGCGTGACAACCGGTGCTTCAAAACCGGTGCGTCCAATCCCCGTCGCGGCCGGGCGGAAAACCGGTGGGCGCGACAGGCCGTCATTGTGACAGATGCAACGCCCGCCGCAAAGTGTGATTGCCAAGATTCCCGCTGGCACCCCCGCCGGTCGGTGCTTGGACGGGCCGTTCTCACCCTCCGGGACGCGCCGTCGCATGCTTCAGTCCGGATCCAACCACCAAAAACGAAAAGGGCGGAGCCCCGCGGCCCCGCCCCGTCGTCAATCGCAACCCTGTTCTCACCGCCGGCGGCGAGCGATCACGAGCAGGCCCGCGCCCGCCAGACCCAGCGAGCCCGGAGTCGGCACAGTGATGATCCGCATGTAGTCGCCGGGCGAGCTGATGTCGAACTCAAACTCGATGGCGTCGCCCGCGATCACGATGCGAAATGCGTCGGTGCTGAACTCCAGGCCGCGGGCGTTGACGTTCTGCGAGAAGAGCGTCGGAGCGCCCAGAAAGTCCGACTGATCCAGGTGCCGCGTGCCCGACCCGTTGCGGACGATCACGCCGAGGATCTGCCCGTCGAACTGGATGCGTCCGCGGGCCGAGCCGCCGGTGCTGTCCGGTGTATCGAAGTGCACGTAGTGGCTGTTCACCACGGTGCCCTGGTTCAGCACGCCGTTGATGAGGTCGCCCGCCTGGTCGTAGAGGCCCGGCGCCTGGGCGTCGATCTTGACGTTGCGATCGAGCGTGAAGTTCTGCGCCTCGTTCCACGCGTACACGGTCGTGGTGCTCGTAAGCGCGTTCAGTCTCGCATCGCCGGGCTGTGCGATCTGCTGCACGCTCCCGCCCACGGCGACGATCGCACCGAGAGACATCCCGCAGCCGAGCGTGAGCGCGGCCGCGCCAGTCAACACATTCTTCAGCATGTCCGTTCCCTCTCCTCCAAAGACTCGTTGCCTGACGTGTCGAACGCTCGGACCCTTGGTCCGATCATCCAACGCCGCCGGCGACACGCCCGCGGTGTCTCAACATGTCACTCAAACGATGGGATCGGCACCCTCTTGCGGCTTTGCTCCAAAGTCTTCACGCATTCAGTTGTTATGGACCGTCGTCGATGCCGAGAACCGCACCGTTGCGACGTTTACGGTCGGTCCGAAAGCCCCTGCTGCGACGTACCATCGCTCGCCATGATCAATACCAAGTCCATCGCGCGGCGTCCCCTCGCTTTCGGATCGATCGCCGACGCCTTGGCCGAGATCGACCGCATCGTTGCCGCCGAAAAGCAGGGCACGCTCAAGCGCCTGGGCAACTGGTCCGCGGGACAGAACTTTCACCACATCGCGACCTGGATCAACTACGCGTTCGACGGCTATCCGCCGAGCCTGCGCCCGGCGTGGATCATCAAGTTCATCGTGCGCACCTTCATGAAGGGCCGTTTCATGAAAGGCCCCATGCCCGGCGGCGTGAAGATCCCCAACGTCGCCAGCGGCACCCTGGGCACCGAGGAAACCTCGACCGACGCCGGCGCCGCCGAACTCCGCCGCGCCCTCGAGCGCCTGCAAGCATCCTGCCCGACGCAAGAGAACGTGCTCTTCGGCAAACTCACGCACAACGAGTGGATCCAGATGAACCTGCGCCACGCCGAGTTGCACCTCGGGTACCTGACGTACTGAAGCCAGTGGACGCGGCCTCTGTCTGGCACACCTCGGATTCCCGCCACCGCTGCATCGGCATCATCGACGACGCCAGAAGAGTGCTCACCCGCTTGAGCGAGCCCACGCACATCCACGGCGCGACATCAAGGGTGCGATCGATCTCCAAACTGGTCAGAGACATCCAAGTCACGTCCGACGACCTCGCCGGATCGACAAGGACGAATCGCCGAAGAAGGCCTTTGGCTTGCTGCAGACCCGCCGCTGAACCGCCCCGCGCAACCGATCACAGCAGATCATCGTCGTCGCCGGACTCGTAGAACCCCTCGTCGCCCTTGGGCGGCAGCGGATCGCCCGGGCTCGCCCATTGCTCCTTGGGCAGGTGCCGATGGTGCACGCGGATCACGCGGGCGAACTGGCTCGCAAGGATCTTCGACAACGCATCCAGCGTCGCCTTTGTGTGCTCCGGGAACGGCGTCGAGCGATCGCGGAAGAGCATCACGCTCGCCAGTGTCTCGCCCTCGTGCACCGCGGAGAAGCCGACAACCGCGCAGTCCTCGATCCAGTCGCTCGCGCCCGGCAGGTTGGCCGCCACCTCGGTCTGCGTGTCGAACCGCACCGTCTGCCCGAACTCTTCGAGCCGCTGCGGCACGGTGTCCGCGAGATGATCCAGCATCGTTTCGGCCGAGTCCTTCGAGCGGTCGTAGTTCACGTAGGCGCCGAGCGACCAGTCGCCGGTGCTTGAGGGCAGGAAGAGCGCCGCGTTCGTCGAGCCGAGCTTCGCGAGCAAGAACTCGAGGCTCGTCCGCATCAGGCTCTCGAGCTCGAGCTCCTGGCGGATCAGCCCGGTGAACTCGCCCGCGATCGCCACCGTGTCGATCTGCTGGGCAAGCTCCGAGTAGGCGCTCGTCATGTCCGCGCACAGGCGGTTGAGTTCCTTCGAGAGCGTGCGCCGCGACTCGTTGAGTCGCTTGCACAGCTTTTCCAGCCGCTCCTCGCGGCTCGTCGCCTTGATCGTCGGCTTCAGGGCCTTGTCGATCGCGGCGGTCAGCTCGTCCTCTTCGCAGCGCTCGTCGACCACGTCGCAGACGCCGAGAGAAAGAGCACGCTTGGCGGCGGCGAAGTCAGCCTTGGGGCTGAGCATCACAACGCCGGGGAGTGACTCGTGTTGGTGCCGAAGCGCAGGGATCATCACCTCGGCCACGACCGCAGCGAGCACGACATGGGTCGTCAACGCCTCGCCCGCCGCCGCGGCGCTCGGAGCGCCGATGCACGAGTGCCCGCGGGCACACAGCACATTCATGATCGCCTCACGACGCGACTTGCTCGGGTGCGCGACCAGCACAAAGCGTGCGTCGCGGGACTTTGCTTCGCTCGAATTGTCCTTGGTCTTCCGGGGTGCCATGCGTGAACGTCCTGTTGTTGTTCTCGCATGTTGGGTCGGTCGCTTCGCGGCGCGACTTTCGTCGCAGTGTCATGCGGCGCGGACTTTTTCGCGTTCCGCCTGCGATCGCGTCGCTTCCGCGCCGTCCAATCGCTTCAGTTCCGCGAGCGTCTGCTCCAGTTCCTGCGACGCCGAGACGATGGCCGCCATGCTCGCCCGGTCGCGGCCATCGGTCAGCCGCATCGCCAGGATCTGGCTCCGCGAGACGATCGTCTGCAGCAGCTCGGCCGCGTGCACGCTCGATTCGCCGATCTTCCGCGCCCGCGTCAGCATCTCCATTTCCTTCGCCGAGGGGCGCACCGGTGCCGGGGCCGCATCGCGGGAGTGCTTCGTCTGTCGAAGCAGCGTCAGGTTCTCGCGGCTCAGCGTCTGCAGCGCGTGCAGCGCAAACTCTTCCGGTCCCTTGTCCGACATCCCAAGCGCGCTCAGGCGATCGCTCACCGCCCGCAGCAATTGTGCCCCGAATTCCTTCATCGAAGGCGGACGCACGCCCGACGTCGGCAGCATGATCGCCACGCTTGGCGGCGGATCAAAGTCCCCCGACCACCCAAGCCCCAGAGAACGCACCAACGCCGCGCTTCCCGAGACCAGTCCGATCAGCGCCTTCTCGTCGCACTCGGGGATCTGCCCATACGCCGTGCCGTGGTGCTGCATCACAGCCATCAACGCGGGCGGCAGGTCCCAATGCGAGGCGAGCGCGCGTCCGGCCTCGCGATAGTCGATCCCCAGCACCCGACGCTCCACGAACCCGCTTTCGACGCATTCCTGCCGTGCCAGTTCGATGACACGCGAGTACGCCTTCGGCAGGACGTGATCCAGCACCAGCTTGCCCACCGCATGCAGCATCCCCGCGATAAACGCCTCTTCCGGCGCGATCCGCAGTTCCGCCTTGTTGTGCAACGCCAGCAGCTCCGCCGTCGACGCGACGCAGATGCAGTACTGCCAGAATCCGTCGCGATCGATGCGGCCATCGCCGCTGCCCTGCGGTGCCAACGCCGCAAAGGCGCTCGCGCCGACCGCGGCATTGCGGACCGCCTCAAGACCGACCAGCACGACTGCACGCCGGATGGAGGTGATCTTCTCGCCAACTCCCTTGTCGGCACGCCGGCACAGGCCCAGGATTCGGCCCGACAGCACCGGGTCCGTCTCGATCAGCTTTGCGATCTCACCAAGGTCGGCAGCCTGCGCGTTCTCCAACGCCATAAGCCTCGATGCCACCGGCGCGAGCGGCGGCAGCGTCGAGACCTGCTTGAGGATCAGATCGATGTTCTGCTGCCGCGGCGATGGGGCGCTGAGCTCGGTCACGGATTGCTCCTGCCTGGCGAAAGGGCGCGATCGCTGCCGATCAGGCAGCCGCACGCATCTGGGTGTTCATCATGCCTTCGACCCGCAGCCGCAGGTCGTTCGCCGTCACCGGCTTGCGGAGGTAGCCGTTGGCACCCGCCGCCATCACGCGATCAAAGTCCGATTGCTGATCCGAAGCGCTCACGCACAGCACGCGGCACGACTTCAACTCCTCCCGCTGCCGCAGCCGCGAGCACACCAGCACCCCGTTGATGTCAGGCAGCATCAGGTCCAGCACCATCACGTGCGGGCGAAACGACTCGGTCGCGATCCCGGCGTCATACCCCGTCGTCGCCGTGCGAACGTCGTAGGTGCTCGTGTCCGAGAACGCATGCGCCGCAAGCCGCACAAACGATTCATCATCGTCCACGATCAGCACGCGGGTCTTCGCGTCCGCGCTCTCGCCCACGCCCAGCACATCGGTCGGGATGCTGTTGGTCTGCATGAAACGGATGAGCTCGTCCCGTGGAATGCGCCGGAACTTCGAGCCCGGTACACGGAAGCCCGTCAAACGCCCCGCGTCAAAGCAGCGGATGATCGTCTGTTGGCTCACCTTGCACACCGCGGCAGCTTCGCCGGTTGTGAAGATTCGCTTTGTAGACAACGGCTCCGCATCGCCCTCGTCGCGCATTGGAATGCCGCCGCCGTCTTGCCTCTTTGGGTCCATGACGATTCTCCGGTCTCTCTCTCGACCTCCACTTCCCCTCCCGAGATCGGACGCGATGCCGCCACACTTCATGTGAAGCTGTGCGGCCTCTATCGATTGGGTTCACTTTCCCCGTCCCATACCTCGGACGCGCCGAGCTTGCGCCCTCCGGCACGCCGAACGCATTTTCACTCGCAAATCACGGGGCCTGATCCGGATGCAGCTGTCGCCACTTCGTGACGGCTTCCGGCTCCCGCGCGTAGATCGGTGCCAGCTCGTCCACCGGCGTCGCTCCGTTCGCCGTGTGCAGCGACGCCCCGAACGCCAGCACATCCGCCGCGTCAAAGTGCGGCAACGCCACCGCAATGCCCATCCGCTCGCACACCGTCCGCATCGACCCGGGCAGAAACTGATCCGCAATGACGGTACCAACCCCCAGCGCCTCGAGCTGCGTCGCGTCGATCAGCCGTGCCGCGCGAGCATGCGCATCACCCTCATCGAACACGCTCGCGTACGCCGTCTCGCCCTTGCTCGCAAGCATGACCGCCAGCCGCCCATGCACCCCATCACGCCGCGCCCGTTCCGCCAACACCGCGCTTGTCGGCACGCCGACGCACTGCGCGCCGCTCGCGTACGCCAGCGTCTTCGCCACCGTGACGCCCACCCGCAACGCCGTGAACCCGCCCGGCCCGCTCGACACGGCGATCAAATTCAGTGCGCTCGGCAGACACCCAGCACGTCGAAACGCCCGATCGATCGCCGGCATCAGGTCGTCCTCGCGCCCGCGACCCACCGGCTCGACGACGATCGTTGCCCCAGCCCGCACCGCCACACCCGGTCCGCCCGGTCCCTCGGCGGACGGATTGCTTGTTTCAATCGCCAGCGTTACCAACATCGCGGCAGGATAGGTTCCCGCACACGAGTCGCCCCGCCCGTCCGTTGCACGGGCGGCGAAGGCTTTCGCGCCACCCCTTCTCGTTCTTCCCCCATCCATTCGCCGTGCGTCCGACAACACCTGCGGCCCATCTCACGCCCGATGGGCCACCCGCGCCCTGGTGCGTCCCAACCGCCAACATCAGTCCGACGTCCCTTCGCCGCACCTGCTATCGTTTCCCGTCAGTTCCGCCTGCCGAACGTCTCTTCCGACGCGTGGCCAGGGCGGAACACGCCGGTGCATCGTGGTTCACGTTGGCCTCGTCGGGTTTTCCCGCCGTCGGCGCGGCGTACGGCAATCCGGCTCCGCAGCACGCGCGTCGCCATCGACGCCCACACACGGAATCGCTCGCTTGGGACATCGATCACGTCGTAGACGCGGCAGAGGCGGCGGGCATCACCCCGGTGGCGGTCATCATCCGCACCAGACTGGCGGCGGTGGCGGTGGCGGTGGGGGCGGCGGTGGTGGGGGCGCCGCGACCATGTCGCGCCCGAATCAGGCTCCCACCTTCCCCGGCCTCGAACTGCCCCCGGGCCTCACCCGCATCAAACCCTGGGAAGAACTCACCTCCATCGATCCGGCCCCTCGGCTCACGCTGGAGTACCCCGGCTGCCCCGCTAGTTGCCGCCTCATCGATCTCTTCTGTCCCATCGGCCGCGGCCAGCGCGGCCTCATCGTCTCGCCGCCCAAGGCCGGCAAGACCTCCCTCCTCAAGGACATCGCCACCGCCATCCTCCGCAACCACCCCGACGTCGAAGTCGTGGTGCTGCTGGTCGATGAGCGCCCCGAGGAAGTCACCGACTTCCGCCGCACCTTCGCCCAGTTCACCGCGGTTCAGAACGAGGTCGCCCAACGCGCCGACCAGGCCACCCGTGAACTGATGAAGGAGCTTCCGCCCGATGTCGCCGCCCAACTCCAGGGCGCACCGGCCATCCCGCCTGCTAACGGCCAAGCTCCCGCACCCGTCGCGCCGGCACCCGTCAAGCTCACGCCCCGCTGCAAGGTCGTCGCCAGCAGCAACGACCACACGATCGACAAGCACATCCAGGTCAGCCTCGCGACGCAGGCGTATTGCAAGACAATGGTCGAGGCCGGCAAGCACGTCGTCGTCATCCTCGACTCGCTCACCCGCCTCGGCCGCGCCTTCAACAACAGCCGCCACCATTCCAACAGCGGCCGCACCATGACCGGCGGCCTCGACAGCAAGGCCCTCGAAGTCCCCCGCCAGATCTTCGGCGCATCGCGCAACACCGAGGAAGCCGGCAGCCTGACGATGATCGCCTCCTGCCTCGTCGATACCGGCTCCGCGGCTGACCAGATCATCTTCGAAGAGTTCAAGGGCTCGGGCAACATGGAGCTCATCCTCGATCGCAAGATCGCCGAGCGCCGTCTCTTCCCCGCGATCAACCTCGCCGCCAGCGGCACCCGCAAGGAGCACCTGCTCCTCAACGCCACCGAGCTGCACACCATGACGGCCCTCCGCCGCCGTCTGCTCGCCATGCCCCCGCCCCAGCAGGTCGAACAGCTCCTCGCCGCCATGCAGCGGTTCCCGACCAACGCCGCCCTCGTCGGCAGCACCAGCGCCTGACCGCTCGCGTGGCATCGGCTCCTCCAAGAAAATATTGAGACTTCGTCTCAGAACGGCTACCGTTCTTCGTCGCTATATTGCTGACTTCTATGTCCGAAACTCACGCCAATACCTCCCTGATCTCTCCACCCGGCTGCGTCGCTGCCGTGCCGGTCGGCCCGACGTGCTCGCTCGCCACGCTCGCCGCGGGTCAGATCGCCCACGTCGCCACGCTCGGCATGGACGATCCCGCCGACGCCGCGCTTCTTCGAGCCATGGGTCTCCGCCCCGGCGTGCGCGTTCGCGTGATCCGTCTTGGCCAACCGTCCATCATCGAAGTCCTCGGCGCCGAAGCCTGCGGCTGCGCGTGCGCCAGCCGCATCGGACTCACCAAGGACCTCGCCGCCAAGGTGCACGTCGTTCTGGGCAGTGGTGGGGAGGCAGGGAGCCCCGCGCAATGAATGACAGCAGCTTCGGAGCCTCGGGGCAGAATGGGTCCGAAGCCGGGGCCGCGACGACCCGTGCCGACGCATGCGACGACGGCATTCTCCACGTCCCCCTGCTCGGCAACCCCAATACCGGCAAGACCACGCTCTTCAACGCACTCTGCGGCCTGCGCCACAAGACCAGCAACTTTCCCGGCACAACGCAGGACGCACGCATCGGCACCGTCCGTGCCGCCGCCACCAAGGGCCAAGCCGACGTCGAGATCCACCTGATCGACCTGCCCGGTATCTACTCCGTCGAACTCAATCAGTCCGAGGCCGAGATCTGCCGCAACGTGCTCGCTGGGCGTCTCTCCCCCAAGTCCGAGCCCTTCGGCGACCCCGAAGGTGTCTGCGTCGTCGTTGACGCTACCAACCTCCCACGCAATCTCGTCCTCGTCGGCGAAGTGCTCCGCCGCCGCCTGCCCACGGTCATCGCGCTCAACATGATGGACCTCGCCCGCCAGCAGGGCCGACTCATCAACATCCGCACGCTCGAAGAGCAACTCGGTTGCCGCGTCATCGCCACGAGCGCCCGTAGCGGCGAAGGCCTGACCGAACTCGTCAACGCGCTCGCCAAGCCGACCGTGCCGACACGCACGCCCCCCGGCGATCAGGCCGAACTCGAACTCTGGGCCGATCGCATCGCCAGCCGCGCCCTGGGTGCGAGCGCGAGCGGCATCGCGATCCCGCCCGCGTCCACCGTTGTCCCGTCCGCCCTGCCCAAGCCCAGCCTCACCGATCGCCTCGATCCCATCCTCGTCTCGCCGTGGACCGGCGTCCCGATCTTTGCCGCGATCATGGTCGGCCTGTTCTACACCATTTTCTCCGTCGCCCACTTTCCGATGGACTGGATCGATGCCATCTTCGCGTTCACGACCGGCCTCATCGATGCCTATGTGCCCGCCGGCATTCTCCGTGACCTGCTCTCCCACGGCATCGTCACCGGTGTCGGCGCCACCGTCATCTTCGTGCCTCAGATTTGCCTGCTCTTCTTCCTGATCTCGCTGCTCGAGGACACCGGCTATCTCGCCCGTGCCGCCCTGCTCATGGACCGCGTCCTGCGCCCCTTCGGCCTGCCCGGGCACGCCTTCGTCCCGCTGCTCTCAAGCCACGCCTGCGCCCTTCCCGGCATCATGTCCGCCCGTGTCATTCCCGATCCCAGAGAGCGGCTCGCCACGATCCTCGTCGCACCCTTCATGACCTGCTCGGCGCGGCTTCCGGTCTACGTGCTCGTCACCAGCTTGCTCTTCCGCGATCGTCCGCTGCTTGCCGGCATCGCCTTCGTCGGCTGCTACGCCCTGGGCGCCGCCGCCGGCCTCTTCTCCGCGCTCATCGCACGCCGCACCCTGCTCAAGGGCAAGAGCCGCCCGATGGTGCTCGAACTGCCCACCTACAAGCTCCCCTCGCTCCGCACCGCGGCGATCACCACCTTCGATCGCGGCTGGATGTTCCTCAAGAACGCCGGAACCAACATCCTCGCGATCTGCATCGTCCTGTGGTGGCTGGGAAGCTACCCGCAGGTCGCTCCGCCCGCCGACGCGCTGCTCCAGCAGCAGCAGGCCGCAGAACTGCAGCAGATCGCCGACGCCGAGACCGTGCCGGACAAAAAGCAGTTCACCCAGTCGCAGGCCGACGCGATGAACGCCGCCGCCGAACGCCGCATCGCCGCCCACGCAAAGGAGAACGCGTACATCGGCCGCATCGGCAAGGCGATGGAGCCCGTCTTCGCGCCCCTCGGTTACGACTGGCAGCTCACCATCGGCGTCATGACGTCCTTCGCCGCCCGCGAGGTCTTCGTCTCCACCATGGCCGTTGTCGTCCGCGCCGGCGATGAGGATCTCGACCCATCCGACGCCGGTGCCGTCGCGTCCGTCCAAGCCGCCACCCGATCCGACGGCATCACCCCCATCTTCACCACCGCCACCTGCTGGTCCATCCTCGTCTACTTCGTCCTCGCGATGCAGTGCCTGCCCACACTCGCCGTCACCGCGCGAGAAGCCGGCAGCCCGCGCTGGGCGATCTTGCAGTTCCTCTGGATGAGCGGCGTCGCGTACCTCTTTGCCTTCGTCACGTTCCAGGTCTTGCGCGCCGCGGGGGTTTCCTGATGCGCACGCTCGCCGCCCTGCCGCTGGGTGATTGGCAGTTCTGGGTCGCAAGCGTCATCGCGCTCGGAGCGCTGTGGGTCGTGATCAACTCCGTTGTGCCCGAGAGCCTCCTGCCTTGGAAACGCAAGCCAAAGCAAACCAAGGCCTCGCTGACGATCAGCGCCAAGAAGCGAAACGACGACTGACTCGGGTCTCGTCTGCGGTCGAACGACCGCGTAAGACGCCTTCACAATCTACGATTTCTGCATGATTCGTCGGGATTTTCGATGACTTTGCGCCGGTGCTTCGTATCGTCGAAGATGCCGACGATTCACGCGAGCGCTTCCGTGTCGCCCCAGGCCGTCCTCGGCGCGGGTGTCCGGATCGGCCCCGGCTGCGTGCTTGAGGGCGCGGTCACCCTTGGCGACAACGTCGAGGTCATCGCCAACGCCTACCTCCGCGGCCCGCTCAGCATCGGCCCGGGCACCCTCATCTTTCCCGGTGTCTGCCTCGGCTTCAGCGCGCAGCACCTCAAGGTGAAGCACACCGATCCGACCGCCGGCGTCCGCATCGGCGCCGGCTGCACGTTCCGCGAGAACGCCACCGTCCACGCCGCCACCAAGATCGACGTCCCGACCATCGTCGGCGACGCCTGCTACCTGATGGTCAACGCGCACGTCGGACACGACTGCCGCGTCGGTTCCAACGTCACGATGGTCAACAACACCGCACTCGGCGGTCATTCCGACATCGCCGATCAGGTCACCCTCGGCGGCGGCGCGATGGTCCATCAGTTCACCCGCGTCGGTCGTCTCGCCATGATCGGCGGCGGGGCCAAGATCGTCGCCGACGCGCCGCCCTTCTCACTCGTCGTCGAACGCGCGTACCTCAGCGGCATCAACGTCGTTGGCCTCCGCCGCGCTGGCGTTGAACGCGAGCAGATCACCCGCGTCCGCGAGGCCTGCCGCCGCGCCTTCAAGCAGCCCCTCACCCGACCCGAGATGCAGCAGATCCTCGACGAACTTGCCGGCGCCAGCCCGCTCGTCGCCGAGATGGCCGCGTTCATCCGCGGCGGCCAGCGCCCCATTAGCGTCGGCTACCGGCTCACCGGTGCCACCGTCGATCAGGACGAGCCCGCAAGCCGCGAGCGCTAGTACGTCCCGCACTTCGCCGCCGCCTTCCACTCCGCGAACAGCGCCGCGCACTCCTTCGCCAGCACGCCGCGATACGCCTTGGTCGAGCTGCCGCCCTTGGTGTAGATCTCCTCGATCGGCACGCTCAGCTCGTGGAAGCCCGCGTCACCCGCGTCCGCGATCGACGCCCCGAAGTACACCGCATCCAGCCGGCTCCAGTGAATCGCCGACGCGCACATCGGGCACGGCTCGGTTGTTGTGTACATCACACAGCCGGTGAGATCGATCGTCCGCAGCGCCCGCGCGGTGTTCTGGATGCACACCACCTCCGCGTGCGCCGTCGGGTCCGTCCGATGCCACACCTCGTTGTGCCCGCTTCCAACCAGTGCCTCGCGGCGGACCACCACCGCGCCGAACGGCGACTGCCCCTTGCTGATCCCCGCCCGCGCCTGTTCGATCGCCAAACGCATCCAATGCTCGTGTGTTTCCGGCATTCCCGATCGTACGCGTACCCTCTCACGTGCCCCGCTACCGCCTCACCATCGCCTACGACGGCACCAACTTCTGCGGCTGGCAGAAGCAAGAACCCACGCTCGAGCAGTCGAACCTGACGGGCTCCGGCAAGTTCGTCGATCCCGCCCTTGCTCCCGAAGACCCGACCCGCGTCGCCCTCCGCACCGTGCAGGGCGTCGTCGAACGCGCCGTCCGCGAGATCGTCCGCGAACGCGTCGAAGTGCTCGGCGCCTCCCGTACCGACAGCGGTGTACACGCCAAGGGCCAGGTTGCCGCGTTCACCTGCGGCGGCGATGAGGACGCCCACACCGGCTGGCCCATCAAACGCAGCACCGACGCCCTCACCCGTGCGATCAACGGCAAACTCCCGGACGACGTCGTGATCCTCGACGCGGCACTCGTCGCCGACGACTTCCACCCCATCGGCACGTGCGAACGCAAGGCCTACTCCTACACCTTCCACAACGCCAAGTCCCGCCCGCTCTTTGACCGTCAATACGTCCACCACGTCTGGGACACGCTCGACGTCGAAGCCATGCAGCGCGCCGCGCAAGCACTCATCGGCGAGCACGACTTCGCGTCATTCGCCGCCAGCGGCCACGGCCGCCTCACCACCGTCCGCACCATCTACGCCCTCACCGTCACCAAGACCGACATCGGCCCCGGTGCCGCACGCATCCGCATGGACATCGAAGGCAACGGCTTCCTCTGGAACATGGTCCGCATCATCGGCGGCACCCTCATCGACGTCGGCCGCGGGATCAAGAAGGCCGAGGACGTGCAAGCAATCCTCGAATCCCGTGACCGTACCCGCGCCGGGCCGACGCTGCCGCCAACTGGCCTCTGTCTCGAGTGGATTCGTTATCGAAGCCCCGATGCTTCGATCGTGTGAAACCCGCCCTTTCTTCACCGGTACCACATTCGTGACTCGGGGGCTGCCCTCCAAACTCCTCCTCTGGCTCGGCGGCCTGCTCATCGGCCTCTCCCTCATCGCCTACCCCTTCTCCTGGCTCGTAGGGCTCGATTACGCCGCCGACTCCACCAGCCGCATGAACTCCGCCCGCCTCCTCCCCGGCGCCGTCCGTGTCCAGCGCAGCAAGCCGTTCTCCCCCGGCGTCCTCACCGCCAAGGAGAGCTTCACCCGCGTCGTTTACCCGTCCATGTCGGCGATGACCCGCCAGACCTTCGTCGCCCCCGTTCTCCGCACCAGCACCATGGGCACCGAGGTCATCATCCCCTTCTGGTCCGTCGGCACCATCGGCCTGGGCTTTGTCCTCCTCGCGCTCCGCCCATGGGCTAAGCCCCCGCACGGCGCCTGCCGCCGCTGCGGCTACGACCTGCAAGGCGTGCGCGACAATCGCTGCCCCGAGTGCGGCCGCGACGCCGCGACACCCGCCCGCGCGTGACCGTCGATGTTCGATACCATCGACGCTCCGCATGCCCCTCCGCATCCTCCACATCTCCACCCGCCTCATCCTCGGCGGCTCGCAGGAAAACACCGTCCTCTCCTGCGAGGGCCAATCGCGCCTCGGCCACGACGTCCACCTCGCCTTCGGCCCCATCTTCGGCCCCGAAGGCTCCCTCTTCGATCGCGCGTCCAACTTCTCCTGCACCGACAACCAAGGCCAACAACGCCGCATCGGCATGCACGAGATCCCAACCCTCATCCGCGAGATCCGCCCCCTCACCGATCTCCGCTGCTACTACGCGCTCCGCAGGCTCATCCGCGACCTGCAGCCCGACATCGTCCACACCCACAGCAGCAAGGCCGGCATCCTCGGCCGGGCCGCCGCGTGGGCCGAGTTGCCCGCCGCCAAACGCCGCGGCAAGCCCATCGGCGTCGTCCACACCATCCACGGCCCGCCCTTCCACAAGTATCTGCCCTCCCGCACCAACCGCCTCTACATCGCCAGCGAGAAGTTCGCCGCCAAACGCTGCCACCGCATCGTCTCCGTCGCCGACGCGATGACGACGCAGTTCCTCGACGAACACATCGGTCGTAAGGAGCAGTACTCCACCGTCTACAGCGGCATGGAAGTCGATCGCTATCTCAAACCCGTCACGCCGCAGGGCACCGCCGCCACCAGCGACTCCGTTCGCGACAGCCTCGGCCTCTCACCCATGGACTTCGTCGTCGGCACTGTCGCCCGACTCGCCGAGCTCAAGGGCCACGACGATCTGCTCGACGCCCTCGGGGACGAGCTCCGTAAACGCGACAACTGGAAGCTCCTCTGGGTCGGCGACGGCTGGTGGCGCGATCGCCTGCTCAAGCGCGTCGCCGAGATGGGCCTCGCCTCCAAAGTCATCACTACCGGCCTCGTCCCCAGCGAACGCGTCCCCGAGATGATGAAGGCCATGGACGTCCTTGTCCATCCCTCGTACCGCGAAGGCCTCCCCCGCACCGTGCCCCAAGCTCTGCTCGTCGGCGTTCCCGTCGTCGCCTACGACGTCGACGGCACCGGCGAGATCTGCATCAACCGCGTCACCGGCCGCCTCATCCCGCCCAAGGACACCGCCGCATTGCGCGAGGCCGTCGCATCGATGTACGATCACCCCGACGACCGCGCCGCGATGGCCTCCCGCGGCCGCGAGCTCTGCCGCGAACGCTTCAGCGCCGAAACCATGGTCGCCGAGCTGGAGAAGGTCTATGCCCAAGCCCTCGCCATGGCCCGCACGTGATCCCGCTCCCGCGTTCCGAGCCGCGTGCCTCGCCGCGCTGCTATTCGTCTCCGCCGCCCACGCCCAGCGACTGAACCTTGGCTCGACCGAGCCCGCCCCCGGTAGCGGAGCCGTGGCCCTCCGCGACGCCCAAGCCCTCCGCGAGTCCGCCGCCGCATTCAAGCAAAACAAGCCCGCGAGCGAGCAGTTCCTCGCCGCTTACACCACGCTCGCCGCCGCACTGCTCGAACAAGGCGAAGCCCTCGGCGTCCCCGGCTCGCGCCATATCGCCGCGGCCCGCAAGCTGCAAGCCGCACAACCCGCGCTCGCGGCCGCGCTCACGGCCGCGCTCGGCACCAAGCTCCTCACCGATGCCCAAGCCGCTTCGCTCACCCAATCCATCGACACACTCGCCGCCACGACGATCACCACCGACGCACTCGACACCGAACTCCGCACGGCCTTCGCCCCGCTGATCGAGAAGCTCGATCCTTCCCACGCCCTCGCCGCGTGGCCGACCATCGTCGGCGCGCCGAGCCCCGCGTGGCCCGAGTTCAAGAGCACCGATGCAGCCACCCTCGCCGCCGCGCTCCAAGCGCTCGAGCCGCTGCGGCAGCGCGTCGCGCTCGCCTCCAAGTGGGCCGCGTACAAGCCCGGCGCCGACGCGCTCACCCGCCTCGTCCGCGAGGCCGGCGGCTGCTTCGGCCGCGAGTCCAGACTTCCCGTCGGCGCGTACAAGCGTTGGCTCAAGGAGCTCGCACAGGGTGCGCAGGAGATCCTCGCCGACACCTCCACCGACCCCGCACAGGCCGACCGCGGCCTGGCCCGCCTTCGCCGCCTCGCCGCGTGGTCCCGCGTGCTCGATGCCCTCGAACGCCACACCAGCACGCCCGCCTTCAAGCCCATCACCGACGCACTCGGCCCCGCCTTTGAGCTGATGCCCGACGAACCGCCGGCCCCAACCGCCGCGAACGCCGACCGTCTCACCCGCCTCGCCCTGTGGCTCGAGTCCATGCCCACCCGTGAGACGCTACAGGACGACTCGACCGTCATTCGCCAACTCCGCCCCGCGTTCCGGTCTATCGCCGACCTCTGCCGTGGCTCGCAGTCCGAAGCAACCGACGCCGTCGCCGCCGCCATCCGCAGCGCCGACGCCGCCGGCGAGCCGGGCGTCATGGCGGCCGTCAACATGCACCGCCGGCACACCCGCCTCCTCACCCTCATTCGCCGCGCCAGCGACGCCCTCCGCGATCCGCAGACCGCCGCTCCCGCCGAGCCCACGCTCCGCGAGAACGCCAAGCCGCTCGCCGATGCCCTGCTCAAGCTCGCCAAGGACGTCGCCGACCCCAAGCAGCGCGACCAAGCCATCGACGGCCTCTCCAACCTTGCCTCCGATTGCGCCGATCTGCTCGATCTCACAGGAGAGCGCCGCCTCCGCGAACGAGACCCGGCCCTCGACGCCGTCCTCGGCACGCAGGCCGGCACACTCCTCGACGCCGTCGAACGCGAACGCGCGCTGTGGCGCAAGAACGCCTCCAACCGCAGCGGCCCCGGAGGTGAGCAGCACGCCGCCCGCCTCCGCGCCCTCGCTTCAACCCTCGCCCTCGCCGCCGACATCGCCGACCTCGAGTCCGACCGCGCCGCCCTGTCCCGCTTCGGCGGCTGGACGCTCGACGACGCCGATCTCGTAAAGCTCCTCAACGACGCCAAAGGCGCGCTGCGTGCCTTCGTCGCCACCGCATCCGACGCCGACGAGGCCAAGGCCCGCGACGCCGCCCGCGCCGCAGATCAACTCGCCGCCCGCCACGCGATCATCCGCGTCGCCGCCCACGCCAGCCGTGCAACACGTGAGCGCAAGGAACTGGTCGCTGACACCGATTCCGCCCGTGCCGCGGTATTGCTGCTCGCAGTGTGCTCAGGCGCGCCGGACCCACGCTGGGCAACCCTCGGCACCGAACGCGACACCCTCGCATCGATCTGTCGCTACGCCACCGAATCACGCGATTCACAGAGCGCGGCGGAGTACGCGAACAAGCGAGCGAACGACATACTGGATCGCATCAAAGAGCGATGATCGGCTGCGCCACAACCCGCCCCGCGCGTCCTCTCCCCGCCTGCGGGGAGAGGACGGCTTGAGGCGAAGCCTCACGCCAGGTGAGGGGACTGCGTGCACAAGCGCGTGTTGACATCCGGACACCAAGCGCCCCTCCCCGGTCTCGCTGCGCTCGACCAACCCTTCCCGCTGCGCGGGGCGGGGAGGCGCGGCCGCCGCACGTCTTCTGTGTTGCCGTCCAACCTCACCCCTCCAACTTTCCCCTAAATCTCCGTCCACTGATGCCCGCGCGACACCAGCAGCTCCTCGGCCTCCTGCGGCCCCCAGCTCCCCGATGCGTACTGCTTCAGCTGCGGCCGGTTCTGCAGCACCGGATCGAACAACTCCCACGAGGTCTCGATCTCGTCGGAGCGGACGAACAACGTGCGGTCGCCGCGGACGACATCCAGCAGCAGCGTCTGGTACGCCTCCGGCAGCTTGCCGAACGCCTCGGCGTAACGGAACCGCATCCGCTGCGTCTGCAGGTGCAGGCCTGAGCCCGGCTTTTTCACATCGACGGTCATGTTGAACCCCTCGTCGGGCTGCAGCAGCAGTTCGAGGCGGTTCTGGGTGAAGACGCACGAGCCGTAGGTATCGAACATCGCCACCGGCGGGCGGCGGAACGTCACCACAATCCGCGTCGCCTTCTTCGCCAGCCGCTTGCCCGTCCGCAGATAGAACGGCACGCCCTGCCAACGCCAGTTGTTGATCGACAGCTTCGCCGCCACGAACGTTTCGGTGTTCGAGTTGGGAGCCACGCCCTTCTCGCCCAGATATCCGGGGACGACCTCGTTGCCCATCATGCCCTTGCCGTACTGCCCGAAGACGACGTGCTCCTTGTCGAGTGGCAGGATGGATTTGAGCACCTTCACCTTCTCGTTGCCGACGCTGTCGGCCTCGATGAGTGCGGGCGGCTCCATCGCGACCAGCGCGACGAGCTGCATCATGTGGTTCTGCACGATGTCGCGGAGCGCGCCGGCGTTCTCGTAGAACGCGCCGCGCGACTCGACGCCCAGCTGCTCCGCCACCGTGATCTCGATCTTCTCGATCTTGTCGCGGTTCCAGATCGGCTCGAACATCGAGTTGGCGAAGCGGAAGACGAGAATGTTCTGGACGGTGTCCTTGCCCAGGTAGTGGTCGAGGCGGTAGACGTGATCCTCGGGGTAGTACTTGTGGATGAGGTCGTTGAGGGCCTTGGCGCTCGAAAGATCCTGACCGAACGGCTTCTCGAGGATCAGCCGCGTCCAGCCCGGGCTCTTGTTCAGCCCGACCTCCGCCAGCCGCTCCACCGTGGGCGCAAACGCCGGCAGCGGCAGCGCGAGATTGAACGCGCGATGGCCGGGAAGTGTGTGCTCCCGCTCCAGCGTCTCGATCCGGGTGCGCAGCGCCTGGTACTCCTTGGGCCCGCTTTCGCCCAGCGACTGGAAGTACAGCGTCTTCTTCGCCCATCGCTCCGCGTCGGCCTTGTGCACGCCGCCTTGGGCGAGCGCTTCCACCGCCGCGGTGCGGAACTGATCATCCGTCAGGGCCGCGCGGGCGACGCCCAGGATCGCGTGCCCCTCGTGCGCGTCGGGGTCCAGGTCCGCGTGATACAAGGCCGGGATCAGCTTGCGATACGACAAATCTCCGGTTGCACCGAAGATGACGAACAGGTGACGAGGAGCAGGACCGCCCTGGCTGACGAGTTGCATGAGAAACTCCGAGAGCAGTTCACCGCGGAGGACGCGGAGAACGCAGAGGAATGCAGAGCATTGATTCAGAACTGCAGCGCGTTGAGCATTCCGATTCTCTCCGCGTTCTCTGCGTCCTCCGCGGTGAATGGCCTTTACGTCTTCTTGATCGCGTGCCCGCCGAACTGGTTCCGCATCATCGCGAGCATGCGATCGGTGTAGCAGTACTCGTCGCGGCTGCGGAAGCGGCTTTGCAGGCTCAGCGTGATCACCGGCGCGAAGACGTCGAGGTCGATCGCCTCCGCCACCGTCCAACGCCCCTCGCCGCTGTCCGCGACCCACGGCTTGATGTCCTTCAGCGTCGCGTCGTCCTTGAGCCCGATGCTGATCAGATCGAGCAGCCACGAACGCACCACGCTGCCGTGCTGCCAGATCTGGCTGATCTGCTGCACGTTCAGATCGAGGTCCTTCTTCTTCGCCATGATCGCGAAGCCCTCGGCGAAGGCCTGCATCATGCCGTACTCGATGCCGTTGTGCACCATCTTGGTGAAGTGGCCCGCGCCGCTCGGACCGACGCGGCCCCAGCCCTTGTCGGGCGCGGGGGCAAGGGTCTTGAAGATGGGGCTCAGTCGCTCCACCGCGGCATGGTCGCCTCCGATCATCATCGAGTAACCCTCGGTGATGCCCCAGATGCCGCCGCTGGTGCCGACATCCACGTAGTGGATGCCCTTGGCCGCCAGCTCCTGGCCGCGACGGATGGTGTCCTTGTAGTTCGTGTTGCCGCCGTCGATGAGCGTGTCGCCCTTCGACAAGTGCGGCAGAAAGTCCGCGATCGCCTGATCGACCGGCGCACCCGCCGGGATCATCAGCCAGATCGCCCGTGGCCCGCTCAGGAGCTTGCACATCTCCGCCGGAGTGCCCGCGCTCTTGGCGCCGAGCTTGGTCTGGCGACCAACCGCATCCGCGGCCCGGTCCATGACGACCAGCGAGTGCCCGCCCTTGATGAGCCGCTCGCTCATGTTGCCGCCCATTTTGCCGAGACCGACAAGTCCGAGTTCCATGGAAAACCTCCCGGCATGAGATGCCGCAGGGTGTTTATCGGTCGCTGGAAAGCGTCAGTCCAGCAAACAAACGGTGAACATCGTGTACTCGCGGGAGGGTGTTCTGTTAGCGCCCCGGCCGCGTGGTCTTGAAGACCAGGTACGGCGTCTGCGGCATCGTCCCGTTAAACCACGCGGTGCGATGGATCTGGGCTGTCGTGAAGTACAGGTCCTTGCCTTTACCCAAGGCGAACGAGTCCGGCCACGCGATCCGCGGGTCCTGCACCAGCGTCTGCACATTCACGGTGGCGGGTGCAGCGGCGCTGGCGGCGGTCGCCTTGGCCGCGGCTTCGATGTCGGGCGGCGCGACGTACATGATCGCGTCCTTCTCAAGGGCCGTGAAGTAGAGGATGCCGTTCGCATCCATCTCCATGCCGTCGGTGACAACGGTGGTGCCGACCTTCTCGACCGCGGCGGCGACTTGCGTTTCACTCAGCGAGCGGTCGCGGAGCACCTCCGTGCGGATGCGGTAGAGCGTGCGGCCGGTGAGGGCTTGCCAGTAGAGGTACGAGCCGTCGGGCGAGAGGGCGAGGCCGTCGGAGTGGATCTGCGGCACCTGCCCCTTGGCGTCCCCGCCGCCGAAGCGGAGCTCGCGGCCTTCGACCATGGGGACGATGCGCTCGGCGAGCACACTCGGGTGCTTGTCAAGCCGACGCCACGCCTGATCGTGCTTCAGATCGACGACGACGATGCCGCCGAGGCCGGAGTCGGTGAGGTATGCGAAGTCGCGGCGCGTGTCGACGCGGATGTCGTTGAGGTACGAGCCCTTGGGCGCGACCACCTCGCCGAACGGCAGGTTCTCAACGACGGCATTGGTCGCGAGACCGACCCGCACCAGCTTCGGTCCGCCCGCCACCGGCCCTTGCAGCTGCGGCGCACCAGGGTCGAGGATCCAGAGCCGATCAGCGCGATCAACGTGCACGCTCTGGACGCAGACGAAGACATTGATCGGGAGCGAGCGCAGCCGCGGGTCGTAGCGGTTCCAAGACTCATCGGGGTAGGGCTTGAGCGTGCCGTCGGGCTGCACCTCGGCGACCGACCAGGTGTGGCCCTCGTGCCAATTGGGGCTGTTGACGAAGACACGGCCGGACTTGCTGACGGCGACGCCGGTCCATTGAGTGGGTGAGGAGGCGACTTGCGTGAGCGGCCGAGCGGCGTCACGTGAACCCACGGAAGCGCAACCGGAGAGGGTCGCGAGAAGGCCGACAAGAGTGACGTGAAGAGCAAGTGTGTTCATGGATGATCTTCCACTCGATTCGATGTCTCAGATGATTCCGGTCCCCAACAAGATCGCGATGATCGCCAGCATACCCGCGACCACCACGCGCACCGCTTCGATGGTGATCTTGCGGACGAGTTTCGCGCCGAGGTACGCACCCACGAACGCGCTGAGGCACGCGGCGGCGATGAGGCCGAAGCCGACGCCCTCGGCCCGGGCTTGCTGCGCGTGCGTGCGCCATGCATCCACGCCGTAGACGAGCAGACGCGCGACATCGACCATGACCGCGATGACGCAGCCCGTCGCGACGAACGACTCCTTGCTGAGCCCGGCGCGGACGAGGAAGGCGGAGCGGAGCGAGCCCTGGTGGCCGGAGAGGCCGCCGAAGAAGCCGGAGAGCACGCCGCCGACGGGCTGGTAGCGGAGGTCGAACTCGAGCTTCGAGAACCGCGGCGAGAGCTCCAGTGCCGCGAAGCCAAGCATGATGGCGGCGATGACAAGCTTCACGATGGTGACGCGGCAGGTGTGCGTGCCAATCGAGTACGCCGCAAGCGGCGCGACGTTCTCAAGCAGCGCCAGAAGCGCGGCCCCGGCAAACGACGCGAGCACGGCGGGCACGCCGAAGCGAAGCAGCGTGGCCCGATCAGCATGACGCCCGACGAGCGCAAGCTTGAAGCCGTTGTTGGCCAAGTGCACGATGGCGGTCGCGGCGATCGCGGCCGGGAGCGGGAAGAAGACCGCGAAGGCGGGCATGAGGATCGTGCCCAGCCCGAAGCCCGAGACCAGCGTCAGGCCGCTGGCGAGAAGGGCGGTGATGCAGACAAGGGCATAGTCCACAGAGAAGACTAGAGACGCATTCAGACCTTCGACGATCTGGCCTGAGCCTGCCCAGACGCCGAGGCTGAGGAGGCTCGGCGACGAAGCCTCGGATCGGACACGGTGCCAGCGCCGGTTCTTGCCAGTGCACCCGGCACCTCCATCCGAGGCTTCCCCGCAGGGCCTCGCCAGCCTCGACGTCTTGGGTCTGGCACTCGGGACGCGCAGGACTTGCGTCCGCGTCCGAAAAAACGGGTGCGAAACGCAAGTCGGACGTAAAGAGGGTCGATGGCTCCATGTCCGCCGACCGCGGACGAGCGCCGCGGAGTTCGGGCGGCGATGCAGATCACGGGGCCACGGACGGCCCCGCTCTTTCGCGGCCGGTGCGGCGATGGGAGCCGCGGCATGTCGAGCAACCCTCACAGCAGCAAGCACGTCCTGGGCGTCATCGGTGCTGGCACCGAGATCAAGTCCAGCGACGGGGTGACGGACTTCCCGCCGGCCACGGACGGCTCGGAGCGGCGCAAGCACACGCGGATGTACGTTCGCAAGCCGTGCAAGATCTTCCACCGCCAGACGCGCCAGTACCTCGCGGCGTCGACGCACGACTTCTCGATCGGCGGCGCGATGGTGTGGCTGGAATCGGCCCGGCCCTTGAGCGTGGGCGATGAGATCGAACTGATCGTGGGCTGGGGCGCATCGGCGATCGTGACCGCGGACGCGGGCGTGGTCGGACAGGTGCTGCGCGTGCTGCCGATGTCCGAGGGCAAACAGGCGGCGGCCATCCGGTTCAAGACCGTGCAGGACGGGGTCGTGGACGCGGCACGGAAGGCGGCGTGAGGCAGACCGGCCAGAGGCCGGTCCCACTGGTGACACGACCGGCCAGAGGCCGTTCCCACTGATGTCAGGATGACCGGCTGGAAGCCGGTCCTGCTAATACTCCTACGATCGCTCGTGGTGACCACGGAGTGACGTTTGGTGCTCTGGCAGCCCTCGCTTCCCGACATGTATCACAAGATGAACGGCGACGAACTCGCCGCGGCGATCGCTGCGCGGCGGAAGGAGCTCGGGTCTTCGCTCGTCATCCTCGGCCATCATTACCAGGTCGACTCGATCATCCGGCACGCGGATTACACCGGTGATTCGCTGAAGCTCTCGCAAATCGCGGCACGCCTGGCCACCGAGCGGACCGGCAAGGACGCGGTGAAGTACGTCATCTTCTGCGGCGTGCACTTCATGGCCGAGACGGCCGACATGCTGACGCCCGACTCGGTCGAGGTCATCCTGCCCGACTTGTCCGCCGGGTGCTCCATGGCAGACATGGCCCAGTACGACGACACGGTGACGGCATGGGAGACCATCCATGCTTCGCTGAAGTCCCAGGGCTGGCGCGGGCGCATCGTCCCGATCACATACGTGAACTCGAGCGCGGCGATCAAGGCCTTTGTCGGCGCCCACGGCGGGGCGTGCTGCACCAGTTCGAACGCGGACAAGGTCTTCGCGTGGGCGATGAAGCAGGGCAGTGGCGGTGAAGACGTCAAGATCCTGTTCCTACCCGACCAGCACTTGGGTCGCAACACCGCCTCAAAGTACGGCGTGAACATCGCGACCGAGTCCTGCGTCTACGACCCGCGGCGCGCGAGCAAGGGTGAGGAACTCGGCGGCGCAACGTCGGAGCAGGTGCTGCGTGCGAAGGCGATCCTGTGGGCCGGGCACTGCTCGGTGCACAAGCTCTTCCGTCCCGAGCACTGCGATGAGATCCGCGCGCACGACAAGGCCAACGGCACGAAGACGACGATCTTGGTGCATCCCGAGTGCTGCAAAGAGGTCGTGGACAAGAGCGACCTGGCGGGCTCGACGGAGTACATCATCGAGAAGATCAGGAGTGCACCGGCGGGCTCACGCTGGGCGGTGGGGACCGAGGTGCACCTGGTGAATCGGCTGGCGAACGAGGCCAAAGCTCGCGGCGTGTCGGTTCGCATTCTCAGCGACTGTCAGTGCCTGTGCACGACGATGTACCGGATCGATGAACCCCATCTTCTGTGGGTGCTCGATCACCTGACCGGACGGGCAACGAAGGATCACAAGCCGCGGGCGGTGAACGTGATCCGGGTGCACCCGGAGGTGCGTCGCGATGCACTTCTGGCCCTCGATCAGATGCTCGGCTTGACGAATCCGACGCCAAAGTTTGCAGCGGCGACGGCGCTGGACTGACGGCACTGCCTTGACGAACCCTCCGCGCAAGCGGGGGGCCACGGTTGTGTGCAAGATAAAATCAAATGTCGCCCCACGCTTGCGCGGGGTTCGTTAAGGCATCACGCCATCGTCATCCCGCCGTCGACGATGAGCGTCTGCCCGGTGAAGAAGCCCGCTTCATCGCTGGTGGTGTACGCGACGGCCGCCGCGATGTCGTCGGCGATGCCGAAGCGCTTTACCGCGATCAACCCCAGGACATGGTCCTTCACCTGCTGCGGCAGGTCGTTGGTCATGTCCGTCTCGATATAGCCGGGGGCGACGACGTTGCAGGTGATGTTCTTCCCGCCCAGCTCGCGTGCAATCGTCTTGCTCAGCCCGATCAGGCCCGACTTGGCCGCGGCGTAGTTGGCCTGGCCGGCGTTGCCCACGACCCCGCTCGTCGATGCGATGTTCACGATCCGCCCGAACTTGCCCTTCATCATCGCCCGGGCCGCGGCCCGGATCGCGACAAACGCGCTCGTGAGGTTCGTCGAGATGACCGAGTTCCAGTCCTCGTCGGACATGCGGAGAGCGAGGCCGTCCTTGGTGATGCCGGCGTTGTTGACGAGGATGTCGAGCCGGCCGTGGTCGGCGGCGATCTTCTCGATGGCGGCGGCGAAGGTCTGCGCATTCGAAATGTCAGCCGCGACAACGGATGCTGAGCCGCCGTTGGCCTCGATGGAGTGCTTGACGTCATTGAGTGCGGATTCGGTGCGGGCGACGAGGACGACGTGCCGACCGTCCTTGGCGAGGCGGAGGGCGATGGCGCGTCCGATGCCGCGGGAGGCTCCGGTGACGACGGCGATGCGTTTGTCGGTAGTCATGATGAGATCCAAGGAAAAGGCGGTTCACCGCGGAGGACGCGGAGAACGCAGAGGCAAGAGAAGAGCGGGATCAATCAAGGCGCTTGAAGCAGGACACGATTAACTGAGGTACCTTGAACCAGGTGCATCTCTCCGCGTTCTCTGCGTCCTCCGCGGTGAAATGCCTTGGTTGTCAATCGAACTTGCCGTCGTCAAACTGATTGGCGCGGGTGCGGGTGAGGCGGCCGCCGGGGAGGCCGGTGTACTTGTACGTGCCGTTGTCGAGCGTCGCGCTGAATCGCATGACGTACGCAAGGCCGGGCTCCTGAACGGCGTAGGAGACGGTGAAGCTCTGAGGCTTGTCTCCCGCGGCGGAGAGCTCGACCACGCGGATCGCTTCGATCTTGGCGGTGGCTTCTTCCCACGCCCCGCTGGTGGTCAGCGAGTCGAGCACGTCCTTGCCCGTGGAGACGAGCATGTTGCCCATCGCCTTGTCGTCGCCCTTGATGATCGCGGTGGCGAGCTCGATCACGCTGCGCGCGACAGACTCGTCGCTCGGAGCTTTCTCATTCGGGAACTGAATGCGCTGATCGGCCCGCATCGTCTGCAGGAGCGCACCAGCATCGAGCTGCTTCGGCGGGGGCGGCGGGGGCGGCGGTGGGGGAGCGACGGGCTTGGGCTTGGGTTTGGAGTCGCCGCAGCCGGAGAGGGTTGTGACGCTGCCGGCAAGCAGGGCGCCGACGAGCACGCCGCCGATGATTCGAGTGGTTGCGTTTCGCATGGTCGTTCTCGAGAGGAAGGCATCGAGGCATCAAGGCATCGAGTGGAGAGGGTTAGGACGGTTCGTCGTTGGTCTTGACTTTGACGTCTTTGCTGATGCGGCGGTAGAGACCCGCAAGGGTCTTGCCGGGCGCGAGCTCGTGGAACTCGGCCTTGCCGGCGTAGGTCGTGGCCTTGGCGGCGCAGCTCTGGCTCCACTTCACGGGGCTCGTGAGCTGCTCCACAAGGCGGCGGCGGATCGTGTCGGGCTCGTCGTCGTGCACGTCGCCGGTGACGTTGGCGTACACGGCGCACTTGGGCGTCTTGATCTCGGTGCGAGAAAGCGCGTCGGCGAGCCGGTCCGCGGCGGGCTGCATAAGGGGCGAATGGAACGCGCCGGCGACAGTCAGGGGCGTGGCCCGGAGGCCCATCTTGCCAGCGACCTCGACGGCGCGGTCACAGGCGGACTTGCTGCCGCTGAGGACAATCTGGCCGGGGGCGTTGAAGTTGGCGCAGACCAACACGTCGCTGCCGCGGGCGGAGTCGCAGACTTCCTGGGCCTGGGTCTCGTCGGCGCCGATGAGGGCGACCATGCTGCCGTGGGAGGCTTCGGCGGCGTCCTGCATGGCGCGGCCGCGGAGAGCAACGAGCTTGAGGCCGTCTTCAAAGGACATGGCGCCCGCGATGGTGAGGGCCGTGTACTCGCCGAGCGAAAGGCCCGAGGCCGCGGCAAGCGGAACTTCGCCGCTCGAGAAGCCCCACGAGGCCTTCAGAGCCGCGTACGACGCGACCGAGGTCGCGAAGATCGCCGGCTGGGAGGCGTCGGTCTGGTTCAGGCGGTCGGCGGGACCCTCGAAGCACAACCGCGAGAGTTCACTCCCCAGGGCGTTCCCGATGAAGGACGCGAGAATCTTGTCTGCGTGCTCGAAGACGGAGCGCGACTCCGGGGACTTCTCGAAATAGGCCTTGCCCATGCCGACGGCCTGGGCGCCTTGTCCGGGGCAGAGGATGACGAGGGGGGAGGGGGAGGACATTCGGGTATTCTACGCGATGTCGGATGTGGGAAGGCATGGCGTCGCAATCGGCGCGGGACTCCGGAATCGGAGTGCCTTGACACATCCGAAATCCGACATCCCAAATCCGAAATCGATCACATCTGCCAGAGGCTGCTGCCCCACGTCAGCCCGCCGCCGAAGGCGACGAACATGACCTTGCTGCCTTCCTTGATCTTGCCGGCCTTGCGGAGCTCATCGAGGCAGAGTGGGACGCTGGCGCCGACGGTGTTGCCGTAGCGGTCGATGTTCACGTAAAGCTTGTCTTCGGTGAGGCCGAAGCGGTCGCGCGCGGCGTGGAGGATGCGCTGGTTCGACTGATGGCAGACGAACATGTCAACCTCGGCGGCGGTGACCTTGGCCTTATCGAGTGTCTGCTGGATAACTTCGGGGAAGGTGCCGACAGCGAACTTGAAGACCGTCGCTCCGTTCATCTGAACGACGTCAACCTTGTTCTCGTCGACAGGAGTCCCCTGGGGGAAGTCAAAGGAGCAGCGGGGGACGTAAATGTCCTTCCAGCCCTCGCCGTCGGCGTGCATGGCCTGGGCGAGGACGCCCTTGGAGGCGTCGTCGGTGGCCTTGAAGATGGCGCACCCGGCGGCGTCGCCGAAGATGATCGCGGTGCCGCGCCCGTTGTTGGAGTAGTCGAGCAGTTT
This sequence comes from Phycisphaerales bacterium, assembly GCA_947459215.1. Taxonomy (GTDB): domain Bacteria; phylum Planctomycetota; class Phycisphaerae; order Phycisphaerales; family UBA1924; genus JAFEBO01. The sequence goes on from CANHCQ010000001.1 coordinate 157,391, forward strand.
CGAGAGCGTGTCGGCGCCGATGACGGCGACGGTGTTGTACGCGCCGCCCTTGATGAGGTCGTGGGCGACATTGATGGCGAAGACAAAGCCCGAGCACGCGGCGTTGAGGTCGAAGGCACCGGCGTGGCCGGCGCCGACCATCTGGGCGACCATGCAGGCGGTGGCGGGGCAGGACATTTCGGGCGTCATCGTGGCGACGATGATGAGGTCGAGGTCGGTGCCCTTGAGGCCGGCGTCGGCGAGGGCGTTGGAGAGGGCCTTGGCGCAAAGGTGCTTGACCGACTCGCCGTGCTCGCTGTCGACGATACGGCGTTCGCGGATCCCCGTGCGCTGGACGATCCACTCGTCGGTGGTGTCCATGAGTTTCTCGAGGTCGGCGTTGGTGAGACGCTTTTCGGGGACGCCGGAGCCGGTGCCGACGAGGCGGACGCCGCGACGGGGGGAGGATGAGGTATTTGTGGAAGCGGCCATGTAAGCGGAGTTTATGCGGGGGAGCGAGCGACGGTTCGGGCGGCTAGTCAGGAACGACTTCGATGTACGACCGGTCGGGCAGCGAAATGAGAGCTCGCCGGAGCGGGGGCACGAGACGTTGTAACTGTGCGAGTTGATTGCTTGCAGCGATCAAGACGACCACCGAAAGCGGGAGAGTCATCTGATTCTGTTGGTACCGCAGGTTCTGATCGACAGTCAACAACGCATCGAACCCTGCGGCAGCTGCAGCGGAAAGCAGATCGCCGTTGCGAAGGACCGTCCAACCTTGCTGCGCAGCCGTGTAAACCTCATGCTCGGGAAGGCTCGCGGCAAACTTCCGCGGCACGCAATGATCGAGCAGGAGCCTCACGCGGCGGCCCCGCGATTGGTCAGCCAGGCCGGGGCGAGCTCGAGGACCGCGGCCGCTTGTGAGCGTTCGACGCCGGGGAAATCGTCGAGGAATGCGTCCAGGGTGTCACCGGCCCGCAGGTAGTCGAAGAGGTGCTTGACGGGGACCCGGGTTGCGTAGAAGCAGGGCGTGCCGCTCATGCGGGCGGGGTTGATCCAGACGATGCCGAAGAGTGGATCGGCGCGCTGGATGAGATCGCCGACCAGATCGGCGTCGGCGAGGCCGCGGGGGTTGGAGGGAGCAGGCGACATCGAGCAAATTGTAACGTGCTTGGGAAGCGCGACGACTTGGTCTTGCGGTGCGGCGTGCCTGGGCTGGGAGGCACCCCACCCCGGCCTCGCAGAGCCGCGGCCACCCCTCCCCGCTGTGCGGGTTGGGGAGTGGTGCGTTCAGGCGTCGACGCCAACGTTCGCAAGCACGCCGCCGAGCGAGCCGACTTCGTCGAGACGCTTGCGGATCGCGTCGTTCACGCCGCTGTTCACAAAGTTGCGGCAATTCCGGATCGCGTTCTTGATCGTCTTGGCTTCGCTCGAGCCGTGGGCGATGAACATCGCGCCGTTGACGCCCAAGAGCGGGGCGCCGCCGTATTCGTGGTAATCGTTCTTCTTGTAGATCTGGCGGAAGACCGGCTCGATCTGCGACATCAGGTGCGGGTCGTAGTTGATGATCTCGGCGGCGAGCGCACCGAACAGCGACTTGGCGAGGCCCTCGGCCATCTTCAGCATCGTGTTGCCGACAAAGCCGTCGGTCACAATCACGTCGGCGACGCCCTCAAACAGGTCGCGTCCTTCGACGTAGCCGACGTAGTTCATGCCGGGCGTGGCCTTGAGGAGATCACGCGTCTGCTTGACGATGTCGGTGCCCTTGGCTTCCTCGCTGCCGATGTTCATCTGAGCGATGCGCGGGTTCTGGATGCCCAGCGTGCACTTGGCGACCTCGGCGGCCATGACGGCATACTGCCAGAGGTGGACGGGCTTGGGCTCGGGGTTGGCGCCACAGTCGATCATCACGACCGGGCCCTTGAACGCCGGCATGCTCACCGCGATGCCCGGTCGGTGCACGTGGGAGAGCCGCCGCATGTGCATGATGCCCGCAGCGACACACGCGCCGGTATTGCCCGCGGAGAGCACCACATCGCAATAAGCACCGGGCCCGGACTTGGGAGCCTTCTCGCTGCCGAGGCGGGCCATCTTGACGATCGAGGATTCCGGCTTGGCGCGGACCGCCTTCGCCGGGCTTTCATCCATGTGGATGACCTCGTCGGCGTGCTCGATCTCGACGCGGGTGTCCTTGACGCCGCGGTCGTCGAGATAGTCCTGAATGACGTGGCGGGGGCCAACAAGAACGAGGGTGTCGTCCTTGGGCAGATCTTCGAGCGCGGCAACACAGCCCTTCAGAATGGCATCGGGGGCGTGATCGCCACCCATGACGTCAACTGCGATTCGCATCGGATGGTCCTGGGATCACAGGGCCCGACGCGAATAATGGACACGCCGGGCGTCACTGCGCGGCCGGACGCACTGTGCCACTGCGTCGCTCCGCCACTGCGTCACTCGAAGAACTCAGTCCTTCTGGACACCGATGCCCAGCTTGGGCACCTTGATGCGGAGGCCGGGACGGACATAGCCCGACTCGGCGCACACGCGGTGGTGCTGCTTGGGCATGCCCGAGAGCGGGCAGACGGTCGGCTGAACGCCGGTGAGGGCGTGGTGGGTGCGGCGACGACGCGTGCGGCCGTAGGAAACTCTTTGTGGAGGAAGCATGTTCCAATTCTCCGATGCACGCGAGCCGCGGTCAGATGACCGATCGCAACCCGACAGCCTGAAAGACCTGAATGAACGCCCATGGCGAGCCCGGATGGGTTCGCTGGGATGGGCCGAAACAATAGGGAGACGCCCCGGGGAGGTCAATCGACTGGAAGGGGGCAGCCGAGGGTACCCAAAGGAGCGGGGTCGCCCGAAGCGATACCCGCCCGATCCCGGTTCTTTTTCAACCCGCGTTCGTTCGCCCCGCTACTCGGCGAGGGGATGCGGCTGCCGCGGCGTTGCCCTTTCGGGGTGAGCCGCGTACCATGACGACCTGCCGTGGAAACGGCTTGGCCCTCCTAGCTCAGTTGGTAGAGCAGCTGACTCTTAATCAGCGGGTCGAAGGTTCGAGTCCTTCGGGGGGCATTTTTCGAGACCCCGGCTTCTGCCGGGGTTTTTCGTTTTTGCGTCCAGGCGCGGGGCGTTCGTACGGTGGCTGGGGGTGTGGTGATCGGCGACCGTGGGACTGGGTGATGGGCGACGGCGGGGTCGCAGGGGGCAGATGTCGGTGGCGTGCAATCGCGGGTCGCGACCGGCGTTTTGCGGGGCATCATGACGGATCTCCTGCGCGGCATGTTGGTGTGTGGGGCGGTGCTCGTAACCACGTGTTCGCCAGCTTTGGCGCAGACGCGGACCCGGGGCGCGTCGGCGGGTCCGGAGTCGGAGTTCTCGGTGCTGGTGGGCACGCCTTCGCAGCGGTCGGCGGTGATCAGCGTGCTGAGCGCGCACGACTGCGAAGTGCGGATCGATTACGGCGGGTCGGAGCGCGACTTGCATCAGGCGACCGGGGTTCGGGCGCTGCAGGCGGGGGTGGCGGCCCACATCGAGATTGCCGGGCTTGAACCGGACGGGCAGTGCTTCTACCGCGTGAGCACTCGGGTGGGCGGCGGGACTGGTGCGTGGCAGGCGAGGGATGTGTATTCGTTTCGTACGCAGCCGGATCGCGGCAGTCGTTTTTGCTTCACGGTGCAGGGGGACTCGCACCCGGAGCGGCTCGGGAAGACGTATGACCCGGATCTGTACGTTCGGGCGTTGACAAACGCGGCGGCTGATCGGCCGGATTTCCATTTCCTGATGGGCGATGACTTCAGCATCGAGCGGCTGATCGAGCGGGGAAACAAGTCACAGGCGGCGGTCGACGCGATCTACGCGCACCAGCGTGGATTCCTCGGGATCGTCGGCAAGAGCGCGGCGCTGATGCTGGTGAACGGCAATCACGAACAGGCTGCGAAATACCTGCTGGACGGGACACCGAACAACTTCGCGGTGCTGGCGGGCCGGGCGCGAACTTCGCACTTTCCGCTTCCGGCTCCGGATGGGTTCTACAGCGGGAACGCAAAGCCGGTGGAGCATGTCGGGCTGCTGCGCGACTACTACGCGTGGGAGTGGGGGGACGCGTTGTTCGTGGTAATCGATCCGTACTGGCACTCCGATGCGCCAGTGGATAACGAAGCCGGCGAGCGGGCGCCACAGCGCGATGCGGGGCGTGGCGGAGCGCGACCGGATGCGCCGGGCACGGAGCGGCGCGGAAAGGGGAGCCGCGATCTGTGGCAGATCACGCTCGGGGACGAGCAGTATCGCTGGCTCCGTGACACTTTGAGCAGGAGTACTGCGCAGTTCAAGTTTGTTTTCAGTCATCACGTCTCGGGCACGGGGCGGGGCGGCGTGGAGGTTGCACCGTTCTACGAGTGGGGCGGGCAGGATCGCCGGGGCGGCGGACGCAATCGTGACGCCGCCGCGGCGGAGCAATCGCCGGCGCGGGGGATGACTCGCTTCTTTGAGGCGCGGCCGACGTGGGAGAAGCCCATTCACGACCTGATGCGCGATACGGGGGTGACGATCTTCTTCCAGGGGCACGATCATCTCTACGCGCGGCAGGAACTTGACGGCGTGATCTATCAGACGTGCCCGAATCCGGCCGATCCGACGTTCACGGCGTTCAACCGCGAGGCGTATCGCAGCGGGGACATCTTTGCGAACTCGGGTCATCTGCGGGTGACGGTGACGGGCGGGGGCGACGCGTCATGCACGGTGGAGTATGTACGGGCGGCGCGTGCATCGGACGAGGCCGCTCAGGGAAAGAACGGCTCGGTGGTGCATGCGTACACGGCCCGGCCGCGTGCGCATTCGGCTACGAAAGAAGGGGCCTCGCGATGAAGAAGCTTCGAAGACTGGCTTCTGGCGTGATCGTTTGCTTGGCGGCAGCGGCTCTGGCACATCCGCCGGATGCGGAGGGACATCACGACGACGTGCCGCGTCGCGGCACGGCCGGTGTACGGGAGTGGACGAGTTCGCGGACGGGCGAGACTGTGCGGGGCACCTTCCTTGCGGCGCGCTCAGTTGATGGCGCGGTGCTGGTGAGCATCGAGCGAGAGGGCGGCGGGGTGGCGGTGCTGCGGCTGGACGAGCTGAAGGACGGGGACCGGGCGGCCGTCGAGAATCGGATCGCGGCGGTGCGGGCTGCGAATGTGCGGATGGTGGCGCATGAGTTGGAGCTGGACGGCGCGCCGGCGCAGGCGGCTCCGTTTGATGTCTTTGCGCCGATGGTGGCGACGCGGTGGGATGATCGATGGCTGTATGTAGAGAGCGACGGCTTGCCGCACGCTCCGGGCGGCGAGCGGGGCACGTATGTCTTCTCGCACGCGTTGATGGTGGGCATACGGGCGTGGCAGCAGCAGGTGCCTTTGCCGCAGAACTATCGGGGTGGGAACGCGTGGCGGATCCCGCTGAAGCCGGAGCTGGCGGACAAGGTGGTGTCGGCGAAGGAGCAGCTTTTTCGTGGGGCGATTGCGCTGGCAGCGAACGGGGTTCCGATCTTCAATCCGATCAAGAACGATGGCCGGACTGACACGTTCCTCGCGGGCGAACTTGATGAGTTTGGTGGACACTGCGGGCGGGCGGATGATTATCACTATCACATCGCACCGACGCATTTGCAGCAGTATGTCGGAGCGAGCGCGCCGATCGCTTATGCGCTCGACGGTTTCGCGATCTACGGATACTTCGATCCCGCGGCGCGGGCCGGCGAGGCGAAGAGCTGCGTGCTCGGAGCGAGGGAGAAGCTCGACGAACTGAACGGGCACTTCGCGCCGGCTGATGCGGGTTCGGCGGCCGGTGCGAAGGGTGTGTACCACTATCACGCGAGTGAGCGGTATCCGTATCTGAACGGCGGGATGCGGGGGGTTGTGACCGTGCAAGGTGATCAGATCGAGCCGCAGCCGCGGGCGGAATCGCCTCGGGCGGCGCTGCCGCCGCTGCGTGGGGCGCGGATTACGGGATTCAAGGCGACGGGCGAGCCAAAGGATCCTGCATGGTCGCTCGAGTACTCGCAGAACGGGCGGAAGAACTATGTGAACTACCGGCGGGAGGGCGAGGGGCGGAGGGCCCAGTACGTCTTTGACTTCGTTGATCCCACTGGTGTAACGCGCACGGAGGTATACGAAAGTGGGGCGACGCAGCGGCGGCCTGGGGGCGGAGGTGGGGGCGGGGAGCGGCCGCGGAGAGAACCGGGGGGCGAAGGTCGTGAGGCCGAACGCCAGCCCGAAGGCGCGCCGGTGCAAGAGCCGCGGGTGGAGGGGAAGGCCGCGGCGTTCACGGTGTCGAGCGCGGATGTGACGGATGGACGGTTGTCGATCGACTGTACGTGCGATGGGGTGAGCCGATCGCCGGGGCTTTCGTGGAAGGATCCGCCGATCGGAACGAAGGCTTTTGCGGTGGTCATGGACCACGTGCCACCCGACGGTGGCACGCACGTGTACATGGTTGTTGCGAACATACCCGGTGATGCACGTGAGTTGAAGGGCGGTGAGGCGGCGGTCGGCATGTGGGGTCAGAACACGGTGAACCGTCGTGCGGCGTATGCGCCGCCGTGCTCGCAAGGTCCGGGTGACAAGTCGTACACGATCACTCTGTACGCGTTATCGTCGGAGGCGAAGCTGGCGCCGGGTGCGACATTGACGCGGGAAGGGCTGCTGGCGGCGGCGAAGGACATCACGCTGGCGACGGCTGCGCTGGAAGTGGTGCACGCGCGAGCACGCGGCGGGGAGAAGCCGGGTGAGCGAGAGCCGCGGCCTTCAAATGATCAGCGTCGAGGTCCGGGGCGGCGTGGAGACGGGGGCGGCGGGCCAGACGGTGCCGGGTTGATCGAGCGGATGACGTCGTTCAAGACGGATGTTCCGGCGCACGACGCGAGCGTGATTCTGGCGCGGCCGACAGAACGTTCGATCACGGTGTCGATCGCGGTGGCGGCGGACGCCGACGCGGTGGTGGAGTACTGGGCGGACGGTTCTATGGTGCGGGAGCATTCTGGCGCGGTTCGGGTGCAGAGTGGTCCGAGTCTGAGCCGGAACGTGGAGATTTCGGGGCTGCAGCCAGGAACCGGATATCGATACCGTGTGGGTTTGACGCGGGCGGGGTCGGATGTGATTCAATGGCAGGCGGAATCTGGATTCCGGACGCGGCCTGCTGCGGGTGTGCCCTTTACGTTCGCGATTCAGGCGGACTCGCATCTTGATCAGGCGGTGGAGCCTCGGGTGTACGAGCAAACGCTGGCGAACATGCTGGCGGGCGGCCCGGACTTTGTGGTCGATCTGGGTGACACGTTCATGACGGATAAGCGAGGCGCGGACTTTCGCGCTGCGGCGGCGCAGTACGACGCGCAGCGGTACTACCTGAGCAGGGTGGCGCAGGGAGCCGCGTTGTTCATGGTGCTGGGCAACCACGACGGGGAGAAGGGGACATCGGGGCGGGATTCGGATGACATCGGACCGTGGTCGTATCGGCAGCGGACAAGCCGGTTCCCGGCACCTGTCGTGGATGGTGCGATGTATAGCGGCTCGACGGCGCTGCAGGATGGAATGGGGGCGAACTACTACGCGTTTGAATGGGGCGATGCGTTGTTTGTCGTGCTGGATCCATTCTGGAGCACGGCCGAGCGGGTTCGAGGTGGAGGCGGCGGCGCTCGTGGGGTGGGTGGGGGCGCTGGGGAGCCGGCGCGGCCGAGTGATGACCCGCTGAAGCCGACGGACGCGAGCTGGGTGATGACGCTTGGGCGAGCGCAGTATGACTGGCTTGCGAAGACGCTGGCGTCGAGCAAGGCCTCGTATCGATTCGTGTTCACCCATCATCTCGTGGGCGGGATAGGGGGCGCGGAGTCACGCGGCGGAGCCGAGTCTTCGCGGTACTTTGAGTGGGGCGGTGCCAACGCTGACGGGACGAACGGGTTCGGATCGCGGCGGGCCGGTTGGGCGATGCCGATTCACGATCTGCTGGTGAAGCACGGTGTGTCGGTCGTGTTCCACGGGCACGACCATCTGTATGTTCGGGGGGAGCGGGACGGTGTGGTGTATCAGTGTGTGCCGCAGCCGGGGAATCCGGCAGGCAACACGCGTTCGGCAACGCAGTACGGTTACGCAGCGGGGGTGGTGCGGGGGAGCCCCGGGCATGTGCGTGTGCGTGTGGGGCCGGAGAAGGCGCGGGTTGAGTTCGTGCGGACGGCGGTGGAAGGACTGGATGCGGGAGCGGGGTCGGGGCGTGGGCGCGGGCGTGGCGGCGATGCGGCTGTCAACGGCGCGATTGTGGAGGCGTACGACGTCGAGCCGCTGCGGCGGTGACGCCGTGGGGGATCCGGGCTTGCGGGCGGTCGGGTGTCTACCACGGGTTGGTTCAGCATGTGCGGCGATTGTCGAGCGTTAGCCGATGGGGCGGTTCACGTCGCACTGTTCTGGTCATGGTGCAAACGATTGTCGCCATCCTCGCCTCGATCGTCGGGATCATCAGTTCGCTGGGCATGCTCATCCTGCTGATGGCGGGGTTGGCCAATGCGAAGCCTGCGCAGTTGCAGCAGGGGAAGATGATGATGTGGGGGATCGTGCTGGTGCAAGTGGTGGCGCTGGTGGCGGCGGTCTGGCTGATGGTAAAGCACAAGCCGTGGCTGGCATCGGCGACGGGAATCGCGCCGTTCGTCGTGGTGGTGGTGCTGATCGTGATCTTGGTCAAGATCGAGTGGTGAGCGCAACAGGAGCAGTCGATGTCTCTGCCGCAGGCGACATTTCGGGATCGGCCGGCGGATCTGGACTTCACGATGAAGACGCCGGTGGGGTTTGTGGAAGCGAAGTTGCCGGCGGAGGCACACGATTTCGATCAGCCGCACGTGTGCGCGCCGCTGCTGGTCCTGTCGTCGCCGGTGGCGCTCGCGTTGATCACGGTGGCGGGACGGCCGGGGTATCAGAACGGGACCGTGCGGGACTGGCTGGTGTACCTGTGTCAGCACAACGGGATCCGATTGCTGAGCATCGGCCCCGCGTACGTCGGCGGCTTGCACAAGAACCACCCGGCGATCATCGCGACGGGATTGCAGGATCAGAACGACACCGAACTGGTGATGAGCTTTGTGGCGCTGGAGGACGGCGGGCGATTCCTGACCGCACACGCACTCTGCCCCCGCGAGCTCGAACCCAGCTACATGGGGACACTGGAGGCGTGCATCCACTCAATCGAGCTGCTGCACCACAAGGGCCCGACGGTGAACCTCGACGACAATGGGGGAAAGTACGAGATCGAGATCATCGATCACGACGCCGACAAGCCGCCGCCGCAGAATGAAGCCGAGGTCTTCGCGCGGCAGCTCGCGAAGAAACGCGACGCAGCGATGGAACAGGCCCGGCCGCTGATCGAGAGCGACAAGTTCGACGAGGCGGCACTCGTCGTGCTGCAAGCCGACGACAGCGGGCAAGGGCGAGCGGCGTTGTCCGATCTGTTCGCCGCGGCCCTGCGGGCACAGGTGGAGAAGGAAGGCAGGAATAGGCCCGCATCGCCGCGTGCTCTGGACCTCTACCGGCGGGCACTGTCGCATCGGTTGAGCACGTATCCGGACCCGCACACACAGGACGAGGCGGATCGATACTCAAGCGGGATGAACGAGGATCGCGCGGAGATCGCCGCGATTCTGGGCTACACGCCGGAGTGAACGGAATGAAACGTGCAGCGCTGCTGCGCCGTCGAGAGAGGAAACGCACGGTCATGGACAACGTGATGCTGGCCATCTTCGTGCTGATGTTCGGCGGTCTTGGCGTCATGCTGATCGGCGTGGGCGTGCGGGAGTGGTTCATCCAACGCCGCGTGATGGCGACAGCGGTCGGCGTGGACGCGGTGATCCTCTCGGCGGAGGTGAAGTCGAGCCGATCGGCGGACACGGATCAACGGTTGCTGCGCGACAACAGCACAACGTCGCACACGCCGGAGGTGCGGTTCGAGTATGTGCTCAACGGCGTGCGCTACGAGAGCGACATGCTCTATCCGACCGTGATCGTCCGCGGGTACGCAAGCCGCGAGAGTGCGGCGGAGGAGATCCGGGAGTACACGCCCGGGGCGAAGGTCAAGGCCTACTCCGACGCGTCGTTCCCAGAGCGCGGGTTCCTGCGGCTGGAATCATCGTCGAACCCGAAGTGGTTTATCGTGGCCGGTGTGCTGAGCCTGATCTTCCTGGCGGTGATCAGCCGGTTTCTGTAGCTACAAGTGCAGCGGACCGGGAGCCGCCTGGACGCACTAGTACTCGCGCCGCAATCGGGCGGCAGGAATGTTGAGCTGATCGCGATACTTCGCGACGGTGCGTCGTGCGATCTCGATGCCGCGCTCCTGCAGTTTGTCGACGAGGGCTTCGTCGGACCAGGGTTTCTTCTTGTCCTCGTGATCGATGATGTCGCGGAGCGCGACCTTGATCGCGTCCCAGGCCATGTCCTCGCCGGCGTCGGTCTGCAGGCCGCCGGAAAAGAACTTTCGCAGCGGGACGACGCCACGCGGAGTCTGGATGTGCTTCTCGCTGACGGCGCGGCTCACGGTGGCGACGTGGATGCCGAGCTGCTCGGCGACGAGCGTCATCGGCAGGGGCTTCAGAGCCTGCGGCCCGAAGTCGAAGTAGTCGCGCTGGGCGTCCACGACCGCCTGTACAACCCGCAGCAGCGTGTGCTTTCGCTGGTTGACCGCGTCGATGAGCCACGCGGCGTTGGACAAGTTCGTCCGAAGAAAATCCTTCCCCCGCTTGTCCATCCCCTTGTCGGGCTTGCCCTTGCTGAGCAGGGCGTACTCCTGGTTGATCCGCAGGTCAGGAATGCGCCGTTCGTTGAGGTAGGCGAGATAGCGGTCCTTCTCGGCGTCGTACTCGACGATCGCGTCGGCGACGATGGGGCGGACGTCCTCGGTGACAAGCCGCCGCGCGGGAGCGAGGCTGAGCTTCTTCAGCAGCTCAAGCGCGCCGCGGATCTCGGCGAGCGAGAGATGCGTCTTCTCGCTCACACGGGGCAGGCGGTTGTTCATCAGGTCGTCGAGGTGGTTCTCGACGATCAGGCGGGCGTGCGCGATCACCTCGGGCTCGATCTTGCGTTCGTCCTCGGCGTCGCCGAATGCGTCGAGCTGGAGCAAGAGGCACTCGCGAGCATCGCGGGCGGCGACACCGGGCGGCTCGAGGAAGAGCTGCACAGCGTGCAAAGCGTTCTCGAGATCGACGGAGCGGGGCTTCGTTTCGCCTGCCCCGGTAACTGGGGCGCGATCGGCGATGGTCTCCAGCGGCGTGCGCAGATACCCGTCGGCGTCGAGGAACGAGATGATCAATTCGCCCAGCGGCTTGAGTTCTTCCTTCACGTCGGCGAGGTGCCACTGCTCGCGGAGTTGCTCATGCAGCGAGATGCTCCGCGCCGGCGTGGCGGCCATCGCCTCGGACTTGGCGTCGCGGTCGTCGCCCGAAGCGCGGGGCGAGTACTCGAAGTCTTCATCGCGGCTCGGGCGCTCGGCGAGCTCGCGGACGTTGGGGGCTTCGGCCTCGTGCGATACATCGCCGCTGTCGAATTCATTCTCGGCAGCCTCAGGGTTGGACTCGTTGTACTGCTCGAGCCGTGCGAAGTCGTCGCGATCGTCGCCGACGTCCAGCGGCGTCTCGTCCTCGGTGAGCGGGCCTTCGCTGGCGTCGTCATCGCCGTCCTCGTCGGCGGCGGGTGCGATGTCGACATCGTCGTCGGTGACTTCCGACGCGGCCGCGGCCTGGGCCTCGGCGAGTTCGAGCGTGGGGTTGCTCTCAAGCTCCTGCTGGATGCGTTCCTGCAGCTCCGCAAGGGGCATCTGCAGGATCTCCATGGACTGGATCATCCGCGGCGCCAGCTTCATGTGCTGGCCGAGCTTCATGCTTTGCTGGGTTTCGAACCTCATCGCGGTACTCTCCAGCGGGTGCCGGAGCGTCGTGCTCCGGGTGGCCGCCTGATCGCGAGGGGTGTTGGGGGGGTCAATCCCCGACGCGCTGGCGGCCGACTATGGCATCGGCCAAAACCGCCTTGTTGGCATACTCCAATTGGCTGCCAGACGGCAAACCACGTGCCAATCTTGTGATACGCACCCCCAGCCCTTCCAGTTCTTTCTGCAAATAGAGCCCGGTTCCGTCCCCTTCGAGGGTTGGATTAAGTCCGAGAATCACTTCCAAGATCTTGGTGTGTCCCGGGTTGCGCTTGGAATCCCGAACGCGGTCGAGCAGGTCGGGGATCGTCAGATCGGTGGCGGCGACGCCGTCGAGCGGGCTGAGGCGGCCCATGAGCACGTGGTACAGGCCCTTGTACATCGCCGTCTGCTCAAGGGCGATGAGGTCCTTGGGCTGTTCGACGACCAGGACGGTCGAGCGATCACGCGACGCGTCCGAGCAGATCGAGCACGAGTCGCCGTCGGAGAGATTCCAGCAGACGGCACAGTGGCGGATGTTCTTCTTGACGTCGTGGATGGCCTGGGCGAGCCGGAGCGCGTCCGGCTCGTTGCTCTTGAGGATGAAGAAGGCGAGGCGTTCGGCGCTGCGGCGGCCGATCCCGGGCAGTGCGGCGAACTCGTCGATGAGTCGCTCAACAGCGCTCGGATAAGCAAGGCCCTTCTTGGCGGGCGGGTTGGTGTTGGCACCGGGCATGAGGGGATGGTAGAGGAAGCGAGGGGCTTGGGGCTGAAGGTTTGGAACTGAAGGTGTTCGGCGGGTGATCTGCCGTCATGGTGCCATCAGTCCGCGGCTGCTTTGAGCCGCGCGACTGATGCGGGGCTCGCGGTGATGTGTGCCCGGAGCGGGACCGCATCAGTCGCGCCGCAAAGCCGGCGGACTGATGGCACCTTCGCTCTGCCGCGGCGACGTCCTGGTCCGTCGTAGAGTTGTTCGTGGAAGACGCAACGTCATCGAAGCGCAACGGTTTTGGCAGCGTTGTCTCGTTGCTTGTGGTTGCTGCAATCGCTTCGGGCGCCGCGGTGTTCGTCTATCGCGTGGTCTGGCCCGATGTGCACCCGAAGCGATTTGCCGAGGTCGTGCCGGGGAAGCTGTACCGCAGCGGGGAGCCGTCGCCGGCCGCGCTCGAGGCGATGGTCAAAGAGCACGGCATCCGCACCATCATCGATCTGGGTGTCGCTTCCGAGGGCGATGTGCGCGATCGGCGTCTGCAGCTTTCGACGCAGGCGCTGGGAATCACGCGCTTCAAGTTCGATCTCATCGGCGACTCCACGGGGAATCCCAACGAGTACGTGGCAGCTCTGCGGCTTGCGTCGGACCCGGCGCGGCAGCCCGTGCTGGTGCACTGCGCGACGGGCAGTCAGCGAACGAGCTGCGCGATCGGGCTCTTCCGGGCGGCGTTCGAGGGCGTCTCGGTGGACGAGGCGATCGCCGAGGCCAAGCGCTTTGACGCCAAGCCCAAAGTCGACGAAACGATGCGGTCGATCGTGTCGCCGGTCCTGGAGGCTCTGCGAAACGGCGGTTGGATCGAAGGGCACGCGGTGCCGAGCGTCGAGCCGACCAAGCCGATCGCGGCCCGCCCATGAGGCGTGCGGGTCGATTGTGTTGCACAAACAACCACGGGAGTGATCACGCGCACGATCGCGTGCGGCGTTGCGATGTTGCATCGGGTGACATTGCGAAATGCACGCGGTTTTCGCTGCGCGTTTCGGCGGATTGATTGAAGCGGTGAATCTCCTTGCAGGTAACGCGATGCGGCGCTGCGATGGCAGCCGCGGCAACGCACGCGGCCCACGGGGCGCAGGGAGCATCACATGCACGCAGCACGATTGTCGGTAACGGCGGCTATGGCATTGAGTGTGGCGGCGCTGGCGGACGTGTCGTCGGACACGGCGCTGCTCGCCGAAGGGTTCGATGCCTCGACTGGATCGATCCACGGCGTGGGGATGTGGACAGACCCCCGAGCGTTGTTCCGTGTGCAGAGTTCCCCCGCCGCGCACCGCGGAACCGGTTTCGTGCGTGTCGATACGACCGATTTCGCGGATTACAACCTGCCTGGGTTCCGAAATCGGTGGGGCGGCTGGACGGGCTTTGCACAGGGTGGCTTTGTCTTCGCCCCGTCCACAGGCGAGCGGGCGGTGCTGACAGTCCGCGGCTATGTCCGCGTGTCAATGCCGGCACACGGGTACACACGCGAAGTGCGGGTTGGCATCTCGGTGGACGACGCCGCGAACACGACAATCGCGGATGTCGGCATGGACTCAAGCGGCCTGCTCGATGGCATCGCACTGTTCGACGGCTCTGAAGTCTTGTGGAGGACGGCGGAACCGGTCGCCGTGGCGTCGGAATGGAACGAGGTGCTGGTGCGGCTCGACCTGGGCAGCGGGCTGGGTCGGGTGGAATGGAACGGCTATCAACTGCTCGTGTTCGCGCACGCGGCGTCGGCCGTGTCGCGCGTACAGCTCATCGCCGACGGACGGCGGAGCGGCGTCATGCCCATCAAGCCGCAGGGCGCGGCGGACTTTGACAGCGTGTCGGTGGCGGCCTCGTGGCACTGCGAAGGCGATCTGAATCTCGATCGCGTTGTGGACGACACCGATTTCGAGGCCTTCGTGCGGATGTACAGCCGCGGCGAGTGTGCGAGGATGACGATCCTCGACGCGTCGTGCGCGGCGGACTTCAACTGGGATCAGCGGGTGGACGAGGACGACTTCGCCATCTTTGCCTGGCGCTATGACGGGTTCGTGTGTCCGTAAGCAACGGCATCCGGCTACGTACGTCGCGTCGGTCGGCGTGGCCGGCTCCGAGGAGTTCAGCAGCCCAGGGACTCGTAGGCCGCAGCGAAGATGACGAAATCGCTGTCATCGCAGAGCCCGTCGCCATTGAAGTCGGCGCGGATATCAAAGAGGGTGTTGTACGAGAAGGCGAAGCGCACGAAGTCGGCATCATCGACGAGTCCGTCGCGGTTGAGATCGGGAAGGCAGCGGGTCAGCTCGTCGATGAGGAACTGCCGAGCCGCGGCTTCGACCGCGGCTCCGAGGGCGCCGTGCCCGGCCCCGGTGACCGGTGTGTACTGCGCCGACGTGTTGACCGCGTTCATCGCATCAAACAGCCTCTGGCTCTGCTTGATCGGCACCGATGTATCCGCCGTGCCGTGCGCGATGAAGATGCGCAGATCGCGTGGATCGACGTGGGTGATCGGGTTGGCGAGGTTGACGAGCCGCATCTTCTCAGGGAAGGGTGCGGCCGGATTGTTCTGGTTCGCACGCAGGACCCCGATGCCCTGCCCGGGGGCGTCGAAACCGATGAGCTGTGACTCGGGTGAGGTCGGTGCGTCGTGGTCGATATTGGATCCCGGCGGGGTCGTGACATCGAGGTTCATGTTCAGGATGTCGGTGGGCCCGAAGAAGTCGACCGCGGCTCGGATGGTGGCGCGGGGGCCGACGCCGCCGACGTTGCCTTCGGCTTCGAAGACGTTGTTGCTGGTGAGCATGAGCGCAGAGAGATGACCGCCGGCGCTCGTGCCCCAGGTTCCGATGCGAGCGGGATCGATGCGGTAAGTGGCGGCGTTCCGCTTGAGGTGCCGGATCGCGCCCTTCACATCATGAATCTGTGCGGGGAAGATCGCCTCGCCGCTGAGACGGTACTCCACGCTGGCGACGACAAACCCGTTGGTGAGGAGCGTCCGGACCATCTGCGGCACGTTGTCATGCGTGCCTCCCACCCAGCCGCCGCCGTGGATCCAGACAACGCAGGGTGCAGGCGATGTCGGAGCAATGTTGCTGGTCCAGTACACATCGAGACGAACCGGCATCGACGCGCCGTCGTCGCGGAGGACGTTGGCGTAGACGACGTCATTGAAGGTTGGGGTCTGTGCAAGGGCCGGTGCGGCGACGGCGGCCGCGGCGGTGAAGGAGACGATTGATCGCATGGTCGATCTCCTGCGGTGTCGGGACCGCTACGGAGGATCAACGCGTGGGATGGTGCACGATTGCACAATCTGCCGTGATTCTGGCGCGTGCGGGGCCCGGAAGGACCCGCCCCCACCCATCAGCCCGCGCCGGCGTTCAGGGGCACAGCAGCTCGTTGTACGCCGTCGCAAAGAGCACGAAATCCGAGTCGTCGCAGCTCGCGTCGCCGGTGAGATCAGCGCCCTGATAGGGGCCGGACATGATGAGCGTGTTGTAGAAATCAGCGAAGAGCACGAAGTCGGCGTCGTCGATGAAGCCGTCGTTGGTGAGGTCGCTGGGGCAGCAGCCCTGGGGCGAGCGCGGGTTGGCGAACTGGCACAGCTTGATCTCGACCGCGTTGGGCAAGGTGTTGCCGACCGCGCTCGGGATGCAATCGGCGCTCACCGGCACCGTCGCGTCAGCGGTGGGGTAGGTGCCGACGGCGACATAGACCTTGCTCGGCAGGGTTGTTCCGCCGCCGAAGCGCTTCTTGAGATCGATGGTGGCGGCGAGCACGCCGCCGTTGTTGGTGGCGGCGTTCTGCGTGACGTTGCCGGCAGGTGGGGGGGGCACGTCAAACCACCCGTTGAAGCCGTTGGAGCTTTCGTTGCCGACGAACGAGGCCCACGCGCCGATCTGGCCGCCCTTGCCCCACATCGCGTTCTGCAACGCGCCGGGGCCGGCGGGTCCGGAGAGGAGCAGGAAGCGGTCGTTGCTCCCGGCGGCGGCCTGCGTCGCCATGTAGAAGATGTCGCCCTTCAGACCGGCCCACAGGTTGATGTTGTTGCTCGCGCTGGTCGCGATGAGGGTGGAGTCGGGATCACGCACGCCGCTGACCTGCCACGTGTCGATCGGCGTGCCGCCGCTGACAGGGAAATGCCAGTCCTGCGAGCCGTTGTTGTCCCAGATCGTCGCGCTGCCGGGCAGCAGCGCGTTGTTGAAGACCATGTCAAGCTGGGTGGCGTTCGCCGGGAGCGAGATCGTGACGCTCCACTTGCCGGTCCCGGCGGCGGACATCTGCACCGACGGCTGCACCGGCGTCCACTGGTTGATGCCCCAATACATCGCAACGTTGCCCGCGCCCGCGAGCGGGCGGCCATTGGTGTCGTACGTAATGGTGACGCTCTGCCCCGCAACCGGAGTCTCGGGCGAGAGCGTCACCGTTGTGCCGCCGCCGGTGGGTGCACCGTTGCCGTCGCCGACGTAGACGTGCTGAATCGGTGACTTCTTCAGATTGCCGCGGCTGTCGGTCGCTTCGACGTAGTAATCAACCAGCTTGCTGCGTATGCCGGTGAGTCGCGCGGAGTACTGATCCGCGATGTACTGCGGCATCACGAAGAAGTTGATGCTCGGGTCGTTGAAGAAGTTGCCCGCGGGGAAGGCCCGCTTGGTCATCGTGACCGACTGCCACGCGCCGACTTCAGAACCACCGGCGTAGGTCTCGTTCTGGGTCGACGAGAGCGGATTGCTGCCGTCGTTGTCGAGGCGGTACTTGAGGACAACGCTGGCGTCAGGGATGCCGCTGGCGTCATAGGCGAAGGTCCAGATGTCAAAGTCGCCGTTGTTGATTGTCTGCTGGTACTTGTGCTGCGGGCCGAAGTTGACGGAGCCGGGGTTCCAGGGCGTGCGCTGGGGGATCCAGACGGTGGGCGCGACGGTGTCGCCGGTGGGGCCGGCGCTGGCGATGACGGGATCGGCGAGGCGGGCGGCGTTGTTGCACGCGACGGTGGGCTTGACCTCCATGTCGATGGCGGTGCCGTAGTACATGTAGCCGCTGTTGAGAGCGCCCATGAAGAAGTGCCAGGCGCGTTCGGCGGGGAGTGTGGAGTTGTCGGGGTAGACGATGCGTCCCATGTTGAGGGGCGCGCCGGCGGTGCCGCCGTGGACGGGGAAGGTGGTCGGCCGGGCGATGGTGATCGCCTCGGCGGTCTCGACGCGGTTCTGCATCGCGGTGATGACGGCCCAGTTGCGGGCGTCCTCGGCCCATCCGTTGTTGACGTCGATGTTGCCCTGGGCGTTGACGAGGGGCCAGTTCCAGTTGATGAACTGGGGCGCGCCGAAGTCGCCGTCGGCGTTGACCCAGGCGCCGTCTTCGACGTGCACGAGATCGTTGGCGGGGACGGGGTAGTCGTTCAGGTACTGCTCGACGGTGGTGGCGGGGTAGGTGTTGTTGGCGGTGGAGACGAGGTTGGGCGTGGCCTCCATGTAGTAGGAGAAGCCGCCACCCCAGGCGTTGTCGCCGTCGTGGGTGAGCGTGATGAGCGCGGGGCGGGTGCCGGTGTGGAGAGCGGCGAGGGCGGCGAAGTCGGTGGTGCCCAGGGGCGCGTAGCCGTCGCGCCAGGAGAGTCCCTGCGAGGCGGGGATGACGATGATGGAGGACGCGGCGCCGGTGTTGGGGTCGATGTACTGAGCGCGGCGTGGGATCAGCGAGAAGATCGATTCCACCGGCGAGCAGCCGCGGGAGATGGATTGGCGGTACCACCCGCCGCCGACAGTGGAGTTGAGCGGGTTGATCTGGTCGGCCTTGTTGGGCGGGTCGCAGTTGACGCCGCCGGAGCCGAAGATGACGGGGAAGTCGGGCTGAGCGCGGGCGATCTTCTCGGCGCTGACCACCGACCACGTGATGTTCTCACTGGCGAGCACGCCGATCATCCGGGTGCTGAAGGCCATCTCGCTGGGGAAGAAGCCGCGGGACATGGGGACGCTGCTGCCCCACGCGTCGGCGTAGATGCGCTTGTACGCCTGGACCTGCTTTCGCATCGTGTTCTCGTCCACCAGCGGCATGAGCGCATGATGGAACGGGAAGATCACGACATCGAGGCGAGGCTTGTTGTTGACGGTGGTCCAGCCGCGGGCCTCGCGGATCGAGTTCATCCAGCCCGGCGAGTACCCGAGCTGGTTGCTCCCGCCGAGCGACATGATGTTCTCGATCAGGCCACCCGAATAGGAGATCTGAGCCCCGCCGCGCTGGGTCCAGCGGATGGCGTTGACGCTGTCACGCGTGCGGTATTGGTACACCGCCTGGCGATCGGCGAGGCCGAAGATCTCGTCGAGGTTGTTCTCGGGATGGGTCGCGCCACTGGCCTTGTGCGAACGCGACTCTTGGGCGCGCTCGTAGCGGTCGAAGCCAAAGACCTGGCGGTCAGGCCAATAGACGGGCTGCTCAAGGTGCCAGACGTAGGTGAACTGCACCTTGGACTGCGCCGAAGCGAGCCCGGTGACGAGAACGAGCGCGGCGGCGGCACCGGTGATAGAGCGTGGCTTCAAGGCGATATCTCCCTCTCCGGAAGGTATCGCAAAGGCGAGAACGAATCAAGACAAATAACCGGGCCGCTCAGGGCGAAAGCGGGCAGAGCAACGTGTCGTACGCCTTCACAAAGTACGTGAAGTCCGAGTCATCAACAAAGCCGTCGGCGTTGAGATCGGCCGGACAGCCGGCAGGAAAGCTGTTGCTCAGCGTCGGGCAGACCAGTTCGTTGTACGCGGCGGCGAAGATCGTGAAGTCGGTGTCGTCCACGAACGCATCGTTATTCAGATCGCCTGGGCAGTACTTCGCAAAGTCCACGGTGTCGGCCATGTTGCAGACGAAGTTCTCACCGGTGTAGAGCACACGGCTGGTCCCGGACGTCGGGTTGACCGCGAAAACACCCTGGGTGCCCGACCACAGAAGTTCGCCCGTGCCAAGCTCGGCGACGCCGCGGGGCTGCGAGATCGTGATGAAGGGCAGGATGGCGATCGTAAACGTGCGGCCGAGAAACGAGCCGTCCGCAGCGCTGTACCGAAAGAGCCCCGGCGCCGGATCGGAGTTGCCGACGACGACGATCTCATCACCGCCCTGAGCGGTGCGGCGGATGATCTGCAGCGGGAAGTCGAGGGACGATGGTCCGCTCCAGACGTTCTGGAAAACGCCAGCGCCGGAGAAGAACTCAAGCCGGCTCTGGATGATGTTGGCGGTGAGGAAGCCCGAGCCCAGTGGCGTGAAGTCAAACGGGTCCTCGGCTTCGATGATGCCGAGGGGTTCAGCGTTGAAGGAGTAGCGGGCGATGCCGCCCGCAGTGCCGACGCCGCCGCTGGCGATCCACGCTTCGCCGTTGATGACGCCGATGCCGCGGGG
Source organism: Phycisphaerales bacterium (assembly GCA_947459215.1). GTDB lineage: Bacteria > Planctomycetota > Phycisphaerae > Phycisphaerales > UBA1924 > JAFEBO01. Next base: position 177,378 of record CANHCQ010000001.1, read on the forward strand.
ATTGGCAAGCGCGAAGGACCCAAGGTATCGCGGCACGTCGAACTGGGCGGAGAAGCGATGAACGGTGTCGCTGAGCTGATCCGAGATCCAGATCTGTGAGCCGACCTGGGCTGCATGGCGGACGAGGGAGATCGAGCCGGAGTCGATGAAGTCGCCAAGAACGAGCCACTCCCCGGGGAACTTCCCTTCGATGGCGATCTGGCTGCCGCTGGCCTGTGTAAAGCCGGTGATGACGTTGTTGGTCGCGTCCGGGACCAGGACGTAGGGCACCGCGACCGCGGCGTGGCCGCTGGCGCAGAGGGCGATGGCGAGGATCAGCGGGCGTACGGGCATGAGCGATCTGGATGCGCGAAACAAAGCACCAAGTCGAGGGCAAGAAATATCCATCGCGTCGAACGACGCGGCGCTACCCCATTCTTGTTTATCGCCCGCCCGGTTTCGTTATTTCACGGGGTTTGCGAAACCCAAGCCGAACCCAAAAAGAAAATGAGGCGGCGAGCCGCCGAAGCGAGCTCGCCGCCCTTCCGGGGGCAAATTGAGACCGGGTGGCGAGAGATTACCAGTGACATTCCGGATACGCAAATCCAAAAATGGCGAATTCTGCGAGTTTTGGTTATTCGAGCAGAATTCGCTTGAAGCTGTAGCCGTCCAGCCAAAAAAGCCCCGGCAAGGCGACCGGCTGATCGGCAACCCGCGCCGCTAGAGCGCGAGGTCGGTGATCCCAAGGGTGCCGACGACGAGGCTGACCACGCCGTTAAAAGTGAAGAAGGCCGCCGATAGACCCGCCTTGCCGCGCTTCGCGAGAATGACATGCTCGCCGACAAGTAGTGCGGCGGCGATCGCGGCGGCGATGCCAAAGAGCAGGCCGAGGCGCGCGTCGCTTCGCCAGGCAAGCACGAGCATCGCAGCGGCCCCCGCGTGCAGTGCCCGGCTGGTCCACAGCGCGGCGGAGACACCCAGACGCGAAGGGAGGCTGAACAAGCCCAGCCGCTGGTCGACATCAACGTCCTGCAGCGCATAGATGATGTCGAAGCCGGCGACCCACAGGGTCACCATCGCGGCAAGGCAGAGCAGAAACGCCGTCACGCCCGGGGCGATCGGTGCGAGCGCATCGGCATGCGACGAGAGGCCGAGCGTGCGCGGGTCGATGGAGATGGCCGCCGCGAGCGGGGAAACAGCGAGTGCGGTGCCAAGGAAAAGGTGGCATGCCCACGTGAATCGCTTCGTGAGGCTGTACAGCGCGATCCACCCGAGGACGGGGATGCCGAGGTACAGAGGCCAGGGGTTCGCGAGCAGGAACCAGAAGCCCGAGCACGCAACGAGGAATGCCGCGGCACACCCAAGCGCGAGCGACCAGCCGAAACCGGGCGACAGCGATCCCGCCGCAAAGGCCCGACGCTGCGTGCGAGGATTGCTGGCGTCAAGGCTTCGATCGACGAGGCGATTGACCAGCATCGCCCAGGTGCGGGCGAGCACCATGCAACAGATCACCGGCACCAGCACCAGCGCGAATAACGACCAGGGCATGGACTCCGGGCGTGCGGCGAACGCCGCGAGCAACGCGAAAGGGAGCGCGAAGACCGAGTGGCTCAGCTTGATGTCCGCGAGCGCGAGCGCAAGACGGGCCGGGAGCGCGGCGGGAGCTGGCATTGTGGGTGCAGTAGACACGCGGGATTGAAGGCTGGTGCTGGCAGGAGCGATGGTGCTCGAAACAGCGAGATTGGGGGCAACGCCCGACCGGCTGGAAGCCGGTCCCACTGGCGCGTTCGGGGCGCGATCGACGTGCTACTGGCCGGCGGGCTTGCCGCCTTTGCGGGGGTCGCTCCCAGCTTCGAAGCGGTTGCGGTCGCGCGGCGAGCGGCGGACCGCCTGGACGGCGCACTCACTCGAGCCAACCTTCACGTCATGGCCGCGCTTGCCGAGAATCGACGCAACCGTGCCCCCGACATCCGGCGCGCCGGCGAGGTCGGCTTCGATCGTCAGCGTTCGCGGCATCCACTGATGATGGATGCGGGGTTGGGCGACGGCCCGCGACGCGGGAATGTCGTGGATGATGGAGTCGAGCATGACTTGGAGCGTGCCCGTGATGATGCGGGGCCCGCCGCTGGCACCGACCACGAGTTCCACCTCCTCTTTGCCTTGATCATCCAGCAGCACGATGGTGGGGGACATGCTGGAAAGGGGCTGCTTGCCGGGCGCGGGAAGGTTTCGTTCATCCTGACGGAGGCCGAAGGCGTTGGCCTGGCCAGGCCGGGTGGTGAAGTCGTCCATCTGGTTGTTGAGGACAAACCCGTAGCCCTTGACCACGAGCATGCTGCCGAACTCGAGGTTGATGGTCTCGGTGCAGGCGACGGCATTGCCGAAGGAATCGACCGCGGACAAATGGCTGGTGCCCGCGTCGCGCAGTTCCTGAGCGCCCGCCGACGTCAGGCGGCTGCCGTAGGACTCGGCCGGCTGCGTGCGTGTCATGTCGATGCGTCCCGCGAGATCGCGGATGTTGGTAGCGCTCGTGAGCGCAAGCACGGGAACCGGAACGAACGCCGGATCAGCAAGGTGCCGCGAGCGATCCGCGAAGGCGTGGCCCAGCGCTTCGGTGAGGTAGTGCGTGGCGTCGGCGGAGGCGTACTCGAAACGGTCATACTCGCTCTTGCGGGCCTCGATCATCCCCAGCACCTGCGAGATCACGATGCCGCCCGAGGATGGTGGCGGAAACGTGAGCACGCGGCGGGAACGGAATCGGGTCTCGAGCGGTGCCAGCTCCTTGGGTGCGTAGTTGATGAAGTCGCTGGCGGTGACCGCGACGCCATCGGCTTTCAGCGTGGCGCGGATGGCGTCGGTGATCGGCCCGTTGTAGAACGCGCTGGCGCCGTCCTTCGCGATGAGACGCAGTGCCTTGGCCTGGTCGGGTTGCTTCAGGATCGCGCCGACCCGGTTGGTGTTCCCGTCGTCGTAGATGCGCCGGAACTCGGCGAAGCGGGCTCGATACGCGGGATGGCGCTCGAAGAAGCCCTTCACGTTCTTGCCGTTCACGACGCGGGCGTGATCGGCGTCGATGGGAAAGCCTTCCTCTGCGAGACGGATGGCGGGGGCAAGGACCACGTCGCGCGGCAGCGTGCCGTAGTTCTCAAGGGCATACAGAAGTCCTGCGACCGTGCCGGGGATGGCGACGGCGTGGGCGCCCTCGGTGCTGGCGAGCGGATCATCGCGCAGCGGTGGCTTGGTGAAGGCGTCGGGCGTGGCCCAGGAAGGGGCGAACTCGCGGTAATCAAGCGCGATGGTCCGCGGCAGCCCCGTGAGGCGCGGGTGCTTCGCGAGATGGATCATCATGAACCCGCCGCCGCCGATGCCGCAGGAGTAGGGGCGAACGACCGAAAGCGCGAAACTGGACGCGACGGCGGCGTCGACGGCGTTGCCGCCGCGTTCGAGCATCTCGAGACCCGCTTTGGACGCGAGTTCGTGATCCGCGGCGACGACGTGGCGGTAGGTGGGCTCGATGCTCGGGCGCTGCGAGACGGACGCTGTTGGCGGGCTGGTGACGCCGCGGCTTGCAGAACGTGCCGGAGCGGTGGAAGAGCAGCCGCTGGCGGCAATGACGAACGCGGCGGCGAGCGCGGCGAGGGGGCGCTTGTTCAGGTGCATGGGGTCAGTATCTCCGAAAGCCAGGCTCGGCGTGCGCGGGGCTGCAAACTTACCTTGTTGCGTCGGCGGGGATCGACTCTCGCGTACCGCGATCGCCGTGCATCACGCGGACTTCTTGCCCGCCTCCACGAAGGCTTCCACATACCGCTGGAAGTCGTCGTGCAGGATCTTCATGGACGGGTTGTGCATCATTTTCTGGAAGCTGGGTTCCGCAGCGATGATCTTGAAGCGATTGACCCACGACTCGAAATACTCGTCCGAGAGCTGCCCGTGCTGGTGGCCGTACCAGGCAATCTCGAAGAGCGAGAGCTGCATGAGATTGAAGAAGTAGAACCGAACCTCGTCGTCGTTCTCGAGGTTTCGCACATCATCGCGATAGACCTGGGCAAGCGTGGGGTTCTCGACGCGCATGCGGCGGAGGCCCATCTGCAGCTCAACGAGTTTCGTGAAGTTCGCGACGTGCTGGGCTTTGCGGGCCTGGTAGAACTGCACGGCAGCGAAGATGAGACCGCCGGCAATCGAGAGCGACGAGATCGTCTGGAGCACGACAGCCAGGACCTGGAGATTCACGTTCATGGGCGAATCGTTGGCAGGATCGTGTGCGGGTGGTGTCGTTCATCGTGCGACGGTTCTCGGAACGACTGGAACGCCGCGAGCAACGGTGTGGTGTCCGGTCGGTGGATTCTCTCGGAACGAGGTCTTGGTGCTGGCAAAGCGGCGGAGTTTCTGGCAGAATCGCCAAACGACCCGCCCTTTCAGACCTGCCGCTGCCCCGCTTTATGGACGTTCCTCGCTCGCCAGATCCCGCCGATGCCGGCTTCGACACGCACGACCGCGTGCGGGAGATCGCGCAGCTCGTTGCGGCAGCACCGCAGCCGGAGCGACGGGCGATCCTCGATCGAGTGTGCGACGGCGACCGGGTGCTCCGCTCCCGGGTCGAAATGCTGCTGCTCAAACAGGACCATTTGCAGACACTCGATGCACCCACGGCCCGAGCGAGCGCGTTCGATCAGACTCGGCCGATGGGCGGGTTCGACGCGACATTGCCCGAGTCGATCGGCAAGTACGCGGTGCGGCGGATCCTCGGCGAAGGCGGCATGGGCGTCGTCTATCTCGCCGAGCAGGAACGGCCCCGCCGGACCGTGGCCCTGAAGGTGATCCGCCCCGGCTTGATCACGCCGCGTCTGCTGCGGCGCTTCGAGCACGAATCCGAGACGCTCGCCAAGCTGCAGCACCCCGGGATCGCACAGATCTTTGAAGCGGCGACGCACGAGTCCGCCCTTGGGCCGCAGCCGTTCTTCGCGATGGAATTGGTCGATGGCAAACCGCTGACGCTATACGCCGCGGAGGCGCGGCTGGATCTGCCGCAGCGCCTCGACCTGTTCGCCCGCATCTGCGACGCCGTGCACCATGCGCACCAGAAAGGCGTGATCCACCGCGACCTGAAGCCCGGCAACATCCTCGTCACCGCGAACGGCCAGCCGAAGGTGCTGGACTTCGGCATCGCGCGGGCGACCGATGACTCGAACGCGGAGGGCGCCACGCTGCGGACCGAAGCGGGCACCCTCGTCGGCACGCTGTCGTACATGAGCCCGGAGCAGGTGAGCGACCCGTCGGGCGTGGACGTGCGCTCGGACGTCTTCACGCTCGGCGTGATCCTCTATGAGTTGGTCGCGGGCCGTTTACCCCACGCGCTCGAGACCCACACGCTTCCAGAAGCGGTGCGGATCGTGGCAGAGCGCGACGCCCCCAGCGTGCTCTCGGTCGACCGCACAATCCCCTACGACGTGGCGACCATCGTTTCCAAGGCGATGGAGCGGGACCGGGCGCGGCGGTACCAGAGCGCATCGGACCTGGCGGCCGATATCGGTCGCTACCTGCGAGACGAGCCGATCCTCGCCCGCCCGCCGAGCCGGGCATACAAGGTGCGGAAATTCGTGGCCCGCAACCGCGCCCTGGTCACGGGCGCGACCCTCGCCGTCCTCGCCCTCATCGGCGGCATCATCGGCACGGCGTGGCAGGCCGCCGAAGCGACCCGTGGGCGAACCCTCGCCGAAGAGCGAGGAGTCGCGCTCGAGAAGCAACGAGCCATCGCCCAACGCGAGGCCCGCACGGCGAAGGCAACGAACGACTTCCTCAACGACATGCTCGCCGCCGCCAGCCCCGAGAGCGCGAGCAACGGCGACGCGACCGTGCGCGAGTTGCTCGACGCGGCTGCAGAGAAGCTCAAGAACGGCGGCGTCGAGCCGGGCGTGGAGCTTCCGCTGCGGGTGACGCTTTCCAACACCTATCGCGCGCTGGGACGACCCGAGGACAGCCTGCGGGAGGCCCAGCGGGCCCACGTCATGTCGCTCGAGTTCTACGGCCGGGACGCCGTGGATGAGTTGGAGGCTCGGCGCACGCTCGCAATCACGCTCGCCGAAACCGGCAAGCCCGACGAGGCCGAGGCCCTCGTCCGCGACGTTCTTGCCGTCTACGAAAAGGACGTCGCGAAGTTCGAAGTCGAGTACGCGGAAGCGCGGGCGGAGCTCGGGCGGTACACCTTGGAGCGCGGCAAGACGGACGAGGCAATCGAGCTGCTCGGCGCAGCGTTGCCTGATCTGCGGCGGGCCAGGGGCGAGTCACACCGCAACGTGCAGACCGCGGCGCACAACTACGCCGTCGCGCTGCAGATGGGTGGGAAGTGGACCGAGGCGGAGCAGGCGATCCGGGAATCGCTGGTGATCTGCGAGAAGCAGTTCGGGGCCGAACACCTGGCGACGGCGTACGAGATGAACACGCTGGGAAACATCCTGCAGCGCCTCGGCCGCAATGAAGAGGCCTTGGAAGTGCACAGCCGCACGCTGGCCATGCGGCGCAAGCGGCTGGAGCCCGACCACCCGAGCGTGCTGACGTCGATGGCGAACCGGGCGGCATGCCTGGTCGCGCTGCAGCGTTACGACGAGGCGATCGCGAGCCTTCAAGAGACGCTGGAGATTCAGAGAAGCAAGCTCGGCCCGTCGCACGCCAAGACGCTGACGGCGATGAACAACCTCGCGTTCGCGCTCGAGGACACCGGGAAGCTCGACGACGCCGAGAAGCTGATGCGAGAGATCGTCGCGGCCCAGCGCGAGAAGGCGTTCCAGGATCCCGAGAGCTGGGGCCAGCTCAACAACCTCGCCGCTCTGTTGGTGAAGCGCGGCAAGGCGGCCGAGGCCGAGAGCTTCTACCGCGATCTGTTCAAGGCCGCCGAAGGCAAGCTGCCCGAGTCCCATGTTGTCCGGGCGATCTACCGCAACAACTTCGGCGAGTGTCTCCTGGCCACCGGGAAGCTCGACGAGGCCGCGAAGGAACTCAACGACAGCCACGCGGTGATCCTGGCCGCGTTCAAAGACGGGCACCCGCGGACGAACAAGTCTGCGGCGCGGCTGAAGGCGCTCGAAGAGGCAAAGGCCGCCAAGAAGTGACACGCGCGGCCCCGGCGTGGGACCCAGTGCTGCATCGGCCGATTCGGTGCAACCGAAGACCGATCGGCGGCGGATCATCCGGCGGCTTCCCGGGATCAGGTACGATGCGTGTGAACCGCGGCCGGTGCCCATTTCCGGACCCCGCGGCGGAGGTCGCCATGTCCAAAGCTGTCGTTGATCCTGCCGAGCTTCGTCGATTCGCCATGGACCTCAAGCGGTTCAACGCAACGCTGCAGCAGCAGATGCAGACGATCCAGGGCCGCATGTCCACGCTGGGCCAGACCTGGCGCGATCAGGAACAGGTGAAGTTCGCCGAACAGTTCGAGGCAACCATCAAAACGCTCAACCGGTTCGTGGACCTGTCGGAGCAGCATGTGCCATTCCTCCTGCGAAAAGCCGAGAAAATCGAGGAGTACCTGAATCAGAGATAGGCAGTAGGGCAGAGTTGGTTCTACCAGCCAGTATTCTTCGTCTCTTCGTCTCTTCGTCTCTCCGTCTCTCCGTCTCTGTGCCTCCGTGTCTCTGTGGTGAACTCCTCCATGGGCGACTCCGCACGCATCACCTCGGTTCAGCCGCTGCGGGACATGAAAGCCGCGCTGGGCGAGTTCATCGACGCGGTGAACGTCGCGTTCGCCAACGTGGACGCCGAGGTCGGGCGGGTGACCCAGTGGCTCCAGCATGAACGCCCCGGCTACTACAAGCACGCCGTGCGGCGGGCGACCGACGCAGTCACCAAGGCCAAGAGCGAGCTCTCCCGCAAGCAGTACATGCGGGCCCCGGAGCCCGTCAGCGTCGTCGAAGAGAAGAAGCAGGTCGAGAAGCTCAAGCGACGGCTGGAGGAACTCGAGCGCAAGCAGGACATGGTGCGGCAGTGGGGGCCGCGCTTTGAACGCGAAGCGATGATGTACAAGTCGTCGTGCCGGGCCCTCAGCGAACTGGTGTCGGCGACGTTGCCCAAGGCGATCCAGCGGCTCGAGAAGATGGCCCAGGCGATCGAGGACTATGTGCGCCTGCAGCCCGCCGATGCGTCGCTGACACCAGCCGACATCGCCGCCATCGAGCGTTCGATCACCGATGCGGGAGAGACCGCGCTGGCGAGCACGGTGGAGAAGTACGCCGGTCTGCGGGCGCTGGCGATCTCGCCGGAGGCGGCCCGAGAACTGCGACCCTCGACAATCGGCACGCCGTGGACCTGTCCCGCTCCCGCGGCCACCGATCTCGCGACCGTCGAGAAGCTGGCGATCTGCGATGCGACGCCAACACCGGAGGAACTGGTCTACGTCGCGTGGCGAAGCGTGTCGTGCGAGGGGATCTACTTGCTGCGCGGGCAGCCGATCGCGCGGGATGACGGGAGCGCTTCGAGCGGCTGGTTCATCGGGCCGCTGGAACGGCCGGAAGAGCCCGGCGGGTTCGTGGCGGTGAGCGTGAAGGAACTGCTGGCCGGGGCGCCGGGGCTTCGGCCGCTGCTGTCGCTGCGCGTCGGCACGCTCGCGGTCGTCGATGCCGGCATGCTTCGCAGCATCCTCGACGCGGAGAACCGCGAAGTGTGGCAAGAAGGGATCGCATGAGGCGTTGGAAAGAAGCGACGAAGCGACGAAGCGACGAAGCGACGAAGGGAGGAGGCAGGCGTGAGCACGAAAGTCGCACAGGCGAACTTGAACGATGCGGCGAAGGAACTTCGCTTCAAGTGGGCCCGCGCGCGGTCGGAATGGGACGACGCGGCCAGCCGCCGGTTTGAGACCGAGGTGCTCCAACCCCTTGAGCCCGCGATCGTGGCCGCCATCAAAGCGATGGAGCACGTGAACGAGTTGATGACACAGGCCCGGCGCGACTGCGAGGATCGCGGGCAGGACTGATATCCGGGTGGCCCCGGCGTCCCGCCTGTGCCACCGATGCGCGAAGATCGCTACTCTGCGGGAGAACATGGCCGATCCGATCCGACTTCAGCCTGAGCGTGCCCTGCTGCGAGCGTTGCAGCCGCTGGTGCTGCACCGCTCGGATGTGCAGCGACAGATCGAGCTCGAGCAGAAGCAGGCCTTGGCTGCGGCTGAGTTGGAGCACCGCAAGCGGTCGCAGTCGATCCGCGAATCGTCCGACGCCGCGTTCGCAAAGATGGCCCGCGAACACGAGGCGGTGATGGCTGCCCTCGCCGAGCGGCTCGACAAGAACATCGCCGACGCCGAGGCGGCACGCGATCGCGAGCTCGCGAAGTTCGCGATCGGGCTCGGCGAACTCGAACGCCGCGCCGAGACTCAGGCCGAGGAGGCCCGATGGCTCGCCGACACGGTCGGCGAATCGACGATCCGCAAGGCCAACCTGTCGCACGAGCAGGCGAGCAAAGCGATCAAGTCGCGCCGAGACGATCTTGAGGTTGCTCGCGGCCGGGCGAATGAGATCCTGCAGAAGATCGGTCGCGCGGTCGAGCCGCTGGCGACGCCGGCCGGTGCGGGTACCGGCGCCGACGCCGCCGACAAGACGATCGACGCACCCACGCTCGAGTCGCTCGACGCGGCGGCGGTGGATGTGGCGACCAAGGTGCACGCCGTCGATGCCGCGGTGAACCCGTTCTGGCTCCGCGGCGAGGGCATTGGGCTGGCGTTGCTGCTCTTTGCGGCGGCCGGTGGTACCGCGGGCGCGTTCGCGGTACAGCCGCTCGTGGCGCGAAACGCCGGCATCGGTGTCGGGGCAGGGTTGGTGCTGGCCATTGTCTTCCTCATGCTCGTGCGTGTGCTGGCGCACCGGCGCGTCGAGCCTGCGATCCGCGCCTTGCAGGCTTCGATCGCGGCGGCGGCCGAGCACCTCAATGAAGCCCAGCAGATCACGGATCAGAATCGCGACAGGGTTGTCCGCCGGATGAAGGCCTCGCGCTCCAAGGAGACGGCCGCTGCGATCGCACGGCTGGACGAGGCCAAGGGCAAGTACGAGCGGCGCCGCAATGTCGAGGAGCCCGAGCTGCGGCGATCGCTCGATGAGCAGGTCGAGCATCACAAGGCACGCAAGGAACGCAAGCTCCGCGAGGCGGAGACGGCGTATCAGGAAAGCGTGCAGCGGCGCGAGGAAGCGCGTGACATCGACCTGATGGAAGTCGATTCCCAACGCGAGATGGCGATTGAACGTGCGAATCGCGAGGCTTCGGAGCGGTTCGCGGTGTTGCGGGAGCAGTGGCTGCGGGAAGGCAACGACCTGCTGGCGCAGGGCCACCACCTCGGCCGCGAATCCGTCGCCGATGCGCCGGAGTGGCCCGCGCTGCTCACCCGCGAGCCGGTGAAGGAATCGAACGACCTGATCCGCTTCGGATGGACCAAAGTCGATCTCGCTGCTATGCCCGGCGGCTTGCCCGGCGAGGGCGAGCTGACACTCGAGCACGACACGAGTCTGCGGCTGCCGCTGCACCTTGACCTCCGCGGCAGCGGCTCGCTCGTCATCCATGCGACGCCGGACACACGCGATCGGGCGCTCGACGCAGTCCGCGCGACGATGCTCCGCCTGCTGACGCAGTTGCCCCCTGGCAAGGTGCGGTTCACCATGCTCGACCCGGTCGCGCTTGGTCAGAGCTTTGCGGGCTTCATGCACCTTGCGGATGATGAGCCGCTGATCGTTGGCGATCGCATCTGGACCGAGCCCAAGCACATCGAGCAGAAGCTGTCCGACCTGACCGAGCACATGGAGCAGGTGATCCAGAAGTACCTGCGCAACGAGTTCTCGAGCATTCAGGAGTACAACGCCGAGGCGGGCGAGATCGCCGAGCCGTTCCGGTTCCTGGTCATCGCGGACTTCCCGGCCAACTTCAACGAGGCCGCGGCCAAGCGGCTGGCGTCGATCGTCGCCAGCGGCCCGCGCTGCGGCGTGTTCACGCTCATCGTCACCGACAGCCGCGTCAAGCCGCCCTCGTGGCTCACCATGGCCGACATCGAGCGCGGCGCGACGGTGCTGACCATGAAAGCCGACGGCCCCGTGGCCAAGGTGGATGAGTTGGCCCGGTGGCCCATCGATCTCGAAGCCGCTCCGCGCGACGACGAGTTCGTCACGCTCATCCGCCACATCGGCGCGATCTCCAAGGACAGCAGCCGCGTGCAGGTGCCGTTCCAGTCGATCGCGCCCGCGGATGATGAGGTGTGGAGCCGCGACAGTGCGAAGGAGATCGCGATCCCGATCGGGCGCAGCGGCGCGACCAAGGTGCAGAGCCTGGTCCTGGGCCGCGGCACCGCTCAGCACGCGCTGATCGCCGGCCGCACGGGTTCGGGTAAGTCGACGCTGCTGCACGCGATCATCACCAGCCTGGCCTTGTGGTACAGCCCGGATCAGGCCGAGGTGTATCTGGTGGACTTCAAGAAGGGCGTGGAGTTCAAGACGTATGCGAGCAATCAGTTGCCGCACGCCCGCGTGATCGCGGTGGAGAGCGAGCGCGAGTTTGGGTTGAGCGTGCTGCGTCGCCTCGACGCCGAACTCACCCGCCGCGGCACGATCTTCCGCGACCTCGGCGTGCAGGACCTCGCGGGCTACCGCGCGACGCTGAAGGGAAGCGAGAAGCCAGCAGACCCGATGCCGCGGACGCTGCTGATTGTCGACGAGTTCCAGGAGTTCTTCGTCGAGGACGACAAGATCGCGCAGGAAGCGATGCTGCTGCTCGATCGACTGGTGCGTCAAGGCCGCGCGTTCGGGATGCACGTGATCCTCGGCAGCCAGACCATCGGCGGCGCGTACTCGCTGGCGCGGAGCACGATCGGCCAGATGGGTGTCCGCGTCGCCTTGCAGTGCAGCGAGTCGGACTCGTACCTGATCCTCAGCGAGGACAACCCCGCCGCACGTTTGCTCACGCGCCCGGGCGAAGCGATCTACAACGACGCGAGCGGACTGCTTGAGGGCAACAGCCCGTTCCAGGTTGTTTGGCTGCCCGACGAACAGCGCGATACGAAGCTGGAGCACGTGCGTGAGAAGGCAACCGACCTGAAGCGCGTGCCGCCGGTGATCTTCGAGGGCAACCTGCCTTCGGATCTCGCTCGCAACCATGGGCTGCAGGAGCTGCTTGAGACCCCCGTTCCGGCGCTCAAGGCTCCGACGCGGGTGTGGTTCGGCGACGCGGTGTCGATCAAGGACCCGACCTTTGCGACCTTCCGCCCACAGAGCGGATGCAACGTGCTGATTGTCGGACAGAACGAGCGAGCGGCGTACGGCCTGCTTGTCGGTGCGGGCGTGGCGCTCGCGGCCCGGCATCGCGCGCCCGTGGGCGCATTGGCGCGGCTCACGATCCTCGAAGGGCCGAGCCCGGAGTCTGATGGCGTGTCGCCGACCGTTGATCTCGCCGGCCGGCTTGGACCGCTTGCGCGTCACGCGACCGGGCGGCAGATCGACGCGGCCATCGCCGATCTGCACGCCGAGATGGAGCGACGCCGGGGTGGCGAAGGCGGTGAGAGCGCGGGCGGGCACGAGCCGCTGTTCCTGCTCGTCCATGGCCTGCATCGCATGCGTGCCCTCCGCAAAGCCGAGGACGATTACTCGTTTACCGCAAGCGAGGATGCGACCCCCAAGCCCGACAAGCAATTCGCCGAGATCCTCCGCGAGGGACCGACGGTCGGCGTGCATGCGATCGTCTGGTGCGACAACGTCGCCAATCTCGAACGCGCCATCGACCGCCGCGGCGTCCGCGAGTTCGATCTCCGCATCCTCTTCCAGATGAGCGGCGGCGACTCCAGCAACCTGATCGACTCGCCTCACGCCCAGAGTCTGGGGCAGAACCGGGCCCTGCTCTACAGCGAAGAGACCGGGACGTTCGAGAAGTTCCGGCCCTATGCGCCGGCGACGAAGGAGACGCTGGATCGGATGCTTGCCCGCGTTGTGGCGGCGGCGGGGACGGCCTGATGCGGCGGTGGGACGGAGGTTGGTCGGAGGCGTCGCGGGCGAGCGATCGGATGCTTTGGTCGCAGACGCACCAGTCGCGCCGCCGAGCCGGCGGACTGGTGGCACCGTGATCGAGCGACGCGCTCGGGGTGCCGTAAACTCCCTGCCATGCCCGGCGACGCGTCCGCCAATTCCGAGCCCATCATCCGCTACCGCGGCGTGACCTTCTCCTACGACCGTTCCGATTCCAGCGTCGCGCCTGCGCTCGACCGTGTCACGCTGGACATCCGCAAGGGTGAGCGTCTCGGCATCCTCGGCCCAAACGGCGGCGGCAAGTCCACGCTTCTCAAGCTGACGCTCGGTCTGCTCACCGGCTACAGCGGCAGCATCGAGATCGAAGGCCATGACCCGCATGCGGCGGCGGCGCGGCGGCTGATCGGCTATGTCCCTCAGCGCGTCGAGGCCGAGCTGGCGTTTCCGATTTCGGCGCGGCATGCCGCGTCGATGGCTGCCACGCTCGGCTGCTCCGCGTTGGGCGGCGTGCCCCGCGAGATCCGCGAGCGCGTCGAGCGGGCCCTTGAAGTCGTCGGTGCAAGCAGCTTTGCTGACAAGCCTGTCGGGCGCCTCTCCGGCGGGCAACTCCAGCGTGTCATGATCGCCCGCGCCCTCGCGAGCAACGCGAGAATTCTGCTGCTCGATGAGCCCACCGTCGGCATCGACCCTTCGGGGCAGCGTCAGTTTGCCGAACTGATTGCCCGCCTGCACGACGAGCTCGGCTTGACGACGGTGGTGGTGAGCCACGATCTGCGCACGGTCGCCGCGTCGTGCGATCGGGTCGCGTGCCTTGCCCGCACGCTGCACTACCACGACTCGCCGCAGGGCCTCACACCCGCGGTGCTCGCGGAAGTCTTCCGGCATGATGCCGCCGCGGTGTTCGGTGATTTGCACGTTGATGCCCACCGCGCCAGCGAGTGCGGGCATGACCACGGGCACGATCACGGGCATACTCACGACCAATCGCACCATCACGACCACCCGGGCGGTGGGGGAGGGAAGCCATGAAGACGTGGCAGTACCTCACTGATCCGATCTATCGCGAGATCTTTCTGCCTCCGGTCATCGCCGGGCTTGCCATCGCTCTCTTCGGAGGTTTGCTGAGCGTCTTTGTGGTCATGAAGCGGCTTGCGTTCATCGGCCAGGGGATCAGCCACGCGGCGTTCGGCGGCATCGGTGTCGCGTACGTGCTGGGCCTCGGCGCCGCCGCGGGGGCGGGCGAGCTTTCGCTGCAATTCGCGATCGTGTTCGCGTTCTGCCTGCTTGCGGCGGTGCAGGTCGGGTTCCTGACCCAGAGCGAGGCCGGGCGCGGCTCCACCGGCAAATCGCAGAGCGACACTGCAATTGGCATCGTGCTGGTTGCGTCAATGGCGATCGGCTCGCTGCTGCTCCACATCGCCGAGCGCAACGGCAGGGTCGCCACTGTCGCGTGGGAGAGCCTGCTCTTTGGCTCGCTCATCAGTATCGACGCAACCTACGCCGCCGTTGCGTGGGGCGTCGCGGCGGTGATCTTCGCGGTGCTCTTCCTTCTGCGTCGCCCGCTGATCTTCTGGGCCTTTGACGAGCCCGCCGCCGCGGCGTTCGGTGTGCGGGTGCGGCTGATGCGTCTGGTCTTGCTCGTCCTGCTCGCGCTCGCCACGGTCACCGCGATGAAGCTCGCGGGCGTTGTGCTCGCCACTGCGATGCTCGTGCTCCCGGCCGCCGCGGCGGTGCAGTTCAGTGCTTCCGCCGCCCGCGTGCTGTGCCTGTCGCTCGTCTTCGCTGTTGCGTCGGTGCTGATCGGGGTGGTGCTGAGCTTCGAGTTCGATTGGCCGACCGGGGCGAGCATCGTGCTGACGCTCGCGGCGATCTTCGGGGTGGGATGGTGCCGGGCGCGGCTCAGGGGCGGATGACGGGCAGGGGTGCTCCCGGGTCTCATGCGAGGATGGTCGCGTTGGCACTGCCCGACCCAGAGCGGTCGGGCAGTGGCACCCGCGCGCGGGGGGATTGATGGCGTGCGGGGCGCGGAGGATGCTGGTGGCGGCTTTACGGCGGATCTCGCGGGCGGCGAGGATGGAGGTGTCGGTCTCGACGTTGGGGGTGGTGAGGAGACGGAGGGTGTGGAGGGCGGCGGCGGTGGCGGAGGCACGGAGGATGGCGACGCGCTGCGACTCGGCGTCGGCGAGGTCGGCGAGAAGGGAGCGCGCCTTGTCGCTCTTGAGGATGTCGATGATGTGGGGGACGGGGAGCCCGAATTGGGAGGCGATCTGGGCGACGGAGTTGGCTTCGTCGAGGAAGAGCGTCATGACATCGTTGAAGAGGGCGCGGCGGTCGGCGTCCTCGTCGGTTTCGGGAGTGGGGATGGGGTTCGTGGCGGGCATGGGATGCTCCGGAAAGTGAGGCCCTCTACAGAGGGGGCGGTGCGCCGGGTCTGTGCGCACAGCGGCGGCGTTTGGAGCGCACAGGGGTGTCGTTGCGCGGGTGGTGATGGAGACGGAAGTGCAGGCCGCGAGTGGGGTTGAGAGAGATTTGGAGAAAGTGGCAGAGGGGAGCGGGGAGCGACCGCGTCGGTTGTGGCGGCGGGCGAGATTCGCAGCCCAACACCCCTCCCCGACCTCGCAGAGCCTCGGTCACCCCTCCCCGCTGCGCGGGGCGGGGAGAAGGGGGCGGGCGGTATGATGGGGTCGAACGTGTGCGACGGCCCCGGATCGGTGTGCGATCTGGTGGGCGTGCGCCTGCGCGCGATGAGCGGATTGGATGGCGAAGACCGCGGCCAACTCGACGATGGAGGGGACGGGGCGATCGGTCATCGACGCGATGGGCGGTGATGCCGCGCTGCGGCGGCTGGCGCAGGAAGCGCTGGCGGGGCGTCGGATTATTGCGACGGGATCGAGCGGCTCGTCGGCGGCGTTGACGGCCGCAGCGTTGGCGCAGACGACGGGCCGGACGATCGTGTTTGTGTGCGCGCACGTGGATGATGCGGATGAGGCGCTGGATGAGCTGCGTTCGATGGAGATGGACGCGGCGCGGCTGCCCGCGCTGGAGTCGATGCCGGGCGAAGGGGCGGCGGTGCCGCTGGCGTTGGCGGAGCGGCTGCTGATTTCGCGGTCCGCTGCGGCGGGCGAGGTTGCGCGGGTCGTGATCACGCCGATTCAGGCGTTGATGCAGTCGGTGCCGCGGCCTGCTACGGCGGATGCGCTGATCCGCGTAGTGAGCAGGGGGCAAGACATCGCTCCTGGTGCGCTGCTCGACTGGCTTGATCGAGCCGGGTATTCGCGGGTGGAGGCGATCGAAGAGCAGGGCGAGTTTGCGCTGCGGGGTGGAATCCTCGACATCTTTCCGGCGGGCGATGGGGCGACGCCGGTGCGGCTGGACTTCTTCGGCGACACGATCGATCGGATCAATGAGATCGATCTGGAGACGATGGGCTCGGATCGGGTGGTGGAGCGGGTGGAGCTGGTGGCGGCGGATGCGAGGATGCTGGCGCCGAGCGATGACGGGGTGCAGTTTCTGGAGCTGCTGCCAGCGTCGTGCATCGCGGTGCTGCACGAGACGATGGAGGTGGTGGAGCAGGGGCGGGGCTACTACGAACGGCTGTCGGAGGGGAAGGGCTTCTTTGGGCCGCCGGCGGTGCTGAAGGTTTTGGAGAAGCGATTCGCCGCGCTCATCGAGCTGAACCAGTTCTCCAGCGGAGCGAGCACGGCGGATACGCGGATCGATCTGCCGGTGCGGTCGCTTGATGCGTTTGACAAGGATGCGGCGATCGCGATGAAGGAGCTGGTGGGGCTGGTGGAGGGTGATGCGCGGGTTGCGGATCGGTGTGTGGTGCTGTGTCAGAATGATGGTGAGCAGCAGCGGTTCAAGGAGTTGCTGGCGGCGGGTGAGAACGGTGGGGCGGGAAAGATTGAGAGTGTGGTGCGGTATTTGCACCGGGGGTTTGTGTGGGGTGAGGCGCACGGCGCGTTCGCGCTGGTGCCGTATCACGAGCTGCTGAATCGATTCACGGTGCGGCGGCGTGCGAGCAAGCTGCGGTCGAATCGGGCGCTGGACACGTTTCTGGATTTTCAGGCGGGCGATTACGTGGTGCATCAGGACCACGGCATCGCGCGGTTTCTGGGATTGACGCTGCAGAAGCCGCGGGAGTTGCCGGGCAAGAGCGCGAGCGCGGCGTTGGTTGCGGCGGGCATTGAGAAGAAGAAGGCGAAGGAGCTGGAGCCTGAGGAGTTCTTGACGCTGGAGTTTGCGGGCGGCGCGAAGCTGCACGTTCCGGCGATGCAGATTGATCTGGTGCAGAAGTACGTCGGTGGATTTGGCGGGAAGCCGACGCTGAGCACGCTGGGGGGGACACGCTGGAAGGGGCAGAAGGATCGGACAAGCGAGAGCGTGAAGGATCTGGCGGCGGAGATGCTGCGGGTGCGGGCGGCGCGGGAGTCGCTGCCGGGGATCGCGTATCCGCCGGACACGCCGTGGCAGAACGAGTTCGAGGATGAGTTCCCGTACGAGGAGACTGAGGATCAGGTGACGGGGCTCAAGGCGATCAAGCAGGACATGACCCGCACGAGGCCGATGGATCGGCTGATCTGCGGCGATGTGGGATTCGGCAAGACGGAGCTGGCGATTCGGGCGGCGTTCAAGGCGTGTGAGTTCGGGAAGCAGGTGGCGGTGCTGGTGCCGACGACGGTCTTGGCGGAGCAGCACGAGCGGACGTTCCGATCGCGGTTTGCGGGGTACCCGTTTCGGATCGAGAGTCTGTCACGGTTTAAGACGGACGGCGAGGCGCGGGAGATTCTGGAGAAGCTCCGCAAGGGGCATGTGGATGTCGTGATCGGGACGCACCGGCTCTTGTCGAAGGACATCGTGTTCGCGGATCTTGGATTGGTGATCATCGACGAGGAGCAGCGGTTCGGGGTGGAGCACAAGGAATCGCTGCTGCGGCTGCGGCTGACGGTGGATGTGCTGACGCTGTCGGCAACGCCGATTCCGCGGACGCTGCACATGGCGATGCTGGGGATTCGCGACATCTCGTCGCTCACGACGCCGCCGCTCGATCGGCGTGCGATCGTGACCGAGGTGATCCCGTACAACGAGCGGCGGATTCAGCAGGCGATTGCCCGCGAGCTGTCGCGCGATGGGCAGGTGTTCTACGTGCACAATCGTGTCGGCGACATCAAGTCCATAGCCGACGACGTGCAGCGCATGGCGCCGGACGCGAAGATCGTGATCGGCCACGGCCAGATGAACCCGCACGAACTGGAGCAGGTGATGCTGACGTTCATGCGGGGGCCATCGAAGGACGGCGGGGCGGACATTCTGGTGAGCACGACGATTATCGAGTCGGGCATCGATATTCCGACGGCGAACACGATGATCATCGATAACGCGGATCGGTTCGGGCTGGCGGAGCTGCACCAGCTGCGTGGGCGGGTGGGGCGGAGCAAGAACCGAGGGTATTGCTATCTGTTGCTGCCGCCGGAACGCAGCGTGAATGACATTGCGAGGAAGCGGCTGAAGGCGATCGAGCAGTATTCGATGCTGGGGGCGGGCTTCAAGATCGCGATGCGGGATCTGGAGATCCGCGGTGCGGGCAACATTCTGGGCGCGGAGCAGTCGGGGCACATTGCCGCGGTGGGATATGACATGTACTGCCGCTTGCTGGAGCAGGCGGTGCATGAGCTCAAGAACGAGGTGCCGCCGGCGCCGCCGAGCAGCGTGAGCATCGAGATCGGTCTGCCGGCGAGCATTCCGAAGCCGTACGTGCCGAGCGATCAGCGGCGGCTGGAGGCGTATCGGCGGATCGCGACGGCGGCGTCGCGGGAGGCGCTGGAGCAGGTGAAAGCGGATCTGACGAGCGCGTACGGCGACCCGCCCAAGCAGGTGCATCGGCTGCTGCATCTGGCGGAGCTGCGGGTGGCGTGTGTGGCGCTTGGGGTGCGGTCGATCAGCGTGCGTGAGAAGGATGTGATCTTCAAGGCGGCGATGGCGAAGCAGTTGGCGGAGGCGTTGTCGCGCACGCCGCCGGAACTGGCGAAGGCGGGGAAGGCGCTGCAGGTGCAGGTGACGGTGCTGCCGAGCAAGCATGCGGGGGAGCTGGCGGAGGTGTATTTCCGGCCGCCGGAGAAGTATCTGGAGGCGGAGACGCTTCTCAACGTGCTGCGGAAACGGTTGATGTGATCGAGGCGCGCCGCGGCGTGGGGCCGCGTGTGACGGCGTGATGCGGGGGGGTGAAGTCGAGTGGCTCGTCGCTGATGTGGTTTGCTGCGGCCCTCCGCTTGCGCCGGAGGGTTCGTTTTGACGGGCGTTACGGGCGGGCTTCGATGCGGACGCGTTCGCCGCCGCGTTGGCCGCGTTCTTCGAGTTCCTTCATGCGGCGTTCCTGGAGGGTGGTGGGCCCGCCGAAGATGCGGTCGAGGAAGGAGCGTGTGCCGCGCATGGTGGAGACGCCGAATTCGGGATCGCCGAGGGTGCCGCTGACGGTGGTTGCGGCGAACTCGTTGCGGAGGCCTTCGGCGATGTGTCCGATGATGGGGAGGCGGTTGGTGGCGCGGTGGCTGAAGACCATGTCGAGGTTCATGTCGGGCCAGGCGAGAGTGCCGAAGCCGAGGAACTCGAGGCTGGCGGAGAAGATCGAGAGTTCTTCAAACGAGACTGTCCGTCCCTGCACGAAGAACGACGCCTGCAGCAGGTCCAGCGGCTCGCCGGTTGGCAGCTGGAAGTTACTGGCTTCTGCCAGGCGCGTCACCAGCGGCAGGCTGAGCAGCGTGCCTTGCCCGGCGTTTGCGGTGCCGCGGCCGCGGCGTGATTCGGTGTTTCCGATCGTGCCCGCCAGTGTCATGCCCACGTCGAGCTTTGCCTGACTCTTCGAGGCGGAGTCCGCGGTGGACGTGTCCGTCGGCGGCGCCGGGGCGTTGGAGTTCGACACGCCGGGCGTCGGCGGTCCGTTCAACGGGGCGTCGACGGTGGGGGGCTTGGCCTTCTCGTCCGCAGGCCGATCGCTTGCGAGTTTCTGTCGAAGGTCGGTGATCAAGGGCCCGAGCGTCACGCCGGAGAGCGCGAACTTGGCGTCAAAGTCCCGGGGTCCTTCCGGCTCGCGGCTGTCCTTGGGGAAGATCGACGCGGACGCGGTCAGGCGTCCGCCGTGGCAGTCGCCCGAGACCTGCGGGATGTACGTCTCGCCCGGCTTGTCGCCGCTGACGATTCGTGCGCGGGCGTCGGTGAGCTCGATTCCTGCGAGGCGCAGCGAGGGGAAAAGCCCGCCCAGGTCGTACCGCAGCGGCAGGTTCGCACCGTCGCGTGAGGCTTCGAAATCGACGACGCCGTCGAGATCGCTGACATCGACGCCCACGTCCGCGCGTCCGCCCTGCACTTCGATCTTTCCGGCGGCGTGCAGCCGATCCGGGCGTCCGGTCGAGTCTTTGCCCCACGCCGCCGTCAGGGTCAGATTCGGAATCCGAACCGAGCCGGTCGCGTCGACCTTCAGGTCTCGCAGCGCATCGCTCACGCCCGCGGGAGACGCGGCCTTCAGGTCCTCGGGCACGCCGATGCTGGTGATGTCGAAGGTCGCCTTTGCCTCTGACGCCCCGGTGTCGGAGCGCGTCCATATGCCGCTGGTCACGACCGACCATTTCTCGGCGTCGAACTTCGCCTGATCAAACGACACGGAGTCGTTGTTGAATCGAAGTGTCGCCGCGACATTCGGGAATGAGACGATGCCGTCGGTCATTTCCAGCCGGATGGTCCGCGGCCGCAGCTCGCCCGATACCCGCGGCCGTTCCCCGCCGGCGCCGAGTGACACGCTGAGATCTACCAGCCCCGATGGCTTGTGCGTGGCGTGCAGTTCGCTGGCCCCCGCGCCCGCGACGCGGGCGATCACCCACCGCGCCAGGGGGGAACCGATCTGGGCGTTCTGCCAGTCCAGCTTGAACGAGGTCGGACGATCGGTGGGATGTGCGAGCGCTCCGGCGGAGATGCCGACGGTGCCCGAAGCCTGCACCACGCCGCAGTCGGTACCGCCGCTCGCGAGCACTGCTTCCACGCCGTTGAACTCCGCCACCGTGGGCTTCGTTCCCTCACCTGGGAAGATGCGGATCGAGCCCTTCGAGACGCTGGCCCGCACCTCTGAGCGTTCGGTGGCGTTGGTGGAGAATGGCAGCGAGACGCCGGTGCCGCTCAGGTTTGTGAGATCAACGACTGCGTTGGTGGAATCGCCTTCGGTCTTCACGGTCGTGACGATGTCGGTCAAGCCGGTCGGCCGGTACTCCTCCCGCAGTTCGATCAGGCGCGACGCCGGGCGTGGCGCGACGATCGAGACGACGCGCTCGACCGGAAGCGAGAGGTCGAAGCGTTTGGCTGAAACGAACACGTCTGAGCCGCCGCCCGAGGTGAGGTCGGCATCGGCCCGCAGGGTGAACGCGCCCGGTCCGTCTGCCAGCGGCACGCTGGGCTTGTCGAGTGCTTCATCGATGCCGCGTTGGGCACGCCCGGAGATGTCCGCCTTCAGCCTTGTGTCGTCGACGATGATGCTGCCTGTCACGTCCGACAGGACCAGATCGCCCGCGACCGGTGCGGACGGATCGGCGGGCTGATCGCGATACTCCGCCAGTCGCGGCACGGCCACGATCGACTTGGGCTTTACTTCGACCCGCACCCGCAGTTCGTTCTGTTCATCGGGGGTCAGATGCGCTGTTGCATCCACGGCGCCGGTCAATCCGAGCGCCGAGACCACGGAACGCGCGCTCTTGCCTTCCACCTGCTTGTCGGGCAGGGCTTCCACCAAAGCCCGATCGATGGGCACGCCGACGGCCTCGACATGGATCGTCGGCTCGGGCGTTGCTTCGCCCTCGGGGCGCCGTCGGGCGTCGACATCGGCCGACACCGTGATTTCGCCGCCCTTGAGGCCGTAGAACTTGGCTTTGTCGATCTTGACGATTCCGTCGGTGACGACGGCGCGCAGGTTCGGCGCTCGCATGGGATATGGGAACCGATCGACGAGCATGCCCGCGTTGGCGAGGTCGACCGTCACGGTGTCGAACCAGTTGTTCGCCGGGCCCAGCTCGCGCTTCACCTCGACACCGATCGAGGCTGTGCCGCCGAGTGCGAATGCGGGCGGCACGTCTGTGAGTGGGTCGGCGCCGGCGGCGGGCGATGGAGCCGGATGTTCGCTTTCGTCGCCCGTCAGCGGCATCGAGATGTCGCCGCGGTCGATCAGGCGCTGGTACGACTCCTTGTGGAAGATCCGCTCGACCAGCCGGCTCCGCTGCGGGCCCAGGGCCTCAAAAAGCGTCTGGTCCATCGGGATTCCCTCGGCCTTCACCTTGACGACGACCTCGGCGTCGGCGATCGGCGGCGCGATGCGGCCTTCTGCCACGATCCATCCGCCGCTGGGTGACTCGCCCTCCAGCCGGTGGATGACGACTTCGTCGTCGTTGAAGCGCACGAGTCCCCGCAGGTTGCCGAAGCGGTAGGGGAACCGATGGAACGCGGCGCTGCCGTTGGTCAGACGTACCTCGCCGCGGGTCTTCACCTCGGCGGAGGTATCGCGTGAGACGATGATGTCGGCCTTGACGACGCCCTCGGGCTGGCCGAAGTCGCGGAGGCGTTCCTGGACGAGGTCGTTGGCGAAGCGGAGGACCGGAGAATCGCGCTTGAGTTCGAACTCGCCGAGCGAGAAGCGGGCCTCGAATGGCGAGTCGGCGCGGGTGCCTTTGTACACGGCGTTGACCGTGTAGGGGATTCCTTCGACGCTGCCGCTGAGGGTCGCATCGGTCCGGCCGGACGCGAAGGTGATCGTTCCTTTGTCCGCCTGGACCCGCATGAGCCGGGGCGGGCCTGTGGCCTCGGCGGGAGCGGTGAAGCCGGGGCGCTCGTAGACGCCGGGCAGGGAGACGCCGACGTTTGCGAGTTCCAGCGTGGCTGCGACGCCCGGGGCTGCGCTCGCGTTGGGACCGAGCGGGGCCTGGAACGCGTACTGCAGTCGCGTGCGGCTTATGTCGCCGGAGAGCTGCAGGTCGCCGAAGATTGAGCGCACGGAGGACGGCACTGTCTCCAGAGGCCAATCGCTGAGCGAAACGTTCTGGAGGAGCAGTTCCACCCCGTCGGGCTTGAGGCGGCCGCCGACGGCCATGCCGCGAATTTCGGCGTCGGGGTTCTCTTTCTTTCGGCGCACTTCCTGGAAGTTGATGGAGAATGCGTCGTTGTCGATGGGGGACACATCGCCGCGGACTTCCATGGATTTGAGGATCGTCAGTGTCTCGCCGGTGTGTTCGCAGAGCTCGATGCGGCCGGAGCGGACGTTGACACGGGGCAGCTTGCCAGCGCCGCCGCCGGAGGGCAGGCGCCACTGCTGGATGTTGACGACTTCGGTCTTGGTGTCCTGGCTGATGCGGGCGACGATGCCTTCCGCCGCAACCGCTCGAAGCCCGATCTGCCCGCTCGTCCAGTTCGTCGTGTCGAGTACAACTTCGAGTTTCTCGGCCTCGAAGAAGCGTCCGGGCGGGCCGGGAATGCCGG
Source organism: Phycisphaerales bacterium (assembly GCA_947459215.1). Taxonomy (GTDB): domain Bacteria; phylum Planctomycetota; class Phycisphaerae; order Phycisphaerales; family UBA1924; genus JAFEBO01. The sequence goes on from CANHCQ010000001.1 coordinate 200,840, forward strand.
GCATCGACAGCCGCAGCCCGCGCAACTCGGTCCGGCCGTTGCTGTGAATATGGATCGAGTCCATGCGTGCCGTGGCGCCCACGCGGCTGGAGAGGATCGACTCGATGATCCAACGGCCCAGAAACCCGCGTGCCAGTGCGTAGTACATGGCTGGCAGCAGCACGACGACCAGCATGAGCCGCAGCAGCCAGCGGCGGGCCCGTCGGGGCGCGGTTTTCGGAGGGTTGGGAGTGCTCAGTTGGCTCATCCGTGGGGAGTGCCCGCAGCGGGAAGAGTGTAGATGCGGCACGAGCCACGCGCCGACGGAATAACCACGATCGGACGACCTCTGCGTGCGACAGCCACGCCATCCGGCGATCGGATACGCTGGCCCCGTGGCCAAGGTGAAAACACTCTTTGTTTGTCGCTCGTGCGGCGCGGTGCAGAGCCGCTGGATGGGCAAGTGCCCGGACTGCGGCACGTGGGATAGTTTGGATGAGGAAACCCACGACCCGAGCGCGGCGAAGGACCCTCAGGCGGCGCTGGTGAGTGCGTGGAGCGAGCTTGCCGAGCCCAAGGCGGGAGCGGCCGCTGATGACGCATCTGCGTCCAGCACCACGGCGCGATCGATCGCGGACCTCGAGGAGAGCGAAGAGAACCTTCCGCGATCCTCTACGGGCATTCATGAGTTTGATCGTGTGCTTGGTGTGTCGCGGGACGCGGCTGGTGTTGTCACCTCCGGCGGGATCGTCTCGGGTTCTGCGGTGCTGGTGGGCGGCGAACCGGGCATCGGCAAGAGCACGCTGCTGTTGCAGGCGGCGTCGGGCCTCGCGCGGCGCGGGACGCGGGTGCTGTACGTGACCAGCGAAGAGTCGGCGTCGCAGGTGCGGCAGCGTGCGGTTCGGCTGGGTGGGGCGAGCGAGAAGGAGCTGTTTCTTCTCAGTGACACCAACCTCGCGCGAATTGTCGAGCAGACTCGGAAGGTGATGCCGCGGGTGCTGGTGATCGATTCGATCCAGATGATCTACCGCTCGGACATTCCGGCGGCGCCGGGGAGCATCACGCAGCTGCGTCGCTGCGCATCGGAGCTGGTGTATCTGGCGAAGAAGAGCGGGATCGCGGTGGTGCTGGTGGGGCATGTGACCAAGGACGGGCAGTTGGCGGGGCCGCGGCTGCTGGAGCATCTGGTGGACACGGTGGTGTCGTTTGAGGGCGATCGCTACCACGCGCACCGTGTCGTTCGCTGCATCAAGAACCGGTTCGGGACGACGCTGGAGATTGGGCTCTTTGAGATGACGGGGGAGGGGTTGAAGGAGGCGCCGGAGAGTGCGGGGGTGATGCCGCTGGCTTCGGGCGGGAGTGTTGAGCCGCGGATCGGGAGCGTGGTCGCGCCGATCATGAGCGGCTCGCGGTGCGTGCTGGTGGAAGTGCAGGCGTTGACGGCGACGGGGTTCCTGGGTGCGGCGAAGCGCAAGGCGAGCGGGATTGACTCGAATCGGCTGGCGATGCTGATCGCGGTGCTGGAGCAGCACGCGGGGCTGCGGCTGGCGGATCGGGACATCTTCGCCCAGAGCGTGGGCGGGTTGAAGGTCGCGGAACCGGCGAGCGATCTGGCGCTGCTGCTCTCGATCGCGTCGGCACAGATGCGCAAGGCGCTCGACCCGCGGACGTGCGTGGTGGGGGAGGTGGGTTTGGGGGGCGAGATTCGACCGGCGGCGCAGCTGGAGGCGCGGCTGATCGAGGCGTCGCGGCTTGGGTTCACGCGGATCCTGCTGGCGCCGGGGCAGCGGGCGCCGAAGAACGCGAAGATCGAGTTGGTGGCGGTGAAGAACGTCGATCGCGCGATCGAGCAGCTTGGCTGATCCTTCGCGGCACATGTAAGGCAAAGGCATTTCACCACGGAGAGCACGGAGAACACGGAGAGGGGATTTGGTCGGGCCGCTGGCGGATCATGGCGCGTGCAGTGCGCTTGATGCCCAGCCATGACTTTCTGTCTTGCTCTGTGATCTCCGTGATCTCCGTGGTGAAGCCGTTTCGGCTATGAACGCGGGGACGCCAACCACTCCGGTAGTTCCATCGGGCGTCCGTCGTGGTCGACGCAGGCCGGAGTCGTCTTCGCATCGCCGATATACTTGTCTCATGGGACGCCCGAACCTCAGAATCCCGCAGGCGTTGATCGACGCCGAGCCGGCCATCCGGCTGGCGTGTGAGCGGTTCGGCGTCCGCGAGCTCGCGATCTTCGGGTCGGCGACCTCTGATCGATTCGACGCGTCCCAAAGCGATATCGATTTCCTGGTCCGCTTCCGCGACATGCCTCCCAGCGCCAAGGCCGACGCCTATTTCGGGCTGCTCGCCTCGTTGGAGGATTTGCTCGCCCGTCGCGTTGACCTTGTCGAGGCCGACGCGATCACGAACCCTTACTTCAAGTCCTCGGTCGAGGCTTCGCGGGTCGCGTTCTATGCGGCCGCGTGACGTGCGGAAATACCTGTTCGACGTGAAGGTCGCCTGCGACGCGATCACGGCGTTCGTCACCGGTCAGACGTTCGAGGAGTATCGCCGCCAATTGCTCCTGCGGTCCGCCGTCGAACGCCAGTTGATCACCATCGGCGAAGCTCTGAATCGTGCCGCGAAGGTGGACAAATCGATCGAGACCGCGGTTTCTGACTTCCGATCGATCATCTCGTTCCGGAACATCGTCGTCCACGGCTATGACATTCTCAAGGACGACACCGTCTGGGGAGTCGCCGTCGGAAAGGTTCCGAAACTTCGGCAAGAAGTCGAGGCTCTGCTCGCCAAGCTCGACGCGGCCGCATCGTGATCGCGCACGCGATCACCGGCTCGCCAACCACTCCGGTAGTTCCATCGGGCGTCCGTCGGGGTCGACGCATGCGAGCGTTGTTTTCGCGACCGCGGCGGAGATCGGCAGCGGGTCTTTGGCGTTCTCGCGCTGCGTGACGACGACTTCGTATTCGTGCTCGATTTTGATGCGGCTGCCGCCGACCCAGGTGGTGCGGACCTCGACGACGTCGTCGTAGAGGACGGGGCGGCGGTACTTCACGTCGAGCTTGACGATGACGAGGAAGACGCCGCGTTCTTCGAGGGTTTTGTAGGAGATGCCACTGGTGCGGAGAAGTTCGGTGCGGCCGATCTCGAGCCACGGGATGTAGGAGGCGTGGTGGACGACGCCCATGGGATCGCATTCGCAGTAGCGGACGCGGATGGAGCTGGAGCCGGTGCGAGAGACGGGGGGCATGGGGCAGAGTAGACGCTGAGGGTCAGCGGTCGCGACCTCGGATGCCCCATGCCGTGGTTTCGTAGGGGATGTAGTTCCAGTATGGCGCCCGACGCACGATTCGGCCCGGAAGCGGATGCTCAAGGGCCGCACTGCCATCCAACATGGCGCGCGATCCGGGTCGGACCGATTGGTAGAACATCAAGGTGATGTGGTCCGTTGTCGGCCCCGTGACTAATGGCCAGCCGTGCCAGACCGCGAGCTCGAACACACCGACCTTGGACGACGGGAACATCACGCCGGCTCGTTGCTGCACACGGGCACCAAGCGTCGGATTCCAGTTGTCACCCGTCACCGTGGGGCTGAGGTAGCCTGGGTCGATGTAAAACGAACTCGTCCACCAATAGTCGACGTCGGCGTCCACTCCCGTCGGATCGGCGCGCAGGTCTTGATTCGCCGGGCATCGCATAACCCGAGAGGAACGCGGCTGGCCGCACCACTCAAACCAGCGGGCCGTTTGCGTGATGTGCGACCCTTGATAGGTGTACGCGCTGCGTTTCTTTTCGTTTGAGAGCACTTCCTGACCGTCGCCAAGCCATGTCGGGAAGTAGTCCTTGAACGTGCCGCAATAGAGGTCGATCATCTGCATCGATGTGCGAGCGTTCGTAACGCACTGCAACTCCGTGGCCGTCAGGCGAACGGAGCGAAGACTCGGCACCGAAAGAGCCACCAAGCCGCCAACCAACAACATCACAATCAACAGCTCCAAGAGCGTGAACGCGCTGCAAGATCGAGATTTTCTTGTGGACATTGGAAATACCTCTTGACAGCCCCCCCCCCCCCGGTAGTCTAGATTACCGATCACAAGACGCTCTCACAAGGGCTCTTCGCAAAGGAGATGAAAATGGCACAGATCGACTTTCGACGTCCGGCCTTCGGTCTCGTCGCGGCGATGGCGATGGCAAGCACGACGGCAACGATCGGGATCGCCCAGCCGGGCGGTGGTGAGTTGGATCCGTGTCGTTACGATGTGGCTTGGAGCCCGCTGCCTTGGACGTACTTCAGCCCGACACCGTGTTTCGGCTGCGAAATCTGGATCGAGTGTCGGATGGGCAGCGACGCGTGTATCGCGGGCCACGTCTACGACCGTTGCGGCGGTCCGGTGCCGGTGAGTTGGCCTTGTCGCACCTTTAACGGAGGCACATGTGTCGGTGGCGTCTGCGTAAGGGATGCGTCGACCGTACTTGACTCAATTCCTGCTCACCAAACGAGCTTCACTGTCTTCTTGGTTGTTGATGTTCGTTTCTGTGGCGGTTGGGAGTAACTTGTGCGAACGTCGCAAACATCGGTGTTCTGGGTCGCGCTGGCAGTAGCATGCGTGTGTTCGGCTTTGTCTAGTTCAGCGGTAACAATCTCGGGCGAACGCATCGTGAAAGACTGGGCAGCGGCAAACGCATCGCTAACCTGCCTGCGATTGACTTGGGTTTCCGAGGGTATGCGACTACCGGACATGGACGGGAAGCCTGGGCTTCGTTATCAGATGGAGCGCCTCGCCTATCGGTGGCCAGGAGCGATACGAGTCGATCTATTTGTCATGACCCTGGACGACGTCCACGCGCAGCCTCCGTTATTGGATGAAAAGGACTTTTCTAAGCCGACCACACGCACCGCCGTGACGCAGCCTTCACGCACGCGCGTAATGACATTCGGTGGCAGCGACGGTCTTGTTGCCTACGAAAAGCCATATAGCGGGAACGATGAGCTTCGGGGCGCGTTCCGGACACCATGGCTTGCGGCTCGTTGGGTCGGAGATCAGGTGGATCCCGGTGCGGTCGTCGTGAAGAGCGAGTCGAGCACGGAAGTCGTAGCAGTTCTTGGAAAAGAATTGCTGATCACATTGCGGTACGTACAGGGAGAATGGCGCTGCGAGAAAGCTCAGCTAGCGGCTTCCGAAGGAGCCCCGCTCTGGGAAGTCGACTTCTCCGATTTTCGAAAGGTCGACGGCGTTCGTGCCTTGCAGCCTTACTTGCGAGTTGAGCGCAGGAAGCTTCTCAAAATGCCGGGATCGTCCGGGGTGGTACAGGATTCAAAGGAATTCGGACCGGACCGCATGCACTTTGTGACCTCATTCAAGGTCGAAACCTCCATCGACGATTCGACGTTCGTGCTGACTGAGGAAGAAGCAAAGGCAGAAACGGCCGCGGCTGACCGAAACGCTCGCGAGCGGATGACTACGTATGCCAAGCAGATCGTCGAGACAAAAGCCAAGGCGGATGCCGCACGGATCGCCGCGGGCCTTGCTTCTGCGCCTCTCACTCAGCAACCGCAGTCCACTCCTGTTGCAGCGAACCCGGCGGATCGAAAGTGGTACTTCCTTGGCGGGGGTCTCATTCTTGCTTGCGCGGTAGTCGTTGTTATCCGGCTGCGGCGAGCGTGATATTCGATTTGGTCGGCTGATCGCTCGTTACCGCTTATCCCTAGTAATCTGGGCGTACGCGTTATGGCTGTGGATCGACTCGAAGTTCTCGGAGTTGATCTGGTACCAGGTGATGCGATTGTCGTTGTTGAGGCCGACGGCGAGGTCGCGGACGATGTCCTCGACGAACTTGGGGTTGTCGTAGGCCTGCTCGGTGACGAACTTTTCGTCGGGGCGCTTGAGCACGGCGTAGACGGGCGCGCTGGCCGCGGTCTCGAGGTGCGTCACCACGTCCTCGATCCAGAGTGCGGGCTTGCCTTTGCTGGTGCTTGCCTGGAAGCGGACCTTGGCTTCGATCTCGCAGCGCTGGTTGTGGGCGCCGTACTCGCTGATCTCCTTCGAGCACGGGCAGAGGCTGGTCGCCGGGGCGGCGACGCCCATCACGAAGTCATCCACGTGATTGGCGCGGCACTCGAAGGTCACCTTGTAGTTCATCAGGCCGGGCTGCTTGGAGACGGGCGCGAGCTTCTTGATGAAGTAGGTGAAGCTGGCCTCGAAGTGGGCTTCCTCGGCGTCGAGGCGCTTGCAGATGGCGCGGGTGAGTTCGGGGATGCGGTCGGGCGTGATGGGTTCGCTGGTGTGGTCGTTGAGGACCTCGAGGAACCGGCTCATGTGCGTGCCCTTCTTGTAGTGGGGCAGGGCGACGTACATGTTGATGGTGGCGACGGTGGTCTGCTCGCCGCCGTCGGGGGTGCGGAGGCGGATCGGATAAACGACGTCCTTGACGCCGACGCGGTCGATCGCGACGTTGCGCTGGTCCTGCGAGGACTGCACGTCGATCATCGCCTCGCGGCGGACCGATTCCTTGGCGGGGTGGGCCGGCTGCGATGCGTGGTGCGATGAGTCGGGCGAGGATGAGCGAGAAGTAGCCATCGTGGGAAGGTCGAGCATGTTCGCGGGTTGGAGAGGGGCGGACTTTAGGATTCCGCCCGGGCCGGGACGTTTCGGGTTGTGGTCGGCACTGGTGATTTCGCCGCACTGTCCGAGGCGGATTCGCTCCAAACGCAGCCGCGATCCACAGGGATACGGGCATCATTCCCCGATGCCCGATGTATTCCCCTAGTGCCCAGTGCCCAGTGCCCAGTGCCCAGTGCCCAGTGCCTCGTGGCTCCCGCTCAATCATGCCGCAGGGCGACGATGGGATCCTGTGCCGCGGCGCGCCGGGCGGGGTAGATCCCGAAGATCAGCCCGACCGCGACCGCGACGCTGAAGGCGAGGATGACGGAGCCGAGGGTGACGTGGGTCGGCAGGCTGACTGACTGGCTGAAGTACTGGCCGACGAAGGGTGCGTTGGGCAGTTTGGGCGCGATCCATTGGATGAACCATGACGAACCCACGCCCAGTGCGACGCCGATGAGGCCGCCGCCGGTGGAGAGGACGCTGGTCTCGACGAGGAACTGATTGAGGATGGCCGAGCGTGTCGCGCCGAGCGCGCGGCGGATGCCGATCTCGCGGGTGCGTTCGGTGACGGTGGCGAGCATGATGTTCATGATGCCGATGCCGCCGACGAGGAGCGAGATGCCGGCGATGAAGCCGAGCACGAGGTTCCAGGTGAGCTGGCTCTTGCGGGCGTTCTCCAAGAGCTCGTAGGGCACGATCATCGTCACGTCGATCTCATTGCTGCGGCGTGAATCGATGATCCGCTTCAGGCGTTTCGCGTCGGGGAGCACGCGCTCGCGGTCGGGGCAGGCGATGTAGATCTCGCTGATCTCGACCTGGCTGTTCTGGAAGTTGCCGCTGCTGCCGCGGAAGACCATGTCGCCCATGACGGCGCGGGCGGTGGTGATGGGGACGTGGACATCGAGGTTGAGGTCGCGGCCGACGAGGGCGGCACCGGCGCCGCCGGCGAGTCCGATCGGGGCGAGGACGCCGATGATGGTGAAGGCCTTGGCGTCGATGCGGATGGTGGCGCCGAGGGGGTCATCGAACTTGAAGAACTCCCGCGCCACCTCGTTGCCGATGACGCAGACCATGGCCTGCTGTTCCATGTCGGCGTTGGTGAGATACCGCCCGCGGGCGACGTTGAGCTTGGCGACGTTCTGGAACTCCGGCGTTGTGCCCACCGCCTGGCTGGTGCGCGACAACGCCTCGCGGGACATCTTGCTGCCGACTTCCTTCAGAGGGACGATCGCCTCGGCATCCGGGAAGTTCTCCTTGATCACTTCCAGGTCGGTCCGCAACAGTCCATAACGGCTGATCCAGCCCGAGCCGCCCTTCTTGTTGTTCTGGTTGGCCTGGCTCTCGGCGGGCTTCTGGGAGCGGAGGATGATGTTCTTGGCGCCGAGCTGCTCGATCTGGCGCAGGGCTTCCTGCTTCGAGCCCTCGCCGAGGCTGACCATCGCGATCACGGCGGCGACGCCGAGGATGATGCCCAGGGCGGTCAGGAACGACCGCAGCAGGTGCAGGCGCAGGTTGCTGAGGCCCAGTCGGATGGTTTCAAGAAGGAAGATCACAGGAGCATGGTATCGAGTGGGGGAGAACCGACAGGCTGATAGTGGATTGGGCTGGTCTGGTTGCGTCGGCTGGTCGATAGAAGACCCGACCAGAAGCCGGGAACCGTCCCGGCGGGTCGTCCGGATCGATCCACGTGCACGCCGACTCTTCCAACCCCCGGCCCGGCAATACGCACACGGCGTTGCCGCGTGTCGATGTCCGCGAGGAGCGAGAGACGCCCCGTGGGTGGTCGTATCGCGTTCTGGTGCGTCAGGGGCAGCAGAGCCCGACCGAGCACCGCGTGTCGCTCAGCTGGGTCGATCATCAGCACTACTGCGGCGGCACCCTGCCCCCCAGCAGCACCGTTGAGCAAGTCGTGAACGCGCTGGTGGAAGCCATCGATCGCCACGCGCTCGCGAGCACGCTGCCGGCCGAGTTTGGGAGCGCTTTGCCCACACGTTTCGATGTGTCGCTCGCGCGGCGGATGGTGCCGGGGCTGGATGCGACGCTGCGCAAGGCATCCTGAAAATCACAATGCGGCTCCACGCCGCGGCTCCCGGCTTCAAGAAGCGGGGGGTGGTTGAGCGCGGCGAGACCGGGGAGGGGTTTTGACGTTCGGGTGCGGTTGCGTCTAGGGACCCGCGTTCCCCTCACCTGGCTCAACGCTTCGCGTCGAGCCGTCCTCTCCCCGCTTGCGGGGAGAGGAGGCGCGGTCGCTGCGTTCGGGACGAGGACGTGACCTCGGGCAAGGGGGAAGGGCCTCACGCCGAGACGCCGAGGCTGTTGAGTCGTCGACGAAGCCTTGGATCTCCCGTCGGAACCGCGGGCTTCAACCACGCTCTATCGCGGATGATGCTCCGGCCGACCTGAGGCTTCGTCGCCAAGGAAGAAGGACATCACTTCGGTTTCACCATCGGCCCGAGATATGCCCCCGTGAAGCTGCCCTTGCTCTCGGCCACGGTCTCGGGCGTGCCTTGGGCCACGATGGTGCCGCCGTTGCTGCCGCCTTCGGGGCCGAGGTCGATGATCCAGTCGGCGCACTTGATGACGTCGAGGTTGTGCTCGATCACCACGAGCGTGTGGCCGGCGTCGGCGAGGCGGTCGAAGACGTGGACGAGCTTGCGGATGTCTTCGAAGTGGAGGCCGGTGGTGGGTTCGTCGAGGACGTAGAGGGTCTTGCCGTAGGGGTTGGCGGCACGCTGGCGCATGGCTTCGAAGCGCTCGGCCCACTTGCTGGACTTCTTGGCGTCCTTGCCGCCCTTCTTGTTCTTGGCGGGGCCTGCGGCGTCGGCGAATTCGTCCAGCGCGTCGCCGGCTTCGGTGTCCTCGTCCGGCGGCGGTGCCGCGCTGCCGGCCTTGAGGAGTTCCACCTGTTCCAGAGCGCCGAAGGTTTTGCCGAGCTCGGTAGCGAGCTTGATGCGCTGGGCCTCGCCGCCGGAGAGCTGGGTGCTTGGCTGGCCCAGCGTGAGGTAGTCGAGGCCGACGTCGTGGAGGCACTTGAGGAAGCGGAGGATCTTGGGGTGGTTCTCGAAGAACCCGAGCGACTGCTCGATGGTCATGTCGAGCACGTCGGCGATGGATTTATTGCGGTAGAGGATCTCCAGAGTCTCGCGGTTGTAGCGCTTGCCGCGGCAGACTTCGCATTCGACGAAGACGTCGGGGAGGAAGTGCATCTCGATTTTTTTGAGGCCCTGGCCTTCGCAGGCCTCGCAGCGCCCGCCGCCGGCTTCGGCTCGGACGTTGAAGGAGAAGCGTCCGGGCTTGTAGCCGCGGACCTTGGCTTCCTTGGTGGCGACGAAGACCTTGCGAATGTCGTCGAAGATGCCGACGTAGGTGGCGGGGTTGGAGCGGGGGGTGCGACCGATGGGGGACTGATCGACCTCGATGACGCGGTCGAGGGTCTTGGGCCACTTGAACGACCCGTGCGTTCCCGGCTTCTCGCGCGTGCCGACGAGTTGGTTCTTGGCCGCGGTGAGCAGGATGTCGTTGACGAGCGTGGACTTGCCGCTGCCGCTGACGCCGGTGACGCAGACGAGTCCGCCGGTGGGGATGGCGACGTCGATTTTCTTGAGGTTGTTGTGGGCTGCGCCTTTCACGACGATGGCGTTCTTCTGGTCCATCGGGCGGCGTTTGGCGGGGACCTCGATTCGCTTCTTGCCGGAGAGGTAGAGGCCGGTTTGCGACTCGGGCACTTTGCAGATGTCGGCGACGGTGCCCTGGGCCACGATGCGCCCGCCGTGGACGCCGGGGCCGGGGCCGACGTCGAGCACGTAATCCGCGGCACGGATCATGTCTTCATCGTGCTCGACGACGAGGACGGTGTTGCCGATGTCGGCGAGGTGGCGGAGGGTTTTGATGAGGCGGTCGTTGTCGCGCTGGTGGAGGCCGATGGTGGGTTCGTCGAGGACGTAGCAGGCGCCGACGAGGCCGCTGCCGACCTGGGTGGCGAGGCGGATGCGCTGGGCCTCGCCGCCGGAGAGGGTGGCGGTCTTGCGGTCGAGCGAGAGGTACTCGAGGCCGACGCCGGTGAGGAAGCGGAGGCGGTTGTTGATCTCCTTGAGGATCGGCTCGGCGATGACGATCTGTTCTTTGGTGAGCTGCAGGCCCTCGATGTAGGCGATGGCATCGAGGATGTTGAGGCGGGAGAGCTCGGCGATGTTGAGAAAGCAAAGAGACGGAGAGACGGAGTTCCGAAGAGACGAAGTGGACGAGCCGGACCCTTCAGCCTTCGTCTCTTCGTCTCTTCGTCTCTTTGTCTCTTCCTGCCGCGGGCGTCCGATGACCGAGTCTGAATAAACGCCCGGCGTGTAGGCGCGATGCGTGCTCTTCATCAGCACGTGCAGGGCCTCGATGCGGAGGCGGTCGCTGCAGCACTCCGGGCAGGGCGTGTTGGACATGAACTGCCCGAGCCATTCCTTGACGGTGGGGTTGTCGGTCTTCTTCCACCAGTCGTTGAGTTCGGGCAGCACGCCCTGCCACTGGAAGCGGCCGAGCGCGGCCTTGGCGGCGGCTTTCTGCTCGGGCGTGGGGCCGTGCATGAGGAGCTTGCGCTGCGCAGGACTGAACGTCGAGATCGGGGCGTCGTACGAGACGCCGAACGCCTTGCAGAACTTCTTCAGGCCGCGCTGGAACCACGCCCGCACGGCCATGTTCTTGGCGTACGCCTCGATGGCGCCCTGACTGAGAGCTTTCTGGTCGTTGGGGAGCACCAAGTGCTCGTCGAGCTCCAGCAGCGTTCCGAGGCCGGAGCAGGTCTTGCACGCGCCTTGGGGCGAGTTGAACGAGAAGAGGCGCGGCTCGAGTTCTTCGAGCGCGACCTCGGGATGATCGGGGTCAGAGAAGCGGGTCGAGTACGTCACATCGCGCCAGCCGCCGGGGGCCGTCGCGTCCTCGAACGAGACGGTGAGCGAGCCTTCGGCGAGGCGCAGGGCCGCCTCGATCGATTCTGCCAGACGTTGGCGCGAGTCGGGCGCGATGCCGATGCGATCGATGACGGCGTCGATGGAGTGCTTCTCGAAGCGGCCGAGCTTCAGGGGATTCTCGTTGGGGTCTTTCAGCACTTCGCGGAGATCGACGAGCGTGCCGTTCACGCGGGCGCGGGTCCAGCCTTGCTTGACGAGATCTTCGAGGACGTCGCGGTGGAAGCCCTTCTTGCCGCGGACGACGGGGGCGAGGATCATGGCGCGGGAGGAGATCCCAGAGGCTGGGGCCTCTGGGCTTTGGGGCGTGGCGCGGTCAAGTACCGCATCGACGATCTGGGTGCTGCCCATCGCGCTGATGACGCGACCGGAGCGCTCGAGCACTGCGCCGTCCTTCTTCGTCTTGGTCGGCGCCCAGGAGTGGGGGGTGCCGCAGCGAGCGAAGAGCAAGCGGAGATAGTCGTAGATCTCGGTTGTCGTCGCCACCGTCGAGCGGGGGTTGCTGCTCGCGCTGCGTTGCTCGATCGCGATGGTGGGGGGGACGCCCTCGACCTCGTCGACGTCGGGCTTCTTGAGCTGTTCGAGGAACTGGCGGGCGTACGCGGAGAGGGACTCCATGTACTTGCGCTGGCCCTCGGCGAAGATGGTGTCGAAGGCGAGGCTGCTCTTGCCGCTGCCGGAGAGACCGGTGATCACCACGAGCTGGTCGCGCGGGATGGTGACGTCGATGTTCTTGAGGTTGTGCTCGCGGGCGCCGCGGACGTGGATGACGCGAGCCTCGTACGCCGATTTGGGCGCCTTGGAAGGCTTGCCCGCCTCGCGTGTGCTGGCGTCTCGAACGGCGCGCACCTCGACAGACAAACCTTCACCTCGATCCGAGGCCCCGCTCTTCGCGGTCGTCGCGGTCGGCACGCTCGACTCCTCTCTCGCTTGACCTTCCGGTCGGGATTCCTTCTTCGAACGCTGGCTCACGCTGGTCGCTCCCGCGGCCAGTGTAGCGGCACGCAAGCGGCTTATCGCTTTTCGTTCGGTATGGAACCTTGGATTCCCTGAGGCGGTGCTGGTGGGGCGGAAGTCTCGGTGGGAGAGGAGCTTGGGTCGTTCCCCCACATTGCTTTCTGCTCCGCCTCACGCCGCTGCGCCTCGGCGCGGCCTCGGGCCTTGAAGAAGCCGAGCAGCAGGAATCCGATCGCCACTCCAGCGAGGTAGACCGCGAGCCGCCCGTAGAACTCTTCGCGGGAGCGCCGCTTGTCGGCGGGGTTGGGTGTCGCGGTTGGCTCGGGCGTGCTCACGGGGAACGGTACGGCGGGAGCCGGCTCCACGCGTGTGCGCCGCGACAGCATCGCCGACGCCGCAGCGGATGCGCCGGGGGTTAGTGCCCGGTTCCTTTCTTCCGCATCTGCTTGGTGATCTTCACGCCGGGCATGCCGGGGCGCTTGCGGCTCTTGGCTTCCGCGTTTGCGGACAATTCGGATCGCCGCACCTTGGTGGAGCCGCCCGACTTGGTCGCTTTGTCCAGCTTGGCCTCGAGTGACTTGAGCTGATCACGCAGCACGGCGGCGGACTCGAAGTCCAGCTTCGCAGCGCTCTCGCGCATCTCGGTGCGGATGGTCTCGATCAGGTCTTCGATCTCGTACTCGGCTTCCTTCTCGTAGAGGCTCTCCCGGGCCTGTTTGCGGCCCTTGAGGCTGATCTCCATCCCGCGGCGGATGTCCTTCTTGATCGTGGTCGGCACGATGCCGTTCGCCTGGTTGTACGCGATCTGTTTCGTGCGCCTTCGCTCGGTCTCGCCGATCGCGGCCTGCATCGCGGGTGTCATCTGGTCGGCATACATGATCACGAGGGCGTTGACGTTGCGTGCCGCGCGGCCCATTTGCTGGATGAGGCTCGTCGGTGAACGCAGGAACCCTTCCTTGTCGGCGTCGAGGATGCAGACGAGCGAAACTTCCGGCAGGTCCAGGCCCTCGCGCAAGAGGTTCACGCCGACCAGCACGTCGAACTCACCGAGCCGCAGATCGGTGAGGATCGCCACGCGTTCGAGCGTCTCGACCTCGCTGTGCAGGTAGCGCACGCGCAGGCCTTTCTGGTCGAGATAGCTCGTCAGGTCCTCGCACAATCGCTTGGTGAGCGCGGTGACCAGCACCCGCTCGCCCTTGGCGACGCGCTCCTGGCAACGCTCGATCAAGTCGGGCACCTGGCCCTGTGCCGGCTTCACCTCGATGACCGGATCGAGCAAGCCTGTCGGGCGGATCACCTGCTCGGCCACCTCGCCGCCGGTTCGCTGAAGCTCGTACGGCCCGGGCGTCGCGCTCACGTACGCGATCTGCGGCACGATCGCCTCGAATTCCTCGAACCGCAAGGGCCGGTTGTCGAGCGCACTGGGCAAGCGGAAGCCGTGGTCCACCAGTACCGTCTTTCGGGCCCGATCGCCGTTGTACATCGCCCGGATCTGGGGCAAGGTGACGTGCGATTCATCGATGATGAGGAGCCAGTCGCGGTAGTTGGGCCGGGCGGCAAGAGACGCTGCAACAGAAGGACGAGGAGACGCAACGCCGTCCGCCCCCTCTTCCACTCCGTCTCTTCGTCTCTCCGTCTCTTCGTCTCTCTCCGCCCCGTCCGCGGTCGGCGCAAAGTCGAAGTAATCCATCAACGTGTACGGCCGCTCGCCCGGCTGGCGTCCGTCCATGAAGCGCGAGTAGTTCTCGATTCCCTGGCACATGCCCGTCTCTTCGAGCAACTCAAGGTCGTACTTCGTGCGGCTGATGAGGCGTTGTGCTTCGAGCAGCTTGCCCTGCGAGCGCAGTTCCAACACCCGCGCGTCCATCTCGGTGCGGATCGAGGTCAGCACCGACTGCATCTGGTCCTCGGGCATCATGTGGTGGACGGCCGGGAACAGGAAGAACTGGCGTTCTTCGGCCAGCACCTCACCGCTGGTGGGGTTGATCAGGTCCACGCGATCGATCTCGTCGCCGAAGAGCTCGATGCGGACGGCGTACTTCTCGTACGCGGGCCAGACCTCGAGGGCGTCGCCGCGGACGCGGAACTGGGCCCGCTTGAACTCGATCTCGCTCCGCGTGTACTGCATCTGCGAGAGCGCCATCAGGAAGTCGCGCCGATCAACCCGCGAACCGCGCGTGATTGTCAGCACGCGTTCACCGTACGACACCGGGTTGCCGAGTCCGAAGATGCACGAGACGCTCGCGACCACGACGGTGTCCCGGCGGCTCAGGATGTTACTGGTCGCCGCGAGGCGCAGCTGATCGAGATCGTCGTTGCGAGATGAGTCCTTTTCGATGTAAATGTCCCGCTGCGGGATGTACGCCTCGGGCTGGTAGTAGTCGTAGTAGGAGACGAAGTAATTGACGCTGTTCTTGGGCAGGAACTCGCGAAGCTCCTCGTAGAGCTGTGCCGCCAGCGTCTTGTTGTGGCTGATGATCAGCGTCGGCTTGCCCAGGTTCGCGATGACATTCGCCATCGTGAACGTCTTGCCGGTGCCGGTGGCGCCGAGCAGGCAGACCGCGGGCTTGCCGCTGCGGAGCCCCTGCGTCAGTTGTTCGATCGCGCGGGGCTGATCGCCCATGGGCTTGAATGGCGCCACGACCTCGAAGGCACGTTGGGAGGAAGACGTCGGCACGGGGCGAGGATAGAGGGCACTCGCGACGTGCAGATTCGGCGTCCCGCGGCCCCTAGGTCGAAGCCCGGCGCGGAGTGGTCGCTGGCCCCGATCGCGCCGGAAGAACGCCCGAGAACAATCGCTCCGCGCCGGTGTTTCCGACAGAACTGTCATCGCCTGCCAACTCAACCCCTTTCGACAGCCGTCCCGGGCCGCCGTTGCTCAACGCCGACGCTCCAGCGTCCGATCCACTGTTATGCGCTGGCTCTTGGACAAACTCCGGAAGAAGCAGGCTCCGCCCGCTGCCGAGAAGCCCGCGGCGGACAAGCCGAAGTTCACCCGCACGTCCAAGCGGTACGACACCCGCATGACCGACTGCGCCTTCGGCAGCATCGTCGATCTGTCCACCGAGGGCGCGCGCATCGTCACGCGCAGCGAGCCGGCCGTCAAACGCGGCCACGTCTTTGAGATCTCGCTCACATGTGGCGACGTCAAGATCTTTGCTCTCACCCGCGTCGCATGGACCAGTCAGGTTCAGAGGGACGTCTGGAACGTCGGCCTGCACTTCTTCGATGCCGACGCACAGACCCGCGCAGACATTGAGCGACTGCTCGACGCCGCTGCCAGTGGCCGCGAGATTCTGCCCACAAGCGTCGAGGTCGAAGACCTCTACGCCACGCTCGGCATCGCTCCCACTGCGACCGCCGACGAGATCCGCGCCGCGTACCGCCGTCTCGCCCGCCAGTACCACCCCGACTACGCCCCGGACGAAGAGTCCAGCCGCAAGTTCGCCCGCATCAGCAAGTGCTACATGGTGCTGCGTGACGAGAGCCTGCGCCGCCGCTATGACGAGCTGCGCAAGGCGGCTTAGCCCTTCACCGCCGCCAAAAGCTCCCGCGGCTCCTGCCTCGACAACGCGATCACCGCCGGCGCCGCCGCCAGCAGCGTCAGCCCGATCACGATCAACCATCCAATGCCGATCGCGTCCCACTGGGGCCGCAGCGCCAGGTCGATCCCCGCGATCACCGCGTTGAGCCGCTTCCCGCCGTAGGAGCCCTGCAACCCCATCAGCGTTCCCAGCAGCGCCGCCGAGATCGCGACCACCACCGCCTCCGCGAGCACGAGGCGACACACCATCCAGCGCGACGCGCCGACCGCTCGCAGCACGCCGAACTCAAACCGCCGCCCCTCGATCGCGGCGACGATCAAGTTCGCCACGCCCAAGCTCGCCACCAGCATCGACATCATCGCGATCGCCGAGACGATGTACAAACTCCGGCCGATCGCGCCGTTGATCACGTTCTTCAGCGTGCGGCCCGTGCCCACGTCCAGGACGCCGAACTCCATCATCGCCGTCCGCACGTCCGCCGCCACCTTGGCGTCGTCGGTGCCCTTGGCGAGCGACAGCGAGATCAACTGCGTCGGGGGCTCGTTGCCGCCCAGCAGCCGATCCCGAAGCGCCGCCCGCGAGCCGAAGACCGCCGACACCGCCTGATCCACGTACATATCGCCCAGGTCAAAGAAGTTGCTCACCACGTCCAGCCCCGGGCTGGTGACAACGCCGACGATCTCAAAGTCGCTGGTGCGGCTCTGGTACTTCACGCTCACGCGATCGCCCAGTCCCAGGCCCTTGCTTGCCAGGAACTCCCGCGCGACGATGATGGCGTCGCCGTCGTTCAGGCGCTTGTGGGCCCGAGCCTGATCGCCCTGCACCCAGGTGATGTTCATCATGCCGAAGAACGAGTCCGGATCGAACCCGATGAACATCGTCTTCAGATTCTTCATCGGCCCGATGCTGTTCCCGCTCGTCTCCACCCGCACGATCGACAGCGGCGTCGCGCTGGTGATCTCCGGCATCGACCGCAACTTCTCCACGCTCTTGTCCGACAACGCCAGCCCCGTCACGAACGCATCGGGAAACTGCATCTTCCCCAGCCAATCCTGGGCGAAACTCGCACCCTGCGTCCAGATCGCGACCATCAGCGCGAGGCCAGCCATCAGCGCGCCCGCCGTGAACCCGTGCCGATACGGCGTCCGCCGAATGCTCCGCTCCAGAAGCGTCGCAGGCACACCCAAGAGCCGCGCGATCAACCGCCCGCCGACCTCCACCACGCCCGCCGTCAGCGGCACGCCCAGTAGGAAGTATCCAAAGAACATGCAGGGCAAGCCCAGCGACACATAGAGCAGGAAGATCGCGTTCGGCGTGTTCGCGAACGTCACGACGAGATAATGCGTCAGCAGCATCACGACGCTGATCGCCAGCACCTTCCACAATGCCGATCGCTTCGGGACGTCGGCACGCGACGAGAGCGCCTTCAGCGGCTCCATCCGTGCCGCCCGCCACGCCGGGAACGCCGCCCCCAGCAGCCCGGCGAGTATTGAACCGAGCACGCCGACGCTCAGCCCGAACCACGGGAACGCCAGTTCGATCTTGAAATCCGCCTGGAACCACCAGATCACCAGGCTCGCGATCGCGATCCCCAGCGGCGCACCCAGCAGGGAGCCAGCGGTGCCGATCAGGAGGCCGACGAACACCTGCGACGCCGCAATCTGACGCCGCGCTGCGCCGATACAGCGCAGGATCGCCAGTTCCCGCTGCCGCTCGACGACGCCGGTCGTCATGCCTGTCAAGATGATGAACGCGGCGGAGAGAAACGCCATCGTGGACGCGACGATCAACCCGATCTGGTTGGCCCGCAGGTTCTGTTCGAGGTTCGATGTCACCTTTGCGGTCGATTGCAGCACCGCGTCGTCGGGCATCTCGCCCCGGTGCGCCGCGGCGGCCGCTTCCGCCTTGCTCGCATCCTCAAGCACGATTTCGATCTCGTTGTACCGACCCGCCTGATCGGTCGCGGCCGCGAGGGCATCGGGCGTCATCCAGCCACGCGGCCGTCCTCCCAGCACTCCCGGCGGCGCGATCCCGACGACCGTCAGCTTCACGGGCGCCTTGCCCGCCGCGATGAACTCGATCGTCTGTCCGATTGCGACCTGGTACTTCTCTTGAAGGGTTGCGGCCTCTTGCGCGCTCGCTGCGGATGCAGGCCCAAGGTCCTGCGTCGCGTCCGCCTTGCCTTCTTCGATGTCGGGTACGGTGCCGCTGATGAGGGCCGAGAGCGTGCCGCTCCGCCGACCTGCCTTGCTTTCGATGCCCCGGAGCCGATCGATCACGGTCTGATCGACCGCGATCTCGCTTGCGTTTGCCGGCATCCGACCTTGCGTCAACGTCACGGGTCGATGGACGTCATCGAACCCGGGCCGAAACGACTCGAAGTACACGTTGACGGCGAACGAGCGGATGGTTCGGGGAAACGGCGGAGTGACGGAGCGACGGAGCGACGGGGTGGTCGAACCGTCGGCCTTGCCTTCGCCGCTTTGTCGCTCGGTCGCTCCGTCGCCGATCTTCCATTCCGGCCTCACGGCCCGCAGCGCGGCCGCGGCACGCAGCCGTCCCTCGGCCGCCTTGACCTCCGGCCAGCGCCGCACCTTTGCGAGTACTTCCTCGTTCAAGGGCTTGGCCGAGGCCGGCGAGACGATCTTCAGGTCAGCGGTTCCTACCGCGCCCACCATTCGGCTGCGCAGCGACTCGGTCACGCTCGCCATCGCCGTCGCCACGCCGCAGACCAGTGCGGCCGACAGCGCCACCACCAGCAGCAGCAAGACGCTGCGGCTAGGTCGCTGCGACAGACTGCTGATAGCGAGCCGCCACGCCGCTCTCATCGAGGCCCTCCGTTTCGATCCGCGCCTTGACTCGCCCGTCCGCGATCACGAAGACGCTGCGGCAGTGGGCCGCCGCCGCCGGCTCGTGCGTCACCATCACGATGCTGATCTTGCGCTCCGTCGCGATCTCCGCCAGCAGCGTCCACAGCCCCGCGCTGCTCGCACTATCGAGATTGCCCGTCGGCTCGTCCGCGAGCACGATCGGCGGCGCGTAATGCAGCGCCCGCGCGATCGCCACCCGCTGCTGCTCGCCGCCCGAGAGGGCATCGGGCCGGTGCTCGAGCCGATCGCTGAGTCCCAGGCGTGCCAGCAGTTCCTTCGCCCGTGCACGTGCCTTCGTCTGTTCATCGCCCGACAAAATGCCGGGCAGTTCCGCGTTCTCCACCGCCGTCAGCGTGGGAATCAGATTGAACTGCTGAAACACGATGCCGATCTGCGTTCGCCGAAACACCGTCGCCTGCGAGTCGGTGAGCTGATCGATGCGTTGGCCCGCGAGCGTGATCGTGCCCTCGTCGGGCTTGTCCAGTGCTGCAAGCAGGTGCAGCAGCGTGCTCTTGCCGCTGCCGGATCGCCCCATGATCGCGTAGAACCCCGGCTCGTCGATCGTGAGGTCGACGCCCCGAAGCGCAGCGACCCGGCGCTCGCCGAGCTGGTACGACTTGTGAACATTGGAGCAGCAGAGCATGGGGAAGGTGCCGAGGTGTCTAGGTGTCGAGGATTCCAGTCACTTGGATTCGGATTGTCCTCGACAAGTTGTCACGCCCGGCACTTCGACGTCTGTCCGATCACGCCGAAGGGTGCGCCTTGTCGTACGCCGCCGCGTCCATGAGCTGCGCGAGACCCGCCGCGTCGGACACCTTGATCTTGATCAGCCAACCCTTGGTGTATGGGTCCTCGTTGATCAGGCCCGGGTTGTCATTCAGAGCCGCGTTCACCTCGGTGATCGTGCCTGCCACGAAGCAGTAAATGTCGCTCGTGGTCTTGACGCTCTCCACCTCGCCCACGATGTCGCCGGGCTTGAACGCGGTGCCGACTTTCTTCATCTGCACATAGGTCACGTCGGTCAGCGCATCGACGGCGAAGCGCGAGATGCCGAGGGTCAGCGTGTCGCCATCCAGCTTGTGCCATTCGTGAGACTCGGAGTACTTGCGGTCCGCGGGGCTGGGCATGAGGTTCTCCTGAAGTGGTTGCTAGCGTAGCGGCAAGCGCCCGCGTGTGAAGCCGACCTGGCGACTGCGAGTTCCGGCTCCGTCCGAGAACGGTAAACTTAGTCAACATTTTCTTGCAAGACCGACGCCTAGGGGGTTTGACTCCCGGGGCTGCTCCGTGGTATCTTAGACTTGTTACCTTTTTCCCCTCCGGACGGTCGCGGCTGAAAGGCCTCGACCGTCTTGTGTTTACCGGCCGCCCGCGACGGCGAAGACCGCCGCAGGCTCGCGTGGCGCAGCGTCGCTACAGTGCCCCCGAATGCTGTTGACCCTGAACGCCTCATGCCTCCGCGGGCAGCTCCTCGGACAGCCCGGCAAGTCCCAGCCCACGCTGGCGCTCGCCGACCTGCCTCAGTACACCCGCGAAGTCCTCGGTTTGGGCGGGCTCAATCTCTCCACCGACCTCCTGGTCGGAGCCGACCGGCGCAAGCTTGAGGCCTTCCGCGAACGGGCCGATCGCGCCGGGTGCCCCTGCCTGCTCTTGATCGAGGCCCAGTCGCAGAACCTTGGCACCACCGACGCCGCCGCCGCTGAGGCCGCCATCGAGCGGATGCACCGCGTCATCCAGGCCGCTCAGATCCTGTCCTGCACCGCCGCGGCGATGAAGGTCGAGGCCCCCGACGACGACAACGCGATGCAGCTGGTCTGGCAGCGTCTCCGCAAGATCGTGGACCGTGCGGAACGTCTCGAACTGAACCTGCTCATCAGCCCGTCCAAGGGCCTCACCTCCAAGCCCGAACGGATGACGGACCTGATCAAGAAAGTCGGCGGGTTCCGCATCGGCACGTTGCCCGACTTCCAGTTCGCCGCCGAAGCCGCGGGCAGCGACGACGAAGCGGTCACCTATCTGCGCCGCATCACGCCCTACGCCTCCGCCGTGCTGGCTTCGACGCTCGATTTCTCCGACCCGCCTGAGGGTGGCCTGAAGCTGCCGCCCAAATCCCCGGCCCGCAAGCGCGACGAGGACGACGACGAGGACGAGGCCCCGAAGAAGAAGTCCGCCCGGACCGACATTCCTCCCGACGCAGACGCTCCGGCCAAGCCCGCGAAGGGCAAGAAGAAGCCCAAGGCCCAGGCCGCGTCCGAAGGGGCACCACAAGCCGAGACCAAGCCCGCCAAGGGTGCGAAGGCCAAAAAGGCCGATGCCCGGCCTGAGAAGGCGCCCGACGCTGTCAAGGCCGCGAAGCCTGAGCACGAAGACGACGAAGTCGAGGAACTCGACGATGCGGCGTTGGAAGACCTCATCGCCGACATCTTCGCCGGCGAGGGCGGCGATTCCAACACCCCGCCCCCTGAGCCCCTGCCCGCCCACAAGGCGTACGACCTCTTTAAGATGGTCTCGGCGGTCGCCTCTGTGGGCTTCGATTCCACCCTTGCCGTGGACTACAGGGGCGGCGGAGACGTTACACTGGGCATCCGGAAGAGCCAGCGCCTTCTCCGGGCAGCGCTCGACCACGCCGCCGCTTCGGCGTGACCGAGTTCGTCCGGTCGTTCAATCTGAGTTCGCGCGCAGCCACGCCGCGGCATCGGAACAGCTCCGTCGCCGCTCCCCGCAGACAGGACGTCGGGAGGATCGACCATGAACGCGACGCGTCAGCAGACCGAGCAGGAACTCGTTTTTGAGATGATCGAGGTCGTCGAAGTCTCGCACGCGGAATCGTGCTCTGCGATGGACATCGAGCGCGTGGTGTGCGACAAAGACCCCGCTACCCTTGGCGACTCTGGTTGTCTCGCCATGCTCTCACCCAGCCACCGCATTGTCATCACCATCGACGGCCCCGCCGGTACCGGCAAGTCGTCAGTCGCGCGGGCGCTCGCCAGACAACTCGGCCTGGACTTCCTCGACACGGGCGCGATGTACCGCGCCGCCGCTGCCATCTGCATCGACAACAAGATCGATCTCGCCGACAAGGCCGCCGTCGTGGCCCGCACCGCCGCCGCCGACCTGCACTTTGACTGGACTCGGGATCCGCCGACCATCCTCGCGCACGGCCAGCCTATCGATCACCGCATCCGCCACAAGGATGTCACCGAGGTCGTCTCCCCGCTCGCTTCGATCAAGGAACTCCGCGAGCACATGGTCCGCAAGCAGCGGATCATCGGACAGCAACATCCCCGCCTTGTCACCGAGGGCCGCGACCAAGGCTCCGTCGTCTTCCCCGACGCCGCCGTCAAGTTCTACCTCGACGCCTCGCCCGACGTTCGGGCCCGGCGTCGCGCCGAGCAGATGGTCGCCATGGGCTCCGCCGCCGACCTGGGCACCATCACCGCCGAGATCCTCGAACGCGATCGCAGCGATTCCTCGCGCACCGACGGCCCGCTCATGTGCCCCAGCGACGCGATCTGCGTTGACACCAGCGACCTCAACTTCCAGCAGGTCGTCGACGCGCTCCACCGCCACGTGCTCGCGGTTGTCGGCCGCTGAGGAATGCTGCTCCCGAGACTGTTCATCCGATCGTGCGGATCCGCGCCGCGTTCACACGCAGCATCCAGATCAGCAGCGGGCCGCCCATGAGCGCGGTCATCACACTGAGCGGCAGACGCCCCGACCCCAGGTCGATCAGGCGCACCAGACAATCGGCCCCGACGACCATTACCCCTGACAAGCACGCGGAGCCCACGACAAGTGGTCCGTGCCGCGGCCCGATGGTCATCCGCACCAGATGCGGGCAGACCAGCCCGACGAACGCGACGGGCCCGGCCAGCGAAAACGCCACCGACGTCAGTACGCCCGCGAGTAAAAACATCTCCAGCCGCAGACGCGTCAACGCCACGCCCAGCGACCGCGCCTCATCATCGCTCAGCGACGCCGCATCGAGCCACCGCCCGCGCCACACCGTAAACGCCAGCCCACCCAACGCCAGCACGCCCGCGAGGATGATCCCACGCCAGCGCAGTTCCTCGTTGATGGAGCCCAAAAGCAGCCGCGCCGCCGCCACGCCGCGATCTGGAAGAAACTGCTGCACCAGCGACGACGCCGCGGCTGCCACCACGCCGATGATGACGCCCGTGAGAATCAGCGACACCGGCTCCACCGTGCCGCGCCGCTGCGCGAGCAGGTACGTCAGCATCAGCGCTCCGATCGCCCCCGGCAGCGCGATCCCGATGTCCACGCTGCTCTGCGCGATTCCCATCCCCGCGTGATACGCCCCCAA
Source organism: Phycisphaerales bacterium (assembly GCA_947459215.1). Lineage (GTDB taxonomy): Bacteria > Planctomycetota > Phycisphaerae > Phycisphaerales > UBA1924 > JAFEBO01. Next base: position 224,072 of record CANHCQ010000001.1, read on the forward strand.
CTGCCACAGCATCACCGACAACCCGGCGCCGCTCGACATGCCAAGCACATCCGGTGCCGCGAGCGGATTGCGGAACAGGCACTGCAAGAGCACCCCGCTGACACCCAGGCAGATCCCCACGATCGCCGCCGCCGCGCCCCGCTGCGCCCGAAACTCGAAGATCATCTCCGATCCCGGCGGCAGCGGTCCGCCCACATGCAGCCGCCCATAGATCGCCAGCGCGAGCGCGCCGGCGAGTAGAAAGAGGATGGCGGACGTTCGGGACACGGGTGGTCTGAATCTCCTCCGGGATGCGTTCCGAGCGGCGGGCCACCGCCCGCGCGAAAAACGCTCCCGATCGACCCGCCGCGGGCCTTTGGTGCCCCCAAGGCTCGGTCGATTCCGCCGCCCCCCGGACGTATCATTCGCCCCTGCACACCTCCGGGAGCCTTCCCGTCTGGAGATTCGCGTGGCCTCGAACACCTTTCGCGTCAAGCTCGTGACCCCGTCCGCCAGCCTCCTCGATGAGTCCGTCGAGAGCGCGATCGTTCCGCTCTGGGACGGCCTCATGGGTTTCCTCCCCGGCCGCGCCCCCATCCTCGGCAAGCTGGGCTGCGGTGAACTCCAGTTGACCTTCGGCACCGACGCCAAGACCAAGGCCAATGGCGGCAGCACCACCTACTTTGTCGATGGCGGCGTGGTCCGCATGGCCGAGGGCCAGCTCACGATTCTCGCCGAGCGTGCCGCCCCGGTCCGCGAACTCGTCGCCGCCGACGCTCAGGCCCAGCTCACCAAGGCGACCAACGACCGTATCGCCCTCGACGACCCCAACCGCGACGCCAAGACCGATCGTCGCGAGCGTGAGATCCGGGCCGCGAAGGAAAAGATCCGCCTCGCCCGCGGTGCGAAGGCTGTCTAACGCCGTCCGGCGCCGAGCCTCTTGAGCTCGGCGTTCGCGCGAGGTTCAGGGATTCATTTTGACCGACGCCACGGAGGCGGAGCCTGCCCGGCCCCGCCTTATTCATTGGCGTCGAGATCGAATCGGAAGTCACGAGGGTTGATCGCGGCGGTTGCGCACGCCCAGAGCCCCGGAGACACATCGACGTGGGTGAGCTTTCGTATCTCGCCGAGGACCTCCGCGGGATCTTTCCCGGTCGCCTTTGCGACTCCGGCGCTCGCAATCGTCGGCGCTCTGCTCATGCCAGCGCTGCAGCACACGAGCGTGGGTACGTTGGCCCGCACAAAGCCTGCGACGCACTTGATCGCCGCCGCGAGCAGCCAGTTTGGATTTGTCATGCCGTCGTGCAGCGGAAAACGGCACACTGTGAGCTCGCGGCTGAGGACCGGCGGCGGCTCATTGACCGCGAGGTCAATGACCGCGGCAATGCCCAACGAGCGGATTCGTGCCGAGTCCCGGCAGTCGGACGCGTTACCGATCCAGAGTTTGTGAGGTTCCAGTCGAACCATGGCGGTTCTTTGGGATGGTCTGCGAGGCAATTCCAACGGCGACCGGCCTCTGGCCGGTCTTTTGCGATCTCGGTAGCGGCTCTCGACCGGCCGGAGGCCGGTCCCACTGGTGCTTAGGTAGCTCCGACCGCCAACGCATCGCGATCGCTCAGCATCCCGCCGTCGGAGCGTTGCTTCACCGTGCCGTCGCGCTTCCACGAACGCTCGCACCGCGGTTCGTTCCGCAGGTCGACGATCTTCACTGAGCTGGCCGCTTTGTCGGCGCTCACGCGGCTGACGCCCATGAGGTCGGCCAGATCGTGGGCGTCGAACTTCGTGAGCACGCCGTCGGGATCCGGCAGCGTGACGCCCATGTCCAGCGGGTTCTCAACGCCCATGTCCGCGCGGGCCTTTTCCATGGCGAGCATCGCGCTCGACCGGGCCGCGACGACCTTGGTCCAATCGGCGTCGGTCTTGACGCCGAAGTCGGTGATCATCGACTTGAGATGCACGCACACGTCGTCGCCGGCGGGCTTGCCGCCGCTGGACCACAGCGCTCGGTACGCTTCGTCGGCTGTGTGGCACAGGATCGGCGCCAGCAGGCGGCACAGGCCGTCGGTGAGATCCCACAGGACGGTCTGCGTCTGCCGGCGGCGCTTCGAGTCCTTGGCGTCGCAGTACAAGCGGTCCTTTACCGCGGCGAGGTACACCGCGCTGAGCGTGTCGTTGCAGAAGTCGTAGAGCTTCAGATGTGCCGTGCGGAAGTCGTAGCGGTTGTACGCGTCGACGACGTCCTTCGCCAGCGTCTGGAACTCGCCCAGAACCCAGGCGTCGATGGACGTGGGGGCGATGGACTTGAGATCGACGCAGTGCCCGGCCTGGCCGTCGCACGTGGGCGTGAAGTCCGCCAGGTTGCTGAGCATGAAGCGGAGCGTGTTGCGGATCTTGCGGTAGCTCTCGCCGGCGCTGTTGAAGAAGTCGCGATCGACCTTGACGTCGTTCTCGTACGCGAGCGACGAGACCCACCAACGCAGCACGTCGACGCCGAAGTCGTTGAAGAGGTCCTCGACGGTGTCGCCGCTGGATTTGCTGAGCTTGCGGCCGTCCTTGTCCACCATGAAGCCGTGGGTGAGCAGGGTCTTGAACGGCGGCACGCCGGTCACGCCGAGGGCGGGAAGCAGCGACAACTGGAACCACCCGCGGTGCTGGTCGGAGCCTTCGAGGTAGAGATCGACGGGGTATCCGAGCCCGCGCTGCCGCATGACGGCGTTCCAGGAAGAACCGGATTCGAACCAGACGTCGAGGATGTCGTTGCCCTTCTTGAGGTTCTGACGAACCCCACGCGCGAGCGTGGGGTGCGCTTCGCGCGGAAGCTCGCCGTCCTTGGTCTCGTCGTATTGCTCCAGCAACTCAACAGGCGTCAACTGGAACCACGCGTCGGAGCCCTTGGCCCGCACGACCGCGCTCACCGCACGCACCATCGCGCCGGTCATGACGCTCTGGCCGCTCGGCAGGATGAACGACGGGATGGGCAGGCCCCACGCCCGCTGGCGGCTGATGCACCAGTCGGGCCGGGATTCGAGCATGCCGCGCATGCGGTTGCGGCCCCACTCGGGGACGAACGCGACATCCTGGGCCGTGCTGAGGAGCGCGGCTTCGCGGAGGCTGCGTTCGTTCATGAATCCGGGCGCGGTGGCGGAGCCGCGTTTCTCGACGGAGACGAACCACTGCTCGGTGCAGCGGAAGATGACGGGCGTCTTGCTGCGCCAGTCGTGCGGGTAGCTGTGCATGAACTTGTGGCTGTAGAAGAGGTGGCCGCTGTTCTTGAGATGGTCGGCGACTTTCTGGTTGGCGGTCCAGATGTCGAGCCCGCGGAGCCACTGGGGCACGCTGGCGTCGTACTTGCCGTCGTGCAGGACGGGGCAGTAGACGGGCAGACCCTCGCGGAGGCCGGTCTGATAGTCCTCCTGGCCGTGGCCGGGGGCGGTGTGGACGAGGCCGGTGCCGTCGTCGAGGGTGACGTAGTCCGCGGCCATGACGGTGAAGACCTTGTCGAGCGACTTGGGTGCGCTGCCCGCGGGTGCGTGCGCGACGCTCTCGCCGCGAGCGAGATCCACGAAAGGATGGCGGTACTTCAGCCCGACGAGCTTCTTGCCCGGGGTGGTCGCCAGCACGGTCACTTCCTCGCTCCGCGCGTTCTGCGTGACCTTCTCAACGAGGTCCTTGGCCATGACCGTGATGTTGCCGTCGATGAAGACCAGGGCGTACTCAAAGTCAGGGTTGACCGCGATCGCGAGGTTCGCGGGCAAGGTCCACGGCGTGGTGGTCCAGATGGTGAACGACGGCCGCTGGTTCGGGCGCACGCCCGGCGCGGGGCGCGACGCCTTGGACTCATCTTCTTCGCCGCTCTCCTCGTCGTCGCCCTCATCATCCGACGCCTTCGGCATCCCGAACGCGTCGTACACCGCGTCGGCGTCCGCTGCCTCGAAATCCACGTATACGGACAGGTCCTCGCGGTCCATGTACTCGAGCTCGGCCTCGGCCAGGGCGGTCTCGTTGGCGATCGACCAGTGCACGGGCTTGAGGGCGCGGTACACCAGACCCGCATCCAACAACCCCGCCAGCACCTCCAGCACACCCGCTTCGTACTCGGGCTTCATGGTGAGGTAGGGGTTCTCGTAATCGGCGAGCGTGAGCAGCCGCGTCATCTGCGTGGTGTGCAGCTTGTGGAACTTCTCGGCGTACTTCTGGCACTCGCGCCGCACCGCCATCCGCCGCTGGTCTTCCGTCAGCGTCAGCAGCTTGTCGATCTTCTTGGTCTCGACCAACTCGGTCATCACCTTGTGCTCGATGGGCAGTCCGTGGCAGTCCCAGCCGGGGATGTACGCGCAGTCGAGGTCCTGCATCGTCTTGCTGCGCACGACGAAGTCCTTCAGCACCTTGTTCATCAGGTGCCCGAGGTGGATCGAGCCGTTGGCGTAGGGCGGGCCGTCGTGGAAGACGAACTTGTTCTTGCCCGAGCGGCTCTCACGCACCTTCTTGTACAGCCCCAGCTTGTCCCACCGCTTCAGGCTCGCCGGTTCATTCTGCACCAGGCTCGCCTTCATCGGGAACGACGTCTGCGGCAGGTTCAGCGTGGTCTTGTACCGGTTCTTCTCCTCGCCCTTGGCTGCGGCGGGAGTGGGCTGGCTCGGAGTAGTGGGGGTGGGGGGGGTGCTCATGGGAGTCTCGGGCAATCGGTCGCGACCAGAAGCCGCGGGTGTGATCGGAAGGAGGACGACGAACCAAGGTCAAATGGACGCAGATGTTACGGGAGTGCGGCCAAGCCGCCCAACGCGACCGCCCGCCGACAGGACGCACACGTCCGCATCGGGGGAGAGCGATGCCCCGCTGGGCCTTGGATCACACTCGGGGGTGAAAGTCAGTCACATCCCGCACGCGCAACCACAGCCCTCAGCGGGGCGTGGTAATTCGAATGCTGCGGCGGATGCGGTCCATGCGTGATTGTTGTCGGCCAAACCGACGCGTTCCATGAGCCCGCCGAGCTGGCTCGCCGGGCGATCAGGCACCTCGTCCGCGCCCTAGTGCGGCACTTCCTTCACCGCGTTGCGATTCCACGCCGGCACCCGCACCACGATCGGCCCATCACCGGTGATCTCGCACTGGCAGCTCAGGCGGCTGTGACGCGACAGGCCGGGGGCTTCCTCGACGCGGTCTTCCTCGGCCTCGGTGGCTTCGGTGAGGGAGCTCATGCCCTTCTCGACGTGGACGTGGCAGGTGGAACAAGCGCAGACCCCGCCGCAGGCGTGCTCGATGTTGATGCCGTGCTCGAGGGCGAGCTCCAGGAGCGTGCGAGTTCTCGGAGCTTTGAGGTCGATCTCGGCCCGGTCCAGGCCCATGCCCTCGGCGTCCTCGATCAGGAACTTGACCGCGACGGTGGCCGGGAACTTGTTGGTGTCGATGTCACGGATGTGCATGGGGGGTCCTCTGGGCTGGAGGTGATGGTAGAGCGGAGAAGCAAAATGGCCAAAGGGCCAACGCTCCAAAGGGCCAAATCACGAGGCAGAACGCCCTCCGAATTTGGTCCTTTGGCCATTTGGCTCTTTGGCCATTTCCGCCGCGAACCTATCATTTCAGTCCATGCCCTCGCTCCTCGTCGAGCCCGAATCGCCCCTCGCTGGCACGCTGGACCTCAGCGTCATCGCCCCGGCTCACAACGAGCAGGACAATGTTGCCGCGCTTGCAGACGAAGTCCGGGCGGCCCTCGAGCCCACGGGCATCAACTGGGAACTGATCATCGTCGACGACGGCTCGACCGACCGCACCCGGGCGATCGTGCAGGGGCTGATGGCGACCCGCCCTTGGCTCCGCTGCGTGGCGATGACCCGCACGCCCGCTGGCAAGGGCAACGGCCAGTCCGCGGCGTTCCACGCCGGCATCCGCGCCAGCCGCGGCCGCCTCGTCGCCACCATGGACGCCGATCTCCAGAATGATCCCGCCGACCTGCCCGCGCTCCTCAAGACCCAGCGCGACACCGCTGCCGACCTCGTGCAGGGCGACCGTTCGCACGCCCGCAAGGACAACCTGATCCGCAAGGTCGGCTCGTTCGTCGGCCGCTCATTCCGCAAGATGCTGCTGGGCGACGGCGTCCGCGACACCGGCTGCTCGCTGCGGATCATGCGCCGGGCCTACGCCCTCGCGCTTCCGCTGGAACTCCGCGGCATGCACCGCTTCGTGCCTGTCACCATCCGCGACCTGGGCGGCACCATCGTCGAGCAGCGCGTCAACCACCGCCCCCGCCACGCCGGCGAGACCAAGTACGGCCTGGGCATCACCAAGCGCGCCATCCCCGGCCTGATCGATCTCTTCGCGGTGCGGTACTTCCGCTCCCGCCGGCGCAGCGTCGCGGCGATGGACATCCCGCCCTCGAACGCAAGCACGCCGCCGGCGAAGGTGGTTGAAGTGAAGCCCATCGCAGTCGGAGCCGGGGAGTCCTCGTCCCGAGGTGGCCATTGAAGTGGGAACCCGCGGCCTTGATGGGGCTGCTCATCCTGCTGGGCCTCTGGCTCGTGGCAGGACCCGTCGGCGGCAGCGGCGTGAAGCCCCGTGAGAACGCGATCGTCACCGAGATCCGCGTCGGCAACACCAGAGGCGTCGTCGAAGTCACCGGTACCGCCGCCGACCAGAAGTTCCGCGTCCTCACCCGCGACGGCTACGAGTCGTCGGAGATGACCCGCCCGCAGTTTGAAGCAACCTTCGGACCGGCTGTCGCGCACGAAGCCGCAGACGGCCGCGCCAACTGGGTCTTCCGCGTCCTCAACATCACGAGCTGGGCGAGCCTCTTCTGGATCAGCGTCGGCTTCGGCGGCCAGATCCTCTTCAGCGGCCGCATGTTCCTGCAGTGGCTCATCAGCGAGCGCCACAAGCACAGCGTGATCACGCCGTCGTTCTGGTGGTTCAGCCTCTTGGGCGGGATTTGCTTGTTCGCGTACTTCGTGTGGCGACAGGACGCCGTGGGCGTGATCGGGCAGTCGTCGGGGATTGTCATTTACGCGCGGAATCTGCGGCTGATCGCGAAGCAGAAGCGACGAGCGGCGGGGAAGTAACCGGGACGCCGGGGGATCGGAGAACGCGGAGGGCGCCGAGGAAGCGGAGTTTCGCGGAGAAGAGGCATCGGGTTCGAACCAAGCTTTCCCTCAGCGTCCCTCCGCCCCCTCCGTGACCTCCGCGTTCTCTTCGACCCCCACCCGATTCCCGTCGGGTGCCATCACCACCGCCTGCTCGGAGGCCGTGGTCGTACTTGAGGGTCGGTGCGAGAAGCGATTCTGACGTACGTATCCGGCCGAGCACGACCATCCCAACAACGCATCGACCGGTCCTGGCACGCCATGCCGCGAGGGGCACCTGCCTTCTGGCGCGTGCCGCTTCGATTCGCTACGATTGGATCATGAACTACGACCAGTTCATCATCCGCGACCCTGCCATTCTCGGGGGCCAGCCGGTCATCAAGGGCACGCGTGTGACGCTCCGCACCGTGCTCGCGTGCTTGGCCAACGGCGACTCGATCGAGCAGATCGTCGCCGCGTTTCCGACCCTCAAACCCGAAGCGGTCCGTGCGGTCGTCGCGTTTGCGGCGGCTTCGGCGCAGGAAGACCTCCCGCTGCCCCGCGTCGCCTGAGGTGACCGTTGCTGATCAAACTGGACGAGAACATCACGTCCGACGCCGTCGCGTTGTTGCGTGCGCTCGGGCATGATGTGTAGACGGTCGAATCCGAGGGGCTGACGGGAGCCCCCGATGACCGCATCATCGAGGCGGTCGCGGCCGAAGGGCGCGTCCTTGTGACCCAGGATCTCGATTTTTCCGATGTACGCCGGCTGGCGTCGGAGTCCATCACGGCCGTCGTCATCCTCCGGCTCGCCGACCCGAATCTCCAGGCGATCGCCGCACGCGTTCTCGCGGTGTTCCGGACCATTCCCGAACCTCAGTTCGACAGGGCACTCGTGGTGGTCACCGACCGCAAGATTCGCATCCGCCGGTTCATGCCGCCGGCCTCCGGCTGATGACTCGGAGGCTCCAACCCCTCTTCCCCAGAGTCGCTATCCTCCCCCCGGCGTCTTGACCGACGCCCCGGCCGGAACAGGCGGCCGCGTGTTCGACATGCTTGGGTTGCGGGTTGGGATGGGGCGTCGTGGTGGTGCAGAGAGCAGCGCGGGTCCACCCGCCGCGGCGATGTCACACCATGCAAGTCCTTCTCGACGACCAACCCCTGACGATCGAACGGCCCACGCTGGCTGCGGCGTTGCGTGCCGCCCAGGACGCCGCCCGCGAGCGTGGCCGCATCATCGTCGAGGCCTTTGCCGATGGGCGGCCGATCTCCGATGACCAACTGTCCAACCCGGATGACACCCCTTCGGAACTGGGCCGCGTCGCGCTGCGGTCGGCCGAGCCCAAGGCTCTGGTGAGTTTCACGCTGGTCGATGCCGCGGACGCTTTGGTGCACGTCGCGGATGACCACGAAGACGTCGGCGGCAAGATTCAGTCCGGCGAGACGCAGGAGGCCCTGGCCAAGCTCGGCGAGTCGATCGCGACCTGGCAGGCGGTGTGCGACATCCTGAACAAGAGCGCGAGCCTCTTGAAGCTCGACCTCGACGCGTTGACGCTGGATAGCGACCCGACGCCGCTGTCGACCCAGTTCACCGCGATGCTCGAAAAGCTCGGCAGCATCAAGACGGCGCTCGAGTCGCAGGACTTCTCGGCCCTGTCCGACATTCTTCTCTACGAGATGGCGCCTCTGGCGCGCCAATGGTCGGCGACACTGCGTGAGATCGCCGACCGCGTCCGTGATGGGCGCATTCGTTCGGGGGCCTAGCCGAGAGAGCACCATGGCCAAGGCACCCGGGAACCCGATCGACAAGCTGATGGACGAAGCGAGCGAGGCGTTGATCGCGACCGAGTACTTCACGGTCGTGAAGCTCAGCAAGCGTGCTCTCGAACGCGCCCGTGCCGCGGACGACTTCGAGCGCATGTCCCGCATCATGCTGCCGCTGCAGGAAGCGCGGCGGCAGATCCGCCAGATCGCCTGCGACGCCGGCCCGCGATTGCTCGTCACGCAGCGGCTCAAGCCCAGCGAGATGCAGGCGGGGCTGTATCTCTGCCAGGTGCCGATGATCGCGGCCGAGGCACGCGATGTGCGCGAGCTGTCGGAGTCCAAGTCGATCCCCGCGATGGTCCTCTGCCGCGAGCCGATGACCCGCAGCGGCAAGTGGCCGATCGCCGCCGTCACCAAGGGCGGCTTGGTCGACACGGTCACCATCCGTGTGCAGGTCACCCCGCCCGCGGGTGTGCAGGCGACCCACGACCAGCCCGGCTCCACGATCACCCGCGACACCAACACTGCGGTGCCCGACCCCGAATGGTTCCAGTCAGCCGCAGAAGCGCTCGGCGACGCCGCGATCGCCCGCGTGAAGCCCGAGCTGCCGGCGAGCTGGCGGGTCGATGAGTTGATGCTGTACCTGGAAGCGATTCCCGATCACGAGAAGCTGCACCAGCGGCTCGCCGAAGCGTGCCGCGATGCCCACCGCGAAGGACCGGCTCCGGTCGAACGCCGCAGCGTGCTCGCTGAGAACCCGTTCTCGTTCTGAGAAGCCCGAGCTCCTCCGACTCGCCACTCCGACGCGCCGCTCCGCTGGCTCAGTTGTCGCTCGGCTCGTTCCCGGTCGCCTGTTTGGCGTACGGATCCGGCGGCAGGGGCTCACTGGTCATGATCACTTCGACCCGTTGGTTCGTGCGATCGCTCGAACGCGACCACGTGTTGGGCACGATCCGGTCGTTGTCCGCGCAGGACACCACCCGCAGCTGGCCGCTCGGCACGCCGAGTTCGACCAGCGCCTGCATCACCACCATCGCACGCTCGGTCCCGAGCTTGAACGCACGGCGTGAGTCGCGGTGCGACTCGTGCGGGCTCACGTGCCCGCGGATCTCGACGAAGTACCGCTGTCCGATGACCTTCTTCGCGGTGTCGCGCAGCACATCCCGCGCCGCCGATGTCAGGGCCACGGACTCATCGTCGAACGTGACCTTGGAGCCGATCGCGCTGTAGTCGCTCTTGCGGATCGACTGCTGCTGGGGCTTCTTGCCCGGCACGCCATTGCCTTCCGAGTCGCCCCGCAGTTCGCGCATCCGCTGCACGAACTGCTGCTCCTGCGGCTTGCTCGACGAGATATCGATCGGATTGCCGAAGCCCTCGCGCATGCCGATCACAAAGTCCAGCATCGCCTTGCTCGGGGCACCTGCTTCGTCCGAGGGATCACCGGCCGCCGGGTCCTTGCCCTTGGGGCCCATGTTCATCGCCAGCAGAATGACGAAGAAACCCATCATGAGCGCGACGTTGTCGGCGAAGGAGATGAGCCACTCGGGTGCGCCCGCTTCCTCGTGCTCGCCACCGCCGCCGTGGCCTCCACCGTGACCGCCGCCATGGCTGCCACCGTGGCTTGCGCCGCCGTGTTCCTCGCCGTGCTCTTCCTTGTGTTCTTCGGCCATGGCAGATCTCAGCGGGTCAACAGTCTTGTGCTGCAGAGCGAGCGATCACGAATCACGCCGCGGCCTTGAAGACCTCGCGCCGTGCCGACGGGATGAACGCCAGCATCTTGTCCATCGTGACGCGCGGGTTGTCGCCGGCCTGGATGCTCAGGATCGCCTGCAGCATCATCTCGCGGTTGAGGATCTCCTCGCCCGACTTGATGCCCAGCTTGTCGCCGATCGGTCCCGCGATCGCGTTCGCCACGATCGCGCCGTACATCGTCGCCACGACGGCGATGGCCAGCGCGTGACCCAGGGCGCCAATGTCCGCGCTTGCCAGCTGACCGAACATGCCGACCTGACCGACCAGCGTGCCGACCAGGCCGTAGCCGGGGCCGTACAGCTTGATCAGGTCGAAGAACTTCTTGCCGGCCTTGTGGCGATCCTGCATCGCCAGGATCTCCATCCGCAGCGTCGCGTCGATGTTCGTCGGCTCTACGCCGTCGATCGCCATCTTCAATCCCGCCGCGAGGAACGGGTCCTTGATCTTCGCAATCTCCGGTTCCAGCGCCAAAATGCCGTCACGCCGCGCTTTGTCCGACAGCGTCTGCACTGCCGCGATCACCTCGTTGGCGTTCATGCCCTTGTTGAACAGGAACGACTTGATGTACCCCGGAACCTGCTTCAGCTTCTCCATCGGCATCGCGACGAAGACGACCGACACCGAGCCGCAACCCACCATCAGGACGCCTTCCATCGAGAAGAACATCATGAGGTTGCCGTGCGAAACCTCGAAGAACACGAAGCCCAGCGCGGCGGAGCCAATGAAGATGCCGATCAGCGAGGCAATGTCCATGAGATCGCGCTCCTCCACGGCCCGCGAAAAAGGTGCGGACAGTCCGGAGTTTCATCGACCCACTATGCAACCCGCTGGCCCGCGGAACTCCTCCAGCAGCGTTCCTCACAACGGTGGTGGGGAGTGTGACGGTTGATCCGACACAAACGGACCTGAGGCCTGGCGCGTTATCGGCGGCTGGGAGCGCGCCGTACGTCTCTCGTTGATTCAGCAGCCGAAAAGGGCTTGCCTTACCGCCCCGCCGCGAACACCGCCGCGATCAACTCATCCGACGTCGTCGCCGCGGCCTTTCCGGTCCGAGAGGCACGCTCCATCGCCAGCGCCACCCGGCGCTCGGCCTCGCCCCGCGTCTCACCGAGCGCGACGAGCGCGGTCACCGCTTCTTCGGCCACCGGGCCAAGCCGTGGCGTGGTGAACACCGCCGCGGCCTTCACTTCCAGCGTCTGCAGCTCGCGCTCGCTGAGATACGCCTCGACCTTTCCCGATAACTCCGCGATCATCGTCTCCGCCAGTCGCTTGCCGATCTCCGGGAGTTTCACCAACGCCGCCGCGTTCCGCTCCGCGATCGCCCGCGCGATCTGGGCCGGTTCGATCGCCATCGCCCGCAGCGCCTTGCGGTTGCCGATGCCCTTCACGGTCGTAAACAGGTCGAAGAAATCCCGATCTCGCGCGCTCTGAAACCCGATCAGCCGCGGGATGAAACTCGTCCCCTGTCCCTGACCCTCCAGGTACTCCATCGTGATCAGCGTCACGGTCTGGCCGATCTTCGGCGTCAGCGACGGCGCGACATAGGCCGGAATCAGAACCTCACGAGCAAACGACCCGTCCGCCGACGCGATGTGCGCCGCCGAAGGTTCCAAAGACTCAAGCTTGCCGGTCAGACGGGAGATCATGGGGAGCAGTGGGGCACGGAGGGGAGTGGGCAGTCATGCCAGAAAGCTGGCTCAATCAGGAAGATAGCAGCGCCCAGACGGGATTGCTTTCCGTTCCGCAGGAACGCCAGCCCGCCTTGCGCATCTCATGCCTCGGCACCCTCGGAGTTTTTCACGTGCGCACCGCTCTTGGCCTCGTCGTTGCAGCCGTTTCGCTCGTCAGTTCCTTCTCGCTCGCCCAGACCATGAAGGCCGTCCGCGTCACCGCCTACGGCGGGCCGGAAGTCCTGAAGGTCGAAGAGATCGACCGCCCCAAGGCCGGTCCCGGCGAAGTGGTCGTCCACGTCCGCGCCGCGGGCGTCAATCCCGTCGATTGGAAGATCCGCCAGGGTCTGCTGAAGGGCATGACGCCGCAGCCGCCGTTCATCGTCGGCTACGACGTCGCCGGCACGGTCGAATCCCTTGGCGACGGCGTCACCGATTTCAAAGTCGGCGACGAGGTCTACGCGTACCTCTCGCTCACCAAAGGCGGCGGCTACGCCCAGTACGTTGCCGTCCCGGCGAAGGAAACCGCCAAGAAGCCCAAGGCCGACTTCGCCGAGGCCGCCGCCGTCCCGCTCGCCGGGCTCACCGCGTGGCAGGCGCTCTTCACGCAAGCGTCCCTGAAGGAAGGCCAGACCGTCCTGATCCACGGCGCCGCCGGCGGCGTGGGCCACTTCGCCGTGCAGTTCGCCAAGTCCAAGGGTGCCACCGTTGTCGCCACCGCCAGCAGCGCGAACCACGAGTTCCTTAAGAAGCTCGGCGTTGACATCGTGATCGACTACACCAAAGAGAAGTTCGAGGACGTGCTGAAGGCCAAGAACATCCAGGCTGATGTCGTCCTCGACACCATCGGCGCCGACACCCACGACCGTTCCTATGCCGTCCTCAAGAAAGGCGGCACGCTCGTCTCCATCGTCCAGCCGCCCAAGGCCGACAAGATGAAAGAGTTCGGCGTCAACGCCAAGGTCTTCCTCGTCATGCCCAACGGCCCGCAACTCGCCGAGATCGCCCGTCTCATCGATGCCGGCAAGGTGACACCTCACGTGAGCGCGAAGCTCCCGCTCGAAGAAGCCGCCAAGGCCCACGAACTCAGCCAGACCGGCAAGACCCGCGGCAAAATCGTCCTCGAAGTGAAGTGACCGACGAAGCTCTCCGCGCTCCGCGCCTCCCCGCCCCGCTTCAGCGGGGAGGGGTGGTCGAGGCTCGGCGAGACCGGGGAGGGGCAAGGGACTCCCGAACCGTCCCGCGGCCACGCAAACGCCGCAGCCCCTTCGCGATCACTTCTTCTTCAACGTCGCCCGCTGCACCGACACCACCGGCACGTCCGTCACCGGCGGCACCTGCGCTTCTGGATCGTCCGCCTTGCCGCCAGTCGCGACGAGCTGCTTTGTGCTCATGGTGATGATCTCGGTCTCGATCGCGTCGCCGACGAGTTGATCCCGCGAGACAAGCCGCACGCCTTCGAGATCGAACGCGCTGTACAAGCTCCCGCCGATGAGCGTCGCCGGCAGCACGATGCCGTTCTTCTCGTCGATCTCGTACAGACCTTTCGTCGCGTCCTTCACCACGAGCTGGTACGGCCGCTCCTGCCGGTTCTTGCCGTCGTCGTAGATGATGGTCCACTGATACGTCGCCGGATCGTCCGTCTTGGCGACCTTGAGCTCCATCGTGAACCGCATCGACACCCCCTTGGGTGTGGTCAGCGTCGCTGCACCGGACCAGTGACCGATCCAATGGTCCGGGAAGATTGCCGCGGCCGCCGCTGCCGGGGTTTTCGGAGCCGGCGCGGGGTCAGAACCGAACGATGCCGCGGCAACGCAAAAAAGAGCGTGCGTGATCAAGCTGGCATGCTACCGCCAAGGGTGCCGAACGGGTGCTCACCTGCCCTCCTATACTTCTCCATTCGCCAGTGGCCCCGTCGCTTTTTCAGGTGAGTTTCTTCTCACTCGGATCGTTCTGGGAATCTGCTGGCAGCGGGCGGCATGTTCGCCGTCTCGCGCCACCCGCCGGGTCGTGCCTCGCACGTCTCGGCACCCAGTTCGGCCGCTCGTTCCGACTCGCCACGCCCGCCACGCGGGAACCACGGCGTTCAGGTTCAGGCTGTGCCCAACGCACGCGTCCGCGGATTTTCCGCGGCGCAAGGAGTTGTTGTTCTCTTGATGTCTGATCCTGTCGCCTCGCACCGCACCGCCCACGCCCATTCCGACTCGCACACCCACAGCCACAGCGAAGCCGCTCATGCCAAGCCGCACGCCGGCTCGCACCACAAGGCCGAGCCCGCCATCGTCCGCGGCGGAGCCGACGACGGTCCCCGCGCCGCCTCGGCCAAGGCCGTCGTTCCCACAACCTTCGCCACCACCTTCGCTGAGATCGGCCTTTGCGCGCCCGTGCTCAAGGCGCTGACCGACGAGGGCTACACCGTCCCCACGCCCATCCAGGCTCAGGCGATCCCGCCCCTGATGGCAGGCCACGACATGCTCGGCTGCGCCCAGACGGGCACGGGCAAGACCGCGGCTTTCGCGCTGCCCATCCTGCACCGCTTGCAGTCGATGCCGCGCGACAAGTCGCAGCGCGGCCCGCACCTGCCCAAGGTCCTCGTCCTCTCGCCCACGCGTGAACTCGCCACCCAGATCGGCGAGAGCTTCGCCGCCTATGGACGCCACACGTCCGTCTCTGGCACCATCATCTTCGGCGGCGTTTCCCAGGGTCGGCAGGTCCGCGCCATCCGCGCCGGCGTCGACGTGCTCGTCGCCACCCCCGGCCGCCTCATCGACCTGCTCGAACAGGGCGAGGTCGATCTCAGCCAGATCAACATCCTCGTCCTCGACGAGGCTGACCGCATGCTGGACATGGGCTTCATCGCCCCGATCCGCAAGATCGTCTCCAAGCTCCACGCCGAGCGCCAGACCATGCTCTTCAGTGCGACGATGCCCAAGGAGATCGTCCGCCTCGCCGACTCGCTGCTGAAGAACCCGGTGAAGGTCTCGGTCACGCCCGTCTCTTCCGCCGCCCCCAAGATCGAGCAGTCGCTCTACATGGTCCCGAAGATGACCAAGCCCGCGATGCTCATCCACCTGCTCGAAGAGAGCAAGGTGCAGCGCGCCGTCGTCTTCACCAAGACCAAGCACGGCGCCGACCGCCTCCAGAAGCGCCTCGTCCGCGCCGGCGTCTCCGCCACCGCGATCCACGGCAACAAGGCCCAGAACCAGCGCGACCGCGCCCTGCTCGGCTTCAAGACCGGCAAGGTCCGCGTCCTGGTGGCCACCGATGTCGCCGCCCGCGGCCTCGACGTTGATGCCATCAGCCACGTCTTCAATTTCGACCTGCCCATGGACCCCGAGGCCTACGTCCACCGCATCGGCCGCACCGGCCGCGCGGGAGCCACTGGCATCGCCATCAGTTTCTGCGACCGCGAAGAGCGCGGCCTGATGCGCGACATCGAGCGCCTCACCGGCAAGAAGTTCAACCCGATCGTGACGCTGCCCGACCTGCCGACCGACCTGGTCGACAGCCACGCGCATCAGGAAGACGAGCGCGATGACGAGCGCCCGCACCGCTCACATGGTTATGGCCATTCGCACGCCTACCGCGAGGTCAAGCCCCACGCGACCTCCGGCCATCGCGGCGGCCACGCCACGCACCGCGATCACGCCCCCGCGAAGCCGCACGCAGCGCCCGCACACGGCTCGCACCCCAAGCCAACCAGCAGCCACCCGCAGTCGGGCACGCACTCGACCCATCGGGGTGCGCACTCTCCAAGCGCCACCAAACCCAGCCACGCCCCGCGCTCCAGCTCGGGTCACGGCGCCGGTCATTCTGGCACCGGCCATTCCGGCACCAAGTCCGCGGGTCATGGCGGCCACGCGTCCAAGGGCAATCGCCGCGCCGGCAAGCCCAATTGGCAACGCGGCGGACGTTGAACGCCCGCGACATCGCTTGACCGATCGTGCCCCGATCGCGTGCTGATCCGTGCTGATCGCGCACGCGGCGCGGTCTCACCGCGCCTCAAAGATCGTCTGCGTCCGCGCCACAAAGCCGCCGTTGGCGACCAGGTGGTACGACTGCACGTGCAGTTCGCGCCCGAACTTCTGCATGTCCACGGCGCTCAGGCAGCGGCCGCGGGCGTCGGTCCACTCATAGTGCAGCGACGACTGCTCGCGGATGTGCTCACGCATCTCGTCCAGCGTGGACTCGTAGATCGTCTCGGTCAGCGTCTCGGTCTGGATGCTGTGGATGTAGTGCATCCCCGCCGCCTCGAACGTCCGCTCGTAGTCGTACTCGCCCAGGCAGTGCGCCGAGTGCACGATCCCGTGGTCCGGCGGGTTCTTGTCCCCGTCCAGGACCAGTTCCGCCAGCACGCTTGACCCCAGCTGCACCCGCAGCAGGTGGGCCCCCGGTAGCAGCCACGTCTCAAGGTCCATCCCCGCGTGCTTCAGCCCGCGCTTGGCCTTGACCGTGAAAAACTCCGGGTGCGGCGATCGCCCGTACACCACGGTCTGATACGTCTGAAGGCCGTGGGTCTTGGGTGACACGTTCATGTCCAGTCCTTGTGCTAGGCCACTCGCCTCACTCCCGGCGGCGAGGGCATCCATTCGGGTCCGAGGCCTCTTCGGACCCGCGAGCGGCTCATCATGCCACCGCCCGCACTTCGGCGTTGCCCCGCGCACCGCCGACCGCCGACGACCGCACAAACCGTCGGCTACCAACTCCCGACTCCAACACCCCACCATACTCCCCGCGAACCCGCCCCGAACACGAAACTCGACCCATTCCGCGGTATTCTGCCGATGCAACCGTTCGGCGGTTCTCCCAAACGTCCGCTCCTACACCGGGCTCCACCTGTCGGGGTGTCCGACCGGCAAGCACCACAGGCAGGGCACGGAATCGCAAAAGCTCCAAACGAAACCCGCAATCGTTAACACTATAAAGGTCGTGTCAACACACGCTTCACAAAGCCGGTCACCTATCGCGCAAGTCGTGCGATTGCCGACACGTGCGCGCGTCGCCATCCTCGCCGAGACGCTCCGCGTCGCCTCGTTGGCCGAGGCCGAACCGCTCGGCCTCGCATTGCTCGAACTCGCTTCGATCGATTCGCAGCCGGTCTCGAACGGTTCACGCATCGCAGTGCTGGTCCGGCGCGTCGCCGACGGGATCTTCGGCGAGCGTGAACCTGTTCCCCAGATCGCGCTCCGCGAACTCGCCCGCGCCTTCGCGGTGCTCCCGCCCGACCTCCGCGACCTCGCCAACGCCACCGGTCGGGGCCGCTGGACCAGCGTCATCGGCACCCTGCTGACCAGTCGCGACGCGTCCGACCGTCGCTCCGTCGCCACCCTCGCCGAGCTCGCCGCCGATCCTGCACTCGCCGACGCAGTGGTCGAACTCCTCCGCGACACCGATCCGAGCGTCTGCGAAGCCGCGGAACAAGCCCTGCTCTCGCTCGCCCTTGCCGCGGCGGACCCCGACGCCGCCGCCCTCGCCGATCATCCCACCCCGGCCGATCACGACGCCGCCGCCCGAACGCGTCAGACATGGGACGCCGCCGCCGGCAGCATGATCCGCGAGTCCATCGGTGCCGCTCTGCTGGCGATGGCCCAGCACAAGCGCGAGGAGCTCCTTCTCGCCGCACTGCTCGCCGTCGAGCCGGTCCATATCCATTCCGACGGGGCCATTTCCAAATGGCTGCACGATCGCGAGCAGTCCGGCCACTCCTACCTCCGTGGGCTGCTCCGCCGCGACACCACGCCCCTCTCCCGCCTTCGCGCCTGGCAATGGGTCGGCCGCACCGCCGTCTCCGGCGCCTGTGCCGATCGTCTCATCGTCGCCAAGAGCCTCGATGAGCACGAAGCGGTTCTCGCGGCATGGCCACTCGCGCTCGCGCCCGCACGCGTCGCCACACTCGACAAACGCACGCCGACCTCCGCCTCCGGCCGCTCCGGTCTGCGATCTCTCGGTGCGCTCGTCCCGCCAGCCGAGCAGATCGAGCGACTCTCCACCGACGCTCGCCGCGGCGTCGCCGCCGTCGCGTGCGGCCTGAACGCCAAGGACCGCGATGCCGCGTGCGAACTCCTCCTCGCCGATCGCGAACCCATGGTGCGTTTCGCCGCTTCGCAGTCCTGCTCCATCCGCATGCTCGGGGACTTCTGCCTCGACCTGAACGCCACCGTCGCTCGCTCCGCGTACCTCCGGCGCTCCATCGCCGCCACCTCCGACGTCGTCCGCGCCCCCGGCGCCGAGCGACTCGAGCAGGAACGCACGCTCGCCCGTGTCCTCGTCCGCTCGCCCCACGCCGACGTCCGCGCCATGGCCCGACAGGACCTCGAACTGCTCTGCGAAGCAACCACGACCACCACGTCGTCGCGCGTCGCCCTCGCCCGGGCCCTGCGGCTTGATCGGTCCTGGGTCGTCACTCGTCTCGCCGAACTCATCCGAAGCTCGGAGCGCGAGCGCTCCGTCGCCATTCAGCTCGCCCGCCGCCTCGGCCTCACCAGCGAGATCCGCCCGGTTCTTATCGAAACCGTCCGCGTGCTGCTCGGCGCCAACGAACTCGCCGGGCCCGCCGCCCGTGACCTCGCCACCGCCACCAGCGCGCTCGCCGAAGTGCCCGATACCCAGGCCACGCAGCTCTTGGATCAGGCCACCGCGTCGATCGACCAACGCGTCCGCGCCAATGCCGTTGACGCCATGGTGCAGCGTGTCCGCGCCGGCGCCGAGCAGGAACTCTCCGGCGTCGCCGACAAACTCCTCGAACTCAAGGACGACGCGTGGCACCGCGTCCGCGGCTCTGCTGTCCGCGGGCTCGAAGTCCTCGCCCAGGTCAAATCCGGCGGCCCCATCCGCTCCGCCCAGGCGGGCGAACAACTGCTCCGCATGCTCGACGACGCCCGCCCCATGCACCGCCTCGCCGGTGCCTGGGTCGCCGATCGCACCCTGCCGGGTCACGATCTCCGCGAGATCAAGCTCTGGCCCTCGCTCGTCTCCCGCCTCCGCAGCCTCGCGATGCTCGATCCGGATCCGCGCGTCCGTGCCCGCGCCCGCCTCGCCATCGGCCGCGCCGGCGAAGGCCTCGCCGCCGCCGTGCCGACGCTCATTCTCGTCGGTACCGACACCCCCGACACCACAGCAGTGGGGGAGAGCGCGGCATGACGGTCGCATCCCTCGCATCCCTCGCGCCCCTCGCCGCCGACCTTGCCGCTCGCGCCGGTGATCTCGCGCTGCTCCTCGCCGCCGAACCCCTCGGCCTCGTCGGCGATCAACCCGCCGCAACAAGCCCGTGGGAAGCCGTGCGCTGGACGTCCTTCACCAGCAGCACCGCGATGACCGTGATCACCGTCGCGATCGCCGCCTCCGCCCTGGCCGCCTCCACCTCCGTCGCCGCCATGGCCTGGACTCGCTGGCGCGACCTCGAAACCAAGCCCTCGCACTACGCCACCCGCGTTCTTAGTCGAAAGCTCGGCCTCACCCGCCTCGAACGTCGCACGCTTGAGGCGCTCGCCCGCGCCCACGGCGTCGCCACGCCCGGAGCGCTGCTGCTCTCGCAAAGCGCGTTCGAACAAGCCGCCGCTCTTGTCTGCGGGCCCGGCGCCGACGAAACCCACAAGGCTTCTGTCGAAGCGCTCCGCCGCCGCATCTCTGGTTGATCGTGCGCCGACCCCCCGCGCTCACGCCTTGTCCGAGCTCTCGATCGCTGTCCGCTCCAGTCCGCGGCAGAAATCCAGCAACCCGCTGCTCAGCCCGATCGCCCGCAGATCCGCGTGCGTCAGCGCCAGCTCTTCAGACTCCGCGCCGCCCGCGTCCACGCTCTCGGCGACCTTCAGCAATCCGATCAACCGGTTGTGCGCCGTGATCACCGATGAATGGTTCGGCCGGCCCATCGCTTTGGCGATCTCCGGGAAACTCATCGTCGTCAGCCGACGCGACAGATACACCACGATCGACCGCGCCAGCACCACGCGCCGATGCCGGCCTGTACCAGCCATCTCGCCAAGATCGACGCACAGCGCCCGCGCGACCTCCGACTGAATCACCGCGATCGGCACCGGCCGACGCGACCGTGTCGCGCCACCCACCGGCATGACCGGCTTCAGCCCACCGGCCAGCTCCAGCGCCCGGCGCACCTGCGTCGCCGACAGCGCCGTCGCCATCGCCAGTTCCGGCAGCAGCCGCACCGCGGCCATGATCTGCGTCAGCACGCCCTCGAGCTCCCGCACCGAGCGCCACGCCGCCCCCGCCAGCGCCTGCGCGCCGCTCGCGTCCAGCGCGATCCCGCGCTTGGCCGACAGCCGATCCGCCAACGCGCGACGCAGGGCCTCGTCGGGTTCCTCGATCCGCAGCACCGCGCCCGACATGAAGCGGCTCGAAAGGGCGCTCGACAGCTTGCGGATCTCCCGCGGATGCTCGTCGGACGCCATCACAATCTTCGCCCCGCCCTGCGCGATCGCATCGAGCGTGTGCAACAGCTCCGTCTGCGTCGCGTCCTTGCTGGAGAGAAAGTGCACATCGTCGATGCACAGCAGCCCCAGCCGCCGGTACGAACGCCGGAACGCCTCGATCCCGCCGGCCTTCAGCGCCGTGATGAACTCGTTGGTGAACGCCTCGGCCGTCAGGCACCGAACGCCCACCGACGGATTCAATTCCATGAATCGCGCCGCGATGCCCTGCAAAAGGTGCGTCTTGCCCATCCCGCACGGGGAGTGGAAGAACAGCGGGCTCAGCGACTCGGCGTTCTGCCCCTCCGCCAGACGCACCGCCGCCGAGTGCGCCAGCCGATTGCTCGCGCCCACGACAAACTCGTCCAGCCGATGCCGCGCCGGCCGAGGAGCCGGCATCCGCACCGGGCGAACCACCTCCACCCGCGGCTGCGCGTCCGCAGCGTGCTCCGCGCCCGGCCGCGTGATTCGCGCCGTCGCCGCATCGACCACCACCCGCACCTCCGCACCGGCACCCAGCATCGTGCGAGCCGCCAGCACGCACGCATCGCCGCTGCGCCGCTGCAACAGGTCCGCCACGAACTTCGACGACACCGCGATCTCGAGCGTCACGCCGTCGATCCGCACGTCCCGCACTTCCGCGAGGTAGCGATCGACCTTCTCCAGGACGCCGGCGGTCCGCAGGGCGGCCACGAATCGGTCGCGCGTCGGAGACGAAACGACGCCCGCCGTTCCCGCGGCAGATCCGACCGGATTCGTGACCGCCCGCGGCAGCAGCCGAGGCCGCGCGTGCCGCTCCTCGCGCCCGCCGACGACCGACCCATGTCCCGCCACCGACGCCGCAGCCGCCGGGTAGTTGGTGGGCGCGTCCGCGCCGCTGAAGTTTGTCATGCTCGAAGTTGTGGTCGCCACGATCGACCCGCTCCGCGCTCTTCCAACCGTGCATCCCGCACGCTCGAAAGCGAGCGGATGCTCCGAGCTTTCCGTGACGAATCCAAGGGGCCTTCCGTGTCCGTCCTGGCCCTTGCATCCGCCCGCCCGAAGCATCCGATCAAGCCCGCTGCTTGCCAACGTCCATGAACAGACCCCGCCACTTCCGGGTGCAGCATGAGCGCAGGACACTCCCGTCGCGCCTCGGCCCAGAGGGTGAGGGGCGACGCTTCCTCCGCACAGGTTGCAGGGTGGCCTCGCGCAACATGCGCTCGGGCCTCTCCCGGAAACGTCAGAATCCGGTCGATCCGTGACCGAGACGCAAATCTAGATCGGATCGAAAACCGGAACAAGAAACGCCGTCCGAGATTCGCGTTTGTGCACGCCGCATCGACTGGATTTTGCGGGGCTTAGTGAAACCTAAAAATACTTCTCCACGCCACGGCCGCCGCTGCGAACATCCTGTGGACAACTCTTGTCGCTTGCACGCAACTTTTAATCCAGAAAACACTTAGGCGAGTCCGTCCACAGATGTCGGATTGTGGGTAGACGGCGTCCGTGCAGCCCCGATCGAGCGCAGAACGACGTTTCCGCACCGAACTTGGGCCCTGCGCTCAGGAGTCCGTCCGCGCCACGTCCGCCACCCGCCCGACGAACGCTTTCCGGCGCCCCGCGCCTTGGAAACCGTGATCCCGATACAGCCGCCGCGCCGGCTCATTGCGGCAGTCCACCGCGCACGTCACCGCATCCACCCGCGCTTCCGCCGCCACCCGCACGCACAGGTCCAGTAACCGCCGCCCCAGGCCCTTTCCGCGGACCTCCGGTGAAAGCCCGATGTAGACCAATTCCACCACCCGCTGGTCCGGCACGCGCGACAGCAGCATGCACCCGCGAGCGACTTCGCCGTCGGCTTCCTGCCGCATCACCAGATACCAGATCGACGGGTCGAAAATCCCCGTCGCGTAGTGGCTGGCGAGAATGTCGGGCGTCTCACGAAGGCCACAGAGTTCGGGGCAGTCCAGCGTGTCCTGATACGACTCCTCGAGCACCCGCAGCAGCATCGCGTCGCGCTGCGACTCGGGGAAGGACGCCAGCGGGGCTACCCGCACTCCTTCGGGCCACGCTGGTTCGTGCCGGGACCCGCGCAAATCCGCCGGTGCGATCGCGCGCCGCTCATACTCAAGGTCGCCGACGTACACAAACCCCGCGCCGCGAAACGCCGATTCCGCCCACGCATCCGCGAGGTCCGGCAGCGCCTGCAGGATTTTCACCTTGGGCGTGCGCGTCTCGACAAAGTGCGTCGCCACCTGCCGCAGGAGCGCGATCCGCTCCGCCCGCGCCGACTCCGGCCCGCCCGGCTCGCCCCCCGGCATCGGCTCGGAAATGAAGATCATCGCCGTCGCACCTGACCCAGGCACCGCCAGGCAAGCTTGGCGAATCGCCAGCGGCGGCGCGGTCGATCCCGGTCGCTCCACGGTCGCCCAGATTGCCGACAGATCGATCCCATGCTCCGGCGCTGACGCGATCAGCCGCTTCGCCGCCGTCCGCCGATCCCGCAGCCCCTGGCTCACCAGCCGCTCCGCCGCGTGCACCAGCGATTCCTCGCTCACGCGCACCACCGCAAACCCCGCCGGCGGCGAAGGCTGAAACGAGGTCGGAGGTTGATCCACAGAACGGGTCATGACGCACTGCCGAAGCCCAACACCCAGCCGAGCCCGTCGCCCGGCGAGAAACCTCCCGAAAGGCCCTTTCGCCCTGTCGAGACTTGTCGTAGACTAGCCTCCCCCTCGAAACCGTGGGGCCGCGGCTTCCGTGGGGTACGCCCCAACCGTGGCGCCAATGTTCGCGTACAGACTCGCAACTGCCCCGATCGCACCCCTCAGCCCTTCCCACTCATGCAGACCCGCCTCACCACCTTCGCCGTCGCTCTGCTCGGCCTGCTCGCCTCGGTCGTCCTGACCGGTATGGCCCCCGAGCCCAATCCCGTTCCGCAGCGCTGGCAGTTCGACGTCCGCGTCGGCGACCTCCGCTTCGCCAAGTTCGAGACCCCCGACGGCCAGCTCCGTGGCTACTTCTTCCTCACCTACCGCGTTGTCAACAACACCAAGGAAGACCTCCTGCTCGCCCCGCTCTTTGAGCTCGCCACTGAGAACGGCGATGTCGTCCGCTCCGGCCGCGATGTGCCCCAGACGGTCACCCGCAAGGTGATGGAAGAGGTCGACAACCCGCTCGCCCAGGACCAGATCTCGATCCTCGGCACGCTGCTGCAGGGCGAAGAGAACGGCCGCGAGGGCGTGGTGATCTTCTCCGCTCCCGACATGAGCGCCCGTGAGCTGACCGTGTTTGCCACCGGCTTCTCCGGCGAGACCGCCGCCTACGAGTCCAAGGACGCCAAGACCGGCAAGGCCAAGAAGGAACTGCTCCGCAAGACGCTGAGCCTGACCTACCGCCTCCCCGGCGACGTGATGAACCGCGTGAACGAGGCCATGCCGCTGTTCGAGCAGCGCTGGGTGATGCGGTAAGGTACCGTGAAGTGCCACGGACCTCGACGTTGCGAGGTCTTTGTCTCGGTGAGCCGTTCACAGCCCCGCTCGTGTACGATTTATCGAGGGCTTCATGCTGCCGATCAAGAAACAAATCGTGACCGACGCCAACAACCAGCCCGTGGCGGTGCAGGTGTCGTACGCCGACTGGCTTGAGATCGAACGCATCCTGCGTCAACGCCAGAACGGGGCCGCGGCACCGAACGTCGCGAAGCTCGCCGGTTCGATCACGCTGTCAGAAGACCCGCTGCAATACCAAGATCGCGTGCGAGGCGAGTGGCGGTGACGGCGCTGCGTGTTGTCCGAAACGGCAACACGTTCAGATTCTGTGAGAATCTCGAAACGCATTGGTATTCTCGGAACCTCGCGTCATGATTGACAGAACATGATGCAGATGCAACGCGGGCGCGGCTGGGCCATCTCCACGATCATCGGGATTACGTCGCTTGGTTTGGGTGCAATACCCCATACCAAAGCAGGCACCTTTGTCCGTTCCGGGATTGAGTTTTGCGAGGTACGAGCAGAGGGCAACAGGTCGTTGACACCCGAGGAGAGTTCGATCAATGCTGGTCGCGGATCCGTGGGTTATTCGTTCGCCCTGAGCCGGACCGAAGTCACAGTCGAGCAGTTCTACGAGTTTGTCGATGCCTACGGAAGGTTTGACAACGGGTGGCCGAATCCGTTCCTTGCCACTCGTGGAATTACGATCGATCGGACACAGCCTTCGGGATATGGGCTTGATCCACCTCTTCGCCGGTTCGGTGCTGAGATGAACTGGCGAACGGCGGCGCGGTTCTGCAATTGGCTGCACAACGACAAAGCGATGACACGCGAGGCATTCGAGTCCGGTGCCTACGACACAACGACGTTTGGTACTCGCGCCGACGGGTCGTTCAGCGACCAAGTAACCCGATCACCCGGTGCTCGGTATTGGATTCCGAGCCTGGATGAATGGCTCAAGGGTGCTTTCTACGACCCCAATCGCTTCGGACAAGGACAGGGCGGATATTGGCAACGGCAGGGATCCCGCAACGATTTCTTGATGTTTGGTCTGCCGGAGAATGGCGGACAGAGCGACGCAATCACTTCTGGTGACCCAACTCGAGACCCATTCGTGCCTGCGGGATCATATACTAACGTCACAAGCCCGTGGGGACTCCTCGACACTTCTGGCGGGCTTCGGGAAATGATTGAGGAAACGACGGCGGGGCAATTCGCAAGATATCATATGGGAAGTCGGCAATCCGACGGCTTGTGGTTCTTGGCAGATGACGTCAATTGGCCAGGACTACAAGGCGGTCCCACGCTTCTGACGGGGGGGCTCCGTCTCGCAACGTCGATCCCCTCTCCCGGAACCACCATCTGTCTAGCCATCTTTCCGATGGCGTCACGGAGGAAACGGCGTCTCGGGGGCCAAACTGCCTCAGAGGAGTCATGACAACGTCCACACGGAGCAATTGAGCGGGTACACCGCTGTTGCCACCGCGTACACGAGCCAGCCCCGTGAACAGCCTTGAGCAGGGGCACCAGGAGCAGCGATCCTGCCGGATTTGCCACCTTCCCGGCTCTCGCCTAGTATTTCGACCCTGCCGGAGGCACCTTGCCCCCGGGTGGGACACGACAGGAACTCTCGTCATGGCACATAAAAAGGGACAGGGCTCGACCAAGAACGGGCGCGACTCCAATCCGCAGTTCCGCGGCGTCAAGCTCTACGGCGGCGAAGCGGCCAAGCCCGGCGCGATCATCGTCCGCCAGGTCGGCACGCCGTTCAAGGCCGGCTTCAACGTCCGCATGGGCAAGGACAACACCCTGTTCTCCGTCGCCGAAGGCACGGTGGTCTTCGCTGGCCGCAAGGTCCATGTGAACCCCTCCGACCCCAAGGCCCCCAAGCCCGTCTGGCTGACCGCGACCGCGAACTGAGTTCGTCCACACGTTCACTCTCGCAAGCCCCACACACGTGGGGCTTGTTTGTTTTCGGTGTGAGCCGCACCGCCGCCGCGGGGGCGGGGACTTCCAGGCCCCGCCGAAAAACGCGAGCGACCCCAAAGCACCAGTGGGACCGGCCTCCGGCCGGTCGGCTGAAGCCTCCGACTGCAACCTGTTCCGAACCAACGCACCATCCAGTTTCATTCCGCTTGGAACGCTGCGCCACCGCAAGACACGCTCAGCCACGGTACCTTTCGTTCGCATGAACACCGCCACCATCGTGTGCCCCCTCGTCGCGTCGGTCGTTTCGTTGTCCCTCGCCGCCGCTCCCACCCCCGACCAGCGCGCCCTCGATCTCCTCCAGCGCATGACGCTCGAAGAGAAAGTCGGTCAGCTCGTCCAGTTCTCCGATGGCATGGCGACCGGGCCCGATCGCGTGAAGGTCGATCAGGCCGCGCTCTTGCCCAAAGGTGGGATCGGCTCGCTGCTCAACGCCGTCGGCGCCCACAAGACCAACGCGCTCCAGAAAATCGCGGTCGAGCAATCCCGCCTTGGCGTCCCGCTGCTCTTCGGGCTCGACGTGATCCACGGCTATCGCACCACGTTCCCCGTGCCGCTCGGCCTTTCCGCCGCGTGGGACCCGAGCCTCATCGAGCGCACCGCCCGCGTCGCCGCCGCCGAGGCCGCCGCGGGAGGCATCCGCTGGACGTTCGCCCCGATGGTCGACATCGCCCGCGACCCGCGCTGGGGCCGCATCATGGAAGGCAGCGGCGAGGACCCGTACCTCGGCAGCGCGCTCGCCGTCGCCGCCGTCCGCGGCTATCAGGGCGGCATCGGCACCGCCAACCTCGCGCAGCCGACTTCCATCCTCGCCTGCGCGAAACACTTCGTCGCCTATGGCGGGGCCGAGGGCGGGCGCGACTACAACACCGTCGACATCTCCGAGCGCGTGCTGCGCGATGTCTACTTGCCGCCCTTCAAGGCCGCCACCGACGCCGGCGTCGTGACGTTCATGAGCGCGTTCAACGCGCTCAACGGCGTGCCCACCTCCGCCTATCGCCACACGCTCACCGGCATCCTCCGTGACGAGTGGAAGTTTGACGGCTTCGTCGTCAGCGATTGGACCAGCATCACCGAGCTGATCCCCCACGGCATCGCCCTCGACGATCGCACTGCCGCGTTCAAGGGCTTCGCCTCCGGTGTCGACATGGACATGCAGGCGAACCTGTACGCCGCCGAACTGCCCGGGCTCGTCCGCGCCGGGAAGGTGAGCGAGCAGGCGGTTGACGCCTCGGTCCGCCGCATCCTGCGCGCCAAGTTCGAGCTTGGTCTTTTCGAGAACCCCTACGTCAACGCCGACGCCGAAGCCGCGGCGATGCTCAAGCCCGAGTACATCGCGCTCGCCCGCGAAGCCGCGGAGCAGTCGTTCGTGCTGCTCAAGAACGACGCGACCAGCGGCGGCAAACCCGTCCTGCCGCTCGCTGCCAACGCCCGCATCGCCCTCATCGGCCCGCTCGCCGACGACGCCGAGGAAATGCTCGGCGGCTGGTCCTGCCAGGGCAAGAAGGAAGACGTCGTCACGCTCCGTGCATCGCTCGCCGAGCGTTTCGGCACCGCCTTCACCTACGCCAAGGGCACCGCCATCACTGGCGATTCCCGCGAAGGCTTCGCCGCCGCACTCGACGCCGCCAAGAACGCCGACGTCGTCATCATGGCCCTGGGCGAGTCGCGCCACATGTCCGGCGAAGCCGCGTCACGCACGCGGCTCGACCTGCCGGGCAATCAGCTCGATCTCCTAAAGGAAGTCTCCAAGCTCGGCAAACCCGTCGTGCTCGTCGCCTTCAGCGGCCGCCCGCTCACGATTCCGTGGGAAGCCGCCAACGTCCCCGCCATCCTCATGGCGTGGTACCCCGGCCTGCAAGCCGGCCCCGCGCTCACACGCGTGCTCACCGGTGACGCCGCGCCCTCCGGAAAACTCACCGCCACCATGCCGCGAGCAGTGGGGCAGGTTCCGCTCTACTACAACCACCTCAAGACCGGTCGTCCGGTTCCGGGCCCGGACGACGAGAAGAAAGACGAGGGCTACAAGTTCCTCAGCCGCTATGTCGACGAGGACGGCTCGCCGCTGTACCCCTTCGGCCACGGCCTCACCTACACGACCTTCACCTACGCGGCTACCAAAGCGTCGACGAAGGAGCTCAGCGTCAACGCTCTCCGCAACGGCGCCGCGATCGAAGTCGAATCCACCATCACCAACACCGGCTCTCGCAGCGGCACCGAGATCGCCCAGCTCTACATCCGCCAACGCGGCACCAGCGTCGCCCGCCCCGTGCGCGAGCTCAAGGGCTTTGAGAAGTTCACCCTCGAACCCGGCCAGAGCCGCACCGTGAAGTTCAAACTCACCGCCGCCGAGCTCGCGTTCTGGAACATCGACATGCAGCTCGCGGTCGAAGCCTGCGAGCTGACGGTCTGGGTCGCGCCGAGCAGCATCACCGGCACGCCGACCAAGATCATGATCACCGAGTAAAAGCCAGTGGGACCGGCTTTCAGCCGGTCTGAATTTCAGCGGGACCGGCTTCCAGCCGGTCATCAAGAGCGAGTGCAGTCAACACGCGGGGGCGGGGCGCTGGGGCGGGGCCTTCCAGGTCCCGCGTATTGCGTCCCTCGTTTCCCCTTCATGGTGCCATCAGTCCGCCGTGGCTCGGCACGGCGCGACTGATGCCGTCTGCCAACCCCAGCGCCCAAACATCAGTCGCGCCGCCCAAAGCGGCGTCGGACTGATGGCACCGGAGCGGCGGGGCCTGGAAGGCCCCGCCCCCGAATCGCGCCCACAATCCCCCGTGTCCGCCGCCCCAGTCACACCCCGCTTCCCCGTCATCGTCGGCCCCACCGCCGGCGGCAAGTCCTCCCTCGCCGTCGAAGTCGCGCTCGCGGTCGCTGCACGCCAACCTTCGCTCTCCGCGTCCATCTCTGCCGAGATCCTCACCGCCGACGCCTTCCAGCTCTACCGCGGCATGGACATCGGCACCGCCAAGCCCACCCTCGCCGACCGCAAGAACATCCCGCATCACCTGATCGACGTCCGCGACCCGCGCGATCCCACTCCTTTCACCGTCCACGACTGGCTCCACGCCGCCGAAGCCGCGATCGCCGACTGCCGCGCCCGCAACAGCATCCCCATCCTCGTCGGCGGCACCCACCTCTACATCCAGAACTTCCTCACCGGCATGTTCCAGGGCCCCGGCGCCGACGAAGCCCTCCGCGCCGAGCTCCGCGCCCGCGGCCTGCTCTCCCTCCGCGAGGAACTCGAGCGCGTCGACCCCGACGCCGCCCGCCGCATTCACCCCAACGACGAACGCCGCACGATTCGCGCCCTCGAAGTCTTCCGCCTCACCGGCACGCCCATCAGCGAGCACCAAAAGCAATGGGGCGCGGAAAGCCGCACCGACTGCGTGCTCGTGATTCTCGACTGGCCCACCGAACTCATCAACCGCCGCATCAACGCCCGCGTCAAACAGATGATGGCCGACGGCTTCCTCGAAGAAGTCCAGCGCCTCAAAGCCGATGGCGCCTTCGCCGAGAACGCGAACCCCCAAGCCCGCGAAGCCCTCGGCTACAAGCAACTGCTCGCCCACCTCGACGGGAAATGCTCGCTCGACGACGCCGTCGAACAAATCAAGATCGACACCCGCCACTTCGCCAAAGCCCAACGCACCTGGCTCCGCCGCCTCCGCATGACGCCGGGCTGCGTCGTCATCGACGCGGCGACGACGCCGGTCGACACGTGGGCCGCGTTGGTCGCTTCTGCGTGCGGGACTGAGTAGAAGGGCGCGGGACAGCGCCAGAACGCCATCACGCTCGTCACGTCTCTGCCTGCATCGACTGGTCATCCAGCGCCAATCGATAACTGGTGCTTCTTCCCCCCGCCGTATTCCGCACCAAGATTCCCCTTTCCACCAACTCCCGGATATCCCGCAGCGCCGTGTCCGCCGAGCACTTCGCCAGCTTCGCGTACTTCGACGTGTTCAGGTGTCCCTCGAACCCGTCGAGCATGCGCTCGACCACACCCCGCTGCCGCTGGTTCAACGCGATCGGCGCCGAATGCACCCGTTCCCAGAACCGCGCCCGGCGCAGCACCGCAGCCGACGTCTCCTCCGCCGCCGTGATCGCCCGCCCCAAGCACGCCAGAAACCACTCCAGCCACGCTGTGATGTCCACATCGCCGCGCTGATGCGATTCCAGCCGCAGGTAGTACTCCTTGCGCTCCGCCTCGATCTGCGCCGACATGCTGTAGTAGCGGCGTGCGCTGCGGTCCGCCCGCGCCAGCCACATGTCCGCAATCGCCCGCGCGATGCGCCCGTTACCGTCCTCGAATGGATGGATCGTCACGAACCAGAAGTGCGCAAGACCCGCGCGCAGCACCGGATCAACACCATCGCCGTCGCTGTTGAACCACGCCAGAAACGCCGCCATCTCCGAATCCAGCCGCTCCGCGCCCGGCGCCTCAAAGTGCACCCGCTCGCGCCCGATCGGTCCCGACACCACCCGCATCGCCCCCGCTTCGATCGGCCTCCAGCGTCCCACCGCGATCCGCTTCGTCCCGCTCCAACCAGTCGGGAACAACCCCGCGTGCCATCCAAACAACCGATCCGGCGTCAGCGGCTTCTCGTAGTTCTGGGTTGCATCCAGCATCATCTCCACCACGCCGTCCACATCCCGCCCGCTCGGCGTGAGCCCCGCAACCTCCAGCCCCAGCCGCCGCGCCAGCGACGAGCGCACCTCCTCCGCTTCGAGCCGTTCGCCCTCGATCGCGGACGAGTGCACGACATCACGCGTCAGCATCACGAGGCTCGCTTCATCCCGTGCCGCCAGCCCGAAGGTCTGCATCCTCCCCACCAGCAACCCCTGCGCATGCCGCACCGCCGCGAGCGCTGAAGCGAGCGCCCGGTCATCCCACCGAAGCCGCGGCCAATCCGGTCTCTCATGCACATACGCCATGGTCATCACCTTCCGTGCGGTGATTGTATCGTCTATTCACCGCACAATGTGCGGTGAATAAAGTGCGTATTCGCCGCATAGCAATCCGTTCAAAATACGAACACGTCAAATACTCGCCCGTGCCACCGCCGCCTTTTCCTTGACATGAACCCGCGCCCATCCTTATCTCAGTGTCTTTCCAGCCTGCCATTTCGTGCCCGCGGCCGCCATTTGCCGACGAATCGACCTGCTCTCCGCCCGGTTGCCCGCTACCCGAGCCCTCCCGCCGCACTCCAACCCCGGCACGCCGCTCGCTTTCCGACGCTTTGCTCCGCTGCACGCCTGCTCCCCTTCTCCCCTGCCGCAATCATGGCCAAAAAACCAGCCAAGCCGACCGCCAAGCCCGCCAAAGCACCCGCCGACGCTCCCTTCGACGCGACCGGTGACGGCACCGCTTCCGACGGCGGCGGCGCGGCCGTCGCCGAAGCCACCAAAGCCAAGGCACCAGCAAAGGCCGGCGGTGGCGGTGGCCGCGGCAAGCGCCCCGGCCGCGTCTTCAAGTCCGTCTACAAAGCCGGCAGCGCCAAGGGCAAAAACCTCGTCATCGTCGAATCGCCGGCCAAGGCCAAGACCATCAACAAGTACCTCGGCCCCGAGTACGTCGTGCTCGCCTCGGTCGGCCACGTCCGCGATCTGCCCAGCCGCAACCCCAAGGGCATCAAGAGCCCCGTCCCCGGCGTCGATCTCGAGCACGACTTCAAGCCCACCTACGTCATCAACGAAGACCGCGCCAACGTGATGAGCGATCTCCGCCGCGCGGCGAAAGACGTCTCCGGCGGCGAAGGCCAGATCTGGTTCGCAACCGACTTGGACCGCGAGGGTGAAGCCATCGCGTGGCACCTCGCGCAGGAACTGGGCATCTCCAGCAAGCAGGCCAAGCGCGTCATCTTCCCCGCCATCACCAAGGCCGAGATCGCCAAGGCCTTCAGCAACCCGCACCCGATCGACGAAGACCGCGTCAACGCCCAGCAGGCCCGCCGCATCCTCGACCGCATCGTGGGTTACCAGGTCTCGCCGCTCTTGTGGAAGAAAGTCGCGCGGGGCCTCTCCGCCGGTCGCGTGCAGTCCGTCGCCGTGCGCCTCGTCGTCGAGCGCGAACGCGAGATCCGCGCCTTCATCCCCGACGAGTACTACGAAGTCCGCGCCAACTTCTCGCCCAATCTCGCCAAGGCCGCGGGCCTCGCTGCCGACTGGAAGAAACTCCTCGCCAAGCGCGACGAGAAGAACAACCCGCCCACCGTCACCGAGCAATCCCACTGGCTCGAAGAGCACGGCTGCCTCCGCGCCGAACTCATCGAAGTCGGCGGCAAGCCCATCGACATCAACGCGCCCACCACGACAGGCAAGCAAGGCGAAACCCGCCCCGCCAACGAGGCCAAGCGCCTCCTCGACCGCGTGCAGGAGATCGCCCGCCTCGCCGGCGTGAAGAACCTCGCCGTCGACACCACCGAAGACCCCGACGGCAAGGGCCCCGCCAAGTCCGTCCGCACCATCCGCGGCGACATCGACCCCGCCACGCCCTACACCATCGAATCCATCGAGACCAAACGCGTCTCGTCGCGCGCGGCACCGCCGTTCATCACCTCGACTCTGCAGCAAGGCGCCAGCAGCCGTCTGGGCTTCGGCGCCCAGCGCACCATGCGTGCCGCTCAGCAGCTCTACGAAGGTGTGGACATCCCCGGCGAAGGCCCCGTCGGTCTCATCACCTACATGCGTACCGACAGCACCCACCTGTCCGGCGACGCCCTCAACCTCGCCCGCAACTACATCGAGAAGAACTACGGCAAGTCCTACCTCCCCGAGAAACCCAACTTCTTCTCCTCGTCCAACAAAGCCGCGCAGGAAGCCCACGAGGCCATCCGCCCGACGAACCCGGATCTCTCGCCGTCGAATCCCAAGATCCGCCGCGCCTTGAGCGACGATCAGTTCCGCCTCTACGAGCTCATCTGGCAGCGCTTCGTCGCTTGCCAGATGGTGCCCGCGCAGTGGGATTCCACGAGCGTGCGTATCTCCGGTGGAACGGACCCCAAGCAAGTCGTCACCTTCCGCGCCTCGGGCCGCGTGCTCGTCTTCGACGGCTTCTACAAAGTCACCGGCGTCCCCCGCGGCGGCGAAGAGCTCACGCTCCCCAAGATCGCCGAGAAGCAGCCCCTCGCGCCCTTCTCATCGAGCGTCCTGCAGAAGTTCACCAGCCCGCCCGCCCGCTACAGCGAAGCCTCGCTCATCAAGATGCTCGAGAGCGAGGGCATCGGCCGCCCCTCGACCTACGCCTCGATCATCAGCGTCATCCAGGACCGCAAGTACGTCGAGCAGGAGAGCCGCCGCTTCTACGCGTCGGACCTGGGCGAAGTCGTCACCGACAAGCTCATCGAAGCCTTCCCGCAGATCATGGATGTCGGCTACACCCGCGAGATGGAAGCCCTGCTCGACAAGGTCGAGGAAGACCACCTCGACTGGATCGACATGCTCCACAAGTTCTACGGCCCGTTCCAAAAGAGCCTGAAGAACGCCGAGGAGACCCTCGTCCACGCCAAGGCCGAATCCCAGCCCTCCGACTACACCTGCCCCACCTGCAAGAAGCCCCTCGTCTACAAATTCGGAAAGAACGGCCGCTTCCTCTCCTGCTCCGACTACCCCACCTGCAACTACGCCTCGCCAGTGGATCGCAACGGCAAGCCCCGCCCCGCCGCCGAGACCGTCAACGTCGCCTGCCACAAGTGCGGCCGCGGCATGACCAAACGCGTCGGCCGCTTCGGCCCGTTCCTCGGTTGCTCCGGCTACGCCGACAAAGCCAACCCCTGCGACGGCCTGCTCAACCTCGACAAGAAGGGCAAAGTCACCGCGCCGTCACAGCCGCCGCTGGTCACCGACCTGCCCTGCCCTATCTGCGAATCCCCGTTGAACCTGCGCAACGGCGTCCGCGGCCCCTGGCTCGGCTGCTCGAGATTCCCCAAATGCCGAGGCCGCGGCAAGTGGGCGGAGCTCGACGAAACCAAACGCACCGCCCTCGAAAAGCAGATGCAAGCCCACGACAAAGCCAACCCGATCCCCATCATCAAAACGATGGACGGCGTGGCCCTCACCGACGCCACCGGCAAGCCGCTGCAGACCGCGAAGCCGGTGGAGCAGTTGTCGGGCGACGGCGGCGGCGAGCAGACACTGGAAGCGGTGGCGGATGAGATGGGGGTGTAGTCCAAGTTCTGTAGGAGGTCACGGTGGGACTCTTCAGCAAACTGATAACGGCAATAACTCGAGCCCCACAACGTCTTGGGTCAGACTCAATCGCGCAATCCGGACCGGCCGATTCAGTCTCGACAGACCCCATTGCCTTGAATCGCTACGTACAGAAGCTGCATGAGCTTGGCCAGTACTCTCGCTCGCTGCCGATTGCAACCGACGCGACGGAGCGGACTGAGCGGACGTTCGGCTCGAA
Organism: Phycisphaerales bacterium; assembly: GCA_947459215.1. Taxonomy (GTDB): domain Bacteria; phylum Planctomycetota; class Phycisphaerae; order Phycisphaerales; family UBA1924; genus JAFEBO01. The sequence continues at coordinate 258,581 of CANHCQ010000001.1, forward strand.
TAGTCGCGAGTTCGCACACAGCCTAAACAATCTCGCCACGACATACGCGCGTCTAGGCCAATATCATGCCGCAGAACGATTCTACTGCCGCGCCTTGGCGGTTCAGAGGAGCCTGCTGGGACCAGATCATGTCGATGTCGCGGGAACACTTAGCAATCTGGCTATGGTCTACAACGACGTTGGCGATTACGAACAAGCCGAGTCTTTTCTAAAGAAAGCGCTTCACATTGACGAGAAACAACTTGGTCCGAATCACGAAAGCGTAGCTAATGATCTGAACAACCTCGCAACCGCATATCATTCACAAGGTCGGCTAGATGAAGCCGAGCGTCTCTATGCACGCGCGCTCGCCATAAACGAGCAGATATACGGACCGGATTCACACAGATTGGCAGACATGTTGAATAATCTTGGTGTTACTCACTTAGCCAAGAGGGACCTCGCTAGTGCGGAACGATGTTGTATGCGGGCCCTAATGAATCGCGAGAAGTCTCTTGGGCCAGATCATCCTGATGTTGCAATCAGCGCCCTAAACGTTGGCCGCTGTTACAAAGAGTCCGGACAATACGAGCTTGCCGAAAGGGCTTACAAGCGGGCCATGGGTATCTGGGAGCAATCGTTAGGCCCCGGTCACCCAAGCTTGGCCTCAGCTCTTAATAATCTTGCAGTTATTTATGCATCTAATCATCGCTACAACGATGCAGAGTCGTGCCTACTGAGAGCATTGGATATACTCTCAAAGAACTTTGGGCAACGTCATCCACAGTTTTTGATGTGCCTCGAAAGCTTGGTTAATCTTTATGAGAATAATCACTGCCATGAGTCATTAGCATTGTTGAAGAAAAGGCTATCGGTGTAAACAGGACTTTGGTCGTCATTTGAGAGTGGCCGGTGGACCGACCTCGGACCATGATGGACGGCAGGTGGCCCGACCACGCTTTCGATGTGCCACGACCACCCGCGGCTTTGAGCGGGTGATCGTGGTGGTTCCTAGACCAGCCCCCAAAGCCCGACCGTCGCCCGCACCCCTCACCGCCCGTTGCACCCGTGGCTTCGAGACCATCCTGCCCACCTCCCGCCCCTCGCCCCAACGGGGCGAAGGCCTGTAGCCACGGGTGAAGCGACGCTGCCCTGAGCGTCGCGCAACCCGTGGAAGCGTGAGTCCTTTATCCTTTTCTTGCCCCGGAGGGGCAACGGAACCGCGTCCCCACAGAGAAAGGCCGCCCATGCCCGGCACCTACTCCCAACTCCTCCTCCACATCGTCTTCAGCACCAAGCACCGCGAGCCCTGGATCACCCCCAACGTCGCCGATCGCCTCTACCCCTACATCGGCGGCATCGTCCGCGCCGAGAAGGGCGCCCTCTACGACATCGGCGGCATCGAGGACCACGTCCACCTCTACCTCCGCTGGCGCCCCGACGCGCCCATCTCCGACCTCCTGCGCACCGTCAAGGCCCGCTCGTCCAAGTGGGTGCACGACACGTTTCCCGCGCTCGACGCGTTCGCATGGCAGGAGGGGTACAGCGTCTTCTCCGTCAGCAAGTCGCAGGAAGGCGCGGTGAAGAACTACATCGCCGGTCAGCACGAGCATCACAAGACACAGGATTTCAAGGCCGAACTCCTCCAGATGCTTCGGCGGCACGAGATCGAGTTCGACGAGCGGTATGTGTTTGATTGATCGGGCTCACGGGTCACCCCTGTCGCCCCCGCCCTCCCTCCAGCCCACCCTCCTCTGCCCCTCCGGGGCAGGCGTGAAGGGGAGACACGCTCTCCACGGGTCGCGCTCCGCCCGGCTGACGCCGGGCTGCGCTTCACCCGTGGCTACATGCCGCGGCCCCGTTGGGTCCGGAGATGTTGGGGGGGGGGGAGGCCGACGGCGAAACGGCGGACCAAGGCTGTCCACTGACGAAGTGTTCATCGGAGCGGGTTGTCGTCGCCGGAAGTTTCTGCGCCCCTGAGTCGTTGCGCGGTCGTTGCGGCGAACGCCCTAAACACGACCACGGCCGCTGAGCCCGCCGCGGTTGTCGCAGCAATCCCGTTCGCACGAGCAGTCCACGTACAGGTGCGTGCTTTCCGCGCGTCTGCGTGATCGATCAGGCGATGCGGTGCCTCTTGTCCGACGGCACGCACAGACGGGCGTGTCCGCGCTGTGACATGGGGTCATCGCCGCATGCCGCGGGTGCGACGGCGTCGCATCTTCTTGATGTCATCGGAATCGGGTATCTCCCGCGCCGCTGCACGATCCAAAGAATGCGGGCGGCGTACGCGTCGCTGGGAGCGTGTCACCCGCAGACCGTTCATGCCGGATGCAATGCCGTGTGTGGGCGAGTCGGGAACGTTTCGAACGTCTCAGCCAGGAGTCACACATATGAAGAGCATCAACCGACAACTCGCGGTCGCGACGTTGTTCACCTGCGCTATTGCCGGGACGGCAACGGCCGTGATCTATCACCCCGTTGACTTCTCGCAGTACCACAACGCCCGCATCCAGCAGCGCTTCGCAACGTGGAACCATGTGCCCGCAGGACACATCAAGCTTGGTGGCGTGCCGTTCTTCATTCCGCCCGGCACCAACAACGAGTGGAACCTCGGCCCTGGCGGCAACCTCAACGGCGTGACCTCCGTGCTCGACATCAAGGTCCACGCCTTCGGAACCCGCACGGTGTACACCCTGATCAACTCCAACTGGGGCACCGCGACGGGCGGTCACATGCTCATCGAGTTCTTCGGAACCCAGGGCGGGTACGCCTCCGCGGACCTCATCGGCAATCGCGACATCCGTGACTGGAACCTGTTCCCGGCCTTCACCACGCGGATCAACGGCACCACGACCACGCAGGTGCACACGATCCCGAATGGGATGGATGGCAACCCCGACGTGATCGACATGCAGCGCTTCGATCTGCCGGTGGAGTTCGACTCGCAGACGCTTGATCGGATCCGCATCACCGATCGGCGGCAGGTGTTCGTGCACAGTGGCATCGTCTCGGGCATCACGGTGTTCGGCCAGAGCGATCTGGTGCTCTGCCCCGCCGACTTCAACGAGGACTACTGCGTTGACGATGCCGACTTCGTGCTCTTCTCCGACCAGTACACCGCCTGGGATTGCCACGCGGACGACATGCCCAACGGCTGCGTCGCTGACCTCAACAAGGACGGCGTGGTTGACGACTCCGACTTCATCCTCTTCGCCGGCTGGTACGGCGTGATGGTGTGCCCTTCGTAAAGGCCCGGCGCACGAGCGTCGCCCTTGCATGAAGAGTCTGAGACGCGACGACCGTGAGCTCACACAGTGACACGTGTGACGACCACCCGCTGCTTATCAGGGCGGGTGGTCGTGTTCAGTCACGTCATCGGTTCCGATAGGGCCTTCTCGGCGGTCCTCAACCTTGGGGCGGGTTGGCATCGACCTCGTGCCACTGACCTTGCTCTGAAGGTCAGTTCCTCCGACGCTCGCAATCCGGACCCCCACCGCGCACAACGCGGCCGTTGTGCGCACAACCCCGTCGCTGCGCCGACAATTTCGTTTCCGCAACCCCACCAACTCCTTGAATCATCCCTGCGTTCCATGAGACACTATGGGGAGCACAAGGGAAGCAGGGGAGAAGGGGAGCAGCGGAGCAGGGGAACAGGGAAAGGGGTGCGGGCGTGCCGCAGGGAGAATCGCGTGACATATTCATCCCCACCGACCACGAGCGCCGTGTGCTGCTCGAGTTGGTGCAGTCGCCGCAGGAATCCCTCGAGTCGATCGCGCATGAACTCAAAATCACTCTCGCCGCCCTGACCCTCTATCTCGCCACCGACGACGCGGCATCCCTCTTCGCCCAGGCCGACCTCGCCAACGCCCGCCGCGCCCGTACCGCCGCCGCCGCCCAACTCGAGCAATGCATCGGTGCGCTCTCGCTCATGATCAGCGACTGGGTTACCGACGTCACCCACAACCTCCGTCGCGAAACCCCCAAGTCGAGGCGCGAACAAGACCGCGAACAAGAATCCACCCGCCGCGCCGCGACGCTGCTCTACCGCATCGCCAACTTCACCCCCAAAACGCTCACCGTCCCCACGCCCGCACCCACGCCCACACCCACGCCGCCCCCCGCGCCCCCTCTCCCCGCGAAGCGGGAGGTGGGGGGAGAGGTGCCCGAGTCCGCGAGGGCGGTGAGGGGCATGAACGCGCACATCGCACCAGCAACTTCCCTCTCAACAACCAACGTCCCCGCCTTGACGAACCCCACGCGCCAGCGTGGGGCCACCGACGCACCCATCGCGCCGTCGCAAGCCGCAGAGAAATCCTGTTCAGGCCTCAACACCACACCCGTCGCCTCAACGAGCCCCGAGCGTCAGCGAGTGGGTGCCTCTGCCTTCACATCCGACATCCGACATCCCACATCCGACATCCGCACCCTGTCGAGCCCCGAGCGTCAGCGAGTGGCTTCTTCCGCCGCCACCTTCGACAACCCACCTCCAACGGCCGACCTCGCCTCTCCACCCGACCGCCGCGTCCTCTCCACCGTCCCTCCCTGACCCACACCCACTTCCGCGGCGGCGCGCGCTTCTCGATCCTCAACTTCCGCGCGCTTCAAACCCTCACGACTGCCTGCGCACAAACTCCAGCAGCTCGTCCGCCGATCGCTGCCCGCGCAGCGAGGCTGTCACCTCGCCGTTCACCATCCAGTACGTCATCGGAATCGCCGCACTGGGAAGCAGCTTCACCGCATCGGGCTGACGATCGACCTCGACGTGCGCCACCTGCGCCCGTCCTTCGCCGATCCACGCCACCACTCGCGGGTCGTTCAACGCATCCTTCTTGTATTGCTGGCACGGGCCGCAGCGGTCGGCGGTGGCGAAGACCAGCACCGGCTTGCCGCTCTGGCGCGCCGCGTCGAGCGCCTGCGGCAGTGGCGGCGCATCTCGCAATGCCGCGGGCAGCGGAACCACTTCCCGCGCGACGATGAAGCCCGTCTTGGGGTCGTACTCGGTGCGCACCGTCAGCCGGTCCATCCACGCCTTGGTCTGCGGCGGGATGGCCGCCGTCTCAGGCTCCGGCGTGTGCTTGGGCGTGCACCCGCCGAGCGGCAGCGCGAAGAAGCTGACAGTGACCAGCAACAGAAGGGGAACAGTCGTAGTCATGTGATGCACTCCCAAATCAGGCCGCGGCTTGCGAAACGGTCAACACCGACTCTTGCGGATGCACACGATGCTTCATCTGCTCTGCACACGCACACTAGAAGCGAAACGTCAACCCCAGCTTCACCGTCAGCGCGCTCGACGTCGTCGTCAGCCGCCGATCGTCCTCCACATCAAACCCCTGGCTGAAAACGACGAACAGCTCACGCCCGGGAATCGGCTCGTAGCGCACACGGCTGTTCAGTCCCGCGTTGTCGCTGTCGCTGTCCCACTGGACCACCGTGGTCCAGGTGAGCTCCGGCGAGAAGGCGACGACCGCGCGGGTCTGCAGCACGCGGACGATGAACGAGCCGCCGCCGGGTCGAGCGGGCAGGTCGATGTCGCTCTGCTCGTACACGACCGATCCGGTGAAGTGCCGCGAGGGCTTCCACGCCATCTCGATCTCATGATCGGTGCGCCGGCCGTCGTAGAAATCGCCCGCGGCGAACTCGTACGCGGGCGTGAACTGGAGCGCATCAGATCCCTCGATGCGGCCGACGACGGTGTTGAAGCGGTAGTCGCCGGGAGGAATGAAGACCCCGTCGGTCAAGTTGAAGGCACGGTCGGGCCGGTCGCGGTTCACCAGGTACTCGACGCTGAACTGCTCTCCGGTCTGCGTCTCGACGGTGACCGAGGGAAGCTCCCACTCCTGGCTCTGGATCGTGCCGTCGAGGTTGTAGAAGAGTTCGTTATCGACCCGCACGTCGATGCGCCGGATGGCGGTGTTGGGCCGCCAGCGCCGCCGCACCGCGCTGTTCACCTCGTAGACACCGGTGCGAGACACAAAGCCCAGCGCGGGCCGGAAGTCGCGCCCGTAGCGGGCGCCGTAGAGGCTGAACAGCCAGTCGTCGTTGGGCATCGACACCCGACCGCCGACCGCGCCATCGTCCGCCTCGGTACCACGGGGCACGATCGACGTCGGCGGGCCGTCCCGCGGCGTGCGCACCGCGCCGGCGCTCGAGAACGTTCCCATCGCCCACGCGTGGGCTTCGAGCACCTTGTCGCCCAGGAACTCCGAGTTGCGGAAGTTCACATCGCCGCCCAGCAGCGTGTTCTGTCCGGTCGTCCCCGGATCGCCGTTGGTCGCGATCAGGCCCACCGTCGATTCATCGAAGACGTTCGCCGAGAGCCGCGCCACCGACAGGTTCTTGGGCCCAAGGTCGGCGTCGTCGTACATCTCGACGCTCAGCAGCCCGAAGTTCAGATTGTCCTCGCGCCCGGTTACCTTCACGCCCGCGAGGATGTCCTTCACCTGGCCACGCACCAGACCGATGCGCCGCGAGTAGAACGGCGTCGGGCTGTTGAAGATTCCGCCGAAGCCGAAGACCGACGAATCCTGCAGGAAGAACGCGCGCTTCTCCGGGAAGAAGATCGGGAAGCGCGTGAGGTTCACGCGCCGGTCGTCCACCTCGGCCTCGGCAAAGTCGGTGTTGACGGTGAGCACGCCCGTCGTCGAGGGGGTGATCTTGTAGAACAGGTCAAACCCGGGACGCAGCTCCAGCCCGCCTCGGTCGGTGTCGACACGCGCCGAAACGAAGGGCTTGAACGTGATGCCGCGGCCCTGATCAAGGCGGCGCAGATCGGTCACCGTGCCCGCCTGGTTCAGATCGGCGAGGCGGATGTTGGGCGAGGCCCCCGACCAGCGGAGGATCTCCTGCTTGCGCCGTATCGTTCGCTGCGCGTTGAATCCCCAGCGATCGATGCTCGGGTTGAGCGACATCGACGTGAGGGGGATCGAGAACTCCGCGCTCCAGCCCGCGTCGTCCACCGTCACCTTGCCGATCCACAATTCGTCCCAGTCGGTGCGGATGGAACGCGTCTGCGTCTCGATCAGGCCGTCCACCTTCGCTCCCGCGGCGGAGAGCGCGAAGTAATACCCGTTGCGCTGATCGCCGAACGGTTCGACCGCGATCTCGACGATGTCATCGCCGTTGATATCGCCTTCGCGGAGCATCTGCCGCGCCACGATCGCCGCGGGGGTCGAGTCGAAGCAGCGCAGGGCGATGTACAAGTGCCCGGAGTCATAGAGCAGCCGCATCTCTGTCCGCTCGGTCGGCGCCGCGCCCTCCACGGGCTGCACCTGGCGGAACGTGTCGGTGGGCTCGGCGAGCGACCACGCCTCGTCGTTCAGCACGCCGTCGATCACCGGTGCTTGCTCCGCCTGCACCGCCCGCAGCGTCGGGCGCGCTCCCGACACCGGCAACGCCGCCGGCGGCCGCGTCTCGGGCTCCGGAAGCTTCTCGTTCGGAACCACGATCGGGTTGGCTACAACCAACGACGACAGCGCGCCGCTAAGCGCGAGTGCGGAAGGGATGGGGAGCAGTGTTCTCAATGCGTCACAAGGCCAGAGTGCCCAGCGCGATGCGAGCCGCAGCGACACGCGGCGGGGGGCAACTCAAGGCCAGCGTCCGATCCGAGTCGAGCGCCGAACACCCGACTCATTGCGGACACCGATCGCGAGAATCGGCCGTTCGACCGAGCCGAAGCATCCCGTCCTAGGGCCGCTGTCGCGTGCCGCACGCCGCCTCCTCTACCCTTGGCGATGCCGCTGTCCTGCTCCAACTGCACCTTCGCGTACACCCCTGGCCAACCGGTGATCCGCGGCGTGTCGGTGTCGCTCGCAGCCGGACGTCTGACGGCGATCATCGGCCCCAACGCCGGCGGCAAGACCACGCTCCTCCGCCTCCTCGCTGGCTTGAGAAGGCCCGACGATGGCCGTGTCCACTTCAGCGGCGGCGCTGGCACGGGCACTTCATCGGAAGAAGCGGTGGGGGACCTCTCTGACGCTCAGCGCGCCCGCCGCATTGTCTTCGTGCCGCAGCACTCGGATGTCGCCTTCGCCTTCAGCACCCGCGAGATCGTGGCGCTCGGCAATGTTCGCGGCCACGCCCAGCCGCGGGGACAGGGCGTTCGAGGCACCGGTGAATCTGCTTCCTCCGTCGACCGCGCCCTTGCCGAACTCGATCTGTCGGACCGCGCCGACACGCCTTTCGTGAACCTCAGCGCCGGCCAGCAGCAACGCGCGACCCTTGCCCGCGCCCTGGTGCAGATTGAGGCTTGGAATGCCGGGAACAACGAGCCGCGCTACCTGCTCGCCGACGAACCCGTCAGCGCGATGGACCCGCGCCACGCCGTGCGTTCACTGGCGCTGCTCCGCGCACTCGCCACCCGCGGCATCGGCGTTGCCTGCGTCCTCCACGACCTTGCGCTCGTTCTGCGATTCTGCGACGACGCCGTGCTTCTGCAACACGACGGCACCGTCCTCGCCACCGGCCCTGCCCGAGAGACCCTCACCCCCGACCGGCTCAGCGCCCTCTACGGCATCGAGTTTGAAACCCTCCGCGACCACCATGGTGATGTTGCCGCGTTCATCCCACACGCAGCGGGTCTGATGCCCGGTTCCTAGTGCCGCCGCTTGATGCCCGAGTCGTTGCGCGGGTTGCCCCTTTTCACGACTCGGCCAAGTCTTCCTTCTTCACTTCCTCGGCGTGCTCAAAAGGTCCGGGTGCGCGAGTGAAGAGCGCCACGCCCTCGGGCAGATTTTCTGCCACCTTTGCGACGACGTCGCCGACCACCGCGCGGCTGAACGGCGTCCGCTGCGACTTGCCCATGATCAGCGTGTCGCACCCGAAGGTCACGGTGTAATCCAGAATCTCGTTCACGATGTCATTGCTTGTCACATAGATCGGAACGAACGGCACCCCGGCTTCCTTGGCCAGGATCGCCGCCGTACCCAGCGCCGCCTGGGCATCCGGGTCGTCCTCGATCTTGGGCTGTTGACCTGGGGCCAGGTCGAGCACTCGCAGGGTGCGGACGAAGAGCACGAAGAGCGTCGCGTTGCGGCGCTTGGCGATGTCGACGGCGTAGGCAGCCTGATCGCGGCCTCTGGCGGCGAGCATGATCCGCGGTCCGGGTCCGGGCGTGATGGGCTGCTGGCGGATCTCCTCGATCCAGCCGACCTTCGGTTCCGGCAACGGGCTGGCGGCGATGCGACGAGCGTTCAAGCGCACGACGAAGCGGGTGATGAGGACGCTGCCGACGATGAAGCCGGCGAAGATCGTGGCGTTGGGCTTGGCCACGATGATCGTCAGTTCGATCCCGGTCATCAGGATCGCCAGACCCCACAGCCCCGCCCGCTCATAGGGCCCGACTTCCAACTTCTTGTTCCAGGCGCACGAGAGCAGGTTGATCGCGATCGCGCCGACGACCCCGATGGCGTAGAGCTCGCTGAGCGCCTTGACGTCGGCCTCGATGATCAGCAAGGCCATGGGCGCGATGCAGGCGATGACCAGGGAGATCCACGGCACGCCGGAGTAGTTGAGGCGGGTCGCCATTCTCGGCAGTTCGCCGTCTTGTGCCAGCGAGTATTGCACCGAGACCATCGCCATCACCGCGGTGTTCACCGCCGAGAGCAGCAGCAACCCGAAGATGATGCCGGTGACGATGCCGGCGATTTTGCCGACGTCGGCGCCGAAAAGGTGCGACACGGTCTGCGTGGCGACGACCTTCATGGCGGTGTCGCGGTATTCCTTCACCTCGGCAGGGACGTTCTCCGGGGCCATCTCCTGCCGGATTTCGTAGGTGAGGTAGTCGGGTGTGGTCTGTTCGCGGAGCGCGGGCATGGCGTTGAGCGCGATGCCGAAGATGAGGTTGAGAAGCACAACTTCAACGAGCACGGGCCAGATGGTGCGTTTGGCGGTCTTGGGGACCGGGTTCTTCATGAGGCCGGTCATGTTCGCAACGGCCTCGAGCCCGGAGAGGGCGAGGACGATGCGGACCAGCGATTCCCACATGTGCCAGGGGTTCTTGTCCTCGACGGTCGCATGCCTGACTGTCTCGAGCCCGGCTTTCAGCCACGGGATACACGCCAGGGCGATCAGTGCGGAGAGGACGATGGCGAGGATCGCAACCACCAGCGCGACACGCCCGGCGTTGCGGGCGCCGAACCAATTAATGGCCCCGATCAGGAGGATCGTCCCGACGGACAGGATCACGACGCGGGACTCGTGTACGCCGAGGTAGTGGAATGCCTCGATCGCCGAGAGCGAGGCGGTCACGATGTAGTCACAGAGCAGAAGGGTCGCACCGAGGACTGCCAGAGTCGGGCTGATCTGGCGGGCGGCGGAGTAGACGCCGCCGCCGTCAGGGAAGGAGCGGCAGACGACGGTGTACGCCCAGGCCACGCCGGCCATGATGAGCGACATGACGGACAGGTACCAGACCGAGGCGTGTCCGGTGTAGTAGAAGGCGAGGCCCAGGACGTAGAGACGGCTCGTGCCCCAGTCACCGAAGAGGAGCGGGCCGGCGTGATACCAGCTCAGGTTGCGTGGGCGGTTCTCGGCGACAAGCATGCGCGGCTCAAAGCGGACCGAAGAGGGCGGAGGCACAGACGGCCCCGACCCGGGCAGGAAGGCACAGCGTAGCAAGAGAGCGACGGTGCTGGGAAGGGCGTGAGGTTGGTGATCCGTTCGGCGTTCGAGGCTAGCGCAGCATGGCGGCGAGGGCGTCGATCATCTTGCCGACGCCGGTGAAGACGCCGTGCGGACCGGTGTCGCACATGTAGGCGGGCGTGGTGAGGATGCGGTTGGCCTCGTCGACGTATGTCTCGGTGACGGCCTTGGTGATGGGCGTGGCACCCATGGCGGCGGCGGCGTTGGCGGCGTCGCCGGGGCCGCCGAGGGTGATCGAGCAGCCGGGGCCACCCGCGGCGGTGCCGAGCACCTTGGCGGCGAGGACCGGAGCGATGCAGACCAGTGAGATGGGCTTCTTGTGTTCGTAGAAGGCGCGGATCACTCCGGCGACATCGGGGCGCACGGTGCAGTTGGCACCTTGCGTGGCGAAGGTGCAAAGGTTCTTGGCGGCGCCGAACCCGCCGGGGAAGGCGACGGCGGCGTGGGCGTTGACGTCGAGCTGCGACAGGGGCTTGATGTCGCCGCGGGCGATGCGGGCGGCTTCGACCAGCATGTTGCGGGACTCGGCGACGGGCTTGCCGCTGAGGTGGTCGACGACCTCGGTCTGGGGCGCGTCGGGCGCGAAGCATTGGTACTTGAGGCCGACGCGATCGAGATGGATGAGAATCGAGACGGACTCGTGGATCTCAGAACCATCGGAGCGGCCGCAGCCGCAGAGAACGACAGCAACGGGTTTCATTCAACCATTGTACGGGAGACAACGAAATCACGTCCCCGGGGGAGAGAATCCCGGGGACGTGCGGTACGCAGACGGATGCAGGATTGAGGCCGGTCGTGTGGTGCGTCGAACGCACTCACGGACAGAGCAGCGCGTTGTAGGCGGCGGCGAAGCGAATGAAGTCCTTGTCGGTGACCAGACCGTCGGAATCAAGATCGGCGGGACAATCGGCGGCCTGTTCTGGATCGGAGCAGAGCAGCAGGTCGTACGCGCCGGCGAAGAGCACGAAGTCCTCGTCGTTGACCTGGCGGTCGCCGTTGAAGTCGGCGAGGCAGATTGCGTTGGGGGTCAGGCTCAGGATGGCATCGGCGGCGAAGGGTCCATCGAACACCTGGGTGCGGGACGCAATCGAGCCTCGGCGAGGCCACAGGACCTCGATGCGATCGACGCTTGCTGAGGCGCCCAAGCCGAAGGATGCACGGGGATCTTCGGTGGCGGCGTAGCTCGATCCGATCGTGACCTGACGCACCTGGGTCACGCCGCTGCTGGTGAGGCGGACGACGGCGCCGACGGCGCTGGAGTTCACGCCGCTGGGCGCGTCGCCTCGGAGCAGGACCTTGGACCAGTGGCCGGCTCCGGGGAGCGAGCCGGACTGGTTGTGGTAGACGCTGACGAACTGGCCGACGTTGACCGCGACGATGTCGTCGAAGCCGTTGTTGTCAAAGTCGATGACGGCGGAGAACTGTGTGGGGCGTGCGATGATGTTGAGGGCCGCGCGGGCGTCGGTCCAGGTGATCTGACCATTGACGTTGGGGCCGTTGTTCTTCTGGATGAGGTCGATGTTGGAACGCCCGGCGGACCCGGCCTGGTAGTTGTCGAGATGGGTGTCGTTGTCGGCGTCGAGCCAACTGGTGCCCCAGCCGAAGAAGGTGGTGAAGGGGAACGAGCGTTCGAAGACGCCGTTGTTGTTGCGGTAGTACGTGCCAACCGCGGCGTCGGTGATGGAAAGGTCGAAGCGCCCGTCGCGGTCGTAGTCGCCGAAGGCGATGCCCATGGGTGCGGGGCCGACGAAGGTGAAGCCCGAGGCGGTGGTGGCGTTGATGAAGCGGCGTCCGCCGTTGCCGTCGGAGACATTCTTGATCGTGAGCGGGATGGTGTTGTTGAAGGGAATGATGCCGTCTACCCAGCCGTCGCCGTCGTAATCGGTCCAGCCGTGGGCGTAGGTGAGGGCGCCGAAGGTGGTGAGTGGGAGCAGGTCGCTGCGGTTGGTGAACGTGCCGTTGCCGTTGTTGCGGAGCAGCACGACGGCCTTGTTGGGCGCGGCCCCGACGTTGACGACGAGCAAGTCGGCCCAGCCGTCGTGGTCGAAGTCGATGCTGGAGGCGGAGAGCGGGTTGGAGTCGTCGAGGCGGATGCCCGCAGCGATGCTCACGTTGGTGAACGTGCCGTTGGCGTTGTTGCGGTAGAGCAGGCCGCTGGTGTCGTTGGCATCGTGACCGACCTGGTAGATGTCGTCCCAGCCGTCGTTGTTGTAGTCAAAGACGACAACGCCGGCGAGGCCGCGGCTGGTGCCGTCGGCGTCGTTGACGCCGGTGGCAGCCGACACATCCTGGAACGTGCGTCCGCCGGGGACGGTGGTGCTGGCGACGTTGCGGAACAGCCGGTGGGGCAGGCCGATGTCGTTGGCGATGAAGAGGTCGTAGAAGCCATCGCGGTCGTAATCGATGACACCGAAGGAGCCGCGGATGTTGCCCAAGGTGATCTGCCCGGCGGCGGCGCGATCGGCGAACTGGATGCCGCCGACGGAGACCTGAGCCGAGGCGGTGACTGCGAAGCCGGCGAGGGCGGCGAGAGCGATCACGGGACGGAGCGATAGCGATGAACCGATGTTCACTGGTCATCTCACAGTCTGGAGGATGGTGCTGCCCCGCGGCGACCGGCCAGACCCGGGCGGGGACGCAGTTGAGATGCCGCGGCGGAGAGGCTGTGTCGTCCCGGAATGTCAGCGCGCGCGGGAGGTGTTGAGACGGCGCCGTCACGGCGTGCGGGCGCGATGGACGCGGGCGGCGCGGATCAGGTCTCGCACGGTCGGGATCGGCACGCCGGCTCGAGCATTGGCGGCGCCGATCTCGAATGCGAGAGACCACTGGGCCGCCAGCGTGCGGAGGCCTCGGAGCAAACTCCACGACGGGTCGTAGATGTTGGTTGATTCCGACAGCACGCCGTTGAGTTCGACGATGCGGAAGTCGTCGCCATTTGCGAAGGCTTCGGGATTCGCGTAGCGGAGATCGAAGCGGCCGAAGAAGAAGCCGGTGTAGGACTTGGCGATCTCGTCGATGCGACGTTCAAGCGCTGGGGTGATGAGGGCGCGGCCGTCGAGGAACATCGTGCCGCGGCAGTGGTTGCCGGCGATACTGAGCAGCACGCGCTCGCCCGGGGCGGGAACGCGATCGGCGGCGGCACCGAGTTGGCGCAGGAGTGTCGCGGCCTGGAGTGAGAGGCGCTCGTTGTGCCAGATCAGCGTCCGGAGCGACGAGCGACCGTCGCCGCTCACGTGGGGCTGCCGCTTGTCGGTGATCGAGAAGATGAAGCCGCGTGCGTCCCCCGGGTGCCGGACGTAGAAGATGCCGGCCTCATAGGGGCCGGGGTGGTACGGCTGGACGAGCACGCGGGAACGGACGCGGGTGAAGTAGGCGGCGGCCTCGGTGGGGCTGCCGACAAGGGCGACATCGGTACCGCGCTCGCCGACGTCGGGCTTCAGGACAAGCGGGAAGTGCCAGCCGCGGCCCTGAACGGCGCGATCGAGGGCGGCGCGGCGTGCATCGGCCAAGCCGGGTTCGACGGATTCGGTCGGCAGCGTCCAATCGTCGGGAAGCTGCTTGAGGATGTCGAACTTGGATTCGCCCACGAAGCCGCCGAGGGGCATGCCGGGATTGGCGGCGGCGAACACGCTCAGGCTGCGGTGCCGCAGGGCGAGACGCACGAATCGCGGCAGCAGAAGGGTGTAGATGATCCACGCGGGCCAGAACTCCCAGCGCGACCATCGACGCAGGGCGATGCGGATGCGAAAGGTCAGCGACGGGAGCTCCGTTCGCGCAGGAGCGGACCCCGGGAGCGTGCGGCGACTGAGATAAATCGGGAGCGTCGTCACGTGGTCAGACTCGGGGCGAAGCGTGCGAGCGGCGAGGCGACGCGAGGCCAGCGAGACACCTCGGCCTGCGCGTCGGAGCCCGCCATCGGCGCCGTCGGGCCGACTTCCTGCAGCGCTCGGTATGTCAACGCGATCGAATCGCGGAATACTTCCACGACCGTGCGGCTGACGGTGCGGGCATCGGCCCGCGACATCTCGACGCTAATGTGCCGGCGATCGGGCCAAGCGTGGCGATGGAAAGCGTCCTGACGGTCGGTGATGGCGGAGACGCCTCTGACAACCAGGGCGCTAAAGAGATCACGCCGCGGCTGCTCGACGATGTGATCACCCAGGCCCGACGAGGTCGCGAGGAACGGGCCATCGAAGCGGCGCAGTGCCTGCACGGTCACGCGCTCGCCGTCGCCGAGCACGACGCTGAGGCGATCGCGCTCGATCGCGACGAGGCGAAAGGGCGGAAACTCGCGGGCGTCGAGTTCACTCGCGGCGGCCACGGCGGCCGTGACGCTCTCGCACGCGAGCAGCGCCGGCACGATCTCGCCGCGGCTGCGGAGGCCGGCACGTTTGTTGAACTTCGCCAGCGGGTTGCAGTTGATCACGGCGAGCACGAGGCCGGCCGTGTTGACGCCGATCCATGTGCCGCGGGAGGAGGGATCGACGGGGTAGATCGCGTCGAAGCTTCCAACGCGGCAGACGCGAGGCGGGAGGGCCTCGGCCCGGGTGCGCTGCTCGTCGCGGTTGACCACGACACGAAAGAGCGGCGGCTCGACGCCGGACTCGATCTGGACCGCGGTCAGTGTGCACATCGGCACGCTCCGTGGGTGGTGCAGTCGGCGTCGTGGTGCGCGGCCTGGGAATCGTGGTGGGCCAGGGTGGACGGGGCGTAGCCAAAGGCGGTCGGCAGGGCGACGCCCATGTTCACCGCCATGCCCTTGATCGTGGCGTTGTGGTGGATGGTGTGCGAGAGGACGAAAGCCAGTTCACGCCCGAGCGTGGACTCCAGTTCCATCGACGAGCCGTCACGGGTGGGCATGACCACGACGCGCAGCGCGGTCGCGGCGCTCTGCTGTGCAGCGTCCTTGGCAAGTTGGCGCAGGCGCCGGATCTCGTCGCGGGCGGCGAGCGGATCGGTCTCGATCGTGGTGCCGCGCACGCGGTGGTCGTAATCGATCACGCCGGAAGCAAGGCCGTCGAGCAGGGACCGGGCGTGGTCAAGACAGTGGCGCACGTGCCCGCCGACGGTGCCCTTGAAGAAGGCATCGTCGGCGCGGCGGGTGTACTGCTCGGTCGAGAGCTGCGCGACAACGCCGGCGAATTCCCGCAGGAGGGCGACGACCGGCTGGGCGACCGGGGCGGCGGACCCCGCCGGGGCATTGGACCGCAGATCTTCTCGACGCGACGCAAGGGTGGTCATGGACGACTCCGGGGACATTCCGCAGGGATGCCCTCCTTGCGATGCCGGATCGATTCGGATGTGGCAGTCGTGAATGTTGCGTGCGGAGCAAATGAAAAAGCCCGGTGAACCCGGGCTTTCGTGGGGCACCGTGTTGTTCTCACGGGTTACGGGCAGAGCAGGTCGTTGTATGCCGTGGCGAAGAGCACGAAGTCGGCGTCGTCGGTGAGCGAGTCGCCGTCGAGGTCGCAGCGGAAGTCGACGAGCTCGTTGTACGAGCCGGCGAAATCGACGAAGTCCGAGTCGTCGACGAAGGCGTCGCCGTTGAAGTCGGCGGGGCAGCTTGGGTCCTGGCTGATTTCGATGTCATCGATGAACATCTGGCCGACGCCGACGCCGCCGGCGTTCTCGCCGCCGAAGCGGCCGATGGTGACCTTGGCACGGGCCGGATAGGGGGGCAGGCCGTAGGGCGGCGTGCCGTTGTTGACGAAGCAGCCGGTGCCGCAGCCGGTGGTAGCGAGGTCCCAGACGGTCTGCTTGATGTCCTTCTTGTTCCAGACGATCTCGGCCTTCTGCCACTGGCCGTTGGTGTCGCCGAAGAGGATGAACTGCTCGAAGGTGGCGTAGTCCTGATTGAACTGCTTCACGTTGAGCTTGAGGTTGCCGTAGCCGCCGGTGACGGCCTGATTCGCGGGCGTGAGGTACCAGACGCTGAGGCGGAGGTTGCCGCCGTACCACTTCCAGGACGGGTCATAGAACGGACGCGAGGGGATGTAGATGTTGATGGTGTCGGTGGTGACGCCGAGGTACTGGCCGACGTTCGGGGGCGGCAGGTGCATCGAGCGCGTGCCGGTGCGGGCGACGGGGGCGGGGAAGCCGCCGTCACCGAGCGACCGCACTTCCGCGGGCGAGAGGACGTTGTAACCGAGCAAGCCGCCGAAGATGAAGTCATCGTCTTCGAAGGAGCCGTTGGTGATGGGGAGCGGGGTTTGCGCCAAGGCCTGGCCGCAAAGCGCGGCGAGGATTCCGAACGCGGCAAGTTGGTTGCACTTCATACTCGACTCCTTCTGACGCGGCGTGGCCGCGGCAACGTGATGCGGTCTCGCGGGGTTCGACGACGGCGTGGGTGCTGTCATCGACCCGCTCGGGGCGGCCCAGAACCGCTCCAATGAAACCGTTTACATTCTCGCGGATCCGGGGCCGGTTTGCAAGTCCAAAGTGAGAAAACCGAGCCTTGGGAGTGTGACACAAACTCAGGTGGTGTGCCAGCTTACGGAAATCAGGAAAGAACCCTTGCGCGGATTTCGGGTTCTCGGACGCGGGTTCCGCCCCGGCGCGAGGCAGAGCGGGGGGTTCGGACGCCCAGGTGGCCCTCGGACCGGCTTATCCCGAGACGCAGCCTTACCCCTTGATGCCGGTGGTCGCCACGCTCTTCACCAGCGCGCCCTGCGCCAGGAGGAAGACGACCAGCACTGGGGCGATGACCAACGTGCTGGCGGACATGAGCAGGTTCCACGGCGTCTGGCCGGCCTTGCTCTGATAGAGCTGCAGGCCCAAGGCGAGCGTGAACTGGTCCTGATGGTTGAGGAAGATGAGCGGGCCGAGGAAGTCGTTCCACACGAAGACGAAGTGGAAGAGCGCGACGACGGCGAGCGCGGGCTTGCTGAGCGGGACGATGATCCGCCAGAAGATGCCCCAGCTCGAGCAGCCGTCGATGCGGGCGGCCTCGTCGAGTTCCTTGGGGATGCCCATGAAGAACTGGCGGAGCATGAAGACGTTGAACGCGTTGGCGAAGAACGCGGGGACCCACAGGGGCTTCAGCGAGCCGATCCAGCCGATCTCGGAGAAGAGCAGGAACATCGGGCCCATAACGACCGGAAACGGGATCATCATGGTGGCGAGGACGAACGCGAACAACGCCTTCTTGCCGCGCCATTCCAAGCGGGCGAAGCCGAACGCGACGATCGCGCTCGAGAGCGTCATGCCGATGACCGAGAGCGAGGCGATGATGAGCGTGTTGCGGAGGTAGAGCGGGAAGCGGACCGTCGGATCGTTCCAGACGTCGCTGTAGTTCTTCACCGCGTTCGTCACCGCGGCCGAGGGCGGCGTGGGCAAGAGCGAGAAGGTGGAACGCGAGGCTTCTCCGGCGGTCTTCAGGCTGGTCGCAAACATCCACACCAGCGGCATCAGGAACGTGATCGCGATCACGATCAGCGTGCCATAGACCAGCACCCGCGAGACAAGCCCGCGGCGCACACCGACCACCGTGCTGGAACCTTCCCGTGCCAAAGTGCCGTCTCTCCTGCCTTTCCTAGTGCCTAGTGCCCAGTGCCCAGTGCCTAGTGCCTTCCTCTACGCCCTGTAATGCACCAGCTTCTTGCTCGCCGCGAACATGATCGCCGTCAGCCCCAGCGTGATGAGCAACTGCAGCCACGCCTGCGCGCTGGCGTAGCCCATCTGGTTGTAGCGGAACGCGTTGTCGTACATGCTGCTGGTGAAGAAGTACATCGCTCGCGGGTCGTTGCCCGGCGTGGCAGCGCTCAGCACGTAGGGGATCGCGAAGACCTGCAGCGAGCCGATCATGAGCGTGATGATGTTGAAGAGAATCACGGGCGAGATCATCGGCAGCGTGATGTTGAAGAAGCGGCGGACGGGGCCCATGCCGTCGAGGGCGCCGGCTTCGAGCAGTTCATCGGGCACTTCCTTGAGTGCCGCGAGATAGACGACGACCATCTGCCCGATGCTCCAGAGCGAGATCATCAGGATCGAGGGCATGGCCCAGTTGGCGTTCTGCAGCCAGTTGGGGCCTTCGATCCCGGCCCAGCCGAAGGCGGCGTGAATGGCCTGATTGATGAGCCCGTACTCGCCGTTGAGCATCCACAGCCAGATCATCGCGCTGCCGGCCATCGGCACCAGCGTGGGGATGAACACCGCGGCCTGGAAGAAGCCTCCCGCTTTGACCTTCTCGTTGAGCAGCGCGGCGATCACGAGCGCCATGGCGGTGGCAATCGGGATAAACAGGATCGCGTACCACGCGGTGCGCAGGATCGCGGCGTGGAAGACCTCGTCGCTCAACATCCGCTTCCAATTGCCCATGCCGATCCAGACCGGGCTTTCGAGCAGCGGGTAGTCGGTGAAGGAGTAGTACAGGCTCATCCCCATCGGGATGGCGAGGAAGGCGAGGAAGCCGATCACCCACGGGCTGACCCAGAGCCAGCCGAGGAGGTCCTTCTTGAGTTGGGCCCGGGAGTGGCTCATGCGTACTCCCCGCTTCCATCGCGCCTCCCCGCCCCGCGCAGCGGGGAGGGGTGGCCGAGGCTTGGCGAGGCCGGGGAGGGGCTTTGCGTGTCCGATCGCCAGCGT
The DNA here is from genome assembly GCA_947459215.1 of Phycisphaerales bacterium. Taxonomy (GTDB): domain Bacteria; phylum Planctomycetota; class Phycisphaerae; order Phycisphaerales; family UBA1924; genus JAFEBO01. The sequence goes on from CANHCQ010000001.1 coordinate 277,781, forward strand.
GCGCACGGACGCCCATTCCCCTCACCTGACTCGTCGCAGGCGACGAGTCGTCCTCTCCCCGCAAGCGGGGAGAGGAGGCGCGGCGTGCGTGTGTTGGTCGTTCTCACGCGCCACCTCCGGTCGGAGGCGTTGCCGTGCGGATGCTGCGCCCGCGCAGGTTGCGTTGCTCCTCGGCCCGATCCAGATAACTCTGCGTCCGCGCCTGCACGGTCGCGAGCATCTCTTTCGCGGGCTTGTCGATCGACCACATGCGCTGGGCCATGCCGTCGAGCTCGTCTTTGAACTGCGTCCACGCCTGGGTGCGCGGGTAGCGGAAGCCCTGCGTGCTCTGGGCGACGGCGTCGAAGACGCGCACGCCGGTGTTGGGGTGCTCGTTCAGAAACTTCTCGCTGCTGACCGCGAGCGTGGAACTCTTGTAGTGCGCGAGGCTGAGCGCCTCGACATGCTCCTGCCGCTGCGTGAAGGCGATGAACTCCATCGCTTCCTTCGGGTGCTTGCAGCCCTTGGGGATGACCAGCACATCGCCCTCGACGAGGCCGACGGGGTTGCGTGGGTCCACCAGCGAGGGGATCACCGGTGCGGGCATCACGCCGTAGTCGATCAGCGGCTTGCCGTTGGCGTCCTTGGGGCCGTGGGCGTTGATCACGTTGGCGAGCCACGGACCTTGAATGACCATCGACAAACGCCCGGTCAGAAACGCGTTCAGCGGCGAGTCGTAGTTGCCAAATCCCGCGCGGAACTTCTTGGTCGCGTCCACGCCGAGTTCTTTCGAGTACGACTGCATCCAGTCGTACGCCGCGACGGCTTCGGGGGCGCCGATGATGGAGCGGTCGTTGGCGGCGTCGTAGACCCCGCCGCCGAACTGGAAGACCCAGATCCACGACCACCAGCCGGGCTCGATGTGCATGAAGCCGGCCCGCGTCAGCGAGCCGTCGGCGTCGCGCTTCACCAGCTTGCGGTGAGCCGCGTCAAACTCTTCGATCGTCCGCGGCGGCTTCTCGGGGTCGAGGCCGACCTCGCGGAAGTGGGCCTTGTTGTAGTACACCGCGAGCGTGCCGCCGGTGTTCATCGTGGCCCATTGCCGCGTCTTCCCCTTGCTGTCGCGGTGGGTCATCAGCTCGCGGAAGCCGGTGGCGTAGCGATCGACTCGGACTTCGCCCTTGGTATCGAGCTCGTCGAGCGGGATGAGCGAGTCGCTCTCAGCGAACACCGGCACCAGATATGCCCAGAGGCCGACGACATCGGGCGGATCACCCGCTGCGATGGTGATGAGCGTTTTTTGGTCGATGCCCGACGTGGTCAGGTAGCGGACGACGATGCGGTCTTGGCTCTGGTTGAAGGCCTCGACGATCTTCTTCATCGCCGCGGCCTCGTGGCCGGTCCACTTCTCCCAGTAATCGAGGACGATCCGCCCGCGTGCGTCTTCCTTGGCGCCGCGGGGGCCGAAGGCGGCGAAGCCGACGCCGCCGAGGACCATGGCGGCGAGGGCGCTGCGCCTGGTCATGGTCGAGAACGTAGATGGCGATTCGCCGTCGTGCACGCAGAGAGACTAGCAGAGCCGGGGGGCGGTGTCATGCGAAAACGTGCGCCGAGCCGCGGGCTGGAGGCCGCGGCTCGGAAGGGGGCGGACGAATCTCTCGCTCGTCAGTTCGCCAAACTCGGGTACGCGTGCCCCCAGCCGATGAAGTGCCGGTCGTAGCCGGAGGAGCCGTAGCGATCGGGCTTCCAGTTGTAGGTTTCGCGTGGGACGTTGCGGACGCTGTTGTCGCCGAAGAGGAAGTTGTTGCCCCCGTCGCGCCCGGTTTCGATGGGGGGCTTGGCTTTGGACGGGTTGTGCCGCGGGCGTTCGTCGTAGCAGTCGGTGGCCCAGGTCATGGCGTCGAGGTGGCGGATCTCGATGATGCGGCGGCCAGCGACGCCGCTGCTGCCCTTGATGGTGTTGCCGTTGCGGTCCAGCGACACGCCGCTGTCGTTGAACCAGTAGAAACTCATCTACTGCAGTTCGGGCGTGCGATCGGTGGGTGTCGGCACGGGCCAGGTGAAGTAGCGGCGGGCCTTTTGCAGGCCGAGGGACACGGACAGCTCACGGATATCGGAGTTGGTGCCGCGGGCGCTGGGGCAGACGAAGGAGCTGTTGCCGGAGTTGTTGAGGAACTGCTGCAGCGGCGGGATCACATTGAACTGGTAGAAGTTTCCGGCGTTGGAGGGCCAGATGGAGTCGGGCGACTTCTGGAGGTCGAACCAGCGGGGCACTTTCTGGTTGTCGAGGTAACCCTGCGTGGCGATGCCGATCTGGCGAAGGTTGCTCTGGCATATGACGCTGCGGGCGGTTTGGCGAGCACCGACGAGCGACGGCAGGGCGAGGCCGATGAGCAGGGCGATGATCGCGATGACGATGAGGAGCTCGATCAGTGTGAAGGCACGAGGACTCATCGGTGGTCAAGTCCGAACGAGGTCGCAGGACGCTTACGGGCTCAGGGCTTCTTTTCAGTCCCCGCCGCACCAGCTCCGAACGGTGATTGAGTCTTGGCCCATTCGCGCTCAGCGTTGAGTCGCTGGATCGCCTCGGTCCACTCTCTCGTGGCAACGAGAACGCCTGTCAACTTGCCGGTCTTCGGGTTCGGCAATCCCTCGTCGGGCTTGATGATTCTTCCCAGCTGGCGAATCTTCTCTTCGAACTCGCCCCGGGTCATCGACTCTTCGTCCCCGGTATCGGAGTATCGGATGGTGACACGTTCGCTCAAGCGAGCGAGGTCGTACGTGTCCTTGGCGGTGAGGCTTCGAATGAAGACCCACAATCCGAGGAGAATAGCGATCGCCGCAACGATCCAGCCGGCGGTGCCGCTCGACAAGAACTCTCGAAGCTTTCCCATGGCAGGTGCTCCAGGTCGCCGACTATTTCGCGATGGGGGCGGGGCGAAGGCCCCAATCCCAGAAGCTGCCGGTGTTTCCCGATGGGTCGGGCGCGTCGGGCAGTCCGTAGAACGCGATATCGATCGATTTGACGCTGAGATCCCCGAAGAGGAAGTTGTTGGCACCACGCTGGCCGACGTTGCCAATTCCCGTGGTCCTCCCGCCCGCCACGGTGACCTGTGCGTCCTTCAGGAAGTGGCGGGGATATCGATCGAGAGCGTCCGTCGCCAAGACGGTCCATTGAATGAACGGCACCTTTTGGATCTCGCGTTGAGAGAATCCGCCGATGATGCCGATGATCCGGCCGGAGGCATCTCGTTTGTACGCCGGTGCCGAGTCGTTGAAGTAGTATTCCGTCCAGATGCTTGGACCATCCGAGCTCTTGAGAACGGAGAGCCAAGTAAGGTCGTTGGCGAGTCCATAGATTCTTCTGCCCGACGACAAAAGTCTGAAGCTCTCAGGTGTTCGGACGCTTGCGAGCCCTCGCGCAGCCGGGCAGTTGAATGGCGCATTTCCGGAGTTGCTCAGGAATTCCTGCAACGCAATGTTCACGTTGACGTGAAACTTATCCATGCCAGAATCGGGATTCGGCGGCGTAATCTTCGTCTTCGGGTCCATGTACATGTCGAACCAGACCGGGCGTTTCTGATTGTCCCAATAGTTTTGGATCGCGATGCCGATCTGTCTTTGGTTGCTCTGGCAGATGACACGCCACGCCGTGCGCCGGGCCGTGCCCAGGCTCGGCAACAGAATTCCGATCAGCGTTGCGATGATCGCGATGACCACCAGAAGTTCGATCAGCGTGAAGCCGCGGCGTAGGTCCTTGCGGCGATCTCCCCCCTGCGATCTTTGATTCCTGACTTGCATGGCCGACGCTCCTTCCTTGCGTCCCGCGGCGTTCGGCCGCGGGGGAGATGGTGAGGACCCCACGAGCCTACTTCCGCTTGGCCGTCGACGTGCGGGACTTTCGACCGCTCGCCAACTTCGGCTCGCCGACGCCGCTGAGGACTCGTTGTCCGCGGGTCGTTCCCTTTTTCTTACCTTCCGTGGCTTGCGGCGGGTTCGCGGTCCAGGTCACTTCGAGTTCGATGGCTTCGAGTCCCTTGATGTCACGGGACCGCAGCAGGCCGCCCTGAAGTTCGATGTTCACTCCGTCGCGCACCGTCCGCACCACGGCGCGGCCGCCGGCGATGAACGCGCGGCTGTCGAACCGTACGGTGATCTTCTTGCCGCGCCACGTGCGGGTCGCCTCGACCTGCCCCAACTCGGTTGGCGGCACTGGATCGATGAGCAAACACGCCTCGCCCGCGGGGTCAAAGACCGGGCGGATGCCCAGCACCCACTCCAGGCTCACGCGGTTCAGCCACGCGGCGGAGCCGGTGTACCACGTCCAGCCGGCGCGGCCGGGCTTGTCGGAGAGCGGGCCGTCGACGTTGCCGGGGGTGACGTAGGGCTCGGCGAAGTAGGAATCGGCGTCCTGGCCGCGGGTCGCGGGGGCGATGCTCTTCCAGATGCGGGCGACGGATTCGTGATCGCGGCGCTTGGCGGCGGCGGCGAGGGCCCACGTTGCGGCGTGCATGTACACGCCGCCGTTCTCGCGTGAGCCGGGGCTGTAGCGGGTGATGTAGCCGATGGTGGGATCGGGGATGGTGTACGCCGGCGCGAGCAAGAGCGGGCCGTAGGGGCTGAGCAGGTGCTTCTTCACGCTCTCCCATGCGCTCGAGGCACGCTCGGCGGGTGCAACATCCGCCAAGATGCTCCAAGTCTGAGCATTCAGGTGGATCTTCCCTTCAGCGCTCTTCACGCTGCCGATCCACTCGCCGCTGTCCTTGGTGCCGTACTTGTACCAGTCGCCGTCCCAGGCGTGGGCGTTGATGGCCTTGAGGTAGCGCTCGCGCTTGGAGCGGTACCGCTTGGCGGTGGCCTTGTCTTTGGCCCGCTCGAGCACGTGGGCGAAGTTCTCGAGGACGTGGCAGAGGAACATCGCGAGCCAGACCGACTCGCCCTTTTCATCGATGCCCATCGCCGACAAGCCGTCGTTCCAGTCGCAGCTGCCGATGTGGGGCAGGCCGCGGCGGCTGGTGCGCTTGAAGGCGCGAGCGATCGCACGCTTGCAGTGATCCAGCAGCGTGGTCTTCCACGGGCTGTCCACGAACGGGCACTGGACCTTCAGGATGGAATCGTCGCCGGTCTCGCGGATGTAGTTCGCGACGAGGAACGGCAGCCAGAGGTAATCGTCGCTGCAGGCGGTGTGGTTGCCGAAGTCGGCGAGCGCGTGCCACCAGTGGTAGACCGAGCCGTCGGCGAACATCCGCTCGGCGTGGAGCAGGATCTGCTTGCGGGTGCCCGGGGGATCCAGCGGCAGCCAGACCTGGCTGTCCTGAAGCTGATCGCGGAAGCCGAAGGCGCCGGACTGCTGGTAGTAGCCGGTGCGGCCCCAGAGGCGGCCCGCGATCGCCTGGTAGGGCAGCCAGTGGTTGTTGAGAATGTCGAAGTCGGCCCGCTCGCTCTTGATCGAGGTGGGGGCGAGCGTCTTCTTCCAGAACGCGTGGGCGCGATCCACCGCGCCCCACGCGTGGGCCGCGTCGGCGTAGCGATCGATGTTGGCGAGGCACTTCTTGCGATCGTCGCCGATGGTGACGATGAAGTGGAGCTTCACGCTCGCGCCGGGCTCGATGGTGAGGTCGCCGCCGAGGGCCGCGGACGCGTCGCCGAAGCGGCCGAAGCCGGCCTGACGAAGTGCGGCACTGTCGCGCTCGGTGAGAGCGCGGGGCGAGGCGGTGGTGCCGTACTTGCCGAGGAAGGCCTGCTTGTCGGCGATGGCGATGGGGCGTTCAAAGTTCACGCCCGCGACGCTGTGCGCGGCGACGTAGGGCCAGGGCTTGTTCCAGTGCTCGCGCTCGCTCTTGGGACGGATGTCCCACATGTTCTTGGTGGCGATGATGGCGCGGCGGGTGGCGGATTCATCGAAGCCGATGTCGAAGAAGAGGCGGTGGAATTCACGCTTCACGTCCGGGGCGACGCCGCAGGTCCACTCGAAGTAGGAGCTGATGCGGAGATGGCGGGCCTTGCGGGACGTGTTGGTGAGCTCGACGCACCAGACCTCGACGTGATCGACGGGATCGACGGCGATGGTCCACGAGGCCTTGATGCCGCTGCGCTGGGTGGCGAAGGTGGTGCTGCCCAGGGCGTGGGTGCAGGCGTATTCGTCGTAGCGGCGCTGGCAGGGGGCGGGGGCGAGGGACCAGACGTCGGGGGTATCAAGGGGGGCGTCGAGGTCGGCGACGTAGAGGAACTTGCCGTAGCAGTCGCGGACGAGGTCCATCTCCCAGCGGGTGAGGACGTTGTGCTGGGCGTCGTCGAACCAGGAGAACCCGCCGCCGTTCTGGCTGATGATGGTGCCGTAGCGACCGTTACAGAGGACGTTACACCAGGGCATGGGCGTGTCGTGGTTCGTGATGACGAACGCCGAGCCGGAGGGGTGCGGGGTGGGGGAGTTGTCAAAGCGGCCGAAGCGGCTGGGAAGCATGGTGGGTACTCGGGGCCGGTCTTGGAAAGGAGGAACGCACAAGACGCCACGGGAAAGGAGCGGATGAAAGCGTTTACATCGTGACAGAGTTGGAGCGTTCTGTCAAGGTCTGGTCAGAGTTTTCCACAGAGATCGTGGGAGAAGGGGGGGCAGGGGGGCACGGGAGCAGGGGAGCAGCGATCTACGTCATAAATCTCGTGTCGCAGGCGTGTATCGGCGCAGGCCAAAAAGCACCGCGGATCGCGACGGCTCGGGGACTCCGAGTCGAGGCGATCCGCGGGCGGGAGATGCACGCCTCGGTCACAAGGGCCGGGACGTGTCACGGGGCAGTGGGAGCATCAGGCGCGACGACGACGGGCCGCGACCAGGCCGCCGAGCGCGAGGGCCGCGAGGCTGCTGGAGGTCGGGACGACGTTGATATCGAAGTACTCGATGTCGTTGGTGGTGCCACCGGCGACGAGGGGGTTCCGGGTGTGCTGCCAGCGGAAGCCGACCCAGGAACCGTTGTTGAAGCCGTTGGCGTCAGGGCCGCCGGCGTCGAAGGTGTTGAAGATGGTGGTCATGAAGCCGGTGGTGAGGTTCTTGTACTGCACGGCGTAGGCGGCGAGAGCGCCGGTGACGCCGGGGGCGTAGTACGTGTAGCTCATCTCGAGGGTGTCGCCCTTGCTGAGACGGCCGGTGCCGTTGTTGGCTTCGCCGATGAGGCTGAAGCGCTGGTTGGCGCCACCAACGAAGACGGTGCCGTTGCCGATGACGAAGATGCCGCCTTCATCGATCCAGCCGCCGCCGCGGTCGTTGCCGAAGAACAGGCCGCCTTCGGGCTGCTGGGGCCAGAGCTGGCCGGAGCCGTCCTGGTCGACGTTGGAGTTCAGACGCATCTTGTACGAGATCTTGAAGGACTCGCTGTTCTGGAGCGAGAGGCGGGTGGCGCCGCCGTCGCCGCTGAGCATGGCGAAGTGGCGGTTGGCGAACCGCTGCTGGCCGGGGCCCATGTCCTCGACGATGCGGACCGAGGAGGTGCCGTTGATCGTCGGGGTGATGGTGGAGCCGGGGTAGTCGTTGAAGTTGCGATACTCCATTTTGAAGCCGTTGAAGCTGTTGATGGAGGCGCTGGCGGCGGCGGCGAAGCCGACGACGGCAAGCATGATGGAAACCCGTTGCAACATGATCAAATCTCCTCTCGTGAGATGTCTTTTGCTCAGGCCTCGCGAGCACTGTGAACTTGCGCACACGCCGCGCCCGCACGAAGTCGCGAACCCTGAAACCGTTTTCATACTAACGTCATTCCCCTTCCTGACGCAAGTCCAAAGTGCGCGGAAATCGTGTTCGATCCAAGATTTCTGTCAATCTCGCGCCGAAAGCCGCACCTTCTTTGGCTTTTGCGGGTTTCGGGCGGTAAAAGGGGACATTATCGGACAATCCGGGTGTCTTTGGGTCCTGCCCCGGGGTAGCTCGCAGCACCGCCGCGAGCAAGCGGTACACCGGTGCGGTCGGGTTTGGGCGACGACATCGGACCGGAGGCGTCATGATCACGGGTCGTGAGGACGGGCTGCGGCTTTGCTGCGGCGGGTTCATTGTGTCAGATTCGAAGCACCGGCACGGAACGCGACTGGCTCCGCACCGACACCCCTTCGCGTGCGTCCATTTCGCGATTGCGGGGTGCTACGAGGAGATAGTGGACGGAAGCCCCGTGCGACTCCGACCCGGTGAGACGCTCGTCAAGCGGGCGGGTGTCGAGCACAGCAACGACTTCGGCACCGCTGGTGCCCGGACCCTGCGCGTCGAGATTCACCGGGACATCGGCGATCTTGACCGCACGTTGCGTGCGTCGCGGCGGGTCGCAGTGACGCGTGATACGCCGGAGCTTCGTGCCCTGGCGGCCCGGCTGCGGGGGCGTCTGGGCGAGACGCGGCGGACGCGCGAGCTCGCCGCGGAAGGGCTGTGCCTCCAGCTCGTTGCGGCGCTGCTCGAGGAACCAGCCCCGGAGCCGAACGATGTGGACGACTTGTCGCGACGGGCGCTGGACCTGCTCGGTCGCACGTTTCGATCGAAGGGTGCGCTCGCCGCGGTCGCAGCCACGCTGGGGGTGGATGCTTCGCGGCTCGGGCGGCTTGTCCGTCGCGTGACAGGCCGGACCCTTGGTGAGCATCAGCGCGAGCTTCGGGTGCGATGGGTCGCCGAGCGCCTCAAGGAAAGTCGCCAGTCCGTCGGCTCGCTGAGCCTGGCCGCGGGCTTTGCGGACCAAAGTCATTGTGTGCGGGTGTTTCGCCGCGTGACGGGATTGACCCCGTCGGCGTATCGGGATGCTGCAGTCCAAGGCGTCCAAGGTGGGAAACCGTTCTAGAAGGTGGGCTGGGTGGGTGCGATGCTCTGGCGTTGGACTGGCGCCCGGCGTCGGGTGCCAGAGTGCGATGGCCGCATCTGGAGCATGCCATGAAGAATCTGGGACTTGCGCCTTTCGCGAAGTGGGTGTTCTTGTTCACGCTGGGAGTCGCGATCGGGGCCGGCGTTCGGCGCGCGGTTGCGACCGGCACGCCGGAGACTCGGGTTGACGATGCGTCTCGGGTTGTTCTGGATCGCTGAATCGAAGCGATGGGGGGTGTGAAGCGCTTGGCCGCGATCACGTCCCGCGAGGCGGAGGGTGCCATCGAGATCGCCGCCGCGGGCATCCGCGGGGTGGTGCGGGTCCGGCAGAGCGCGGAAGGAAAGCTCGTGTCGCGCAGCGAACTCGGTGCGGCGGGCACGCTGGTTCGCGGGACCGACGGCGTTCACGCCTGGGAGATCACGCCGGGCGCGGCCCCGAAGCTGTTCGAAGGAGCCGAGCGCACGGAACGCGTCGAGCGTGCGAAGCGGCTTTTCATCGTGCCCTTGGGCCAATCACCGGACATCGTTTCGATCGTCCACGCCGGGATTGAACGGATCGAGGGAGAGGAGTTCGAGCGTCTCGAAGTCACGTCGGTTGGTGGCGGCGTGCGCTCTTGGTTGTTCTCGAAGGCGTCCGGGCACCTGGTTCACGAGGATTCGATGGAAACCGGGCCGGCGGGGAAGATGCGCGTTCGTCTGACGCACACGCAGTTCAAGACGGTGGACGGCGTGACGTCGCCGATGGACGCGGTGCAGGACGCGGGAGGCATGAAGGTCGTCTTCACGACCGACCCGGATGCGCTCAAGTACAATGGCGTTCTCGACGCCGCGGTGTTCGTGCCGCCGCCGGAGATTCAGAAGCTGATCGATGCGGCCAAGTGATCGATCAGTTGCGGCGTTTGAGCTGGAGGCGGTCAAGCCCTGCCTGCACGAACGGATGCGCGTGGAACCACTTCCACACGTCGCCGGTGCGGGCGTTCTCGATGGCGAGCAGGAGCGGGCCCTGATCGATGGCGAGATATTCGTCGGTGGCCCAGGGCTTGGCGTCGGGGCCTTTGAGGTTGAACGCGTCGAGGAAGCCGTAGCCGCCGCCTTCGGAGGCGGGCTTGCGCGGATCGCGCCAGGCGAGCGGCTTGCCCTGCGCATTGGTGAGGGACTGGTAATAGCGCATGGCGCGGACGGCGGCGTCGGGCTGGAAGAGGATGGCGCAGCCGGCGCCGTAGGGTGCGATCGTGCCGTCGCCCCACTCGTCGGGAGCGCGGAACTTGGAGTAATCGACGTCGCGCTTCCAGTTGGCGATGGGCAGATCGTCGGGGAAGACGCCGGCGACGAGGTAGCCCTTGGGATAGTCGGAGGCGGTAAGGCCCCAGGCGTTCACGCCGAGCGTGGGGATCTGCTTGGGATTCTCGATCGCCTTGAGGCGATGGAGAATGGTCATGCGGCGGCTGTTTTCCCACCAATCGACGGGGGAGCGGGCGGCGACGCCGAGGGCTGCGGGGTTGTCCGGCCCGAGGGCGGCGTAGTTCAGCCAGAGGTGACTGAAGGTGTTCACGAAGAGCGCGCCGGAGTAGGGGAACCAGACAACCGGGCCAGTGCTCGGGTCGAGATCGCTGGGCAGCGTGCTCGCGTCACCCTTGAAGGTGTACTGACCGAGTTGGCGGCGAAGCTTGAAGTAGAGCGCTGCGTCGACGCGGTGCTCGGGCTTGGGCGCGCAGACGGCGAGGAAGGTCGTCAGGCGGTGCTCGCAGCCGGAGTCCATCCAGTAGTAGGGCAGGACGGAGCCATCGCCGGCGGGGTTCTTCTTGTCCTTTGGCTTCCAGCCCAGGGAGATGAAGCCGCGTTCGTGGGATTTGCCCTCGGGGCCGCCGAGGAAGAAGGTCCAGTTGGCGTCGGTGAAGAGTCGGTCGCCGATGGTTTGGATTTCGCCGCCGAAGTAGGAGGAAGCGGTGAGGATGCCGGCGAAGAGGAGTGCGGAATCGATGGTGGAGACGACGTGTTCGAGGTTGGTGTCGGGGTGAATGCCGCCGGTGTTGCCGTCGAGATAGTGCTGGAAGAGTCCGGCCTTGCGGATGGTCGGATCGCGCTCGAGGGTGCGGAGCATGAGCAGGACGCGCTGTGTGGCTTGTTCGCGGGTGACCCAGCCGCGCTCGATGGCGATGGGGATGCCGGAGAGGAAGAAGCCGACGCCGGCGACGCTGATGGTGTTCTTGCTGGCGCGATCGGGCGGCATGCCGGTGGATGGGCTGGCGGTCTGCCAGAGAAACATGAAGGCGCCGTAGGAAACTTCTTCGAGGAAGGCGTCGTCGTTCTTGTTGAACTGAAAGGGCGGGCGCGCGATGGTGGTGGGGGCTTCGACGCGGATGGACTCCGCTGTGACAGGCTTGTCAGCGGCGCGGGAGCCGGAGGGAGCGGCGGCGCAGGCGGCGATGGAACCGGCGAGCAGGAGGAGCGCGGCGTGGGGGAGCATGAGGAGAGGATACGACAAAACCGCGCAGCATGAAAGCGTTTTCAGGAGTTATTGGCACGGTTTTGGGTCGGACTGATTACCGAAGTGCTTCGCGAAAAGGCTTTCAGGGGTTACCATGAGGTCGTGGCAATGCGGGCCCGAATCAATGGGAAAGCTGGCGGACGCCCGGGAGGAATGTCCCGGGGCGGAGCGTCGATTCAGGACGTGGCCCGGGAGGCCAAGGTTTCCATTGCCACGGTGAGCCGTGTTGTGAACCAGCCGACGCTGGTCACCGAGGAAACGGCGTCGCGGGTGCGCGAGGCGATCAAGAAACTCGGGTACGTGCCCAATGCCTACGCCCAGGGCCTGAGCGGGCGGGGCGGCAAGGTGCTGGGCATTGTGCTGCCGGACATCTTCGGCGAGTTCTACTCGGAGCTCCTGCGTGGTGCCGACGGCGAGGCGCGGCGGCTTGGGTACCACCTGCTGGTGAGTTCGGACGCGCACGACCACGGGCATCCGACGCGGAACGAGAATCTGGCGTTCGGGCTGATCGATGGCTTGGCGCTGATGATGACCGAGCCGAACGTGGAGTTGTGGCGCGAGACACTGGACGCGGCGTTGCCGACGGTGGTGCTGGATGCGGAAGTGAACGAGCCGGGTGTGGACAGTGTGTCGGTGGACAACACCGAGGGGACGCGGGAGGCGACGGAACACTTGCTCTCCACGACGGCGCCGGATCGGTGCTTCTTCGTCGGCGGGCCGAAAGAGAACTTTGATACCAAGGCGCGTGCGGAGGTGTTCTGCGCGACGCTGGCGGCGGCGGGGCGGCCCTGCACCGAGCCGCAGGTGAGCTGCGGGGAGTACTCGGTGGATTGGGGGCGTGCGTGGGGGCGGGAGCGGCAGCGAGGCGCGGGGCTGAAGGGCTGCGCGGTGCTGGCGGCCAACGACGAGATCGCCTTGGGCGTGATGCAGGCGGCCCAAGAGGCGGGCGTGCGGGTGCCGGAGGATCTGAAGATCGTGGGGTTCGACGACACGCGGCTGGCGACGCTGGTGCGTCCGAGCCTGTCCACGGTGCGGGTGCCGCTGCAGGAAGTGGGGGCGGCGGCGGTGCGGCTGCTGGTGGAGCGGGTGACGGACAGCGAGAAGCCGGCGACGCGGATGAAGGTGGGGACGAAGCTGGTGGTGCGAGAGAGCAGCCGGGCCTGAGGGCTTGTGCGGTGTTTCTCGCCTCCGACGCGGGCGCGGCCCGATACCTTTGCGTGCTGATGTCGGCGGATATGTCCAGATCCAAGGCGGCTCCGGCCCGGGCGTTGATCGACCCGGGGTGGCTGTTCGTCATTGCCGGGGTGGTGTTGCTTCTGGCGACGGTTTTGATTCCGGCGGCGGAGCAGGTGCGGCGTGCGAACTGGCAGCGGGATCGGGCGTTGATCGTCGAGCGGCATCGGCAGGAGCGGCTGACGCGGTATCGCGAGTTTGTGTCGGCGCTGGAGCGGGGCGAGCGGTCGCTGGTGCTGGCGCTGGCGGCGAGCCAGTTGAACCAGGTGCCGTCGGATCGCGTGCCGATCGGGGTAGGCAAGAAGTCGGGGTACACGGACATCAACGCCGGCAGCGCGAGCATTTTTCCGAACCTTGAGCCGGACCCGATCGACCTGCCGGAGTTCCGGCACTTTGACAGCACGCTGAGCCGGATGGTGACGGACGACAAGACCCGGCCGTGGATCATCGTCGTCGGTGCGGTGCTGATGTTTGTGGGCGTATTGCCGGCGAGCCGCTCGAAGCAGGCGTGATGACGGCGGCGGCCCGGGGACGTTCCATAAACTAGGGGATGCCGGAAACTCGCGACGAACGAATCGCCGCACAGGTCCTGATCATCGAGGACGAGCCTGATCATGCGGAAGTGATGGCCGATGCCTTGCGCAAGCCGGGGCACGTCTGCACCATCGTGCACGCGGTGGACGCCGCCATGGGCGAACTGAAGGGCGGCGCGTTCGATGTGATCGTGACCGATCTGCGGATGCCGGCGTCGGGCGGGAAGCACGGCGTGGCGACCGACGGGGCGGACGCGGGGCTGAAGGTGCTGGAGGCGGCGCGGCAGCTGCAGCCGGCGGCCGAGGTGATCATGGTGACGGCGCACGGCGACGTGCCGACGGCACGGGCGGCGTTCAAGCTCGGGGCGTACGACTTCATTCAGAAGCCCTTGGACCTTGAGGTGTTCCGCAACCTCGTGAACCGTGCCGCCGAGACGGTGCTGCTGCGGCACCAGAATGATCAGTTGAAGGCGCAGGCCGACACGGCGGGCTTTGAGAACTTCATCGCCACCAGCGAGCCGATGCGGCGGGTGCTGCGGACGATCCGCACGGTGGCGCCAAGCAACATCCCGGTGCTGATCACCGGCGAGAGCGGCACGGGGAAGGAACTCATTGCGCTGGCGGTGCACAAACTGAGCAAGCGGGCGGGGCAGCCGAACGAACGTGCTTCTTCGGGGGGCCAGAATTCGGGCGGGCGGTATGTCGCCTTCAACTGCGCCGGGCAGGCCGAGAGTTTGCTCGAGGATCAGCTTTTCGGCCACGTAAAGGGCGCGTTCACCGGGGCGGACAAGGATCGGGCGGGCGTCTTCGAGTTTGCCGACGGCGGCACGGTGTTCCTCGATGAGATCGGCGACATGCCGATGTCGATGCAGGCCAAGCTGCTCCGCGTGCTGGAGAGCGGCGAGGTGGTGCGTCTTGGCAGCAACGACGCGAAGCACGTCGATGTGCGGTTCGTGAGCGCGACGAACAAGGACCTGCGCGAGATGGTGAAGGCGGGGGCCTTCCGCGAGGACCTCTTCTTCCGCATCAATGGGTCGCACGTGCACCTGCCCTCGCTTCGCGAGCGGCGCGAGGACATCCCGCCACTGGTGCGGTTCTTTGTCGAGCGGTTCATGGATCAGTTGGCGCCGTCGCGGCAGATCCCGCGGGTGACCGACGCCGCGATGATGCGGCTCACCAGTTACAACTGGCCCGGCAACGTGCGGCAACTCCTGAACGTTGTGCAGAACATGGTCGTCACCGCGCTGGGCGAAGATCTGGCGCCGGCGAGCGAGTTCGCGCTCGACGTGCGGCACATCCCCGACGAGGTCCGAAGCGTCGATGCCGAGAACGAGGGCGAGCACACACCCAGCGGTCCCGCGCTCGGCTCGCTCGCGGGCACCAGCCTCGAAGCAATCGAAAAGCGTGCCATTCGCGAGACGCTGCGGCTTACCGCGGGCAACCGCGAGCACGCCGCGAAGCTGCTCGGCATCGGCGAGCGGACGCTGTACCGGAAGCTCAAGGAATACGGCCTGCGCTAACCAACGGGAGCGGGGCCTTCCAGGCCCCGCGTGTCCCCGCCCCGCGAAGCGGGGAGGCGTGGTCGAGCGCAGCGAGACCGGGGAGGGGCGAAGGGCGTTCGAATGTTGCAGCGTCTACGCACCCGCAATCCCCTCACCTGACTCGACGCGTTGCGTCCAGTCGTCCTTTCCCCGCAGGCGGGGAGAGGAGGGCGTGAACGCCGCACGGCTTGGCCCCGATCGGCCAAGCCGCGGCACCGGCGCGGTGCCTGCTAGCGCTTCCCCCTTCGCGAGACCCGGCGAGCCACGTTTTGTTTCACGGCGTTGATGGCGCGGGCGATCGCTTCGTAGAAATCTCCGGCGCGTTTCTCGATGGTCAGCGGGCCGGCGCCTGCGATGTTCGCGGTGACGCGGCAGAGTTTGTCCACGCCGCCGCGGGGGCCGTTCTCGTCGGTGATGCGGATCTCGACGCGTGGGATGCGGTCTCCGAAGCGGCCGAGCGCGGCGCTGAGGCGATGGTGAACGAAGTCCCGCATCGCGTTCGTGGTCTTGATCGAGCCGTCGACGAGCGTGATGACCATGTCGAGTTCTCCGATGAGGCCGCGGGTATCGCGGCCTCGATGGGTTCTACGAATGGGGTTCGCACCCGTTCGCGATCGGCGCAGAAAACCGGACGGACTTGGGGGTCCGAAATGCAAGTTGCGCCGTGGCAAGCACCAGTGGGACCGGCCTCTGGCCGGTCAACGCGTCTCTGCGGAATGGGCAGACCGGCCGGAGGCCGGTTCCACTGCTGGATGGAGATGACCGGCCGGAGGCCGGTCCCACTGGTGTGTGGGGTGGACCGGCCGGAGGCCGGTCCTACTGGTGTTAGCCGTAGACTCGCGGCGTGCCCGGGACTGAAGCCATTCTCGCTGCCGCCACGCCGCCGGGGTTTTCGGCGCGGGCATTGGTGCGGCTGAGCGGGCCGGGTGTGTTCGAGCTGCTGTGCAAGTGGACCGATGCAAGCGAGCGCCGGTTGCCGAGTTCTCCGAGCCGCGGCGTCTTTGTTGTCGCGGGCCGCATTGCCGGATTGTCGTTGCCGCTGCTCATCGCCGTGTTTCCCGGCCCGCGCTCGTTTACGGGGGAGGATGTGGCGGAGTTGCTGCTGCCGGGCAACCCGCACCTGGTGCAGCGTGTCATCGATGAGTTGCTGGCGTACGCGGCGGCGTCGGGTGTTTCGATGCGGCGTGCGAATCCGGGCGAGTTCTCGGCGCGGGCGTATCTGAACGACCGGATGTCGCTGGAGCAAGCAGAAGGTGTGGCGGCGCTCATCGCAGCCGAGAGTGCGGACGAGATGGACGCGGCCCAGCGGCTGCTGCGCGGCGAGCGCGGCGGGCAGTATCGGGCCCTCGCTGAGGAAGCGGCGACGCTGCTCGCGCTGGTTGAAGCGGGGATCGACTTCACCGATCAGGAAGACGTGGTTGCGATCGCGCCGGGCGAGCTGCGGCGGCGGCTTGCCGCGCTGGTGCACGAGATCGGGTCGATCGTCGGGGCGGCGGCGGGAGAAGAAGCGGACCAGGCACTGCCGCGGGTCGTGCTGGCGGGCCGGCCGAACGCGGGCAAGAGCACGCTGTTCAATGTGCTGCTGGGACGGCCTCGCGCGGTGGTGTCGGCGCTTGCGGGTACGACGCGGGATGTGCTCGAAGAAGAACTCACGCTCGGCGAGTCGCGGGTGCTGCTGTGCGACTGCGCGGGGATCGAGGAGGCGGCGGCGTGCGGCCTGGTGGCGGAGGCGATGCAAGAGCGGACCCGCGACGCGATCGAGCACGCCGATGTGGTGTTGTGGTGCGACCCCAGCGGGCGGTTCGACGCGGCGGACTTGCCGCCGACGCGGGCGCGATTGATACGTGTGCAGACCAAGGCCGACATGGTGCACATTCGCACGAACGCACGCGGGGAAGCGATTGCGGTTTCGGCGATCGAGGTCTCGGCGCTCGACGGATTCAACCTCGCGACGCTGCGGCGAGCGATCGACGATCAGGCGTGGGGCAGCGGGCGAACGACACGGACGCTGCCAGCCCGTCACCGACGGGCGCTGGCGTCGGCGGCGAGCGGGCTGCAGCGTGCCAGCGACGCCTCGGCGGGGGAGCGGCTGCGCGACCCGGAGGTCGTGGCCAGTCAGCTGCGCGGGGCGTTGGACGCCCTAGGGGAACTGACAGGGCGTCTGACTCCCGACGATGTGCTGGGGCGGGTGTTCGCGACGTTCTGCGTGGGAAAGTGATGGGAGCCGGCGGCTTGGAACGCGTGTGCATGCCCCCAAAGGCGGCGGGCACACGCCGGGGGCCGAGGCGCAAGTTTGCTCGCACCAACTTGCGCGAACTCATTTCCTGCGCGGGCGAGGGCCGATACAGTTGTGCACCGGTCGAGCCGTAAGGCCGGTGGGAAGTCGTCTGGAAAGTCTGGTGGAAACCGGACTTGGAGCGAGCCGGAGGGCACGAATGAGCGAACGCGTGAATCAAGACGGCATCCGCGAGCAGACTCCGCCCGACGTCGCCGTCGGTACGGTGGTCGCCGAGCCCAAACCCGCAACGAAACCGGCGCCGACTCGCGGCCCGGTGGATCAATTGCCGCCCTTCCGGGTGCTGTTGCACAACGACGATGTGAACACGATCGACCACGTCGTGGACTCGATCGTGGAGTTGACGCCGCTGGATCACGGGCGCGCGGTGGAAGTGACGCTGGAGGCGCAGCAGTCGGGCGCGGCGTTGGTGCTGGTGACGCACCAGGAGCGGGCCGAGCTGTACCGCGACCAGTTCGTCAGCAAGAGCCTGACGGTGTCGATCGAACCGGTGGAGTGATTGGGTGTATGGACCGCCCTCCGAGCCGCGGGCTTCAGCCCGCGCGGCGGCGGTGTGGTCGCGCGCCGACGGCCCGGTAACAGCCCGCACGCGCCATTCCCGAAACGCGGATCGCTACGGCGTGGAATCTGGGACCTTGTCGGACTGTCGGACGCCGCGTCCGGGAAAGCCGGCCCTGCATTTCGCGGCGCGATGATGCCACCGGGTTGCTGCGATTTTGCGAGAGTTTCCGGTGTGTGCCGCGGCTCAGGCGGGAAGGCCGTTGCTGCAGGTGCGCCCGCGCGTTCATGTCGTGATTCGAGGCACGCAGATGCCAGCGATCGGCGAGAGGCGTCGATGACAGGTGGCGGCCCGGTTCGTCGGGCACTAGACACGGCGTCGTGCGATCTGCACGTGGAGCGTCGTGTCGTCTCTCCTCGTGCGCAGCTCGTGTCCAACGCGAGCGCACGGCGTGTGGGAGGGACTGGCATGGTGCTCCGACTTGGCGATCTACTGGTACAGCACGGCGTGCTCACGCGTGAGCAGGTTGAGGACATTCTCGTCGAGCAGCAGGCGGTTGGCCGCCCGTTCGGCGAGCTGGCGGAGCGGCTGTTCGGCGTCCCGCCGCAGGCGGTGGAACGTGCGTGGGCCGAGCAGTACGCGATGCTCACGGGCGAGTTTGATCTGGGCGAGGCCCGGTTCGACCCGGAGGCGATCGCGCTGATCAGTGCGCGGCAGGCGTGGCAGTTCCGGGTGCTGCCCGTCCGGTTCACGGGCGAGGAACTCACGGTCTGCACGGTGAAGGACCAGTTGGCGCGAGCGCTGCGCTTCGTGGGCTGGAAGATCGAGCAGCCGTGCCACTTCGTGTTGGCCGAGCCGCAGCAGTTCGCGGCGACGCTGACGCGGCACTACCCGCTGGCGGGGATGACGCCGGGGATGGTGACGGGGAGGCAGTTGGGGGCGGCTTAAGGGAGAGGGCCAAAGGGCCACAAAACTAAATTGACAAGCACGGTGCGAGAGGCCGGCACCGTGCTTTGTCTTTTTTGGGGTGTGATCTGCGGTCCCGCGACCGCAGCGCGAAGACCGGCCGGAGGCCGGTCCCACTGGTCCCGCGAAACCCATGGATTCTCTCTGCGCCCCTCCGCAATCTCCGCCTCTCCGCGTTCTCTCTCACGACGCCGCGGCTCAACCAATAATCCCCCGTGCCAAAGACCACGCGGAAAAAGAACGACACGATCGAGTCCGTCTCGCTCGTGAGCCTGGGCTGTCCCAAGAACCTTGTCGACAGCGAGAAGATGCTCGGCCTGCTCGCCGAGAGCGGCCTTGCGCCCGTCTCCTACGACCCCTCCAACGAGAACTCCGCCTTTGAGGGCGCTGACGCCGTCGTCATCAACACGTGCGGCTTCCTTGAGGCGTCGAAGGACGAATCGCTGCAGGTGATCAAGGACGCGATCCGCGAGAAGGAAGCGGGCCATGTGAAGCGCGTCGTCGTTGCCGGCTGCCTCGTGCAGCGCCACCGGGCCAAGATGCTCGAGTGGGCCCCCGGCATCGACGCGATGGTGGGGGTGTTCGATCGCGACAAGATCGTCGAGGCCGTCGTTGGTACCAGTGGGACCGGCCTCCCGGCCGGTCGGCGAAAAGCCAAATCGCTCGAAGAAGCCTCCGACAAGCCCAAGTACTGGATCGCTGCCAATGCGCTGGTCGCAGCCAAAGAGCGCGACATGAAGGTCACCGGCCTGACCGTCCAGGGCAAGGACGGCAAGGGCATCGGCTACTTCGAGGACGACTCGGCCCGCCTCCGCCTCACGCCGCGGCACTACTCGTACCTCCGCATCAGCGAGGGCTGCAACCAGAACTGCGCGTTCTGCACCATCCCCAGCATCCGTGGCAAGATGCGCAGCAAGCCCGGGGATCGCATCTGCTCCGAGGCCCGCGAACTCATCAACGACGGCGCGTTCGAGATCCTGCTCATCGGGCAGGACACGACGAGCTACGGCGATGACATCGGGGCGGGGCTGAAGCCAAATAGCAAAGAGGCAAATGGCAAATCGCAAATGAAGAAAGCCGGCAAGGGTTCGGCCGACTTCTCCGACTACGGCGGGCTTCCCGCGCTCCTGCAATCGCTCTCCGACACCATCGACGACGCCAACCACGGGCAGGGCTGGCTGCGGCTCATGTACGCCTATCCCACGAACTTCAGCGATCCCATCATCGAGGCGTTCGGCGCACTCGTGGCCAAAGGACGGTTGGTGCCGTATCTCGATATCCCGCTGCAGCACGCCTCGGATCGCGTGCTCGAACTGATGCGTCGCAACGTCACTCGCAAGCAGCAGGGTGATGTGATCAAGAAGCTCCGCAAGGCGGTGGGGAACGGGCACTCCAGCTTCCCGGCGGGCATGTGCGTCCGCACCACGTTCATCAGCGGCTTCCCGGGCGAGACCGAGGCGGACCACAAGCAGCTCTTGGAGTTCATCGAGGAGATGGACTTCGAGGCCGTGGGCGTGTTCGAGTACAGCCACGAGGAGGGCACGGTCGCGGGCACGATGGAAGAGAACCCCAAGCTCGCCGTGCCGCCCGAGGTGAAGGAGCGGCGTCGCAACGAGGTGATGGAGCTGCAGCAGAAGCTGGCCTTCAAGAAGGCGGCGGCGATGGCGGCGAAGTTCAACGAGAAGGACCCGCTGGGCTCCCTGAAGAAGGGTGCGGTGCAGCTTGATGTGCTGATCGACGCGGGCCTGCGGACCAGCGGCAAGAAGACCAGCGGCGTGTCGGACGGCGGGCGGCTGTATGTGGGCCGCACGTACTTCCAGGCCCCGCAGATCGACGCGGTGACGTACGTCCAAAGCCGCGAAAAACTGGCCCCGGGCGAGGTTGTCCGCTGCGTGGTGGTGGGGAGCGACGGCTACGACCTGGTGGCGCGGCCGGTGAGCGAGCTGGAGAAGAAGGTGGGGCTCAGCATCCTCCGCTAGGCCGGGATGCATGAATCCTCGGTTGAATGCCGGATGTAGAGGCGGAATCGCCCGACGGTCGATATCCTCCGCACGCGAAAGCACTTTCGTGGGTGATCGCGCGGCCTTGGCGGGACTTGGGTTCCCCAGTGCCGCCGTCCTTGCGGGGGCTCGCGTGACAGGTTCGCCCCGATGATCCGCCCCGGCCATGTTGTTGCTCTGTGCGCCCTCGCCCTTCTGATGATCGGCGTGGTGATGGTCAATTCGGCGAATCTGAGCGTGTCGGGCGTGGCGGGGCCGCTGTCACCGGATGGGACGCCTTTGCAGGCCTCACCCCTGACCGTGCAGGGCATCGTGATGACGAGCGCGACGTTTCACATGGCGATCGCGGTCGTGATGATGGGGGTGTTCGCGTTCCTGCCCTTGCGGCGGTTGATGACGAGCGCGGGGGCGATCTCGCCCAACGACGGGGCGGCAGCGTGGACGGGGCTTGGCTTCGGCGTGGTGGGGTTGCTCGTCGTGCTGGCTCTGGTGTATGTGCCGGGCATCGGTCAGGCCAAGAACGGCAGCCACCGCTGGCTCGTGATTCCTGGTCTGGGCGACGGGCTTTCGGTGCAGCCTTCAGAGATCGCCAAGTGGGGCATGCTGCTGCTCATCGCGTGGTACTGTGCGGCACGGGCGAGCACGATGCGATCGTTCTTCAAGGGGTTGATTCCGGCGCTCATCGCGATCGGCGCTGTGGCGGGCTTCATCATCATCGAGGACCTGGGCACCGGCCTGCTGCTCACCATGGCGTGCTCGCTGCTGCTTGTGGCGGGCGGGGCGAGGATCTGGCACTTCCTGATGTTCGTCCCGTTGGGTCTCGCGGGCGTCGCGTACGCGATCATCAAGAGCCCGTACCGGATCACGCGGCTGACCACCTTCCTCGATCCGTTCAAGGACCCGGAGGGAACGGGCTATCACCAGATCCAGTCGCTCATCGCGATCGCCAACGGCGGTGGCGTCGGGCGTGGGCTGGGCTTTGGTCTGCAGAGCAAGGGCTATCTGCCCGAGGATCGCACGGACTTCCTGTTCGCGATCATCTGCGAGGAATTGGGCATTCCGGGTGCGGCGGCGGTGATCTTCCTGTTCGTCGTTCTGGTCTTCGCGGGCCTGTCGATCGCAAGGCGGGAGAAGCAGATCGCGTTGAAGCTCTTTACGCTGGGCGTGACCTTCACGATCGGTATGCAGGCGATCATCAATCTCGCGGTGGTGACCGTGGTGGCTCCGACCAAGGGCATCGCGCTGCCGCTGATTTCTGCCGGCGGCACGGGGTGGATCTTGACGTGCTGCTCGCTGGGGTTGCTGATCGCGGTGGACCGCACGCAGCGGTCCGCGGGCGCTGAAGGTGCGGGCGAGGGACTCGGTGTGCCGCTGGTGCGGACGGCTTCGATCGAGCCCAAGACAAACAGCACGGACCTTTCCGCGGCGTCGGTGGCGGCGTGAGCGAGAAGCGTCTCCAAGTGATTTTTGCCGGCGGCGGTACTGGCGGGCACCTGTACCCGGCGATCGCCATCAGCGAGCAGCTCGGTGATCGTTCCGACAGCGTGGACAGCCACTTTGTGTGCTCCACGAGGCCGCTGGATGCGAAGCTGTTAAGCGAGGAGGGTGTGGCGTTCACGCCGGTGGCGGCGCGGCCGTTTGCGCTGAGTCCGCTTCGGCTGGCGGAGTTTGTGCGGACGTGGCCGAGCGTGGTGCGAGCATGCCGCCGGGTGATCGCGTCGCTGCGCGAGCGTGGACCGGTGGTGGTGGTGGCAATGGGGGGCTTTGTGAGTGCGCCGGCGGCGTCCGCAGCGCGGAAGGCGCGCGTGCCGCTGGTGCTGGTGAATCTCGACGCGACGCCCGGCAAGGCGAATCGCTGGGTGGCGAAGCGGAGCGATCGGGTGTTCACGGCGGCCGAGCCCGAAGGCCGTGGGTACGCGACGTGGGAGCGGGTGCGGCCGATCGTTCGCTGGGCGGCGATCGCGGATGGTGATCGGGCGTTTTGTCGGCGTGAGCTCGGGCTCGATCCCGACAAGCCGCTGCTGCTGGTGACGGGCGCGAGCCAGGGCGCAAGGTCGATCAACGCGATGATGGTGCGGATGTTGCAGACGCAGCCGAGCCGCTTCATGGGTTGGCAGGTCATTCACCAGTGCGGACCGGCGACGCTGGGAGGCGGTGGCGAGTTCGACGAGCAAGCCATCGTCAACGCGTATGCGAAAGCCGGTGTGCCAGCGGTGGTGAAGCCGCTGTTTCGCGAGATGGGGCGCGTGTGGGGTGCGGCGGACGTGGCGATCAGCCGCTGCGGCGCGGGGAGCGTGGCCGAGGCCTGGGCGAATCGGGTGCCGAGCGTGTTTCTGCCGTACCCGTATCACAAGGACGAGCACCAGCGGAAGAATGCGATTCCGCTGGAGCGGACGGGCGGGGCGGTGATCGTGAAGGATCACTTGGACGCGGCGGGGAATGAGGCCGACGCCGGGGCGGTGCTGCTGGGGCTGATGGATGAGCCCGAGAAGCGCGACGCGATGACGCGCCGACTCCGAGAACTTGGCCCCCCGGACGGCGCGGGGGTTGTGGCCGAGGCGATTCTGCGGCTGAAGTGAAGTCGGACGGTGCAAGTTCCGCGGCGTGCGGTACACTCTGCAGACGCTCGTGGTGACGCTGCTCGCTGTCGCGAGAAGCGGCCGAAAGCCGGGCGTTTTCGGACGGGTTCGATGGAGAGAAGGGTCGAGCCGAAGCAGGCGAGTGCTGGTGCCCCGGCGCGGGCGATGGTGTGCCATGCGCCCGATGCTTCGGCACCCGCCGCATTGCTCGAAGCGTTGCAGCGTCGAGCGTTTGAGGTGGAACTCGTCGCCGGGACACATCGCGTCGTGGCCCGGGGGGTCGCCCACCGGCACGCGCCCGCGACAAGTGCGCAGAAGCTGGTCGTTGTGCTCGTCGAGCCCGGTCGGCTGGCACGTCCAGCCGAGTGCCTGGAAGCCTTGCGAATGATGCCCGGAGGCGTGGCGTGCTGGGTGTTCGATGCCCCGACGGGCGAGCTTCGTGCGGCCAGCGCGGTCGATGTCGAGTCGTGGTCCGAGAAAAAGCGGGTTCAGGCGGCTTCTGAAGGCACAGTGGCGGTCGGCCCGAACCGGGCGGCGGGAGCGGCGTACGACTTGGTGGCCCGCGCGGCTCCCTCCCTTCGGCTTACCGGAGAGTGGCCCGACGCGGCCCAAGCAAACGGGCTCGGTTCCGATGAACCCGCCCAGGACGGAACGACGCCGCCGATGTCCGGTGCGGCAGCCTCTCTGCTCACCGACGAGGAATTGGACATGCTGCTCGGCGACGATCCGGGATTGAGCGAGTCGGATCGCGGAGCGGGCGGGCAGTAAAGGAACAAGCGCCAGGACGGCGCGGAGAGATGATGGAGGCCAGTCCGGAGCAATCTCGCAGGGTGATCTTGGTCGGGCGCACCGGCTTGGATGCGAAGCTGCGCGCGGACCCGGATCTTGAGTTGCTTCGGGTACGCAACGCGATGGAGGCGATCGCCGAGCTGGGCGATCCGATCGATGAGCACTCGCCAGCCAAGGCGGTCGTGGTCTTCGGCGAGGGTGCGACCCCGGGCGTTGCGGCGCGGGGCGATGAATCAATGCCGGATGCGGTCGCGGGCCTGCGATTGGTTGATCCGACGGTTTCTGTGCTTGCGATGACGCCGCTGCCGGCGTCGGTGCTGTCGTCGCTTGACGGAGTGCTCGATCCGGCGGCGGACGGCGAGGACATCGCGGATCAGATTCGTGCGAGCGTGCCGAACGCGGGTGTGCGGGCGACGGCGCAGCCGAGCCAGCAGGCGCCGCCGCACGCCCCACAGCAGGCGTCCAAACCGGCGTCGGCGCAGCCGACCGCAGCCGCGGGTCCGGCTTCGCCTATCGCGGCCGCTGCGCCTTCGTCCGAGCGTCGCATGGTCGAGACGACCGATCCGGCGATCGCGCTGGCGACCGGGCACGACCCCGTCGAAACGCAGCTCGAGTCGCTGCGACTGACGCTCAAGGACACGACGCTGCGGCTCGAGAACGGGCACATGCCCAACGGCGCGGCGGTGGTGTGGCAGGGCCGTGTGCTGGCGACGCTTTTAAGCGACAAGGTCACGGTCGATCAACTGGCGAGGCACGGAGAATCGCTGGCGCCGTGGCTGGCGATCCGCGAGCAGTACCGGCGGCTGCGACTGGCTGCGTATTCCGACCCGCTGACCGGGGCGTGGAACCGGCGGTACTTCGACCAGTTCCTTTCCGGCGCGATGAACGAGGCGCGGGAGCATCGGCACAATGTGACGATCCTCGTGTTCGACATCGACAACTTCAAGTCGTACAACGACCGCTTCGGGCACGAGGCGGGCGATGACATCCTGATCGAAACGGTGCGGCTGCTGCGGAGCGTGATCCGTCCGACGGACCGTGTCTGTCGCATCGGCGGCGACGAGTTCGCGGTGATCTTCCACGAGCCGCAGGGGCCGCGCGATCCGGCGAGCCGGCATCCGACGTCGATCCACGCGATCGCGGCGCGGTTCCAGTCCCAGGTGCGGAGTGCGCGGTTCGCGAAGCTCGGCAACGATGCGCCCGGAAACCTCTCGATCTCAGGCGGCCTGGCGACCTATCCGTGGGACGGCACGACGCCCGCGGAACTGCTGCGTCGGGCCGACGAACTGGCGATTGAGGGCAAGCGGCAGGGCAAGAACGTGATCATGTTTGGTCCGGGAACTCCGGGCGGACAGGGCTGATCGTTCGTTGCTGCGGCGTTCTGAGTCGAAGCTTCCGTTTATCCCGTGCCGGCGTCGCGGTTCTATCGGTCCAGTCGTGACTGACGCCTCATGATGATTCCCAATGCACCGATCTCCTGTGAGCGCGTGCCGCTCTTTTGGCGCGGCACAGGAGGTCGATATGGCTCTGAAGACTGCGTGGAAGCTGATCTCGGTCGTCGGTCTGGCCGTCACGGTGCAAGCCGCCATGGCGTCGTCGCCCGCTCCCGAGCATGCGCCGGCCCCCAAGGTCGCGGCGAGCAAGCCGGCCCCGGCCGCGAAGCCTGCTTCGACGCCCGGCGCGAAGCCCGCGGGTAAGTCGGAGACCAAGACCGACGCCAAGAGCGACGGCAAGACCGATCCGAAGTCCGCGTCGAAGCCGGCCAACGACGACCACGGTCCTGCGGACGATGCGCACGCCGACGGCCACGCCGATGAGCAAGACGTCAAGACGGAGCCTCAGGCAGCGGCCAAGCCCGCGCCCGCGTCGCACGCCGATGTCGTGAAGGCCATGGAGCCCGACGCGGCGCTGAAGCTGCTGCAGGAAGGCAACGAGCGCTGGGTCAGCGGCAAGTTCGAGAACCCGAATACCAACAGTGAGCGTCGGACGCAGCAGGCGACGGACGGGCAGACGCCGTTCGTGACCGTGCTGACCTGCGCGGACTCGCGCCTGCCGGTGGAGCGTGTCTTTGACCGCGGCGTGGGTGAGGTGTTTGTCATTCGCGTTGCCGGCAACGTTGCCGGGCCGCACGAAGCGGGGACGATCGAGTACGGCGCGGGCCACTTGAATTCGCGTCTGCTGGTGGTGATGGGCCACTCCAAGTGTGGAGCCGTGGCTGCGGCGTGCAGCGGAGCGAAGATCGAGGGCAACGTGGGCGCGCTGGTCGAGAACATCAAGCCGGCCGTGGATCGTGCGAAGACGAACACGAACGCCGAAGGCGCCGCGCTCACGGCAGCGGCGATCAAGGAAAACGTGTGGCAGAGCGTCTTTGACCTGCTGCGCACCAGCCCCGAGCTGTGCAAAATGGTCAAGAGCGGCCATGTGAAGGTCGTCGGCGCCGTGTGCGATGTCGCGACCGGCAAGGTCGAGTGGATGGGCGAGCACCCGTGGCAGGACGCGCTGGTGCAGGCGTTCATGGGCCGCGACACCGCGACGGCGAGCGCCGAGTCAAGCGGCAGCCACTGAGCGCAGCAGATCGAATCGCCTTCGGGGATTGGTGGTGAGACGCAGGGTCATGGACGGCCCTGAACGAACCCAAGGGGGACCGCGACGCGGACGGGTGCAGGCCCGGGCCGCGTCGCGGCGCTTTTGGCATCAGTGGGACCAGCCTCCGGCGGGTCTTCCCGCGGAAACGTAAAGACCGGCCGGAGCACGGTCTTGCGGCGACTTGAGGACCGGCTGGAAGCCGGTCCTACTGGGCGCGGATGAACTCCCACGCGGCTCGGACGTGCTCTTCCTGGGTTGTCGCGGCGCCGATGGCCATGCGCATGGTGTAGCCAACGCCGGGGAGCACGGTGTGGGTCATGTACAGCCGCCCGCTCGCGTTGATCCGTGCGAGCAGCTCCCGCGTTGCGTCGTCGCCTGCCTTGAGGCGGAAGCAAACGAGGTTGGCGGTGCGCGGGGCGACGATCTCGAATCGGTTGTCACCGCGGACCAACTCTTCAAACAGTGCGGCGAGCCGCATGTGCTCGCGGATGTAGGCCTGCAGGCCTTCTACGCCGTAGTGGCGGATGACGAACCAGAGTTTGAGTGCCCTGAAGCGGCGTCCCAGCGGCACCTGCCAGTCGCGGAAGTCGATCGCGCCGGTGTCGGTGGCGCTGTTGCGGAGATACTCGGGCGTGATCGAGAGAGCGCCGAGAAGCGCGGCGCGGTCGCGCGTGAAGAAGCAGTCGCAGTCGAAGTTGGTGAGCAGCCACTTGTGGGGGTTGAAGCAGAAGGAGTCGGCGTGCTCGACACCCTTGGACATGGGGCGGAACTCGGGACAGATCAACGCGCTGCCGGAGTGGGCGGCATCGACATGCAGCCAGGTGCGCTCGCAGCCGGCGCGTTTCAGCGCGGCGGCGATTTCGGCAACCGGGTCGACGGCGGTTGAGGAGGTCGTGCCGATGGTGGCGCAGACGTACGCGGGGGTGCGCCCGGCGGCGAGGTCGGCGCGGAGGGCGGCTTCGAGCGCGGCGACGTCCATGGCGAAGGCACGGTCGGTGTCGATTAGCCGCAGGTGGGTGCGGTCTTCGGGAGAAGCAGCAAGCCCCGCGATCATCGCGGCCTTGATCACCGAAGAGTGTGCCTGGGTGGAGGTGTAGAGCGTGAGGTGTCCGCCGCGGCCGTCGCGCCGAGC
This sequence comes from Phycisphaerales bacterium, assembly GCA_947459215.1. Taxonomy (GTDB): domain Bacteria; phylum Planctomycetota; class Phycisphaerae; order Phycisphaerales; family UBA1924; genus JAFEBO01. The sequence continues at coordinate 305,229 of CANHCQ010000001.1, forward strand.
CCGCTCGCGGGCGGCGAGGAGTGCGACGAGTGTGGCGTCGCTTGCGGTGGACTGGATCACGCCGCCGCCGAGGGGCTTGGCGCCCGACGCCAGATGCCGCGGCTCGTGTCGGAAGATGTCGGGCAAACCGAGCGCGTCGACGAGCCAATCGAGCACTCGCATTTCCAGTTCGGTGCAGGCGGGGCTGGTGAGCCAGAGCATGCCTTGGACGCCCAGACCCGCGGCGAGGAGTTCGCCGAGGATCGCAGGCCCGCTGGCGTTGGCGGGGAAGAAGCCGTAAAAGTTTGGTGATTGCCAGTTGGTGATCGAGGGCAGGATGACGCGCTCGACATCGGCGAAGATCGCGTCCCAGACTTCAACGCCGCCGGTCGCCTCCGGGGCGGCGGTCGGCAGTTGACGCAGCACATCGCCGGGTTTGCACGCGGGGAGCACGGGCATCGATTCGACGCGGGTCATGTAGTCCGCGACGGCGTCGACCATGCGGTGGCCGAGGACGCGGAACTGATCCGGGGTCATGTGGGGAACGCTGGCGCGATCGCTCATGGGCGATTGTTCGAGCGATGCGGCGTGGGCGTCGACGGGCGTCTTGCTTCTGTGTTACTGCGGCAGCGCCATCTCGATCGTCAGCGGCTTGCCTTCGCGTTCGATGGCGATTGATGCCTTCGGCGATTTCATCGCTGCCATGACATCCTGGGTGGTCTTGACGTCGGTGCCGTTGATGGTCTTGACGACGTCGCCTTCGAGCAGGCCGGAACCGGCGGCGATGGAGCCGTCGTTGAGGCGGACGACGACGATGCGGCCGTCTTGCTGGTCAAAGGCGACGCCGTAGCGCTGGGGCTTGGCGGGTGTGCCCTCGGGCTTGGAGACACGGATCTTCTTATTGACGAGGTCAAAGGTGTAGGCGAAAGGCTCCATCGCGAGGAAGCCCGCGTTGGGCGAGGGCCAGATGGCGAGGAAGTCGATGCCAGTCTGGTTGGCTGAGAGACCGGCGATGGAGATGGGATCTTGCGTGCGGGCCCGGAGGATGGTCGCGCCGCTGCCGATCTTGCCCGCGGGCCAGGGTTCTTTGGTGAGTTTGAGTTTGGCGGCCATGGCGTTGGGGACGACCATGCCCATGTTGTTGCCGCTGTTGAGCGTTGCGGTCGTCTCGACGCCGCCGATGATCGCGGGGACGGCGGGGCTGAACGCGTCGGTGTCGAGCGGGAAAGTGTGCGGGCCGTCGCTGGGCGGGGCGTCGTCGACGATGATCTTGCGGTTCACGAAGTCGACGGTGTAGACGCGGCCCTTGAAGAGCTGCCAGCCGATGGCGCCGTGGATGCGGCTGGCCTCTGGCTGCTGCTTGGCGCCGAGCGGGACGGACCAGAGATAGACCTTGTCGAAGTCAATGCCGCCGATGGAGAACTTCTCGCCGAGGACGAGCGGGATGCCCTCGCCTTCTTCGCTGACCTGGAATGTGCCGCCCGAGGGAAGGCCGATCTCGCGTGCGACCTCCTCGTCGATGCGTCCATCGCCGGGGAGCGCGGTGTCGACCAGAAAGCGGAGCGGCTTGCCGCCGATGGTGACGTCGGCGACGAGCATGCCGTTGGGCGAGCACTGAATGACGATCGGTGCGGCGGCGGCGATCGAGGTGAGGGCGATGGGTGTGAGCAGAAGTGGCACGAGCATCTGTGAGCGCATCGGAATCTCCCGCGAGGTGCGTGTGGGAGCGTGGTACCGAGCGTGAGCGGATCCGTTGCGGCGGTTGGGATGTGAATGAAAATATGGAACGCAATTCACCGTGCTGAGGCGGGCGAGTCGTGCCGCGTCCGCGGCACGCAGTCCGCGTTTGTTCGTCGCGTCCCCGGCGCTCGGCGGCGCGAAGAGAGTTGGTGGAGTGGGGGGAGGACGGTGGCTGGGGCCTGTTGAACCCCGCAGGCGGCGCGATGGATGCGGATCGGGGAGTGGCAGGAGGGTGGAGGTGCCGAGCGGCTCTGCCATCGATTTGCAATGTGGTCGTAAACCCATTCTCCACAGACGCTTCAGAAAATGGGTTGAACCCTCTTGACAGATCGTTCAAGGCATGATTGAATGTTCACTCAACACTTGAGCGAACACTCAATGGCCCCCGCAGCACCACAACCCCAGGCTCCCGACACCAAGACCCGCATCCTCGATGCCGCGGCTCGCCTCTTCCACGAGCAGGGCTTCAACGCCACCGGGGTCTCGACGATCTTGCGCGAGGCGAGCGTGAACCCGGGCAGTCTCTACAACCTGTTCCCGAGCAAGGACGCGCTTTTGGGCGCGGTGCTCGAGCGCTACACCGAGTTGCTCTATCCGGTGGTGATGAAGCCGGTGGAGGACAAGACGGCGGACCCGATCGATCGGGTGTTTGCGTTGTTGCAGCAGTATCGGGATTGGTTCGCGCCGCTGGATTTTCGGCTGGGGTGTCCCATCGGCAATCTCGCGCTTGAGGTCGCGGACTCGCACCCGGAGATCCGGCCCCTGATCCAGCAGAACTTCGACGGGTGGTCGGCGTTTGTCGAGAAGTGGCTGACCGAGGCTGGGGATCGCCTGCCGCAGCTGCTCGACCGCAAGCAGCTCGCGGCGACGGTGCTCACCGTGATGGAGGGCGGGCTGATGCAGGCCCGTTCATCGCGGAGCGCGATGGCGTACGACGCGTCGGTGGCGCAGCTGCGCACCTACTTCGATCTGCTCTTGTCGCAGGCCCAAAGTGAAGGGGGATCGGGCGAGCGTGCGTCGCGCTCGTCGGGCGTGTGACCGTTTGTGACTTTCTTTCGGGAGGCGCTCATGTTCGAGAAGATCGCGTCGATCAACTGGCTCGCCGTGCTGGCCGCGGGGTTCGCGATGTTCATGATCGGCGGCGTGTGGTACGGGGCGATCTTCTCCAACCCCTGGAAGAAGCTGCACGGACACACCGAGGAGGTCGTGAAGCAGATGCAGGCGATGCGTCCGCCCCCGGTGTTCTTCGGCACGATGATCGCCGCGTACATTGTCGGCGCGGCAGCGATGGCGCTCTTGGTCGTCAATCTCGATCTCAGAGGGCTTGGAGCGGGCGTGTCGCTGGGGCTCGTGCTCTGGCTCTTCTGCACTGCGGCGATCGGCCTGACGGATCAGGTCACGCGACTGCGGCCGTTCGCCGCGTTCGCGCTCGACAGCGCATTTCAGATCGTCGCGTTCCCGGTCGCGGGGCTCATTCTCACTCTTTGGCGTTGAATCACCTGCTGCCGCCGCGGGCGGCCGCGATCCCCGGAGTTTGTCCATGCTGCGTATCGCTGTTGCATGCTGTCTCGTTCTGCTCGCTCCGCTCGCTCACGCCGGCGAACGCATCCTCCGCAAGGAGGGCGTGATCCACGCGGGTGCTTCGGAGATCTTCAACTGCTTCCGCACCGGAGAGGGTTTGAAGAAGCTCTGGGGCGTCGCCCACGCCGACGTGGATTTCAAGGTCGGCGGCATGATCCGCACGAACTACGACCCCGCCGGCAGAATCGGCGACGACTCAACGATCGGCAACGCGATCCTCGCCTACGAGCCCGACCGCATGCTCGCGATGCGTCCGATCGCGCCCGTCGGCGCGGAGGATTTCGTGAAGAAGATCTGCGAGACCGGCTGGAGCGTGATCCGCCTCGAGCCGCTGACGCCCACGAGCACGCGATTGAGCGTCACCATGGCCGGCTTCGGTGAGGGCGAGCTGTACGACAAGGCCTACGCGTTCTTCGAGCAGGGCAACGCATGGACGCTGATGAAGATGCAGGAGACGATGAATGACCGGACCCGCGAGGCTCGCAATGAACGGGTCGCAAAGGCGTGGAAGTCGATGCTGGGGACGTGGGAGTTCTCGCAGAAGACGGCCGACGGCGGCACGTTCCGCGGGCGGAGCGTCATCGCCTCGCTCTTTGGCGGGCGGGTGATCTTCGCTTCCGGCTTCCTCGGCAACGACAAGTCGATGGGCCAGCACAGTCATTTCACCGCCGGGGTCGATCCTCAGAGCGGCGAGTGGATGGTGTGGAACTTCGACCAGGACGGAAGCTTCACCCGTGGGCCGGTGTACTTCGACGGTGAGAGAATGGTCGTCGATTGGACGACCGCGAACGCCGCGGACGGCAAGCTGATCGATTACCGGGTTGAGTACACGTTCCACGAAGACGGAGATTACACCGTGAAGGTCCTGACCCCCGCTGAGAAGAGCGGCAGCCGCGGCACGGTCGCGGAGGTGCGGTACAAGAAGGTGGGGGATGCGGTACAGCCCGCAAGCGGGGCGGAAGGTCCCGCGAAGTGAAGTGTTTTCGATAGTGCGCCTTGCGGCGTGGATCGCTTCTGAGCGACGCTGCCGCGCCTCCTCTCCCCGCGAGCGGGGAGAGGACCGCTTCGCCGCAGGCGAAGCAGGTGAGGGGACTGCGGATACCTCGCCGCGCTGATCTCCGGTCACGAAACACCCCTCCCCGGTCTCGCTGCGCTCGACCACCCCTACCCGCTGCGCGGGGCGGGGAGGCGCGTGGGTGCGGTTCACGTCCGGGGCCTTCGAGACCGGCCATCCCGTGGCATTTTCTTTCCCATTTGGCCCTTTGCCATTTGCACTTTTCCCCTACCCTTCCCCCTATGTCACTCATTGTCACCGGCACCATCGGCATCGACGACATCGTCACTCCCTCGGGCGCGGCCAACCAGGTTCTGGGCGGCTCGTGCATGTACTTCTCCGCGGCCGCGAGCTTCTACAGCCCGGTGCGGCTGGTCGCGGTTGTGGGTGAGGACTTCCCGCCCGCGTTCCGCGACTCGTTCAAGCAGTTCCCGCAGGTCGATCTGCAGGGTCTCGAAACCCGCAAGGGCGGCAAGACCTTCCGCTGGGGCGGCAAGTACCACGCCAACATGAACAGCCGCGACACGCTGTTCACTGAACTCGGCGTCGTCGGCGAGCATCCGGCCACGGTTCCCGCGGCGTACGGCGATTCGAGGCTGGTGTTCCTGGCCAACTCGCCCCCGGCGGTGCAGATGGGATTCATCGATCAGTTGCCGCAGCGGAAGCTGACCGTCGCCGACACGATGGACCTTTGGATCAACGTGGCAAAGGACGATCTGCTGAAGCTGCTCAAGCGCATCGACGGTCTGGTGCTGAACTACGACGAGGCGGAGCTGCTCACCGGCAAGCCCAACAGCGTGAGCGCCGGGCGTGCGATCCTGGAGCTCGGGCCGCGCTTCGTGGTGATCAAAAAGGGCGAGCACGGCTGCTTGCTTGTGCACCGTGACGGCATGTGCGCGTTGCCCGCGTACCCCACCGAGAAGATCGTCGATCCCACCGGCTGCGGCGACACGTTTGCCGGCGGCATGATGGGTGCGTTGGCGCATCAGCTACAGGACTCGAGCGCGGACGCGGGCTCCTACGCCGCGGTGCGCCGTGCGCTCGTGCACGGCACGGTCGTCGCGTCGTACACGATCGAGGCGTTCAGCCTGGATCGCCTGAAGCAGATCAAGAAGAGCGACCTCGACAAGCGGTTCGAGGAGTACGCGGGGATGGTGCGGGTCTAAACCCCGTCGCATCGATCAAGTCGAAGGCCGTGGCGAGGGCGAGCTGCAACGCCAGGTGGGATTGCGCGCCCGTGCTCGTCATGTCGGCAGACATATACATGATACCGCTATCACCTCGGCATGGTGAAAATGGCGTCGATCTGGTCGCGGGCTCGGCGTCAACCGTCTGCGTTGGCGCTATACACAGTGACGTAAATATCTGTAAAAAAACGAGATAGACAGAAAGCATGGACTTTTTCTGGCGGACGGTGTGGTCTTGTCCGAAATCACGATAAGATGAGCCGCATATCTGGTGTAAGGAGCCAATGCATGAACAGCACCACCTGTTTTGCTCTGGTGCTCTGCGTCGGCGGCGTCGCGTCGCTCGCCGCTGCTGAGGAAGCCTTCAAACTCAAGGCCGTCACCACCGAGGAACCCGCCGCGGCCGCCGAATCGGCCCCGGCGGCGCCGGCGTCGGACTACGTCAAGGCTGTGTCGCCGAGGGCGAACTTCGCGATCTCGAACAAACGCTGGCACGACGACCCGGAAGTTTTCTGGAAGGGCTTCCTGACCGGTCTCCGCGGGTTCGAGCACTTCTATGAGCCCTTGGGCAATCCGCTGTACTTCGAGTCGCCGTTCAATACGAGCGGGCTGCGGTTCCTGTATCTGCACCACGAGTTCGCGAACAAGTCGCAGCTCGGCGGCGGCGACTTGAACGTTGTTGCGGTGCAGGCCCGCCTCGCGATTACCGAGCGGCTGTCGCTGATCGCAACGAAGGACGGGTTCAGCTGGCTGGACGCGAATGTGCTGCCGCGTGAAGAGGGCTGGAACTCGCTGGCCGCGGGCGCGAAGTATGCGTTCTATGTGGACCGCGATCTCGATCTCGTTGCGACCGGCGGTTTCCGCTGGATGACGATGTCGGGCGAGAAGAAGGTGTTGCAGGGCGGCGTGCACGAGTTGTCGCCCTTCATCTCCGCCGCCAAGGGCTGGGACAAGTTTCACCTGATCGGTAACTTCACATGGCGTGCCCCGCTCGACGGCGACGACGGCAACAGCATCATCCAGTGGGACCTGCACGCGGATTACGAGTTCTTCCCGGAGACTCTGAAGGGTTTCGCTCCCTTCGTCGAGCTGCACGGGCTGCACTATCTGGACGACGGCACCCGGACGCCACTGACCGTTGGTGGTGCGGATTACAACAACCTGGGATCGTCGGGCGTTTCGGGCTCGACGGTGATTTGGTTCGGCGTGGGCGCTCGGTGGAAGCTGACGCCGCACACGTCGATCGGTGCGGATTACGAGTATCCGCTGACGAACCGCAACGCGGACATTTTCGGCAGCCGCGTGACGGTGGACTTCATGCTGACCTGGTAAGCACTCTCTTCCCGCCGCGGCGGGGCGGTTTCTCGGTTTTGGTCTGAACGGACACCGTGAAATCCGTCGCGGCGGACCCGACGTTCGTGTCCCCCTTCTCCCCGAAGAGCCGTCGCGAAAGCGATGGCTCTTTCCTTCTGTGAGGTGGCGGTGGCGGTGCGAGCAGCGGCGGGGGCGGGGACTTCCAGGCCCCGCAGGTTGCTCTTCGTGTTGGCTCCCTTCCTGCCGCTTTACGCCCGGGCCTAGAAGGCCCCGCCCCCAAGCTCACGCCGCGCTCACTCGACCACATGCGCCGGCCGCGGCGTGTCCGAGTTCACCCGTTCTTTCTTGATCTTCCCGCCGATCTCTTCCATCGAGAGGATGTGCATGTCTTCGTTCACCACCGCCTGCAGGTGCACGGGGCGGCCCCAGATGAGGCGCAGGTTCTCGAGCACCTGCTGGGCCTTGGCGGCTTCGACCTCCAGGCCGCTGAACTGGTGGGCGAGGTAGAGCTCGCCGCGGTTGAGGTAGTTGGCGTCGGCGACGTAGATGAACGGCTGACCCATGTTGGTCAGGTGGTGCAGGAGCGTCATCTTCACCCGCTTGAAGTCGCGGCTGACCACCTTGATCTCGCCGGTCTGCGGGTCGCGCTTGTGCTGGTACATCTTGTGCTTCTCGACGAACTCCTCGGTCAGGAACTCGTCGATGAAGTTCACGTCGTTGTAGATGCGCCGGACCTCGAAGATCTTGTCGCGCCCCTTCATGCTCTTGTCGTCGAAGGCTTCCTTCGCGCCGATCGTGTCGAGCGCTTCCCACGCCGGGCCGTGCTGGCCCTTGTTCCAGCGGCGTTCGATGTCCTTGAACATCTCCAGCCCGATCTTGTACGGGTTGAACCCGCCGGGAGCCATGTGCACTACGCCCGAGTGCTGATCGGCGTAGTGCACGATCTCCTTGGCCTCGAGGAAGTGCGACGTCATCAGCTTGCTGTGCCAGTACGTCGCCCAGCCCTCGTTCATGACCTTGGTCATGGCCTGGGGCGCGAAGTAGTACGCCTCGTCGCGGATGATGCCGAGGATGTCCTGCTGCCAGTCGTCGAGGCGGGCGTGCTTGAGCAGGAAGAGCAGCACATCGCGGGTGGGTTGAGCGGGGTACTTGCTGCGGGCGGCCTTTTGTTTTTCTTCGTACTCCTTGCGTTCCCGGTCCATTGTCTCCTGCGGATTGATGAACGGGTCCATGTAGTCTTTGGCGGGCAGCTTGCTCGGCTCGTAGGCGTCGGCGTTCTCGGCTCGGTTCGAGCGGCCCATGAACGCCGAGTGCGGGTCGATCAGATGCTCGATCGACAGGCACGCGTCGAGGAAGCGTTCGACGGTTTCCTGCCCGTGACGGTCCATGTGGCGACGGATGCGGGTGGCGTGGTTGGCCATCTCGTCCATCATTTTCTTGTTGGTCTTGCTGAACCAGAAGTTGTTCTTGAAGAAGTCGGCGTGCCCGTAGACGTGGGCCATCACGAGCTTCTGGTCGGTGACGCCATTGGATTCCTGCAGGTAGGCGTAGCAGGGATCGTTGTTGATGACCATCTCGTAGATGCGGCCCAGGCCGTAGGCGTCGCGCTTGGAGAGCTTCTCGTACTCCATCCCCCAGCGCCAGTGCGGGTAGCGGGTGGGGAATCCCCCGTAGGACGCGATCTGGTTCATCGTGTCGAAAGGCAGGACCTCGAAGATGACCTCGGGGAAGTTGAGGCCGTACTCCTTGGCCTTGGCCTCGATGGCCCGCTTGTGCGAGAGGAGTTCGGGCGACAGATCCGTGTGCGGCGTGCCGGGCATGGGATTCTCCCGACTGGTTATCGGCGAGATGACACCGGTCTATACGCGGAAGTGGGGGAGAGGGTGCGGCGGCGTCCGTGCGCGGCGCGATTCAGCCCACACGATCGCGTCGGCGTCGCGTTCCGGCAGGCCAACGGCCTGCCCAGAACCCAGCCGAGGGTGGAGCGAGTCCGCGAGCGACACCCTCGGACAGCGACGGTTATCACCTCTCTTGCATCTTCAGTGGCACCCCAACGGGGTGCGAGAAACGACCATGAAGGGGGTTGCTTCCGTCCATCGGTCTTGCACCCCGTTGGGGTGCGGCGCCGATCAAGAGCGCGAGATTCGGGCATGCGCCTTCCGTGGGTGTCGCTCGAAGAGTCGCTCCACCCGCGGCTTTGCTCTGGCACGGCGTTGCCGTGCGACCATGGGCATTCCACGATGTTGGTTCGACGTACACCCCGCTATGCGTCGACAAACGCCGTCGGCGACTCCGCGATGATTCTCAACTGAGCGAGAATCAACGATTCGGTCGACTGCAGATCGAAGAACGAATCGTCGTACTTCTCGAACTTCTCAGACAGAGCGCCGTCGTAGGCCTCCCAGAGTTCCTGCATCGCCTCGTCGTCCCGCATCCGCTCGGCTCCGCCGCAGGTGTCAACGACTTTCTTCAGCAAACGGTGCGTCTTCGTCAACGCGAGCGACTGACATGCGTCTAAGGCATCGGGTATCGCGGCGCTCGCGTTTTCCGCCACCCACGCGAGCCCGTCGCTATCTGTGTAGAAGCGAACGAACCACAGTGATAGAAACCAACGCTGCTGGGCCAAGAGCTTCGCAGGATCGGCGTGATATCGCGCCTCCAATCGGTCTGCAACCTGTTGCAAAATGTCTCGTATTGGATCGGTGACCGCGTCATCATCCGCCACTTGCGTTGCCGCGGCACGAACGGTTTCATGCTCGGTCTTCGACATCAGTTTCGCCCAGTACTCCGACATCCGCTCGACCCCTTGTCTACCGCACCACCCGATGGATCCACATCGCCGACGCGAATGCGATCACCCAGCAGCACGCCGCCAGAAGCACCCGGACGAAGCGGCTCTGCTGATCCAGCCAGCGCATCGCCACCACCCACCAGGGCAGCGCGATCGCGAAACCGACCGCCGAGACCATCTGCGGCTTGCCCATCCGCCACAGGTCCTGCGTGCTGGCATCGCTGAAGCGCTCCCACAGCAGGAACAGGATCAGCGTGGCGTTGAAGAAGAAGCCCGAGGCCAACGCTGCGACGCCGATGACGAATGCGCGGCGGCTTGGCAGCGGGGTGACCAGCGAGACTCGCAGCGGCACGCCGCACTCGGGGCAGTTGGCGCTCATGATGCCGCGGAGGTTGTGCCCGCAGCATGGGCAGGGGAAGTCGCGTCCATCGACGAACTCGCGCAAAGCGAGCACCTCGTGATGGGTGGAGCCGCGGACGAAGCGTCTCTCGGCGCGGGTGCGCACGTTGGGCGGCAGCACCTCCACGAGGCGCAGCGGTGCCCGCTCTTCGGAGCCGACTTTGGTGGTCACCCGAGTCACGCGTATAGCCTACCACGACCTGCGGGGTTCGCACCAGCGAAATCTGGTGAGTCGGCCGTGGGAGGGGCTCAGGCACTCTGATTAGAAACGCCGCATCCAGAAGGACACGTACGTGATGAGGTAGTTCACCGCGAGAAGCCCGAAAACCACCGATCCCATGCCGACGAAGACGGCATTGAATCGGGGCGAGCAGCGACGGGACAGCGGCACAAGCAACAATCCGATCACACCCACCGACATCGCGGCCAGGAAGATCACGAGCGAGACCTGGTCCTGCGAGGACAGCGCCACAAAGTAGAGATAGACGGTTTCTGTGACGTTCGGCTTGGGTGGGGTGACCGGCACCGCTGCGGCACCGGACGAGATCAGGGCGGCGTCTCGCCCGGCAAGCGGGCCGGGCGTCTGATTGAGAAACTGCTGCACGATCGCCTGCGACTGTGCGTTGTTGTTCTGGCGCATCCACCGAGCCGAGGCGACGCGGAAGTAGTTCCAGAATCGATCCGCGTTCGCGACCGTGCCTCCGACGCCGACGATCGCGAGCCAGCCATAGATCATGAGCCCAAAGAGCCAGTGCGGCACGGTTGCCAGTCGCGGCTTGAGCTGCAATTGCAAGCCCCAGCCGCACTCGGGGCAGGTCGAGGTTTCGACGCCGGACAGCTCGTAGCGGCAACTCGGACAGGTGGGCCTTCCGGCCGACAGGTAGTGGCGCAGCGTGTCACCGGCGGCCACCGGCTTCGCCGAGTCCGGTCCGATGAAGTCGCGCGCGGGCGCGGTTGTGGGGTCGCTCTGGTGCATCTTCAACCGCTAAGGGGCGGCGGCGGGTTGGGTGGTGCGAACCGCCGACGTGATTCATCCGGAATCGGATCAGGAAGTCCTTTCGCGTCCGCCGCGGCCGTTGTTCCTTGGAAGGCGACTTCGGCCGCCCGACGTAAAGCAGACGCGGAAGATCGCCGAGCCGAGCGTCTTTTCCAGGACTTCTCGGCCGCCGCCCTGCAGCCAGCGGTCGACCTCGAACCGAACCGCGGCGGCGGCACAGGCCAGTTCGAGCACGCCCGCCTTAAAGGCAACAGGGCGAGCGAGGTCGCGGAGCGCGTCCGGGGCGGCCGCCGTCCAGACTTCGTCGATCTTCGCCAAGCCGCGATCGGTTCGGCGGACCTCTTTGGCGAAGCGGCCGACCTCCGCGGCGATCGAACGGTCCGCGATCGTGGGCACGCGAAAGCCGCGGAGCTTGGCGAGGCGGGCGTTGGCGACCGAGGCGTGCATCGCCGCAGATTAGCAGCTTGGTCGATCGTGAGCGGTGGCCGTGCCTCCCGTCGGGGCGTCGGCGGGCGTGGCGACACGCGTCCCAAGCCAATTTCTGCCGCGTCGGGCGTCGCATGTCCGATCAATCACCGTACCGCGGCGGAGTCTGCGGGCGCGATCTATTCGCATCCGGTCCTGCCTCCGCCGTGCCCGACCTGACCCACCCGCGGACGGAGGCTCCGTGACGACCGCTGACTCTTCCAATCCATCCATCGCTGCCCTCGACCCCTTGGGGCCGATCGGCGCCGATCTCTCGGCGTTCTTCGGCGACGCACCGGTATCGCCAGCGGTGCTGCGGCCGGAGATGATGCTGCCCGTCGCCCGCCCACTCGTGCTGCCGCCGGAGGCCTGCGAATATGCCCCCTCGATCGCGACCCGCGACGCGACGCTGACGAGGAACCTGGAATCGATGCCGGCTCAGGCGATCCGGACAATGCGCAAGATCGCGCAGGCCAAGCCGCGCGAGGACATCACGTTCATCCGCACCGGCGACGGCAGCCTCTCGGCCGTGCTGCGCGAGCCCTCGGGCAACCGCCAACTCGCCAGCCTGCACCGGCCCAAGGCGGAGGCCGAAGCTCTCACCCGTGGCGTGGATGTCACCGCCTCCGGCGCGACCGTGTGCATGGGCTTCGCCTTGGGGTACCACGTGGAGGCGATCTCGCGCCGCTACGGCCAGATGGGCGTGGTGCTCGCCTTCGAGCCGGACGTGGGTCTCTTGCGCAGCGTGCTGGAACACGTCGACCACAGCGCGTGGCTCAGCCAGCGCAACTGCGTCATCATTACCGAGCCCGATGATTCCGGTGAGATCACGGCGTCGATCACCGGCGCCGAGGGCATCTTCATGGTCGGCACGCGGATGCTCGAGCATCCGCCCAGCAAAGCGAGGCTCGGCGACAAAGCCGAGCGCTTCGGCAAGAGCCTCGCCTCCGCGATGCGCGCCGTGCGCACGTCGATCGTGACGACGCTGGTGCACGTCGATACGACGATGCGCAACCTGCTGGGCAACATCGAGTCCTACGCCAACGCGCCGGGGATCGACGATCTCGCCGGCATCGCCAAGGGCAAGCCCGCAATCGTGGTCTCTGCCGGGCCGAGCCTGCGTCGCAACATCGATCTGCTCTCCCAGCCTGGCGTGCGTGATCGTGTTGTGATCATCGCCGTGCAGACGGTCCTGAAGACGCTGCTCGCCAAGGGGATTCGCCCGCACTTCGTCACCGCGCTCGATCATGCGTCGATCAGCAAGCGGTTCTACGAGGGGCTCACCGCCGCCGACGTCGAGGGTGTGACGCTCGTCGTCGAGCCCAAGGCGAGCCCGGCGATCTTCGAGGCCTGGCCCGGCGCGATCCGCTGCCCGGCCGAGCGCATCGCGGACAGCATCCTGACCGACAACGCCGACGATTCGATTCGCGGAGTCTTCAAACGCGATCGCGGCGAGCTTCGCCCCGGCGCGACGGTGGCGCACCTGGCGTACTACCTCGCCCGTCACATGGGCGCCGATCCCGTGATCCTGATCGGGCAGGATCTGGGCTTCACCGATGGCCAGTACTACGCGGCCGGCGCGGCGATCCATCAGGTCTGGTCGGGCGAACTCAGCCACTTCCGCACGCTGGAGATGTTGGAGTGGGAACGCATCGCCCGCGAACGCTCGATGCTGCACCGCTTGACCGATCACCTCGGGCGGCCCTGCTACAGCGACGAGCAGATGACGACCTATCTCGTGCAGTTTGAGCGCGATTTCGGCGAGGACGTCAACCGCGGGCTGAAGGTTATCGATGCGACCGAGGGCGGCATCTCCAAGCGCCACGCCAAGGCGATGCCGCTGAAGCAGGCCTTGCAGGAGATTGCCCCTGCGGGCACGCTGTCGCTGCCATCGGCGCAGCCGCGGCGACTGGACCCCGCGGTGCGGGCGGCCCTCCTGGAGCGCGTGCGTCAGGTGCGGGCGGAGATCTGGCGCGTCGGCGAGATCAGCCGTGCGACCGCACGCTCCCTTCAGGACATCATCACGCATCACGCCGATCAGCACCGTGTGAACGATCTGATCGCACGCATCGAGCGTCACGCGGCCGAGGTGACCAAGATCGAGCCGGCGTACGCGCTGGTGCAGCACCTGAACCAGACCGGCATCCTGAACCGTTTCAAGGCCGACCGTGCGATCGAGCTCAATTCCACGCTCGACCCGTTGGAACGCCAGAAACGCCAGGCCCAACGCGACCTCAAGAACGTCACATGGCTGGCAGACTCCGCCGATGAACTCGGCTCGATGTTTGATGGCGTGATCGCCCGCGTCAGCGGCGCGAAAGTGCACGCCGCCGCGGCCGAGCCGCAGAGCAAGCGACTGGAATCCGCCGCCGCCGAGGTCGGGCTGGTGCACACGGCCCGCACCGCGCATGTCGCGATCATCGCGGATACGCAGTTCGGCGGCCTCGGCACGCCGCGCGACCTCGCTCGTCCCATCGCCTTTGGGCTCAACGCACTCCAGATGACCGTCAGCCGCGTCGCCCGGGTCAAGCGGGCCGCACGCATCACCATCCTGACCAACGACGAGGCCGCGATCCGGACGATCCTCGGCGACCTGCCCAAGCGGCTCGGCAGCAAGATCGAGATCACGCCCGTGCCCGCCGAGACGCTGCGGGTGCGTGCTCCCGGCGTGAAGGCCTCGCGCCTCTGGACCCCCGCCTGCTGGCGCGGCGGGATCGGCAATGTGTCGATCTTCGACGAGGTCTTCCCCGCGACGGCGCTGTGGCAGCTGCTCACCCGTGAGGGCGCGCCGCAGGGCGTCGTTGCGATCGGTGCCGACTGGTGTCTCGTCGATCCCGCCCTCATCGACACGATGATCGATCGCTACGACACGCCCGGCGAGACCCACCGCCTGATCTTCGCCCACGCCGCTCCTGGCCTCGCCGCGTGTTTGCTCGATAGAGCCATGGTCGAGGACTTCGCCACCAAGAGCGCCGAAGCCGGCCCGCTCGCGTCGCTGGGCACAGTGCTCGGCTATCTGCCCATCGCTCCGCAGGCCGACCCGATCACCCGCCCTGCCTGCATCAACCTCGATCACGTCGCCCGCGACCTGGGTGCACGCCTCATCGCCGATCGGCCCGATCGCGCGGCCGCCATCGCCTCGATCTGCCAATCGCTCGGTGAACGCTGGATCGAAGCCGACGCCGCCGCGATCGCCCGGGCCGCACACACCGCGATCGCGGACAAGCCGCCGACGCCCGAGTTCGTGCAGATCGAACTCGCACGCTCGTCGCGCCCGCGCGATCCGGTGCAGACGCTCGATCTCGCCGCGTTGAAGAGGGCCCTTGCCACGCCCGAACTGCGAAACCTCGCAGTGTCGTTCGAGCTCGACGCGCTGCGGCATCCCCACGCCGCGGAGGCCATCGCCATCGCCTGCGACGCCGGCGCACCGGCGATCCATGTCCGCACTGAGTTGCACAGCGACAGCGCATGCGAGACGCTGCTCGCCGCCAAGCCCGAGGTGATCAGTATCGATCTCCACGCCGACACGCCCGAGACCTATCGCCTCGTCCGCGGCCTCGACGAGCACGCCGCGGTTGTTCGCCGCATCGATCGACTGATCGACGCACGCACGTCCTTGCCCAACGGCTTGGTGGCGCAATGGATCATCCCGCGGCTTACTCGTCGCGACGCCGTGTACGCAGAGGTTGAACCGTTCTACGACCGCTGGCTCATGCGGGCCGGTGCCGCCATCATCGACGCATTGCCCGGCCCGGTTGCGGGCGAACGCATCGAGCCGCTGCCGCTACCGGTGAACGCGGCGGCTCGCCTGCACCGAAGCACGTTCCGCATCGACGTGCAGGGCGCGTTGCACACACCCGAGCACGCCCCGGAGCAGCGGCCGTGAGTGCGACGGCGATCATCCTCGGTCGCGCCGGATCGAAGGGCGTTCCGGGCAAGAACGTCGCTGCGATCGCGGGCAAGCCCTGCGGCGTCTGGACCATCGACCTCGCGCAGGCGAGTTCGTCGGTGTCGCGTGTGGTGGTCTCGACCGACGACACGACGCTGGCCGCACTCGCGCGCGAACGTGGTGCAACGGTCATCGAGCGCCCCGTGGATCTCGCCAGCGACACCGCCCGCATCGACGACGCGGCTCGCCACGCGGTGCAATCTCTGGAACGCGGCGGCACACACTTCGACGCTTCCTCGCCCATCGTGATCCTCTACGCCAACGTTCCGGTGCGCCCTCGCGATCTCATCGACCGCGCCGTCGCGCTCCTCATCTCCAGCGGCTGCGACAGCGTGCAGAGCTACCAGCCCGTTGGCAAGCATCACCCGTGGTGGACGGCGCGACTCGATGAGAGCGGCCGCGTCGGGCCTTGGGAGGGCGACGTCCTCAACCACGGCGTCTTCCGACGTCAGGACCTCCCGCCCGCGTTCATCCCCGACGGCGGGATCATCGCACTCTCGCGTCGCGCCCTCTTCTGCGAGATCCCCGGCGTCGCGCCCGGGCCGCACGCGTTCTTCGGCCACGACCGCCGCGGCGTGATCAACCCCGAAGGCTCCGTGGTCGACATCGACGCACCCACCGACCTGCTCGTCGCCGACGCCATCCTGCGCGGAACCGGAGGCACGCGTGCGGATCGGTAATCGCGAGATCGTCCCCCGCGCACTCGGCATCGGCGTGCCCTACGTCATCGCCGAAATCGGCGTGAACCACGACGGCTCGGTGGAGAAGGCCATCGAACTCGTCGACGCCGCCGCTCGCGCCGGTGCTGATGCGGTGAAGTTCCAGCTCTTCGACGCCGACTTGCTCATGAGCCGCGCCAGCAAGCTCGCGGCGTACCAGAAGTCCGCCGGCGAGACCGACCCGCTCGCGATGCTGCGGCGTCTGCAACTCCCGCTGGAATCCATGCGTCCGATCATCGACCGCGCCCACGCCAAAGGCGTGCACGCGATCGTGACGGTCTTCTCTGAGTCTCTCGTCGCCCCCGCCGCGGCGCTCGCGTGGGATGCCTTCAAGACGGCAAGCCCGGACATCATTCACTTGCCGCTGCTGCGTGCGCTCGAGGCCACGGGCAAGCCGCTGATTCTCAGCACCGGCGCGTCCACGCTCGACGAAGTCTGGCAGGCGATCGCGTGGCTGCCTCGGGCCCGCCAACGGCTTGCGGTCTTGCAATGCGTGAGCAGTTATCCCACGCCGCTGGCCAACGCGGAACTCGGCGGCATCGCCGCGATCGCGGGCATATTCATGGGCCCCGTCGGCTACAGCGATCACACGCCCGACGTCGAGACGGCGCGGCTCGCCGTGCAGCACGGCGCGTGCATCCTCGAGAAGCACTTCACGCACAGCAGAAGCGCCATCGGCCCCGATCACGCCGCGTCGCTCGAAGAATCCGATCTTGCTGAGTACGCGGCCCTCGCTCGCGCCGCCGCGGGCACGCGGCCGGACGAGCCGCTGGTCGCGGAGAAGCGAGTGCTGCCGATCGAGGAAGACGTTCGCCGCGTCTCGCGCCAGTCGCTGGTGACGACCCGAGCACTTGCCCCCGGCGAGCGTCTGACCCGGGACGATCTCACCTGCAAGCGTCCTGGCACGGGGATTCCTCCCTTTGAACTCGACCGCGTACTTGGCAAGACGATCGCTCGTGCCGTTGAGGCCGATTCACCCCTGCAAGCGTCCGACCTCGCCGAGCCACTATGCTGATCGCGTCGGATTGAAGAAGATCACATGGCTCCCGCCTTCGAAGAACAACTCCACGACAACGACCTGCTCGGCCCGTCGCCCAAGACGCCGGGCAAGAAGCGGATCGCCGTTGTCACCGGCAGCCGCGCCGAGTTCGGCCTGCTGCGGCCCGTGATGACCGCGATCGCCGCGCAGCCGACGCTCGAGCTCGCCGTCATCGCCGCCGGATCGCACTTGCTTCTCCCGGCCAACACCGTGCACGAGGTGAAGCAGGCCTTCCGCGTCGGCGGCGTGGTTCCAATGCAGCAGCCCGGCAAGCACACCCGCATCGACGACGCCGAGGCCCTGGGCCGCGGCATCGCCCGCTTCGCCCGCACGTTTTACAAGATGAATGTCGATTGCGTCGTGGTGCTCGGCGACCGCATCGAGGCCTTCGCCGCCGCCGCCGCCGCGTCGGTCGGTGGCGTCCCGCTCGCCCACATCCACGGCGGAGACCGCGCCGAGGGTGTCGCCGACGAGGCCATGCGCCACGCGATCACCAAGCTCGCCCACATCCACTTCCCCGCCACCCGCGCGAGCGCCGACCGCATCGCCCGATTGGGTGAACCCGAGTCATCGATCCACGTGTTTGGCTCTCCCGCGATCGACGGCCTGAGCGCCATCGGCGACAACGCGACCGAAGTGGGCAACCCCGAAGTTGTCATCCTGCACCACCCCTGCGGCCTCTCCGAAGCCGACGAACGTGCCCACGCCGCGGCGATCGTCGGCGCGTGCAAGGGCCGTGTGCTCGTGCTCGCCCCGAATCACGACCCGGGGCGGCTGGCGGTGATGGAGACACTCCGCTCCGCCGCCGAGCGTCACAATTGGCTCTTCGTCGATCATCTCCCGCGCGAGCGATTCGTCGCCGTGCTCAAGCACATCGCCAAGACCAACGGCGTCTTGATCGGGAACTCCTCCGCGGGCCTCATCGAGGCCGCCGCCGTCGGTTGCAAGGTCGTCAACGTCGGTCCGCGTCAGGCCGGCCGCGAGAGCGCGGCGAACGCAATCCACGTTCCCAACCCCTCCGTCGAGTCCGTCGCACACGCCATCTCCGCTCATCGCTCCAGCGGTCCGGCCGGCACCGATCACCCGTACGGCGATGGTCGAGCGGGTCCGAGAATCGCCGAGGTCCTTGCCCAGATTAACCTCGACGATCCGGCGCTCCTCCGCAAGCGCTGCACGCACTGAGCACGTCGAAAAGCCTGTTTTGTAGCAAACCGGGCGTTCTGAGACATCCTCACTCGATGCCTGGATGCCTCGTTGCCTTGATGCCTTCTTCCCTCTCGACACTCCGCCGAAAGTGAGCTGCGAATCGCGTCGATATCCGACGCTGTGCAGAGTGTGCGCCCGCCGGAGGGATCCGGCGCGTGAAGGAGTGTGTGCATGTCGTCGCCCGCCGCTAACTCGTCTACCCCCGCCGCCGCTGCCTCAGCTCAGCAGGCCCAGCCCAGTCCGCGCGAGCAGGTCGTGACCGCGGCGATCCGCGAGATCAGCCATATCGCGACGCTCCCCGAGATCACGCTCAAGATTGTCGAGCTCGTCGAGAGCCCCAAGAGCACGGCCCAGGACCTCAACAAGATCATCAGCACCGACCCTGCGCTCTCGTCGCGCATTCTCAAGGTCGTCAACTCGTCGTTCTACGGCCTGCCGGGCCAGATCGCGTCGATCAACCGCGCGATCGTCATGCTCGGCCTCAACGCCGTCAAGAACATCGCCATCGCCGCCAGCCTCGCCAAGCTCTTCCGCGGCGGCGAGCTGACCGCCAACTTCAGCGCCAAGCACCTCTGGACGCACTGCAACGCCACCGCCGTCGCCAGCAAGATGATCGCCGACTCGCTCAAGATCGGCCTCGCCGACGAAGCATTCCTGGCGGGTCTCATGCACGACATCGGCATCATGGTCGAGATGCAGTTCGACCGCTCCAAGCTCATCGACGTCTTCCAAAAGGCCGGGGTTGACGGCAAGGGCGTGCCCGTGAATGACTGGCTCAAGGCTGAGGAAGAGGCCTTCGGTGCCAACCACCAGGACTTCGGCGTCGCTCTCTGCGAGAAGTGGCGCTTCCCCAAGACCTTCACGTACGTCACCGGCTTCCACCATCGCCCGCTCGAGCTGCCCGCCGAGGCCCGCACGCTCGCGTCGATCGTCTACATCGCCGATCGCCTCGCGTCAGAACTCGAGGGCGGCTTCCGCGCCGATTTGCTCACCACCGACATCGCCCCTGAGGTCTTGACCTTCCTCAAGCTCGACCAGGCCAAGATCGACGCGATCCGCAAGGTCCTGCCCGACGAGGTCAAGAACGCCTCCGCCGTGCTGTCGTCGTAAATGTCATTCACGGCGATCGAGCCCCGGCGCACAACCGGACTCGACGCCGATACGAACTCTCTCTTTCTCCCTCCGGGCGGTCGTGCGGAAACGCAGGACCGCCGTTGTTTTTGGCGCGGGGGCGCGGCCTTCCAGGCCCCGGCGTCGGCCCTTCTTCTTCTTCTTCTTCTTCTCTTATGGGCACAACAACGCTTCGTACGCCGCCGCGAAGATCACAAAGTCCAGATCATCCACGGCGGTGTCGCTGTTCAGGTCAGCTCTGCAGCCCGCTGGCATCGACGTCTCCGAGCACAGCAGCACGTTGTAGCTGAACGCGAACATCACGAAGTCTGCGTCGTCCACGTTGCCGTCGAGGTTGAAATCCCCGGCGCACGACGCCGCACAACCGTCGGGGCGGCCGTCCAGATCGAGATCGGTCGAGAACCCGCTGGCGATGTCCGCCGAATCCGGCACGCCGTTGCTGTTGCAATCGGGGTCGAATCCGTTGGCGATGTCGATCGAGTCCGGGCGCCCGTTGCGGTTATTGTCCTCGTCGCCGACGCGGATGTAGTACACGTCCTGCCCCCCGGTGAACGTGGCGGCCATGATGACGCTCGTGCCCAAATCGTCGCTCTCGATGTCGTAGTAGTCACCGAGCTTGTTCTGGTTGGGCCAGCCGATCGTGCTGTTGAACGTCCCGGTGAGTTGCAGCGGCTCGGTCCAGGACGTGCCGCCGTCGTCTGACGAAACGTACATCAGCTTGGATATCGCCAGATTGCCCGTGCCGTCGGTGCTGTTGTAGACAACATCCAGGCGTCCGTTGGGAGCGATGCCCATGGTGCCAAACCACTGCCACGAGTTCGCCGAGATCGGTTCGGGATTGATGCGTTGCGCCGGCTCGAACGTTGTGCCGCCGTTGGTCGAGCGGGCGAAGTGAATGTCGCCGTTGTCGACGGTGGGGGGGTTGATGGTCGCGAGGACATACACCCAGCCGCGGCGCGGGCCGTTGGAGGTATCGACAATCACCTGCGGCTGGCCGATGAGGCCAGCCGGGTTCGGGGTGCCGCCGATCTGGAATGCTCCCCCCATATTCACCGTTGTCAGCGCGAACGTCGGGATCGCGAACGCGTTGTTGGCGTTGACCGACTTGTTCAGTCGGAACGTTGATGTGTTCGACGAGTTGGGCACGCCGAACGCGTAGAGCTCGCCATCGGGCCCGACGTAGTTGGTGCCGAAGACGCCCGCCGTGCCCGGCGTCGTGAGATCGCCCCAGTTCAGCCCGCCATCGATGCTGCGGGCGTAGGTGTTGGGCAGGTAGTTGTTTCCGGCCACGTTCCAGTTTGCATGCACGAAGTTGCGGCCCGGGCCGTTGGTTTTGTCGATCGCGATCCACGTCTTGTCGCCGCCGAGGCCGTTGAACGGGCCGGACCATGTTCTCCCGCCGTCGCCAGAGAGGAAGTTGAAGATCTCGAAATCGCCGCGGAGCGAGTTGTAGACGATCTGGCCTTGGGCGTTGGCGCGCAGCACGGGATCCGAGCGGAAAGTTCCAGACTGCAACTCGCCGGCGTTCCACGTTCGCCCGGCGTCGTTGGACCACGCCACACCCGCCTCGCGGAAGTTGCTCGCGATGGTGTCAAACTGTCTCCAGCCGACGGCGATCCGGCTGGGGAACCGCGGGTCGTGCGCCAGCGAGGGCTCATTTGCTGCATCGCCCACGATGTTTTGCTGCGACGCGTTCACGTTGACCTGCGTGATCCGCACGGTCCCCGCGACGGCCGCACCCGGCAGGCTCTGCCCGGCCGGTGATGCGATCAGAACCCCCGATCGAAGCCACTGGTCGCTCCCGCGCTCTTCAAGCACGAGCGGCTGGGCCGCCGCACGTGGCAGGATTCCGCCACACACCAGCATCAGAACGCTTGCACGAATTTGCTTGCCGCAGCGCATGCCGACTCCTCTCGGTTCCCGCACTCTCGATGTGACGCACACGATTGCGGTCGGTTTCATCCGTTTCCCCGGTAGCAGCGATATCTCGGCGGGCAGTTGAACTTTCCGGCGTTCATGGTGAAGCCATGCGGGAACTGCGGCGGACGGAGAACTCCCAATTGCAATTGACCGGATTCGAGGATGACGGGGGATGAATGAGCAAGCCTGAAACCCCGATGCTTCCGCGTCGCCCTTTCGGGGCTCTGGAGGCATCACACGCGGCTCACGATTGCTCGGAAACTCGTCCTTGGTTTCGGAGTGTCCCTCTCTCTGCTCGGCGTCGTCGGCTTCATGACCTGGAGTGTCGGGCGAGTCGGGCTCGAGGGAGTGACCGATGTACGGACGGCCCTGGAGGAATCTGCGAGCGGCACCGAGATCGCTTGAGGCGCAATCGAAGCCCGACTGATCGCCAACAAATACCTCGCCGACAACAACCCGGCCAACATCAAGGCCTTCCATGAGTCGACTGCACGAACAGGGAAGGCCATCGAAGGCATGCTCGAACGTGCCGACGAGAAAGAGCGAGCGATTCTCGGCGACCTGAAGGCCGGGCTTGCCGCTTACTCCGATGCGTTTGGCCGCACCGCTGAGGTGATCGATGCCCGCAACGAGCGGCTCAACGCAATCGACGTCGCGTCTGCCGGGGCCTTCAAGGCAGCGACTGCGGCGATCGATGCGGGTCGCGCTGCGAAGAACTCGAACCCTGCGCTGTTCAACCTCAGGGCAGAGTTCCTGCAGGCCGAGAGCGCCGTGGCGCGGTGTTTCCGTCGTGGTGCGACTGCGGCAATGTTCACCGAAGCTCACACGGCGTGCGCTGAGGTCCGCGAGGTCGCTGCCGCGGCGAAAAAGGACGCGTCGCCTGATGTAGCCGAGAGAATCCAGGCGTTCGTCACCCTTCCGGATGGGTTCGAGTCCAAGTTCAAGGAAGCCGAGAAGCTCAACGCCGAGCGCAACACGCTGGTGAACGAGACGATGGCCACGACCGGAACCAAGATGGCCGAGCTCACCGATAAGTTCGCCGATCACGTTCTCGCGATCGGCGAGCGTGAGGCCAAGGAGGCAGAGTCTGGAGTCGCCTCCTTCTCGTTCCTCGCGATCGCGGTCGCCGGTGTGGCGATCGTCTTTGGCGTCGCGATCGCCTGGTGGATTGCCCGGAGCATCGCCCGCGGCATCACCCGCCTGACGTCCGACATCGAAGCCATCCGCGAGTCCAATGACCTGACCAAGCGTGCGGATACCTCGACCGGCGACGAGCTCGCGATCGTTGCGACCGGCTTCAATAGCTTCATCGAGAGCCTGCAGAAGGTTGTCGGGGATGTCGTCGGCACCAGCAACCAGGTCGCCGCCGCCGCCACCCAGATCGCCGCCTCCGCCGAGGAGATGGCTTCGGGCCTCAAGAAGCAGGAGGAGCAGTCGGTCCAGGTTTCCGCTGCCCTGCAGGAGACCAGCAGCAGCGTCGTCGAGGTCGCCCGCAAGAGCGCCGATACCGCCCAGGCATCCAAGCGCTCCGGCGAAGAGGCCAGCGAGGGCGGCAAGGTCGTCGCCGAAACCGTCGAGCAGATGCACGCCATCAGCGAACAGGTCGAGGGCTCGGCCAAGGCCATCGAGGCTCTTGGCAAGAAGAGCGACGAGATCGGCCAGATCATCGGCGTCATCAACGACATCGCCGATCAGACCAACCTGCTCGCTCTGAACGCCGTCATCGAAGCCGCCCGCGCCGGCGAGCACGGCCGGGGCTTCGCGGTCGTCGCCGACGAGGTCCGCAAGCTCGCCGAGCGGACCACCAAGGCGACCGAGGAAGTCGCCAAGAGCATCCAGGAAGTGCAGCACGAGACCAACGCCGCGGTGTCGAACATCAAGGCTGGCACCGAGCGCGTGACCAAAGGCGTCGATCTCGCCAACAACGCCGGACAGGTGCTCGAGAAGATCGTGACCGGCAGCAAGAACGTCGAGAGCATGATCCAGTCGATCGCGGCTGCCGCCGAGGAACAGTCTGCGGCGACCGAGCAGATCAGCCGCAGCTTGGAGCAGATCAACGCGGTGACGCGTGAGAGCAATCAGGCCGCGGGTCAGTCGGCCCAGGCCGCCGCCACGCTCAGCGAGCAGGCCGAGAGCCTGAAGCGGCTCGTCGAGCGGTTCAAGATCTGAGCCAAGTCAGTTCAAAAAGCACTGCGGGGCGAGCCAAGGCTCGCCCCGTTTGCATTGGCGATTCAGAGTCGACAGCGAGAAAGCGGGAGCGATCAGTCGTTCACGACGATCGCCGCCACGATCCCCAGCACGAGCCAGCCCGCAAAGCGAACGTATTGCACAGGACATCCTCCTGAATACATCCCCCCGGCGCTCCTGCCGGTTCGGCCCCTCACGGCCCGACACACAAAGATGAAGCGAATTCCTCATGATGCCAATCGACTCGTCGAAAATGTGACGTCATGGCCAATCTTCGCACGCGGTTCTGCTCTTGGATCGCGCAAAAAGAAGAACGCCCGCGGGTGCGGGCGCTCGGTGGAGGACGAGATGGCGAGACACTCAGGCCCGACGGCGGCGGGCGGCGATCAGGCCGCCGAGGCCGGCGAGCGCCAAGGCGCCGGGAGCCGGCACCAGAGCGAGCGTGGCGCTGTACGAGCCTTCGCTCTTCCAGTCGTAGCGGTGCGAGCCGTCGTTGCCAACCGGAACAACATCGCCCGGCTTGACCGAGGTGGCGCGGAGGTTGGTGAGCGTGAAGGCCCAGTCGTTCACGATCGAGAACTGCTTAACGAGCGAGCCCTCGTACTGGCCGTCATCGTCCGGCCCGAGATTGCTCTGAAGCGTCGCCGACGTGCCGAGGAAGCCCTGGTTGTTCGACCAGCTGGTGAACAGGGCGGCGTTGAAGCTCACGCCTAGAAGCAGAGCACCGGAGTTGGCATCGACGAACTCGTAGCGTCCGAACGAGGTGTACTCGTGGATCCAGTTGCCGGCGAAGTTGTGCCGGTTGTAGTTCGTCAGCGTTGCGTTGAACTTGAAGAAGACGTCGTAGGACACCGCGGTTCCCGGTCCGTCCTCGTCGGCGTCCACGAGCAGCTTGAGAGCGACCTGGCCGCCGAGCGTGGACGGGCCACCGTCTCGAAAGGTCGGGGTCTGGATGTTGTTCGAGATGAACGTCGGGCCGGCGTGGTTGGTATCCGACGCGAACGAGATGTACGCCGCGTTCGCGGTCGCCGCAACGCCGGACGCCATCAGCAGAGCAAGGGTGTGACGCACTGAAGGCTCCTCTTTCCGGGGCTCTTTCCCCATCGCGACATCGCTCGCGTTCCACGCGAGTCGACAGCGCGACCGCCGCGCACCCCTCGCGCGGCTTCCTGAGCAAACATGCCCTGCGAATCCGGTTTTGCCAGCAAAGTCGACAGAAAAACACCCGGCCGCCGGGGCCGGGTGTTCATCGCAATCGTCGGTTCTGGCTTCCATCCCGCCACGGCCTCGGGCCGCGGCGTCCGCGGGCTGGGCCCGCGAGCCTCACATCGGCTTCTTGCTGATCGTCACGTCGTACACGTGCAGGAGCTTCTCCTTGTCGAAGATCATCTCCTGGCGGCTCTTGCCCACGATGTCGTACTCGGTCGTCAATTCAATCGCGTCCACCGGGCACGCCTCTTCGCACATGCCGCAGTAGATGCACCGCAGTTCGTCGATCTCGAACTTCTTCGGGTACTTCTCGCGATCGTCCCACGGGCTCTCCGCGGCCTCGATGTGGATACAGCGAGCCGGGCAGATCGTCGGGCACATCATGCACGCGACGCACTTCACCCGTCCCGCCTCGTCGCGGTTCAGGCGGTGCACGCCGCGGAAGTTTGCCGCGTGCTGTCCACCCTCTTCGACCGGCAGGTGCTCGCGCCGCTCCTCGGGGTATTGCATAGTGCGGCTGGTCTTCACGGGGCTGAACTTGCTCTGCCCGAACGAGGTGAAGAAGTGCTTCAGCGTGGTGCCAAAGCCCTTGAAAACCTCGGGAAGATACAGATTCTCCAGCGCATTGAGCTGAGCCGGGGCCAGACGCAGGATGTCTTCGTTGCGAACCGTCATGGCCCGATGGTACGCGACACACCGGGCCCCCAGCGTGGGCAACCGGGGCCCGCTCGCTCCCCGCATTCCCCGTCCGGCCGCCAGATTTCCCCCTTCCCGATCCGATACACTCTCCATATGCCCGGAGGGCGAAAAACTCTGCCGCTCTTTGAGCTCATCGGCGACCGCAAGCCGGAGCGACCGGAGCCGCTGCGCACGCTCATCCCGCCGCAAACCGTGCCGGGCAAAGGCACCGCCCCCAACTACGCATCACTCGAGGCCAAGCCACTGCCGGAGCTTGCTGCCGAGATTCGTGGCGAGCACGCCCCAGAAGAACCCGCCCGCCCGCGTCAGCCCATCGTGCTCACCCGATCGATGCTGCTCGTCGGCATCGGCGTGATCGCTGCGGTCGCGATCCTGGTCTGGAGCCTCGGCGTGGCCTTCGGCGGCCGCCAGAAAGAACAGGACTTCCAAAAGAATTTCCCCGACCTGCCCAAGCCCACCGAGACTCTGACACAGGCCCCGAAGACGCAGCCGCCAGTCGCCAAGACCCCGGTCACGCCTTCTCCGATCGATGCAGCCGCGACGCCACCGGGCAAGGCCCAGCAACCGGTCGGTCCCGTGAAGTTCGACCCCAAGTCCACCACCCTGACGGGCTCCGGCCGGGTGCTCGCATTGAGTGGCTTTGTCGAGGCCGATCCTCGCCAGGCGGGCTGGAATTACCTCGTTCTTGGCCTCTTGCCCCGCGAGGACACCTGGGCGGCCATGCAGTTCATGAATCAGAACGGCGTCGAGACCTTTGCGGTGCAGGTCGACCCGGTTGACCGCAGGCTGCCTCGCGGCAATACTTCCGCCCGGTTTCAGCTGTACGCCGCCAAGGGCGTGCCCTCGCGGGACTTCGCGTCGACCCAGGTCGAACGCGACAAGCTGAAAAAGGAGGTGGCCCGCCTCGGGGCCATCTGGAAGAAGGACCACAAGGGCAGCGCGTCGTTTTCCGACGCGTTCTGGCTGAAGAACTGACACACCATTGCTCGGGACTCCCCGGGCTCGAACGAACCGGAGCGAACCATGAGCCTCGACCGCAGCCTCAAGATCTCGACCACCAGCGCCGGCAAGCGCAGCGTCCTGACCCGTCAGGAGCGCATCGCCAAATTGGTCGCCGACAAGAAGTTCGATTCCAAGAAGGACAAGGTCCTCGGTCTCGCCAAGACCCTCGCCGGCAAGGGATAATGGTCGGACTGATCGTCGGCTCGATCGTCGGGCTGGCGGTTGGACTACATCGACACGTTCTCGCGGCCGCTGCCTCGCAGCGGCCGTTGTCATTTTGGCGCGGCCTCCCCGTCCAGAAAGCAACGACCCCGGCGCGTGCCGGGGTCGTCGAGAGAACTGCTCTATGTGTCTCAAACCATGGACGGCATCACTTAACGACGCCGACGGGCAGCCATCAGGCCACCGAGGCCGAGCATCGCCAACGCGCTGGGCGAGGGAATGGCCAGGAACCCGCGAAGCTCACCGCCCGGGAAGGCGCTGGAGTGGAGGTTGAAATAGGTCCGGCCCGCCGTCATCGCGGAAAAGAACGCCGTCTCGGCCGACAGAGTCGTGCCGCCGTTGGCGGTGATGTAGGCCGCGTTCCAGCTCGACGCCAACGTCAGATTGAAGGTGTTGTCGTAGCTGCCTGACGTCCCGCCGGCGGGGAATCCGGGGAAGGACGGCGTCGGCGTGGCGACGCCGGCGGTCCCGGTGAACGGAGTCGCGGTCGCTCCGTGGATGTGGCAAACCGTCACATTGCCGGTCAGCCCGCTGAACGCGGCACGCACCCGCATCGTCCGGGCCACATTGTCATAGTCCACCCGAGCCCAACCCGTACCAAGGGACGTGTTCGGCGGGGCCTCGGCGGCACCGCTCAGATTCGTGAAATACGTCGTCACAGCGCCCTGCGACGCCGCCGCCAAACCGGCGATACCGATCATCGCCATCATCACAGTCTTCATGGGTTCTCCTCCCGCACATGTGGATCCGCCCGCCTCGACCGAGGCGGAGCAACTCTTCGCATGTCGCCTCCGGCGCCCCCGATTGTCCGTTTCCCGTCTCCGTCCCGAAAAAGGCGACTCGCCCCAGCAAATTCTCCGCGCACGATGCTCGATTTCCTATCTGTTCGGGTGCCCCTTCATCCCACGCGAATACGCTCTGGCCGGAATGGACATCACTTCCCTTTTCAGCCAGCGCACCCTTTCGATGTCCGGCTCGGGCATCCGCCGCGCCTTCGAGCTCGGCGCCAAACTCAAGGACCCGATCAACCTTTCGATCGGTCAACCGGATTTCCCCGTCGCCAGGGCGGTCAAGGACGCCGCCATCCGCGCCATCAACGAGGACCGCAACGGCTATAGCCTCAGCCGGGGCATCCCCGAGCTGACCACGGCCCTCGCCACCAAACTCCAGACCGACGTCGGCTGGTCCTTCGCCGGCCTGGGCGATTCATCCGCCGACGCCTCCGACCTGCTCGTCACCACCGGCACCTCGGGCGCCCTGGTCCTGATCGCCATGGCGATCCTCAACCCCGGCGATGAGATCATCTTCCCTGATCCCTACTTCGTCCTCTATCCCGCCCTCTCCACGATCACCGACGCCAAGGCCGTCTACTGCGACACCTACCCAGACTTCCGCCTCACCGCCGCCCGCGTCGAGAAGCTCATCACCCCGCGCACCAAGGCCGTGCTGCTCAACTCCCCCGGCAACCCCGGCGGCGTGGTCATGTCCGAGCGCGACTGCGCCGAGCTGCTCGACCTCTGCAAACGCAAGAACATCCTGCTCATCTCCGACGAGATCTACGACGAGTTCACCTACAGCGAGTCCCGCACCCAGCACGCCGCGCGTCCAGACGCCGACAAGTCTCTGAAGTGTCCCAGCCCCTGCCGCCTGCCCGGCGCCGCCGCCCACACTCTGCTCATACGCGGCTTCGGCAAGACCTACGGCAACACCGGCTGGCGCCTCGGTTACGCCGCCGGGCCCAAAAAGCTCATCGATCAGATGATCAAGTTGCAACAGTTCAGCTTCGTCTGCGCGCCGACCCCGCTGCAGTGGGGCGTCCTCGAAGCCATCAACGCCGACGCTTCGCTCCAGGTCGCCGACTACCAGAAACGCCGCGACCTCGTGGTGAACGCCCTTTCCAAAGTCACCGACCTCGCCACCCCCGGCGGCGCGTTCTACGCCTTCCCGAAGATCCCCGAGAATCTCGGCATGACCGGTAGCCAGTTCCTCGAAGCCGCCATCGCCAAGAACGTCATCCTCGTCAACGGCGGCACCTTCAGCCAGCGCGACACCCACTTCCGCCTCAGCTACGCCGTCCCCCAGCACAAGCTGCAAGCCGGGCTTGAGGTGCTGACGCAGCTGCTCAGCGGCCGGTAGCTCCGCGAGCCGAAACCACGATCGCGGCGCTCGACCGGTGGGGATCCGGCTATTCGATCCCGAACGTGACGTTCACGATGGCCGTCACGTCCTTGTCGATGGTTGATGTGTCGTACCGGCCGCCGCCGCTGACGTCGGTTGAGTTCGGCTCTGTCACCTGAATCGGGTTGGCCCGCACGTCACGCACCGTCCCGATTCGGCCGCCGGTCTGCCGCACGATCGCCTCGGCACGAACGCGTGCGTCCTGCGCCGCCTCTCCGAGGATCTGAACCCGCAGGTCGGCCAGCTTGGTGTACGTGAACTCCGGAGCATTCGAGGAAATCTGAATGCCCTCGCGCAGCAGCTGCGTGACCGTGTTCGCGGCCTGCGCCACGCGGTTCACGTCGCCGCTCGTCACTGTGATCCAGCGTTCGAGCGCATACCCCGTGACCTCGTTGAGTTCGACCCCGGATTGGTTCCGAGCCTTGATCGGCATGGTCCGGATCGGGCCGACTTGGAACTCCGTTTCCGGAAAGCCGCGGTCACGGAGATACGCCTCCGTCGTTTGCGTGGCCGCGTGCACACTGTCGTACGCCGCCTGAAGGCTCGGACCCTGCTCGCGCAGGCCGATCGTCCAAACGCCCAGATCGGCACGCACCCGCGACTTGGCGCTCCCGCGCATGTCAATCGTGCGGCCGGCCTTGGTCAACTCGGTGGTCCGGTTCTGCACCGATCGCGACACGACGATCGTGCTCGTGACCAGGCTGATGCCGAGCACCACGGCAAAGCCGACCGCGGCGTTGAACACATTCAGACGAACGTTGTATTCCATGACGTATCCCCGATGGCGGCTCCACTCATCGGATCGTGGCGAGTCACCGTGCGACATTCCGCTTCGGGTTTTTGACACGCGACTTCTCGGACGCGGTCTGCGCTTTAGCGCCGCACCTCATCATCCCGCTCCGGCCGTGCCGCACGCGTCATCAGCGAGCCGATCGCCGCCAGCGGATCCATCTTCTCGAACAGCACCGCGTACACCGCCCGCGCGATCGGCACCTCCACCCGGTACTTCTCCGCCAGCGCGATCACGCCCTTGGTCGTCGCCACACCTTCCACCACATACCGGCTCTGCGCCAGGTATTTCTCAACGTCCTCGCCGCGACCGATCGCCTCGCCGCAGGACCGATTGCGGCCTTCGGGGCTGAAGCAACTTGTAGCCAAGTCGCCCACGCCCGCGATCCCCGAGAACGTCTGCGCCGATGCCCCCATCGCCACGCCCAGCCGCGTGATCTCCGCCAGCCCGCGTGCGAGCAGCGCTGACTTGGAGTTGTTCCCCGCGTCGAGTCCGTCCAGCACGCCCGCCGCGATCGCGATCACGTTCTTCACCGCGCCCGCCAGCTCGACGCCCACCAGATCGCTGCTGGTGTACACCCGCAGCCACGATGTGGTGAACAGGGCCTGCACCTGTTTGGCAAACTCCGCGTCGTCGCTCGCCGCCACCATCGCGGCAGGGAGGCAACGCGACAGTTCCGCCGCGATGGTCGGCCCGCTCAGGCATCCGATTGGCCGCGGCCTGCGATCGGGGTGATCCCGGCCCGTGGCCCGAAGCGTCTCGGCGATGATCTCAGACGGTCGCCGCATGGTTTTTTCTTCGATGCCCTTCGACACCGACAAGACGCCCGCCCCGTCCGGCAAGTGGGGGGCCGCCTGAGTCAGTGCCGAGCGCAAGAACTGCACCGGGATCGCGGTCACGATCAGTTTGGAATCCCGCAGGGCATCGGCGAGGGACAGGCAGACCTCGACCTCGTCGGCGAGCCTGAAATGCGCCAGCCGCGGCGAGACCCTCTTCTGAGCCAACGTGGCGGCTTCGGCTGGGTTGCGTCCCCAGACTCGGACATGCACCGGCCGGCCCAACGGAGCCGCGACACCGATATCCACCGGCGTGCTCGCCAGCACGCCAGCGCAGACCAGACCCATCTGGCCCAGCCCCAGCACCGTCACCGCGGGTTCAGAAGCCTCTCGTCGTGCCATGCCGGAGCATAACGATCCCCGAGCGGGTCCGGCGGGACCCCGCCGGACCGGATCGCTCACGCCTCGGGCTCGTCAAGTCAGTCGCCCCGAGGCAGAACCGCCCAACCGGAACAGACGTACTGTTGGCGTCGGTTCATCCCGGCTCGGTGGTGGGGGAGGGTTGGGGGGGGTGGTGGAGGTGGGGGGAGGGAGAGCGTTCTGCTCGCCCTGAGAGGCCGTGCGGGCTTTGTACCGCCGGTCCGGAAGGATCATCGGAAGTCAGTCTGTCGCGCCGTCGCACACCGCCGCGGCCATCCAGCACCTCACTCGGACGCCACCATGGCTCACGATCACAACCACGATCACCACCACCACGATCACAAGCACGATCACAAGCACGATCACAAGCATGATCACCAGCACTCGGATACCAACGAGGAGCTGATCTGCTGCTCGCATCACGAGATCGAAATCGAACGCACGATCTGGTTCTGCCTGATCGGCGGCGTGCTTGTGTTCTCCACCACCTTCGCCGGCTTTGTCGGCATCGGCAACCCGCAGATCATCCAGATCCCGGCTCTCATCGGCGCGATCCTGCTCGCCCTGCCGCTGCTCTACGCCGCGTTCCTGGAGGTCAAGTCCGCCCGACTTTCCAGCTCCGCGCTCGCCGCGGTCGCGATCCTTGCCGCGCTCGCCAACGGCAATTACGAGACCGCCGGCCTGCTCGCGTTCATCCTCGTGATCTTCGGCCAGTTCGTCCGCCGCAGCGCCACCGGCGCCCAGCGTGCGATCGCCGAGCTCGTCGGCCTCACGCCGGACATCGCCCGCATCGTCGAGAACGGCGCCGAGAAGGAAGTCGCGCTGTCGCAGGTGAAGGTCGGCTCGCTCGTCCGCGTCCGCGCCGGCGAGAACCTGCCCGTCGACGGCCGCATCAAGACCGGTCGCTCCACCGTCAACCAGGCCTCGCTCACCGGTGAAGCCGCCCCCGTCGAGGTCGAGCCGGGCGCGATGGTCTACGCCGGCACCAGCAACCTGACCGGCGGCCTCGATATCGAGGTCACCCAGATCGGCGGCGACACCACGATCGGAAAGGTCACCGACCTGATCCGTCAGGCCGAGCGATCACGCACGCCGCGGCAGCTGCTCATCGAACAAACCGCGGGGTTCTTCGTGCCGGTCGTACTGAGCGTCGCGTTCATCGTCTGGTTCTTCATGAGCCAGTCCGAGGACCTCGAGACCCAGAAGCGGGCGATGGAAACCGTTGTCACGGTGCTCGTCGTCGCCTGCCCGAGCGCGTTGCTCCTCGCCAGCCCCAGCGCCATGCTCGCGGCGTTCGCCGCCGCGGCGCGACTGGGCATCATGATCAAGCAGCCCAACTACCTCGAGGCCGCGGCCGACATCACCGCCGTCGTCCTCGACAAGACCGGCACCATCACCACCGGCAAGTTCCAGGTCACCAAGCTTGCCCCGGCCAACGGCATCGACGGCGCCGAACTCCTCCGCGCCGCCGCCAACGGCGAACAGCACAGCAACCACCCGCTCGCGCTCTCGATCCTGCAGACGGCACGCGCCGCCCGCGTCGAGATCGACGGCTCGCAGGACCACGAGGAGATCCACGGCCGCGGCGTCATCGCCCGCACCAGCCTTGGCGAGATCCGCGTC
Organism: Phycisphaerales bacterium; assembly: GCA_947459215.1. GTDB lineage: Bacteria > Planctomycetota > Phycisphaerae > Phycisphaerales > UBA1924 > JAFEBO01. The sequence goes on from CANHCQ010000001.1 coordinate 337,806, forward strand.
GGCCGCGGCAACTGGGTCGTCGAAGGCAACGCCGCCGCCCGCCACGACCTCGAAGACGTCGAGAAGCGCATCGAGGGCATGACCGGCGTGCACGTCATGAAGGACGGCCGCTACCTCGGCGCCGTCGGCCTCGAGGACACCGTCCGCACCAACTGCCGCCAGGTTATCCAGAACCTCCGCGACGCCGGCGTCAAGCATGTTGCCATGTTCACGGGCGACCGCCTCAGCGTCGCCACCCGCGTCGGCCAGGTTGTCGGCGTCGACATGATCGAAGCCGAGTGCCTGCCCGAGGAGAAGCACGAGCAGATCCGCGGGCTCAAGAAGCTCGGTTACCGCACCATGATGGTCGGCGACGGCATCAACGACGGCCCGTCGCTGGCGGCGTCGGACGTCGGCGTGGCCATGGGCCTGGGCGGGTCGGACATCGCCGCAAACAGCGCGGGCGTTGCCCTGATGAACGACGATCTGTCCCGCGTGCCGTTCCTGATCGAGCTCTCGCGTCGCACCCGCTCGATCATCGCCCAGAACATCGCGGCATCGATCGTCATCGCCGTCGTCGGCCTGCTGCTCGCTGCCACCGGCTACTTCAACAAGGTCGGCGCCCTTGCCCTGCCCCTTGCAGCCTTCTACCACTTCGTCGGCGACATCTTCGTGCTCGCCAACAGCTTCCGCCTCTTCCGCTTCGGCGAGAGCTTCGTCACCGCCGAGACCAACGAGCCCGCCCTCAAGCGCCGCGCCGCTTCGGTCCGTGGCCTGGGCAACGCCCAGCCGGCGACCGCGTAAGGAACCCGTCCCGGCGCGACAACGAAAGATCCACGAAACAACCGCCGCAACCCGGCGGTTGTTTTTTCATTTCATCCTCGATTGCGTCGCGATCCGCGAGCGCTGCTCCGCGCCTCCTCTCCCCGTTTGCGGGAAGAGGACGATTCGACGCAAAGCGTCGAATCAGGTGAGGGGATTGCGGGGGGGTCAACGCGACGACATTCGGGCCCCCAGGACCCCTCTCCGGTCTCGCCAAGCCTCGACCACCCCTCCCCGATTCGCGGCGCGGGGGAGCGCGTTGTCTCGGTGTCGAAGCAGGCTTTTACAGCAGCGTCCCCTTCAGGATCAGCATCGCCGTCGTGAAGTAGATGATGATGCCCGTCACGTCCACCAGCGTGGCGACGAACGGCGTGCTCGAGCCGGCAGGGTCCAGGCCGCACTTCTTGAGGAAGAACGGCAGCATCGCCCCCATGATCGAGCCCCACAGCACGATCCCGATCAGGCTCGTCGAGATCGTCGCCGCGAGCAGGTAGTAGTGGTCCTGCGTCCGGGTGTCGAGAATCACCTGTCCCGCCGCATCGACGTCCTTCTCCGTCCAGAAGCCCAGCCAGCCCCACAGCGAGACGCGGAGGAATCCCAGCGAACCGATGATCAGGCCCAGCACCGCAGCCACGACCAGCTCGCGGCGCAGGATCTTCCACCAGTCCGACACCTTGACTTCGCCGGTTCCCAGAGCCCGGATGACCAGCGTCGACGACTGCGACCCCGAGTTGCCGCCCGACGAGATGATCGCCGGCACGAAGGTGCTCAGCACCACCGCCTTCTGGATCTCGGTGTCGAAGTACCGCAGCGTGTTGCTCGTCAGAAGCTCCGACAAGAACAGCAGCGCCAGCCACGGGGCCCGCTTCTGCACCAGCGACGCGATGCCCGCTTCGGCGAAGTTCTCGTCCAGGGCGGCCATACCGCCGACTTTCTGGATGTCCTCGGTGAACTCCTGCTGTGCCACGTCGGCCACGTCGTCGGCGGTCACGATGCCCACCAGGTTGCCCCGGCTGTCCACCACCGGCAGCGCGATCCGGTCGTACCGCGCCATCATCTGCACCGCTTCTTCCTGAGGCATGTCCGCCTTCAGGGCCACGAAGTTGCGGTTCATCAGGTCTTCGATCGTCGCCGCCGGATCGGCGAGGAAGACCGCCCGCAGACGCAGATCGTCGATCAGCTTGCCCGACTCGTCGACCACGTAGACGACGTTGATCGTCTCGGCGTCCCGCCCGTAGCGACGGATGTGATCAAGCGACTGCGCCACCGTCCACTCCGGCTTGATCCGGATGTAGTCCGGTGTCATCAGCCGTCCGACCGTCCGAGGCGGATAGCCGAGAATCGCCTGCGTCGTTGCCCGCGTCTCCGGCGACAGGCTCGCCACGACCCGCTGACACACCGCCTCTGGCAGTTCGTCGAGCAGCTTCGCCCGGTCGTCGCCGCTCATCGCCTCGATGACTCGCACCGAGCCTTCGGCTCCCAACTCGCTGATCAACCGCTGCTGTACCTCGGGCGCGAGATACGCGAACGCGTCTGCCGCGTCGTCGCGCTGCAGGAACCGGAAGCCCAGCGCCGCATCTGCGGGCTCAAGGCTCGCCAGAATGTCGGCGATGTCCGCGGGCGGTATCCCGTGGAGCGCGGCACGCAGCTCCGAGAACGCCCCGTCCTTGATCAGAGCGGAGATGTCAGGGGCCAGAAGCTCGGCCGTCAGGTTCACGCGGCCATATCAAAGGGCGCGTGCGACATCGAGTCGACCAGACTGGACCAGAAGGTCAAGCCTCCCGCGCTTCGGGTGCCACTGCTTGGCCGCTCTGGGCCAAGCAGTGTGAGCCGCCTGCATCGCGCACCCCGCACGACTTGTCCCAAAGCGGCCAAGTCGTGGCACCCAAGGCAAACTCGCTCACACCACCAGACCATCGAGATTCCCCAGCCCGATCGGCTCATGCGTAAAGAACGGCTCTGCCGCCGCCGTGCCCAGCCGCGAACCGAAGAACCCGTCGTACTGAGCCATGCGATCCGCGAAACCCTTCGACAAGGGGTTCAGCTCGAACTGCGTGCGATACGCCTCGATCGCCGCCCGCTTCTTGTCCTGGAAGCCCGTCGTGTCGATCAGGAACGTCGGGTCCGGCACCCGCCGCAGGTGCGAGCAGTAGTAGTAAAACAGCCACTTGGGATACAGCGGCGGCTTGCCCTCATCCCCCGGCATCGGCTGCTTCGTCAATTTCGCATCGAACCGCGCATCCTCCACAATCCGCGTTGTCGCCAGGTGGTCCGGATGAGCATCGAGAAAATGCGGGCAGAACACGATCGTCGCCTGATGGGCCCGGATCTGCCCCGCAACCAGATGCCGCGCCTCGATGGTGTGCTGCACCCGCCGGTTGGGCAGGTCCAGCAGCACCCGCTTGATCGGCGTCGTGTTCGCACCCGTCGGCTGGAGCCTCCGCAGCGCCTCCGCCGCTTCCGGCAACCGCGTCGCCCGATCCCCCTGCGGCGTCGGGCTGCCGTCGGTCATGTCGACGATGAGGATGCGGTGCCCCTGCTCCGCAAGCCGCGCGATCGTGCCGCCCATGCCGATCTCTTGATCATCGGGATGAGGCCCGACGACGAGGATGTTTGCCATGGGAAAGGGTATTCTGCTGGCCATAGAGCAATCGTCGCGATCCTTTGCGAACATTCCCACCGTAGAGCGAGGTAGTGTCTGAACGCATGACGCCGTCCGACCCGCAAGCAACGCCTCGGACGCGACACCGATGCGTTCAGTGTGACTATGACCTCTCCGGCTTGCTGCCTCAAGGCCAGTGTCCTGAGTGCGGCGGTCCCGCTGCGCCACCTGCCCCGGCGGAGTGGTCGTTTGAGTACATCTTCACGAAGCCAAAGCGAATTGCCGGATGCTACTGGTGGCTGGCAGCGAGTCAGTGCTTTTCGGCGTTCTGCGTCGGTGGGCTCCTCATCGCTCAGGTATCTGGGCTCCATGTGGTCCAACCGCCGTACGACACAACGCCGCAGTGGTGGCAGAGCATGAACGCGGCACTTTGCTTCGGCGTGCTTCTCGTTTCACGCTTGGTGAACATGGCGGTGCTCGCAGGAACCACGAGGGCTGCGCGGGATGGTGTGTGGGAGGCATCGCTTGTTTTCAACGCGCTTCGAGCGCTTGGGCTAGCGACTTGCGCGATCTACTTTGTAGGTTGGGCCATCGCCGGCTCAATCGGCGCGGGGCCTGTAATGCTGGCGGGTGCGGCAATTGCCGCCTTCTTTGGGTTTGTCGGACAGACATATGACTATGAACTCTGCGAGCGGACGATTCGCAGCTTGGGCGACCATGCGCCGAGATGGACTGGCGTGGTGCACAAGATCGCGGGAGTGTCCACATACGCAATGTGGCTGGGGGTCCTTGCCATGTGTGCGGGCCTGCAATTCGCAGTCTTCGTCTTTCCCGTTGCGACGTTGCTTTCGGCCTCGGTTCACTTCGTGATCGCGCGCGCTGCGGAACGATCGCTCAGGGCGAACTTCCATGACAGCGTGAGTCGAATAAGCCGCCCAGGTGTGAGCGAGAATGCGTGAACCAATAGCGGAGTGCCCGCGCTTCATGATCGCGTGGGGAAGACACGAAAGGCGTTGCACCGCAGAAGACGCAGAGATCGCAGAGTGAGAACGTGGTCAAGGCAGCGAGCCGGGGCGTCCTCGCCCCGGTGCCGTTGCGAGCGAACGGGCAGGTCATGTAGTCTCTCTCTCGAGCACAATGTGCTGCCTCATGATTCCAACCCAGTGTCTCCCTCCGCGTGCTCCGCGCCCTCCGCGGTGAAATGCCTCGAACAATGCCGCGCCCCCACACGCACGATGTGAAAGGACTGAACATGCTCAAGCACTCCCACCTCGCCGCCCTGTCCCTCTCCCTCCTCGCCGGCACCGCCCTCGCCCAGCCCGCCGCCGACAAGGGCCCGATCCTCACCATCTACTCCAGCCTCAGCCCCGGCGAAGGCGTGCCGCGTGATGCACTCGCCCAGGCCCGCTACAACGCCGGCTACGGCAGCATGCGCGACGCCGTCCGCGGCTTTGCCTTCGTCCGCCAGAACTTCAAGCTCGACCTCCAGCCCGGCCGCAACAGCGTCCGCGTCAGCGACGTCGCCGCGCTGATCGAGCCGACCACCGTCACGTTCGAGTCCCTCACCGCCCCGACCACCACCCGCGTGCTCGAGCAGAACTTCCAGTTCGATCTCGTCGGCCGCGAGCGCCTGCTCGAACGCTACCTCGACAAGAACATCACCATCTCCGTCAAGAACGGCGAGGCGTCGATGCTCGTCACGGGCAAGCTCCTCAGCACCGCCGGCGGCATCATCCTCCGCTCCGACAACGGCACCGTCGGCGTCTTCAACAACGTCGAATCACTCCAGCTCCCGTCGCTCCCCGAAGGCCTGCTCACCAAGCCCACGCTGCTCTGGGAGGTCGAGACCCAGCAGCCCGGCTCGCACAACGCCCGCATCGCCTACGAGACCGGCGGCATGACCTGGTGGGCCGATTACAACGCTCTGTTCTCCCCCGGCAAGGACAACAACAGCGGCACGCTCGACCTCGCCGCCTGGGTCAGCATCGTCAACCAGTCCGGTGCGTCCTACGCCGATTCCAAGCTCCGCCTCGTCGCCGGCAACGTGAACCGCGTCACTCCGCAGAACCAGTACGGCTACGCCAAAGCCCGCCGCGCCTTGTCCGAGCTCGCCATGGCCGACCGCGACGAGGGCTTCCAACAGAAGGCCTTCTTCGAGTACCACCTTTACACCTTGGGCCGCACCACAACGCTCCCCGACAACTCCACCAAACAGCTCGAGCTCTTCCCCGTCGTCCGCAAGGTGCCGTGCGAAAAGGTGCTGGTCTTCGATGCACTGGCCAGCGACTTCGGCGACTTCGGCGGCCCCATGCTCGACCAGAACTTCGGCCAGCAGGGTCGAACGTCGGTGGACGTCTACCTGAAGTTCAAGAACGACCAGAAGTCCGGCCTGGGCATCCCGCTGCCCGCTGGCAGAGTCCGCGTCAGCCAAGCGGACACGACCGGCAAGGGCGACGCGACCGACGGCATGGCCGAGTTTGTGGGCGAAGACGTCATCAAGCACACGCCCAAGGACGAGAACGTGCTGCTCAAGATCGGCTCCGCCTTCGACGTGGTGGGGGAGCGGACGCAGGTTGATTTCAAGGTCGATTCGGCACGCCGCACGATGGAGGAGACCATCGAGATCAAGGTCAAGAACCGCAAGGACGTCAAAACCGACGTGATCGTCCGCGAGCGGCTCTACCGCTGGACCAACTGGGAACTCATCGGCGCCAGCAAGTACGACAAGATCAACGCGAGCACCATCCACTTCCCCGTGAGCCTGGAAGCGGGCAAGGAAGCGACGATCCGCTACACCGTGAAGTACTCGTGGTGAGGATTTCACCACGAGAGGCACAGAGACGCAGAGAAAGACAGACGGAAGTGAGGAGTGAGCATCCGAAGCGGACGTCCGCAGAACCCTTGGCGGTCTATCGCACTCCGGGCGCGCCCGGAATCCTCGGATCGTTCGCAGCTTGACATCGTTCGCAGCTTGCGAGCCGATCGGCTCGCCCGCGCGTGAATGACGCCGGGTGCCGTGGGTCACCTGATCGGAGGCGACCCACGTCGCGGTGTGCGCAACGCACCGAAGTGGGTCGGCACAGAGCCGACGACCGATGCCACCCGACCGCGCATGACTCAACCGCACAAAGAGCCTCTCTCTGTGCCTCTGCGTCTCTGTGGTGAAAATCGTTACGGCTTCGGCGTGGGCGCCGGCGTCGTGATGCTCGGGACGCTGCGGGCGGAATCGTCCGGCACCGGGACCGACTCCGACGGTTTGGCCACCGTCAGCGACGACTGACCGCGTGGGTCCGTGCCCGCCGGATACTCCGGCGACTTGCGGATCGACACGTCGAGCCGGCGCGACCACTTGTTCGGCACGGCCATGACGCTGCCGAGTTCGCCAGCGCGGGTCGGCTTGTCGAAGAAGCGCCACCGCATCGCGTCCGGATGGGCCGCGTTGTCGGGGTACTGGGCCTCGTGGAAGCGAACCGTCAGTTGCTTGCCCACCGGCACGTCCGCCGTCCACACGGGCTCGTTCACCCGCGTGTCCATCAGCGTCACCGTCACCGGGTAATGCTCATCTGCGATGTATGTGTACGTGTCGTTCGACCGCAGCGAGCCGCCCGGGCGATAGACGTTGCAGCCCGCCAGCGTGAACGCGGCGGCAGCCAGCGAGACGGAAACAAACCCAGCGACGACGCAGCGACGGCAGTGCATCAGAATCCTCCGACACCGCCCCGGCTCGGCCCGAGCCTTCGGCAGCGTCCCAGAATGTACCGCTTCACTATCGGCACAACCCGCACGGTACTGACGCAAGTCCCGCCGGGTTCGATCTGTTTTGTGAAAGTTAGGTGTCGAACAGACGCGCGAGCTTCGCGCACGCGCACAACACGCCGACGCCGTTGACACTCGCCCAGAACCCCGCCTGTGGACGTCCTACCCACCGGCCGACCGGTAGACTCCGCCCATGGAGTCACTCGCGGATCGCCTGCGCATCGGCCACGGCTACGACCTGCACCGCCTCGAGCCCCGCCCTCCGGCCGGCCCGGGGCGTCCGCTCGTCGTCGGCGGCGTCTCTCTCGACTTTGACCGCGGCCCCATCGCCCACAGCGACGGCGACGCCCTGCTCCACGCCGTCACCGACGCTCTGCTCTCCGCCGCCGGCCTCCCCGACATCGGCCAGCTCTTCCCCGACAACGACCCGCGCCACGAATCCCGCGACAGCCGCGATTTCCTCAAAGAGGCCGCCGCTCGCATCCGCGCCCAAGGCTGGACGATCTCCAACATCGACGCCACTGTCATCCTCGAGAAGCCCAAGCTCAGCCCCCACAAGGACGCGATGCGTTCCGTCATCGCCGCCGCACTCGGCATCGAGAACGGTCGCATCGGCATCAAGGGCAAAACGCACGAAAAGGTCGACGCCGTGGGCGAATCCCGCGCCATCGAAGTGCACGCTGTCGCCCTGCTCGTCAAAGCCTGACGTGCAATCGGGTGCCATTGCCCGGCTGCTCGCAGACGGGCCGTGCAAACGATTTCGTCACCTCTGCATCAAGGCAGCGGAGCCTGCCCCACAGCCACCGGAGCCTCGGTGTGTTTGGGCTGCGTCGGCGTTCCGATATTCGCCGCGCTCGCCGCGGGCTGAATCCCCGCCGCACGCCGGGCCTCAAAGTCCAGTGCCTGCTGCTCGATGAACTTGCGCCGGGCGATCTTGATCGCCGTCACGCCGATGAACGAAGCGAGCATGAGGGCCAGGATGTACACCACGCGGGCCCGACCGGCGCTGATCAGGACGCCCAGCGTCGCGAAGCTCATAGCGATGCCGTAAAGCACCAGCACCGCGCCCTTCACGCCCATCGCGCGCTTGAGCATGTGGTGCAGGTGGTCGCTGTCGGCGCTCGAGATGCTCTGACCCGCCATCTTGCGCCGGACAATCGCGAGGCTGGTATCGATCAGCGGAACCGCGAACACGATCAGCCCCGCCATCACCAGGTGCGTCTTGTCCGTCGCGCCCAGCGTCAGGATGATCACGATCGTCGTGTAGCCCAAGAGCAGCGAGCCCGCGTCCCCCAGGAAAATCGTCGCCGGGTTGAAGTTGTGCGGCAGGAACCCCAGGCACGCTCCGATGAGCGCCATGCACAGCACCAGCCGCTGCGTGTCACGCACGCCGTCGTCCGCCGCCGCCATTCCCAGGGCAATGACCAGAAGCCCGATCGCGGTAATGGCCGTCGTCCCGCTCAGCAGGCCGTCGAGGCCGTCGATCAGGTTCGTCGCGTTGCACGCCCCGAGCACGAAGAACGCGATGATCGCCGTGCCGACCCAATAGATCAGATCAAACTGAATGCCGCCGACCTCGCCACTCGGGAAAGCGAACGGTAAGGGAATTGTAAAGACGAGATTCTGATTGCCCGTCAGCGTCCCCAGCGGCGACAAGACCTGTGCCGCGACGCGTGCGCCGATGTCGTCGATCGCCAGCAGCGCGGCCGCGAACAGCAGCCCGCCGATCTTCACCCGCGGCGCCAGCCCCCAGACGTCATCCAGAAGGCCGACGACGACCACGACCGTCATGCCAAACAGCACGAACAGCGGCACGATGCGCTGCTCCGGCTCCGTCGCGTGCTGCGTCGTGTGATACTCGATCAGTCCGTCGAACTTCAGTGAGGCATAGCTGTACAGGATCGCGGCCAGCATGCCCACGAACACCGCCACGCCGCCCATGTATGCGACCGGCATCCGGTGCACCTTGCGGGCCTCGCTCGGGCGATCGACGATGCCGTACATGATCGCCAGCTTCCGCATCAAGGGCGTCGCGACCAGCGTCACTACAAACGCCACCGCCATCACCCACGCGTAACCGTTGAAGATCTCCCACCGCGTCGGATGCAGGATCTCGGTCGCCGGATTGCCCCCCGGCTCGGCCGCACACGACAGCGACGAGCAGGCACACGCCAGCCCAAGGCCGACGACGCCGTTCACGAGATTGCAACGAGCCGACCTGCTCAAAGCACCGGTTCCTTCGATCTCATCGCGACGCCGCCGTCGCGTCCCCCGAACGCCCGTGCCCCTGAAGCCACTCCGCCACGTCGGAGATCGTCTGCTCCAGCGTCCGCCGCGTTTCGAACCCAATCGCACGGCGGACCTTCTCAAGGCTCGGCCTGCGATCCGGCAAATCCTCGAAGCCCAGCGGATACGCCGAACTGTAGGGAACATACTCGACTTTCGAGCCCGATCCCGTGAGCCGAATCACCAGCGCCGCGAGATCTCCAATCGAGATCGATCTGTCCGATCCGAGATTGAACACCTGTCCATGACACGACTTGGAACCCAAGAGACGTGGTAACGCCTCGGTGACATCCCTGACATGGCAAAAACAGCGCGACTGGCGGCCGTCCCCGAAGACCCGCACCGGTTCGCCCGCCTGCGCCGCCTTCACAAACCGCGGCAGCACCATGCCGTAATCCCCGACCTGCCTCGGACCCACCGTGTTGAAGAACCGTGCCACCACCACCGGCAGCCGCGCCGGGCCGCTGCCAAGGGCGAAGTTCAGGGCGAGATACTCATCGATCGCCTTGCTGTACGCATAGCTCCACCGCGCCACCGTGGTCGGGCCGTACAAGACGTCATCGTCCTCTGCGTACGGACTCTTCGCGCTCTTGCCGTAGACCTCGGAGCTCGACGCGATCAGCGTCGGGATGCCGCGAGTGCCATGCATCGACGCCTCGCGGCTTGCGGCAAATCGCAGCAGCGCCATCGTCTGATCCACATTGGTCCACACCGATCCCGCCGGATCCTTCATCACCAGGCTCACGCCGACCGCCGCCGCGAGGTGATAAATCTCGTCGAAAACCTCGCCCTTGCCAAAGGCCTCGAGAGCCTCACGCAGGTCGGCCTCGATGAACCGCAGGTGCGGATGCTCCGGCAGGTTGCCGCCGCGCCCGGTCGACAGATTGTCGATCACAGTCACCCGATCACCGCGGGCCAGCAAATGCTCGCACAGGTGCGATCCGATGAAGCCCGCGCCGCCGGTGATGAGCGTGCGACGGGATGGAGCGGCGGCGTTCATGGTGTCAAAAGATACTCGGCCCACATCGTAAACGGGGCCGGGCGCTCTCGCACCCGGCCCCGGTGAATTCTCTGCTTTGAGCCGCGGGCTTCAGCCCGCCACGACGCTGCCGAAACCTACGCCGCGGCCTGCGCCTCGCTCGGGTTCTGGTACTCGTGGGTCGCACGCATGTTGCCGCGGATGTAGCCGCCGGCCGAGGGCTTGACGGCGTTCACCACCACGCCCAGGAACTCGCCGCGGGTCTCCATGAGGTCGTTCCGCAGGCGTGCCACCAGGCCACGCTTCTCGCCAAGAGCACGGACGACGAGCACGCTCGCGTCGGTCCGATTGGCGATGGCCATGCCGTCGCTCGCGACGAGCGCCGGGGCGGCGTCGATGAAGACAACGTCGTATCGCTCCTTGAGCTGCGCCAGCAACTTCGAGAACTTCTCGCTGCTGAACATCTCAAAGATCCGCTTGTCGCGGGTTCCCGCGCTCATCAGGTTCAGATTCCCATCGCCGATGCTCTGGATGCACTCGTCGAGGTCCGAGCCGCTCAATGCGTCCGACAGACCCGGGTTCTCACGCAGCGCGAACACGCGATGGGCCCCAGGACGCCGGAAGTTGGCGTCGATGATGAGCACCTTCTTGTCCGACGCCGCCAGCGACAAGGCCATGTTGGTCAGGACGCTCGTCGCGCCCGACCCCGGCATGCCGCCGACGACGAGAATGGTCTTGTGCCCGGCCTGCACCAGCCGCTTGGCCACCACGGCACGCAGCTGTCGGTAGCTCTCGGCGATGACGCCGCGCGGGCGGTCGCGGAACGTCGTCTCGATCGCTCCGGCGCCCGCCGGGTCCTCGGACGAATCCGGGATCCAGCCCAGGAGCCGCGTCCGCGGCATGAGGTTGATGTCCGCCGGCCCCTTGACGCGGCTGTCCATCAGCTCGATCGCCAGGATCAAGGCGCTCACCAGACCGACGATCGCCAGCATTGTCGCCGGCACGATCACCGACACCTTCGGCGACGACACCTCACGCGGCCTCTTCTCGTCGCTCGCCACCACGATGCGGTTCGAGGTCGGAAGATCCGCCAGCATGCTCGCCGTGCGCAGGTTCTCGGTGAACGTCGAGATCGACTTCTGCGTGTTCTCGATCTTCGTGTCGAGGTCGCGCACCGTGGCCAGCGCGCGGGCGGCGACCTGCTGCTTGTCGCTCAGCGTATCGCGCTGCTTGGTCATCTCCGCCATCTGGTTCTCGAGCGACTGCAGCGAGATCCGCAGCGTGTCCAGGTTCGCGTCGAAGCGCTTACGCAGCGACTCCTCGCGCCGCTGGTCCAGGTTCTGGCTCATCCCCTGCAGCGTCGAGTCCAGCCGCTTGTACTCGCGGTGCTCGCGGGTCAGGCCGCGCAGCAGCATGCCCTTCAGTTCGGCCTCCACCCGCTGCATCTCCTGCTTGATCGAGATGATCAGCGGATCCTGCTCCACCTCGTTGCGGATGAAGTCGGTGTACTGAATGCCCGACGGGTTGTTCAACTGATCCTCGAGCTGCTTGATCGAAACCTTCCGCAGCTCGGCCTCCTTCTGCGTCTCCAGGATGTTGCTGTTGAGCAGATACAGGTTCTGCAGTGTTTCGCTGCCTTGTTCACCCAGCGTGCTGAGGTTGTTGTCGCGGAGCAACCCTTCGCGACGGTTCTGCATGTCGCGCAGTTCGTTGCTGAACCGTTCGATCTGCGCCGACAGCTGGTCACGCTGCGTCTGCGTGCTGCCCGTCGCCACGCGACGCAGCTCCGTCATGTACGCCTCTTTCAGCAGCTTCGCCAGGGCCGTCGCGTCGTCCGCCCAGCGGCAGCTGGCCGACAGCTCGATCAGACGCGTGCCCGGGATGATGCGCGTCCGCGCCACTCCGCTCCCCAGCTCCTTCACCGCCGCGACCTGATCGATCTTGCCGCCCTCGTCGAACTTCGACGCCCAGTTCGGCGCCTCGCGGAGCAGACGAGGGTCCACCGCGACGCGGTTCAGCACGTCCTCGCGCGTCATCTGACGCGCCTGCGTCAGCATGAAGCGCTCAATCTCGTTCTGCGATTCGCCCGTACCCACCGCCGTCGGATTCACGATGTTCGCGTTCGGTGTGAACGCCTCGAAGATCACCGAGCTCGTCCACGTCGGGCTCAGATTCAGCATCAGGATGTACAGCACGACGCCGATCACCAGGCCAAGGCCGCCCGCGCCGCCCAGGATGTACTTGTACTTCATCAACAGCTTGACCGGATCGATCGCCACGCCGCCCGCGCCAACCGGGGCGCTCGACGGCGTCGGTCCCGCCGGACGCGGGGCGCTGGTCAGGGTCGCGGTCGGATTTGCTGCTGCGCTCATATCACGTTCCTCTGTTCGTACATTGTTCGGGCTCTCAGCCACCCAAACTCGAATCGTTCGCGACCCAAAGCGATTCGACCGCCGGGCGATGAAAGTTCGCCCTCGTCGAAGTGCTTCGAGCCTCGATCTTGCATCGGCTCGCCCAACCCGTTGCTGCGGCGGAATTCCGCCGCAACACGCTCCCACCTCTCGGACGCGCAAGGACCGCGCCCCAGAACGGTCGTGCCGTTCCCTTTCCCCCGGAGCGGAATCCGGCCCCGGGAGGCGCAGCATTGCCGCGCCCCCGCGTCCGGAGATCCCGGCGGACCCAGGTCAGGGATTGATCAACTTCTCCAGCCGCTCCATCTCGGCCTTCTGTTGACCTTCCGTCACGCTCCGGCTCTGCTGCATCAGGTTCTTCGCCCGGGTCAGCGTCGCCTTGGCCTCGTCCTTCTTGTCCATCTTGAACTGCGTTTCGGCCAGGTGCATCAGGATGGTGACCTGCGTGCCCGGGGTCGAGGGCATCGAGATCGCTCGCATCAAGATGTCCTTGGCCTCGTCGAGCTTGCCCGACACCAGCAGCACCATGCCCAGCGTGTCCAGGGTCTCTGGACTCTTGGGACGGATCTCAACCGCCTTGCGGGCGAACGGCAACGCGTCGTTGGGCTTCTTGAGGTCCTTTCCGAGCAGGTACGCCAGATTGTTCAGCGTCTCCGCATCGTTGGGATCAGTCGCGACGATCTCGCGGAACGCCTGCTCAGCCTTCTCGAACTCGCCGCTGAGATACAGGCGACCGGCGTGCTCCGAACTCGCGAGCTTCGCCAAGGGCGCGATCTTCGAAGACTTGCCGAGCTTCTGCATCTCATCGAGGCCCTTGGCCATCGTCTCCTTGCGGTCGGCCTGCAGCCGGGCACGGAAGAACGTCAGCCAGTCCTGATTGACCGTCGTGTCCCTGGCCATCGCGTCGAGCGTGCCCAGTGTCTCCGGGCCGCCCAGCAGCGAGAACGCCGAGTTGAACCAGCTCTGCATCGCCGGAACGCTCTCGACGGGAATGAGCTTCATCGACGCCGCCGCATCCTTTCGGGCGTCCGCCATGTTGTTGCGGGCCTTGCGGATCGCCGCCCGACCCAGCAGAAGCTCCGGGTCCTTGGTGATGCGGTCCTGAACCTTGTTCAACACGTTCTCTGCTTCGGTGACATTCGGCGGCTTCTGACTGAGCACCGCGTTGATGTACCGCACCGCGTGCGACGATCGATTGTCGTTGTTGAACGCCAGCTTGTAGAACGCGCGGGAGCGATCCGGGCGCTCCAGCGAGTCGAAGAGGTCACCGATGCTGGCATAGAACGCGCCCATGCCGCCGCGCCGACGGGCCACTTCCTCGCCCAGCGACGACGCCTCGTCGTCGCGGTCCATCTTCACCAGCTCGCGGATCGCCATGCCCAGCATCTCGTCGTAGCTGGGGTTGATCTGCAGCACCGCCTTCATCGCGTTGATCATGTCCTCGCGACGACCCTCGCGCTCGAACACCACCGCCCGCAGCTGCTGGGCCTGCCACAGGCGGGCGTCCAGCTTCAGCGCCTGGTCAAGATCGGCCATGGCGTCGGTTGAGTTGCGACGGTGTTCGATGGCCAGCTGCCCGCGTTTCAGGAACACGCCCGCGACGCCGGGATAGCTCACAATGGCCTTGTCGAGAATGTCCATCGCCTTGGCGACGTCGCCGCGGGCATTGGCCGCGTCGGCTCGGAGCATCTGCGCCACCACTCCCTCGCGGGCTTCCTTGCCGAGCGAGTCGATCTCCTTCTCGCCTTCTTCAAACCGCCGGGCGCCGATAAGCGCCTCCGCAAGCCGCAGACGCACCGAATCCTCGGGCGCGTCCTTGCTCGCCTCGATCACGCGACGCAGTGCCTCGATGGCCTTGTCGCTTTCGTTCTGTTCGAGGTACAACTCGGCGAGCATGCGATCCGCCGGCACCCGCTTGGGATCCTGCGTCGCACGGGCCTCTTCAAGCGCACTGATCGCGATGCGGGCCTGATTGCGGGGGACCATGAACTGGGCCAGACCCATCAGGGTGTCGGTGAACTTCGCGGTCCCGTCGGGTTCGCCCTTCACCTTCGCCGCATAGTCCCGGAAGACTTTCTCTGCACCCGGCACGTTGGCCTGGTCGTAATACCACGCCGCATCGATCTGGACGACATCCGGGCCGTCCGCGATCTTGCGGACATCGTCGATGCGCTTGCGGGCTTCATCGAAGCGCCGCAGGTCGACGTTCAGCGCCGCGACCTGCACCTTGTACCCGCGGTTGCCGGGATCGCGCAGCGCGTCCTTCACGCGCTCTCGGAGCGCCGTATCTCGGTCGCCCAGCGTCCCCTCCAGCCGCAGCCACTCGTCGCGCACGTTCGTATCCGCCGCGAGCATCTTCGCCGCGTTGCGCATGACCCGCAGCGCTTCGTCGCTGCGCCCCGCCACCTGCAGCGTCTGGGAGTACTGCAAAATGCTCGTCGCATCGTCCGGACGCAGATCGATCGCCTTCTTCATGTTCGCGACCGCGTCGTTCGTGCGGCCTTCCTCGGCCTGCATCCCCGCCAGTACCCGATACGCCTCCACGTTGAAGTTGTACTTGGCCGCGCCGGTCTCCATCAGCGTGATCGCGCCGCGCCGATTGCCCTCGGCAGCCATCAGACGCGCCTTGAACGTCACACCGTCGTAGGTATCAAGGTTCCGTGCAACCGCCTTGTCGCCCCACGTCTTCGCCTCGTCGAGCTTGCGCTCGCGCAGCGCCTTGATGAAGAGCGACTCGATCACCATCGGGTCCTCGGCAAAGTCCTTCGCGACCGCCGCCCACGCCTCCTGGGCCGCCGCCTTGTGCACCTCGCCGCCGCCTTCGAGAATCGCGGCCTTCTGCAGCGCCTTCTGGGCCGCAGGCATGTCCTTGGCCTGATCGAGGGCCTGCAGCCGCGCCTTCACAGGGTCGCCCGCGTTGAGCACCGCCATCGCATTCTGGTACACCTGCAGCTCGGCCGGACGGTCCTTCGCCGCCTCAATCGCCTTCTCGAGGACTGACTTCGCGCTGTCGATGTCGTTGATGCTCATCTTCAGGTTGATCACCCGCATGGTCAGTTCCTGCGGATACTTGAGCGCGACCATGCCCTGCTCGAGCGCCTCGCGGGCGCCGGCTTCATCTCCCGCCGTCTGCTTGTTGCGAGCCTCGGCGATGACTTTCGCCACCGGATCGGTGACCGCCTTCTCGCCCAGTTCCTGCTCGATCGCGAGCAGGCGCTTCTCGATCGTTTCGTTGCCCGGCAGCATCTCCGAGGCCATTTGATAGAGCTGCTTGGCCCGATCGACGTTCCGGAGCCGGATCTCCACCTCGCCCAGCAGCAGGATCGCCGTGATGTTGCCCGGATTGATCGCCAGCGCCTTCTCAAGCAGCTCGCGAGCCTTGCCGGGCTGGTTCAGCTGCGCCGAAGCCTTGGCCGCCGCGAACAGCGCGTCCGCGTCCTGTTCGCCCACGCCCGCGAGATACCCGAGCAGCAGCCGCTGCGCGTTCAGATAGTCCTCTTCCGCCAGCTTGATCTTGCCGTCCACGAACTGCAGGCGGATCGAACCCTCGGGCTCGATCTTCGCAAGTTCGGCGCGACGCGCCTTGGCCTTCTCCAGCCACTCCGCACGCAATTGCTTCAGCTTCGCCGCATCGTTGTCCGCCGCGAACTCCCACGCCCGCAGCGCGATCGCCGCCTGACGGAACAACGCCTCGTTCTTGCGGAACCACTGCAGCTTGCCCTGCACGTTGATGTTCGGGTTCGGGAGATCACGCACCAACTGCAGCGTCGCGATCGCCGCCTCGAACTCGCGGGCCAGCGTCTCCGCCTCGCCCTTGGTCATCAGCAGCGATGCATCGTTCGGACGCGACTTGATCGCCCGGTCGAGCGCCGCGCGGCTGCGGGTCACCTTCCCGCTGTCGTCCAGGCTCAGCTCCAGGAACGTGAACTGCGAGAGCGTCTGCGCCTCCAGCTTCGCTGGATCCGCATTGGCGAACACGCTTTCTGCTTCGTTCAACGCCTTGAGTGCATCGGCACGCAGTTGATCCGCCAGCTTGCGACGGTCCGTTGGGCTCGAGATCGCCTGTGCCTGCCGACGAGCATCCGTCAGCAGCCAGCTCAGCTGCGTCAGTGCCGTCTTCGGTTCCTTCGGGTCCCTGGCACGGAAATCGCGCACCACCTTGCGGCCCTGTTCCGCGAGCTTGCTCCCCTCGTCCAGACGCTCGCCCCGGATCGCCATGTCCGCCTGATACAGGTACCACTGCTGAAGCCCGATCACACTTTCCACGTCGCCCGGGTCCGCCGCGAGCGCAGCCTCGAAGTCCGCCTTGATCTGCTGCTCGGTCTCGGGCTTCAAGTTTCGAGCCTCGGTCATGATCCGCAGATTCGCCAGCGCGCGATACCGCTTCAGCACGTCCGAGTCGGTGGCCTGCTTCGTCTCGCCGAACTGCAGCAACGCGTCCGACGCCGCCTGCGCGATCTGTTCACAGAGGGGGCGGCTGTACCCGGCGCCCAGCATCTCCATCAGCGTGTCGAGGTAGTCGCGGTGGGCCGCCACGTCCGTCTTCAAAAGGTCGGCAAGGGTCTTGCGCACCTGCGTGTACTGCGGGTATTTGATGTCGAACAGCGTCTGCGTCTTGGGCACCAACTGTCCGATCGCGTCGCGCCACTTGCGGATGTACTCGGGATTGGTGCGCTCCTTGTTGACCGCCTTGGCGTACGCCTTCTCGGCCTCCGTCGGGTTTCCCGCCTGCATCAGCGCGTCGCCCTGCGCCGCGAGGTCGTCGGCCGACTTGAACAGCACGAGCATCGCCGTGCCACCCACGCCGCCCGCCAGCAGAATGAGCACGCCGACAAGGATCGCGACGAACTTGACGTTGACTTTCGAAGCCATCGATTCAAACTCCAAAGCCCCTCAGCAAGTGGGGGGCCGATGTGACTCGTTCATCGCAACGCCCGTCATGGGGCCGATCGCGTCTCAAGACTTGTCCGCATTGTTCGCCGCATTGTTCGCCGGATAGCGGCCCGCCTCGACCTCCACCCAGTCGGGAACGCACCGCATGATCTCCGGCAGCAGTTCCCCCAGCAGCGACGACGCCTCCGCCGCCAGCTCCTCCGCCGTGCTCACCGTCGACGACGTGAACTGCACCTTCAGGTAATACGCGTAATCGCTCCGCAGGTCGAACGCCAGCAGACGCACCTCTTCCGCGCTCGACACGTGCCCGCCGTTCGCCACGAAGAAATACCCCGCGAAGATCTTGCGCCCCGTCTTGTTCGAGAACTCGGTGATCCGCAGCTGCAGCTTCTCCGGGTGCCGCGGCAGGATCACGCTCGTCCCCACGCCGTCGCGGGCGTAATTCGGCACCCGCTGGCGGAACAGCCCGCGATCCGCGGCGTTCTCAATGCCCGGCACCGGCGACCAGCCCGACGTGTCAAGCGCCAGCGGAATCGTCCGCGTTGTATCGCCGATCTGCATGCCGCCGCCGACAAAGCACCGCTCGGGCACGTGCGGCACCGTGTCCACCATCCCCGTGTAGTACGCAGCGTGGAAGTCCAGCACGATCGGCTTGTCGCTCTTCTCGCTGGACTTCTTGATGAACGTGCGGCTCACGTAGTTGCTCGTGCCCAGCGTCTCCAGGACTTCGGCCGATTCAAGCTTGTCCACGCCGATCTGCCGCCACGTCGGCGTCTCCGCCGCGATCGTCGAGACCTGGCGATCGCCCGGGGCATAGATCGCCAGTTTCTTCAGGTGAATCCCCGCGTAGCGGATGCCCGCGGTCATGCTCGCGCCCGCCACCGTCATCACGCAGAACGCCGCGATGAACGCAGGAGTCCGCAGCAACGCCCAGCCCTCACCGGGCCGCGCCGCCGCGACGGCAGTCGGCGCCGCGCTCTTCGCGATCGGCTCGTCTACCACCTTGCCCAAGGCCCAGACCACGCCCAGGAACAGCCCCAGCCCCGGCAGGAGCAACAGCGTTCCGATCATCATGTGCGCGTCGCCCTTGGTCAATTCCGCGTTGTACTTGCTGGCAATGCCCAGGATCGATACGCGGATGATGTTCATGAAGACCGCGACCGGCAACGCCAGAACCAGCACCGCCACACGCTGCCACCAGAACTTGCTCGAGATCAGCGCCACCGCACCCGCCAACGCAAAGAACGCGATCACCATCCGCATCCCCGAGCATGCCTCCGCCACGTTCAGCGGCAGCGGCTCCTTGCCCGTCGGCGTGATGTACAGCGTGTTCCCGTCCACATCCACCGAGAACCCCATCAACGGCCCGATCAACGCCAGCATCACGCCCGCGCCCTGGCTCGCGATGAGCTGCAGTTGGAACGTGATCTTGATCATGATCATCTCGCTGATAGTGATCGCGAAAACGAGATAGGCGATCGGCAGGAACAGCCGCGCGAACATCTTCGGTCCCGTCAGCAGCAGTGCCAGCCCAGCGATGGTCAACACCATCGACAGCCCCTGAATCATGTGGTTCTTCACCACCACGACCGCCACGAAGTACGACCCGATGCCCAGGAGCACCGGCAAGAGCCCCGGCCAGAACGTCGTCGCCGGCGTCCGCGAGATCGCCGCCCGGTCACGCCACACGAGGTACGCGCTGATCAGCGGTATCACATACGCGTGTCCCCAGTCGCTCGGCGCGCCCATCGAGTGCCGATGCTGCCGCTCGAACCACTGCCAGAACACCGCCACGATGCCCACCAACAGCAGCGCGATCGCCGTCAGCTGCGCAGGCGTCAACAACCCCGCGATGCGATCCCGCGGCGGCTCGGCTGGCAGATGTTGGGCGGACAAAGTCGTCACTCGTTTGGAACAGTAGTGGGAAGTTGTACAGCCTGCAGTTGGAAGGGCGTCCGGAGCCGGTAAGGTCGAAGGTTGATTCTCGCTCAATCCTCAGATCTCAGCCATCACCACGCAGCCAGAACATCGACCAACCCCGCCTCGCAGTGAACCCCGCTTCACCCAAGCAGCCCTTGACCGAACCTCCGACCTCCAATCGTCCCGCACCCTCAGGAATGTCTGCTACGTCCGGCATGCGTGCAGGTTCGCTGCGAACCGCCCAAATCATGCCAGCGGCGTCGTTCTTGCGCAGCCGCCACGCCCCCGTCCAGACGGAGGGGCCCCGGGGATCCGTCTGAAAACGTCCTTCCCTTTCCGCCCGCGCCGATGCGGACGTCCCAACCGCGTTACCAGGCTCAGCCCCTCACCTACGCCGCCTCGCGCACCACGCTTCGCGTGTTGGTCGACTGCCCCGACACGATCCGGTCCACCAGCCGCACCATCTCGGCGAGTTCCGGCTTGGGGATCTGCACGTCGGCCCCGACCTGTTCGCCCTTCTTCCGGTTGTCGTCCGACACCAGCGACGAGAACAGCACCACCGGCACGCCCTTGGTCGTTGCGTTCCCCTTCACGCGGCTGGTGAGGTGCAGACCGTCCATCCGCGGCATCTCGATATCCGAGATCACCGCGTCAATCGGAATCGCCTTCTCGCCCGCGTCGATCGTCGCCTTCACCGCGTTCCACGCAGCTTCCCCGTCGGGATAGACCTCCAGCTTCGCGTAGCCCGAGTTGAGGAACACTTTGGTGATCAGGCCCCGCATGAACGGCGAGTCTTCGGCGAGGATCACCCGCTTGCTCGCACGGTCCACGCCGTATTCGTTGGGCACATTGTCCACGTGCAGCCGCTTTTCCACGAGAATCGCATCGGCGACCGACTCAAAGTCAACCATCAGAATCAGCTTCTCGCCCATCTCGATCACGCCGGTCGTGCTGGCGAGCGTTTCCGCGTTGGCGTCTTTACTGCCGAAGTTCACGCTCGGCGTCGGTCGCACCCGCTGCCACGACATGCGGTGGATCTGATCCACCGTGTCCACCATGAACCCGCTGCGGATGCCGTTGAACTCCGTGATGATCACGCGACCTTCCGGCGCGTTGTCGCCCGTGCCCCAGCGCTTCTCAACGCCCAGATGCATGGCGAGATCGACCACCGGGATCACGCTGCCGCGGATGTTGAACATCCCGATCACCGAAGCGTGCTGCCCGGGCGCGTGCACCGTCTTGCTCGGCCGGATGACCTCGCGCACCTTGGCGACGTTCACGCCAAAGTGCCCCGAGCCGAGCCGGAAGACCAGCACCTCAAGCTCGTTGGTCCCCGCGTCGAGCAGAATCTCTCCGGTAACGTTCGGCGTCGTCTGGGCCATCGTGGTACCTCGCGTCGCGGACGTCACCCGCTTCCTTCCCGGAAGCGAAGACGCCGCATCGCGAGCCATCGGCCCGAACGCTCCCCCAGTTCAGCCTGTTTCAAGACCAACGCGCCACCGCCGCGACACCGCAGCGCAGGTCGCGTCTCCACCGGGTCGCAAACCGCCCAGCTTCGCTCTTTAGAAGAAACCGCTGTTCCGCGACTGGGCCTCCGGCGGCACGCCGAAGATGTCCGAGCCGAAGTTGCGATCAACCACCAGGCCAAAGCCGTAGTTCGCACGGAATCCGCTGCGGATCACCGCCAGCGGCAACGCCCAGAAGTTCGTTCCGACGTTGATCCGGTCGTCCGGCTTCAAATACACGTCCGGCTGCGTCCCCTCCGTGATCGCTCGGAGATCCAGCCGCACAATCGCCTGCTGCCCGTCGCCGACCACCCGGGTCAGATCGACCCGCTCGGGAATCGCAAGGTTCGACAATCCGCCCGCCGCCGTGATCACGCGCGTCAGCGTCAGCCGCCCGACCTGCGGAATGTTGTACACACCGGGCCGATTCACCTGGCCGTCCACGTAGATCTCGCCCACCGGCGGCGAGGGAACGCGAACCACATCGCCCGGCCGCACCACGATGTTCACACTCGCGTCGCCGTCGAGCAACTGCTTGTACGGGATGCGGATCACACGCTGCGCGACCACCCGCGGTCGGTTGTCCTCAGGCTTGCTGCCCGATGCCCCCGCCTGCGGCGCCGGACCCGCGAGCTGCACCCACTTCCCATCGAGGAACACCCACGAAGTCGCCGGCTCATCCGCCTTGTTCGCGGCCGGCGCGGCACGCCCGCCGTCCGGCAGATCAATCACCGGCGAGCCGCCACGCGGATCATCCAGCCGCGCCAGCGTCCGACCAGGACGCGACGGCTCAAAGCCGCTCACTATGCCCGGCGAAGGCAAGTCCACCGGCGGCGTTGCCGGCTTGGGCTCTTCCTTCTTGGGTTCTGGTTTCGGTTCTGGTTTCGGTTCTGGCTTGGGCTCGGCTGGCTTCGGGGCCGGCGCTGCAGGCGCTGGCTGCACCGGCGCCGCGCCCGGCGAATCCGGCAACTGCACCGGCGGCTCACCCTGCGGCTTCGGCGCTTCCAATGGCTTCTCGCTCGGCGTCGCCGGCGCGCCCTCGGGCTTGCTCAACTGATCGATCAGGTCGATCAGCGATTCCCCCGACTTCGGCGGCTCGTTCGGCACCGATGGGTTCGGCGTCGTGCTGCGGACTGGCCCCGAGCTCGGCAGCGGCGAACGCCGCGTGTCGCGAGGGCTCATCGCCCGCTCATCCAGCGGCACCGAGCGGATCACCAGCAGCTCTTTCGTGGACTCGTCAATCCGTCCGCCCGAGGTCGATGCCTCCACCAGCTTGTAATCGATCGACGGAATGAAGTACGGACCCGGCCGCTCAACAGCGCCCACCATCGTGAACGTCTGCTGCCGCAGCTCGCGGATCACCACGCCCACCAGCGGCTCGGCGACGAACTTCTTCATCGCGTCCGAGATCGTTTCCCGAACCCCCTCGATCGACTGCCCCGACACAAACAAACGTCCCAGCTGCGGCAGGTCGATCGTGCCCGTCGGATCCACCGACCGCTCGAACTGCTCGGGCTGGCCCGTGGTCGTGAAGTCGTAAATTTCGATCTGAAGCACGTCGCCCGGTCCGACGCGATAGTCACGCGGATCCGAATAAAGGTCCTCGGTCGTCGGGCTGCTGATCTCCACCAGATCGCCCTTCGCCTCCTCAATGCTCGCGATCCGCTCCAGGATCGGCACCTTCGTCGGCGTGTGCTCCCAGCGACCGACCACCGACGGATCAAAGAACGAGTCGGATTCGCAGCCCGTCAGCAGGCCCACACTCACCCCCGCCGCGCCAGCGGCAAGCACAAGCCGCAGAGCTCGAGTGACGGACACGTTCTTGGTGCTGCAGGACTGCTTCAAGCGACTCTCCAGTCGGTCAAGGTTCGGTCAGGGCCTCGTCAAACTCCGCCCCGCCGGCGGCACGCCGACGCGACAGAACCGGACGCTCAGCATACGAGCCGCCCGTTTGGTCTTTCTCCAACCTACTGCATCGGCCGAATAGGGCCCACGTTTTGATCGGACGTTCGTTTCTGGGGCGTGGTTGGTTCGCGCAGTTGTTGCCGAGCGATGGAAGCCAACGCTCAAAGCAGCAAAGCTCAAAGCTCAAATCAAGGCCCCCGGCCACACGCAGTCCATGCCTTGATTTGAGCTTTCCCGCTTTGAGCTTTGAGCTTCTCCCTTCCCCTACCATCCTCTCGGCCATGACGACCCCTCCCCCCTCCCCCCTCCCCCCCGGCATGACCCCCGAGGCGCTGGCCAAGACCGTGGCCCGCCATCCCCGTCCCGCCGGCGGCGACCCCCTCCGCCGAGTTGACGCCCCGCTCGTCAGCCTCAGCAACCTCATCCTCAACAACAACGAGGGCAAGGAACACCTCCTCGTCAAGCGCAAGCCGTCGTGGCTCAAGGCCAAAGTCCCCGGCGGACCCGGTTACAACCGCCTGCGCAACATCATGGACAGCCACAAGTTGCACACCGTCTGCGAAGAGGCCGGCTGCCCCAACATGGGCGAGTGCTGGGCCCGCGGCGTCGCCACCATCATGATCCTGGGCGACACCTGCACCCGCGCCTGCGGCTTCTGCAACGTCAAGACCGGCCGCCCCAACACCCTCGACAAAGACGAACCCCGCCGCGTCGCCGAGAGCCTCGACCTCATGGGCCTCAAGCACGTCGTCATCACCAGCGTCAACCGCGACGAACTCTCCGACGGCGGAGCCGGCATCTGGGCCGAGACCATCATCCGCACCCGCGAAGCCTGCCCGAACATGTCCGTCGAGGTCCTTATCCCCGACTTCGAGGGCAACTGGCCCGCGCTCCAGATGGTGATCGACGCCAAGCCCCACATCATCAATCACAATCTCGAAACCGTCCGCCGCATGTACCCGGCCGTGCGTCCGAGCGCGAAGTTCGACCGCTCGCTGGAATTGCTCCGCCGCGTGAAGGAACAGGGCGGCGTCGCCAAGACCGGCATCATGGTCGGCATCGGCGAACGCGACGAAGAAGTGCTCGAGTTGATGGAAGACGTGATCGCGAAGACCACTGCGGCAGTGGGGCAGGGGAGCAGTGGGGCAGGTCAGAACAATTCCACGACTGGAGCGCCCGCGGCGACGGACATCTTGACCATCGGCCAATACCTCCAGCCGACTCGCAACCATCTTCCGATGGACCGCTGGGTCACGCCCGAGACCTTCGCGATGTACAAGGAAGAGGGCCTCAAGCGTGGCTTCAAAGTCGTCGAGAGCGGCCCGCTGGTCCGCAGCAGCTACCACGCGGATCACCAAGCCGATGTGCTGACGGACATCCTGCACACCCGCGCGTGACTCGCACCGAACCGCGCCTCCCCGCCCCGCGAAGCGGGGAGGGGTAAAGGGCGTACGGCATTTCACACACCGAGCTGCCCGCAGTTCCCTCAACAAGCCCCGCGAAACCCGGCAGGCGCACAACGCTTCCAACCAGCGAGCCTGGGCGTCCTCGCCCCGTGCGCCGTTGCGTCAGATCTCGTCGGGTGATCTCAGGTTCGCAGGGCATGCCGCGGGTCGATGCCGAGCCAGCAACCCACGGCGCCCGACCTGCAGCACTTGGCGCGTCCACGCATCGCGTGGTACGCTCGCCCCGTGCCGCGGCACTCCGCCAACTCTCCTCGCAGCGACGCCCTCATGTACGTGGGCGTGTTCTTCATCTTCGGGTCGCTGGCGATCCTCGTCGCGTTCATGCAGCCGCGCCCGATGGCGTGGCTCGGCGGTCTCGCCTTGGTCGCCTTCGGCGGCACGCTCTCTGTCGGCTGGGCCCACGCATTCGCTGCTCGCCGGTTCTGGATGCTGGTGCCACTCGTCGTACTCCCGTTCTTCGCCGACCTGCTCTTCTTCGGTCCGCTCGGTCGCCTTGGCTTGTTCAACGTCGGCATGGGCGCATCGGAGCTCGCCCGCAAGATCACGCTCGCCGTGATGATGATGGTGCTGACCTCCGTCGGCTTTGTCATCTTCATCCAGTTCGTCCGTGGCAAGGAACGCCGCGCCGAACGAGCCCAGGCCGAACTCGACGTCGCCAAGACCATCCACGAATCCATCGTCCCCGCGCTGTCGATCCAAACTCCCTTCGCCCAAGTGCTCGCCCGCTCCGAACCGTCCACCGAGATGGGCGGCGACCTTGTCGACGCCGTGCAGCGTGACCGCGAGATCGACGTCTTCCTCGCCGATGTCTCCGGCCACGGCGTCGGCGCCGGCATCGTCATGGGCATGCTCAAGGCCGCCATCCGCACCCGCCTCCTCGCCGCCGGCGACGACCTCGGCTCGGTGCTCCGCGACGTCAACCGCATCGTCGTCGATCTCACCCGCCCGGAGATGTTCGCCACCCTCGCCTGCGCCCGCGTGCGATCCGATCGCACCGTCACATACGCCCTCGCGGGTCACTTGCCCATTTTCCATTACGTCGCCGCCGAGCGCCGCTGGACGCAGCTCGAAAACGAACATCTGCCCCTGGGCATCGACGCCGACGTTCCGTTCGCCGCCGCAAGCGTGCAGGCCGCTCCCGGCGACCTCTTCGTCTTCCTGACCGACGGCCTCGTCGAGGTCATGGACCGCGAACGCCGCCAGTTCGGCCTTCGCGGCGTCGAGCGGGTCCTCGCATCGCTTCCCGTCGCCGACCCCGAGTCGATCGATCGCGCTCTCATCGCCGCCGCCCGATCCCACGGCACCCAGACCGACGATCAATCCGTCCTCATCGTGCGCGTGGTCTAGCTGCTTCACGACCGAGGCACAGACGCACCGAGAACGCGAAGTCACAAGAGTCCGGGCTTCCAACTCAAAGAACTCCAATCGCTCATAGTGGCGACGGCGCGCGATAACTGACCGCGCGAAAGTTGGCGCACCTCGATCCCTTTTTTCCTGCCTTGAACTCTTCCCTTCAACTCTTGATTTGAACTCTTCGAGCCCTTGGAGCGCTTTGAGTTGAAGGTCTCTCTCCGCGTCTTTCTCCGTGTCTCTGTGCCTCTGTGGTGAGACCGGTTCTACCCTTCCTCGCTTGCTCGCACCCGAAGTGATCGAAGCCCTCGTCGGCCTGCTCGAGGCCAAGGACACGAGCACCGCCGCCCACACCTGGCGGGTGGTGCTCTACACCCGTGCGCTGGCCGAAAAGGCCGGAGTTTCTCACGACGACCTCGAACGTCTCACGGCCGGAGCCGCGCTGCACGACATCGGCAAGATCGAGATCCCCTCGGCCATCCTGCAAAAGCCAGGCAAGCTCACCGACGATGAGTTCGAAGTGATGAAGTCCCACGCCGCCCTGGGTCACGAGCGGCTGCTTCGCATGGGCGAGGACGACCGCGTCATCCTCGATCTCGTCCGCCATCACCACGAGCGCTTCGACGGCAAGGGCTATCCCGACGGCCTGTCCGGCGACGAGATCCCCGTCGCCGCTCGCTATTTCGCGGTCATTGATTCCTTCGACGCCATGACCAGCATCCGTCCCTACCGCCGCGAGACGGGCGTGCACGCCGCGGAAAAGGCGATCGCCGAGCTCGAGTCGGGCATTCGGACGCGGTATTGCCCCGGGACCGTGGAGATGTTCGTGTCCATGTATCGCACCGGCGAAATCGCCTGGATTCTCGAGTACTTCAACGACGGAGCGGACGTTCCCAAGTTCACCGGACGGGCGGACACCGGGGTCCGCAGCAGCGTGCGGTCCTAAGGCGTCACAACCCGCGGGTGTTTGGCCGTTGGAGGATCCCCGGGGCGCGCCATATACTTCGCCCCGCGGTTTTCCGCGTGATGGTGGCCATAGCTCAGTTGGTTAGAGCACGAGGTTGTGATCCTCGGGGTCGCGGGTTCGAGTCCCGTTGGCCACCCTTTTTGGAGCGGGATGGTTGGAGGGCGGAGGTTGGAGGCAAGGGCTGAGGTCTTAGGGCTGAGGTCTTAGGACTGAGGGCTGTTGCCCAGTGCCTTCCCGTCACACTCCCGCCAGTTTCCGCAGCACCTTTTCGAGCTCCGGCGGCACGATCATCGCGCTCAGCCGTGATTGCTTCACCAACGCAAACGCGCCGAACCGCTTGTCTGCTTTTATCGCCTCCAGCGTCACCGGCGTCTGGGCTCGCTTCACAAAAACCAGATCCACCACCGGCGTCTTTGTTTCGCCCGCCGCGGTCACACCCGGGTTCTTCGGATCGGGGTACGCATCTGCCGTGATCCGCGCCAGGCCCACGATCGCGCGCTGCTCGCCGGTGTGGTAGATGAACGCCTCGTCGCCCGCCTGCGCCTCGCGCAGCGCCTTGAGGGCCGCGGCATTGGTGATCCCATCCCAGCGCACCGGCTTTTTCTTCGACTCACGCTCGAGGTCTTCGATCGAGAACTCGCCCGGCTCGGTCTTCAAGAGAAACGTGGCCATGCCCCAGCGTACGCGGGCGCCGCATGGCACAGGTCCCCGTCGGCGATTACGAGGCGATCCGCAGCCCCGGATCCTCGCCCTTGCACAGCAGCCGCGCACACGTGCCCACGAACACGTCTCGCTCGATCGGCTTGGTGAGATACTCGTCGCAGCCCGCTTCCATGCACTTCTCCCGGTCGCCCGCCAACGCGTTACCCGTGAGGGCGACGATAATGCCCTTGTAGCCGCGAGTGCGAAGCTCACGCGTTGCCGCATACCCATCGAGCGACGGCATCTGCATGTCCATGAGGATCATGTCGAACGGGTTTCCAGCGCCCACCGCAGCGAGCGCGTTGTTCACCGCCTGCCGCCCATCGGGCACGATCACTGATTCGAGGCCCATCTTGCGGAGATAGAACGCGATCAGTCTCTGGCTGTCCGGGTTGTCCTCGGCCACCAGTACGTTTCCCACCAACCATGGGTACACGCCAACGTCGCTGCCCCGGGTCTGCCCAGCGAGCGGGCTCGTCTTGGCCTTCGCCAGTGAAAGTCGAACCGTCGTGCCACGCCCCGGTTCGCTCTCGGCCGTCAGCAAGCCGCCCATCAGCAGCACGAGCGAGCGCGACAGCGATAGACCAACCGTCGGTGTCGCGCCGAGCTTGGTCGACGCCGTCTCGGGCGTCAACCCGTGCTGCTCAAGCTGCCTCCCGGTCATCCCGCGGCCGCTGTCTCGGATCTCGATCAACGCCCGCTCGGCGTCGTTGGGATCACCTTTCGCCCGCACGACAATCTCGCCCTTGGGAGTGAACTTGATCGCGTTGCCGATCAGCTGCAGCAGCACCTGCCGCAGCCGAATCGGATCCCCGATCACCGCGTGCGGCAGCGACGCATCGATCTGTTCCGACAGTGCCAGTGTCCGCGTCGTTGCCAGCGGTCGCAGCATCGTCACCACTTCGTGAACAGCCTGCTCCGGAGAGCACGCCACGCGCCCCACCGCCAGCCGCCCAGCCCCCGCCGCGGCCTGATCGATCACCTCGTGCACCAACGCCAGCAGGTGCTTGGTGCTCCGTCGGATGTTCTGCGCGATCTCGGCCCGTTCGGCGGTTCCCAGCGACGGTTCAAGCAGCATGTCCGAGTAGCCAAGCACCGACATCATCGGCGAGCGGATCCCGTGGCTCACCCGCTCCAGCATCGCTTCCTTCTGGCGCGCCGCGGTCAACGCTTGCTCGCCCTCGGCGCGCACCCGGATCATCTCCGCGCTCATCCGCTGCAGCGACGGCACGATCAACACCGCCACCAGCCCGGCCAGCACCGCGCAGAGCACCACGCCCGCTCCGACCACGATCCACATCGCCGCTCCGGCGTGCGACTGCGCCGATTGGTTCAGTCGCTCGGCCACCGCCTCCGCGTCACGCCCGAACCGCCCCTGGGCCGTCGCCAGTTGCATCAGCCGAGAGTCTCTCTTCGGATCGCCCACGTCCTGCCGCAGCGACTGGGCCGCCACCTGCACCGCCTGCACGAACGCGCCGCTCGCGGCCTCAAGGGTCGTCCGTTCCTCCGGGGTCAGCATGCTCCGTGTCAAGCCTGCCCCAGAAAGCTCTCGCTGATCACGCTCGAACGCCGCCGCCGCCGCCGCCAACTCGTCGCGGTACGGCTCGCCCGCCGCCGCATCCTCGGCGTGGTTGGCGTGCTCCAGCATCGCCGCTGCCTTCACGATCTGCTGGCTCAGCAGCTGGTGCCGCGTCGTGACGTTTACCGCCTCGCTCTCGCGGGCCGAGCGCCGAATCAGCCCAGCCAGCACCAGCTCGAAGCCCACGACCGCGGCGGCGATCACGACTACCGTCATGAACAGCCGTCGCCGCAGCGTCCCCAGCGCGGGCACCGTCTCTTGGTTGTTCGCGGGGTTCATGCCGCCCTCGCCCGTTCACACGCGACAATCACGTCGCGCAGCACCGAGGCCGATTCTTTCGGGCTCTTGGTCCACGCCAGCATCTGCAGCGCCCGGTCCGCCGTCGTTGCCATCCCCGCAAAGCCCATCGACGGCGCCGAGCCCTTCAGCGTCATGCACAGCGACTCGCACTCCCGCGTGTTGTCGCTGTCCACCGCCTTGCGCAGCTCGCCAGCGATCCGCTTCAACTCGTCCAGGAACCAGGGCAGCATGCTCATCGACGGGTCGTCAGCCCGGAGCGCTGACCGGCTCTCGTCACCCCCGCCCTCCGCCGCGCTCCCGAGGAACTCCGCGATCGCCCGCACCACCCGGTCGTACGTCAACGGCTTGCTCAACAGCCCGTCGCACCGAACCGCGCTCAGTTCCATGCGGGTCTGCGGCGACGCGTCGGGCGTCAGCATCACGATCGGCGCGTGCAACCCCGCGGCACGCACCTGCGTCATCAGTTCCAGCCCCGTCCCGTCGGGGAGCTGGAAGTTGGCGACGATGACGTCCGCCGGCTCCTTCAGGCTCGCCATCGCTTCCTTGATCGAGGCCACGCTCCGCAGACGCACCCGCGTCCGCCGCATGAAGTGCTCGAACAACTTCTGATCGTTCTTCTCCGGCTCCACCAAGAGCAGCGAGCCCGCGATCTTCTCCGCGTCCACCTTCTCGAGACTGAAGAACTCGGTCTCGCCTCCCGCCGACACGAACTGCTTCGCGTCGATCGGTGCGTCGAACTTCACGCCGATCTCGTGCACCACCCCGCCCCGGTGCTTGCACCGCACGATCGTTCCCTGCACGTCCAGCGCCCCGTGTGTCGGGTGCGGCAGCCGCAACATGCACTTCGATCCCTCGTGCACAAACGAGTTGTGAAACAGCGACATGCCCCCGCGCGAGATGTTGCGGCAGCACAGCCGCAGCGCCAGGTGCGTCCCGCCCGGCTGCTCGATCAGCACCGGGATCCGGTCGCGATGGAACGGCCAACGTACGAACTCACGCTTGAGGTCGTTGGAACCGCCACCTCCCGACATGGCTTCGAGTTTCTCCGCCAGGGCTCGAACACCCTTGACGTCCAGCCCCAGCGTGTTCCGCCGCGCTGACGATGAGTCGTCCGCCCACGCTCCGTCGCTCGGCCAATCCGCCATGCCCCGCTTGCCGGCCATGTGCACTCCCCGGTAGATCCCCTGGTGCCGCATCGGCGGCTCGCTTGGATCATCGAACCGCAATCTTGCCGAGTTGAACACTTGCGGCACCCGGATCGCGAGCCAATCCGCACGCACCGCCCACGTTGCCCATCTTCATCCGAACTGTTACGGAGCAGGATTTCTCGGGGGGGGAGAACGCCTCAGCCAGCCTTCTTCTGCACCTGCGCACTCTCGCACGCCACGATCAGCCGCTGGATCGCCGCTCTCGACGATTCCGCCGATTGCGTCTGAGCCAGCGACTTGCCCGCCTGCTCCGCCAAAAGGCCGACGCCCGAGAACCCCATCCCCGGCGCCGCCTTCGCGATCTGTGCGCACATCGCCCGCAGCGGGTCCGTGTCGCGACGCTCCAGCAGACTGCGCATGTCGGTCGCTGAATCGTTCAGGCTCCGCACAAACGCAGGCAGCAGCGATGCCCGTTCGTCATGGCCCAGCATCGAGCTCACCGTCGCCGCACCGCTGCGGCCAACGATCAGAAACTCCGCCACCGCACGCAGGAACAAAGCCTTCGTCAATGGCTTCGCGACGATCGCCGCCGGCTCAAACTCCCGCAGCCAGCGCTGCCGATCGTCCTTGCTCCGGGCGGTCGCAACCACAACCGGCGTCGCCACACCCGTTTCGTTCATCGCGGCAAAGAACCGGTCAAGATCCAGCTTGCCCTGATCCGGGTCGGCGATCACCAGGTCCGCGCCGTCCGCGGCGTACGCGATGCCCGTCTTCTCATCGTCGGCGCACCGCAGCCTTACATCCGTGCCCTGCAGATAGTTCTGAATCAACCGCTGCTCGATCTCGCTCGTCCCGACCACCACCAGACACCCACGCAGCTCCTCCGCAGGCACCGACTCGAGCGAGAACCAATCTTCCAGCTGGTCAAGCTTGATGTAGTCGCTTGGCTTGATCGGCTGGTCGAACTTGATGCCCACCTGATGCACCACGCCCTTGAGGTGCTGGCTGTGCGTCACCTTTGCCGCCAGAACCGTCGGCCCGCGAGAAACATGCTTCAGCGTCACGTGAACCTGCGTCCCCGGATGCAGGAACGAGTTGTGCAACGCCGCGAGCCCGCCGCTCGACAGATTGCGGCACACCATCGTGACCGCCGTCGTCGCACCACCGGGCGCGATCAGGTCCACCGGCAGGCACGCGATTCGATACGATCGACGCTTGAACTTCCGCGGAGCTTTGCGACCCTTCGCCTCGCTCTCACGGTCCGACTCATCAAGCTTGTTCATCAGCGCGGCAACGTCCTGCACGGTCATCCCGAGCGAGTGCAGCTTCGCGGTCGCAGAAGTTGGGGCGGCGTTGGGGCGAGCGGTCATCGAGTGTTCCAGAAGAGCGAGGACTCCTCTGGATCGACCGCGGAAAACCCGCACTGCAAGCCCATCGACGCTTGCGCTCGCATCCGGCGTTCCCCAGCCTCGCCACGCCGCACCAGCGTCACACACCGACGAAGCGTCACACCCGATCACACGTCCAGGTTCTTCACCTCAAGCGCGTGCTCCTCGATGAACTTGCGGCGGGGCTCCACCTCCTCGCCCATCAGGACCGAGAACATCGCATCCGCGTTGCTCGCCATGTCCCAGTTCACCCGCAACAGCACCCGCTTGCTCGCGTCCATCGTGGTTTCCCACAACTGCTCCGCGTCCATCTCGCCCAGACCCTTGAACCGCTTGATCTCCAGCCCGCGCCGCCCCAGGTCCTGCAGCGAATCCAAAATCGCCGGCAGGCTCGCCGCCTCGATCACCTTCGCGTTCTTCGTCGTCACTGTCTTCTGCACCGTCGCCCGCACACCCGTCTCGGCGCTGTCGTCGTCGGCAGCCTCGTCCTCGGCCTTCTCTTCCACCTTGGCCAAGTCGCCCGTCAGCACCCACGCGAACTTCGACGGCAACTTCTCGCCCGTCACCGACTCTTCCTGGATCAGCGTGTAGTCGTCGATCGACAGCCCGATCGACGCCAGATCCTGGAACAGCCGCTCCATCTCCCGGTTCTCGTGCAACTCTCGGATCGTCGCATGATCCGCCGTAAGCGCGTTCCCGGTCTCGCTCCCGCCTCCGCTCGCACCGTTCGCGGTATCCGCCAGCCGGAGCTGCTTCTGCGAGACAATCTCGAACGCCTGCTCCTCGGTCCACGCGTACGCGTCCCCGCCGCGCCACGAGACCCGCCGCGTCGGCAGCCGCCCCTTGCCCGACGGGTCCTGCGATCGCACACCGAGCAGATCCGCAAACTTCGCGCCGCGGCGTTCCGCGATCGTCACCAGTTCCTGCAGCCGCGCCAGCAGGAAGATCGCCCGCTTGAGCGAATCGCCCTCCAGCCGTGTGATCTCCTTCGGCTCCCGGCTCGCGTGCAGCGGGTCCACGTTCAGGATGTCCCGCACCGACAGCACCGCGTTCTCCAGCCCCAGGTTCACCAGCGAGTCTTCCAGCGTCTTCTCGTTGAGCACGTACCACGCACGCTTCGCCTTGCCGTGGCCCTTCGCCACCTGATACAGCGGCGGCTGCGCAATGAAGATGTGCCCCTTGCGGATCAAGTCCGGCATCTGGCGGAAGAAGAACGTGAGCAAGAGCGTCCGGATATGGCTGCCGTCCACGTCGGCGTCTGTCATGATGATGATCTTGCCGTAACGCAGCTTCGCGATGTCCAACTCGTTGCCGATGCCCACACGCAGCGCCGCAATCAGTGTGCGGATTTCCTCAAAGCCCAGGATCTTGTCGATGCGGGCCTTCTCGACGTTCAGGATTTTGCCCTTGAGCGGCAGAATCGCCTGCGTCTCGACGTTGCGACCCTGCGTCGCGCTGCCGCCTGCCGAGTCACCCTCGACGATGAAGATCTCCGCCTCGTCCACGTTCCGCGTCTTGCAGTCCCGCAGCTTGTGCGGCATCGACCCGCTGTCGAGCGCCGTCTTCCGCCGCGTCAACTCGCGAGCCTTGCGGGCCGCCTCGCGTGCCTGCGCCGCCAGGATGCCCTTCATGCAGATCCGCTTGGCCTCCTGCGGATGCTCCTCCATCCAGTTCTCGAGCGCCTCGCCCACCGCCTGGCTGACAAACGCCTCGATCTCCGGGTTGAGAAGTTTTTCCTTCGGCTGGTTGTTGAAGGTCGGGTTGGGCAGCTTCACCGAGATGATCGAGACCAGCCCCTCGCGCAGGTCCTCGCCGCTGGGCACGGGGTCCTTGTCCTTGATGATGCCGGCCTTCCGGGCATAGGCGTTCATCGCGCGGGTCAGCGAGACCTTGAAGCCCTGCGCATGCGTGCCGCCGTCCACGTTGTTGATGTTGTTCGCGAACGTCAGCAGCAGCTCGTTGTACCCGTCGTGGTACTGCAGCGCCACCTCGCAGATCAGGCTCTCGGCCGCGTTCTCGCGCTTGATGTACACCGGCGCCGCCACCGCGTTCTTGCCGGTCATCAGGTAGTTCACGTACTCCAGCAGGCCGTTCTCGGCCTTGAACGTCTCGCCCCGCGTCTTGCCGTCGGGTCCGACTCGTTCATCGGTGAACTTGATCGTCACGCCCGGGTTCAAGTACGCCAGTTCGCGCAGACGCGTCGCCAGCGTGTCGTAGTTGAACGTCGTGTCCGGGAAGATCGTCGGATCGGGGCGGAACGTGACCGTCGTGCCCTTCGTGCGGTTCGAATTCGCCGGGATCGCGCCCACCGCGTGCAGCGGCGTCGTCACCCGTCCGCGCTCAAAGCCGATCGCCATCACCTTGCCGTTGCGATACACCTCGCAGTCGAGGTACTCCGACAGCGCATTCACGCACGACACGCCCACGCCGTGCAATCCGCCCGAAACCTTGTACGCCGAGCCCTCCTGCTGAAACTTGCCGCCGGCGTGGAGCTTGGTCAGCACGATCTCGATCGCGGGCTTGCCGTTGAGGTTCGGGTCCTCGTGCTTCATCGCGTCGGTGGGGATGCCGCGCCCGTCGTCGATCACGCAGCACGAGCCGTCGGGCTGGATCGTCACCTGCACAAACGTCGCGTGTCCCGCCATCGCTTCGTCGATGGAGTTGTCCACGACCTCGTACACCAGATGGTGAAGCGCGTTGATCCCCGTCCCGCCGATGTACATGCCCGGGCGCTTGCGCACCGCGTCCAGGCCTTCGAGCACCTGAATCTGCTCGGCGTTGTAGTTGTCCCCGCCCTTCGTAATGGAGGCGCTGACGTTGGCGGCGTTGGTGTTCTCAGAAGTCGACAATGGCTTCACCTCGATGTGCGATGCAGCGGCGTCGGTCGGCCCGGTGCTCGTGGGTTGTGCGGCGGAACGCGTCATTCGTTTCCCCGTTCGTCTTCAATGCGCGAGACCCGATCGCTCATTCACACCACTCCCGCCGCCGGCTCCCACACGCCGCCGACGCCGAAAATGGCATACCGAAAAAAAACCGACTCCGACGCCGTTCTCGGCGATCGGAATGATAGGTTCTCATCGACCAAAACGCACAAAAAACCGTCGAAACGGCACCGCCAAAAACCCCTGCAAATCAAGCACTTCCGACGCCCCGCGGCCGACACGCCTCCCCCTCCCAGAGCGAGCGGGCCAGGGGGTGGGTTTGCAACCCTTCGCGGAGGTCCAAGACATGCACCACACAGACCACCGAGATCACGGAAAAGACACATGCCCTCCCCACGAATTCTCTCCGTGATCTCCGTGTTCTCCGTGGTGAAATGCCTTTGTGAAAGCCTGTTCGGCGACCGACTTCTTCACTTCACCCTGAACGCACCCCGCAGCGCCCTCTCCTCAAACCCGATCGGCACCTCGCCCGTCGCCGCATAGCGGTACAGCGCCGCAACGAGGACCGAGCTCACAGCGCTCGTCACCAGCGCGATGCCGATCATGAGCACCACCATGATCCCGCCGCCGATTGCGATCGGTGCCCAGTGGTTCATCTGCGCCGTGAACACGATCCCGATGATCGCGGGAATCGTTGCAACCGCGTACAGCACGAAACCGATCAGGCCCAGCCCCACGTTCGAGACCAACGCCGTGCCCCAGGTCTTGCTCAGCATCGTCGATGATCGCTTCACCGCCTCGATCGGGCCCAGACGCTCGACCACCAGCACCGGCACGACAAAGTACGTCGCGATCGTCCACGCCAGCCCGACCAGCGCCGTCACGATCTTGCCCACAAAGCCCACCCGCTCCTCGATCGCCTGCAGCAGCGTGCCCACCGTCGCGCTCACCGCCACCCATCCCACGATCTGCGGCATCAATCCAGCCGCGTGCCACAAACCGCCCCGCACCGTCGGCTCTCGCCCCGCAAACCGCTCCATCGCGCACGCCACCAGCGCCGTGTTGAAGAACACGATCACGAAGTAGCTCGCGAAGTAGTACGAAAACGTCAGCAGCGTCCCGATCTCGCGCACATACGGATGCATCACGCTCCGGTCGCCCGGACCGCCCTGGGCCGTCACTTCTTCCAGCACCCCCGTCACCACCAGCGGCACCACAAACGACGCGAACACCGCCAGGCAGGCAACCGCCGACACCAGCGGAAAGATCATCAGCCGCTTGTCGCGGCGGAGAACATTCAAACTCTGCCGAAGCAGTTCCGCCGAGCGTGCGAAGAGCGCCATGTGAGCCTCCGTCGACTCTTGGGATTCGCACCCCGCAGATTCTGGCGCCAAACTCCGATCGGGGTGCGTTGTTGCTCCGGTCGGGAGGTGTTATCCACATGTCGGCTCTGGTGACAAGTTCATGCCGTGTCAGGAATTGCGCGATCAGGCGATTCTCCCAGGCTGGGCTTTGGTCGGGATTCAAGCGGCAACCCGGGTCGGCTCGATAAACTGCGCGTCGCCGACGGACATCGTCCGCCGACCGGCAGCGAGAGAGAGCCGCGAGGAGTTGAGAGAGCTCGCGAGCGACAATTCGTGAGAGACGAGGCACGGGCCGCACGACAGTGCGGCCCGTTGCTTTTGAGAACTAGAGCAGTGGGGGGGGGTGGGTTTGCATCGCGCCCGCAAACGCAGCCCTCACGGCCAACGCCACCAAGCTCTGTCTTGAATCACCTGTCTCCCTCCGTGCTCTCCGTGTTCTTTGTGGTGAACTGCCTTCTCTGCTTCTCTCGGCGTCCTCCGCGCCCTCCGCGGTGAAATGCCTTTCCCAAGCACCGTGAGTCACGCGTTCACATACAACCGAGCCAGATCGCGCCAGAACGTGGGATACGTCTTCGCCACGCACTGCGGGTCCTTGATGAACACATTCGGCCGCCGCAGCCCGATCAGGGCCAGGCTCATCGCCATGCGGTGATCGTCGTAGGTGTCGAACTCGACCCGCGAGCTTGCCAGCGCCATGTCTCCCGGCGGCGGCGTGATCCCCATCACATCGTGATCACCCATCACCGGGCAATCAATCTTGACACCGATCTTCGTGAGTTCGTTCCGCATCGCCTCGATGCGGTCGGTCTCCTTCACCCGCAGCGTCCGCAGCCCGCGCAGGATCGACATCCCCGACGCGAAGCACGCCACGCTCGCGAGTGTCATCGCCGTGTCGGGCATCTTCGACAGGTCCGCCATGATCGGCTCCAGCCGCCCCGGCCCACCGACGCGGATGAAGTGCGTCCGTGCCTCGGACGTCTCCGATTGCGGTGCCGCCGCGAAGCCCACGCCCTGCCCCACCCCATGCGGCGTGGTGGGCGTCGCCGGATGTTGCTCGATCACTGCACCCATCCGCGCCAAAAGCGACGGAAAATCAGCATCCCCCTGCAGCGACCGATGCGAAAGCCCTGTCACCCGCGCCAGTGAGCCCGGGTTGATCGCCGCCGCCGCCCAGAAGTACGTCGCCCCGCTCGCGTCCGGCTCCACGTCGTAGTCAAACGCCTTCAGCCCCACCGCAGCACCGGCCGTCGGCGGCCCCACCCGGATCACCCGCAAGTCCTCCGACGTCTTCACCATCGCGCCGACCTGCTGCAACAGCCCGATCGTCATCTCGATGTACGTCGGGCTCGTGATCTCCCCCGTCAGCCGAATCGTCAGCCCGCCGGCCAGCCACGGCGCCACCATCAGAATCGCCGAGATGAACTGGCTGCTCTGCGTCGTCGGAATGTCCAGAACACGCCCGGGTCCCTTGCGCTCCGCCAGCGGATGAATCCGCAGCGGCGGATACCCCTCGCGCCCGACGTACTCGATCTTCGCCCCCAATTGCGCCAGCACCTCGGCCAGCTCCCCGATCGGCCGCTCCCGCATCCGCGCATTGCCGTCGATGACAATCGGCGCCGAACCCCCACCAGATCCAAGCAGCGCCGCCGCCGCCAGAAACCGCGTCGCCGTCCCCGCGTTGTTCAGATTGACCGTCACCTCGCCCGCAGGCTTCCACGCCCCGCCCACGCCCCGCACCCGCAGCACCTCATCATCACCATCGCGCTCCAGCGACAGTCCGACCCCAAGTTGCTCCAACGCCGCCCGCATCCGCCGTGCATCATCCGCTTCGAGCAGCGGCGACCGCAGCGTCGATTCCCCTTCCGCCAACGCCGCCAGCAGCAACGCCCGATTCGTCAGTGATTTCGACCCCGGCGTCCGTAGCGACACATCAAACAACCCACGCTTCCCCCGAGGCAGCGGCGGGATCGCCAGCACCGAAGGCAAGTCCTCCAGCGGCCGCAAGAACACCGCGGCGGGGTGGTCCGAAGAAAGTGTGACAGCCTCACGCGACATGCAACACGAGCCTCAAGCGGCGCTAAACCACGCCTGGAACCAGTGGGACCGGCCTCCGGCCGGTCGACAGCCGCGTACACAGCACAACGAGCAACTTCCAGACCCAGGCAGACCGGCCGGAGGCCGGTCCCACTGAAAGATTGCGGACACCAGCCTACTCCGTCTCCTCCGCCTTCCGGAAGATCGCCACCACATCCTCGATCGGAATCACGAACAGCCGGTTGTCACCCTCAAACTCCACCGGGATCGCGTGCTTGGGGTTGAACAGCACGCGGTCGTACTGCTTGATCGAGTAATCCTCGTCCCGCTCCACTTGCACGCTGATCGCCACCACCCGTCCCGCCAAGGTCGGGATCTCAATCTTGTCCGGCAGGTGAATCCCGGTCTTGGTCTGCTTCTTGTCCTCATCCTTGCGGATAAGCACACGCTTCCCGACCGGCTCCACGATCTCCAAAGCAGGCTTGCGAACAGGCTTCGAGGTCATGCCACAGCGTAGGTATCGCGCCGCCCACGTCGGCTCCAACGCCGCCTGCAAGTCGGCAGTAGTATGTTCCGGTTCCCGCCTTTCCGACCCCTGCTCCCCTTTCCCCTACTCCCCTGCTCCCCTTCCCCCTCATGCACCTCCACTCCCTCATCCGCGACGTCCCCGACTTCCCCAAGCCCGGCATCCTCTTCAAGGACTTCACGCCCCTGCTGGCCGATCCCCGGGGTCTCGCCCTCGCCGTCGAGCTCATGGCCAATCCCTACCGCGGCAAGGGCGTCGAACTCGTCGTCGGCGCTGAGTCCCGCGGCTTCATCTTCGGCACCGCCATCGCCCAGTCCCTCTCCGCCGGCTTTGTCCCCATCCGCAAGCCCGGCAAACTCCCCCGCAGCGTCCACGGCGTCGACTACGCCCTCGAATACGGCACCGACCGCCTCGAGATCCACTCCGACGCCATCGGCCAAGGCCGCAAGGTCGTCGTCGTCGATGACCTCCTCGCCACCGGCGGCACACTCGAAGCCTGCTGCGAACTCGTCAAGAAATGCGGCGCCGAGATCGTCGGCATCGCCGTCCTCATCGAGCTCCCCAAACTCAAAGGCCGCGACAAGGTCGTGAAGTACGGCGAGGTCCACTCCGTCCTCCAGTACTGAAGTCCCAACTCGTCGCCGCCGCGCCTCCCCGCCCCGCGAAGCGGGGAGGGGTGGTCGAGCGCAGCGAGACCGGGGAGGGGCAAGGGGCGCCCGGAAGTTCCTTGCTGCGAAACTCGCGGAATCCGCTCACTGAACTTGAGACTTCGCCTGAAGCCGTCGTCTCTCCGCAAGCGGGGCGAGGAGGCGCGGAACCGCCGCGCGAAGAGAGCCTTCGACAGAAGACAATCAACACAAAGCCCAACGAGAACACGAAGAGGCACTCTCGCACCAACCCAACTTCCGCGTCTCTCTCTGTGCCTCTGTGTCTCTGTGGTAAACCGCCCTTTGTCTTCCTCCGCGATCTCCGCGTCCTCCGCGGTGAACCGCCTTCTCCTCGTACACTGCCCCCGTGTTCCGCCTGCTCGCCGCATTCCTCGTGATCGCCCTCGGCATCGCCGCCACCCTCGCGGTCTCCACGCCCGCGCCCCGCGCCGATTTCACCATCATCAACGGCGGCGATCCCACCACGCTCGACCCCATCGTCGCTTCCTGGCTCCGTGACATCCGCCTCATGCGCTGCCTCCACGAAGGCCTCGTCCGCAGCGATGTCACCAAAGACGACCTCCCCATCGAGCCTGCCCTCGCCGAACGCTGGGAAGTCTCGCCCGACGCGCTCACGTACACATTCCATCTCCGGGCCGCGACATGGAGCGATGGCACGCCGCTGCGCTCGACTGATTTCGTCTACGCCTGGCTCCGCGGCACGCTCCCCGACTCCGCCGCCGACTACACCTCCTTCTTCTTCCACATCGCCGGCGCGAGAGACTTCTTCGACTGGCGCACCGCCGCGCTCGCCGCCTTCGCCAAGCAACCGCAGACTTCGACCGCTGCCGAACAACTCTGGCAACACACCAAATCTACCTTCCGCGCCATGGTCGCCATCCAGACCCCCGACGAACGCACGCTCGTCGTGACCCTCGCGCGTCCCGCGCCTTACTTCCTCGACATCTGCGCTTCCGTCGCGTTCGTGCCCGTCTGCGAGAGCATCGTCTCACGCTATGAGGTCGTCGATCCCGGCACCGCCCGTGTGAAGTGGGACACCGGCTGGACCCGTGCTGCCCCGTCGATCGGCGCGATGCGGCTCGATTCCTGGCGGTTCAAGCGCGAGATGCGCCTCGCCAAGAACCCCGCCTATTGGGACGCCGCCAACGTCCGCATCAACTCCATGGCCATTCTGAGCATCGACGATCCGGTTTCCCAGGCCATGGCCTTTCAGACCGGCGGCGTCGACTGGGTCAGCGATGTCGTCGCACCCTTCCGCGCCGAGATGGTCGCCGCCAAAAACGCCTTCCGCGCCGAGCACGCCGCCGCCGTGGACGCGCTGCGCGCCAAGGGCCTTGGCCCGGCCGAGATCGATCGCGCCCTGCCCGCCGACCCGCGCAAGAACACCCACATCTTCCCCGCCTTCGGCACGTTCTTCTGGAACCTCAACTGCTCGCCAAACCTCCCCGACGGCCGCGTCAACCCGCTCGCCGACGCCCGCGTCCGCCGCGCTCTCGCGCTGGCAATCGACAAGCGCGCCGTCGCCGACGGCGTCCGCCGCCTCGGCGAAGCCACCGCCGGCTCGCTCATCCCCCCCGGCTCGATCCGCAACTACACCACGCCCGCCGGCCTCTCTCGCGATCCCGACGCCGCCCGCCGCCTCCTCGCCGAGGCTGGCTTCCCCAACGGCAGCAACTTCCCGACCATCGAACTACTCATCAACAAAGAACAGAACACCGACCTCGTCGCGCAAGCGATCGCCAAAGACTGGGAGCGCGAGCTGGGCATTACTACCGCGATCATCGTCCGTGAGACCAAGGTCTTCCGCGAGCAGGTGAAGAACGCCAACTACATCACCAGCAGCGCGAGCTGGTTCGGCGACTACCCCGACCCGACCACCTTCCTCGAGATCAACCGCACCGACGACGGCAACAACGACCGCCGCTACTCATCCAAAGCGTTCGACGCCCTGCTCGCCAAAGCCGAAGTCGAAACCGATCCCGCCGCCCGCGCCGCAATCCTCGCCGACGCCGAACGCATCCTCGTCGAGCAGGACCTCCCGCTGATCCCGATCTTCCACTACGTGAACCTGAACTTGTTCAACCCCGATCGCCTCGAAGGCATCAGCAGCAACCGCCGCAGCGAGCAGCAACTCTTCCGCGTCCGCATGCGGACCGAAGACTCCCCCGCTTCCCGGAGGGAAGGGGCAGGGGGAAGGGCGGCCGCACCGACGCGGATCGCTCCACAATCATCGAATCTCAGCGTGCCCCCAACAGCGAGCCGGGGCGTCCTCGCCCCGGCGCCGCACGCGCCCAACCCGACAGACGCGCTGCCCACCGCGATCGCGATCGTCGAGAATCGGAATTCACCACAGAGATCACAGAGAACACAGAGAAAGACAAGAGCGTTGGCTTCTTCTTCCTCTTCCTCTTCCTACCCCTGTTCCCCTGTATCTCTCCGTGTTCTCCGTGCTCTCCGTGGTAAATCGCCTTCTCTCCGCGTTCTCCGCGCCCTCCGCGGTGAAACGCCTTCGCCCGAGGCCAAACCATGATCGGCCTCATCCTCCGCCGCCTGATCCAGCTCCCGTTGATCCTCGCGATCATCTACACGGCCACGCTCATTCTCGCGTGGAAGGTCCCCGGCAATCCGCTCGAGAACCCCGAGGGCCGCCGCCCCGCGCCCGAGGTTGTCGCTGCGATGAAGGCCCAGTACAACCTCGACAACTTCTGGTCTTTCTACTTCTCCTACCTCGACAGCGCCACCGGCGTCCGCTATCTCCGCCACGAACTCAGCGGCGAATCCCGCCAACAGCGTGAGCAGGCCATCGCCGCCGGACGCCTTCCCCCCGAACAGCCCATCTTCGACCTCGGGCCATCCCTCTCGTATCGCGAGCAGCGAGTCAACGAGATCATCGGCTCTGCGCTTCCCGTCTCCATGGCGCTCGGCGCCCTCGCGATTTTCTTTGCCCTCATTCTCGGCGTGAGCGCCGGCGTCATCGGCGCGATGAAGCCTAACTCCTTCGCCGATGTCGCGACGCTGTCGCTCTCGATGATCGGCATCAGCCTTCCCAGCTTCGTCATCGGCGCCGCGCTCTTGCTCATCTTCCCCGTCTGGCTCGGCATCGGCCGCATCCCCAGCTGGGGCACTCCACTCGACATGATCCTGCCCGCGTTCACGCTCTCGCTCGGTTTCGCCGCCTACATCGCCCGCCTCACCCGCATGTCGATGATCGAGCAGCTCCAGTCCGACTACATCCGTACCGCCCGCGCCAAGGGCGTCTCCATCCGCGGCGTCGTCCTCCGCCACGCCCTCAAAAACGCCCTGCTCCCCG
Organism: Phycisphaerales bacterium; assembly: GCA_947459215.1. Classification (GTDB taxonomy): domain Bacteria; phylum Planctomycetota; class Phycisphaerae; order Phycisphaerales; family UBA1924; genus JAFEBO01. Next base: position 380,548 of record CANHCQ010000001.1, read on the forward strand.
TCCTCAGCTACCTCGGCCCCGCCAGCGCGCTCGCCATGACCGGCTCCTTCGTCGTCGAACGCGTCTTCGCAATCCCGGGCCTCGGCCAGCACTTCGTCAACGCCGTGCGGAACAAGGACCTCTTCCTCATCATCGGCGTGGTGCTGATCTTCTCGACCTTCCTCGTACTGCTGAACCTCGCGGTCGATGTCCTCTACCGCGTCGTCGACCCGCGGATCGAATAGAGCATCAAGGCAGTTCACCACAGAGAGTACGGAGAACACTGAGGAAGAAAAGAACTTCTTCTTGTTCCTCTTCTCCTGTCTCTCTCCGTGCACTCCGTGATCTCCGTGGTAAATTGCCTCTCCTCCGCGTCCTCCGCGGTGAATGGCCTTTCAGACCGTTCCCGGACGCACACCCGCAATCTCTCCGGCATTTCCCCACCGCCAGCCGAACAAAGAACGAGGTATCCTGACTTTACTCGCCGACGCTGCGGCTCCGGCTTCTCTGCATGTCCACACCCGACTCCGGACAACCCCCGCTGCACTTCACCGGCGATCCCGATCCACCGGCGCCGATCAAGTTCCCGGTTCGCAAGCAGGAAGACGGCCGCGGCGATGCCTTGCTCGTCTCGCTTGCCAGCCGCGGCGACGACGAGGCCTTCATGGCTCTCTACCGCCGCCACAAGAACTTCGTCATGAACGTCGCCCGCCGCTTCACCCGCGACGAGAGCGAAGCCCTCGACGTCCTGCAGGACACGTTTACCTACCTGCTCAAACGCCTGCCCGACTTGCGTCTCACCGCAAAGCTCTCGACGTTTCTCTACCCCGCCGTCAAGAACATCGCCCTGACCATCCGCCGCAAGGACCGGGGCGTTGCGCTGACTCCTTCGCACGATCGCGAGCTCGACGCCGCGGCCGATTCGCCCTTGTCGGTGGACATCAAGTCCCTGATCTCCAATCTGCCCGAGGGCCAGCAGGAGGTGCTGCTGCTGCGGTTCGTCGATGACCTCTCGCTGCGGGAGGTCGCCGCGGCGCTGGGGATTCCCGTGGGAACGGTGAAGAGCCGCCTGCACCAGGCGATCGCGACCCTGCGGGAGGACCCCCGAACACGAGCCTTGTTTGACCTGGAAGAAAGCGGATGATCGGACCTGAACCTTTTGTGACCCGGCAGCGCTGAAGGATTGGTGGGGGGTTCACGGATGTCAGACCCAACGAACACAACTCCGAACGACGAAACCAGCCGCGGCGACGCGATGCCGGACCCGGTGCTGCCGGGCCGCGCGGTGGCCGCGCTGCGAGAAGCGTTCGGCGCGACGCGGCCGCTGCCGGCGAGCACGGACGCTGTGGTGCTGCGGACGCTCTTTGAACGCCGCAAACGCGATGACGGGCGCCAGCGGACGATGCGTTCGCTGCAGTTCGCGGCGGTGCTTGGGCTGGTGGCGACGGCTGTGTACTTCGGGAACCGCGGACGCGAGCAGGCGACGACAATCGCCACCGCGACGCCTGCACAGAAGGACCGAGCGAGCGAGACCAAGGCGCCGACGCTGGCGGAGCTCGTGGACAAGGCCGCACCGCGCGGCACGGCCACGGCGCTCTCGACGATGGCCCAGCCCGCGGGCGTGACCATCCTCGATGCGTACCGGCTGGCCCGAAAGGTGGACGGCAAGGGCTTTGTCTCCAGTGGCGAGCGGGTGCCGGACGCGGACGATGTCGATCAGATCGTGGCCAAGGTGGTCGAGTCCGACGTGTCGTCGCTGCGGCTGGACGCTTCGGAGGTCGAGGCGATTCCGGAGGCCAAGCCTGAATCGCGGGCCGAGATGAGCCGCATGGGGCCGACGCGGGTCGTGAGCTACGACATCAAGCTGGACACGGGGAGCCGCGCGCTGGCGGCGTTCCAGGTGGAGCTGGAGTTGTCGGCGCCGGACACGGCGACGATCACGGGCTTCTGGATGCGGGGCGGCAATCACCCGGCGCTGCAGCGGCCGCCGTTCTTCAACAAGTCGATCGCGAAGCAGCTCAAGGCCAAGCCGGGGACGAGGGTGCGGATCCCGCTGGCGAACTTTGACACCGGGGACGATCTGCCGGTGGGCGATCAGCAGGTGGCGCGGGTGGTGTTGTCGGTCGTTGGACCAGGGCATCCGGGACTGACGGCGCGGCTGGTGATCGCGGCGGGGCCGGAAGCGGTGCCGATTCCAGCGGCGGTTCGAGTCGTGGAGCGCGGCGAGGCGGAAGTGAAGAAAGACGAGAAGAAGTAGGACCGGACGCGTTGGTCCCGGGCGCTTGCGCCGTGGATGGGCGAAGCGCGGGCGGCGACGGCTTTTCTTTGCGTCCGATGCACCCGCAGAGGGCGGCCGGGACGGACTTACTTGCCGAGATCGAAGCGGGTGTCGGGCAGGCTGAACGGCGGGCGGCTCATGCGCTTGCCGGGGCCGAGGAGTTCCTTGGCGCCTTCGAGGAACTGAGCGTCGGTGGAGACGTCGGGCTTTCGGATCATCTCGGCGAGGCTGGTGCGGACAGGATCGGCCGACCCGGCGACGAGGGAGATGATCTGCTCGCCGGCTCCGACGAGCTGAGTCGGAAGCGGGCGGAGAAGTTCCTTGTTCTTCTTCTCGGCGGCGTCGTCCTCGCGGCGGACGGCCGGGAGCTGGCCCAAGCGGACGAGGCGGGCGACGAGGGCGATGCAGTCGCCGCCGACTTCGCGGCGAGCGGCTTGTGCGGCTTGGTTGAGCGGGGCCCGCGTGTTGTCGGTGAGATCGTCGCGGACTTCGCCGGCGATGCGGACGAGCGGCAGCAGCGTGCGATCGCCGGGCGTGATCGTGGTGATGGTCTTGGCGCGGTTGCCCAATCCGCGGCAGGAGACTTCGGAGGCGCGGCTGCGGACGTCGGCGTTGGTCGAGGTGCGAAGGGCGGTGACGAGCGCGCGGGCGGCGGCGTCGGCGACGTCGGCGTTGGGCGTCTTCTCGAAGAGCTTGCCGAGTTCGTCAACGGCCTTGGTCAGGCGTCCGGCGGCGGCGGCCTGGGGCGTGCTGCGGATGACCTCGAAGGCGCGGGCGGCACCGCCGGCGGCGGCGATCTGGATCGACTCATCGGCGCTCGCGTAGCCCTTTTCGAGCACGTCGAAGCCTTCCTGCGTCGCGAGCTCGGCTGCGATGCGCAGGGCGCTGACCGCGGTCAGCGCGTCCTTGCGATCGACGACGGCGGCGAGTTCGGGGCCGAGGACCTTGGAGTAGCCCTGGCGGAAGGCCAGCGAGGGATTGCGGCGGGTGAGCGGGTTGCTCAGGGCGATGCGGGCGGACTTGACCTTGTCGGGATCTTCACCCTTGAAGGCCTCGAGGTGCGGCTTGGCGAAGTTGGCGACCTCGGTCTCCTGGTCCTTGGTCAGCGCGGAGCTCGTGGTGACGAGTGCGGCGGGCAGATCGGACTGCGCGAGTGCGGCGGGGCTGCACGCGAGCACGCCGGCGAGCGCGATCAGGACAGGGATGCTGGCGGAGCGACGGGTGGTGAGGGTGTTGCAGGTGTTGCAGATGTTCATGGCGTGTGGCATGCGTCCAGGAAGCTCCGTCGCAGAATGGGCCGCGGTTGCGGGAAGCGGATTGTTCGCAGGCGCGGGGGAGTTTTCTTCGGCGAGAGGGCGCGTCGGGTGCTGGGCCGAACCGGGGTTGTCGTTCCCCGCGTGATTCGGGCGGAGGCCGCGGGTGGTCGGGCGCGCAAGGAACCCACCCCCCAGCCCCCTCCCTCTGGGAGGGGGAGGCGCGTGCTGTGATTTCAAGGCGGCGGCGACGGACTTGCGGAGCGTTTCCAGAGCGCGGTCGGTGCGGTCGTGGATGGAATCGGTGAGGGTGTTGAGGGCTACGAGGGTGCGCAGTGCGGCGGAGCGGGCTTGGGCGCGGAAGAGCTCCGCGCGGCGGGCCTCGAAGGCGATCTGGCCTTCGATGATCGCACGGGCCTTCTCGGAGTTGGCGATGGCGAGCACTTCGCGGATGCCCAGTTCGCACGACTCAGCGGTTTCGGCGACAGTCTCTCCGTCGCTCAGGAGCAAGGCCATGACGCGGCCGAAGTCCGGGTGGGAGCTTGGGTCCGGCGCATCGTCGTGTGCGGCGGCGAGACGCAGAGGAACGTGATTTGGGAGAGCCGTCATGGGCGGGAGTTTCTTGGAAACCGCCGGATGATTCAATGGGGTAAGCGGGAGGCCGATGCAGATTGCTGTAAGTGGTGGTGCGGCCGGGGGAAGGGGAGCTTGGGGAAGGGGAGCAGGGGAGGAGGGGGGCAGGCGAGCAGGGGACTTGCTGGGCTGGCCAATCAGGGCCGGGACTCGGGATGAGAGCGACAGCATCAGTCGCGCCGCTCCGAGCAGCGGTGGACTGATGGCACCAAACGTTGTGGAATTCGAGGGTCGCTGCGGAGGCGGACCCCACCTCGGCCTTGCTTCGCTCGGCCACTCCTCCCCGCTGCGCGGGGAGGAGAGTTGGCTAGTACACCTCGAGGAAGATGCGGCGGGTGGGCTTGATTTGCTTGTGGAGCATCTTGCGGTCCCAGGCGTTGATGGTGTCGCGGGCCTCGGGGTCGATTTGCAGCAGCGTGTCGAGTGCGTCGCCGGTGAGGGTGCGGGCGAGTTGCTGGAGGATGCCGAGTTCCATGCCGGCGATGCCGCAGACGTAGATGAGTGAGCGTGGTGACGAGAGGATCGACGTGAGCTCGTCGCGGTGGGTGGTGAGGCGGTCCTGGACGTAGAGAGGCTTCGGCGCGTCGGGCATTTTCTCGCGGCTGATGGCGGTGAGGTAGGTGAAGTTGGTGTGCTTGCTCGCGAGTTCGAGCATGTCGTTGTGGTAGAGCAGGTCGCTGGCGTAGGGGGAGCCCATGATGAGGGCGATCTTGCTGGTGGACTTCTGCGCGATCAGGTCCTTGATCATGCCGCGGAAGGGGGCGATGCCGGTGCCGGTGGCGAAGAAAACGTAGTCGTGTGCGTTGGGATCGGCGGGAAGGACGAAGCGTTTGCCGTTGGGGCCGGTGACGCGGACCTGGTCGCCGGGCTTGAGGTCGCAGAGGAAGTTGCTGGCGACACCCAGGAAGAGCTTGCCGGTGTCGGTGTGTTCGTCGATGAGGCGTTTGCAGGTGGTGGCGAGGACTTTGCCCTGGCCGTCTTCGCCGGTGGTGGGGGAGGCGATGGAGTAGAGGCGGAGGGCGTGGGCCTTGCCGCGGGAGTCTTCACCGGGTGGGAGGACGCCGAAGGACTGGCCGGAGACGAAGTTGCCGGCGAGCTGGGTTTGCGAGACGTCGATGGCGACGTGGCGAACGAAGCCGGCGGATTTCTTGCCGTGGGTGCAGCGTTCGTTGGAGACGACGGTGCCGACGCCCGGTTTGGCGGGCGAGTGCAGGTGCATCTTGACGTCGGGGAGCGCGGGACCGGAAACGGAATCGGTGCTGGACATGGGGGATTGAAGAGAAGCGGGGGACGGACGGCAACTGGCGGGGCACAAATCTCAAATGGCAAATGGCAAATGGCAAATGGCAAATGGCAAATGGCAAATGGCAAATGGCAAATGGCAAATTTGCGAGTGCCGTGGCGCGGCGGCAATTCAGATTTCGAGATGGCGAATACCTGAGCGAGGCGCGCTCAGCCGCCGCCGCTCATGAGGCGCTTCTGGAGTTCGGCGGCGACGTCTTCGATCTTGGTGATCTTGCCTTCCTTGACGTCGGCGGTGACGGACTGGAACGCGGCCTTCATTCGGTCGGCCATGGGAATGATCATGGCCATGGGGCCGCCGGCGACGGATGCGGAGTCGAGCTTCCAGGCGCCGCCGTCGCGGACGAGCTTGAGGGGCATGGGCATCGAGGCGTGCGCGACGGACGCCGAATCGCCTTCGGTGGTGACGGTGTAGTCGGCGGCAGACTTGGCGGCGGCTCCGCCGGTTCCCATGGTCGTGCTGAGCGACTTGCCGAACTTTTCGGTGCAGATGTTTTCGAGGACGGTTCCGGCAGCGTTGATCTCGGTCACGGTGCGGATGACCGACTCGTGCGCGGGATCGGCGAGCTTGGTGTGGGCGAGGACGGTGGCGGCGTCGCCGGATTCCATGGCGTTGTAGATCGTGGCCCAGCCGGCGGCGGCGTCATCGCCGGCGGCGGACTGCGCGGGAGCGGCTTCGGGCGCGGGCTGAGCGGCGGGTTCGGCTGGGGTTGCGGTGGGGGTTTCGGCGGGGACTTCGGTGGCGGGCGACTTGCCGGCGAGGGCACCGAGGCGTTCGGAGAGCTTGGTCAGGCGGTCCTTGATCTCGCCGGTGCCGCTGCCCTTGAGCTGGATGCCGGCGAAGGCGGACTCGGCGGCTTCGAAGGCGCTCTTGGCATCGTCGAGCGTGAGCTCGTGCATCTCGAGCGTGGACTTGAGATCGTTCTGCACGGCGGGGGCGAAGCCGAGCGTGGGCTTCGCGTTGGCGACGTAGGTGAGGAGGGCGGCGTAGGTCTGCAGGCTGGCGGCCTTGGACGAGAGGGCATCGGCCAGAGCGAGCTGCGTGCGGCCGACGAGGAGCTTGCCGGCGCCGCCGGTGTCCGCGGCGGAGGTGCGTGCGGTGTTGGCGGCGGTGCGGAGCGAAGCGATGCCGGCGTCGTAGGCGGTGATGATGTCGTTGGAGCGGACCGAGGCGAGCTCCTTGAGCTTTTCTTCGATCTGCTTGGCGGCTTCGGCGGCGCCGGCGCGGGCCTGAGCGGCGGCGGCCTGGCCCTGCTGGGCCTTTTCGCTCGCTTCGAGCTTCATGCGGTCGAGGCCGGCGATGCGATTCTTCGAGGCATCGACGAGGACCTTGAGTTCCGCGGCCTCGGGCTTGAGCATGTCGGCCTGGGCCTGAAGGCGCGACGCGTCGACGCGGATGGCGTCGCCCTGGCGCTTGGTTTCGCGAGCGGCGATGAGTTTGGACTCGGCCTCGCGGGCGGAGAGATTGGCGAGCGAGGCGCGGACGGCGAGGAACTCGTCGCTGAGTTTCTTGGCTTCGGCGGCCTTGGAGTCGGCCTTCGCGGTCAGGTCGGCGATCTTGCGCTCGATGTCGGCGAGCTTGGACTGATTCTGAGCGATCTCTTTCTCGGCTTCGGCGCGGCTCTTGTCGAGATCGGCGATCATCGGCGCGGGGTCGAAGCCGCCGGCGGTTTCGGCGCTCAGGCTCTGGCTGGTGTAGTTGTCCACCAGCGTGCGGATGAGCGAGGCGTTGCCCAGGGCGCTGATCTCGGCGTTGGACGCGGCGAGGAGCTGGGGCTGGGCCTGACCGAGCTGGGCGTTGGCGACCATGCCGGCGGCGGCGGCACCCTGAGCGGACTTGCTGTCGGCGTCCATCACCGGCTTGGAGGTGGTGAGGACGTCCTTGTAGTAGCGGTTCTGGTCGTGCGCGGAGGGGGCGTTGTAGGAGCCGCCCGAGAGGCCCTGGAGCTTTGCCGAGCTGACGGCGAGCGGGCGTGCGGCGGGGTCGGAGCGATCGCAGGCGGAGAGGGCTGCACCGGCGGCGAGGATGAGCGAGAGCGCGAAGGGCTTGATCGTGCGGACGGGCATGCGGGTCTCCGGGTCAGTCGCGCGGCGTGGGCGGTCCGGCGCGGGGGCAGAGTTTATCAGTGTCGGGGCGGGGGCGTGTGAAGGAAGGTTGGGACTTCGGGGCCTGGAAGGCCCCGCCCCTGTCGGAAGCGGGACGGGGGTTAGCGCTCGGGCTTGGGGGCGTCGGCGGGGACGAAACCTTTGGGTTGGGGCGGGTCGTAGGTGACGCCGTAGTCGGGCCGCGGCTTGTACATGCTTCGGATCCAGGCCATGGTGTTGGTGTAGCGGCGGTCGTCCTTGGAGCGGATGGCGGGCTTCCACTGGTCGATGCTGTTGCCATCGCGGACGACGGGGTGGGGGCGTGTGGAGAGGTTGCGGGGCATGGCGAACTGAACGAGGGGAGATTTCTCGGGTTCGGCGTAGTTGATGAGGGGGCTGCCGTCGGCGAGGCGGAAGCGTTCGAGGATGAGGAAGTTGGTGTAGAAGGTGGCGGGCTCGGAGGGGCGGTAGCGGTCGAGCATGAGGCGGCCGGCGTGTTCGCCGCCGTGGCAGCGCGAGGTGGCGCAGGAGTTGATGAGCCAGCCCTGATGGACGTCGCGTTTGAAGGCGGAGAAGACGGCGGGGTCGTCGAGGACATTGACCATGCCGTAGAGGTCGCGGGCCTTGAGGCGGTACATGAGATCGATGATCTGGGTGGGTCGGGCTTTGTAGAGGGCGGCGCGGCCTTCGGGGGTGGCGGGGATGAGGGCGTCGTCGGCGTAGCGCTTGATGAGCTCGTCGATGAGTTCCTTGGGGACGAGCAGGCGCGGCGGATTGGCGAGATCGAGCTCGAAGACGCGGAGGATGTTGATCTGGTCTTCGCTGAGTTTCGGGAAGTTGCGGCTGCGTTCGGCTTCTTTCTCGATCTCGCTGGGGCCGTCGGGAGATTCGGGCGCTGCCGCGGGCTTCTCGGCGCGGCGTTTGGCGGCTTCGCGATCCATTTCGAGCTGGAGATCGAGCATCTTTTTGAGTTCACGGGCGCCGGGGTGGGCGGCGTCGGACTTGAGAATGCTCTCGGCTTCGGCGAGCGCGAGCTCGTAGGCCTTCTTGTCGCGGAGCCAGACGGCGAGTGTGTAGCGCTGTTCGAGGTCTTCGTCGGGGATGGTGGCCCGCATCTGCTTGTAGCGTTCTTCGATCGGCGGGAGGGCGGCAACGCGGAGGACGGAGCCTTTGTCGAAGCGGGTGGGGATGCCGCTGATGACGAGGGTGTAGGAATCGCCGCTGATGTCGGTGAGGCGGCCGACGGCCTGGGTGCCGTCCTTCAGGTAGAGGACGGTTTCAAGGGAGCCGGGCGCGGGCTCGGGCTTGGTTTCTTTGGAGGGCTCTCGCGTGGGCGGGGATTCGGGCTTGGCCGCGGGGGGCTCGGCGGGCTTGATCTCGGGCGGCTTGGGTTCGGCGGGCTTGGGTTCCGCGGGAGCGGGTGCCGGAGTGGGGGCAGGAGTAGGGGCGGGGTCGTCGGAGCGCGCGAGGGCGGGGGCTGCCGGCAGGAGGGTGGCGAGGGAGATCAGGGGCGCGGCGAAGATGGGTCGGCGTCTCGGCATGGGCGAGTGTGCCGCGGAACGGCCGCGGTGGTGGGGGCGGGTGGGAGGCGGGTGGGGGGAAGCAACTGGATTGTCCGGCATTCCCGCGCGCTTGTCCAGTGGAACGGGTTGGGTTCTGGCTGGATGGGGTCGGCAGAGGATGTACGCGATGGGTGGGCGTGGGGTTGCGGGAATGGACGGGCGAGAGGGCGGGCGTGAGGGTGGGCTTGAAGGAGGCTTGAAGGTGTGTTGAAAGGTGTGGGGAATGGTTGGCAATGTGGAAACGGCGTGACACCTTTGACGGACCATGGCCCAGTTGCACGCCGGTCGGTCTTCAGTCTGTCGCTTCGCGGGGGTTTTTGTCGCTGGTGTTGTGGGAAGTGTTTCCGCTGGAACAGCCTTGGCGGCTCCGGGGGCCGATGGCTTTGACTGGGCGACGATTGGGGCGGTGGGGAATGCGGCGTACACCGGTCCCGGGCCGCGCTCGGGGCGGGGGAGCGTGAACTACCAGTACAAGATCAGCAAGCTGGAGATCACCACGTCCCAGTGGCTGGAATTCACCAACACCTTCAGCACGCAGACGGACGCGTACAACTTCACGGCGTTTGGGCCGACATACTGGGGGGCGACGTTCGACCCGACGTACATCGGCCCCGGAGTCCGCTACCGCTTGCGGCAGGGCGACCCCAACGCCGGGATGCGCCCCGTCGGCGGCATCTCTTGGCGCGACGCGGCCCGGTACTGCAACTGGCTGCACAACGGGAAGTCGTCGAGCCTCGCGTCGCTCATCACTGGGGCTTACGACACGACTACGTTCGGCGGCAACCGCACCACCGGTTACACCGATGCGTCAACGCGATTGCCCGGCGCGAAGTACTGGATTCCGTCGCTCGACGAGTGGATGAAGGCGACGTACTACGACCCCGATCGATTCGGGAACGGCGTTGCAGGCTGGTGGGAGTACACGAACCGCAGCAATCAGCAGGGCGTGTCGGGCCTGCCGGGTGTCGGGACAACCAGCGCGGGGTTGCGATTGGATTTTTCCGCCGAGTGGACGGTACCACTCGGCGCATATTCGAACGTGACTTCGCCGTGGGGACTTTGGGACACCAGTGGTGGGGCGACGGAGTGGACGGAGGAGTGGAGCGGGAGCAGCGAGAATGTGGATCGCCTGCTGGGTGGAGCGGCCGCTGGAGATGTAGTTCTGATCGACGGCGTGTCCGGCGAAGTCGCGCGTAGCTTCGATCCAGAACGATTGGCAAGTATCCAAGGACTTCGAATTGCGAGCCTGGTTCCTTCGCCAGCGACAACTGTCGTGCTTGCAACCGTTCTTTGGCCGCGTCGAAAACGAAGGTTCAAGATTCGTTGATCGGATCGGCCAACTTCTACCCCATGACCACGAAGCGATTTCTCTGGGAGCGTGGCACTGACCTGAAGTGCCACTGACCTCGGCTCTGCGAGGTCAGTGCCTCCGCGTTCATCACGGCGAAACGCACTGACCTTGCAAAGCCAAGGTCAGTGGCACGCTCGCGGTCGGGCCCGGAGCACGGGCGCCGCTCGTCTCGACGCTTGCATCGCGACGCGGTGGGAGAGGGGGGAGTCTGGCCGCGGATGGGGCCTCTGGCACTCCGTTGGAGTGCGGATGCGGGAACGCGGTGATTCGTTGGGGTGGCTTGCCGTGGGTGTCGCTCGAAGACTCGCTCCGGCCACGGCTGGGTTCTTGCAGGCCGTTGGCCTGGGGGAGGCTTGGCGGGATCGGTATCGAGGGGGCAAAAACGAGAACGACCGGCGTGTGCCGGTCGTGGGAAGGGGCTGGATTGCGGGGCCTGGAAGGCCCCGCTCCCGGAGGCTGAGGAAGACCGGCCGGAGGCCGGTCCTACTGGTTCTTAGGCGGCTTGGGCGCTCTGGCACTTGGCGAGAGTCTCGTTGATGCGCTGGCTGAGGAGGTCGGGGGTGAAGGGCTTCACGACGTAGTTGTTGACGCCGGCCTTGATGGCCTCGATGACGCGGGCCTTTTCGGCTTCGGTCGTGACCATGATCATGGGGGTGGTTTTGTTGGTCTGGCGGAAGGTCTTGACGAAGGTCAGGCCGTCCATGTTGGGCATGTTCCAGTCGACGAGGATGAGGTCGGGCTTGTAGGCGCCGACTTTGGAGAGCGCGTCCTGGCCGTCGCAGGCTTCCTCGACGGTGGTGTGTCCGAGCTGTGCGAGCACGGACCTTTGGATGTTGCGCATCGTCTTGGAGTCGTCGATGAGGAGGATCTTCATGGCAGGGCCTCGGTATTCGGTCTGGCGCGGGGCGAGTGGTTCGTGTGGAGTGAGGAAGCGGCGGGATAGATCGTGATCAGGCGGCTTTGGCGGTGACGGCAGCGTCGGCGGTCTGGATGGTGACTTCGATCGCGACCTCGCCGCAGTCGGTGGCGCAGGGGATGACGATGGTGGGAGCGTCGTGCTGCTTGGCGACCTTGTGGCCGGGGCCGACGACGACGCTGGGGCAGGAGATGGAGACTTTCTTGCCGGCGAAGCTGGCCTTTGCGCCGCCCGAGACCATATTGACGATCTCGCCGATGGCGTCGGCGAAGTCTGGGGAATCGGCGGTCATGGGGCTGCCGGTGAGGAGGGAGACGATGCGTTCGGCGGTGTCCTTGGGGAAGGAGAGGACGACGGAGCCGACGACATCGCCGGAGAGGCCGATGATGCCGGAGACGTCGTAGGTGGTGCTTGGGTTATCTTTGATTTTGGGCGCCTTGACCGTCACCGGGAGCTGCATCATCGTCGAGAAGACGTTCTGGATGCTGGCGATGAAGGGCTTGATGTATTGCGGATCCATGGTCAGGGGGTCCTTTGGCTCATGTGCTTGAAGAGACGGGACGTTGTGGTATCGGCGGGTTCGGGCGGTCACTTTCCGGTCAGGCGGCGGATTGGGTGCGCTAGGGCGCGGAAGGTGCGGGTTCGGTGACGGTGTCGGCGGCGGGGGCATTGTCGGGGCCGGAGGACTTCATTTCCTGGCCCAATTTGATGAGCTGTGCGATATCAACGATGAGGCTGACACCGCCGTCGTCACGGACGGTGGCACCGGAGACTGGGCACTTGACTTGCTGGGCTTTGGCGCCGGGCTGGAGCGAATCGAGGGGCTTGATGACGATTTCCTGCTGGCCGATGAGGCGGGAGACGAGGAGGCCGACGGTGTTTTCGCCCATGGCGAGAACGACGGCGAAGGGCTGATCGGGCTTGTCGCCGGGGTAGCCGAAGAGATCGGCGGCGTTGAAGAGCGGGAGCACGCTGTCGCGGAGGCGCATGACGGGGCGCTCGCCGATGGTGCTGATGGAATTGGGATCGGGCTTGACGATCTCGAGGATGTTGCCGAGGGGAACGGCGTAGATCTCCTCGCGTTTGTCGGGGTTCCCGACGCCGACCATCATGGCGGGCATGATGGCGACGGTGAGCGGGATGTTGATCTCGATGGTCGAGCCCTTGCCGGGTGTCGAGTGGAGATCGATGGTGCCTTTGAGCTTCTCGATGTTGGTCTTGACGACGTCCATGCCCACGCCGCGGCCGGAGAGGTCGGAGACCTTGTCGGCGGTGGAGAAACCGGGGAGCATGATGAACTCGTAGACCTCGCGGTCGGAGAGTCCTGCGACTTGGGCTTCGGTGACGAGGCCGCGTTCAATGGCCTTCTTGGCGATGCGATCGCGGACGAGACCCTTGCCGTCATCGACGACGAGGATGCGGACGTGGGAGCCTTCGTGGCTGGCGACGAGCTTGATGGTTCCGGTGTCGGACTTGCCTGCCTTGACGCGGTCCTCGGGCATTTCGATGCCGTGGTCGGCGGAGTTGCGGAGGAGGTGGATGAGCGGGTCGCCGAGTTCGTCGATGACGGACTTGTCGACTTCGGTCTCGCCGCCCTCGATGACGAGGTCGATCTTCTTGTTGGTCTTGCGGGCGAGGTCGCGGATGAGGCGGGGGTACTTGCCGAAGAGTTTTTCGAGCGGCTGCATGCGGGTGCGCATGACGGCGAGCTGGATGTCGGCGGTGACGCGGTCGAGGCCCTCGGCGGCGACGGTGACGGCGTCTTTGTTGTTTTGGCTGAGGCCCTTGTCGGCGAAGAGCTGGCGGCCGACGGCGGAGATGCGGTTCTTCTGGAGCACCAACTCGCCGACGAGGTTCATGAGCTGCTCGAGGCGGCGGACTTCGACGCGGATGGTCTGCTCGACGGCCTGGGCGGCACCGGCGGGCGCGTTGGCCTGAGCGGCTGGCGCTGCGGAGTCGTTGGCGGATGGGGCGGCGGTGGGGGTTGATGCCGCGGGCGCGATCGGTGTTTCGGAGACGCGGGCGGGCTCGCTGGGTGCCGTGGCCTCGGCGACAGGCGCCTCGGGGGCAGCGGGCGCTGGGGCGCTTGATTCGGTCTCGCCCTGGATCGCGTGTTCGAGGGACTGAACGACGGGGTCGAGGTTCTCGCTGCGGACCTTGCCGCGCTTGAGGGCGTCGATGTGGCGACGCAGCGCGGTGGTGACGTCCTTGGCGGCGGGGAGGGCTCTGGTGGCGCACTTGGCGTCGAGGTCGGCGGCCTGGCTGCCGAAGGACTGCATTGCCTTGGCGAGGCGGGTCATCGGCGCGATCTCGAAGAAGTCGACGCTCTTGAGGAGCGAGTCGCTGGTCTCGGCGAGGGCCGAGGCGGCGGCGGGACGGGTGGCGTCGGCAGCGAGCTGTTCGAGCAGCGTGCCCATCTTGTTGAGCGTCTCGTCGAGGTCAACGACGAGGAACTCGAGCAGGTCGCGTTTGTTGTCGGGGAGGGCGAGCGGCGCTTCGGAGTCGCCGGACAGAGATGACGGCGCGGCGGAGGAGGCGCTGGACGCGGAGACGGTTGTGGCTGCGGCGGCGACCGCGACGGGAGCGGCTGCCTTGGACGGGGCCTTGCCTTCGCCGATGGCTGCGAGGGCAGCGACGAGCTGGGCGTTGGGCTCGACGAGCGGCGTGCCGCTGGAGAGCTGGCCCATCTGGGTCTTGATGGTGTCGATGGCCTGGAGCAGGAGGTCCATCATGGCGCGATCGACGACGACGACGGCGTTGCGTGCGCTGTTGAGGGCGCTCTCGGCGGCGTGAGCGATCTTGACGAGGTTGGTGAGCGCGAGGAAGGAGGCGCTGCCCTTGATGGTGTGCAGGGCGCGGAAGATCTTGTTCAGAAGCTCCGGGTCGCTGGGTGTGTGCTCAAGGGTGACGAGATCGCCCTCGACCTGCTCGAGGAGTTCGCCGGACTCGGTGAGGAAGTCCTGCAGGATTTCGGGGTCAAAGCCGTTGGTCACGGGGCACCTCTGGTTGGGCGAGTCTGGTTTGTGGTCGAGTGGGTGAGAAGAGGGAGAAGAAGGCTCCGCCCCCTCGCAGGAGGGCGTTACATGACGGGCTTGCTGGCACCCGAAGGCTTGCGGTAGCAGAAGGCCTGAGGCCAGGGCATGGGTTCGAGGGGGGCTTCGCCGGTGCGGATGGTTTCGCTGTGGCCGATGAAGAGGTAGCCGTCGGGCGCGAGCTGGTCGGCGAACATGTTCACGACCTGCTTCTTCATGGGGTCGTCGAAGTAGATCATGACGTTGCGGCAGAAGATGACGTCCCAGGTGCCGTGGCGTTTGGCGGCGAGGCGGTCCTTGAGATTGAGGATCTCGAAGTTGACCATGGGCTTGATGGAGTCGGAGAGGACGAAGTAGGGGCCGTCCTGTTTGAAGTAGCGGGTGCGGACCATGGGGTTGGTGGTGCGCATCGCGTACTCGGTGTACTTGGCCTCGTTGGCTGCTTCGAGGGCCTTCTCGGAGATGTCGGTGCCGAGGATCTCGACGCGCCAGTCGGGCAGGCGGACGCCGAGGGTGCGATGGACGAGCATCGCGAGCGTGAAGGGCTCTTCGCCGGTGCTGCAGGCAGCGGACCAGATGCGGAGGCGCTTGGTGTTCTTGCGGGCCTCGATGATCTCGGGGAGGACTTTCTTCTCAAAGACGTCGAGCTGGGGCTCGTTGCGGAAGAAGCTGGTCTCGTTGATGGTGATGCGGTTGAACATCTCCTGGAACTCGTCCGTCTGGTACGGACCGATAGTGAGGAAGGAGATGTACTGGTTGAAATCATCGAGCTCGAGCTCGGTGAGACGGTGGGCGAGGCGCGACTCGAGCACGTATTTCTTCGCGGGGGCGAAGTGGATACCGGCGCGCTCGTAGATGATCTTGGCGAGCTGATTGAACTGGGCGTCGGACATCGTCGCTTTGGCGGCGGATGCCGGTGGGGTCGCGGGAGCCGGGGTGGACGTGGGGGTCGCCATCGGTGTCTCGTCTCTTTGAATCCGGTGAAGCGAAGGAGGAAGAAGCCGCGATGCGGCGCGTTCCACTCGTGAGTCGCGGCACGTTGGGTGCGAAGGGCTCAGGCGGCCTTGGCGGTGTCGCCCAGGTCGGTGGAGTGGAAGAGTTTGGTGAGGTCGAGGAGGATGAGAAGGCGGTCGTCAAGCTTGCCGACACCGGCGATGAAGTCGGAGTCGATGGAGCAGACCATGGCGGGCGCGGGCTCGACGATGGACGAGTCGATACGGAGCACCTCGTGCACGCGGTCGACGATGAAGCCGAGCACGCGGCCGGCGACCTCAACGACGATGATGCGGTTCTGCTCGTTGCGTTCACCGACGGGGAAGCCGAATCGCTTGCGGAGATCGAGGACGGGGATGATCTTGCCGCGGAGGTTGATAACGCCCTCGACGTCGGCGGGGCTCTGGGGAACTCGGGTGAGTTCCATCATGCGGTTGATTTCCTGAACGGCGAGGATGTCGACGGCGAACTCTTCGTTGGCGACCTCGAAGGTCACGAGCTGGAGTTGCTCGGAACCGGCGGTGCGCTGGTTGGACGAGAAGTTGAGCGAGCCGGTCGTGGTGGTGTTCTGCGACATGCTGGGCCTCCGGGGCGCTCTCGGTGCAACGAGGGCGCGCGGCCGTGGGAATCACGGCGACGGCTGGGTATCGGCCGAAATCCGGATCAGATTCATCGGTCTTGGCAAAGTAACGTGGGAGCAGAAATAGTTATCGCGCAAGACCGCAGGGGTTGCACGGCGTGGCGATACTGCCTGGCTTGACAGGGTGCTGTGCGCAGCGAGCGGGCGAGACGCCTGTGCCTTGAGCGGGCGTGGGGCAGGAGTGCCTAGGCTGCTTTGGTGCGCCAGAGCGTGTTGAGCGCGGCGGGGATGGCGGCGGGGTCCATGGAGGCGTCGGCGAGGCCGCGATCGGCCACGGCGCGGGGCATGCCGTAGACGACGCAGGTGGCTTCGCTCTGGGCGATGACGACGCCGCCGGCTTTCTTGATCTTGTCGGCGCCGCGGGCACCGTCTTCGCCCATGCCGGTGAGGATGACGGCGGCGACGCGCGGGCCGCAGACGTCGGCACCGGTCTCGTAGAGCACGTCGACGCTTGGGCGGTAGGGCTCTGACTTAGGCTCGGTGGAGATGGTGACGCGGGGCTTTCCGCCGAGGCCTGTGGGCTTCAAGATGTGCCCGTGGTTCTCGCCCTTGATGATGTAGACGGTGCCGGGGGTGAGTTCCATTTCACGGTCGGCGTGAACGACGCTGACGGCGCACATCTGGTCGAGGCGCTCGGCGAGGGACTTGGTGAAGACGGCGGGCATGTGCTGGGCGACGACGACGGGGACGCGGATTTCGGGCGCGAGGCGCATGAGGATGGCTTCGAGCACGGGCGGGCCGCCGGTGCTGGAGCCGATGAGCAGGAGGTCGTAGCTTCGCTGCGGCAGCACGAAATCTTGGGAAACCGCGCGGGCCTTTTGGATGTCGATGGGGAGTGCGGCGGTGGGCTTGGGGGCGGAGCCGATGCGTGGGGCGGGCGTGGCTTTCTGATCGGGGTCTTCGGGGACGCGGTGGGCGCGGCGGGAGGAGACGCCGCCAAGTGCCTTGATCTTTCCGATGAGATCGTTGCGCAGGGTGTCGAGGTTGCCGGTCTGGATCGATGCCTCTTTGGCGACGATGTCGGCGGCGCCGAGGCGCAGGGCGAGCAGAGCCTCGTGGCTGCCGGCGCTGGTGAGGCTCGAGCACATGATGACGGCGGGCTTGGGATCGGGGCAGACGCGGCGGATCTCGCGGAGGGCGTCGATGCCGTTCATCTCGGGCATCTCGACGTCCATGGTGATGACGTCGGGCTTGAGGGCGAGAGCTTTCTCGACGGCGTCCTTGCCGTTGCGCGCGGTGTCGATCACCTCGAGGCCGGGCTCGGAGGCGATAATCTGGGAGAGCGCCTTGCGCATGAAGGCAGAGTCATCGACGACGAGGATGCGCACGCGGGTCTCCAGGAGCGAGCGCTGGCATGGCGCGGGCTCGGGGGGAGTATCGAGCCGTTTGGGGGGAGGGTTGAGGGGAAGGGTGGAGGGAAGGTGTGAGGTTGGAGATCTGAGGACTAGGGGGTTTGCGCCATCGGCGGGGTGGCTTGGGGCTTTGGCGGGCTGGACGTGCCGCACTCGGGGCAGGGGTTGTGGGGGTTGATGCCACTACGGGCGTAGCCGCAGAGGGGGCAGAGGCCGTTGCGGCGGCGGCGGGCGGCGCGCCAGGCGACGAAGCCGCGGCGGAGCCAGAAGGGGGAGGCGATGAGGCAGGACCAGAAGAGAGTGTTGAGGAGGAAGCCGGGCCAGAGGATGCGGGTGGGCCAATGCCCAGTATGGGTCGCGAACACGTTCCAGATCCAGTGATTCGATCGCGGTGACCAGCCGTACGCGGTTCGCAGCTGGAACACCGGCACGGGAGCGGGACCGACCATTCCTTGCTTGATCCAACCTCGGACCTCGGATTCACTCTCGCGAGTCAACGCCGTTCGATCGATGCGGTAAGCGAGCGAGAGAAACGGCAGACCGAAGGCAACGTCGTCGAAGGATGGCAGTTGGTCTAAGTGCTGCATGTAATCGGCTGCTTGCGGAACGTCGGCTGAAGCCGGTGCCGACCACCAAGGTGCGTTGCCAATCGCGGAGCATGCTGGTTCCGGCGGGCGACTGTGCCCGTTCCAAAGTGCTTCCGACTGAATCAGGCATGAAAATGGTGTTCGATCTAGGCGCACCAGCCACGAGCGATCATTTTTGGCGGTCACGATTCGTGACGAATCGGACCAGTATCCAAATCGCTTCGCGACCGTTGAATGAAACGCGCAGATGGCGAGCGCGGAAACAGCGCTCGCCACCTGGGCGATTGTCAAGACCGAAATCAGGCGCCAAACCGGTCCCAGATACAGCGGCTTGCGACCACTCACGGACATGGCTTCGTCCAAGCGGTCCATGTGATTAACGGACTTGTTGCGAGCGTGCTGCACACAGTTTGCGTGGGCGGCGATGCATAGCAACTCGGAGCCGTCGGGCAATGCGTCACGCCGCCCGGGGTCATCGAAGGTTGGCAGTTCACTTGGTTGCCATCGAGATGGCCGGAGCGAGAGCGCGTGCAGCGCGTGATCGTGCAGTCGGCGTTGATCGTTGTATGCGTTTCCGTCTCGACGAAAACCACTCGTGCGCGATAGTTACAGAACAAGATGTTGCCGTTTTCATCGACGTCCGTGGCTTCCTTGATCCAAATGCACCGCTTGCTGCCCCCGGTGGTGAGCGTTGTCTTTGGTGTGCAAGTGGGGGCGGTTTGCGAGACGCACGGACCGGGCAGTTGATTCAGAATTGATTCACTCGCAGCGATCAAGTCAGTGGCGGAGCCGATTGGTTGGGTCATCTCCCATTCCACCCCGCTCGCCATCGCCATCAGCATGGGGACTTCTTCCTCGCCAACGCAGTCGCTCTCCCTTCCCCCCTCCAGCGGCCTCCCCGCCGTCGCGACCGGGTAGCCCAGGTCAGCGAGCATGGAAACGAGCGCCGCCGGATTGCTGCTGTTCATCACCGGCTCGAAGAGCGGGTCGTCGGTGAGCATGCCTGCCATGTAGGGCGAGGGCGGGATTAGCCAGTCTTCGCCGTTGAACAACGCCAGAGGTTCATCGATCTCCCACGTGGTATCATCCTCGTCGGGGATGTTGAGCTGGTACTTGGCTCCCATCACTCCCTCCGCGCGCGTTGCGCCTCCTCCCCACGACCATGCCGACCACTGATTACCGATTGTCCGCTTGAACATCACAACCGAGAGGTTGTCGCCAATCACCGCGTCGGGCTTGGCGACGGCGACGATGCCGGTCACCAATCCCGTCGCCGGTTCGTACGCGGGACGGATGTCCCACGAGTCGTTGGCGAAGCGGTAGTCCGCGAGCCGACGCGGGATCGTGTCAGCGGCCGCCGAACCTGCTACGACACAGACACACACACACACACACGAACTGAAATGACGTCGCACCGAAGACTCCTTGCGCCCTTGCGAGCGCCTCACCTCGCGGCCCACCCGCGGAGGTCTTCCGTCGGCAGAAGTTGTGGCGGTCGAATGCTTCGGCAGTCGCCACACCCCAACCCCGCGGCCGACGGGCACGCATCTCCCACGAGTCTTCAACCCCGCTGGAATGTACCGGCGGTGTCAACGTGCGGATGCTCGAATCCCCAAGTGGTGCTGCGGCCGTCGCCACAGAACTGTGGCGAGGTGTGGGACGGAGGCGAGCGCAGGTTGGGGGGTAGGAGTCGGGGGGGAGTTCACCACGGACCGCGCGCTTTCACGGAGGGTTGTC
>CANHCQ010000002.1 GCA_947459215.1 Phycisphaerales bacterium
CGGCTGGTGGCCGCGGGCAAACCCAAGAAGCTCGCCCTGATCGCCACCCTCCGAAAGCTGCTGGTCACCCTCAACGCCATCCTGCGCACCAATCAGCCCTGGAGAACCGCCCGTGCCGCTTGATTCTCAAGACAGTCGCTCTCCCCGCACGCGGGGAGAGGAGGCGCGATGCCGCACGGTCTCTCTCATTGTTTGGCGAGCGACACGACAACGCGGTCCAATCCCTCCACCACCCGCGCCATCCGCTCGTAATCCAGCGTGTCCGGCGTGTCCGTTGCCTTGTGGTAGTGCGGGTTCCGGAAGTTCGCCGTGTCCGTGACCATGAGCGCTGGATACCCCATCCGCCAGAACGATGCGTGGTCGGAGCGGCCGATGTCGCGGATCACCGACGGCAGCGCGGCACCTTCGCTCGGGAACGCCGCGGCTTCGCGGAAGGCGCCGACGCAGCGTTTCACCAGTGCCCGGTCATCGAACCGCGAGACGAACGCGATGAAGTTGCCGGTGGATGGGTACAGCGCCGACAGCGGCGGGGGGTACTTCTGTGAGTTCGGCTGGTCGCTGTAGTAGCCGAGCATCTCGAGCGCGAGCATGGCGACGATCCGATCGCCCGCGGATTTGCATTTCTCGGCGTAGATCCAACTCCCCATTTCCGGCGTGCCGCCGGTGGGGAGTTCTTCATTTGGGAAGAGCACGAAGCGGATGGTGCGTGCCTGGGGCTTTCCAGCGAAACGTTTCGCGAGCGCGAGTACGCCGGCGCAGCCGCTGGCGTTGTCGTCGGCGCCGGGCGAGCGCTGGGTGGTGTCGTAGTGGGCGCCGATGACGATGATCTCAGACGCGAGCGTGGCGTGGGTGCCGGGAAGCGTTGCTTCGAGGTTGGGCGTGCCGGCGCCCTTGGTCGGGAACGAGTGGTCCTTCACCTCGTAGCCGTACGACTCGAGCTCGGTCTTCAGGTAGAGCGCCGCCGCGGCGAGTTCCTTGGGGTGGTAGATGCTGCGTTTGCCCACCTCAGACGCGAGGTGTGTGACATGCGTCTTGAGTTCCGAGGCGAGCTCGCGTTGGGCGTTGGTCAGCGGCGGCAGGGGCCCGCGGTGGCTCACGCCGGGCATGTTGATCATCAGTTGCCACGAGAGCGCGAGTGTCCCGACGAGCAGCGTTGTTGCGCCCGCGACGGACCAGATGATGACGCGACGCAACTCTCGCATGATCGCTCTGCGGACAGTCTACAGGCAAGCGTGCGATCAAGGCGTGGTGAGTGCAGGAGTGAGGAGAGAACCCGGTTTCGTACGGTCACGGGACCGCGAGCGATCGGATCACGTGCCCCAGACCGTCCACAACGTGTGCCATGCGCTCGTAGTCGAGCGTGTCTGGCGTATCCGTCGGCTGGTGATAGTTCGGATTTCGGAACGGAGCTGTGTCGGTCACCATGAGCGCCGGATAGCCCACTTGCCAGAAGGCCCAGTGGTCCGACCATCCGACACCGGGCACGCCGTTGGGAAGTGCGGCACCTTCGCTCGGGAATGCGGCGTGCTCGCGAAATGTTGCAACGACGCGTTTGAGCAAGCCGCGGCTTGACACATCGCTCACGAAGGCGATGAAGTTGCCCTCGCTGGGGAACAGGCCTCCGATCAGCGGCGGGTACTTCTGGCTGCCGGGCTCGTCGCGGTAGTAGCCGATGGTTTCGAGGCTGAGCATCGCGATGATGTTGTCGTTGGCAGCGCGGCACGCCTTGGCGTAGATCAGGCTGCCCATCTCGGGCGTCTGGAAGAGCGGCGGTTCTTCGTTGGGGAAGAGCACGAAGCGGATCGTGCGGGGTTGTGGCGTGTTGGCGAATCGCTTCGCGAGCGCGAGAACCGCGGCGCAGCCGCTGGCGTTGTCATCGGCGCCGGGCGTGCCTTGGTACGAGTCGTAGTGTGCGCCGATGACGATGATCTCGCTCGCGAGGCTCGTGCCCGCCAGCGTCGCTTCGAGATTCGGCGCCGGGCTGCCGCGGCCTGCGAACGAGTGATCGCGGACCTCGTAGCCGGACGACGCGAGTTGGGTCTTGAGGTACAACGCCGACTCGGCGAGTTGCTTGGGGTGGAACGTGCTGCGGCGTCCGATGGACGACGCGAGAACTTCGACATGCGATCGGAGCTCGGCAGCGAGCACTGACTGCTCGGGCGTCAAAGACGGCAGCGGGCCGCGGTGTGATGACCCTGGCATTCGCAAGAGCGCGTTCCATGCGAGCAGAAGGCCGACGCCGATCAACGCGAACAGCAACCCGAGCCTTCGCAGCGTGCGTCGATTCCAGAGCCGAAGTCGTGGCGTTCTCATGCTAGTAGATACTAACGGTGAGCCTGTCGCGGTTCCGAGGAAGTTCAGAAGCAACGGCTCGCAGAAAAGAAAAAGGCGGGGCCTGAAAGGCCCCGCCCCTGAGTCATTGCTTGAAGTCTGCCTTACGGGAAGATGCCGCGGCTGGCGTACGCCTGGTTCAGACGCTCCAGCGCCGCGATGTACGCCGCCGTGCGGAGGTCGCAGCTGAACTTGCGGCGGGCATCACGAGTCTTGCCCGCGGCACGCACCATGTGCTTGTTCAGCTCGCGATCGACCTGGTCGAGCTCCCAGGAGTGGAAGGTCTTGTTCTGCACCCACTCGAAGTACGACACGGTCACGCCGCCGGCGTTGCAGAGGATGGCGGGGAGGATCTCGATGCCGCGCTCGAGGAGGATGCGCTCGCCGGCCGGAGTGGTGGGGGCATTGGCGCCCTCGGCGATGATGGTCGCGTTGATCATCTTGGCCTCGGGCTCCTGGATCATCTGTTCCAGAGCGGCGGGGATGAAGACATCGACCTTGGTCTTGTAGAACTCTTCCTTGCTGACGCTGGTGGCCTTGGGATAGCCGCCGACGCCGCCCTTCTGGGCGACGTACGCCGCGAGGTCGGCGGCATCGATGCCCTTGTCGTTCTTGAGGAAGCCGGTGTGATCGGCAACGGCGATCATCTTGGCGCCCTTGCCCTGGAAGATCTTGCCCGACCACGAGCCGACGTTGCCGAAGCCCAGCACGCTGAAGGTGCACTGCTCGGGCTTGAGGCCGAGTTCGGGGAGCATCTCGACGAGGGTGTCAACGACGCCCTGGCCGGTGGCCTTCTCGCGGCCGAGCGATCCGCCGTACTCAACGGGCTTGCCGGTGATGACGGCCGACGGGTCCTTGCCGCCGACGTCGGCGAGGAAGGAGTAAGTGTCGGCGATCCAGGCCATGTGCTGGGCGTTGGAGCCGACGTCGGGCGCGGGGATGTCGTAGTCAGGGCCGATGCTGTGGGCGATCGCGACGGTGAAGCGGCGGACGATGCGCTCCATCTCGGCGTTGCTGTGCTTGCGGGGGTCGACCTTCACGCCGCCCTTGCCGCCGCCGAAGGGCACGCCGACGAGCGAGCACTTCATGGTCATGAGGAAGGAGAGCGACTTGACGTCGTCGAGGTGGACGTCGTGATGGAAGCGGAGGCCGCCCTTGTACGGGCCGAGCGCGTTGTTGTGCTGCACGCGATAGCCCTTGAAGAGGCGGTAGTGCCCGTCGTCCATCTTCACGGGGAAGTGGACCATGATCTCGGTCTTGGGCTGGGAGAGGATGAGCTGCACCTTGTGGGGCAGGCCCATGAGCTCCGCGGCGTAGAGCATCGAGCCCACGGTCTGGCGGTACAAATTGTTCGGGTCGTGCGGGAAACCAAGCTCGTCGAAGATCGGTGAGTTGTAGTTCGCGGGCGGCGTGTTCTTCGGTTTGGCGTGAGGGGCCGGCTGGCTGGCGAGCGTGGTCATGGTGTTGTCCGTGAGCGTCGAATGACGCGGGCGGCGGGAAGAAACTCCGCGGCCTCGGGTGCACATCGCCCAAGCCGCCCCGCGTCCGCCGCGACGGGCTCGAATCGTAGTGGCGGAAAGGAAAGGGGGCAAAACGGAAGTGGGGCATTGGGGGAGTGGAGCAGTGGGGTAGAGCAAGACGGAGCGGCCACGATCGCGTGCGGGGAACCCGATATTCTGCCGGTTCCCCTTCTTTACTGCGCCACTGCCCCACTGCGCCACTGCTCCACTATCTTCTCCCATGATCCTCTACCTCGCCGCCGACCTCCTCTGGGCCAGCAAGATTAAGGCGACCGCCGACGCCCTGGGTCTCTCGTGCCGCCCTGTGCGGAACATGGAGATGCTCGAGGCCCGCCTCGCCGACAGCCCGGTGAAGGCGCTGATCGTCGACCTCGATGTGGCGGAGATGGCGTTGGCGATGATCGGGCGGGTGAAGCAGAGAGGCGTCGGGCGTCAGGCATCGGGCATCGGTAAGAATCAGGATGAGGCAGCTGCCTCGTCCCCCGATGCACATGGCCCAGCACCCGACGCCTCCCCCATCCGCGTCCTCGCCTTCGGGCCGCACGTCGAGAAGAACACGCTGCAGGCGGCACGCGACGCCGGTGCGGACGAAGTGCTGACGCGCGGGGCGTTCGACCATCACATGGATCAGGTGTTGGTGAAGTTGGCGGGGGGAACTGAGTGATCAGTGCTAGAACAAGGCGCGTCTTGCTGCTCTCGAGCATTTTGCCCACCGCGATGCTGTCCATTGCGGCGGCGATCATTTGGACGGACGGCTATGCGAAGAACGCGGCACTGGTGTGGACGCTGCTCTTTATGGCGGTTGCATACGGCCTCGGTCTGATCGGCGTTCATCTGCTCTCCGACGAGCGATTATTTTGTCGCCGCTGCGGCTGCCGCGTGCCAGCGAAACTGCAGAATTGACAAAGGTGCGGTGAACCTCCCAAAGGTCACTTGCACAGGCCGATCTCTCGCGCCGCGATGGCAATCATTCCCGCCTGCAGGCGGGCCTTCCTCGCGAAACACGACATCCTCCTGGGGGTGCTTGCCGTCGTTGCGATGTACGGGATCGTGTTGTTGATTGGGAGCGGAGCAAACGCCCTCTTCTACCTAACCGCGCTTGCTCCGATTCTCGCGTTCTGGTTGCGATGGCTGTTCGTGGTTCGCCGAAGGAGGCTGGACTTGGAGCGTCGACTGTCCGAGGCCCGCGGTCGGCTCTGCACGCTGTGTCTTTACGACCGTACCGATGCCGGTGATCGCTGCCCCGAGTGCGGCTTTCGCGAGGACGCCGCGGAGGCTCAAGTGCTTTGGGAGCGGTCGGGACTGTGGCTGCGGGAAAGCGTACCGAACGCTCCGCCGGAGAACGCAACGCTATGACATGGCGGCGCGTGCCCCGTCACCGCTGGCACCGACCGTTGCGCATCGCGGTCTTCGGTTTGTACTGCGCGATGCCCTGGATGTTCCGGTCGACTCTTGGTGGAAGCCTCGACAAGTTTATTTCCGTCGGCGCATTCGCCGTCGCTCTGCTTCTCGAACTGATCGTCAAGCCCCGTTTGGAGTTGCCCGGATCGCGGGTCTGCCCGCGCTGCGACGCCAGCAGCCCGCCGCACGCACGAACGTGCGTGCTCTGCGGCCGTGAATGGCTAACCGACGAAGGCGTGCTGTATTCTCCGTACCTCGCCGACATCCCCGCCGCCCGCGTCGCGCACCGACGGGCGATCGCCTCGATGATCGTGCTCGGCGCCGTCACGATCGTCCCGATCGTGTGCTACCCGTCTCAGTTCGGCATGGCTGCGTACTTCATCGTTATCTACTACGCCTACGACCTGATCACCGGCGCGATGCTCAAACGCACCCACCGCGCCCTGATCGAACACACGGGCGGGCTCTGCACCTACTGCACCTACCCGCTGGTCGACTCGTCATCCAAGTGCCCCGAGTGCGGCATCGTCGGTTCGGTGAGCGACGCACGCAAAGCTTGGGCCGCGTCGGGGCTGTGGCATCCCGACCAAGCAACGGCACGGAGCTTGCACGCAAAGCCCAACGAACCCCGAGCGTCAGCGAGTGGGTCGCCGTGACGTCATCTGTGGCCAACCCTCACCAGAAAACACACCCGCTCGCTCACGCTCGGGGCTCGTTCGATCCACGCCTCGGCGTGTAACGACTGCCTACCATTTCCCGTTCGGCCGGTCGACCGAACCGAGGCGGCATGCGTGTGCGTGCTCCCGCACTTGCTTTGCAGGATGCAACAGCGCCCCCGTTCCTCTCCACGAGAGGGGGCAGACCGAGAGCCGCGTGCGTGCACGTGGGCCTTCGGTGTGGTTGCCGAGACGTCGCCCTTCGACCGGGGGTGGACGCCGCGACCTTCGAGGAACGCAATACCACATGATCGATGAAAACCTGATCGCTTCGCTCAAAGTCATGGACTCGGAAGCCGAGGCCCTGTTCAAGGAAGCCTACGGCACGCGCGCCACGGTCGGCGCCTCCGGTTACATGGACTCCTTCCTGGGCGAGCAGATCGCCGACCTCGCGCCTGGCAAGCTCATCAAGGGCAAGGTCATCGGCTTCGCCGGCGACGATGTCGTGATCGAAGTCGGCCTCAAGAGCGAAGGCCTGATCCCCAAGGCCGAGTTTGACCACATCGAGGCGATCAAGATCGGTGATGAGTTCAACGTGCTGCTCGAGAACCTTGAGGGCGAGGGTGGGCTCATCGAGCTCTCCAAGCGCAAGGCCGACCGCATGCTGGCCTGGCAGAAGCTCCTCGACACCACCAAGGAAGGCGATGTCGTCGAGGGCGTGGTCACCCGCAAGATCAAGGGCGGCCTGCTCGTGGACATCGGCGGCGTGAACGTCTTCCTGCCCGCGTCGCAGGTTGATGTGCGTCGCCCCGGCGATGTCGGCGACTACATGGGCCGCAAGGTCCGCGCCAGCATCCTGAAGATCGACACCGAGCGTCGCAACATCGTCATCAGCCGCCGCAAGCTGATCGAAGAGGAGCGCGAGAGCGCCAAGAAGCGTCTGATGGACACCCTCAAGGAGGGCGACATCGTCCACGGCGAGGTCAAGAACATCGCCGACTTCGGCGCGTTCGTGGACCTGGGCGGCATCGACGGCCTGCTGCACATCACCGACATGTCGTGGGGCCGCATCAACCATCCGAGCGAGATGGTGAAGGTCGGCCAGAAGGTTGAGGTCAAGATCCTCAACATCGACCGCGAGAAGGAGAAGATCGCGCTTGGCATGAAGCAGCGCGAGGCTTCGCCGTGGGAAGAGATCGAGAAGAAGTACCCCGTCAACAGCCGCATCAAGGGCGCGGTGGTCAACCTCATGTCCTACGGCGCGTTCGTGCGTCTGGAAGACGGCATCGAGGGTCTCGTCCACATCTCCGAGATGTCCTGGACGCGGCGCATCAACCACCCGTCCGAGATCGTGCAGCCCAACCAGGAAGTCGAGGTTGTTGTCCTTGAGATCAACAAGGACAAGCAGGAAATCAGCCTCGGCATGAAGCAGACCGAGGTCAACCCCTGGGAGCTTGTGGGCGAGAAGTACCCCACCGGCACCGTCATCGAGGGCAAGGTCCGCAACCTCGCCAACTACGGCGCGTTCGTCGAGATCGAGCCGGGCATCGACGGCCTGCTCCACGTCAGCGACATGTCCTGGACCAAGAAGGTCACGCACCCCAACGAGGTCCTCAAGAAGGGCGACACCGTCAAGTGCGTCGTCCTCGAAGTCGACCGCGAGAAGCAGCGCGTCGGCCTGGGCATGAAGCAGCTCACCGAGGATCCGTGGCTCACCGCGATCCCCGAGCACTACAAGCCCGGCATGGTCGTCCGCGGCAAGGTCACGAAGATCACCAACTTCGGCGTCTTCGTGGAGCTCGAGTCCGACCTCGAAGGCCTCCTGCACATCAGCGAGCTCGCCGACCACAAGGTCGAGAACCCGCAGGATGTCGTCAAGGCCGGCGATGAGGTGGACGTGAAGATCCTCCGCGTTGACCGCGCGGACCGCAAGATCGGCCTCTCGCTCAAGCGCGCCCAGTGGGGCGACACCAGCGCCAGCGAAGGCGGCGGTGGTGGTGGTGGCGACGAGCCCAAGCGCTCCAAGCCTTCGCCCACCCGCGGCGGCATGGACAGCCACGACGCCATGGGCACCGACAAGATCAAGTTCAAGTAAGGGTTCAGTAGCAGGGCCTTCCAGGCCCTGCACCTTCCAGCTTTCCCCCAAGCCCCGGCCCCCGGCCGGGGCTTTTCATTCCCGCCTCGATGCCTCGATGCCTACCCCCCAAAAGACCTCAAGCCCCGGTCATGGACCGGGGCTTTTCGTATGTGCGGCTGAGTTGGGTTCGGGCGGAACCCGCCGGCGGCACGTGAGGTAGAGTGTTCGTACTCCGAGTGTGCGAGGAGACTCCTCGCCCACCCGGATGAAGCCAGGCGTTCGTCGCGAAACGGGCGCTGGTGTGTCGATCCTGATCGTTCAGCACATCGCCAGAAAGCTCAGTAGAAACAGAATCGAAACCTTGCGGCGATGCTCGGTCATGAGTAGAACAGCCTTCATCTCTGGTTTCTCCCTCTCGATTCTTCAGATTGTCGTGCGGACGAAGATACTGATGCAACCCCCGTGCCGATCCCGAGCCGCGATGTTCCTGACGAATCTCGTGCCCGCCGCGGGCGTGATTCTCGGAACCACGCTGTTCTCGGTCCGTCGTGTGGTTGTCTTGTCGCGGCGAAGCAACACGCCGCGTCGTGTCGGAGCAACGTCTGGAAACGCGATGCCCCCAGCGATCGCGTGCCTTGTGTTCGCGATTCTCTCTCTCATGACCTGCTCGCTGGCCGCGGCCGCCGAGCCCGCGAATCCGGCTGCGGACGGCGCGCCCCGCGATCGAACCCCTGTGCTGGACCTCGCCCCGCCCGATGCCCGTCTCGCGCTTGAGGCATTCAACGACGTGCAGTCACTCATCCGGGCGTGGAAGCCGGGCGACACGAGCCCGGTGGTCGCCGGCTCCGCGTTCGATCGCGCCTCACGAGCCTGCGGCGCGGCTCAGGTCACGCTGCGCTTCGGCGGCCGCGTCGTCGGCCGCGCCTGGCGCGTCGGCGGCACGCCCGACGCCCTCCTCGCCGCCGCCCGCGACGCCATGCACGCCGCGGAGCGATTTCTGCACGAGAGCGACGTCAAGGAAAGCGTCTTCGCGTCCCGTCTTCTCATCGGCCTTGAGCTTGCCGGCGCCCTCGTCCCCTACGCCCCTGCGTCCTACGACGACGCCGACCTCGAAGTCCCTCCCGGCATCGACGGCGTCGGCGCTCGGGTCAACGACACGACGCGGCTGATGTTCCCGTCCTCAATGCTCACTCACAACCCCGTCGCCGGTCTGCCGCAGTCCCCCGGCGATGCCCTCGTCGCCGCCGCTGCCGCCGCGCTCGACGACCCGGTCGCCGGCCTCCGCGCCGATCCCAACAACCATCCCGCCAAACTCGCCAAGGACCGAGCTGTTCAGTTCTACCGGTTCAGTGTCACGCACGTCTCTCAGCAATCGCCCGACGCGCCCGCGACATTCCTCTATCGCCACGGCCGCGTGGTCGCCGAACGCGAGGTCACGCTCGACGCGATGAAGCAGTGGGGCGATGGCGTGGCTGATTTTCTTGCCGCCCGCGTCGTGACCAACGCCGCCCAGCCCCCCAAGACCGATGACATCGCGATCGAATCGATCTTCAACCCGCTCGGCGGAACCGCGACGCGATCCGCCGATCCGGCCGTCATGAGCCTCGCAGCACTCGCCCTTGCCGAGCGCAAGCCCGAGCAGGCCGGCACGCTCCTCCGCGCCGTCGCACGGGGCACCGTGAAGACCCGACTCCGCCCCGCGGCGGCTGGCGCCTACCTCATCGCGATCGAGCGGCTGCCCGCGGCCGCCAACGCCGAAAGCCCGGCGTCCGCCGAGGGCGTCGAGCGAGCCCTTGCGCAGGCCGTCGAAGCCTGCGAGCAATCGCTCGCACAGGAGAACCTGTCGCTCGCCGAGCGCTCACTCGCCCTCGCCGGTCTCGCCCGTCGCGCACGATCCGACGCCACGCTCCGCCCCCGCCTCGACGGCAAGCTCGCCGCCTTGCTCTCCACCACCAAGGTTGACCAGCTCGCCTCCGCCATGCCCTGGATCGTGATGGCCGCCCGCGACCTCGCGCCGCAATCGTCGCCCGACGCCCCGCTCGCGGTCGCTCCGCTCCTGGGCGAATGGCGCGAGCTCGCGTACAAGTTCGTCCTCACCGCCGACGACGCCGGACCCGACGGCGAGGACCTTGTCGGCGGCATGGTCTTCACCAAGGCCCGCGTGCCGCTGCCGTCGGCCCAGACGGTTCGCGTCGCCCCGGGTCTCGCCGCCATGCTCGCCGACCCGCGGCTGACGCCTGCCGCCGACCGCGGCAAGGAGATCGTGCGACTTGTTCCCGTGCTCCGCTTCACGCGTCAACTCATGGGCGACGACATCCACGCGACCTTGTTCGCCGACCCGCTCCGCGCCAAGTGGGGCGTCCGCAACGCGCTCTGGGACCAACGCATGAACACCGACGCCGCGGCCTTGGCGTTGATCACGCTCGACGAAGCGATCACGGGCCTCGAAGCCAAGCCCCGTTAGCTTGGCAGAGCTACCTTCGCGCCGCGAGTCTCGCGGCTGCGGCACTCCGTCCTCAAGGACGAGCCGGGGGCGTCCTCGTCCAGCGCGGAAAAGCGTCGAGCTCGCCGCGCCGAGCTTGGACGCCGTCCAAGCTCAAGGCATTTCACCGCGGAGGACGCAGAGAACGCGGAGGAAGACGGAAGGCAGTTCACCACGGAGGACACGGAGATCACGGAGAAGAAATGGGGCGGGCCACGGTGCTATGGGCGACGGTGCAAAATGAGGATCCACTCTTAAATCTCTTCTTTCAGTCTTTCTCCGTGTTCTCGGTGGTCTCCGTGGTGATGTTCTTTGTCTTCGCAAGGCGCCTCTCTCTGCCTTCCTCCGCGTTCTCTGCGTCCTCCGCGGTGAAATGCCTTCTCTGTTCTGAAGCCCTGAACGCACCGAGCCGCACGGGGCGAGGACGCCCCGGCTCGCTGGGCCGGGTCATTTCGGCCCCCGTACCACCTTTCGCAACACGCGCCTCAACGGTGCCGTTCACCCGCCTGTACGAAAGCCAGATTCCGGCCTCAAAAATTCAAGAAAACATCTGAAAATCAGGCCTCTCCCGCACCGTGAATCGCAGGAAAACCGCGACGGTTTCGACTATCATTCCCATCGCGCCGGGCGGCCCGTTTTCGACCCTCGGACGGGTCCAGATCGCCCCCCTCCCGGTGCCCCGAGCGAAGGCGACCGACGCCTCACGCAGCCCCGCTCGGACCTGCTCGAACGCGATCGCGCGACACGGAGTCATGGATGTCTGACGACCTGAATCTCAATCCCCAACACAGCCCCGACGCCAATCTCTCCAGCGGCTTCGACGCTGGTGGTGGTGGGGGAGGCGGGGGTGGTGGGGCGGACATTCCCGGTGCTGGCACTCCCGGCGGGCGCGTCCTCGATCTCGACATCCAGCGAGAGCTTCAGGATTCCTACCTCACCTACGCCATGAGCACCATCATGGACCGGGCGCTGCCCGACGTCCGTGACGGCCTCAAGCCCTCGCAGCGACGCATTCTGGTCGCGATGAACGACCTCAAGCTCCGCCCCGGCAAGAAGCACCTCAAGTGCGCCAAGATCGCCGGCAACACCTCGGGCGACTACCACCCGCACGGCGAAGCGGTGGTCTATCCCACCCTCGTCGGCATGGCTCAGCGCTGGCGCATGCGCGTGCCGCTGATTGATCCGCAGGGCAACTTCGGCTCGATCAACGGCGATCCGCCGGCGGCGATGCGATACACCGAGGCCCGCATGACCCACGCCGCCGTGGACATGCTCGCCGATCTCGAGTTCGAGACCGTCGACTTCCAGCCCAACTACGACGACCGTTTGATGGAGCCGATGATCCTGCCCGGCAAGTTCCCCAACTTGCTGATCAACGGCGGCATCGGCATCGCCGTCGGCATGGCCACCAGCCTCCCGCCGCAGAATCCGACCGAGGTCTTTGACTCCATCATCCGCACCATCGAGAACCCCTCGATCGGCCTGATGGAACTCATGCAGGACGTGGTTGACGCCAACGGCAACGTCGTCCGCCGCGGCATCAAGGGTCCCGATTTCCCGACCGGCGGCACGATCCTCGGCCGCCGTGGGATCCTCGAGGCCTACGCCACTGGGCGCGGCCGCATCTCCGTCCGCGGCAGCGTCAAGATCGAACCCCTCGGCGGCGTCAAGAAGGGCAAGGCCGCCGAAGCCGCCGCCGACGCCGCTCCCGCCGAAGGCTCCAAGTCCGACCGCTATCAGCTCGTCATCAGCGAGATCCCGTACAACTCCTCGCAGGAGCTCTTGCTCAAGAAGATCGTCGAGGCCGTCGAGGAGGACAAGATCCCCGATGTCTCCGACGTCCGCGACGAGTCGGGACGCGAAGCCGCGACCCGCATCGTGATCGAGCTCAAGCGCGGCGCCGACCCCCGCGTGGTCGAGAAGCAGCTCTACGAGTTCACGAGTCTGCAGGACACGTTCAGCATCATGAACATCGCGCTGGTGAACCGCCAGCCGCGGACGCTGTCGCTGAAGGAACTGATCGACCTTTACATCGCGCACCGCAAGGACGTGATCCGTCGCCGCACGACGTACCTGCTGCGGCACGCCAAGCAGAACGCGCATCGGTTGGAGGGCCTGGTTTACGCTGTCTGCGACATCGACGAAGTCATCCGGATCATCCGCGGCAGCCGCACGCGTGAAGAAGCGATCGAGAAGTTGATGGAGCGTCGCTTCCAGATTCCCGCGACCCACCCCTACGCCCCCAAGCTACCGGCCCGCCTCATGGCGATGATCAAGGCCGCGGAACCCGCGGGCGGCATCGCCCTCAGCCGCGTGCAGGCCGAGGCCATCGGCGGCCTGCGCCTCATCCAGCTCGTCGGCCTCGAGATCGAGAAACTCGTCAGCGAGTACAACGAGCTCGTGAAGCAGATCGAGGAGTATGAGTCCATCCTCGCCAGCGACGCCAAGGTCCTGGGCATCGTGAAGGACGACACGCTCGAGATGCGGGCTCGCTGGGCGTCGGCCAAGAACAACGAGCGGCTCACCCAGATCGACGACACCGAGGTGGACATCACCATCGCGGAACTGATCGCCAAGGAAGATGTGGCCGTCACGATCAGCCATCAGGGCTACGTGAAGCGCGTGCCGCTGGATACCTACCGCACCCAGGGCCGCGGAGGCAAGGGCATCCGCGCCGGCGACGCCAAGGACGAGGACTTCATCGAACACGTCTTCGTGGCCGGCACGCACGACGACCTGCTCTGCTTCACCAACACCGGGCGCATCTTCAAGATCAAGGTCTACGAGGTGCCGGAGATGAGCCGCACCAGCAAGGGCCGGGCGATCATCAACCTGCTGGAGCTGAAGCCCGGCGAGAAGACCTGTGCCTACCTCGCCATTAAGAACTTCGAGGAAGGCAGCAACTTCCTCACCTTCGCCAGCCGCGGCGGCATCGTGAAGCGCACGGCGCTCAAGGACTACCGCAACGTCAACAAGGGCGGCATCATCGCCGTGGGCTTGAAGGACGGCGACAGCCTGCTGGACGTCGTCATGACCGGCGGCCGCGACGACATCATGCTCATCACCGCCCTGGGCAATGCGATCCGCTTCCCCGAGGAAGACGCCCGCCTCATGGGCCGCTCCGCCGCGGGCGTGAAGGGCATCGAGCTCGAGGAGGGCGACGAGGTCATCGGTGCTGTCCGCGTCGAGATGAAGCCCGACGCCGACGGCGATGCGATCACCGTCGAGCCCGCGATGAGCCTGCTCACCATCACCCAAAACGGCTACGGCAAGCGCACGCTCGTCGATGAGTACCGCGTCCAGCCCGAGACCGGCAAGGCCCGCTCCCAGTCCCGCGGCGGCAAGGGCCGCGCCGACATCAAGACCAGCGACCGCAACGGCCGCTCGGTCGCAGCTCTCGGCGTCCGCGACTCCGACGATGTCGTGGTCGTCAGCAAGGGCGGCCAGTTGGTGCGTGTGAAGGCTGGCGAGATCAGCCAGATCGGCCGCGGAACCCAGGGCGTCCGCGTCGTCAGCCTCCACGACGGAGACCAGGTCATCGCCGCCGCCCGGATCGACGAAGCGGCGGGCGGCGAGGACGCTCCGGTGGCGTAGTGAATCCGGGGAGAGAACGCGGAGTGGCGGAGGGGGCGGAGTTTCGCGGAGAACAGACAGGGGTGAAGGCGTCGCATCGGTCGCCCCGGGCGGAGCGACAGGCCGAACTGCGCTCTCGCAACGCCGCCCGTCGAAGCAACGAGTGCGGCCGTACCCATCCGCCATTTGCAATTTGCCATTTGCCATTTGCTATTGGCCATTTGCCATTCGCCTCCACACACCCTCTCCCCTCCGCGTCCCTCCGCCCACTCCGCTTCTCCGCGTTCTCTCCCTTCCCCCGCAGCGACTTGAGAGCGACGCACGAATCTGGTACTCTCTCCCCATGTCCACGGAATGGTCCGATTCCATCGTCATCGCCGACCTGACCGACGAGCCCGCGCTCTCGGAGGAACTCTCCGCAATCGCCGACCGCCTCACCGCCAAGGGCAACGCCACGCCCAGTGTGGTCCTCAACTTCGCCAACGTCACCTACGTGAACAGCAGCAACCTCGCCGGCCTGCTCAAGATCCGAAAAATCCTCGCCGAAAAAGGCCGCGGCCTGCGCCTCTGCTCGCTCTCCGAGGACGTCCAGTCCGTCATGAGCGTCACCGGCCTCGACAAAGTGTTCCGCTTTGCCCCCGACCCCATGATGGCCCTCGCCGGCCTGCAGATCGAAGACGAGAAGCGCACCAACGGCTGACCAGCCCCGCTTGCGGAACCGGCGACCTTCGCCTCAAACCCGCAACAGAGACGCCGAGGCTGACGAGTCCGCGAGGAAGCCTCGGATCAATCGCAGTAATCGCGTCGTCGCAACAAGAACCTTCATCGTGCAACTCTCCGACTCCCCCTCCCAGAGGGAGGGGGCCGGGGGGTGGGTTCGTCTTGGTGCTTGATCGAACAAGCTACCCGCTATCCCATCACCCCGCCTGTTGCCAAGAGCGAGCCGGGGCGTCCCCGCCCCGTGCGCCTTGGTTGCCATTCGGGCGCTTGCTTCGAGAACGGCGGTGCTTCCGCACGGGGCGGGGACGCCCCGGCGCGCTGCTGCGTGATCCACGAGACGTTGCCAGATCCCCGCACCTGCGACGCAACCGCCGCGTACCAGGCGTGTATCCTCCAAGCACGCGATGACCACCCACGCCGCCAACCCCGCCCCTTCTTCATCGCCCCCCGCGACCAGCACCACCGACTCCGTCGCCGAACTCCGCGACCTCAAGAAGACCTACTACAAGCCCGACGGCTCCATCATGGTCGAGGCCCTCCGCGGCATCAACCTCACCATCAAGCGCGGCGAGTACATCGCGATCATGGGCGCCTCCGGCTCCGGCAAGTCCACCCTCATGAACATCCTCGGCTGCCTCGACCGTCCCACCGAGGGCGTCTACATGCTCGCGGGCCGCGACGTCGTCGGCATGGACGACGAGGAACTTTCCCTGTTCCGCGGCCGCACCATCGGATTCATCTTCCAGGCCTTCAACCTCATCCCCCAGCTCACCGTCGAGGCCAACGTCGAGGTCCCGCTTTTCTACCAGGGCATCAAGCCCTCCGAGCGCGCCAAGGCCTCCGAGTACGCCCTCGGCCTCGTCGGTCTCAGCGACCGCCTCGGCCACCGCCCCCGCGAACTCTCCGGCGGCCAGCAGCAGCGCGTCGCAATTGCGAGAGCCCTCGTCACCCGCCCGTCGATCCTCATGGCCGACGAGCCCACGGGCAACCTCGACAGCAAGACCGGCCAGGCCATCCTCGGCACCTTCGAAGACCTGCACCGCCAGGGCATGACCATCATTATGGTTACCCACGACGACAACATCGCCAAGCGCTGTCGTCGTGTCGTCCGCCTCGCCGACGGCCTCGTCTGCGAAGATCGTCTCGTCGAGAACCCGGCCGTGGTCTGATCGACCACGGCCGGAACCACCGGCTACTCGCACAGCAGGATGTCGTACGCCCGGGCGAAGATCATGAAGTCCGCGTCATCCACGAACCCGTCGAGATTCAGGTCCGCCGGGCAATCTGGCGGCATCTCCGGGTCCTCGCACAGCAGCCGGTCGTAGGCAGCGGCGAAGACAACAAAGTCCTGGTCCTCGACCAGATCATCGCAGTTCAGATCGGCTGCACAGAACTTCAACACCACGTCGGAGCTCTCGGCCGACCCGATCGCGTTGGTCGCGACGCAGGTGAGCGTTACCGCGTCCTCCGGGCGGAAATTGGTGATCGTCAGCGTCGGTGTGAACGCTCCGGAGATCTCCGAGCCGTTCCCGGTCGGTCCATTGCCGATCCAGTCCGGTCCAACCCGCCACCGGTACGTCACGCCCTGCCCGACTACTCCCGCGGCGAGCATAACCGTCTCGCCCAAGCACGGGGTCTGACTCAATGGCATCGTGGTGAACACCGGATGTTCTTCGACACTGTGCAGCCCGAAGCCGGAGTCGACCAGAGGCCACTGCGCATCCCAATCACCGACGAACGCCCACCAGTTTGTGATCGTCCCCACGCCGATGTCGTGGGCGATGCCGGCGTCCAATCCCGGGATCGACTGCATCCAGAAGACGTACCAATTGTGCTCGGTCAGCCCCGCGGGCGGAACTCCCGAAGGCCATGCGTACGTCCGCGAGCCCCAGCTGTCGGCGTTTACGTCGAACAGCCCGCCACCGGAAGGCTTCCAATCAAAGATATCACTCGACGCATACGCCGGGCTCTCATAGTCGTAGTCGCTCGTCGTGTTGGGCGGCATGTGGGTCCAGCCGCAGCGTCCGGTCACGAAATTGCCGCTGCCGTCCTGGCCGACGAACCGCTTCCAGAACAGGTCGGTGTTCATGTCCTGGTTCTGGCACACATGCGAGAGCAGCGCCTCGATCTGGTGGCCGTGGTCGTGCACCGACTCGTTCGACGAGCGTGTCCAGTTGTAGTTGTACAAGGTGTACGTCGATCCGAAGATCGGCAGATCATCGGGGAACCGGTTGCTGTTCGAGATATCGCCCGTCAGCGCGCTGGCCATGTTCGATTCGACCGGCACGATCTCTCCATGGTGATAGCCCCACAACCAAACCTCACGCACTCCCAGCGACTCCACGGCGTGCTGCAGACCTGCCCGCGTCGCGATCGAAAGGTAATCCGGGAAGTACAGTCCGTTGGTGCCCGTGCGGTGATCGCGATTCCGATCCGGCGGCAAAGGCTCGAAGATGTTCACCGTCCGCACGACGCGGTACCCGACGCTCGGACGTGCCGCCGCGTTCGCATAACCGCGGAACCGGCTGCCCTCCTCGAGCATGAACTTCGTCTCGACCTCGATCGCGTCGATCCAGGCGAGCGTATCGGCAACGGTGCCCGTGGCACCGCTGATGGATTCGTCCACGTTCACGCCGTCGGGCGTCGGTACGTAGCGGATCGACAGGACCGGGATCTCGTAGACCGCGCCCAGGGCCGGTGTGCGTAGGAACGGCTGTGCCGCAACTTCCTCCGCGGCACGAGCCGGGCTTGACACAACCATCGTCGCTTGCCCGGTCTGCCCCATGAACGTCGCGCTGATCGTGGCCGTGCCCGGTCCGACCGCCCGCGGCACCCCGGGCTCGTCAAACACCACCACGGATGGGTCCGAGGAGGACCATTGCGCGGAAGCGGCCAAGATGATGGTCGGCCCCAGCTGCGTCATGCCGAGCGCGGTCGGCCAGCCACGCCAGGTCGGATACACGAACTCCAATTGTGGATCGATCGTCACCGAAGAAACGAGCAACTCGGCTCCAACATCGTCCTTGATCTGCGCCGCCGTGCGGGCGAACGGGTAGATCCGCAGTTCATCCATGAGACCGACCAGCGGCGTGCCGTAGACATCTCGGCCGAGCGAGAACGTGCTCGCCATGACGGTCGGCAGGTTGTGGGGCGTCGTCTCCTCGCTCGCGAGGAGGCCATCCACGTACACCGCGATCTTCTGCTGCGAGTTGCTCCATGTATAGGCGAGATGGTGCCAGGCGCCCGCTTCCCAGTCCCGGACATCGAACGCGACGTCCATCTCGGGCGTGCCGCCGGTGCCGAACCGCGAGAATATCCCGCGCAGATTCGAGGATCCGTCCTTGGCCAGGAGGATGCCGCCTCCCGCTCCCCACCCCACGAACGTGTGATCCACGCCGTCGTTGCCGTTCCAGCTCGGCTTCACCCAGAACTCCACGGTGCCTTCATCCGAGCGGATGTTCCCGCTCGCGTTGTACGACAGCTGCGTCCCCGAGACGAACGACAGGCACCGACCGATCGCGCCGTTGGTGTAGCCGAGGGCTCCCTGCGTCGAGGGATTCTCCCCGTCCTCGCCGACGACCGAGTTCTCGAACGCCAGCACCAGCGACGGGTGCAGCGTCAGATCCTGCGCGTAGTCGCCCTGGATCTCCGCGGTCGTCCGGGCCGTGCCGTAGATGCGAATCTCGTCCAGCACCGACCGCGACTCGTTTCCGCCCCACCCGCCGCCGACGCGGAACGAGTCATCCGCGATCGCTGGCAGAGCGACCGGCAGTGCCGCCGTGCTCTTGAGCGCCCCGTCGACGTACAGGCGTGTCTGCAGCGCGGCGCTGCTCCACGTCAGCGCGACGTGATGCCATCGGCCCGCCGACCACGACGAAACCCCAAACTCCACTCCCATCTCCGGCTTCCCTCCGACCCCGTACTGGTTGAAGATGCCGCGCAGGTTGCCCGCGCCGTCCTTGAGCACGATCATGCCCCCGCCCGAGGCGCCCCAGTGCAGGAACGCGTGACCCTGGCCGTCGCTCCCGGCCCACGTCGGCTTCACCCAGAACTCAAGGGTTCCCTCGCCCGCGAGGATGTTCCCGGCGGCCCCGTAGCGCAGGCCGGTCGGGTCGCCGAACACGCCGCCCCATTCCACCGCGCCGCGACCGTACGTCACGCCGTTGGCCGCCAGCGGCGTCTCGCCGCCATGCCCGAGCAACGAACGCTCGAAACGCAGATCCAGCGTCTGCCCGGCGGCGATCGTCGAGCCGATCGCCACGAGAGCGACGCTACGCAAGGCACGCATCGTCTTCATAATCACCTCCCGCCGCGGCGAGGCTTGCGCCTCGCACCTAGCGGCAACGAGTCGCGTGATTCTATTCGTTCGCGGCAGAAATCGCGATCATCACGAGCGATGCCTACGCACATGCGACTTAGTCGCGACGCGATCCGCCCCGATGTACGAGCAAGCTGCGAGCGACTCGCGAACGCCCTGCGAATCCGGCGCTACCGCAGCTCCACGCTCCAGTACGCATTGTCGAGGAACGTCTTCCACGACGCGTACTTCTCGTGCCCCAGCCGCAGCGCGATGAGCGGATTCCGCTTCGGCCGCTCGGGCTTCTTGATGAGCTTCATCCGCGCCTCGTCGGGCGTGCGGCCACCCTTGCGGGCGTTGCACTTGATGCACGCGCAGACGAGATTCTCCCACGTGTCGCCGCCGCCCTGGGTGCGGGGTTTCACGTGATCCAGCGACAAATCCGCCGTGGGGAAGTGCCGGCCGCAGTACTGGCAGGTGTTGCGATCGCGTGCGAACAGGTTCCGCCGGTTCAGCTTCACCGTCTGCTCGGGCAGGCGGTCGTAACCGATCAACCGGATGATCCGCGGCACCGCGATCTCGAACCGCACGGTCTTGATCCAGTCATGCTGCTGACGCTCGAACTTGGTCCGCAGCGCCGCCACATCCGTCCACGACTCAAAGTCGTAGTTCAAGTACCGCGGGCCGTCGCTGCCGTTCTCGACGTGGATGACTTCCGCGATATCCCGCGCGAGCAAGCAGAACGCTCGCCGCACCGAGACGACCCGCACCGCGACGTAGAGCTT
Organism: Phycisphaerales bacterium; assembly: GCA_947459215.1. GTDB lineage: Bacteria > Planctomycetota > Phycisphaerae > Phycisphaerales > UBA1924 > JAFEBO01. The sequence continues at coordinate 19,843 of CANHCQ010000002.1, forward strand.
GTTGAGCACGAGCACCTTGGCGCTCATGCCCTCGCTGATCGAGCCGCCGCCACCGGACGCACTTCCCATCCCGACGCTGAACATGCCACCCGTCGCCGCCAACGAGGCCAGATCGACATCGCCCTCGACATCCAGCACCGGCGCCTCGTCGGCGCGGCGTGTGTCGCCCGGCGCGTGCGCCGGTCTTCTGCTGTCCTCTCTGGGCTGATTGTGATTTGTTGGTCGGTGCGGCATCCGGTTCGCCCTCAGAGGGACGACCCGTCGCCCGTGCGTTGCTCGAAGAGACTCCGCTCCTCGAGCGAGCCCACAGGGCGGCAAGCGCCCCGTTCATCCACCCGTCAGCTCCTCATCGGAACAGGGACGATCCAGCGCCCCTGATTGCCGCCGAATGGCTACGAAAGTCTATCAGATGTATCGGTGAAACGCACGTGTCCAGATGCAACCCCGGCTTGCGGGTTCGCCGGGCTGATTATCCGATCCTGAACAAACCCCGCCGGACCCCCTGTCCGCCCACCCTCCGCTACCATCGCCCGTGCTCCGCCTGACCGATCTCCGCAAGTCCTTCGGCTCGATCGTCGCGGTCGACGGCGTGTCGCTGGAGGTCCATCGCGGCGAGGTCTTCGGCCTCCTGGGGCCCAACGGTGCCGGCAAGAGCACCACCATCGCCATGGCCGTCGGCCTTCTCGCACCCGATTCGGGCTCCGTGGACGTCAATTCCGAGGGACCGCCCACCAACCACCGCGTCCGTGCCCACATCGGCGTCGCCACCCAGGCCCTCGCCATCTACGACCAGCTCACCGGGCTCGAGAACCTCCGCATGTTCGGCCGCCTCTATGGCTTGTCCGGAGCGACGCTCAGCCAACGCGTCGAGCACGCCCTCGATCTTGTGGGCCTGCTTCCCCGGGCCAAGGACCTCGCCGGGGGGTACTCCGGGGGCATGAAGCGCCGCCTCAATCTCGCCGCCGCCCTGATTCACGACCCGCCGCTCTTGCTCCTCGACGAACCCACCGCCGGCGTCGATCCCCAGAGCCGCAACAACATCCTCGACACCGTGCGCGAACTCGCCAAGCAAGGCCGCACCATCATCTACACCACGCACTACATGGAAGAGGCCCAGCGCCTCTGCGATCGCGTGGGCATCATCGACAAGGGGCGGCTGCTCTGTGTCGGCACCGTTGATGAACTCGTCCGCACCCATGGCGGCAAGAGCCTCGTGTGCGTCTCGCGTGGCGAGCACGAAGACGCGATCGAAACCGATGATCCGCTCCGCACCATTGAAACCGCTATCGCCCACGGCCGCGACAGTCAGGCCAGCACCCACCCCAGCACGCACCCCATCACCGGCATCCGCATCGATCGCCCCGATCTGGAGAGCGTCTTCCTCGCCCTCACCGGGCGACGCCTCCGAGACTGACGCCCTAGGCACGAGATGAACATCCTCCAGACCATCTCCGCCGCCGTCGCGATCGCCGCCACCGATCTCAAGCTCCTGCTCCGCGACAAGCTCGACGCCTTTTTCACCTTCGTCTTCCCGCTCATCTTCGCGATCTTCTTCGGCTGGGTCTTTGGCGGCGCCGGCGGCGGCGAGACCGGGAAGATCGAACTCGGCATCGTCCAGCTCGACAAGAGCGCCAGCGCGACCGCCTTTGCCGACGATCTCGCCAAGCTCGACGGTTTCCATGTCACGCGTTTCGACGACGTCGCCGGGGCCCAGGACAAAGTCCGCAAGGGCGAACTCGTCGCCTGCGTCGTCATCCCCGAGGACTTCAACGCCAAGTTCGAGGACCTGTTCGTCACCGGCGCAGGCCCGACCGTCCGCGGCTACGTCGACCCCAGCCGCCGTGGCGAGACCGGCCTCCTTGAGGGCCGCCTTACCGAGCTGGCGTTCAAGGGCATGACCCGCTCGTTCACCAACGCCGACTCGATGAAGAAGCAGCTCGCCAAGGCCCGCGAGTCCATCGACAAGTCCAAGGACACCGACGCTTCCCGCAAGTTTGTCTTCAACACCTTCCTCACCGGCATCGAGGGTTTGCTCACGGACAACGCTCGCCGTGCCGCCAAAGAAGGCGTGTCCGACAACGGTCCGGGCACTGGTCCGGGCACTGGTCTGGGCACTGGTCTGGGCACTGGTCTGGGCACGGGCATGGACAACTTCCGCCCCGTGACGATCGAGCTCGAACAGATCAAACGCGACAGCAACGGTCCGACCAATTCCTACGAGGTCTCGCTGCCGCAGGGCATCGTCTGGGGGCTTATGGGGTGCGTGACGGCCTTCATCGGCACGCTCGCCGTTGATCGCCAGCGTGGCACGCTCGTTCGCCTGATGTGCTCGCCGCTGTCGACCAGCACCATCATCGCCGGCAAGTCGCTCGCGGGCTTTGTCTCGTGCATGGCGGTGCAGTGGCTGCTGATCGGTGTCTTCGCGTTCGCCTTCAAGGTGCGGGTGCCCGAGCCGCTGATGCTCCTGCTCGCCACCACCTGCGCCTCGCTGGGCTTCGTGGGGCTGATGATGTTCCTCGCCGTCATGGGCCGCGCCAGCGACGGCTCCGGAGGCATGGGCCGAGCCGTCGTCCTCGTCCTCGCCATGATCGGCGGCGGCACCATCCCCGTCTTCATCATGCCCAAGATCATGCAGACCGTCAGCGGCATCAGCCCGTTCAGCTGGGCGGTGCGTGCGATCGAGGGTGCGACGTGGCGCTCCATGTCGCTCGCGGAGATGATGCTGCCCTGCGGCGTGCTGCTGGGGATCGGCGCGGTGGGATTCACGCTGGGCGCGATGATGTTCCGGGGCAGAGCAAAGGCGCACGCCTGAACGCGTTGGGGTGAATGAACACGATAGCGGAAGTTCGAGAAAACAAGCGAGGCGGGGCGTCCTCGCCCCGTGCGCCCAACTCAACATTCCATTGAGAACTCGCGGTGTAGCGCTGGGCCTACGTGGCGATGCCGCCCCTGCTCTCGACTGCATCCGATCCTTTAGTCGCTTGGAACTGGTGACTTGTCCAGCACGCCGGGGAGGTTGGCGAGGCGGGCGGCAACGTCAAGCACGACGAGTGGGTGTTCGGTAATGAGGCTGTGGCTGAAGAGCGGCGTGCCGCGGACCCACATGGGGTGGTCCCGGTCGAGGGCCGTCTGCTTCGCACCGACCGTGATGTCATTCAGAATCGCGTAGCAATGCAGGTCATAGTTCCGCGGCAAAGAGTTCAGCCACGCCAGCCGCGGCGAGCCGATCTGCATCTCCGTCGCCGCCTTGTCCACGTGGATGTGTGCCGCGATCTTCGCGCCGCCGTGCGGCGTTGCCATGGTGAAGAGGTTTCTCAGCCGCAGGCGTTGCAGGCCGCACTCGCGTGCGTACTCGTCGGAGGCGAGCATGCGGGCGATCAATCCGCCCATCGAGATACCAACGACATCGAACTCCTGATCGCGCGGGAACTCACGCCGCACGACGCGGTCGACCGCGTGGGCCACGCGATCAAGGTCGCCCATGTGCGGGTACGAGATCATTCGGAAGTCGTCGAGCGGGGCGCCCAAGAGCGATGCAAGCCGCCTGGCCATGTTGCCGCCCATCACGCCCGGTGCTCGGTAACCGCTGAGCACGAGCACGGGCCGATCGAGGCGTCCGCGAGCCGCGAGCCGCGAGCCGCGCACCGATCGCAAATCTTGGCGTGCCGCCGCGGCCCGTTCGGCGGCTGCGTCCTCCGGTGCCTCTCCCGGGCCGCGTACGAAGCGGCAGACCGGCCATGTGACGGCCGCCGCCAGCGTGCACCCCGCGAAGCGAACGCCACGTCCAACGCGTCGCAGCGGGGACAGTCGCCGGGCGTCGCGGGAGTTGTCCATGGGCCTTTCCGAATGTCCGTTCAGCGCGTCGCGCCCACCGTCAGACCGATGGGCTTCTCCCCGGATCCACCCGTCTTGAGCCGCTCCGCCGCCATCTTCTCCCACCCGCTGCCCAAGTTGCCCAAGGGATCCGGCGGCACGATGTCCACCTTCTTCTCGCCCAGCTTGGCTTCGCCCTTCTTCACCTTGTCCTGGAACTGCAAGCATTCGGTGAGCAACCTCCCGAGAATCTCTTCTTCGGGAACGTTGGCCACCTTTTCACCCTGCACATAGATAATGCCGCGGCGGTCGCCGGCGAAGACCGCGACGTCGGCTCCTTCGGCCTCGCCGGGGCCGTTGACGATGCAGCCCATGACGGCGACCTTCATCGGGACGGTGACCTTCTCGGCCAAGGCCTTTCGCACGTCCTGGATCAGCGTGAACAAGTCGACCTGAATGCGCCCGCACGTGGGGCAGGCGATGAGATCAACGCCGATGCGTTCCTTGAGGCCGAGGCAGTAGAGGAGCTCGAGCCCGTCCTGCACTTCATAGATCGGGTCGTTGGCGTAGGAGATGCGGACGGTGTCGCCGATGCCGTTGATGAGCAGGCCGCCGAGGGCGACGACGCTGCGGATGGTGCCGGTTTCCTTGGGGCCGGCGTGCGTGACGCCGAGGTGCAGCGGGTGGTCGAAGCGCTTGGAGATCTCGGTGTAGGCGTCGATCACGAGCGAGGCGTCCATGGACTTGGCGCTGATGACGATGTCGTGGAAGTCCTGCTCGTAGAAGATGTCGAGGTATTCCTCGAGCTTGGCGATCATGATGGCGAGCAGGTAGCCGTGCTTGTGGTCGCTGAAGACCGCGCCCAGTTCTTTCTGGCGCTTCTGCTTGTCCTTGCGCTCGATGATCGAGCCTTCGTTGACGCCGACGCGGATGGGGAGCTTGCGGGCCTTGCAGGCCTGGATGACGTCGATGACCTGCTGGCGGTCGTTGATGTTGCCGGGGTTGAGGCGGATCTTGTGCACGCCGGACTCGACGGCTTCGAGGGCCCGCTGGAAGTGGAAGTGCACGTCCGCCACGATTGGCACGTTCACCTGCGGGATGATGTGCTTGAGTGCGTCGGTGTCTTTCTTCTCAGGTACCGCGACGCGGACGATCTGAGCGCCGGCGCTCGCCAGCTTGTGGATCTCCGCCACGCACTTATCGATCTCGTGCGTGTAGCCGGAGGTCATTGTCTGGACGCTCACCGGAGCGGACGTGGTGGGGGTGCCATCGCGAGACGGCAGCCCGCCGCCGATCTTGACGAAGCCAACGCGGGAGTCTCCGATGGTCACTTGACGGGTCAGGCGGCGGGGTTGCATTGGACAACTTTATGTCGCGGTCGGTGCCGAAGTTCGCCCGAAGTTCGGCAACGATCGTCTCGGCTCGGCACAACGGCCTAGCAACCATACGCCGAAGACTCTCGAGCCCTTCGGCTCCAGAATCCGGTTCTCGGCCCGGTGCAGACGGGCCATATTGCCCCACCTCCCGACCCACCGCTGTTCCAGCGTTCTCCCGAGAGTTTCCCGGGTGTGAATCTGGGTAATTTCCGATCGTTGGGTCGCACCGCGTCTCAACGTGTTGTGCTCGGAGGGGAACCGCCATCGCACTTCTGAGCGACAACGAGAAGAAGAAGATCGTCGAAGCGATCAAAAGCCGCTCGTCGCATCCTTCTGATCGCCGCAAGCGCGCCGAGGCCCGTCTCGACGCCTCGCGCCTCCCCGACATTACCATCGAGGTTCGCGGGCCGAGCGGCGACGTGCAGACTCACACGGTGCCGCCCGTCGATCTCTCGCCCGGCGGCATGGCGTTCCTGCACTGCTCGTTCCTGTATCCGGGCTCGATCATCTCCGCCACGCTCCGAGCCCGCGACGGCGAGCAGATGTGCGTGACCGGCAAGGTCATGCGTTGCGAGCACGTCTCCGGTCGCGTGCACGAAGTCGGCGTCAAGCTCGATCACGCCATCGACCCATCGGCGCTCGGGGCGAAGCTTGACGAGCCGAGCTCCAAGCCCGCCGGACCGGTGCCGTGGGACGACATCCGGCGCATCGCCGAGAAGCTCACCCAACTCGCCACCGAAGCCAAGGACGCCGCCGGTGCTGGCAAGCTCGTTGCGGCGCTGGCTCGCTACGAGCGCACCTTCCAGCAGCACTAACGCCGCGGCCGGTGGTTTGCGGCCGTCAGCCCACGCACGAATCCGGGCTTGCGATCGAATCCCGCGTCGCCCGGTTTCAGCCCGTCTACTTCCGGCGTCCGCCAGATCACCATCACCACGCCCGCACCCAAGAGCACGACGGCGCACACGGCGATGCCTGCCTGCGGGACAAGACCCTTGAACCACAAGTCCGGCAGCCACCTTTCCACGCCCGCCGCAATCCCCTCGCCCGCCAGACTCGCGAAGAAGGGCCCGACCGGCATCAGCCCCAGCGAGATCATGTTGCACACCGCCATCACGCGGCCCCGCAGTGAATCGTCCACCAGAAGCTGCAGCGCCGACATCGCCGAGTTGAACGACCACATCCAGAACACGCCCACGAACGCCATGATCACGCCCGCCGCCCACACGTTCTGCGCGAGCGAAAATGCCAGAATCGAAAGCCCGCCCAGGAAGATCGACAGCGGGATGAAGTGATGCTTCGGATACCACCGCGGCACCCACCGCATCGCCAGTCCGCCGGCCACCGCACCCACCCCCATCACGCCCGTCAGCAGGCCGAACGTCTTCTCCTGCATCTCGTAGACCTCGGTCACAAACAGGGGCAGGAACCGCAGGATCGGCGTCCCGAACACCGCGAACGTGACCACCGCCAGCAGCGCCGCGCGGGCGCCCTTGTTGTGGTACATGAACCCGAAGGCGTGCTTCACATCGGCGACGATGACCGAGAGGTCGGTCAGTTTTCCGTCCTGCTTCGGCGCCGGAGCATCGGGGGTCGTCATCACCGCGATCATCACGCCGATGAACGAGATCGCGTTCACTGCGAACAGCCACTCGCCGCCCGCCTTGGCGAGCAAGATGCCCGCGATCGCCGGGCCGACCGCCCGGGCCGCGTTGAACGAGATACCCTGCAGTGTGATCGCGCGCACGAGATCCGTCCGCGGCACCAACCGCGGGATCATCACCTGCCACGCCGGGTTGTTGAACGCCGCCACGATGCCCTGCAGCAGCGACAACCCCAGCATCCAGTTCAGCAACACCCGCACGGCGTCCTTATCCGCCTCGGGGTCGCTCAACGGATGACCATACTGCTTCACGACGACGAAGAACGCGATCGCGATCAGCATCATCGCGAACTGGGTCACGATGAGCAGTTTCTTGCGGTTCACGCGATCTGCCACGATCCCGCCGAGCAATCCCAGGAACAACGTCGGTAGCAACTGTGCCGCCCCGAGGATCGCCAGCCACGTCGTGTCGCGCGTGCGTTCGGCGACGATCCACTGCACCCCGATGTACTCGAACCAGGTGCCGACAAACGACCCGAACGCCGCCCACCAGAAGACAGCAAAGTGCTTGTGCCGCAGCACCGAGAACAGCCCGGGCTCACCGATGCCGTGCTCGTGCCTGCCCGCTGGAGCGGCGTCGATTTCCGCTCCCGTCGCTGCCTGGTCCTGCGTCATCTGAGGCGGATCGAAGTCGTCCAGCGCGCAATGCGGTTCCGCACCGCGGTCGGCGTTCACCTTATCACCCGGCCGCGGCGAACGACCGGTTCCAAAATGTGCTTCGGGTCCGTCCATGTCCCGCGGCTTCCCCTCGCCGCGTGAAACATGCTAGGCGAACAACGCCGTCTCACGGGGCTCGTTGGCAAACCGGCACGCCCGAACCCCAAGGAACGTCGTCAACTCGAACCACGTCATGCCCGCGATAAAACCCAGCGGCCCGGCGATCACCTTCGTCCCGATCAGGTATCGCGCCACATCCAGCGGTACTTCGGACGACAACCACGCCACAAACGGCGGCGCCAGCACCGCCATCATCGCCGCCGCGATCCACAGGAACGATGCATGCGCCGTGACCACCAACGCGACCGTCGGCGTCACCCGCCACGCCCGACGCTTTGAGAAGAACACCACGCCGAAACGCTCGATCCGCGTCAGCGACACGAGCAGCCCGAGCCACATCGCAAGCGTCAGCGCCGCGAACGCCGCCCGAAGCGTCGGCCCGAACACCGCGGCCGGCGAGGGCAGCGCCGCGGGCCACAGATCGAGCACAAACTCGCGAACCGGGGCGTGTGTCGGTGCCGTGAGGATCGTCGCTGCGATGGTGATGTTCGCGAGCGTCATCGCCCGCATGCCCCGTCGTTCGATCCGCACCGCCCGCATGGTCCGGGCTGGAGCCCACAACACCGATGCCGCGGTGAACGCCGCCGCGGGAAGCAGCACGATCGCTCGTCCGAGCCCCGCGTGATGCGACCGGATCGTGCGTTGCCAGGCCGAGCCCACGCGCCGCCGGGCCGGATCGGATTCCGAAAGTTCGCGCCCGCATTCCGGGCACCGCGATTGCTCCTCAAGTCCGTCGATCTCATATCCGCACGCCTCGCACAACTGTGCGAGCCGCGACGAACGCGGTGGGGGTGTTGTTGAATCGCGATCGCTCACGCGGAAACCGTCGCCTCCGTTCGCGGTTTCGATGCGGCGTCCGCCGCCGCGGCACGCCGAAACAACGGCTCCGCCGCCGGATCATTCGCGAACCGCGTCTCCCGCAGTCCGACCCACGTCAACCACGCCACAACCAACCCCCCGAGGGTCAGGATGAACCCCGGCAGGGTCCAAGGCCCGATCCGGCCGCCATGCGTGGCGAGCCAGCCCGAAATGTCCCCGATCCACCGCGTCGAAGCCTCCGATCGCGCCGCCACCAGCGTCGCGATGAACCACGCCGTCAGCAGCATCCAGATCAAGCCTGCAACCAAGAGCCACCCGACCGCCGCGTGTGCCGCGATCAGCGTCGCGGTCCGCGGCGTGTGCCGCCACCCGCGCGACGTCCCGACCACCCGCAATCCGAACGTGATTGCGATCGACAGCACGCCGAGCAGCAACGCCAAAGCCCCGATCTCCGCTGCCAGCCACGCGAAGATCCGCACGACGTGCTCGGTGGTGCGTGCAAAGCGAAGCCTGCGGATCGGGTCGGCGATGAACACGCCGCTCCACGGCGCCAGCATCGCTGTCGCGCTCACGAGGGACGTGATCACCATGAGCGACCAGCCGCCGCCGAGTGAGAGCGATAGCCCGCGGAAGCAAACGGGCGCTCGTCCCAGCGTCCGCCAGAGCGTGACCAGATACCCAAAAGGCGAGCGGCGACGCTGCCACAAAGTCCCGCCACGCCGCGAAGGTCGGCTCGCGTCGAGTTCCGTGCCGCACTCCGGGCAGCGCCCGCCGCCTTCACGCAGCACCGACTCGATCTCATAGCCGCAGCTCTCGCAGCGGACGTCGTGCACGAAGTTTGAGCGGGCCTGCTCCACGATGGCGCGACTGTACTCCGGGAGCGGCACGCTTATCAGACCTGCTCTTCTGCGCAATCCGATAAAGCACCGTCCCACAACCGCCGATGCGCACGCTCAGGGAGTCGGTTCCACAGACTCGGAGATCTCCATGCACGCGACCAATTCGACCAATCGCCGCCGCTTCGAGCGTTTCGCCCTCCGGCCCATGTACACGCCCGTCGCCGTGCGTCTGCTCGACAGCGAGCAGTTCACCCTCGAGGGCCACGCCTACGACATCTCCGAAGGCGGCATCCGCTTCGAGCTCGATCACCCGATCGCCCCCGGCACGCCCATCGCCATGCAGATCACCCTGCCGACCTCGCGAGCCGAGACCGACATCGGCCCCGGCCGCAGCGTCTTTGTGATGGGCAACGTCGTCTGGATTGACGATTCCGAGCCCGGCCCGGTGCAGATGGCCCTTGTCGTCACCCGCTACGTCCGCCTCGGCGATCGCGAGCGTCTGCTCAAGCGCCTCGCCAGCGGCACGTACGCCAGGGCGGCGTAAGGCATTCACCACAGAGACACTGAGGCACAGAGAAGAAGGCTCAATTCAAGGCAGAGGCCCGCGGATCTCCGCGCGCCGGCCTCATTCGCGAGCCGCGTCCTCACCCCGGCGCGTCCAACACCCGACCACCAGAAATCAATCGCCACCGAACCCTGGCAAGAGAACGCGAGCCCAGGCAGGTGCGCCATCCGCTCACCTGCCTTGTCACATTTCCCCCTCTGTGCCTCTGTGTCTCTGTGGTAAATGCCTCTTCCGGCCCGTCCCTCCCGCCGCGCCTCCCTACCCTCCTGCGTGTTTGTCGATCGCGCACTAATCACCATCAAGGCCGGCGACGGCGGCAGCGGCCACGTCTCCTTCCGCCGAGAGAAGTTCATTCCCAAGGGCGGCCCCACCGGCGGCAACGGCGGGCGTGGCGGCTCGGTCATCATCGTCGCCGAGGAGGGCATGTCCACCCTCTACGACTACCGCTTCCAGCTCCGCTACGAAGCCCAGAACGGCGACCCCGGTGGCGCCAAGCAGTGCAGCGGCGGTGACGGCAAGGACCTCGTCCTCAAGCTCCCCGCCGGCACCCTCATCTTCAACAACGCCACCGGCGAGCTCATCCACGACCTCCGCAACAAAGAGACCATCACCATCGCCGCCGGCGGCAAGGGCGGCTACGGCAACGAGCACTTCAAGAGCTCCACCTACCAGACGCCCCGCGAATCCACGCCCGGCGAAAAGGGCCCCGAACTCAACCTCCGCCTCGAACTCAAGCTCATCGCCGATGTCGGATTCCTCGGCAAGCCCAACGCCGGCAAGAGCACGCTCCTCGCCGCGCTGACGCGTGCGAACCCCAAGATCGCCGACTACCCCTTCACCACGTTGAGCCCGCAGCTCGGCATCGCCGAAGTTGACGCCCACCGCCGCATCGTCCTCGCCGACATCCCCGGACTCATCGAGGGTGCCGCCAAGGGCGCCGGCCTCGGGCTCGAGTTCCTCCGCCACGTCGAGCGCACCCGCGTGCTCGTCCACCTCGTGGACATCCAGCCCGGTGACGGCAGCGACCCTGCGGAAAACTACCGAGTGATCCGCGAGGAACTCCGCCAGCACTCGCAAGCCCTCTACGACAAGCGCGAACTCGTCGTGCTGAACAAGATCGACCTCGTGCCCGACAAGAAGGAACGCGAGAAGCTCATCAAGAAGCTCTGCCGCGACCTCGAGCTCCGCCTCGACCGCGACGTCATCGCCATCAGCGGTGCGACCCGCGAGAACGTCACGGCACTGCTCACCCGCCTCTGGCGCGAGCTGAATCCGACCGACGACGTCGAGGGCTGGAAGAGCGAGCCGCTCCCCGCCTGATCAGGCCTCCGACGCACAACTTCCGCTAGAATCCCAACCCGCTCCCCACCCGGAGTCGCCCAGGAGTCGCCCATGGGTTGGTTCTCGCGCAAGCCGAGTCCGAAACAAGTCGAGCAAGTCGTTCTCCCGGCGAGCGCCCCGCGCTCCGGTGAGGCAGACTCCGCACGCGAGGCCCGCATCTTTGAACTCGGTGCCGACTTCCTCCGCCGCGCCCGCGGGCACAAGACCGGCGTGCTCTCCGCCAAGTTCTACTCCGACGCTCTCATGGAATGGTCCATGAAGGACCCCGAGTTCAAGGTCCAGATGTTCCGCTTCGTCGACACCTTCCCCATGCTCCGCGGCGGGGACGCGATCTTCGATCACCTGCAGGACTATCTCTCCCAGCCCGGCGTCACCGTGCCGCCCGTCATCAACGCCGCGCTCAAGGCCGGCGGCCTTCTCAAGGGCGCGGCCAGCGCCACCATCGGCAAGCAGATCGAGGGCATGGCCGGCAAGTTCATCGCCGGCACCGACGCCGCCAGCGCGCTCCCCGGGCTCAAGTCGCTCTGGGACGACGGCATCGCGTTCTCCGTCGATCTTCTGGGCGAGACCTGCGTCTCCGACAGCGAGGCCGACGAGTACGCCAAGAAGTACCTCGATCTCATCCAGAACCTTCCCGCTCAGGTGGCGGGCTGGCCCGCCAATCCGCGGCTCGAGTCCGACCATCTCGGCAGCGTGCCGCGGGTCAACGTCTCGGTCAAGATCTCCGCTCTCTCCGCACGCACCGACCCGATCGACACCGAGGGCGCGATCGGAGACCTGATGAAGCGTCTGCTCCCCATTCTCGAGACCGCCCGCGACCGCGGCGTGTTCGTGAACTTTGACATGGAGCATCACGCCCTCAAGGACTTCACCATCGAGCTCTTCCAGCGCTGCTGCGAGAAGCTCGACTTCCACGCCGGGCTCGCGATGCAGGCCTACCTCAAGTCCGGCCCCGACGACGCACGCCGCATGGCCGACTGGGCCAAGCGGGCCCGCCGCCTCGTCACCGTCCGCCTCGTCAAGGGCGCGTACTGGGACGCCGAGACCATCAAGAGCGAGCTGCACGGCTGGCCCTGTCCGGTCTGGGCCAGCAAGTGGCAGACCGACGCCTGCTTCGAGAAGATGACCGACATCTACCTCGACGCCTGCCCCCGCACAGCCGACGAGGCGAAGAACGGCGGCATCAAGCTCGCGCTCGGCTCGCACAACGTGCGCTCCATCGCCGCCGCCCTCGCGGGCATGGAAGCCCGCAACCTGCCGCGGGAAGCGATCGAGCTCCAGATGCTCCACGGCATGGCCGACCAGCTCAAGTACGCCGCCGCCGAACTCGGGCTCCGCATGCGCGAGTACGTTCCCGTCGGCGAGATGATCCCCGGCATGGCGTATTTGGTCCGCCGCCTGCTCGAGAACACCAGCAACGAGAGCTGGCTCAAGGCCGGATTCCTCGACAACGCCGACGCTGGGCAGTTGCTCCGCGCTCCCGCGCCCACCGCCGGCACAGAGAGCAGCAAGCAGCCCACCGACCTGCTCGCGATCGCGCCCGAGCGTCACCGCCTCACGCCCGGCGTCCCAGGTGTCGGCGATGGTCGCCCGTTCTTCACCGAAGCCGTGCGTGACTTCTCCGTGAAAGCCCAGCGTGACGCGTTCGCCGCCGCCATCGCCCGCGCCACCGTCCCCAAGATCACCAACGACCGCACCGTCGATCAGGCCAAGGACATGATCGCCAAGGCCGACGCCGCGTTCGCCGCCTGGCGCGACACCGACCCACGCAAGCGTGCCGAGGTTCTGGTCCGCACCGCCGCCCTGATGCGCACGCAGCGCGACGGCCTCGCCGGCGTCATGATCAAGGAATCCGGCAAGACCTGGCGCGAGGCCGACGCCGACGTGTGCGAGGCCATCGACTTCTGCGATTACTACGCACGGCTTGCCGTGCCGCTCTTTGAGCGCACACGCCTCGGCAAGTTCATCGGCGAGCTCGACGAGACCCTCTACCAACCCCGCGGCGTCGCCGCCGTCATCAGCCCGTGGAACTTCCCGCTGGCGATCCTCACCGGCATGACCACCGCCGCCCTCGTCACCGGCAACCCGGTCATCATGAAGCCCGCCGAGCAGACGCCCGGCATCGCCGCGATCCTCTTCGACATTCTGCAAGACGCCATGAAGGCATCCGGCGTCGATCGCACGCTCGCACAGAACATCCTGCACTTCTGCCCCGCGCCCGGCGAGTCCACCGGCGCGGCGATCGTTCGCGACCCGCGCGTCGCGCTCATCGCCTTCACCGGCAGCAAGGCCGTGGGCTTGGACATCCTCAAGGCCGCGGGCACCACGCCCGACGAGCAGCCCTTCGTCAAGAAGGTCGTCTGCGAGATGGGCGGCAAGAACGCCATCATCATCGACACCAGCGCCGACCTCGACGAGGCCGTCATCGGCGTCCGCCACAGCGCCTTTGGCTTCCAGGGCCAGAAGTGCTCCGCCTGCTCGCGCGTCATCGTCGTCGATCCCGAAGGTCCCGACGGCCCCGCCATCACGCACTTCACCCGCCGCCTCGTCGAAGCCAGCCGCGCCCTCACGATCGGCGACCCCATGCTCCCCGGAACCGACATAGGCCCGGTGATCGACGCCGAGAGCAAGGCCAAGATCGAACGCTACATCGAGCTGGGCAAGAAGGAATCTCGCCTCGAACTCTCGCTGCCCGTGCCCGCTGGACTCGAAGAGCGCACCGGCCGTGCGTTCGTCGGGCCGCACATCTTCAGCCACGTGCCCGAAACCGCGGCGATCGCCCGCGATGAGATCTTCGGCCCGGTCGTCGCCGTGCTGCACGCCAAGGACTTCGCGGATGCGCTGCGCATCGCCAACGCCAGCCCCTACAAGCTCACCGGCGGCGTCTTCAGCCGCAAGCCCTCGCATCTCGAACGCGCCAAGCGAGAGTTCCGCGTGGGCAACCTCTACCTCAACCGCGGCTGCACCGGCGCACTCGTCGGCCGCCACCCCTTCGGCGGCTTCGGCATGTCCGGCGTCGGGAGCAAAGCGGGCGGCAGCGACTACCTGCTCCAGTTCGTCGAACCGCGGGCCATCGCGGAGAACACGCTCCGCCGAGGCTTCGCGCCGGAACTGTGAGCCTGGGGCGTACGCCGTCTTCGGGTGCCACGGTCCGACCGGCTCGGCGGTCAGAGCGTGTGAACGCGTCGTGCACGCAGCCAACCCGCAGGCCTTCGGACGCAAGCGATGGTGCCGGCGTGGACATGACAGGTACCAGCCGGTGTCGAGCCGAGACGTGGACGATCGGTCATTCGATTCCAGTTCACGCGATCATCGCGCGATCGTCAGCCTTCGCACTGCCGAACCGCCGAGCCGGTCAAGCAGTGGCACCCAAGGCACTCGTGGCCAGACATCGCTCGCCCGACGCCCGACGCCTCTTCCTAGTGCCTAGTGCCTATTGCCTTCTCAGAACAACTTCTGCTGTTCCTTCACATCCTTGATCCGCCCGCTGAGCGTTTCGAGCTGCTGCAAGATGTCCTCAACGTTGCGGAACTTGTAGTACTCGCTGGCGAAGCGGATGTACGCGACCTCGTCGAGATCGCGGAGTTTGCTCATGACGCGTTCGCCGATCACGCGGCTGGCGACCTCGCGGTCGAATTCTTTGTGGAGCTCTTCCTCGACGCCGTCGGCGACACGTTCCTTGGATTCCTCGGAGATGGGGCGCTTGCCGCAGGCGGACTTGACGCCCCGCAGCACGTTCTCGCGGCTGAACGGCACCCGCGACCCGTCGCGCTTGACGACCATGAGACGTGACGCCTGTTCGACGCGTTCGTACGTGGTGAAGCGCTTGCTGCACGCAACGCACTCGCGGCGACGACGGATCGTCTTCCCCGCATCGCTGGCGCGGCTGTCGATGACCTTGTCGTTGTCGGCGTTACAGAATGGGCACTGCACGGGGAGAGCATACACGGATCGGACGCACCCTGAGCGGTGGGTCGTGCTTCGCGCTTCGAAGGCCTCAAAACCGGCTAGAGAGCTGCCGTGGAACCGGACTTACAACCAAGGCCTACAAGTACTTTTCGGAACGCCCGCCGCCACCGTTTGTCGGGTCCTTCACCGCCGTGACCCTGGGCATCAAAGCAGTCCAGAGGGGTCCGGAGACGATCATCTCTGGCATTGCCATCCGCCCCAGCCTTTATCAACAAGCGAGCACTGGCGATGCACTCACGCAGATGAGCGGCGCTGCGAAGGTCAACGTCGCATAGGTCATGGAGCGCGGTCCGGCCGTCGGTTTCCCGGGCACGCGGGTCCGCACCAAATCGAAGCAGCAGCCTAACAGAAGCGGCTGGCTCGCGTCCCACAGCCGACATCAGGGGGGTGATGCCGACAGCATTCGCGACGTTCCAACGAGCCCCGAATCGCTGAAACAATCGTAAAATCTCAGGAGTCTTTGGGTCCAAGCACACCAGCATGGGATCGAGGTGTGCGTGTCCAATGTCCGAGTTCGGGTCTTGCCCAGATTCCAGCAGTGCTTTCAGAGTTGCGAAGTTCACGCCCTTCCCGGCGCTGTGATGGACAATGTACTCGTGCAGTGCGGATGCGTCTGGAGTCGCGGATACGTACGAGTCGTTCGGGAATCGCGATAGAAATGCCGTGGCCTTGAATCGTCGGTCGTAGGGAAGACATCTTTTCGGAACTTGCACAGGTTTTCCGGTCTTCGGATCGCGATACGTCCCAAACGCGGACCACAGGCTCGACGCCAGAATCACCTCGAATCGCAGGCCGTGAAAATCGTGCGCCAAGCACTGCTGTCGAAACACGCCGTCGCACAGCGATCTCCGACTCCACCCCCAGCCATCTCCGCCGACGATTCCCAGGCGATGATGAGCCGGAATGCGCAGCGGATCGATCTCCGCGACTCTCGAATGTGGCTGACAATCCCAGACTGCCAGCCAGTTCACCAGCCAGTAGTTTCGGTCGAGCCGATGCCGTCTCGGGCCGTCCACGACAATCGGCAAGAACTGACCGCTCAGCGGCGCATGAAGCTCGATGAACTTCCGCAAGCGGTCGGAAACGACAAACGGTCCCGATCCGGAATCCCAAGCGATATCCGGTTTTCCGTCGAACGAGTCGTAAGCGAACCTGGGAGGACTCCACTTCGCGAGTGGGACTTTCTTGCCGCGATAGCAAACCGATTCGATCCTTTGGTAAGTGCGAATGTCGCTCGGACGTAGCAACCATTGTCCGGATTTCGCGGTGCCGGCAAACCCTCCAATCCTCCACCACTTCCGGATTGCAGGGGCATCGGAATGGACTGTCTCGTGTGGCATGCGATTCGACGAGTCGTCTCACTTACAGCGAATGTCGACGCCCAACGCGGCATTCGAAAATACTTCCGCTGTCTATTTCGCAGAAACATAACGGCAGGCTCTCAGGATATCGAGTTCTGGCGCCACGAGACTTGCTGTCTTGACAAGCCCCGAGCGTCAGCGAGCGGGTCTCATCGACTCGCCGGGCAACGGCTCGCCCACGCTCGGGGCTCGTTGAGGAACCCCGCCGCCGAGGCTATCCTTTGCCCAATGCTTCTCACCGGTGCCACGACTACGACTCGACACGACTCCCACGCCTGAGCCGGCAGGCAGCGGAGTCTCTGTTCACCAACCCACCCGGCCCCGAGGCCGGGTTTTTCGTTGGCGTTGTTTCCCCTGCCTTTCTTTGGCCCTTTGGCCATTTGCCCTTTGGACCTTTGCTCATGCCCACCATCACCCTCCCCGACGGTTCCAAGAAGTCCTTCGACAAGCCCGTCAGCGGCAAGGACATCGCCGCGTCCATCGGCGCCGGTCTCGCCAAGGCCGCCCTCGGCGTCAGGATCGACGGCGAACTGCGCGACTTGGCCACCGTCATCGATCGCGACGCGAGCATCTCGATCGTCACCGAGCGTGACCGGCAGAAGGTGCTGGACAAGGACGGGCTCTACCTGATTCGTCACTCCGCCGCCCACGTGATGGCGGAGGCGATCCAGGATGTCATCGGCAAGGAAGTCCAGCTCGCCTACGGTCCGCCGACCGACACCGGTTTCTTCTACGACATGTACGTGCCCGAGGGGATGAAGATCAGCAGCGATCACTTCGCCGCGATCAACAAGCGGATCGCCGAGATCATCGCAGAGAATCGGCCGATCACCCGGTACGAAGTCGCCACCAACGACGGCCTGAGCAAGCTCAAGGCCGAGGGCAACAAGTACAAGGTGGACAACGCCGAGAGAGCCCTCGGCATGCCCAGCAGCGTCTACAAGGGTGGCAAGCCCGCGTTCGCTGACTCTTCCACTTCGTCTCTTCGTCTCTCCGTCTCTCCGTCTCTCACTTTCTACGCCACCGGCACCCCCGGCCAGAACTGGGAAGATCTCTGCCGCGGCCCGCACGTGCCTTCCACCGGCCGCATCGGCGCCGCGATCGTCACCTCGCTCGCCTCCGCCTACTGGCACGGCGACGAGAACTCCGATCGCCTCATCCGCGTCTACGGCACCGCCTTCCCGACTCAGGCCGAGCTCGATGAGTACCTCAAGCAGAAGGAAGAGGCCGCCAAGCGCGATCACCGCGTGATCGGCAAGCATCTGCGGCTGTTCCACATCGACGAGGACGTGGGCCAGGGCCTCATCCTCTGGACGCCGCGAGGCTCGATCGTCCGCAAGGAGCTGCAGAACTTCATCTCTGCGGAACTGAAGAAGCAGGGCTACACCGAGGTGTTCACGCCGCACATCGGGCGCCTGGAGCTGTACAAGACCTCGGGCCACTTCCCGTACTACAAGGACAGCCAGTTCGCCCCGATCGTCGAACGCCAGGCTCTGGAGGAACTCTCCAAGTCCGGCTGCTCCTGCGCCGAGATGATGAACCGCGTCGAGGGCGTCTCCGCGCGGCTCGCTGCGGGCATCAACGAGCGCACCAACGCGACCACCATCGCCGCCGACCGCATCATGGCCGACGACAAGCTCGTCGATGGCTTCATGCTCAAGCCGATGAACTGCCCGCACCACGCGAAGATCTTCGGTTCGTCGCCGCATTCGTACCGCGACATGCCGGTGCGCCTCGCCGAGTTCGGCACCGTCTACCGCTGGGAGCAGTCGGGCGAACTCAACGGCCTCACCCGCGTCCGCGGCTTCACCCAGGACGACGCCCACCTTTTCTGTACCGAGGAGCAGATCCCGGCGGAGATCCAGGGCTGCTTGTCGCTGGTGAAGACCATCTTCAACATCCTGGGCATGAAGGACTACCGCGTCCGCGTCGGGCTGCGTGATCCGGATTCGTCCAAGTACACCGGCAGCGCGGAGAGCTGGGACAAGGCCGAGGCCGCGTGCATCGCGGCGGCCCAGTCGTTGGGCGTCTCGTTCAGCAAGGAGCCGGGCGAGGCCGCGTTCTACGGCCCGAAGATCGACTTCGTGGTCAAGGACGTCATCGGCCGCGAGTGGCAGCTCGGCACCGTGCAGGTCGATTACCAGATGGGCAACCGCTTCGACCTCTCGTACATCGGCCCCGACAACAAGGCCCACCGCCCGGTCGTCATCCACCGAGCCCCGTTCGGCAGCATGGAGCGCTTCTGCGGCGTGCTCATTGAGCACTTCGCGGGCGCGTTCCCCACCTGGCTCAGCCCCGAGCAGGTCCGCATCCTCCCCATCTCCGACAAGACCCTCGACTACGGCCGCGAGGCCCTGGCCGCCCTGCAAGCGGTGGGGGTGCGAGCCACGCTTGACGAGTCCAACGAGCGCGTGCAGGCCAAGATCAAGGTCGCGGCCGACGAGAAGATCCCCTACATGCTCATCGTCGGCCCGCGCGACGCGGAGAACAAGGCCGTCTCCGTCCGCGCCCGCGGCGTGGAGAAGGACCTGGGCGCGATGCCGCTGGCGAAGTTCGTGGCGGACATCGCGGCCGAGATCGCAAGTAAGAGCGCGGTGCTGGGTGTGAAGCCGTAGGGGGAGAAGTGCCGATCCAGCCGACCGCCGACCGATGGTACGACTTCGCGTGCGACGCGCATGCGAAGGTCGGCATTCGCGCCGGCAATGTGTCCGAGCTTGAGGTGCTTGATCTAACGACGGGATTGCCAACTCACCGATTGGTGACGAACTTCACGTCGTCTGGGCGACTGGCGGTCAGTGCCACGGGTGAGAGATGCCTGACGGGCGGCTGGGGAAACCCGAACGGCGGTGGCGTGTGCTGTTACTCGATTTCGGATGGCAAGGAACTTTGGCGTCGGCGAGACCTGAAGAGGCCGCAGGCATTGCGCCGGGACGATCGTCGTGATGGTTGGATCGTCAGTCTGGATCGCGGAGGCACGCATCTGCTGGATGGACGATCTGGGATCACGCAAGGCGTCATTCGCGGAGCGGGCTTCGGTTCACAGGTGAGGTATGTTGACGCACGCGATGCGTACCTCTGCATTCGCGGTAATCGGGCGGAGCTGCTCAACGCTCAGGATCTCGGTGTCGTCTGTCCGCTTCAGGTGCCTGTGTTGTGGCACCACATGGAGGCCGATGCCCGCGTACCGAGTGGCTTCTCGGTCGATCACGTGTCATTGAAGCGTGATGGTGAGATGTGCGAGCGGAGCCGCATTGTCGGTGTGATTCAAGCCGCGATCGGAGGCGGAAAGGTGGTGCTGTCCGTCGGCTGTGGCCCGTTGCTTTGCTTCTCGCTCGCGACTGGTGCGATGGAGTGGAGCGTCGAATCGATTCGCGGCTCTCACTACCTCAACGTCGGAGTCTGTTGCGAGCGTCGCACTTGTTATGGGTTGTCGTGGAGTCGTCTTCATGGTGGGTCAGAGGAAGTTGTCGCGATCGATCTGGACACCGGAACGATCAATCGCCGCGAGATTGTTCCGGGCCGCGGCTGGTCTTCAGGAGAGTTCTGTCACGATGGTTCTGTAGTATTGTCGGGGTCCGGCGAACTGAACGTGCTCACTTTGAAGGTGCGAGCGTTCTCGTAGGCGGCATCGAGCGATGGGCAACCATCCGAACTGGTAGGGCGTTGGTGCGGAGATAAGCCTTGACGCGCCCATGGTCGGCCCGCGCGACGCGGAGAACAAGGCTGTGTCCGTCCGCGCCCGCGGCGTGGAGAAAGACCTGGGCGCGATGCCGCTGGCGAAGTTCGTGGCGGACATCGAGGCGGAGATCGCGAGCAAGAGCGCGGTGTTGGGTGTGAAGCCGTCAGGGCCTTGCGTCGATGACGAGTTGTCGGTAGAATGCCGTTCGGGAGGACCTGGCGTGGGGACGAACTTCTTCTCGTTGCATCTCAAGTCAACTGACGTAGACCAAGTGCGTGTGGCTATGGACGCAGCGGCCGAGCAGGTCGGTGGCGCGGCCTTTGTTGCGCCGTCGCGGAGCGGGTGGGTCGTTGTGTATCCATCGATGGAGCTGCTCAGCCCCGAGTTGCTCGGTGCGATCGCGGTCGATGCCCACGCTTCCGACGCTGTCGTGATGAGCCTTTTCGACAGCGATGTGCTGTGCTATTGGTACTTCCGTAACGGGGAACTCGCCGACTATTTCAACAGTTGTCCTGACTACTTTGGCGAGGCCTCGGACGAAGACATGACGGCGAAGGGAGATGCGAAGGCGTTTGCGCCGATTCTCGACGCGGCCGGTGTCCGGAAGCTCACGAAGCTCATCAAGGGTCGCATGATCAACGGTGAGGCCGTGGGAGGCGAGATTCCCGACTTTGAGGACGAACGCTTCACCCAGATCGCCGATGCGATCGGGCTTCAACACGCGGCCGGCTTCTACGAATACCTTGCCGAAGGTGAAGCCATCGACGGACTGGGTGACGCGGCTTCGCTCGTTCATCTGGACCACCGAGATTGAGGCGAGCAATATCGCCTGAAGCGCCTTCAGCGTCGTCGGCGACGGCAGAAAGCGTCATCGCCGTTGAGATTGACAACAAGAGCGCGGTGCTGGGTGTGAAGCCGTAGTCGAGCGATGGTCCTCAGGGACATAACAAGTCGTTGTACGCCGCCGCGAAGAGGACGAAGTCGGCGTCGTCTACAAGGCCATCCTCGTTGAAGTCGGCGGGGCAGCCCGCCAGCATCGCTGGGTCGGCGCACACGAGCACGTTGTACGAGTACGAGAAGAACACGAAGTCGTCGTCATCGACCACGCCGTCCTCGTTGATGTCGGCGATGCAGGTGTACACAGTGAAGTACTGCGTCCCGGCGAAGGTCGTGAAATTGATGCCCGACAGCGAGCCGGTGAAGGTGCCGGCGCCGTCGCCGCCAAGGTTCACCTGTGGAGCTGGAACTCCTGGCAGGATCTGGTTCGACAGATAGTCGCGGTTCGACCCGTTCAGCATCGCCACGACGCGGATGTTTTGGAACGCCGAAGCGCCACCGAGGTCGGCGAGCGGAATCGAGAACTCCACGCCCGACGTGACGGCCTCGGCCGCCGCGGCGTTCGCCGCGTTGTTGCCCGCGATCACGCCGCCGGTGTTAAAGTTGTAGATCGCCATGAGCAGATTCTGCGTCAGCGCGCTGCCCGACGCGTTGGGCGCGACGTTGCCCGCGTTGATCGATCCGATGGCGCTGTTAGAGACCGTTACCACGGTCCCAGCCCGCGACGCGGGAACCTGGGCTGCGCCGCCCGCGGCGCGGTGCACGAACGTGACTTCGAACGGCGTCTCCACCGCCGCCTGGACTCCCCAGCGGCAGTACAGGTGATAGTCGGCGAAGAAGCCCGTGTCGAAGCGCATGCCGCTCAGCCTCGAGCTTCGGTACGGTCCGCCGGGCGCGTTGTATCCGCCGTCGTACTGCGGCGTGCCTGTGAGGATGTTCTCGCCGCCTGGGCGCGAGTCGATGTAGATGTCGATCAGGTTGAAGTTGCGTTCGAGGTTGCCGGTGAGCATCAGGAACAGCCGCCCGCCGCGGATGACGCCGTAGGCGGCGTCGAGCTCACTGCCGGTGTTGTCGGCGGGCGGCGACGCGTCGCCGAAGCCGGTCTGCACCTTCTGCACGGCGCGGGCTTCGCCGTACGTGGCATCGAGAATGCCGTTCACCGTCGGCGTCACCGCCGCGGTGCTCCCGGCGAGCGACAGGAAAAGCAAGACAGCGGGAACGGAACGAGCGTGCGACATGGGATGCCTTCGGCCGATGGATCGCGCGGGACTTGGGTCCTGTTGGCTCTTGACGCGACCTCCAAAACAGAACGCGTCAGAACCCCTCTGAACGCGCAGAGATTCGCTGCCATCGCGATCAACGCCCGTTCAGGAGGCAAACGGGGCCCGTTTCTCGGGCGTTGTGCCTGTGCTCAGCGCGTCGTGTCTTCGATGATCTCGCGCCCGTTGAGCTTTTGGATGGGGCGGTTGTTGGCGTCGTAGCGGCGACGGAATGCGGCGAGCTGCGAAGACGAGACCGTCACGGGTTCGAGCATGAGGTTCCACTTCACGCCCTCGGTGCCGGGCGGCGTGGTGAGCGAGCCCGCGTAGCGATGGGTGCGTGCGTCGGCTGGGAGCAGGCCGGCGGCGTTGACCATGATCTCCGGCTTCTGCACCGTCTGACCGCTGTCGGGCATGTTGGCGGCGATCGGTTCGAAGTTCGAGTTGGGTGCCCCCTCCTGCAACATCACGCCGACCACCGCGAGGCCGCCGGAGGCGGACTTGTGGACCAGATGCATCTCCGCCGCGGCGTGCGCGCCCTTGATAGTGTGCTCGCTGGGCGCATGGAAATGGAACTGCGCGAGATCGAACCGCTCGCCATCGATCAGGATGTAGCTGCCCGGCGCGTAGTTCACCTGCACCGTGTGCCCATTGTTGATGATGCTCATCGGGCTGGGCTGATAGCTGAAGGTGATGTTGGCAAGATCCCGCGGCGTCGCCGCGGCGATGTCGATCGGCGACTGGCTGCGGCCGGTGGAGCAGAGCGCGTACTCGGGCGAGAGCGATCCCCAGTACTCGGGGCCGGTGGGGCCGGACTAGCTCCAGTGCACGGCGTGCGGGCCGGCTTCCTTGGCGTGATCGGTCGCGTGCGACGCGTTCTGCTGTTTCGATGCACAGCCAGAGACTCCCATCAACACCAATGCGGCGATGCTGTGAGTCACGATCGAGCGATAGAGCATCAAAACCTCCACAGGGACTCGCGGCGTCGACGGACGCCATCACGGGCGGAGTTTACCAAACGCGGGCTGTTCTTTCCGCGGCAGAGTCGTGTGCGTGGAGCCGGAGTCAATCCCACGTGGGATCTTTGTTGGTGACGGCGACGCCGCATCGGTGCGCAGCCGCCCAGAACCGGTTGCAGTTCGGGCGGACGAGCCGAACACGTTCGTCCAGATCGGGTCCCAGCTGCTGCGGCGGAGTCTCTCGCTAGGGGCAGATCAAGCCGTCATACGCCGCGGCAAAGCCCACAAAGTCCGCGTCGTCGACCACCGCATCGTCGTTGAGATCGCTTCCGCAACCGGGAACCATCGCCCAGTCGTCACACAGGAGAATGGAGTAGGCCGTGGCGAAGAGGACAAAGTCCGCGTCGTCGACCACGTCGTCGAAATTCAGGTCCGCGCGACACGCTCGATTACCCGAAAGTACGGCGAGGCCGAACTGCGCCGATTCGAATGCACCTGACGGCTCGCCGGGGCATTGCAGCGGCAGATAGCCGCTCACGATCCGCAACGCCCGCACCGTGCGAGTGTCGGCGCCGCTGGTGATCTGCGGGTCTGATTCCGCCTGAGCGATCCCGGCCTGACGGGCAAGCAGGATTGGGAAGGACTGCGCCGGGCTCACAGCAGGGGTCCTCGATGTTGAGGAAGCCCCGGCTCTAAGAGTCAGGCTTCCCGGCTCGGTGCTCGAAGAGTCTGCAAATCGAATTGACGCGACGGGCGTTTCCGGATCCTCCGTGGCGTCCAGAGCCTCCATGGCAAGGTACATCGTGCCCTGCGCTGGGGTGAGCGGCGGATTGAACGCGGTTGCCGATCCCGAAATCGAAAAGTCGTCTAGGCCCGGGAAACGCCGCGTAAACGCAGAGAGGCTGAAGGCCTGCGACCCGCATCCAGCCGTGGCTGAGGGCTGGACGGTGAAGATCTCAATCGCGGGCGGATCGTCGATCTGCGAGTCTGGCACAAACCACTGTTCGCCCAACGCGTTGACGCGGGAGATCTCCCAGCGCGAATCGTTGAACGGCCCGAGTGGAACATCGACGACGCGGGGATCGCGGGCCATCGCCATGCGCCATACGAACGTACCCTGAAGGCTTGGGGACGCGCTGATCTGAATGGTTGTGCGTTCGGATGGGCGGATGACGCCGCTGGTGGCATCCGGTGCTGAACCGACCACGATGTTCGGTGATGCTCCGGCGGGTTCGATCGTCCACACGGTGCGCTCGTCAACCTCGAGCGCGAGCGTCATAAACACAGTACCGGTTCCGTCTCCTGCAGCCTCGCCCACGCGCGTGACCTCGAGCAACGAGCCGTAGGGGGTGGGGCTGATCGTCGCCGCGATCGATGCCGACGCGAACCCAAAGCCGCCGCCGGTGCTGCCGCCGCCGCTCGCGACCTTTCGAACGATGCTGCCCGTGACCGCGCCGCCGGAGCTACCGCTGTTGATGAATCCGCTGAGTGACGAGGATTCGGGCACGAATCCCGGCCCTGGCTCGGCGGGGTCGAGCTCTTGGATGAACGCGTTGACGGACCGCGTGCCGCAGAGCGTCGTCGCCGACAATCGGTAAACTGAGTAATCGCCGATTCCCTGCGCGCCGCCGGGCAAGGGGTAGCGCTTTCCGTCCGAAAAGTGCTGCATGTTCGACAGCCGGAGCGTGGGAGTGGTCGCACCGGAGACAAACTGACCGTCGTCGCTGACGCCGTCGGAGATCGGAATGGTGATGGGAGGCGTATTCGCGAGCGGGTAGTAGACGCGGGACCACTGGTACGTCACCGGTCCGCCGGAGAACGATGGGAGCGGGACCGGCGCTGCCAGACGCAGGATCGCGTTCCCGCCGCGGGGCGTCCGGGAAATGCTGGGCGACACCGTCGGCGCGGCCAAGATCTGGCACTCGCTTAAGGCGAATATCGGTCTGGACGTCCGGGCGTTGGACGAGCCGAAGTTCGCGCCATCGCTGACCGGCACGACTCGGAGCCGATAGATCGCGTTCAGATCCGCGAGCGTCAGCGGCGAGATCGTGAGAAAAGCGCTGTTCGCGCCAAGAACCGTGCGGCCGCCGCCGAAGACATCGCTGATCGGCGTGTTGTTCTGGTACCACTGGTAATACAGACCGCACTGACCGATCAGCAGCGGATCTGCGACGCTCAGAGTCAGCGCACCACCGAGTGCGGCGATAGCCGGTGAGTCCTGAACGATCGGGAACTCTTCGGGCGGCGGCGTCGACGGCGACGCGGTAAACAGGACCACCGAGATGTCGTCGGCGTAGCCGTCGTTGTTCGTGCCCGAGCCTCGCGTCGAGGTGACGACCACGCGAAGGTAGCCTGTGCTCGCCGGAACCATCCAAGTCCCTGAGCGTGACAACATCCGGGTCGTATTGCCGCGTTCGGCGTTGGTCACTGGGCCGATCGTGACCGAGCTGATCGTGAAGAAATCGCTGGTGAGAAAATCGACCCGCACAGTGGCGCTGTCGGTTTGATTCTGCCAACCGCCCAAGAGCGCAGAGAGCGTCATCTCGACGCAACTTTGACCGATCTTGTCGGCCCAGTTGCGTACATCGATCAACTGGGTTCCGCGGGCGACCGCGCTCGTCCCGCCCCAGAACGACAGACTGTCGGGCGAGCCGGGCATCGCGAGCGAACGCACGCTGAACTGGCCCTCGAGCGACCAGCCGCTGGTGCCGTTCTGGGCGCTTGGGTTGAAGACCAGGTTGCCCGAGGGCAGCGGCCCCTGCGCGGATGCGATCGAAACCCCATGCAGCACCGCCACGACCAAGGCCACAAGACTGAGCCATCTCGGCGAACGGAAGAAGTGTCGAAGCATCATCGATCGAATCCCCAATGTGCTGCGGTGTTGGCCGAGGCGAAGCCCTGCCACCCGACATCCGCTCCGACGTCTCCGATCCGCTTCGGAAGCGATGTCCACCGACAGAGCCTACAGATTTGTATCAGATTGGCAAGCGCCGATGTCATCGGAAATAGCTCTTTTATCGAGTCCGAATCGAACACAATCAATGCAGGTTCTCGGCCCCACCTGGTGTCGCCACACCACGAGCTGACTCCGCCCCAGACCCAGTGAAACCACTGGCGAGCATGATCGACGCGTGCATTGGAGCGCCAGTCTCCTTCAGAGTGGCATCGCGAAACACTGGACCATCCGACCCATTCGTCCCCGTCGTTCGCCGACGCCCGAAACCGGCTTTGCCGTGCGACAACCCCGGCACGCGGCGTCTTTCCGACTTGATCCTCTGTTCAGAAGTCGCTGTCCGGCTCGCCGCACGACGATCGTTGCGGCTTTGCGCAAGCAGTTTCCGGAGCGATCTCCACGAACGTACGTCACGATTTATAGCCGAACTGCGATTCGCTGCGCGCAGAAAATGTTGCTGGTCGCGAACTCCGAATGTGATGCGATCGAGATTGGGTTCTCGGCCCCGCCACGATTGCTCAAAACGCGGCTATGTGAGGACGTTCCCGGTGGAAGCACTGGCTTGTCTGAGTGCTTTGTCAGATCGCAGCGCGGCAACCCAACCTGTTGCCACGATCGACGAGGCGGTTCGAATACGCCCGGCGCCGCAATCACGACCTGCTCGGAGATTGTAGTTGCGGGTGGAAACGGAATGTGCGCGAGATCGGTGCGGGTATCGTCTTGGGTAGGATCGATTGCTCAGAGCAGCGGATATTCGTGACGCGGCGTAGTCGGGTCATCCGCCGCCAAGGATGATCGCTTGGAACACACACACGACCCATCGTCACGCGATCGAACGACCACGTTGCGGCTGGTTTCGCCGTTGATGACGGCGGTGGGGTTGGGCGTGGCGTCGTGCGTTCTCCATGCGGTGCTGCCGCGGGAGTGGGGGCACGCGGCGGCGTGTGTGGTGTTGGGGGCGCTCGGGGCGGTGTACCTGGGCGGGGCGCTGCATGAAGGGAGTGAGGGTGGTCGGGGTGGGCGGGTGTCGATTGCCGTGGCGGCGGTGGGGGCGGTGGTGTTTGTGGTGCTGGGAGTGGTGGGGCTGCGCGGCCCGGCGTGGGTGGTGCCTGCGGGGTTCCTGCTGCACGGCGTGTGGGATTGGGCGCATCACGCGATGGAGCGGCGGACGGCGGGGCGGTGGTGGCCGCCGTTTTGTGCGCTGTTTGATGTGATCTTCGGGGTGTACTTGATGGTGTGGGGGTGAGGGTGTTTTGCGACGCGCCGGGGTGGGTGGTCGGGCTATCAGCTGCGATGTGCGCGTTGGTGACTCCACGCTGGCGCGTGGGGTTCGTTGTGGATGCGGCGGCTGTGAATTGGACCGCGTGGGCGTTGATGTGAGTCTCGTTCCCCTCACCTGCTTGGCCTTTGGCCAAGCGGTCCTCTCCCCGCTGCGCGGGGAGAGGGGGCGCGATGGGATGTGGTTGGTGGGCCGTTGCGGGGGGCGCGAAGGGTGCGTCAGTGACCCCACGCTTGCGCGTGGGGTTCGTATTGGGGGGCGGCGCGTGTGGTGCGGGGTTCGCGCTTGGGACGTAGCGGGCGATGCGGAGGAGGAGGTTGGCGGTTTTGCGGGCGCTTTCGCGGCTTTGCATGCGGGCGGCGAAGGCGTGGGGCGTGGCTGCGGGGACGCGGTGGATGGATTCGTGGTCGAGCTTGGATTCGGTGAGGAGGTGGAGGAGCTTGTTGGCGATGGCCGCGAGGTTGTTGGCGACAACGAGGCGGGCGCGGGCGGCGCAGGCGGATTCGAGGGCGAAGATTCGCTCTTTGATGTCGGGGCGGGCGAGCCAGAGGGTGAGGGATTCGAGGGTGGTGTCGTACTTGATGGCGATGCCGCGGAGGTTGTCGTCCTGGCCGGCGAAGTCGTCGATGATGGCGGCGGCGGTTTGGTCGGAGGGGTTGAAGGGAAGGGGAGCAGGGGAGGAGGGGAGCAGCGGAGCAGGGGAATCGAGACAAGCCCTTCCCCCTGCCCCTTCCCTCTGGGAAGGGGAGTGCGCGTGCGGTTCGTTGGGAGATGCGGCCGCGATCGTGACGCTTGGAACCCACCCCCCGGCCCCCTCCCTCTGGGAGGGGGAGTGTGTGCGCAGTGATTCCGTGGGGCGCGGGGTGATGGTGAGCGGGGTGAAGGGGAGGGCCGACATGGTGGGGAGTTTCCCACGAGTCGGGTGGATGATTCAAGGGGGTGGTGGGGGAAGAGACGGAGAGATGAAGAGACGGAGTGGAAGGGGTTGTGCGGCCTGGGGTTGGGGGGTGGAGATTTTGGGGAGGGGCGGTTTGCAACGACACGTTTGAGCGCACAGGGGTGACGGTGTGGGGAGTGAAGGCGACGGGCGTCGGGTGTTCGGATGGTCGCGGCAAGTAGGCACCCGCGTTCCCCTCACCTGGTTCGACGCGGGGCGTCGAACCGTCCTCTCCCCGCGGGCGGGGAGAGGAGGCGCGGGGTGGGCGGGACAACGGCGCCACTTCGCGAGCTCGGTGGCGTGCTTGGTAGCGTGCTTGGGCTGTGTGGCCTTACGGGCAGAGCAGCGTGTTGTACGCGGCAGCGAAGGCGACGAAGTCGGAGTCGTCCACGAACCCGTCTGCGTTCAGATCGGCGGGGCAGCCGGCGGGCATGGCTGGATCGGCGCAGTCGAGGATGTTGTACGCGGCGGCGAAGACAACGAAGTCGGCGTCATCGACCACGCCATCCCCGGTGATGTCGCCGATGCAGGGGCCCACAGGCGTAAACCGTAACGGAATTGTCGCGATTGCTTCGGTGTAGATGCTGGTCTCGCCCTGCACATCCGCGTAAGTACCGGCCATCCAACGTAGCGTGTACTCTCCCGGCTCAAGCGTGAAGGGCGAGAAGTCATTTAGCTGCTGACCGAAGGCAGGCGGCGCGACCTCCGAATACACGCTTAGGAAGAAGCCACTCGTATTGCTGATCTGAAAAGACGCGTCAGCCTCGCCCACGTTGCCGGGTGCCGAGTGCTGCCAGGCTTGGCGCAATGCCGCACAACCGATTACGCCCCCGAAATACGGATCGATTTCGATACGTGAGCGCTCGAAGAGTTGGAGCTGAATGGTGACACTTGCTCCAGCGCGGACGTCCAGATCTCCAGAAAACCCGTTGGCATCGGACCCCGATAGACCGTCGGTCCTTGCTAAGGTCTGTACAAGAAGCGTTGCTGATCCCGGGGCTGAGGGGAAAGTCTCGCCCAAGTTGACCACCGACATTTGAAACCGGGCAATGCCCTGTGACAGCGATGCGTTGTTGAGCGGCGACAACTCCCCCTTGAGGCTCTCGCCTCGCTCCTCGGCGATGGTCCATCCCGTTGGCGACACGATCGAGCCGCTGGTCCAGACGTCCGGATTAGCCTCGACGACGGTGCCCCCATACGCAGTCACGCGTGAGTACGCGTTCCACTCGACACTTGTGATCCCATAGATCGAGCTTTGGCCGAGCGCTGCTCCGTGCGCCGCGGCAAAGGACAGAAGGCCAGCCATCCATCGTGTCATCATGACCGTTCCTTTGGTGAAGCTAATGCCGTCATTCATGGAGTCGAATGTGTCCGCGTCGCGGGCCGCGAAGAGGCTACAAGAGAATGACTTTGGCGTCAAGGGAGCCTCACTCGGGCGCGGTGTGCCGAGTGGCACGACCTGTTCGGAGGGCGTGATCGTGCGGGTGGGAACGCAACTCGCAGTAGGCGTCAGCGGATACGCGCCCGAACACGATCATCCGCTCAGAGTAGCGGGTGATCGTGGACAGCGGTGCGTGATCGGGCCACCTGCCCCTTGGGCTCGGAGCTATGGGCTTTCGATGGGAATGGGAATTGAGGACGCCTACGAAAAAGCCCAGGGGCTCGAGCCCCTGGGCTTTGTGTGACGCGTGCGTCTGACGTGGAATCAATAGTCCATGTCATCATGCGAGTGGTCATGGCCACCCGCGGGCTTCTTCTTTTCCTTGATCTCGACGATCGCGGCTTCGGTGGTCAGGAGGAGACCCGCGATGCTGGCGGCGTTCTGGAGGGCGACGCGTTCGACCTTCGTCGGGACGATGACGCCCATCTTGAGCAGGTCGCCGTACTCGTGGGTGAGGGCGTTGTAGCCGAAGTTGGTTTCGTTGGACTCTTCGACCTTGGACGCGATCACGGAGCCGTCGAGGCCGCAGTTGGCGGCGATCTGCTTGACGGGGGCGGAGACGGCGCGGAAGACGATGTCGACGCCGGCGCGTTCGTCGTGGTTGTCGAGTTTCTTCTTGAGCTTCTCGAGGGAGCGACGGGCGCGGAGGATGGAGACGCCGCCGCCGGGTAGGATGCCTTCTTCGACTGCTGCGCGGCAGGCGTGGAGGGCGTCTTCGACGCGGGCCTTCTTCTCCTTCATTTCGACTTCGGTGGCGGCACCGACGTTGATCTGGGCGACGCCGCCGGCGAGCTTGGCGAGGCGCTCTTCGAGCTTCTCGCGGTCGTAATCGCTGGAGGTATTCTCGATCTGGGCGCGGATCATCTCGATGCGGCCCTTGATCTCGTTGGTGGTGCCGGCGCCCTCGACGATGGTGGTGTTGTCCTTATCGACGGTGACCTTCTTGGCGCGGCCGAGGTCGGAGAGTTCGACCTTGTCGAGGCTGATGCCGAGCTCTTCCATGATGGCCTTGCCGCCGGTGAGGGTGGCGATGTCCTGGAGCATTTCCTTGCGGCGGTCGCCGAAGCCGGGGGCTTTGACGGCGACGACCTTGAGGATGCCGCGGAGGCGGTTGACGACGAGGGTGGCGAGGGCTTCGCCTTCGATGTCCTCGGCGATGATGACGAGGGAGGCGCCGGATTCGGCGATCTTGCCGAGGACGGGGAGCATGTCCTTGGCGGAGTTGATCTTCTTCTCGTAGATGAGGATGTAGGGGTTGTCGAGGGTGGCCTCCATGGTGGCGGCGTTGGTGACGAAGTGGGGGCTGAGGTAGCCCTTGTCGAACTGCATGCCCTCGACGAGTTCGACCTCGGTGTTGATGGACTTGCCGTCTTCGACGGTGATGACGCCGTCCTTGCCGACCTTGTCCATGGCCTGGGCGATGATCTTGCCGATCTCTTCGTCCTGGTTGGCGGAGCAGGTGCCGACCTGGGCGATCTCCTTGGAGGAGTCGACCTTCTTGGACATCTTCTTGAGCTCGTCGACGATGGAGGCGACGGCGGCGTCGATGCCGCGCTTCACGGCGTTGGGGTTGGCGCCGGCGGTGATGTTCTTGAGGCCTTCGGCGTAGATGGCCTCGGCGTAGATGGTGGCGGTGGTGGTGCCGTCACCCGCGTCCTTGGAGGCCTTGGAAGCGACTTCCTTGACCATCTGGGCGCCGAGGTTTTCGTACTGGTCTTCGAGCTCGATTTCCTTGGCGACGGTGACGCCGTCCTTGGTGACGGTGGGGGCGCCGAAGGATTTTTCGAGGACGACGACGCGGCCGGAGGGGCCGAGGGTGACCTTGACGGCGTGGGCGAGTTTTTGGACGCCGCGGAGGATGCGTTCGCGGGCGTCGGTGTTGTACGCAATGGATTTCGCAGGCATGGGAGTCCTTTCGATTCGAGTTTTCACCACAGAGACACAGAGGCACAGAGAGGGGAGTTGGGATTTGGATTTGCGGGAGGGGAGAGCGTGCTGTTCGCCTTGCCCCTTGCTGTGAACCAAACTCTCTTCTCTGTGCCTCTGTGTCTCCGTGGTGAATGTCTTATGGGTGAACGGGTTACTTGACTGGTTGCTTGAGGGCGATGCGGACCCAGACGACGCGGTCGGCGTCGATGACGTAGATGTGTTTGCCGTCGGTGACTTTGACCATGTGGTCGGGCTCGTCGGGGATCAGCATGGCGTTGCGGATCTCGAGGAGGGCGTTGTTGAGGACGCCGCCGCCGGCGGGGAAGACGTCGGAGAAGGCGATGGTGCAATCGCGATCGCCGCTGAGTTCACGGAGGGATTGGCGGAGTTGGTCTGGGGTCATGGGGGGAGGTGTCGAGGTGTCAAGGTTTCGAGGTGTCGAGTGTGGAGTGCCCTTGGCACCTCGACACCTAGACACCTCGGCACCTTTCGATCAGTCGATCACGGCCTTAGTCAATGACCGCGAGGATGTCGTCCTCGGACATGATGAGGAGTTCGGTGTCGTTGATTTTGACTTCGGTGCCGGCGTAGGAAGAGAAGATGACCTTGTCGCCCTTCTTGACGGAGAGGGGGATGCGCTGGCCGGTTTCGGTGTTGAGGGCGCCGTCGCCGACGGCGGTGATGACGCCGGTCTTGGGCTTGTCCTTGCTGGACTCGGGGAGGAAGATGCCGCTGGAGGTTTTGGTCTCGGCCTCGTCGCGGCGGACGAGGATCTTGTCGTGGAGGGGACGGACGGCGGGGGTGTCGGACTTGGGCACGGGGTACTCCTTTGGTGATATGGGGATTGGGGGAGAAAAGCTCAAATCGCAAATGGGCAAATCGCAAATCAAGGCAGACAGAAGACGTTGGTTCTACTCACCCCTCACGCCTCACCCCTTCCCACTCCCCCAGGCCATCGGCCTTGGTAGAAGCGGGTGAGGCAGCGGCGGAGGACTTCGAGGATGAGGTTGAGGTCGTGTTGGTCGCGGGGGCGGTCGACGACGGCGAAGGCGCCGAGGCGGAGGGCGGCGGCCATGTCGCGGTGGTCGTCGCGGGTGCTGCGGGCGCGCTTGACGACGACGGTCGGCGGCGGCTGGTCGAGGCGGTGGAGCAGCTCGAGCAGGCGCGAGCCGCCTTCGGAGAGCTCGGGGGCGTCGGCTTCGGAGTCCACGGAGTCGAGCGGCAGGCCGAGGTCCACGACGGCGATGTGGATGGGGTTGGTGCGGATGACGTCCTGAGCTTCGCGGCCGGTGGCGGCGCGGAGGGACTGGACGCCCATGGGTTCGAGGAGGGGCGGAAGGCGCTCGACCCAGGGGTCGGGCTGCCAGCCGGCGTAGGAGAGGAGGAGGTTGAGGCGGCCGGAGTGGGGAGGGGTGGGGGTGGGCGCGGGGCTCCCGGGCGGGGTTTGACCCGCGGAAGGGGGACCGGGATGGAAGCGCACCGACAGCCGCATGTGAGGGGGAGGGCAAGGGGCGTGCCGGAAGTGGGGAGTGGGAAGGGGTGAGGGGTGAGCGGTGAGAGGGGCGTTTTGGAGGCAGAGGAAAGGGGATTGGGGTGTGGCGGCGGTCAGGTGCGGCGGGCGAAGGGGTGGGGGTGCCGAAATGGCAGAAGAGGTGGTGATGGGGAAGAAGGCATCGAGGCATCGAGGCATCGAGGGGGGAAGCGAGGCGGAAGGCGGAACCCTTCCCCCTGCCCCTTCCCTCCGGGAAGGGGGGTGGCGTCAGTACACTGGGGGCATGAGTGATGTTGTGGCGGTTGTGTTGGGGGTGCTCGCGCTGCTGGGGTTGGTGGCGGCGGCGGTGGCGGCGTGGAAGGTGCAGGGGTTGTTGGCAGAGCGCGGCGAGTTGCTCGCGCGAGTGGCGAAGGCGGAGGAGGGGCGGCAGGGGTTGGTGGAGGATGTCGCTCGCGCGGAGCGGGCGGTGGAAGATGAGAAGCGCGAGGCCGATGCGCGGCTGCGCGAGTTGCAGGCGCGGCTGGATGCGGTGATGAAGGACGCCGATGCGCTGCGGGTGCTTGAGGCGCAGCAGCGTGAGAAGGTGGCGGGGTCGGAGGCGGCGCGGGTGCGGGAGCGAGAGAGCCTCGCGAAGCAGCAGCAGTTGATCGAGCAGAAGTGGAGCGAGCAGCTGGAGGAGATCCGGCGGCAGTCGGGCGAGACGTTCAAGGCGCTGGCGGGGACGACGCTGGCCGAGGCTCGCAACGAGTTGATGAAGATCGCGGAAGAGAAGTTCAAAGGGCAGACGACGATCGCGCAGCAGGAGATCGAGGCGCGGAAGCAGGCGGTGGAGCGGTTGCTCTCGCCGATCTCGGAGACGCTGAAGAAGACGGACGAGAAGTTGGCGGCGATCGAGAAGGAGCGGACGGAGAGTTACGCCGCGCTTCGGACGCAGGTGCAGTCGATGGCGCAGGCGAGTGAGCAGCTTCGGGGGGAGACGGGGAAGCTGGTGAAGGCGCTGAGAGAGCCGCATGTGAGAGGGCGGTATGGGGAGATTCAGCTCAAGCGCGTCGCGGAGTTGGCGGGGATGACGGGGTACTGCGACTTCAACACGCAGGATCAGACGACGGATGGGGATGGGACGGCGCTGAAGCCGGACATGGTGGTGCGGCTGCCGAGCGAGCGGGTGGTGGTCGTCGATGCGAAGACGAACATCCAGGCGTATCTCGATGCGCTGCAGGCCGAGACGCCGGAGCTGCAAGAGCAGTGTCTGGATCGGTTCGCGCGGCACGTGGCGGAGCAGGCCCGGGCGCTGTCGGCGAAGAAGTACTGGACGCGGTATGAAGGATCACCTGAGTTTGTGGTGATGTTCATCCCGGGCGATCAGTTCATCGATGCGGCGCTGTCAAGAAGGCCGGAGATTCTCGAAGAGGCGGCGCGGCAAAACGTGCTGCTTGCGAGCCCGAGCACGTTGATCGGGCTCTTGCGCGCGGTGGCGGTGGGCTACGGCGAGCAGCGGCTGGCGGCGGAAGCGGCGACGCTGCGGGAGCTCGGGAAAGAACTGCATGAGCGTGCCAGCGCGGCGTTCGAGCACGTCGCCAAGCTCGGCAAGGCGATCGAGTCGGCGGGGGATCACTTCAACAAGTTCGTGGGCAGTTACGAGACTCGTCTCGAGCCGACGCTGCGGAAGTTTGAGGAAGCGAATGTGAAGGGGGCGAAGGAGTTGCCGGAATTGAAGTCGGTTTCGACGCAGTTGCGGTTGCCTTCGGTGTGAGCGTCTGGCACCCCGTTGGGGTGCGGGTGTTCAGACGGATGCACGTGGTGGTGCGTGTTCGTCCGTGGGTGTCGCTCGAAGACTCGCTCCACCCACGGCTTTGTTCTGCGAGGCCTTTGGCCTCGGGATGCGGGGAGTTGGAGTCGTTGGGCACGAACTGTCGCGCGCATAGAAAAGCCCACGCCTTGCGGCGTGGGCTTGGGGTCAGGCTTTGCTGGCGGGTCGAGCGCGGGTGCGAGGTTCGGCGCGTCTCGGCCCCTCACCGGCCTCGCGGACTCGGCCACCTCTCCCCGCGGCGCGGGGAGAGGGTGCGCGGATGCGGTGCGCGGGTGAAGTGCGCGTTGGTTGCTCACACGCGGAAGCGGCCGACGACGGCTTGGAGTTCTTCGGCCTGGCGGCTGAGCTGAGCGGCGGCCTGGGCGGCTTGCGAGGCGCCCTCGGTGGATTCGCGGGTGATGGCGTTGATTTCCTCGACGCTCTTGGCGATCTGGTTGCTGGTGCCGGCCTGCTGGTCGGCGGCGGCGGCGATGGACTGGACCATGCTGCCGACCTTGCTGCTGCTCTCGACGATGGTGCTGAGCGAGGTGCCGGCCTGAGTGGCGAGTTCGACGCCCTTGTTGACGCGTTCGGCACCGGACTCGATTTGGGCGACGGCGCTGGTGGTGTCGCTCTGGATCTCGCGGATGCTCTGGGCGACTTCGTCGGTGGCCTTGGCGGTGCGTTCGGCGAGCTTGCGGACCTCGTCGGCGACGACGGCGAAGCCGCGGCCGTGCTCGCCGGCGCGGGCGGCTTCGATGGCGGCGTTGAGAGCGAGCAGGTTGGTCTGATCTGCGATGTCGTTGATGACGCCGATGATCTGGCCGATTTGCTCGGACTTCTTGCCGAGGTTTCTGATGACCTTGGAGGATTCCTGGACCTGGTCGGCGATTCCCATGATCTCGGCGACGGTCTGCTGGACGATGGCGGATCCGCCGTCGGCGCGCTGGCGGGACTCGTCGGCGGAAGCGCGGGCCTCGCTGGACTGGCGAGCGACTTCGGAGACCGAGGCGGACATCTCGGTGGCGGCGGCGGCGACGGAGGCGGCCTGCTGCTCCTGCTTGCGCATGCCGCTGGCCATTTCCTCGGCGGAGGCGGCGATCTCGGTGGCGGCGGCGGCGACGTCGCGGGTGGTGGTGCTGGCGGACTTCACGATGGAGTGGACGTCGTTGACGAAGGCGTCAAAGGAGCCGGCGATCATGCCGACCTCGTCCTTGCGGTTGAGGTTGAGGCGCTTGGTCAGGTCCTTCTTGGCTTGCATCTCGGTGATCGAGGCGACCAGCCGCGAGACCGGCTTGGTGATGCTGCGGGTGATGAAGAAGTCGAGGGCGAGTACGATGGCGGCGACGGCGGCAGCGATGATGACGAGCATGGTCAGACTCGCGTTGGAGACCGAGGCCGCGTGTTTCTCGGACTCGGCGAGATCGGCGTTGGCGAGCTTGACGACCTCATCGATCGCGGAGCGATGAGCGAAGTAGAGCGGCGTCAGCTCTGTCTTGAGGATCTGGCCGGCGCCGGAGGCGTTGCCGGCCTGAACGGCGGGGATGAGCTTCTGGTGGGCGTCGGCGAAGAACTGGTCAGCGGGCTTGAAGGCGGCGGTGAGCAGCGTTTCTTTCATGACCGAGGTGGGGAGGTTCTGCTCCCAGTACGCGTGTCGGTCGCGGAAGTCTTTCTCGAGCCGGGTGAAGCGCTGCATGAGCGGTTCGAGTTCGGGGCTCTTTGCGTCGGTGCGCTCGATCTCGAGGGCGGTCAGATAGGCCTCGATGATGTACTGGGGCGGGGGGAGGACGTCGGCGATGAGGTCCTTGTTGAGGACGATCTCGTTGTAGACCGGCCCACCGACGCTGACGGTTTTGAAGGTGGAGTAGCTGACGGCGGTGATGCTCGCGGTGCCAACGAAGCAGGTGATGGCGAGGGCGGTGAGCTTGGTTCCGATGCGGAGGTTTTGCAGGCTGAACATAAGAGACTCCCGGTTGTGTCGAGATCGGTACTGCCGATGTCGAGCGTTTGTCAAGATGGGGAATGTGACCCGATGAGAGCGCGAAAAAGCCCGAGCGTTGGAACGCTCGGGCTCGCGAAGGAATCAATACACGATGCTGAGGCCGACCACGCCGAGGACCTCGAAGTCCTTCTGGTTGGTGTTGAACTGGCGGGCACCGTCGCCGAGGAAGAGAAAGCGGACGCCCGCCGAGGCGGTCCACTGGCCGTAGTTGCGGTTAACGGGGAGGGGAACGAGGACGCGGCTGCCAAACTCGAAGACTCCGAAGCCCTGGCTGGCACCAGCGGCGTTCTCGTAGTAGTTGGAGAGGCCGAAGCCGGCGATGACTGGGAAGTTGACACGGACCTTCTCGACGACGGGCATGTCGAGGTCGAAGCCGGGGGTGACGCCGAGTTCGAGGTACGAGCCGCCGCCGAGGTTGGCGCCGTCGGAGCCGTTCTCGCCGACTTCCTGGACGAACAGGACGCTGGGATTGAGGGCCCACTTGCCCATCCATCCGGAGTCGTCGAGTGTGAAGGTGAAGTTGAACTCATTGATGGTGGAGAAGTTGCTGGCGGGGCTCATCAATGCGACATAGGCGGTGCGGAACGCGAAGATGTCGTACTTGAAGGTGAGGCCAGCGGCGAGGTCGGACTCGAACCAGTTGCGAGCCGAGCCGGAGGCGTTGGAGCCACGGGTGTCACCGTGGAAAGAGTTCCACGCGCCGAGGTCGGCGACGAGTTTGAACTTCTCGTGCTCGTAAAGGTCGATCGCGAGCGAGGCGGCGGGTTGGATGATGAATCCGCGGTCCTTGGACATGATGCCGCGGGAGAAGTACTTGGTGGGGATGTCAAAGCCAAGGGTGAAGTGGAGCTTGCCGGTGTTGACGGGCTGCTCGCCTTCTTTCTTGGGGAGTTCGACGGGGGGTACGACGCTGGGCTGGGTGGCGGGGGTGGGGTTGCCGCCGATGGACTCGGGGGGCTCGCTCATCTCGACATTGGCGAGCTGAGCGTGAGCGGTGCCAGCGAGGGCGACGAGTCCGAGAAGCGAGACGGAAACGGAGCGAACGGATCCACGCATAACTACACCTCTTGAGCGTCGTTGGTGCGGCACGCAGCGCGGAGTGCGTTACGGGCCACGGCGAACGCGAGGGGTGGATCGGTGCGATGGGGTCAATGCTGAAGTGTGGGTGCGGAAACGCCGCGAAGTTCGCAGTTTGCGGACCGGCCCGATCCGAACAATTGGCGCACATTCGCAATCGGATGCGGTGGGCAACGGCTTGACGAATCGAGATAAATGCATCTCGATTCGGTAGGGGCACCGGCGTGGCGTTGCGTCACGCGAGAAGAAGGCGAGTGAACCGCGGGGCGCTAGTTCGTGAGCCGCAGCGTGCCGTCGGGGCTGAACGTGGATGGGAGCGGCTTCTTTTTCTCGGTGGGTCCGAGGGGAATGTTCCACTCGATGGTGCCGTAGACCTCATCGAGGATGTCGTAGGCGACCTCGCGCTGGTCCTTGGGGATGTAGCGCGTCGCGCCGAGTCCGACGTTGGCGGCGGAGAGCGTGGCGCGGAGATCGGAGAGGTGAGAGAGGCGAGCGCCGCGGTCGGCGGCATCGGCGGCGGAGACCTTGGTGCGTTCGGCGATGAGCGATGACTCGACGCGGCCGGACTTGGCGCGCAACTGGTCGTAGCGCGAGGCGCAGCCGGTGAGGGTGAAGGTGAGGGTGAGGAGGATGAGGGTGGTGCGACGAAGCATGCGGAGAGAGTACGAGAACAGAGGCGCGATTGGTGTGCGGTTGGGGCCGTTGGAAAGGCGGTTCACCGCGGAGAACGCCAAGGACGCGGAGGAAAACTGGAGTTGGAGTGAGTCTGGGTGTGGCGATCGTTCTTGGTTGCGAGTTCACGGCTTAGGCATCTTGAACCCATCCCCCCGGGCCCTTCCCGCCGGGAGCAGGCGTGTTCTGGCGTGAATCTGGTTGCGTGCATCGTGAGAAACTGGCATTGAAGTGGGTTTTTCGCGGGTTGGCGCGTACCATTGCGTTCTGGTCCCGAACGAGGGCCAGACGGGTGGTGGGGCGGGAGAATGCAGGAGGGCGTAGCTCAGTTGGTAGAGCAGCGGCCTTTTAAGCCGTAGGTCCAGGGTTCGAGTCCCTGCGCCCTCATTAGAGAAGCGACCAACCCGGTCGCGGTCATGGATGATCGGCCTCGGGACGGCCCGAGCAGCCGGGGGAGACGATCGGTTGCTTCACGCCTTGCATGCGATCTGGACGGTGGGTGCGAACGCCGGCGTAGCAGGTGCGCGCCCGGTGCCGGGGCTGCATGTTTTCGGCGAGGACGCATCGCGGCTGGCGACGCAGGCGGAAGCGACGATCGGCGACGAGATCGTGGACCATCCGTTCGCGCTCGACGTGGAGGCGATCCGCACGCGGCTGGGCGCGGCTGGTGCCGGTGCGGAGGTTTCCAGTGTTGTGCTGCAGCTCCCGGCGACGGGGTCGGGCGTGCTGCCCAGTTCGCATCTGGCGCGGGCGGTGGGGCACCGGGCCGATGGAGTCATGCGGCTGGTGAAGGTGCGGGTGCCGACGTTTTTTGTGTCGGCGGAGAAGGCGCCGGCGGCGCTGGACGCGATGCTCGATGATTCGCCACGGGCGGCGGCGGCGGACGACGGCGGGCGGACGCAGTTGGTCGGCGCGTCGGTCGTGTACTTCGGGGCGGCGCTGCGACTGGTGCGCAGCCTGCTCGCGCAGCAGCGATTTGTTCCGATGGTGGCGCAGGGCGGAGTTTCGAGCACCGGCGCAATGGTGCCCACGGAGTTCCGCGGCGTGTGGCAGCCGTGGCTGAGCGACGAGAAGACGTCGGAGCGGGTGGCGACCTTGGTGCGGGCGATGCCGTCGATTGCGCGGGCGGCGGAGGATTCGTTCGGGCATCAGCCGTGGCCGATCGTGGAAGATTTCCTATGGCGGGTGGTCGATGCGGCGTGCCGCGCGACCTTGACGCGGGAGGATTTCATCTCGTCGGTGTCGGAGAAGGACGCGACGAAGGACCTGCACGTGGCGTGGCTGCAGGGGCTGCTGTCGCAGGCTGACCAGGTGCCGGCGACGAACACCCGGGGCCAGGAACTGGCCCGGCGGATTCGCCAATGGATCAGCGGGCTGGAGGAGCGCGGGGCGAGCAGCGCGTGGCGGCTCTTGCTCAAGATGAACGAGCCCTTGGTGGAGAGCGGGGAGGACGAGGGGGACGACGACGACGCGATGTGGTCGATCTCGTTCCACTTGCAGAGCGTGGACAAGCCGGCGTTGATCGTGGACGCGGCGGATCTGTGGGCGTTGACGGGCGACTCGATGACGATCGAGGGCAAGCGGATCGACGCGCCGCAGGATCTGCTGCTGGGTGAGTTGGGCCGGGCGAGTCGCATCTATCAGAAATTGGAAAAGGCGCTCGAAGACTCCGAGCCGGAGTCGATGGAGCTGTCGACGCGGCAGGCGTACCAGTTCCTTCGCGAATTTGCGGCGATCCTGGGCGAGCAGGGGTTTGGGATTGCGACGCCGGATTGGTGGGATTCGCCCTTGGCGAAACTGGGCGTGCGGCTGCGGCTGGAGAGCGACACGCTTGAGAAGGTGATGGCCCCGGGCGGCGCGGGCGGATCGGCGAGTTCGCCGCAGCTCGGCATGAGTGCTCTGGTGCGGTATCGCTGGGAGATCGCGTTGGGCGATACGGCGCTGTCGCTGGCGGAGTTTGAGAAGCTGGCGGCGCGGAAGAGCCCGCTGGTGCGGATGAACGGGCGATGGGTGGAGGTGCGGCCCGAGGACGTGCAGAGCGCGATCAAGTTCGTGCGCGAGCATCCGGGCGGCGAGATGAAGGTGGGCGAGGCGCTGCGGATGGCGTATGCCAGCGATCCGCGCGAGACGGGCGTGCACATCACCGGGCTGGAGGCGACGGGTTGGGTGGCGGCCTTGATGAATGCCGAGGCGGCGACGCAGCAGCTTGAGATGATCCGTCCGCCGGAGCGGTTCCACGGGACGCTGCGGCCGTACCAGGTGCGGGGCGTGTCGTGGATGGCGTTCCTGGAGCGGATTGGGCTTGGGCTGTGCCTGGCGGACGACATGGGCCTGGGCAAGACGATTCAGTTGCTCGCGTTGATGGCGTTTGAGCGCGAGCAGATGGTGGCGGCGATGGCACAGCTGCCGCCGGGCTCGGTGGTGCAGAAGGTAAAGCCGACGCTGCTGGTGGTGCCGATGTCGGTTGTTGGCAACTGGCTGCACGAGACCAAGCGGTTCTGTCCGGAGCTGAAGGTCTTGACGCACCACGGGGCGGACCGGCTGGACGAGGCGAAGTTTGTCGATGAGGCGCGGTCGAGCGACATGATCATCACGACCTATTCGCTGGCGCACCGCGATCGGGAGCTGTTGACGCGGGTCGAATGGGGCCGCGTGGTGCTGGACGAGGCGCAGTACATCAAGAATCCGGCGGCGAAACAGAGCCAGGCGGTGCGGGCGATTACGGCGGAGCGGCGCGTCGCGCTGACGGGCACGCCGGTCGAGAACCGGCTGAGTGAACTGTGGTCGATCATGGACTTCCTGAACCCCGGCTATCTGGGTTCGGCGGGGAGTTTCCGGACACGGTTCTCGCTGGGAATTGAGCGGTATCGCGATAAGGCGAAACTGGACCAGCTCAAGGGGTTGGTGCGGCCGTTCATCTTGCGCCGACTCAAGAGCGACCCGACGGTGGTGGCGGACCTGCCGGAGAAGGTGGAGAGCAAGGAATTCTGTCCGCTGACGAGCGAGCAGGCGACGTTGTACGAGCAGTGCGTCCAGCGGATGCTGACGGAAGTCGAGCGGAGCGAGGGCATCCAGCGGCGCGGCCTGGTGCTGAGCGCGCTCATCAAGCTCAAGCAGATCTGCAATCACCCGAGCCAGCTGTTGAAGGACTGGTCAGAGGGCGGATTGACGCCGCCGAAGTTCGAGCGCAGCGGCAAGTGCATCCGCTTGCTTGAGATGCTGGAGGAAGTGCTGGCCGAGGGCGATCAGGCGCTGGTGTTCACGCAGTTCCGGCAGATGGGGAACATTCTGATGTCGCTCCTGCGGCATCACCTCGATCGCGACGTGCTGTTCCTGCACGGCGGCAGCACCCAGAAGGAACGCGTCGACATGGTCGAGCAGTTCCAGAAGGGCGATGGGCGGCATCCGATTCTGTTGATCAGTTTGAAGGCGGGCGGCGTCGGCCTGAACCTGACGGCGGCGAGCCACGTGTTCCACTTCGACCGCTGGTGGAACCCGGCGGTGGAGAACCAGGCGACCGACCGCGCGTACCGCATCGGCCAGACGCGGACGGTGCAGGTGCACAAGTTCGTCGTGCGGGGCACGCTGGAAGAGCGCATCGATCAGATGATCGAGCAGAAGACGGAGTTGGCGGAGAACATCATCGGTTCGGGCGAGCGGTGGTTGACGGAGCTGGACACGTCGCAGTTGCGTGAATTGCTGACGCTGAGGAACGACGCGATCGCGGATGAGGTGTAAATCGTTTGGCTGCAAGGACTTGCAGTTGGAGAGAGTTCTCGATATCATTTCTGAGATCCTCAATGGAGTGGAACCATGCGAACGAATGTCTGGGGCTTAATCAATAAGGTCGCTGCGCACTTCGCGGCAGTCGTGATGTGCTGCATCAGTGTGACATCGGTCGCAGCTGAACCTATCGAAGCTGTTCCGACCGAAACCATCATCGTGACGCCCAATGGTTCGGCGGTGGACCCAGAGCTTGAAGCGTTTGTAGAGGCGATGTTGGGCTCGTACGGATTAACAAGTGCTACTAGTTCGACTGTCGAGATGGACTGGGATTGTGTTGATTTCGAAGCAATCAATGCTCCCTGAGTTCCATCGCCGGTCGATGAAGATGGTCACCCCTTGCCTCCACCGGTAAAGCTCGTTCCGGGGAAAGAAGGGCAGCCGAATTCGTGGAAGCCCGTACCAGGCACGAGGAAGCCCGTACCAGGCACGAGAGATCGTCCAGTGAAATGGGTACCCACTCACCCGGTGCCTTCCGAAGGAGGCGGGCAACCGAGCAGCAGCTGGGATCCAGAAAATGACCATTGGGATGTCGATAGCGGCGTGCCGGGGAAACCACGCATCCGAGTCAAGCCGGACGGGACCATCATTGGGCCGGATCATCAGCCTGTCCCTGACAACAGTTGGCCTGATCTATCTCTGCCACCATTCGAAGGACTGGATCCTGCCGTGATTTCAGCATTCGTGGGCATTGGAATAATTGGTCTGATATTCCTTATTCTGTGGGGCATCGTGATTTTCGTGAGCGGAGGCTGTCATGCGCTTGCGCCTGTAGACCAATGGAACGACACTCGCTACGCGATTGTGGAAACTATGCCGCATTCCCCGGAGCATTCTGTATCAATTGCAAGTAATGGTTGCGGTGTCTCCTTATCAATTCAGCCGACGGAGTGGCCGCGAGACTCAAGGGAACTGACATGAGATTTCTGTCTCATCAAGAGTCACAAGAGTGGATCTCTTCTCGGATACCACCAGGATTCCGCGATTCGTCGCGGACACGCGTACTCAGCGAAGGGAATTTTGAGCAGCAGACGCCACTTGAGATTTGGTCAATTTTGCAACGGGTTCTTTCGGATGTATGGGTTGACACGAACGCTCCCTCGATGCTCCTAGTTACGCAGACCGGCATTTGGCCCTCGAACGAGATTCCTCTTTGGTACGACTTGATGCGACGTGCGCATATGTCGAACGAAGATGTCGCTGAGAGTCCGGGGCACTTGGTGCATGCGTATGAACGGGAGCATCTGCTTACCGTTGCTTTTTTCGCCGTGGTTTTCGGCTGGCAGTTCTGTTTGTATTCGGCCGGGTCGTGCAGATTCGCAGAGGTCAGTCACGATGGCGACTGGCGTTGTTGTGACTATGCTTCGGCGTAGGCGTCGAGCTGATTGGGAGCGGTGGCTTCCCAAGACCTCGGTGCTCCAAGGAGGCCGATGGTCCCTGAAGTTAATGGAGATACTCCGCGTCCTAGCGGTTTGCCTGACCCGCGGTTCAGTATGCCGCGGCCGGTGTACCTGCGGCCTGTGAAGCCGCTGCCCTTGAAGCCGCGGCGGGTGCGGGGCGGGGTGAAGATCTCGGCGACGGAGCAGACGGACCTGTGGTCCAAGAGCTGGGCGGCGCAGCGGTGGGTGCGGCTCATCGAACAAGGTGCGCCGGGCAAGCGCGCGGTGGAGGGGCTTGAGTACGCGGTCTTGGGGCAGACCAAGAGCCTGCACGTCGAGCACGGTGCGCTGGTGGCGATGGTGCAGGGGCGTGCGGAGCGGGCGTATCAGACCAAGCTTTCGCTCCCGCCCTTGACGGCCGAGCAGTGGGACCGCGTGGTGCAGGTGATGACCGACCAGGCGGTCTACGCGGCGAAGCTTTTGGCGGGCGACTTGCCGACGAATATCGAAGACGTGTTCAGCCCGCTGGGGCTGAAGTTGTTCGTGGGCGAGCCGTCGGAGTTGACGTGCTCGTGCACGTGCGTGGACTTCACCAGCGAGGCGCACGAGCGGACACTGAAGAAAGAGACGGGTCCGGCGCCGTGGTGCAAGCACGCGGCATGCGCGGTGTATCTGTTTGCGCAGCGACTGAGCAACGACCCGTTCCAGATCTTCAAGCTGCGGGGACTGGACGGGGCGGAGCTGTTCGAGCGGCTGCGGCACAACCGCGTGGTGGCGAACGCGTCGAAGACCAATCCGTCGGTGTACGTGGGGCGTGTGCCGGGCGTGTCGGACGCCGCGCCGATGGCGCTAGAGGCGACGCGGGATTTCTGGGAGTTGTCGCCGGAGCTGGAAAATCTGGAGACGCCGATTGAGCCGCCGCCGGTGAGTCATCCGCTGCTGCGGCGGCTGGGCCCCAGCCCGCTGGCGACGGCGGCGCCGGGCAAGGAAACG
Organism: Phycisphaerales bacterium; assembly: GCA_947459215.1. Lineage (GTDB taxonomy): Bacteria > Planctomycetota > Phycisphaerae > Phycisphaerales > UBA1924 > JAFEBO01. Next base: position 64,823 of record CANHCQ010000002.1, read on the forward strand.
ACGCCTCCCGCGACGTTCCCGCTGGTGGGTCTGTTGGCGTCTTGCTACGAGATGATCAGCGAGACGGTGATCAAGGAAGAGCGGGGCGAGCAAGGCATGAAGACCGAGTGAGGCGGACTGCGAGGCTGACGAGTCTTCGAGGAAGGCTCGGATGCGTCGGGGTTGTCGCGAGGATCGAGACGATTGCTGCGGGCGATCCGAGGCTTCGTCGCAAAGCCTTCTCAGACTCGGCGTCTGTGGTGCGTGATTGATGTCCGGTGGTGCGACACACGAATGACCGTGTGATTGTCACGTCCGCGCTGCGAAGACTTGCAGGCGGTGGCTCTGGAGTGTGAGGCCGCGGGCGCGGCAGGCGGCTTCGCAGAGGGCTCGCAGTTCGGGGATATCGAGCGGCTCGCACTGGGAGTTGTCGGTGCGGACGAGCAGGTCGCGGGTCTTGGAGCCGAAGACGACCTGGTAACGGCCGGCGTCGTCGTCATCGAAGAGCAGGCGCTGGATGATCCCGGCCTGCTGCATCAGCTTGAGCGTGCGGTAGACGGTGGCTTTGGAGACGCGGAGGCCGGCCGCCTTCATCGCGCCAATGAGGTCGTCGGCGTGAAAGAGGCCCTCGCTCCGCAGAACGGCGTCGAGGATCTGGGCCCGCTCGAGCGTGTACTTCAGGCCTTCACCCTTCAGGGTGCGGCGAAAGACGGCGCAGACCGGTTCGATGATGGCGGGGGGTTCGGCCAGAACTTCGGGGCGACGCGAGGACATCGGATTATCCTACGTCTGCGGCGGGGCGGTTCGGCACCCCGCAAGGAGATGGCCGCGGACGATGGCAATTGACGTTGCGACAGAATCTCAGCAAGGGTCGACGCGGCACGCGGTGCGTGTGGCGGCGGTGTGGCTCGGTCTGGCGGCGGGGTTCGCGGTACTGATCGGATCGATCGGTGGGTCGCACTCGATGGGGCAGGGAGCGGCGGCGTTGGCGTGGTGGATGCTGGCGGCGGGGTGGCCGGTGGTGTTGTACTTCGTGTCGTCGCTGGGGTTGGGTGCGTTGGTGATGCGGGCGGTGGAGCGGGAGGGGACTGAGGTCGGTGTTGCGGCGGATCGACTGCCGCTGCTGTTGGGGGTTGGGTTGTCGGTGCAGCTCGCGGCGGGGCATGCGATCAACTGCCTCGGGGCGTGGCTGCCGGGCGTGTCGTGGAACATCGCGGCGCTCGTGCCTTGCGTCGTGGGGTGTGCGGCGGCGATTGGGGTGGTGCGGAAGCTGAACGTGGGCGCGTTTGTCGGCGACGAGCGGTCATACTCGGTGCTGGCGCTGGCGGGCCTGGCGACGGCTTTGGCAACGGCGGTCTTGATCGTGGCGGCGTGCAGTCCGCCGGGGGTGCTTTGGGGGAGCGAGTTCGGCGGGTTTGATGCGCTGAGTTATCACCTGCAACTGCCACAGGAGTGGCTGGCGGCGGGGCGGGTCGCGCCGGTGACGCACAATGTGTACTCGTACTTGCCGTCGTATCTCGAGAGCGCGTTTGTGACGTTGGGGTTGTGGGGGTTTGTGCCGCGGAGTTCGGCGGATGGGGTCGCGGGGTTGCTGGCGGGCGAGGGGGCGATGGCGTTGTCGTGCCAGTTGCTGCACGCAGGGTTTGCGTTGGCTTCTGCGTGGATGATCGCGGGCGCGGCGCGGGCGGCGTGTCGGCGGGTGTGGGGCGAGGAGGGCGGCGAGCGCCATGGAGGTTTGGTCGCGGGGGTGTTTGCGGCGGGTGTGCCGTGGGTGGTGGTGACGGGGTCTCTGGCGTACAACGAGATGGGTGTGAGCGCGCTGTTCGCGGCGGCGTTGATCGCGGCGCTGGATGAGCGGCTGAGCCCGGGGGCAAAGGGAGTCATCGCGGGGTGGTTGGTGGGTGTGGCGTGCGGTGTGAAGCCGACGGCGTTGTTCTTGGCGGCGCCGCCGGTGGGGCTGGTGTTGCTGGTGGTGAGCGGGCGGGCGGGATGGAAGGCTGTGGTGGGGGCGGTGGTCGGTGGCAGCGTGGCGCTTGTGCCGTGGATGCTGCGGAACTACGTGGCGTGCGGGAATCCGGTGTTCCCGTACTTGCACGGCGTGTTCGGTGAATCGCACTGGACGGCGGAGCAGTTCGCGCGATTCGCGTCGGCGCATCACTTTGATGGGTCGTGGGTGGACCGCTTGCGGCTGCTTGTGCTGGCGGATCCGAACGACCCGGCGGGGCTGCGGCATCGTGGGTTGATGCACTCGCAGTGGAGCGTGTTCCCGTTTGCGGTGCTTGGGGCGATGGTGTTGTGCGTCGTTGGCGGCTGGCGACGCGGCGTGATGTGGGCGCTGGTGGGCGGCGTGGTGCTGCAGATCGCGGCGTGGCTGGCGGTGACGCACTTGCAGTCGCGGTTCTTGCTGCCGCTGGTGGTGCCGGGGGGTGTGTTGATCGGGTTGGCGTCGGCGTGGGTGGCGCGCGGGTCGTGGGCCAAGGCGAGGCTGGCGACCGCGGCGGTTCTGCTGATCGGTTTGTATCAGTCCGTGCGGACGCTGGATCACTTTTGGAGTGAGCGAGGCGGGCAGCCGAACGTGGGGTTGACGGTGGGGCCGCAGGGGTTGGTGCAGCGGGAGATCCGCGAGCAGCCGGCGGGCGGGGGCGAGTCGTTCGCGCGGGGCGATGTGGTGTATCTCTTTGGCGATTCGACGCCGTTCTATGTGCCGGGGCCGGTGGTGTATCACACGACGTGGGATACGCTGCGAGGCAAGGAGACGCGTGAGGCGTCGGGTGGTGCGATGGACGCGTTGGAGCGGGCCTTGCGGAGCCGCGGCGTGAGCGGGATTATGGTGAATCCGATGGAGATTGCGCGGCTGAGCGGCACGGGGTGGTACGACCCGGCGGTGACGCCGGCGACGGCGCGGGCGTGGGCGGAGCGGTCGATGCGGACGGTGCGGGTGCTTGAGAGCGGACAGGTGCTGATGCGGTGGAAAGACGCGGAGGCGGCGCGGTGAGCGTGGAACGGGATGAGAGAACGCCGTCGGTGGTGCCGCAGATGCCTGCGGCGGAGACATCGGTTGGTGGTGAAGCGCCGCGGCGATCCGGGTGGAAGACGGGCTTACAGATCGTCGGGTTCGTGATCGGGCTGGGGCTGTTGGCGTGGTGCGTCGTGCAGGCCTTCAGCCCAAAGAATCAGGAGCAGCTGGCGGCGCTGCGGAGCGCGTCCTGGCCGCTGGTGGCGGCGTTGTTTGCGACGAATGTTCTGATCATCGCGAGCGCGGGGATGAACTTTTACCTCGCGTTGCGGCCGGTGCGGAAGATCAACTTCCTGGACCTGCACGCGACGAATGCGATCGCGATCTTACTGGCGTATGCGCCGTTCAAGTTGAGCATGGTGTTCCGGGTGCTGGTGCATCATCGACGGGATCGGTTGCCGCTGGCGTTGATCGCGGCCTGGTTCGCCTGCGTCACGTTGGCGATGCTGGCGGCGTTCGGGCCGCTGGTGGTGGCATCGGTGACCGGGCAGGGGATTGATGCGCGTTGGTTTGTGGTGGCGGCGGCGGGGGCGGTGTTTGCGTGGCTGTGTTTGTGGCAGGCGGCGCGGTTCTTCTCGGGTGAACGCGGGATGGAGCGGATTCGCGGCATGGCCAGAGCGACGGGTATCGCGGCGGCGGAGCGGTTCGCGGCGTCGAAGCTGGTGCACAACTTGCATGATGGCTTGGGCATGCTGAACCAGCCGCAGCGGGTGGCTTCGTTGATCGGCATGCGTCTGCTCGACATGGTGATCCAGGCGACGCGGTTCTACATCGCGGCGAAGCTGCTGGGCATCGAGATGACGTGGGAATCGGCGGTGCTCATCGCCTCGACGCACTTCATCATCGGGGTGATCTCGCCGTCGGGCATGATGGGCACGCGTGAGGCGGGTGCGGCGGGGCTGGCGAGTTACCTGCACGTCGCGGACATGTCGCAGGCGGCGGCGGTGGGGGTGCTGATCCTGGCGACCGAGGCGATCGTGAATGTGACGCTGGCGGTGATCGGGGTGCTGCGGCTGGGGGTGGGGCGGATGTTCACGCCGCGGGATGGGCAAGCGGCGGCGTGATCGCTGCGTGGTCGCTGCCGGGTCGCTGCTTGGCCGGCGGCCTTGTTCTGGCGGGCGATATTCGTCCAGAATCGTGCATTTGGTGACAGTCTGGTCGGCGGCGTGGCGCATGCAGGGTGTGCCGCGAAATGGCGTTGTGCCGTGGAGCGGTGCGCATGTCCGGGCCGTTGAGGCTCGTCACGAAGGACCCTGCCATGAAACTCTCGCTTGCCGCTGGTGTCTCGCTTCTTGCCTTTTCCGCGTCGGGACAGATCGCCCAGATGGGGGACGCGACTGGCATGCCGTTGGTTTCGCGGCTCTTGGAGGGCAGCGGGTTTCCGGTATCGGCGGTGCCGGCGAATCGGGTGCACTACGTCGGCCAGGTTGCGAATGGATCGCAGGGCGGGCTGTTGACGGGCATGACGCTCCGGGGTGCGGAAGGAACTTCGATCTCGATGGGATCGGGGATCGTTCTGACGTCGGGCCTCGTGAACGGATTGCCCGGTACCAACACGCAGGGCTGGTACAGCAACGTGACCAACTCTGGCGGAAACAGCTACTTCCGGGATGTTCCCGCGCAGACGGGCACATCGCGGCACGGCGGGCGTCTCGATGAGCACGACGAGAACTCGATCACATTCACATCGATGTTCCCGATGGTGTGCAGGGATTGAGCGCGGAGTTCGTCTACGCGTCGGACGAGTTCCCGGAGTTCGCGGGGACGCAGTACGCCGACGGTTTTGCGTTCTTCGTGAACGACATCAACTACGCCAAGCTGCCGGATGGGCGGCCGGTGTCGCTCTTGACGAAGGGCGAGAACATCCACTTCATGACGAACGGCGATTACAGCGACGCGAGCGTGCCGCAGGTTGCGGACGTGGAGTACGACGGCCTGACGCGGGTGCTGCAGCTGACGGCGCCGCTGTTGGCGGGGCATCGCAACACGATCACGATCGTGGTGGCGGACACGGGCGATGAGATCTATGACTCGGCGGTGTTCCTGTCGAGCCTTCGGTTCATCTTCGGGGAGACGCCGATCAATCCGGAGGATTGCTCGGTCAAGATCCGGCATTCATCCGAAGACGACGCGTTCGTGGAGTTCGGCGAGGTGCAGTGCGAGGGCGATCTGGTAGTCGATCACCTTGTGGATGACAGTGACTTCGCATCGTTCGCTGTGGCCTATGAGGCGTTGATCGTGCCGCTTGCGGACGTGAAGGCGGACTTCAACGTGGATGGGTACGTGGACGACGCGGACTTTGTGATCTTTGCGGCGGCGTACGACCGGCTTGTGTGTCCGTGACGCTGTGACGGCGCTGCCGGGCGGCCTGGGCAGCGGACGGAGGAGGGCATTCGAACAAGGCAGATGGATCACGGGATCCATCTGCTTTTCGTTTCGTTGCGGACGCGTCCGTGCTGCACCTCGGGGGCGTGCCGCGCTTGTGGCCAACGCAACAAACGCGGCGATGGAGGTCTCCGACGCTATTTCTTCGTCGCACGGAGTTTCTCGAGCGCGGCGAGGCGTTCCTTGTGGATGGTGCGATCAGGCTCAAGCATCGTGAGGGCTTCGAGCTGCCACTTGGCGTCGTCGAAGTTCTGGCGCTGGATGGCGATGGTCGCCGCGAGTTCGCGGATGGGGGCCTCGTAGGGGCCGACGGTAGCGGCGCGGAGGACCTTGGTCCAGGCTTTGTCCCACTCGCCCTGCTCGGCGTAGAGGCGAGCCAATTGGGCGGCGAGGCTGGAGGAGTGCTGCTCGCGGGCGTCGAGGTACTCCAGGTGCGTGATCGCCTTGGCCGGGTCGTGCGATGGCGAGGTCGCGTCGAGGTGCAGCGCTGCGAGGAGCTTGTGCGGCGTGGGATCAACGGGGCGGGCGGCGGCGTAGCGGGTCGCGAGGTCGATCGATTCGGGCGTGAGCTTGCCGTTGGACGCGGCGAGTCGCCGGCGAAGGGCCATCTCGATCACGTCGGGGTGGGTGGGATGGTCCTTCAGCCAGCCTTCGATGACTTCGAGCGAGGGGCCCTCGTCTTCGGCGCGTTGGTTGGCGCGGGAAGGCTTGGGCATCGGCTTCTCGGCGGGATCGCCTTCCGCGGGCGCGTCGGGCTGGGCTTGCGGCTGAGCATCGGACTTGGTGTTTGCTTCTTCCCACTTGGCCAAGAGGTCTCGGTACTCGGGCTGGCCGGGCCTGGGCTTCATCCCCCAGGCGATGAGCTGCTCACCGGCCCAGGCGTGGAACTGTTCGAAGAACTGCTCGCGGCTGATGCCGAGCACGGTCTGGAAGGCCTCGGGCTCGCGGTCGCCGGCGGCGTAGCGATCCATGAGCTTGAGCGGGGCCTCGGGGCCGAAGCGCTCGACCATGAACTCATACATCCACGCGCCCTGGGCATAGGCCTGGCCACGGTCGGTGGGTTTCTTCGGGCGGGTGAACGCGATGTTGATCTCTTCGAAGTCAAAGAGTGTCTGCGTCTCGAACGCGCGGGTGAGGATCTGCACCGCGCTCCAGTCCTTGGGCGAGTCTTCGAGATAGACCGCTGCGGCCTCGGTGAACCAGTGCGGCAGGCGGTTGTTGGTGCGGTCGAGCGAAACGGTATGGGCGTACTCGTGCTGGACGACGCGGGCCCAGTCGTACGCGCCGACCTTGCTCTGGTCGGAGAGCCGCGGGGCTTCCATCGCGATGAGCGGGCCGGTGGCGGCGGCCATGGTGTGGACCTGAGGCATTCCGGTGATGCGGACGCTGAACCAGTGGTGATCGGGCATCAGCTCGATTACGGTCTTCGTGCGTGGGATATGGCGGATGCCGCCGGGCTTGTCGCCGGTGACGCGGGCGAAGATGCGTTCGAGCACGGCGGGCATCTCGCGGGCGAGGACCTGATCGACGCCCGCACGGTAACGGACGATGAAGTGCTCGGTCTCGATGCGGCTGAAGGCACCGACGTCGCGGACGAGTTTGAGGCTGTTGGAGGCGCGGACGTTGAAGGGATCGAGCAACGCGGCGCGTTCGAGCGCGGCGAGGGCGCGGTCGTCGCGTGCGGCCTGTACTTCGAGCAGGCCCAGTTCGATCCACGGTTCGGCGTGCTTGGGGGAGCGCTTGGTGGCTTCCTCGAGGTACTTGGCGGCGTCGGCGTACTGCCGCTGCTCGGCGAGGGCCTTGCCGACGGCCAAATAGCCGATCGGGGTTGCGGAGCTCAGGGTATCGAGGGCCGCGAGCTTGGCGTCGGTGGCGGTGATGTCGAAAGCGATCGCGCTTGCCGCGGCGTCAAGCGCCCGTGCTTCCAGGAGTTTGGGGTAGCGGGCGAGGGTTGGCGCGAGTGCGTCGCTGACGCCCTTGGGATCGCGCTGGCGGATGCGGATGCGTGCCGTCAGCATGTCGGCGAGCGGCGCGACGCCCGACGCCGCGTCGGGCGACGGGGGAGCGTCGGAGACCTCGATTGGTTGCGCGAGTTCGCGCAGACGCTCGGCCACCTTCTCGGCGCGGTCAAAGTCAAAGCCATCGACGGCCATGCGGCCGAGCAGGTACCACGCGTCGGCGGCGGCGCTGTTGAGTTCGAGCGCCTGCTGGATCGCCTCGCGGGCTTCGGGGGAGTTGTCTTTCTCTTCCAGGATCTCGGCTTCGGCGAGCGAGGCTTCCCAGCTGAGGCGATCGAGTTGCTCGCGGGCGCGGGCGAGCATGGACATGAGGGACTGGAAGGACTGCGACGCGTTGCCGGGGCCGTCGATTCGGGTGCGTTCGTGCAGGGCGCGGACGCCCTCGATGAGCTCACGCGAGGAGGACTGGCGGTCCTTGGTGAGGCGGCGGTCGATTTCGGCTCGGACGGCGCGGGCGTCGTCGTGCTTGGCCTGGGCGTCGAGCGCGAGAGCCTTGAGCCGCAGGGCGCGGAGCGAGTTGCTGCTCGCCTTGTCGAGCGTCGCGATCGCGTCGGCGAACTCGCCTCGGCGCACGGATGCGTCAGCGCGGTCGATCGGATCGGCGTTGGTGTCGCTGAGGGCTGCATCGTCCCACACGCCGCGGATGAGGGCGGCGCGGGCGCGGCGTGCGGGGTCGGTGAGGTCCGAGGGCTTCCAGAGCCCGTGGCGCACGCGGGTGTCGGCGCGCTCGGCGTCGGTGAGATAGGGCGTGTCGAGGAATCGCTGCACCGCGGGCGACACTGGCACGGCGGGCTTGTCGTCGGCGCGGACGCTTTGAGCAAGACCGGACATCAGCGCGAGCGCGGCGGCCCGGGAGGTCCAACGCCGCACCCAACCGTTCGAGGCACGCATCGTCTGGGGGGCGAACTGCTCAGGCATTGGGTGTGTCCGTTCGGGTGAGCCGCGGCGTCCGTGTGGCGGCGTTGGGTAGCGGCGTTGGGTGGCACCGGGACGATCGGGCGGGCGCCCGAAGGCCGGCACCCATTACTTCGGCTTGTCGCCGGGGTTGGAGCCGGAGTTGGATGCGGGATTCGGTGCCGCGTTCTGCCGATCGGCTCCCGCGGGCTGGATATTCGGACCAGCGGCGGGTGCAGCCGGGGCGTCGTCGCCCTCGATCGCGCCGCGGAAGGGTTGGATGATGACGTCCCAGTCCTTGGGGGTCGAGGTGTCGAAGACGCCGGATTCGAGTTTGGCCTCGTCGTTGACCTTGATGCCGAGCAGCATCACCGTGGATTCATCCTCGGCGGTGTTGATGGTGTGGGCGAGGCGGGGGAGCAGGCGTTTGCCGGCCTTGGTGTCGGTGGGCAGGTACCAGAGGCGGATCGCCTTAAAAGGGTCGCGGGTGTTGGCGCGGGGCTCGAGCAGCAATTGCACGCAGCCTTTGGTGAACGCGGTCAGTTTCTTGGCGCGTTCGAGCGGCATCTCGTCGAAGCCGTCTTCGGCGGGCAGCAGCGTCGCGTCGTAGCGGGCGAGGATGTCGGCTCGCTTCTGACCGATCGGGATGGGCAGCGGACCTTCGCCGATCTTGAGCGGGTCGAACTTCTCGCCCGGGCGGACGACTTGACGTTTGATCATCCGTTTCTCGCCCGGAAACTTCTCGACGAGCCACTCGCCGTCAAAGGTGTAGAACTGTTCCCGCTTCTCCTCGCGGCTTCCGACGACCAGGCTATCGAAGCGGATCGCAAAGCTGCGCTGGCGGGTCTTCTCGCCCTTTTTCGTGGAGTCCACGAACCAGAGACTTCCGGTGCGGACCTGTGTGTCGCCGGCGATTGCAAAGTCGCGGGTGTACTGGATCTGCGCCGTGAGCAGTGACAGGTTTGCATCGGCGGTTTCGAGCGCCGTGAGCAGCGCGTCGGCATCGGCGAATCCGAGAATCGGCTCGTTGGGGAGCACCTTGACCTTGCCGCCGGGCACGACTTCGGACGTCGTCGGTGCGCCGGGGGTTTGTGGCGTTGCGGGGGAAGGTGCGGGAGCCGGATCGGCAACGAATGCGAGCTGGCTGAAAAGGGCAAGGGTGAGTGGAAGCACGGGCTGGCTCCGGGTTCTGGAGAAAGTACGAGTGGCGGGGCGGCGGAGGTTCGGGTCCGAAAGCAACCTTTGCCTCGGGCAAAGATGCGTGTTTGCGAGACAGAATGAGGGTAGAGGCAAGATCGCCTGCAGGGCGGTTGGCTGGAAACCGCAAAAAGTGTTGTGGCTGACCCGATTCGGTGCGAAGGTATAGACGTGAGTGGACGCCTTCGGGAGATTCCGGGCTGGGCTGTCGCCGCCGTTGCGGCCGTGGTGTCGCTCGCTTTGGTCGGGGCCGGGCAGCCCGCTGAGCCCGCCCCGTCGTCAAGCGGCCTCGCCCGGCGTCCGACCCCTGTCTTCCCCGAGAAGGCCGAATGCGCTACGTGGCTGAAGCCGCTGCCCACGCATCGCAAGATGGGGGGCGTGTACCACACCGTCCGCGTCGGACGGTTTGACATCAGCGGCGTCTCGACGCGGCCGAGCTTGGACCCGCCGGTGGGTTACGCGGTGGCACGCGTGCCGATGAGCTCGGGTGCTGATGGCACGATCGGGGCGGTGCTGCTTGCGGGTCAATGGCTGGTGCCTTGGAACAGTGTTCTCGACGACGCGACGCTCAAGACGTGGGACGAGTCGGGGGTGCTGAAGTTTGATCAGCATCCGGACATCGGCTTCACGGTGCGTTCTGCGATCGACACGCGTGAGCTGTCGAAGAGCCAGACTTCGTCGTCGTACTCCTGCGCGGTGATCGCGGATGTGACGATCAACGGAGTCACCACCGAGGTGTTTGTGCCGCGGGTGATGCTCACGCTGACGCGCTCCGAGGTGCGGCAGGAAGGCGAGACGCTGAAGGGCGACCTTTTGTCGATCCGCGCGCGGTGGAAGGTGCGGCTGTCGGACTTCCTCGATATGAAGTCGGGCGCACCGATCGTGGACGCAAACATCGAGATGACCTGTTCGACGGTGGCCCCGGAGTTTCAGTCCGGCGAGAAGTCGGTGCCGCCGGACGACTCGCCCGCCAGCGACGCGAAGTAATCGCGGAGGATCGCGGCGGCGGCCAGCGCGTCGCGCTTTTCTTTCTTTTGCTTGTGGGTCATCCCGCTCTGGGACATGGACCAGTCTGCTTCGACCGAGGTGAGCCGTTCGTCGTGGAAGCGGACGGTGCGTTTGGCAGTGGCGGCGAGCCGCTCGCCGAAGGCACGGATTTTCTTGGCTTGCGGGCCCTCGCTGCCGTCCATGTTGAGGGGGAGGCCGAGGACGAGCTCGGCTTCGGCGCGGCCGAGGTGGGTCTCGATGCGCTTGGCGATGTCGGCGAGAAGCTGCGTGCCGGCGTTGGCGGCGAGGGGTGTCTCGATGACCTCGATAGGCGAGACGATGCCGGTCACCGGATCGCCGAGGGCGAGGCCGGTGCGTTTGTCGCCGAGGTCGATGGCCAAGTAACGCACGGGGAGAAGGGTAGAGGTGCGTGGTGTGGGTTGGTGGTGGGAGAGGCTGCGTGGGCTGCGGGCGGTCCGAGGCTTTCTTGCAGAGCCTCGTGAGCCTCGGCGTCGTGGGGCGATCGAAGCGGATGACGTTCTTCATCGCAGGGCCTAGAAGGCCCTGCTACTGGGTCACTTCAGGCGCTCGTCGACCATGCCGTGGAGGGCTTTGAGTTCCTCGGCTTTGCTCTTGGGCATGATGAGCGTTGCGTCGGGGGTGTGGACGACGATGAGGTCGTCGATGCCCAGCACGGCGAGCGTGTGGTTCGCGTTGGCATTGATGAGCAGGTTGCCCTTGGCCTGGGTCTGCAGCGTCGGGCCTTCGCCGGTGATGCGGTTGCCCGCGGGGTCGGCACCGAGCGTTTCGGCGTAGCTGGGCCAGGAGCCGACGTCGAGCCAGTTGACGTCCATCTGCACGGTGCAGATGGAGAAGTCCTTGTCTTTGCTGGCGGGCTCCATGATGGCGTAATCGACGCTGATCTTCGGGAGGGTCGGATAGATGCGGGCGACGACCTCGTTCTGCTTCGCGGTGCCCCAGGCGTGCTGGATCTGCAGCATGCCGGCGTGGCTTTCGGGCTTGAACTTGCGGAGGGCGTTCATGATGGTGGAGGCCTTCCACACGAACATGCCGCTGTTCCAGTTGAAGGCACCGGACTGGACATAGGCCTGCGCTCGCGGCAGGTCGGGCTTCTCGACGAAGCGTGCGACGTGGAAGGCAAGAGCCTTGCCGTCTTTCTCGCAGCCGTCGACGCCGCGGATCGGCGTGCCGCGCTCGACGTAGCCATAGCCGGTGGCGGGATAGGTGGGCTTGATCGAGAACGTGACGAGGCGCTTCGCGTCGTCCTCGACAAGGCGGTAGCCCAGGTCCATGCGCTCGCGGAAGACGTCTTGGGGCTCGATGATGTGGTCGGCGGTGAGGACGGAGAAGACCGCGTCCTTGTCGAGCTTCTCGAAGACCGCGGCGGCGAAGCCGACGGCGTTGACGGTGTCGCGGCCGACGGGCTCGCCGAGGATGCGCTCGTCGACGAAGTTGGGCAGATCACGCCGGATGATCTTGCGGTAGTTCTCGCTGGTGCAGATGAAGCGGCGCTCGGGGGGGACGATGCCCTCGAGGCGCTGGGCCGCGATCTCGAGCAGGGAGCGCGAGGGGCCACCCTCCTTGGGCTGGATGAACTTGAGGAGCTGCTTGGGCTGGTCCTTGCGGCTCATCGGCCACAGGCGCGTCCCGGCTCCGCCGGCCATGATCATCGCGTATCGCATCGCGAGGAAGATATCGGGTGGGGAGAAGGAAAATCAATGGGAATCTGGGGGTGAGGCAGAAATCCTGCCGGTCACTTCTTGACGAAGGTCCCGTGCTCGCGGTCTTTGGTCACGCCCGGGAACGCCAGGGCGCGGCCGTGGGCCACGCAGTACACGCCCGGCGGCAGCACGCCGGCGGCGAAGATTGCCTCGTTGAGGTTCTGCAGCGCGTCGGAGCGTTTCATCTCGTAGGGGCGCATGGCACCGGTGAGCACGATCGGGACGCGGGGGTGGGGGATGTCCCTGAAGACGCGTTCGCCGGTGTTGCTCAGGGTGTCGGTGCCGTGGAGGATGACAATGCCCGTGGATTGGGTGGCGAGTTCGGACGAGCCGCCGGCAGCTCGGACGGCCTGGACGACTGCGGCGCGATCGGCGTCGGTCATGTCGAGGCTGTCCTTGCTGAGCAGCTCGATGGTGCTGATGGTCGTGTCGGCGAGGCGGAGACGCGACAGCATGCGGCGGACGATCGATCGCCGGTTGGCGAGCGAGCCGCTGGCCTCGTCGTAGGTCTTCTCGATCGTGCCGCCGGTGGTGATGAGGGTGAGGTGGGGCATGGGGGAAGAGACGGAGAGCCGGAGAAACGGAAAGACGAAGGTGCAGAACGGTAGACCGGAATGAAAAAAGGCACGGCCGAAGCCGTGCCTTTGAGTCTTTCCTAGTGCCTAGTGCCCAATGCCCAATGCCTCGTGCCTCAGTCTCAGCCGTTGATGGCCGTGACCTTGACCTTGGTGTACTTCTGGCGGTGACCGGTCTTCTTGCGCCAGGTCTTCTTCTCGCGGAAGTGGTGGATGTCGATCTTCTCGCCCTTGACGAGTGCCTCGAGCACCTCGACCTTGACCGACGCGCCCTGGACGTAGGGCTGGCCGACCTTGGCGTCGCCGCCTTCCTTGCCGACGACAAGGACCTTGTCGAAGGCGATGCTGGAGCCGACCTTGGCCTCGCCGCCGTCCTGGAGGTCGATGAGGAACTCTTCGCCCTGGGTGACGCGGCGCTGGCCGCCAAATTCTTCGATGATCGCGTACATGAAACCGGCTCCTGGCAAGGCCCGCGGCGGATGCCGAGGGGTCGAGATGATAGGCCGGAACGGCGGGGAAGTCACGGGGCGGCAGAAGGGGAGGAGGGCAGCAGGGGGGCCGGGGAGGAGGGTGTTTGGGTTGCTGCCGGCTCGATGTGGATGAGGACGTCGCGTACCTGGGGGAGTTTCGCCCGCACCGCGTCTTTTACAGCGTGGGCGAGGGCGTGGGACTCGCGCACGGTCATGGTGCCGTTCACCCAGACGTGCATGTCGATCCAGTAGAGGACGCCGCTCTTTCGGGCGAAGGATTTTTGCACGTTCACCACCCCCGGTACCTCTGCCGCGGCGGCCCGGGCGGCTTCGGCGATCTCTTCGGATTGCTGGTCCAGCAGTTCGCGAAGCGGGGGGATCATCATCCGCACGGCGCCCGCGGCGATGATGCCCGATGCGAGCAGCGCGGCCCAATCGTCGGCCGGGGCCCAGGCGTCGGTGCCGGTGCGCCACTTGCCGATCAGAGCGATGCTGATCCCGATGAACGCCGCGAGCGAGGTGACGGCGTCGGCGCGGTGATGGAAGGCGTCGGTGGCGAGAGCGGTGGAGCTATCGGCACGAGCGCGGCGGCGGCCGAGGCGGAAGAGCGTTTCCTTGACGACGACGACCACCACGAGCACCAGCAGCGTCCACCACTCCGGGGTGTGATGCGGCGTGATGATCTCTTGCACGGCTTCGTACGCGATCGCGCCGCCGGCGAGCAGGACGAGGATGGCGACGGCGAGGGACGCGAGCGGTTCGGCTTTGCCGAAGCCGTAGGGGTGTTGCTCGCTCGCCGGGCGAGACGAAATCACCAGCCCACTGAAGATCACTCCGGAGCCGACGATGTCGGCGAGCGACTCGATCGCGTCGGCGACGAGGGCATAGCTGTTGCCAAGGATGCCGGCGAGCAGCTTGCCGATCGCCAGGGCCATGTTGGCCAGGAGACCGGCGAGCGCAAAGCGGCGGGCGGACGCGGGGTGTGCCACGTTGAGATCGTATCGGCGATGGATGCCGCAGCCCGGGCAATCGCCGTCGAGCCGCCTCAAACGTACAGCGTGGCGGTTCTTGTTCTTGAAAACCGCGACGTACGGTTCCGAATTGTCAGGGCGTTCGAGCGTCTGACCGGCGAGCATCGGAGGCAGGATGCGGATCATCGGCTGGTGGATTGTCGGCTGGTGGATCGTCGCACTCGGCGCCTGGGGCGTGGTTGGCTACGCGCTGGTCGCGTACGCCGTGAAGACGCCCGGCTCGACTGTGCATCCGAAGATGATGGAGGTGTACAGCCGTGAGACCATCGGCATCCTCACCCATGTGTTCGGTTCTGCGCTCGCCCTGCTCCTGGGCCCGCTCCAGTTCGTCGAACGCTGGCGGCGTGCCCGGCCCGTGGTGCATCGAACGCTCGGGAAGATGTATCTCGCACTGGGTGTGGTTCCGGGCGGCGTTGCCGGGCTGTACATGGCGTTTCATTCCTACGGCGGCTGGATCGCGCACGCTGGCTTCGGCGTCGGAGCCGCTGTCTGGCTTGTGACGGCGTGGCTGGCGTATGCCGCGGCTCGGCGACGAGACTTCGTGTCGCATCGCGCGTGGATGATCCGGAACTTTGCGATGACGTTCGCCGCGGTGACGCTGCGGATCCAGCTCGGCTCGTCGTTCGCGGCGGGCATTGACTTTGACGTGTTCTATCCGATTGTGGCGTGGTCGTCGTGGGTGCCGAATCTCGTCGTGGCCGAGTGGCTCATCCGCGTCGGGCATCGGGCGAGCGCTCCCGAGTTGCAGCGCGAGATCTAGGTTCGCCCAAACTCAAGGACACAGCACGTCGTTGTATGCCAGCACGAAGAGCTGGAAGTCGGCGTCATCGACGGCCGCGTTGGCGTTGAGATCCGCGGGGCATGCCGCGGGCATCGCGGGATCGGCGCAGTCGAGGATGTTGTAAGCGATCACGAAGATCTGAAAGTCCGCGTCGTCGACAACGCCATCGGCGTTGAGGTCGGCGGGACACGGGCGCTTGAATGAGTTGTTGATGATGCCCGCCTGGACGCTGTTGACCGTGTAGCCCGCGGGCACGGTGAAGACGGGGCGGTCCGTGGCCAGTGTGAGCGTGTGGCCGAAGTCGGTGTTGGCGGCGGGATTCGAACCGGCGTTCAGGGGCGCGCTGACGCTGGCGTTCGCGCTCAGCGAGATGCCGATCCGCAGGGGCGTGTTGGCGGGCACGACGAAGACCGGGCTGATCAGGATCGCGCTGGCGGGGAACGTCGTGAAGACGCCGGTGATGTTGGTGTAGACCGTGCCGAGATACACGTTGCTGCCGTAGACCCCGCCGCCGATGTTGTCGGAGTTGTAGTAGAACGACACCAACGCCGAGGCGGCCGCGGTGGCCTGCGCCGGCGCGCCGATCAGGATGGACCCATCGATATGGGTGTTTATGGCGACCGCCACCGGTCCGGGTGGGCCGCTGACGACGACGTCGTCCCAGTCCACCCGGGCGAAACTTCCGCCGCTGACGTTCTCCGTGGCGTTGAAGCCGCCGGGCGTTTCTTTGGTGAAGTCCGCGTGGGCGGAAGCGGAGAGGTAGCCGGGGCCTGCGGATGAGATGGCGCGGATGTTGCGGCTTTCGTCCGATTCCGGCGGGAAGAGATGGAACTCCACGCCACCCTGCCCGCCCGCGTCGCTCCGGTCGTAGCGCAGGTCGACGAGCCGGGTGGACCCGATGGATCGGACCACGCTTCCGGTAAAGCGGTACGCCTCTCCAGCGAGCAACGGCGTCGGGACGATGAGCAGCGCGGCGACAACGACGGCACACCGTGCAAGGTGGTGCGGGCGGCTGGAACGAGGCATGTTCTTCCGATCGTGAGAGGACGCCGCAGGGCCGGTTGCCGGCGAGTGATCGCCGCGTGTGTGACGGTGCGGACACTGGAGGCTATCCGACGCCGCAGCGATCTCCTAGCACAATCGCGGGAAAGGCGCGACAAGGCGGCTTTCGGGCCGGTTATCGCAGTGTCTTCATGACCCGGCGCACTTCCTTCAGCCACCCGAAGTCGGGTTCCCAGGGCCAGGGGTGCCCGGATTCGCCGGGCTGGCCCATGTCCTTGGGGCCGAACCACCAGCCGCCCCAGAGGATCACGCTGTCGCAGCGTTCGCGGCAGATGTCCAAGATGCGCCCGAAGTACGGGATCATCTTGTTTCGTGTGTCCTTGTTGCTGTGGTGGTAGTGGGGGCAGATGAAGGGGATGACCGGTTTGCCGTACTTGTACGCCTCTTCGATGTTGGCCAGCGCGTACTTCTCGTAGCCCTTCGCGTCGTCGTAGAAGGCGTAGAGCGAGGGGCAGATGACGTCGAGTTCGTCGGCGAGCACGGAGTTGAAGCGGTTGCTGCCGCGCCAGGCGAGGAGTTTCTCGTCGCTGGGCATGACGGGCGTCCAGTAGTCGCTGACCGGACACACGGCGTAGGTGCCGACCTGGGCCGACTTCACCTTCTTGTCGCGCTTCGCGGCCCTGATCGACTCGATTCGCTGGGCGTGCCCTTGTGCCACGCACTCGGCGGCCTGCACCCGCACGTCCGAGCACAACGCCTCGAAGTCGACGATGAGCAGCTCGGAGTTCTGTTCGCTCGCCCACTTGCCGACCGAGACGGGATCGAACCCGCCGCGGCTGTACCACGACACAGGCTCAAGGCCTTCGGCCTTCAGGTCGGGCTGGTTCTTGAACGCGAGGAGGTTGTAGATGGTGAAGGGCATGGGGGCAGATCTCAAATCTCAAATCTCAAATCTCAAATCTCAAATCTCAAATCTCAGATCTCAGATCTCAGGTCTCAGGTCTCAAATCGAGAAGTCCGGATGTCGGATGTCGGGTTTTCGGGTTTTCGGTCATGACTTCGGAGGTGTGGCGTCGGGCTGCCGGATGTGGAGGCGTTGCTCTTCTTCTACGCCCAGGGGCTCGCACTGTTCGCCGTTGCAGCACGGATAGACGTTCACGCCGCAGTGGCGACACTGGTCGTGCCCGTGGACGCGGACGAGTTCAAGTGTCCGGAAGCAGTAGGGGCATCTGTTCATGTGTTCATGTGTCTGGTCGCAACATGGGCATCTGTCCACGCGTCCATGTGTCCACTCGGGAAGGGGTGCGGGGTCTATTCCTTCACGAACATCTTGAAAGCGATAGCGGCCACGATCGCTCCGAGGAACTGCCCGAACAGATGCGGCCCGAGGTCCGCCCAGTTGACCATGCCCCACAAGCCAAACGCCAACGCCACGGCGGGATTGAACACCGCGCCGGAGATCGGGCCGACGCACAGCATGCCGCCGAGCACGATCATTCCGATCGACACGCCATAGTGCGAGTTGTTGGCGTTGGCTTTGGCTGTCGCCACGTTGAGGATGACAAAGACCATCGCAAACGTGAAGAGCGCCTCGGCGATCAGGGCCGGGATGGGCACGTACGTCCTGGGCTCGATCTTCGCGCCGCTCTTGAGATAGAGCACCAGGAACGCCGCCGCCGCGGCTCCGACGCACTGGGCCACGATGTAGGGGATCGCATCGGCGAGGAAGCACTTGCCGCGGATCGTTACCGCCGCAGTCACCGCCGGGTTGTAGTGGGCACCGGAGATGTGCCCGCCGGCGTAGATCATCGCGATCAGGGTGGCGGCGATTGCCGCCGGGGCCCACGCTCCTGCGCCGCCGGGGTCGATGGTGGTCAGCCCGATCGCGCCCACGAGAAAGAACGTGCCGATCGATTCGACGGCGTACTTGGAAGCGGCCATGCAAAGCTCCGTGCACTGCAGTTCGTGCGGAGCGAAAGGTACCAGTTTGATCCAACTCCGGCAACCCGGACGATGCGTTACGGGCTCTTCCAGCCCTGCGCGATCGGCATGCGGCGGCCGGTGCCGAACGCGACGCCTGTCACCTTGAGACCGGTTGCGGCCTGGCGGCGTTTGTACTCGCTGAGGTCGGTGAGTCGGATCACGCGGCGGACAGTCGCCTCGTCGAAGCCGGGGCGTCCTGCGCAGGCGGTGATGATCTGCGACGCGCTCTGGTGCCGCTCCACGTAGCGGGAGAGGATCTCGTCGAGGACGTCGTACGCGGGGAGCGAGTCTTGGTCGGTCTGGTTGGGGCGGAGCTCCGCGCTCGGGGGCTTGTCGATGCTGCCCGCGGGGATCGGAGGTTTGGCATAGCCCAAGCGTGCGTGCTGTTCGTTCATGAACTGCGCGAGGCGGTAGACCCAGTGCTTGGTCACGTCGGAGAGCACGGCCAGTCCGCCGTTCATGTCGCCGTAGAGCGTGCAGTAGCCGACGGCGAGTTCGGACTTGTTGCCCGTGGTCAGCACGATCGAGCCGGTGCGGTTGGAGAGCGCCATCAGGATCGTGCCGCGGAGGCGGGATTGCAGGTTCTCTTCCGCGAGATCGGGGAGTTTTTCGCCGAGTGTCGTGGTGTTCAGGGCGGTCATGGCCGGGTCGATCGCGGCCACCGCGCCGTCGAAGGACGGTGCGATCGGGATGGTGATGCACTGGATCCCCAGCCGCTCCGCGAGGTCGTAGGCGTCGGCCTTGCTGTGCTCGCTCGAGTAGGGGCCGGGCAGGCTGACGCCCAGCACGTTGGTGGGGCCGAGGGCGATGGCGGCGATGGCGGCGGTCACCGCGCTGTCGATGCCGCCGGAGAGGCCGAGCAGGGCCGACTTGAAGCCGGTCTTGCCGAGGTAGTCGCGGACGCCAAGCACCAGCGCGTGGAACAACTGCTCGTCGTCGGAGAGGTCTTCGTCGTGCCCGTGGCCCGCACCCGCGAGGCGGGCGGCGGAGATGGCGGCGGCCGTGCGGTCCGGCGCCGTGATTGCCGACACCACGCTGGTTGTGCTCTGCGTGAGTGGCAGGTCGATGCAGACCAGCGCGGTCTCGAACGCGGCGGCACGCGTGATCACGCGGCCGTCGGGGGCGACCACGCAGGAGCGGCCGTCGAATATGAGGTCGTCGTTCCCGCCGACCTGGTTCACGCTGGCGACGTGGAGGTTGTGCTTCTTCGCGTGCTTCTGGAGGATCGCCAGATGCCGCTCGCCCTTGCCGAGGACGAACGGGCTGGCGGAGGCCGACAGGATGGCGCGGCAGCCGAGCTGGGCGAGCTCGTCGATCGGGTCGGGCCCGTCGGAGTAGCGGGCGGCGAAGCCGGCATCCTCGCCACGCCAGAGGTCCTCGCAGATCGCCAGCCCCAGCCGCACCATGCCGGCGCGGCCGCGGACGTCGATCGCCACGGCGCGGGAGCCGGGCGTGAAGTACCGGTCCTCGTCGAAGACGTCGTACGTCGGCAGCAGCCGCTTGTCGTACCAGTCCATCTGTCCACCATCGCGATACACCGCCAGCGAGTTCCAGAGGCCGATGCGTCGTCCGCTCGTGTCGAGAGCGGGGCGGGGCAGGCCGAGGATCACCACCGTGCCTCGGGAATGGGCGGCGCCGATGCGATCGGCGGTGGCCTGGCACGCTTCGAGGAACCCGGACTGCAGCAGGAGGTCGCGGGGCGGGTAGCCGCAGATGCACAGCTCGGGGAAGAGCACGACGTCGGCTTCGAGGTCCTGGGCCTTGTCGAGCATCGCCGCGATCGCGGCGGCGTTGGCGTCGAGTGCTCCGATGGTGGGGTTGGTCTGGGCGAGCGCGATGCGCATTGGCAAAGAATAGTGATTCAGACGACGCCGGTGTCACCCCGATCCGGCAACCCGCCGCCGCCTCCGCGGCATATTCTCTGACCGATGATTACGCCCGCCCCAACGACGAAGATTGACTCCAAGCTCTGCCGCGGCGTGCTCGAGCAGGTGGTGCCCGAGTCGGCCACCAAGCCCGCCCACGTCATCATCGGCGTGCCCAACACCAGCTACCAGATCCATCTCGTGGGCACCGCCCGCGGGGAGATCGGCAAGACGATCATCGGCACCATCCACGCCAAGGCCCGCCGCATCGACGTGGTGCAGAGCGGCGGCCGCTATCTCGAGCCGGTCTACGGCCGTCCGCGGCGTGTGCAGGGCAGCGTGATCGCGATCGAGGGGAACAGCGTGGTCGTCAACGCCGGTGTGCCGGTGCATGTCGAGCCGACCGATGCACGCCAGACGGCGGCCTCGTTCGAGGTCGGCCAGTTCGTCAGCTTCGACGCCCTCGACGGCGCGACCTTCACGCAGGCCTGAGCGGTCTTTGGTATTCGCGACGGGTGCTCAGCTCGCGCGGCGGGCCGTGCTCTTGAGCGCGCCTTCGGCCTGCAGTTCGGTCACGAGCGCCTCGGCCAGCTTCTCATACTGATCGACGGTGTTGTACGCCTGAGCGCTCAGACGCACGACGCGCTGGTTGGTGCTGGCGAGCCGCCAGATCGGGGTGACCACGCCGTGCTTGTGGACGAGGTTGTCCTGCAGCGGGTCGTCGTAGATGGTGGTGCGGCTCTGCATCTCCGGAGCGGCTTCGGGCAGCACGATCGAGGCCATGCAGCCGATCATGGAGTCGGGAGCGGCGGGGCTGGCGCCGATGGCGTTGCAGACGATCGCGCGGCCCTTGAGTGCGAGCTCGTGGTTGCGCTCGATCAGTTCCGGCCAGCCGCCGGGGAGCAGGCGGCCGAGGTAGGCGATGGCTTCGGGGACCACGAGGAAGCCGGAGTAATCGAGCGTGCCGTGGTAGTCAAAGTCGCGGAGGAACAGGGCCCGATCGGGGCGGATCTTGTGGCCGCGGCTCGACAGGAAGACCGGGCGGAAGCCCTCGCGCTTGTGCTTGGCGACGTAGAGGAACGCGGTGCCCTTGGGGGCGCTGATCCACTTGTGCAGGCTGCCGACGAAGTACGTCGGGTCGAGGGCGGTCAGGTCCACCGGCACCTGTCCGGGCGAGTGCGCGCCGTCGACGAGGACGTCGATGCCCAGGGCCTTGAGCTTGGGCACGATCGACTCGACCGGGAAGATCAGCGAAGTCGTGCTGGTGATGTGGCTGATCATCGCCAGCTTGGTGCGGGGCGAGACGGCCTGCATCACCGCGCTCTCGATCTCGGCGGCGGACTGCACCGGGAACGGGATGCGGGCACAGACCACGCGGGCGCCGGTCTTCGACGCGATCCGCTGCAGTTCGTTGATGCCCGACATGTACTCGTGGTCGGTGATCAGGATCTCATCGCCGGGCTGGAGCGGCGTGTTGGCGAGGACGGTGGCGATGCCCATGGTGGCGTTGGGCACCGGGCCGATGCCCGCGGGGTCGCAGTGGACGAACGCGCCGAGGACTTCGCGCACGCCGTCCATGAGATGTTCCAGATCGACCTTGTAGAACCGCACCGCGTCGCGCTCCATGCGTTGGCGGAGGCGCGACTGGGCGTCGAGCACGCGGCGGGGCACCGCCCCGTACGAGCCGTGGTTCAGGAAGGTGAGCGCCGGGTCGATGTCCCAATGCGAGGCCTGGAAGACCAGCCCGTCGGCCCGCAGCATCGGGGCGGGCTTGGGCTCGGGGAGGATCGACGCATCGATGTACTTGAGCGCCGCGGCGTGCAGCGTGGAGAGGTTGGTCATGGCGCGCACGATATCGGCCGAATCGGCCGCGCCGCCGCAGCGCCCGGGCGCGGATGACATCAAATCAGGGCATTTCCTGAGTATCGGTCCCGCCGCGTCGCGGGGTGCGTCGGTTCATCTGTCCAACTGTCCATGTGTCACAGGACTCGGTCTGAACTTTGAGGCGGTGGACGGTTGGAGTTGCCCAGACGGCGGCGAAGTTCGGGATGCCCGGAGAATCCCTGAAACCGCTCTCTGGGCCTTGTGGTATGGTGCTATGGCACGCCTAGTAGTTGGAAGGTGGGAGGGCTGCGGTTCGAGGCCTTGCCGCTCTCGCTTCCAATCTCTGCCCTCCAACCGTTCCACTCCCCGAGGTACCCATGGCCGGAGCATCGATCACCAAGAGCGTGGTGTGCGCCAACTGCGGCAGGCCGGTGGACAAGACCAAGATCCAGGCCCGCAACGCCGGGCTGTTCTGCGATGCCTGTGCCGCGGGGATGCGGGGCGGGCACGCCAAGGAAGAAGAACGCAACTGCCCCGCCTGCGGCCTGGTCGTACCGATGGGCACGAGCCTGTGCAAGTCGTGCGGCTTTGACTACGAGCTTGGGTATTCGCCCAAGGCGGTGGAGAAGCAGACGACGGTGAAGCGCTACAAGCCGCCGTGCGTGCACTGTGGGTGCGACCGCTCGGGCATGCGCGACGATGAGCCGTGCCCGGAGTGTGCAAAGAAGAACAAGGTTCGCAAGACGGTGAAGGAGAAGGAAGCGCTCAAGCTCGCGACGGCGCAGCTGCGGCCGATGGAGCTGGAGATTGGCACCGTGCTCGTGCTGGTCGCCGCGGCGGTGGGGGTGCTGTATCTCACGTTGTGGGGTGTGGGCGAGCTGGACCGCGTGGCGATCTGCATGACCCGCATCGGTGTGCGCTACGCGCTGCTGGCGGTGATGGTGGTGATGAGCCTGTTCATGTTCGTCGAGAGCGATCTGTCCATGGGTCGGATTCTGTGGCGGCTGATCGGTGTGGCGTTCGTCGCGTATGCGGGCGAGGAGTTTCTCTGGACCATCAACCCGCTCATCTGCTACCCGTTCACCACGGTGCTCCTGATCGCGGTGCTGCACCGCAACCTGGAGCTTGATTGGAGCGACGCGGGCATTCTGGGCTTCCTGCACTGACTCTTCGTGTTCCTGACCTTGCCGGTGATGAACGCGATCGTGCCGATGATGAAGTGATCGATTGTCGGCGCAGGATCGCATGGCTCTCAACCGCCCCAGTTTCGTCCGCTTCAATGCTCCGGCCAACCCGGACCCGATGCCGCTCGAATCGATCGCGGAAGCGCCGAAGGAGCCGCAGCGTCCGTGTCCGTCGTGTGGCATCGCGATGCGGCTCGACGCGGTGCTGTGCCTCGCCTGCGGCTACAACCAGGCGAGCGGCGAGCGGGTTGAGGGTGAGGCGGCGGTCGAGCTGCCTGCCGCCAAGCCGTGCTGGAACTGCGACTACGACCTGAGCGGCGTGCCGACCGACACGTGCCCGGAGTGCGGCGAACTGCAATCGACGATCTACACCAAGGGGCAGGGACCGGTGCAGGTCCTGCAGCCCAAGGCCATGAAGGTCCAACGCAGAAGCGCGTGGATGATCTGGTTCGGACTGAAAGACGATCTCGCGGCGGCGGTGCTGATGCGGCCGCTGTTCCTCCTCGCGTGCGCGGTGCTGGCCATCGGTGCGGCCATGCTCCGCACGGGGCTGAGTGGTCCGGTGCTCGCGAGCGGCGTGGGTGTGCTGGTTGCGATTGGTGTGGGGGGCGGGCTGCACTGGCTTGCCGCCCAGATGTGGGATGGCGTCGATGCGCCGCCGCGGTTCTTCGTGCTGCAGGTGGCGGCGGTCTCGACGACGATCTCGGCGGTCGCGATGCTGCTGGGCGTTCCGCCGCCGATGATCGTGGGTGAGCCACTCGCGCTGGTGTTCCTGCACGTGCTGACGGTCTGCGCGATGATGTTCACGTCGGTCGAGGATGATCTGCTCGGGTACACGATCACGACCGTGCCCATGACGCTCGCGGCGGTCTACGGCCCGATCCTGCTGCCGAGGCTGGCCTAGTTGGACACGCACGCGGAACGGAGAGAACGCGGAGATGCGGAGGTGTCGGAGTGTCGCGGAGCGTGAAGCTGCTTCGTTCACAGATCGGACTCGGCTGTCGAACTCGGATCGAGCGAATCGATCCCCTCCGCGTTTCTCCGCTCACTCCGCCACTCCGCGTTCTCTCCCGCCTCGCCGGACTCCAGAACCGCGAACGCCAAAAGCCGACACGGGCCTCGGGACGATCCCGAAGCCCGCGTCGCGGCGCGTGGGCACTTGGAGGTTCAGTGCGCGGCGTGCTGTGCCTTCACGCCGCGTGTGTTCGGGAAACCCGCCCGTGCTCCGACGGGCGGGCCGGAGGTGTGGTCAGTCGAAGAGGCCGGAGACCGCCGGGGGATCGACCGCCTGCAGCGAGATGGTCGTATCGATGCGGACGTTGGACTGGGTCGTGTGACGCTCGGCGAAGTAGAGCTTGAGAGGATACTTGCCGCCGTCCACGAGCCAGTTCAGGCGATCGAGCTCGATGGTCTGGCTGACGGCACCGTGCACGCCGCCGATGTCGACGACCAGCTTGCCGTCCACGAAGACCCAGACGTCGTCGTCGCCCGTGAAGGTGAAGGTCTGGCCGGTTCCCTTCTTGTAGGTGAACTGGGTGTCCAGCTCGAAGGTGAAGCCGAAGTTCCTGCTCTGGCCGGCGGAGTTGCCGAACAGCTCACCGTTGATCGGGAAGAACCCGCCCCTGGCCATGTAGCCGGGGTCCGTCTTGTCCGAGAACGAGTAGATGTTCGAGTTGGCCTGGCGGGTGAGCACGATCGGGATCGTCTTGCTCAGATTGGTGCCGGGCACGTCGCGGAACCACTGCCGGAAGCGGGCCTCGGTCGTCAGCGCACCGCCGTTGCTGGTGCTGACCGAGCCGTTGCTGTCGCCCGACCGGGCGGAGATGTAGGACTTGGTCACCGGCATGCGGTTGCGGCTGGCCGAGTCGCGAGCCTGCGTGCTGACCTTGTTACCCTGGCTGTGGAACTGGGGCTTGCCGTCGGCGTCCAGCGTTTCCTTCACCATGTTCACGTAGTGGCCGTAGCCGCCGCTGGGCACGAACTCGAAGTCGGCGTGGCCGTACTCGTTGAGACCCTTGAAGTCACGGACGGTGCCGTAGAGCGTCAGCGAGGTGGGCAGGCTGGCGAATGGGTCGGTGGCCTGATTCGCGGGGGCCTGGCTGGGGGAGAACAACGCTCCTGCCACAGCAAGGCCCGCCAGCGAGAGCAATCCGGCCGGTCGGATGAAGCGCTTGGCGGAAACCATTGAAAATCCTCCCCTTGGTACAGCGTCGTTCGCGACGCACGGTGAAACCTGTTGCCGCCGCTCCCACACGAGCGGCAGTCTGACCAGAATGTCCATTTCACCTCCCGCGGCCGCCAGCCCGACGCACTGAAAATCCGTTCGTGCAAGTGGCAACGCCGCGGCCCGCAACGCTTGTGACGCCTGTGCCGACGCGTGTCCGATAGAACCCCCGCTATGGACGTCCCACGCTGGCTCATCACCGTGCTGCTGCTCGTCGGCTCCAACACCTTCATGACCTTCGCGTGGTACTACCACGTCAAGCAGAAGGAATGGGGGCTCGTCCTCGCCATCGCCGTCTCCTGGCTCATCGCGCTGCCCGAGTACATCCTGCAGGTCCCCGCCAACCGCCTCGGCCACGTCGATCACGGCGGGACCTTCACGCTGCCGCAGCTCAAGATCCTGCAGGAGGCCATCACGCTCGGCGTCTTCACCGTTTTCACCATCGCCGTCGCGAAGGAAAAGATGCGGGCGCACGACGCCATCGCCATGGGCCTGATCCTCGCGGCCGTGGTGGTGAGCATGATGGGGAGGAGTGGGAAGGGATGAAGGGGAAGGGGTGAGGTCTTAGGACTTAGGGCTTCGGGCTTCGGGGTGCGCCCGCGATTTTCGTAGCGGTGCCTTGTCTTTTCCCTAAGTCCTAAGTCCTAAGTCCTAACCCCTAAGTCCTAACCCCTCAGTCCTCCCCCTTGTACTCTCTCTTCCCATGATCGACCCCACCGCCGAAACGCCCGACTCGCCGCGCTGGATCCGCTGGGGCGGCCTCATCGGCGGCGTGGTCGCTGCCATCGCGGTCTACCTGATCCTCGAGCACGCCGGATTCGCCTTCGGCTCCTCGCTCACGCACGCGGGCCGGGCCACCATCGCGCTGGGGACGCTCATGGCCGCGTGGTGGATCACCGAGGCGATCCCGGTCGAGGCCACGAGCCTCGTGCCGATGGCCCTCTTCCCGCTCGTCGGCATCGCGAGCATGAAGGAGGCGTGCGCGCCTTACGCCGACCCCATCGTCTTCTTCTTCATGGGCGGCATGCTCATCGGTGCGGCGATGGAGAAGTGGGGGCTGCCCAAGCGCTTCGCGTTCGGCGTGCTGTCGGTCGTGGGCGGCAGCCCGATCATGCTCATCGGCGGCATCGTCTTCGCCGCCGGCGCGATCAGCATGTGGGTCAACAACACCTCGACCGCGGTCATGATGCTGCCGATCGCCTTGGGGCTCTACAAGTTCGTCTCCGCCCACGCCGGTGACGACGAGAAGAGAGGCATTGCGAACTTCGGCATCTGTCTCGTGCTCGCCGTCGCCTACGCCTCCAACATCGGCGGCATGGGCACGCTCTTCGGCTCCTCGCCCAACGTGGTGCTCACCGGCCAGCTCCGCCAGACCTTCGGCCAAACCCTCAGCTTCGTTGAGTACGCCAAGATCGGCATCCCGCTGGTGCTGATGCTGCTGCCGCTCACCTGGCTCGTGCTCGTCATGATCCACCCGCCGAAGCTGAGGCCGATCCAGGGCGTCCGCGAGCTCGTCGCCCACGAGCGGGCCGCCCTGGGGCGGTGGAAGACCGGCGAGATCGTCGTCGTTCTGGTCTTCGTCGCCGCGATGCTGGGGTGGATCTTCCTTGAACAGTTGAACAGTTGGACAGTTGGACTGGGCCTGCCCAAGAACGCCATCACCGAGTCGGGCGTGGCCGTCATCGCCGCCCTGTCGCTCTTCCTGATCCCCGTCAGCCTCGCCCGCCACGAGTTCGCCCTCGACTGGAAGACCGGCTCCCAAATCCCCTGGGGCATCCTGCTGCTCTTCGGCGGCGGGATGTCGCTCGCCGAAGCCATGCGGGCCAACGGCGTCAATCAGGCCATCGGCGAGGCCTTCCGCCAGATGGACGGCGTACACCCGCTGCTGGTCCTGGGCGTCGTCACCATCGGCATCATCGCGCTCACCGAGGTCGCCAGCAACACCGCCGTCGCCACGACGTTCATCCCCATCGCGATCGCGGTGGCACCTTCGATGGGCCTGCACCCGTTCATGCTCGCCACCGCGACGGCTCTGGCCGCCAGCAGCGGCTACGCACTGCCGATCGGCACGCCGCCCAACGCACTGGCGTACGCCACCGGCCGCGTCTCGATGGGCACGTTCGTCAAGACCGGCATCGTGATCGACATCGTCTCCGCGATCGCGATCGCCTTGCTGCTCTACTACGGCAACGGCGTGCTCTTCCGGCTGCCCGAGCTGGCGAAGTAGCTACTCGTCGCGAAGCTCGATGTGGCCGCGCATCCGATCGCGGATGACGTCGAGCCGGATGCCTTCCTTGAGGTCCGCGGCATCGAGCAGGCGCTGGAACTCGTCGGCGTTCTTCACCGGCTGGCCATCGACGGCGACGATGATGTCCTCGCGCTCAAAGCCGCTGGTCTGCGCGCGGCCCGAGGCGTCGACGCTGTGCACGATCACGCCGCTGGTCCGTCCCAGCCGCAGCTGGCGGCGGAGGTTCGCGTCGAGCGTTCGCACGACGCCGCCGAAGCGGCTGACGTAGATCTCGGGCGAAGCGCTCGCGAGCGTCGAAACCTCGACCGGAATCGAGCTCGTCTTCTTGTCGCGCAGGATGTCGAAGGTCGCCTTGCTGCCCGGCGCGGTGACCGCGATGGTCGCGGCGAAGCTGCTGCCCTTGGTGATCGGGCGACCGTTGACTCGCAGGATGATGTCTTCGGGCTTGAGTCCCGCCTTGGCGGCAGGTCCGTCCGGCGTCACTTCCTCGACGAGCACGCCGCCGTCCTGTATGACGCCGAGCTGGCGGAGCCTCGCGGGAGTGATGTCGCTGAGATTGACGCCCACCCAGCCGCGCTCGATCTTGCCGGTCCGCAGGATGGAGTCCATGACGCCGCGGGCGATGTGGACGGGGATGGCGAAGCCGATGCCCTCGCTGCCGCCGGCGCGGGTGGCGATCGCGGAGTTGATGCCCACGAGCTTGCCGTCAAGGTCGAGAAGCGGCCCGCCCGAGTTGCCGGGGTTGATGGCGGCGTCGGTCTGGATGAAGTCCTGGATCATGTCGCCCGAGGCGCCCGGCAGACGCACCCCCGCACGGCTCTTCGCCGAGACGATGCCGCTCGTCACGGTGTTGGTGAAGCCGAACGGCGACCCGATCGCGACGACCCAGTCGCCGACCTCGAGCGCGTCGGAATCCCCGAAGGACACCGCGGGCAGCTTCTCGCCGCCTTCGATACCCGAGAGCTGGATCACCGCAAGGTCGGTCGCGGGATCGCGGCCGCGAACCGTCGCCGCGTACTCCCGCCCGTCGTTGAGCTTCACCTTGATCGTCTCGGCGGGCTCCACGACATGGTTGTTCGTCAGGATGATGCCGGTCGGGTCCACCAGCACGCCCGAGCCGAAGCCGACGGCACGCTCCACCAGCTTGTTGGACGGACGCACGAACCAGCCATCCGAAATCATCTCGGGCTCGCGGCGGATCGCCGTGATGTGCACTACCGCCGGCTCCACCGTCTTCGCCACGCGGTTGAACGCCCGCGACAGCGCCCGCGCCGATTGCACGTCCTGCGGCGACGCCGGCTCCGCGGCTTGTGCAGCCGGCGGCAGCAGCGTGCCGGCGGCGGCGATCATCGCAACAACGAGCGAACGGGCAAGGCGACTCTTCGTGGTGTTCATGTGCATCATGGTGTCTGTCCCGACGCTGTTCTTGGGAACGGTGCGAGAACGATTGCCGTGCGAAAGGTCCGACGCCGGATATAGCGCGGCGGCGAAACGAGTTGTTCGCGCTACACGCCGTACTCGGCCCAGGTGCTCGATGTTTCGCTCACCCGCACCCGCTCGACGCGCAGCGATGCGGGCATGCGATAGGAATACGCCGCACCCTGACGGTCCGTCAGCGCGTACGCACGCCCCGCGGCGATCTCGGCCTTCAGATGGTCATAGATGCGCTGGGCGAGCACTTCCGTCGTCGGATCCTGGTCCTGAAAAACCACCAGCCGCTGGCCTTCCAGAGCGGGCATCATCGCGTCGCGGCTGTTGATCGCCATGGCGTGGTCGAACGAGTGCACGAACTCCCCAATCGCCAGCTTCACGGCCTTGAAATCGCACACCATGTCGTTGGCGTCGAGCACGTCCGACGCCAAGATGACCTCGACCCGCCGGCTGTGCCCGTGCGGGAAACGACACTTCCCGGGATGCTTGCTCAGCATGTGCCCGGACTCGACTTCAAAGGCGACGCAGACGCGGTAAATCACTAGGGATCGTATGGAGAAAAGTGGGGCAGTGGGGCAGGGGAGCAGTGGGGCAGGGGGAGTGGGGGAGTGGGGGAGGCGATCGGGGGCGGGGCCTTCTAGGCCCCGCAAGCTCCAAAGCACCAGTGGGACCGGCCTCCGGCCGGTCTTCCCACGTCCGTTATGTCCCTCGCTTGTTCCCAAATAGCTGAATGTGCAGCCGCGGACAGAAGCGCCAGCCACGACTGGTGCACGCCTCCACCAACCATCGCCGCGATGCCAGCGTCTCCACGCTGACGCCCTCGGGCATCAGCAGCACATCCTCGTTCGTCCAGCCGTGCAGCTTCGCCAGCAGCGACTCGATCTCGTTCAATTGCTCGAGCTCGGACACCACGAACTTCAACTGCCGTGACGGAAAGTCGCTGATCAGTTGCTGGAGCGCTTCAAGGTTCAGCCGTCGCTCCTCGTGCCGGATTCGCCACACCCCGCCCGGATCACGCGGGTCCCCCTCCCGCGGCGTCGAGTTGCTCAGTTTCGGGCTGATGCTCATCAGATCGCACGCGAGCGCGTCCGGCCGACGCGCAATCGTTCCCGCCGTCTCGATCGTGACATGCATCCCCATCTCGCGCAGCCCGCGGCACAGCGGCTCCACGGCGTCGAACATCATCGGCTCACCGCCCGTCACCACCGCGTGCCGAACGTTGCGTTCAACATTGCCCCGGGCCTCCGCCAGCACATCCTCAAGGCCGCGGCTCGTCACCTCCGGGCTCCAACTCGCGTACGGCGTGTCGCACCAGCCGCACCGCAGATTGCACCCGCTGAAGCGCACAAACCACGACGGCACGCCCGCGAGCTTGCCCTCGCCCTGGATCGACGTGAAGGTTTCGGAAAGCGGGAGGGGCATCGGAAGAAGTGGCAGAGTGGCAAAGTGACACAGTTTCGGAAGGTGGGACGGACGTTGATGAAACTGTACGATCCCGAGCCACTCTGCCACTCAAACACATGGACAGATGAACACTTGACCGGTTGGTCACGCGTAGCGGGTCGGGTCGGCGACACCGGCTTCCTCAAAGCCCCGCCGGCGGATCTGGCACGAATCGCACCGGCCGCACGCCAAGGGCTTGCCGCTCGCATCGGTCATCGGGTCGTAGCAGCTTGTAGTCAGGGCGTAGTCCACGCCGAGGGAGACGCCCAGGCGGATGATCGCCGCCTTGCTCAATTCGCTCAGCGGCGTGTGCACCCGCAGCCACGGCTCTTGCGATTCGCTGCCCGCTTTGGTCCCCAGGTTCGCGGCCGCCACAAACGCGTCGATGAACGGGCGGCGGCAATCCGGATAGCCCGAGTAATCCACCGCATTGGTGCCCACGTAGATATCGCGTGCGTGCACGACCTCGGCCAAGCCCGCGGCGATCGCGAGAAACGTCAGGTTTCGCGCCGGCACGTACGTGATCGGCACGCCGTGCGAGATCGCCGCGTCCGATCGATCCTTCGGCACTTCGATCTCGGCCGTCAGTGCGCTGCCGCCGACGGCGCGAAGGTCGATCGGCACCACGCGATACTCGACGGCTCCGAGCTGCTTGGAGACCAAAGCCGCCGCCGCGAGCTCGACCCGGTGCCGCTGACCGTAATCGATCGCGAGCGTGACGCAGCGATGCCCGTCGCGTCGGGCGACGGCGAGAGCGGTGGCGGAATCGAGTCCGCCGGAGAGCAGGATCACGGCACAAGAGGACACGTCCAAGCGTATGCGAAACTCGCGCTACGCCGCTCGGCCGCAAAGGCGCCGGCCCTTCCAGATTGCCGTTGGTGCCAGGCCCGCGTGCTGGTAGCATGCACGTATGGACAAGCCCGTCGAGAAGTTCATCGCACCGTTCCGGGTCGAAAGCGGCAAGAAGTTCCGCTTGAAGGACTTCAGCACAAGCGACACCAACGGCTTCAAGGACAAGGACCAGGCCGAGCGACTGCTCGCGCAAGGCGTCGAATGGATGAGTGAGCAGCAGGAGATGCTCTACGCCCAGGACCGCTACAGCCTCCTGCTCATCTTCCAGGCCATGGACGCCGCCGGCAAGGACGGCACCATCAAGCACGTCATGAGCGGCGTCAACCCGCAGGGCGTCCATGTGTACTCCTTCAAGCAGCCCACCAGCGAGGAACTCGATCACGAGTTCCTCTGGCGCTTCGCCAAGCGCATGCCCGAGCGCGGCAAGATCTGCATCTTCAACCGCAGCTACTACGAGGACGTGCTGGTGGTCCGTGTGCACCCCGAGTATCTGACGCACGCGAAACTGCCGCCCGAGGCCATCGGTAAGAAGATCTGGGACCACCGCTACGAGAGCATCCGCGACTTCGAGAAGCACCACGCCCGCCAGGGCACGATCATCCGCAAGTTCTTCCTGCACGTCTCGCGCGACGAGCAACGCCGACGCCTGCTCTCACGCCTCGAGGAGCGATCTAAAAACTGGAAGTTCGCCGCCTCCGATATCGCCGAGCGAGTTCACTGGGACGAGTACCAGCGGGCCTATGAGGACGCCATCGCCGCGACCGCGACCAAGGAGGCCCCGTGGTACGTCGTGCCCGCCGATCACAAGTGGTTCACACGGCTGGTCGTCGCCGGCGTCATCGTCGACGCGCTCGCGAGCCTGCGGCTGCAGTTTCCCAAGGTTGATCAGCACAAGCGCAAGGAACTCAAGGCGATCGAAGCCGTGCTCCGCCGCGAGAAGTAACCCGCAGGGAACGCCGCTGCGCCTGGGTGCTGCGCGGAGATCGATCCGCGCTCACGCGGTCTTGCGGAAGCGCGCGATGTCCGGCCGGATCACCTCGTTCTTGCCGGCGGCCGACCCGATCTCATTCACGATCTGCCGCGACTCGTCCGAGAGATTGACAAACTCCAACCCCAGCAAATAGCGTTTGCCGGCGATCAGCGTTCGGAGCTTTTCCTTCCAGCCGTCGGGGTGAGCATCCGCCACCCACGCGATGCGGCACGTCACCTTCGCCACGCCGCTGACGCCCACCAGCTCCACGGTCACCACATCATCAATAAGCGGCGGTGTCGACCGCAGCGTCGCCAGGCGCATGCCACCCGCAGACATATCGGTGACCTCGCCCAGCGAAGAGTCGACAAACTGACAAACAACTCGTCCGTAGCGTCGGGGGTGCATACGGATCTCATCGGGCCGCCGCCCGCGTCGGTCAAGGCTCCGCGCTCGACCTGCCCGCACTCACGCTCCGACGGGCTGTGCCAGTCGCGCAAGCCTCGCAACCCAAACCCCCAATAACTCCGATCCGACAGAGCCGATTATCCGGATTCCCCCGCCGATTGCGCCTGGAGAATCCAATCCGCATGTGCCGACTGGGTTGCCCTGAAGACGGGCGCCGTTTGTGCCGACTGTACCGACGCTCGTGGTCCGCTTCCCAGACGGGGATCGGTTCACGGCTCGGAGACTCGCCATGGACAAAGCCAGCCTCGTCGGTTCCCTCATGATGACATTCGTCGTCGGCCTGGTCTGCTACCAGGCCACCGCTGGCGACCTGATGTCGCTCTGGTCCGGCAAGGGCTTTTACATGGTCATCCTCGGCTCCATCGCCGCCGTCATGATGTCCATGCCCTTCGACCGCATCAAGATGGTGCCCGGCTATGTCAAGCGATTCCTCTTCAATCCCGGCAAGCCCGTGATGGAGACCATCAACCAGATCGCCGCGCTCGCCGACCGCGCCCGCAAGGACGGCATCCTCGCCCTCGAGAACGAACTGCCCAAGCTCGACGACCCGTTCTTCCGCAACGGCATGAAGATGGCCATCGACGGCGTCGACCCCGACACCATCGAGTCCACCCTCCGACTCGAGATCATGGCCATGCAGGACCGCCACAAGTCCGGCAAGAAGTTCTTCGACATCCTCAAGACCTACGGCCCCGGCCTCGGCCTCGTCGCCACGCTCCTGGGCCAGATCGGCATGTTCAAGAGCCTCGGCGGCGATATCGCCACCATGGGATACATGCTCGCCGTCGCCGTCGTCGCCACCATGTACGGCACCGTGCTCGCCAACTGCGTCGCCGGCCCGATGGGCGACAAGCTCGCCTACCGCTCCAGCGAAGAGATCCTCCGCCGCGAGATGGTGCTCCAGGCCATCCTCTCCATCCAGGCCGGCGACAACCCGCGGGCCACGCTCGACAAGATGGCGTCCTTCGTCCCCGCCAACAACCGCGAGCAGCTCAAGGCCGCGTAATCCGACCTTCATTCGTCCACCCGCGATACACCGAAAGCGAGCCACGCCATGGCGGATCATGAGAAGCACGAGAAAGACGGGCACGGCGAAGAGGGTGGGTCTCACAAGGGCCACAAGAAGCACCACCCGCACATGCCGCACGAGCATGAGCACGAGGAAGGCTGGATCGTCTCCTTCGCCGACAACGTGCTGCTGATGATGGGTTTCTTCGTCATCCTTCTTGCCATGAACATGGGGCCCAAGGGCAAGTCCGACGCCGAACCGACCGCCGGCTCGAGCGACAGCCTCCTGGACTTCGCCATCGCCGTGCGTGACGCCTTCAACAACCCGGTCTCGCTCGACTCCTCCCGCGCCGAGGACCAGCCGCTCATCCGCCGCCTGCGCGAGCGCTCCCAGCCCGGCGACGTCCGCACGCCAGGCCCGAGCGGACGCGACGGCCCGTCACAGATTGTCCGCCGCAGCGGACAATCCGGCGAGGATGGCTTCGTTCAGTTTGACGCCAACAAGAGCACGATGACCGAGTCCGGACGCGACACCATCCGCCAGATCGCCAAACGCGTCGCTGGTTCCCGCTGGATGGTCGAAGTTCGCGGCCACGCCAGCCGCTGGGAGAGCTGGGGCGACGAACGCAAATCGCGCGAGCTGTCGTATCAGCGTGCCTGGGCGGTCGGCGCCGAACTCGTGCAGCAGGGCCTGACCTGGGATCAGATCCGTCTCACCGCGAGCGGCCACTCCGCGCCCGTTGTCGCACGAGCCAAGTCGTCGCGCGAAGACGAGTCCAATCAGCGCGCCGAGATCATGCTCCTCGACGAGCCCGTGCCCGAAGATCCGTTCAGCGCGACGCCGACGAAGCGTGAACACACGGACTGATCGACACCGCGTCGCGGTCGATCACTCCACCGTCACGCTCTTCGCAAGGTTCCGCGGCTTGTCCACGTCGTGGCCACGCAGCACCGCCGCGTGATACGCCAGAAGCTGCAGCGGCACCACGGCGAGCAGCGGGCTGAGGCACTCGGGGCACTCGGGGATGTACATCACATCCTCGGCGTACTTCGCGATCTCCTTGTCGCCCTCGGTCGCCACCGCGATGATGTGCCCGCCGCGGGAGCGGACTTCCTGGATGTTGCTCATCACCTTCTCGTACTGACGGCCCTTGTTGGCGATGAAGACCGCCGGCATGCCGTCGTTGATGAGGGCGATCGGACCGTGCTTCATCTCCGCCGCGGGCATGCCCTCGGCGTGGATGTACGAGATTTCCTTGAGCTTCAGCGCGCCCTCGAGAGCGGTGGGGTAGTTGTACCCGCGGCCGAGGAAAAGCCAATTCTCGCGGTGAATGTACCGCTCGGTGATCGTCTTGATCTTGGAGTCCTGCTCTAGAATCCGCTCGATCTTGGTGGGAATCTGCACGAGCTCCTGCATCAAGTCCCGGCACTGATCCGGGCTCATGAAGCGTTTGCGTCCCAGGTACATCGCCAGCATCGTCAGAACCGCGACCTGGCCCGTGAACGCCTTTGTCGACGCCACGCCGATCTCCGGACCCACCCGCAGATACACGCCCGCATCGGTCTCGCGCGCGATCGACGATCCGACCACGTTCACCACGCCCATCGCCAGCGCGCCGCGTTCCTTGGCTTCCTGCAGCGCGGCCAGCGTGTCGGCGGTCTCGCCCGACTGGCTCACCGCAATAACCGCTGTGTTCTCTTCCACGATCGGGTTGCGGTAGCGGAACTCGCTGGCGTACTCGGCGACGCTGGAGACCTTTGCGAGGTCCTCAAACAGATACTCGCCGATCATCGCCGCGTGCAACGCCGTGCCCTGGGCCGTCAGCACGACCCGCTTGAGCTTGCTCATCTCCTTGCTGAAGTTCCCGACACCGCCCAGGTGGATCCGCCCTTCCTCGAGCTGCAAACGCCCGCGGATGCAGTTGGTGAGCGCCTTGGGCTGCTCGAAGATCTCCTTCTGCATGAAGTGGCTGAACCCGCCGAGCTCGATCTCCTGCAGTTCAAGCTCGAGCTGCATGATCTTGCTGTTGACCGGCACGTTGTGGATCGTGCTGGTGCGGAAGCCCTGCCGCGTCAGCTTCACGACGTTGTAGTCGTCGAGCGCAAACGCCTGCGTGGTGTGGCTGATGATCGCCGAGGCGTCCGACGCCACGACATACTCGCCCGCGCCCACGCCCACCATCAGAGGCGAACCCTTGCGGGCCACCACCATGACGTCGGGCTCCTTCTCGCAGATGACGGCGATCGCGTACGCGCCGGTCACTTCGCGAAGAGCGGCCTGCACGGCGGCCTCGAGGTCGCCCTCGTACAGCTCGCCGATCAGCATCGCCAGCACCTCGGTGTCGGTCTGGCTCTTGAACGTGTGGCCCTTCTCTTCGAGATACTGCTTCAGGGCCGCGTAGTTCTCGATGATGCCGTTGTGCACCAGGGCGATGCCGTTCTTGTCGTCCGTGTGCGGGTGGGCGTTGAACTCGGTCACGCCGCCGTGGGTCGCCCAGCGGGTGTGGCACAGGCCGATCGACCCGCGAAAGCCGCCGATGTCCTCGATCTTGTCCTCGAGATTCGCCACCCGTCCGACGGCGCGAACCACCTCGAGCTTCCCATTCTCCAGTACCGCCAGACCCGCGGAGTCATACCCGCGGTACTCGAGGCGCTTCAGGCCTTCGAGAAGAAGTTGCTGGGCGGGTTTGGTTCCGATATAGGCGACGATTCCGCACATAGTGAATTCTCAATCGAGCGACGGGCAGGGCCGGCTGCAATGCAGGGTGGCGATCGGGCTCATCCCTGCTCTCCTGAATGGTACGGATGGCATGGCACGGCCCGAGAACACGCGTGCCATCAGCAAGCGGGCCTTGGTACGCCACCCATAACAGAGCAGTTCGTGCCGGAAAGACAAGTAGCCAGAGGTCTTCAGAACGAGCGTCGCCGCGGCTCGGAAGACTTCCCGATGCCGCGTGGTGTTGCAACTTACGGGCACACGAGCTGATCGTACTCGCCTGCAAAGATGGTAAAGTCCGTGTCGTCCACCTGGCCGTCCTGATTGAAATCGCCCACGCATCCGAAGGGGATCGTGGGCTCCGAGCACAGCAGGACGTCGTACTGGCCGACGAAGATCGAGAAGTCCGCATCGTCGACGACCAGATCGCCGTTCATGTCCGTCGCGCACGCGAACGACCGCAATTCCTGATGGCTCAGAAACCGGTTGTAGAAGCGGATGTCGTCGAGGAAGCCCTGATATCGAATCCGACCGCCGAAACCGAGGCACGGGCCGCCCGCAAACTTCAGAATCGCGGAGTTCGTGATGTTCGTCACGCCGCTCGATGTGTAGGTGAAGATGATGATCCCGTCGCGTGCGGTCACGACGCTGGTTCCCTGTCTGCGGAACACGACATGGTGCCACTTGTCGTCGAACATGCCCGTCGTTGGAACCAGAATCGGATTGGCGCCGCCGGCGTTCGAGTACGCCTCGATGTACAGGCCGGTGCCGTTGGCGCCGGAGCCACCCTGAATGTTGAAAAAGCTGCCGAAGTTGCACGCCGGACGCTTTGACATCATGTCAAGCAGGACAGCTTGTGAAGCGTTGCGGACCCAGAAGGCGATGGTGAAGTCGCCGGTTCCGAAGTTGCCGGCGGTGGTGCCGCACTGCACCTCGCCGCCGTTGAAGTCAAAGGCCTGGCCGTACCGACCCGGAACGAATGCCACGCTGCCTCAGATCGTGCCATTGGCCGTGCCCGCGCTGTCGTTGGCGTTGCCATCGGCTTTCCACCAGTTCACCATGTCCGCGGGCTGCGCCAGCGCGACCGACACCAGCCCGATCACCGCTGCGGCGGCCCCAAGGCAAGACGTTCGCATGAGTCCCTCCGATCAAGGCACCCTACCAGCCATGGCCTTGTGCGCCAACAAGATTCTCGAAAGTCCAAGAATGGGCCACCGATACTGGTTGGGATCGTCGTCCGCTACTGCGGCTCGCCCCAACCGCTACTGCGGCTCGCCCTTAATCAGCCGCTTCACCAGCACGATGAACACCCCCGTCAGCACCAGGTTCAGCGCGAGGGAGATCACCGCAACGAGCACCGTCTCACCCGCGATGCCGTAGCTGAGCGCCACGACCAGGATCCCAGCGCCGACCTCGCCTCGAGGCCACATGCCAATCGCCAGTGCCAGCCGCGTCTTGAACGACGCCTCGCGCTTGTAGCAGAAAGCCGGGAACATCTTGCCAAGGTTTGACAGGAACGTCACCGCGAGCACGTGCAGCCCGACGGTCATCCAGTTGATCGCGATCGGTTCTGATACTCCCACTTCCGCCCCGACCACACCGGCGCCGATCTGCGCCGCCTGGATCTTGTCCAAGTGCGGCAGTGACAAACCGACCAGGAACAGGAACAAGCCCGAGATGATCGTGCCGACCAACGCCTCCGAGCTCTTGCCCTCGTGGTGCGTGTGATCGACACTGCCATCCGACCGCCGCGGGAGCGCGATCACGCACCCGAGCACGAACGCGGGGAGCAGGATCTCGATGTGAATCGTCGCGTTCGGGTCTACCCACTTGCTCAGGATGTACAGACCTTCCGACGCCGCCACCAGCGCAATCGAGTACCCAACCACGAACGGCCAAGAGATCGAAATCTTGAATGCGTGCAGCTTGAACCACGCCAAGAGCAGCAGCCCGACCATGATGAGGACCACGACGCCAAGCTGCCATTGGAGCCCCACGATGAACATCTTGAGCGGGATCAGGAGCAGAATCGTCCCGATGTCGTCGAAGATCGCGAGGATCCGGGCCTTCTTGAAGAGCCACGTCGTTGCGAGCCCCGCCGCGGCCAGCATGCTGAACAGGACACCCGCGGACGTCGGCGCCGCGAAGCACGCCACCAGCAACTCTTCCTTCCACACACTCCAACTCGACGCCGCCCCCGGCTCGCCCATCACTACGACGAAGTAACCCGCCACCAGCAGCCACGGAAACGTCGCCGCCGTCATCGCGATCGCAAAGTCCTTCCCGTACTGCCCTTTGCGACGCTTGTCGATGTCGAACTCGTAGCCGACGTGGATCATGATGAACGCGAGGCAGATAAACGTCAGCCACTGCCGTACGTACTCAAACGTGCCCAACGCCTCCGCGTCGGCGAAGAGCCGCGGCGCGAGCTGCGAGCCGACCATGCCAAGCACCAGCAGGATGGAATACGCGATGACCTTGCCCATAGCCAGCAGAGTATCGCGGAAGGCGGCGACGAATGTTCCACAAATCGTATGAATCCGGCCGCGGGGTCCGCCGCCGCACTTGCTTCCGGACGTCCCGCGCGCTGATGATCCTGGAGCGTTGCCATGTTCATCGCCCAGGCCCATTCCTACTACCAACAAGCAAGGCTCGCGGTCACGCTCGCCTGGATCGCAGGCTACACCAACATCCTCACGATCCTCGTCTGCGGCCACGTCACCAGCCACGTCAGCGGCACCACCTCCGATCTCGGCCGGGCCGTCGTCGAAGCCCGGTGGGAAACCGTCGCCTTCCTCCTCTTCCTTCTCTTCTCGTTCTTCATCGGGGCCGGCGTCTCCGGATTCGCCGCCGAGCTTGGCAAACGCCGCCGCTGGGAATCGATCTACGTCCTTCCCATCGCCATCGAGGCCGCCCTGCTGGCCTTGTTCGCGATCGCGCTTGAGTTCTCCAGCACCGAAGACCTCACGCGCCACGAGATCGTCCTCGCCCTGCTCGGCGTCGCCTCCATGGCCATGGGCCTGCAGAACGCCACCATCACCCGCATCTCCAGCGGCGTCGTCCGCACCACCCACGTGACCGGCGTCCTCACCGACCTCGGCCTCGAAGCCGTGCAGTTCCTCTGGTTCCTCAAGGACGAACGCCGCACGCTCGCCAGGGGGCGTGCCATCGACGCCGCTCGACTTGTCTATCGCCACGCCACCTCGCAGCACCTTATGGTCCTCGGCGCCGTTGTCGGTTCGTTCGCGTTGGGCGCCGGCCTGGGCACGGTAGCGTTCCTCTACGGCACCCGGTGGGCGATGTTCCCGCCCGTCTTCTTCCTGCTCTGGATCATCTATCAAGATGTGTCCCGCCCGATCGCCGAGATCGAGGAAAGCGAGCTCGTGGGCGAGGACTCCGACCTGGGTCTGCCGCCGGAGATCCTCGTGTACCACGTCCGCAAAGACCATGCTCGCGCCGGCAAGATCCACCGGATGCCGAACCTGCTCGTGTGGGCGGATCTGTTGCCGCCGCACGCGAAGGTGGTGATCCTCGACCTCGACGAGGTGACGCAGCTCGACGAAAACTCCGCCATCGAACTCCGCGCCGCCGTGCAAAAGTTCGACGATCAGGATCGCCACCTGATCATCTCCGGTGTCACTGCCGATCAGTTCGCACAGCTCAACGAAGCGGCCGGCGGCGGGCTCGACCCGATGTCCGCCTGCTCCGATCTTGAACTCGCGATCGCTCGTGGTCTGTCTCGCCTCTGACCGCGACGCCCGCGGTCCCGAGAAAATCGTAAATCATGCAAAACACGCGACAGCTCGTGGCGATAATCGCCCCGTGCGGCAACCGCCGCTCCGCTTCAACCCGCCGCCGTTCCGATCGACGCCGACCGCACCGGTCTCGTCATCCGCACTCATCGATCGCCTTCGCTCGCCCAGCTTCGCCATGCTCATGCTTCGCACGCTCCGCTTGATCCTTCTCGCACTGCTGTTCGCGACCGGCGCCCGGGCCGACGTCGTCACGCTGGTGAATGGCGATGCACTCCGCGGCGACATCATCGCGCAGGACGCCGACACCATCACCCTCCGCCACGCCGTGCTCGGCGACCTGCGGCTCGCACTCGCGTCGATCGCCAGCGTCCGCGTTGCATCGCAGCCGCAGACCGCCGCGTCTTCCCCGAACGGGTCGGCGACACCAGTGCCAAAGTCCACCGCCGAGGCCGCACCCGTTTCGGCCGCCGAATCCGCCTCCGCCCGGTCCACACCCTCGGCAGCCCCGGCTCCGAAGTGGAAAGGCGGCTTTGACGTCGGTCTCGCCGGCGCCTCGGGCAACAGCGAAACGCTGAACACCCGCCTTGCGCTCGCCGTCGGACGCGAGACTGCGAGAATGGATACGAGCTTTGACGCGACGTACGCCCGCGCCTCCGAGAACGGCCGGGCCTCCAAGAACCGTGCTGAGGCGAACGCCAACAACGACTGGAAGTTCGGCGACTCTCCCTGGGGCTTCTTTGCGAGAGGCCGCGTCGAGTTCGACGAGTTCACCAACTACCGCCTCCGCCTCTCCGGCTTCGTCGGTCCGTCCTACACGGTCTACCGCCCTGAGCCCCTGCTGCTCCGGTTCCGTGCCGGTCTGGGTGGTGCCAGCGAGTTCAAGGGTCCGTCACCCGCGACCGGGTTCCGACCCGAAGCCCTCGTCGGCCTCGACACCAAGTGGACCATCTCGCCCCGCCAGTCGACCTTCGCGAGCTTCGACTACCTCCCGAGCCTCGAATCGGTGTCCGACTTCCGCCTCGATCTCAAGGCCGGTTACCAGCTCAAGGTCGATCCCCGCAGCAACATGCTGCTGAAGGCCGGCGTCGAGAACCGCTTCACAACCCGTGGCAGCGTCACGCAGCGCAACGACGTCGACTACTTCCTCACGCTTGGCTGGGAGTTCTGAACCCGGCTTCGCCAAATCTCGCAGAATCTCAACGCAATCACCCCCGCGACTTGGACCTCCGCCGCGTCGGGTTCTATCCTCATGGAGTTTGCGCCCCCGGTCCCTGCGCACACACCTGAACCCTGCCTCGCCGCACCTCTGCAACCTGCCAAAACCATGCCCAAGCGCACCGACATCAAGACCATCCTGCTCCTCGGCTCGGGCCCGATCGTCATCGGCCAGGGCTGCGAGTTCGACTACTCGGGCACCCAGGCCTGCAAGGCCCTGAAGGCCGAGGGGTACCGGCTGGTGCTGGTGAACAGCAATCCGGCGACGATCATGACCGATCCGGCGTACAGCGACCGGACGTACATCGAGCCGATCACGCCCGAGGCGGTCAAGAAGATCCTGCAGCGTGAGAAGGACCTGGGCACGCCGATCGACGCGATCCTGCCCACGCTCGGCGGCCAGACCGCCCTGAACTGCGCGTGCAACCTCTTCGACAACGGCACGCTTACGGAGTTCGGCGTCGAGATGATCGGGGCCAACCGCACCGTCATCCACCGCGCCGAAGACCGGCAGATCTTCAAGGACATCTGCGAGGGCATCGGCCTGGTCCTGCCCAAGGCCAAGACCGTCACCACGCTCGACGAGGCCAAAGAGTTCCTGAAGCAGATCGGCCTGCCCGCCATCATCCGCCCCGCGTTCACCCTCGGCGGCACCGGCGGCGGCATCGCGTACAACCAGGAGGAGTTCGAAGAGATCACCACCCGCGGCCTGCGCGCCAGCATGATCGGGCAGGTCCAGATCGATCAGTCCGTCTTGGGCTGGAAGGAATACGAGCTCGAAGTCGTCCGCGACAAGAAGGACAACTGCGTCATCATCTGCGGCATCGAGAACATCGATCCGATGGGCGTTCATACCGGTGACTCGGTCACCGTCGCCCCCATCCTCACGCTCACCGACAAGGAATACCAGGCGATGCGCGATGCCGCGATCGCCATCATGCGTGCCGTCGGCGTCGAGACCGGCGGGTCCAACGTCCAGTTCGCCGTCAACCCCGCCCCCAAGGACGGCAAGTTCGAGATGGTCGTCGTCGAGATGAACCCGCGCGTGTCGCGGTCCTCGGCCCTCGCGTCCAAGGCCACCGGCTTCCCGATCGCCAAGATCGCCGCGAAGCTGGCCGTGGGTTACACGCTCGACGAACTCCGCAACGACATCACCGGCACCACGAGCGCGTGCTTCGAGCCGACGATCGACTACGTCGTCACCAAGATGCCGCGCTGGACGTTTGAGAAGTTCCCCGAGGCCGACGAGACTCTGACGACGCAGATGAAGTCGGTCGGCGAGGCGATGGCGATCGGGCGCACCTTCAAGGAGAGCTTCCAGAAGGTCATCCGCTCGATGGACGTGAAGCGGTTCGGGCTGGGACTGGATCGCAACGACAAGTGGCTCGAGGCACGCCGAGCGGGCAAGGCCGGCAACGTGACGACCGAGGCTGGCAAGCAGACCTTCCGCACCGCCGACGGCCAGGCGATCGAGTGGCCCATCGCTGACGACAAGCTCAGCCGCAAGCTCGCCATCCCGAGCCAGGGCCGACTCTACTACGTCCGCTACGCGATGAAGATGGGCTGGACCGACGAGAAGATCTTCAGTCTGTGCAAGATCGACTACTTCTTCCTCGACCAGATCCGCCAGTTGGTGGAGTTCGAGGATGTGCTGTGTTCGTACGCGAAGCTCGAAGACGTCCCCGCGGATGTGCTCTTCGAAGCCAAGCAGCTCGGCTACTCCGACGCCCAGCTCGCGAATCTGTACCTGGGCAAGATCAGCCCGGAGACGATCATTCAGGTCCGCAACCACCGCAAGGGATTGAAGATCGAGCCGGTGTACAAGCTGGTCGACACCTGCGCGGCGGAGTTCGAGGCGGTCACGCCGTACTACTACTCGACGTACGAGACGGGAAGCGGAGCAGTGGGGCAGGGGGGCAGCGGGGCAGGGAAGGCCGAGGATGAGATTCGCGTCTCCGATCGTCCCAAGGTCATCATCATCGGCGGCGGGCCCAACCGCATCGGCCAAGGCTGCGAGTTCGATTACTGCTGCGTCCACGCCGCGTTCGCCGCGCGTGAGCTCGGCTTCGAGTCGGTGATGATCAACTCGAACCCCGAGACGGTCAGCACCGACTACGACACCTCCGATCTGCTCTTCTTCGAGCCGCTCACGCTCGAGGACACGCTCAACATCATCGAACGCCTCAACGGCAAGACGCTCGAGCGCGATGCCGGGGGATGGAACGGCAAGCGCAATGGCCTCGTCCACGGCGTCGTTGTCCAGTTCGGCGGGCAGACGCCGCTGAACCTGGCCCATGGTCTGGTGCAGGGCGGCACGCCGCTGATCGGTACGAGCCTCGACTCCATCGACCTCGCCGAGGATCGCAAGCGATTCGACGCCCTGCTCGAACGCCTTGGTCTCTCCAAGCCCCCGAGCGGCATCGCCCGCACGCTCGATCAGGCCGTCGAGATTGCCAACCGCATCACCTATCCCGTGCTGGTCCGCCCGTCCTACGTCCTCGGCGGCCGCGGCATGGAGATCTGCCCCGACGAGAAGGCTCTCCGCCACTACATGACCAACGCGGTCAACATCAGCGACCTCGACAACGCCCCCGTCCTCATCGACAAGTTCCTCGACGACGCGACCGAGGTCGATATGGACGTCGTCGCCGACTTCATCCCCGGCCGCGCCGGTTCAACCGATCTCTCCGGCAACGACGGCACGCGCCAGGCCATCGTCATCGGCGTCATGGAGCACATCGAGCAGGCCGGTGTCCACTCCGGCGACTCGGCGTGCACGCTTCCGCCGTGGAGCCTCTCGCCCCCGATGGTCAACCGCATCAAGCAGATCGGCCAGATCCTCG
This sequence comes from Phycisphaerales bacterium, assembly GCA_947459215.1. GTDB lineage: Bacteria > Planctomycetota > Phycisphaerae > Phycisphaerales > UBA1924 > JAFEBO01. The sequence continues at coordinate 108,929 of CANHCQ010000002.1, forward strand.
CGGCCGAGCTCCGCGTCAACGGCCTGATGAACGTCCAGCTCGCGATCAAGGGCGACAAGATCGCGATTCTGGAAGTGAACCCCCGCGCCAGCCGCACCGTGCCGTTCGTCGGCAAGGCGACGCACATCCCCTGGGCCCGCCAGGCCGCGATGGTCATGATGGGCAAGCGGCTCAGCGACCTCGGCGCCAAGGAGCCCGTGCACAAGGGCGTCTACGCCGTCAAGGAGTCCGTCTTCGTCTTCAGCAAGTTCCCCGGCGTGGACATCGTCCTCGGCCCGGAAATGAAGTCCACCGGCGAGGTCATGGGCATCGACCTCTCGGCCGACATCGCCTTCGCCAAGGGCCAGCTCGCGTGCGGCACGATCCTTCCCAGCAAGGGCAACGTCTTCGTCAGCGTCCGCCGCAACGACCGCATCGCCATGATGCCGCTGGTGAAGGAACTCGACGCGATGAGCTTCAAGATCTTCGCCAGCCCCGGTGCCGCCGCGTTCTTCAGCGAGCACGGCGTCTCCGTCACCAGCGTCCCGAAGATCGACGCCCAGGTCCGCCCCAACGTCATCGACATGATGGCCGACGGGCAGATCCAGCTCATCATCAACACGCCGACCCGCACCGGCCGCCTCACCGACGAGGGCAAGATCCGGGCCGCGGCGATTCGGCTGGGCGTTCCCATCATCACCACGACCACCGGCGCCGCCGCCGCGGTGCGTGCCATCAAGGCCCTCCGCTTCGGCGACTGGAAGGTCGCCGCCCTGCAGGACTACCTCGACTTCAACAACGGCAAGACCGAAACGCTCAACGACCGCAAGCCCGTCGGCGTGTAAGCCCGCGCCTCCTCGCCCCGCGAAGCGGGGAGAGGTGGCCGAGTCCGCGAGGCCGGAGAGGGGTGTGTCGCACCGTGACGCCCCTGTTCGCCATTCAGTCGAGTCGAGTCGTGTACCTCGCGCGAATCCGCGGTATGCTTGCCCCGTGAAGCGAGCCCTCCTGACAGCCTGCCTCCTCTCGGCGCTCGGCGCACCCGCCCTCGCGCAGACCCCCATGCGCCTCGACCCCGACGGCAAGTGGGTTCCCGCCGAGGCCCCCATCGACCCCGCCTCCGACGCCGGCGTCATGCAGCGGGCCCGCACCCAGCTCGCCGAGAACCGTCCCCGCGGCGCGCTCGCGCTCCTCGACTCCTGGCTCAAGCGCAACGCCGCTCAGGACAAGCCCGAAACCGCCGAGGCCCTTCTCCGCCGCGGCGACGCCAAGCTCGCCCTCAAGGACGAGTACGAAGCCCTCTACGACTACGAGCGCGTCATCAAGGAATATCCCGGCACGCCCCAGTTCATCACCGCCATCGAGCGCGAGCTCGAGATCGGCCTGATGTACCTCAACGGCCTCCGCAAGAAGTTCCTCGGCATGCGCATCGACAGCGCGACCCGCATCGGCGAGGAGCTGCTCATCCGCGTTCAGGAGCGCGTGCCCAACAGCCAGCTCGCCCAGCGGGCCGCCATCGAACTCGCCAACTACTACTACCGCGCCCGCGACCTCCGCATGGCCAGCGAGGCCTACGAGATCTTCCTCACCAACTTTCCCACCAGCGAGTACCGCCAGCTCGCCATGCAGCGCCGCGTCTTCGCCAACATCGGCCGCTACAAGGGCCCGCGCTACGACGCCTCCGGCCTCATCGAAGCCCAGTACCTCGTCCGCGATTTCGCCCAGCGCTACCCGCAGGCCGCCGAACAGGTCGGCATGACCGACGCCCTCATCAGCCGCCTCGACGAATCCGCCGCGGCACAGATGTTCGAGATCGCCTCGTGGTACTTCGTCCGCAAGGACTCGGTCTCCGCCCGCTACACCCTCAAACGCCTCATCCTCAAGCACCCCGACACCGTCGCCGCGACACGCGCCAAGGAAATCTTCATCGAGCGCCGCTGGCCCATCCCCGAGCCGCCCAAGCCCGCGCCGACCGAAGATGCACCCGGCGCGAAGCCCGAGCCGAGCGAAGCCACATCCGAGACCAAGCCCGAAGCGCCCGCGACCGACGCAGCAGCCGCGCCCGAAGCCCCCGCACCCAAGGAGGCCAAGCCGTGACCTCCCGCACCGCCGCCGTCCCCGCGCTTCTCGCCCTCTTCGCCCTCGCCGGCTGCGCCTCCGACCCGCGCCAGGGATACTCCTTCAAATCCACCTACACCACCGACACCCGCACCATCCAGGTCCCCATCTTCAAGAACAACACCTACTTCCACGGCGTCGAGGCCCAGCTCACCGAAGCCATCGTCAAGGAAATCCAGAACAAGACCCCCTGGATCATCGACCCCTCGCCCGCCGCCGACACCACCCTCAGCGGCACCATCACCAACGTCCAGCTCGCCCGCACCGCCACCGACCAATCCGGCTTCGTGCAGGAATACGGGTACATCATCACCGTCGATTTCGACTGGGTGGACAACGCCACCGGCAAGACCCTCGCCGCCCGCCGCTCCTTCGCCGCCGCCGACACCTTCGTCCCCGTCCGCGGCGTCAGCGAGAAGATCGAATACGGCCAAGCCTCCGCCGCCCAACGCCTCGCCAAGGACCTCGTCTCCGAACTCCGCACGCAGTGGTGATCGGCCGCGCGATCCGCTCGACCCTTTCGTATACTCCGCCATGCCCATTCCCGGCGTGCCAAGTTCGTCCCGGCCGGTGCGTTTGATCGCGCTGATGAACCAGAAAGGTGGCGTCGGCAAGACCACGACCACCGTCAACCTCGCCGCCGCGCTCGCCCGCAGCGGCAGGCCCACCCTCGTCATCGATCTCGACCCGCAGGCCCACGCCACCATCGCGCTGGGCGTCGATCCCGCGTCCATCGCGTCGTCCGTCTACGACCTCTTGATCGGCTCCCCGACGTCCGAGCTCGCCGCCGGCGCAGTCCACGATGTCGGCAACAACCTCTTCGTCCTCCCCAGCCACACCGACCTCGCCGCCACCGAGAGCGAACTGGCGATGGCGCCCGACCGCCTCCAGCGCCTCGTCCGCGTCGTCGAGTCGTTCCAGGCCCGCTTCGAGTTCATTCTCATCGACTGCCCGCCCTCGCTCGGCTTGCTGACGCTCAACGCCCTCACCGCCGCCCGCGAAGTGCTCATCCCCATGCAGGCCCACTTCCTTGCGCTGCAGGGCGTCGGCAAATTGCTCGAGACCGTCCGCGCCCTGGCTCAAGGGCCGCAGCCGATCAACCCACGCCTGAAGGTCGCCGGCGTCGTCCTCTGCATGCACGACACCAGCAGCACCCACACCAAAGAAGTCGTCGCCGATCTCGACGGCTTCTTCGAGGCCGCCCGCAGCGACGATGTGCCCTGGCGCATGGCCCGCGTCTTCCGCCCGGCCATCCGCCGCAACATCAAGCTCGCCGAGTGCCCGAGTTTCGGCAAGTCGATCTTCGATTACGCTCCGCTCGCTACTGGTGCCGAGGACTACAAGGCCCTCGCCGACGTCTTCGTCCGCGATTGGGATGCATTCCTCGCCGCGAAAGGCGTTGCGCCCGTCGAGCGAAACCCCGAACCGCCCGTCGTCGAAACCCGCGGCGTGAACACCCCGAGCCCGTCCGCATGACCGGCCGCGGCATGCCATGGTTGCGTCTGGCCTTCGGGGCCTACGCCCTTCTGCTCTTCACCGGCACCCACTGGCCCAAACTGAATATTCAGGGCCCCGTGCCCCGCTCCGATCTCTGGGTCCACCTCATCGCCTTCGGCTCCTGGTCCGCGCTCGTCACGCTCTGCGCGTTCTTCGGCCCGTGGCACACCCGCCGCAATCTGCTGCTGAGTTGGACCCTCGCCCTCGGCTACGCCTGCATCGACGAAGGCCTGCAGGGCATCCCCGCCCTGGGACGCACCTGCGCGTGGGACGATCTGGCCTTCAACTGGCTCGGCATCACCATTGCGTCCACGGTGCTCGCTCTCCTAGCACGCACGCTCTCGCGTTCGCAGCCATTGCCGGAGAGCCCCAGCAATGGCCGATGATTCCCGCGTGAACGCGGCGTCTGCTTCCAACCCATCGCCTCCAACCAGCGGCGCCAGCACCGACCACGCCTTCGGAGGCGTCCTCGCCGCCGCCATCCGCGTCGTCGCAAGCTTCACCCTCCTCTCCCGCTTCACCGGCCTCGCCCGTGACTTGCTCACCGCGCGTCTCTTCGGCGACACCGCCGTCGGCTCGGCGTTCAACGCCGCGTTCCAGATCCCCAACGTCTTCCGCCGCCTCTTCGGCGAAGGCGCCCTCTCCGCCGCGTTCCTTCCCGAGTACACCACACTCAAGCGCGAAGCCTCCGACGCGGCGAACCAGCTCGCCTCGCTCGTGCTCCGCCTGCTCACCCTCGTCACCGGCGGCATCGTCCTCGTCGTCGAGCTTGGTCTCCTCGTCGCTCTGCTGCTCAACCTCGATCATCCCGAGCGAGCGCTGTCGCTCAAGCTCATGATGCTCATGCTTCCCATGATGCCCATGGTCTGCACCACGGCCATCCTCGGCGGCATGCTCCAGAGCCACGGCCGCTTCGGCCCCTCCGCCGCCGCGCCTGTCATCCTGAACCTCGTCATGATCGCCGCCGCCGCCATCCCCTGGTTCGCGCCCGGCGTCACAAAAGAACAAGCCTCGTATCTCGTCGGCATCGGCGCCGTGCTCGCCAGCATCCTCCAGATCGTCTGGTCGCTCCACGCGCTCCGCGGCAAGGTCCGCTGGACCCGCCTCACGTCTGATGCCCGCGACTCCAGCAAACGCGTCCTCTCTCGCTTCCTGCCCGTGGTCGTCGGCCTCGGCACGCTCCAGCTCAATACCTGGATCGACACCCTCATCGCCATGTGGCCGATCTGGATCGGCACGACCATGTTCGGTTTCGCGCTCACACTCGACGAATCCTCCAACTCCATCCTCTCCTACACCTCGCGTCTCTATCAGTTCCCCCTCGGCGTCTTCGGCATCGCCGTCGCCACCGCCGTCTTCCCGCTCCTCAGCCGCACCGCCAAGGACGGCACCGCGTTCGAAGACGTTCTGAAACGCGGCATCCGTCTCTCGCTCTTCATCGGAATCCCCGCTAGCGTCGGTCTGGTGCTGGTGCGAGAGGATCTCGTCCGCACCATGTTCGGCACGTTCTCCGCGGAGGGTCTCTCCCGCTCCGCTCTTGTCGTTGCGTGCTACGCACCGGCGGTCTGGGCCTATTCACTCAACCACGTGCTGACCCGTGCGTTCTACGCCAGGGGCGACACCAAGACCCCGATGCACATCGCCGTCGCGATGGTCGCGATCAATCTCGCCCTGAACCTCACCCTCATCTGGTGGCTCCGCGAAGCCGGCCTCGCGCTCGCCACTGGTATCTGCGCCGTGCTCCAGGCTTTCGCGGTGGCGTACGTCGCGACCCGCAAGCTCAACGTCCACATCCTCGACCGGCCCCTCGTCACCGGAATCGTCAAAATCTGCTTCGTCGCCGCCGTCATGGGCGCGTGTGTCGCGGCATCCAACTGGCTCTTCACATCCCAGGGCCTCGTCAACGGCCATTGGTGGAGCCACTTCCTCCGCCTTCTCTGCGCCACCGCCGTCGGCATGTTCAGCTACGCCGCCGCGGCCTACATCATCCGCGCCGCCGAACTCCGCTGGCTCCTCCAACGCGGCCCCAAGGGCGCCAGCGCCGAGGAAATGGTCCTCGACTAACGCGCCGCCCCGCCCCGCACAGCGGGGCGGGGTGGTCGAGCGCCGCGAGACCGGGGAGGGGGTTTCAGCCGACGTATCGCACAAGATCGATCCTGACTCGTTCGCCACGCCTGACTCGAACGACCAGCGCTGTGTCGACTGCCCGACTCGCCCGCTCGCGTCCGCGCGACGCTCACCTCCATCAACTTGGTATGATCCCGCACCGGCGGTCGGAGACCCGCCGCAACCTTGTTTCACTCTTTGGTTGGAGACCAACGTCATGAAGAAGATCAGCCACAAGAATCGCGCCCGCCTCGTCATCGCCGCCCTCGTCGCTGTCGCCCCGCTCGCGCTCACCGCCTGCAACACCGTCAGCGGCGTCGGCGAAGACCTCCAGGAAACCAGCGACAACACCAAGAAGGTCTTCACCCCCAAGAGCACCTCCGACGCCGGCTCCAAGAGCTCCACGAGCAACGACACCACGGCCAGCCGCTGAGCCTTGTGTCGCGGGCGCGGCGCGTCGCAACCCAGCGTGCAGAATCGCCAGCAGGGCTGCGAGCCGGGGCGTCCTCGCTCCGGCACCGTCGTCGCCGCAACCCGGCGCGGCAATCGCCCCACCAACCCAGCGCCTCGCCACGCTCCCGTCTCTGTGTCTCTGCGTCTCTGTGGTGAACGCCTTCCCCGCTCCGCATGAGCATCAACCTCTCCGGCCGAACCATTGCGATCACCGGCGCCAGCTCCGGCATCGGCCGCGCCACCGCCATCGCCTGTGCCAACGCCGGCATGAACGTCATCGTCGCCGCACGCCGCGAGGACGAACTCAATCGCGTTGTCGAGGACATCCGCGCCGCCGGCGGCCGCGCCGCCTACGTCGTGATGGACGTCTCCAATCCCCACGACAACGCCCGGCTCATCGAGGCCGCCCTCGATCACTTCGGCTCCATCTACAGCGTCTTCGCCAACGCCGGCTACGGCCTCGAACGCGCCGTCCTCTCCTACACCCAAGCCGAACTCGACGACATCTTCCGCGTCAACTTCTGGGCCAGCCTCGAACTCTCACGACTCGCTGCGGAACGCTTCCTCAAGCAGGAACCCGTGAACGGCGGCAAGCGCGGCCATATCCTCGTCTGCTCTAGTTGCGTCAGCAAGATCGGCCTGCCCAACTACGCCGCGTACTCCGCCAGCAAGTCGCTCCAGGACCACTTCGCCCGCGCCATGCGCATCGAACTCGCCGACAAGAGCGTCGCCGTCTCCAGCGTCCACCCCATCGGCACCAAGACCGAGTTCTTCGACACCGCCAAGCGCCTCTCCGGCGGCAAGCGCATCAGCATCCAGACCCCTGAACGCTTCAAGCAGCCCGCCGAAACCGTCGCCGACGCCATCGTCCGCTGCCTCCGCAAACCCAAGGGCGAAGTCTGGACCAGCTTCCCCATGCGTGCCATGCTCGCGCTTGCCACCCTGGCCCCGTCCTTCGCCGATTGGATGCTCCTGCGACGCCAGCGCCAGCTCAACAACCCGCAAGCCTGAGCGCGGGGGGCCGCACGAGCCCACCAGGCCCAGCGCGCCCAAAGGTCCGCTAGAATCGTCGTCCGTTCGGGTATCCACGTGCATCTTCCGCCATCAAACGCCGAACAGATAGAAGGATGACCGGGTACATGCCTCGGTCGCCGATGATCTCCAAAGCACCACGGCGTTGCCGTGCTCGTTTGCAATGCTCGCTGAATGCTCTTGCAGTGCTTCCAACTGTTTTCACATGGGGCTCGGCCCCAGGGGTCCGATGAGTTCGACCGTGCTCCGTGGAATGTCGGGTCTTTTCGCACGCCTCGCCGCGCCCTTTGGCGCGAACTTCGCCGCCGCGCGATCGCTTCTCCGCGTCGCGGCCGATGAGTCTCGCGACTCCAAGCCTCGCCCCAAGCGCCCCAACCCCGCCAAGGACAACAACGGCGGTGGGGGTGGTGGCAACGGCGGCCCAGGCGCTCCTCAGCCTCCGCAGTCCCGCGGCCTCTTCACCATGGTCGCGGTCATCGTCCTCATGGTCCTGCTGTTCATGATGTTCAGCAGCCCCGACCGCGGCGAACGCATCACCCTCGCCGAGTTCAAGTCCGCCTACGAGGCCGGCAAGCTCAGCGAGGTCACCCTCTCCGACGAAGCCGTCGTGGCCAAGCGCAAGGCCGACGAAGCCAACGCCACCGAAACCTACGTCCGCATCCCCATCAACCTCGCCAACAAGGACCTCGTCGCCGCCGAAGTCAACAAGATCACCGACGGCAAGGTGCAGTTCCGAAACACCAGCCCCTGGATGACGCTGATCCTCTTCTTCGCGCCCCTCGTCTTCATCCTCATCCTCGGCTGGTGGATCATCAGCCGAGGCCTCCGCGCCGCCACCGGCGGCGGCGGCATGCTCGGCAACTTCGGCAAGAGCCGCCATCGAACGCTTACCAAGGAAATGACCGGCGTCTCCTTCGCCGACGTCGCCGGCATCGACGAGGCCAAGGACGAGTGCACCGAGATCATCGAGTTCCTCAAGAACCCCAAGAAGTTCACCAAGCTCGGCGGCCGCATCCCCCGTGGCGTCTTGCTCGTCGGCGAGCCCGGCTGCGGCAAGACCCTTCTCGCCAAGGCCATCGCCGGCGAGGCCGATGTGCCGTTCTTCTCGATCAGCGGCTCTGACTTCGTCGAGATGTTCGTCGGCGTCGGCGCGTCCCGCGTCCGCGACCTCTTCAAGCAGGCCAAGGACTCGGCGCCCTGCATCATCTTCCTGGATGAAATCGACGCCGTCGGTCGTCGCCGCGGCGGTGGCTTCACCACCGGCGGGCACGACGAACGCGAGCAGACGCTCAACGCCATCCTCGTCGAGATGGACGGCTTCAACACCACCGACGGCGTAATCGTCATCGCCGCCACCAACCGCAACGACGTCCTCGACCCCGCCCTCACCCGCCCGGGCCGCTTCGATCGCCAGATCACCGTCCCGCTGCCCGACGTGAAGGGCCGGCTCGAGATCCTCAAGGTTCACTCCAAGAAGGTCAAGCTCGGGCCCAACATCAACCTCGAACGCATCGCCCGCGGCACACCCATGTTCAGCGGCGCCGATCTCGCGGCCATCATCAACGAGGCCGCCATCGCCGCCACCATGCAGAACAAGGATTTCATCGAGCACGAAGACCTCGAAGAAGCCCGCGACAAGGTCAAGTTCGGCCGCGCGAAGAAAAGCCGCGTCCGCGAGAAGGACGAGAACAAGCTCGTCGCCTTCCACGAGGCAGGTCACGCCGTGCTGCAGGCCCTCCTGCCCGACGCCGATCCGCTCCACAAGGTCACCATCATCCCCCGTGGCGGCGCCGGCGGCGCGACCTTCAGCCTTCCCGAGAAAGACCGCATGGGCTACAGCGTCAAGTGGCTCAACGCCACCATGCGCGTCCTCTGCGGCGGACGCATCGCCGAAGCCAAGGCCATGAACGACGCCTCCAGCGGCGCGTCCATGGACATCTCCCAGGTCACCAGCCTCGCCCGCACGATGGTGGTGGAGTGGGGCATGAGCCGCCGCCTGGGCTTCATCCGCTACACCGGCATGGACACCCGCGAGATGTACATGCCCGAACGCATGTACTCCGAAGAAACCGCCAAGTTGATCGACGAAGAGGTCCGACGCATGGTCGACGAGGCCTACGCCGACGCCCAGAAGATCCTCGACGACAACTGGGAGAAAGTCGCCGCCGTCGCCGACGCTCTCCTCAAGTACGAAACCCTCGCCGCCGACGACGTCCACCGCCTCATGCGCGGCGAAGCCCTCGCCAAACCCACCGTCGCCGACCTCCTCCGCGCCGAAGCCCGCAAGAACGCCGAGGCCAACCCACCCGCACCCAACGGCACCGCCGCCCCCGGCACCGACCTCCCGCCCGGCACCATGCCGACGCCGGCCTAGTCCCGCGCGACGCCGTCCAAAACAAAACGCCAGCCCTGCGGCTGGCGTTTTTCATTGCTCGGGTTCAGCTGCCGAGCCGCTCCGGGCTCGGCCGTGGAATCGTGCGATCACCGCGCCCCGCCCCGCGCCTCCAGCGTCACGTTGATGTCCATTTCCTTCCCATCCCGCATCACCGTCACCTTCACCACGTCGCCCGGCTTGCCCGCGCTGAAGTACGGCATCCACTCTTCCACACTCGCGATCCGGCTGTCGTTCCAGCGCACCATCAGGTCGTTCTTCTTCAGCCCCGCCTTCGCCGCCGGCGTGTCCGGCAGCACCTCGCCCACCAGCACCCCCTTGTCCTCGCCCGAGTAATCACCCGGCGCGATGCCGAAACGCACGCGCCCGCGCCCCGCCGCCGGCTGGTCGTTGGTTGCCGCGCTCACGCCGCCGCCGGAGACAAACTTGAACGCCTCCGGACGCACCGCCGCGTCATGCACGATCCGCCGCGTCATGTCCGCCACCCTCGCCGCACCCTCGTAGTTGATCTTCTCCGCGGTGTCCGTCGGCCGGTGATAGTCCGGGTGCATCCCCGAGAACGTGAACAGCACCGGCACGTTCGCCGCGTAGAAGCTCGCGTGGTCGCTCGGGCCCATCCCGCCCTGCTTGGGCGCAATCTTCAGGCCCGACGACTCAAAGTACGGGTTCAGCCAATCCGCCAGCCCCTCCGCCGTTCCGACGCCGCCGGCCTCAAGCGGCTTCTCGCCGAGCCGCCCGATCATGTCCATGTTGATCATGTAATCGTGCTGCCCGATCGGCGCGATCGGGTGTTGCGTGTAGTACCGCGACCCATTCAGCCCGCTCTCCTCCGCCGAAAACGCAAGGAACAGCACGCTCCGCCTCGGCATATCCGCCGGCAGCTTCGCGAACTCCTCCGCCAGCTTCGCCGCGTTCATGATCAACCCCGACGTACCGCTCGCGTTGTCGTCCGCGCCGTGGAAGATCTGCCCGCGATCGCTCGGGAACCGCACGCCCACCAGCCCCGTCCCCAGGTGGTCGTAGTGCGCTCCCAGCACGATGTACCGGTCCTTCAACTCGCCCACGCCCGGCAGCACCGCGCCCACATTGTCCGTCCGCGGCCGCAGCTTGCCGACCTTGGCCCCAAGCGTCACCGTCGCCTTCGGCATCTCGACGATCACGCCCTCTTTGTCCACCAGCTTCCGCAGCTCCAGCAGCGTCCGCCCCTGCGGGTCCGCGGCCTTCACCAGCGCCTCCGCCGCTTCGGTGGACATCATCACCACCGGCACTTCATACGGCTCCCGCGACGTCACGCTGTTCACGTCCTCCAGCTTGCCCATCCGATCGTCTTTCGCACCCGACGGGTTCACAAGGATCACGCCCTTGGCTCCGCGTCGGATCGCCGAACCGATCTTCGGTTCCAGCCCCGCCGCGAATGACCAGCCTTCCTTCGCCCATCGCGACGTGCCCTCCTCGTTCATGGGCTCAAACCGCAGCACGATCACGATCTTGCCGTCCACGTTCGGGCCGTTCTCGCCGCCGTCGGGATAGCTCGTGTACCCGTCGTCCGCCATCGTGATGCCGTAGCCCGCAAATGCCAGCGGTGCCGTCGCATCCGCGCTGCCCGACAAGCCGAGCACGTTGAAGTCCTTCCCCGCCTCGAGCTGCACCTCCGTGCCGTCGATCGCGTACGTCGCCACCTGCTTCTCGGCCACGTTCTTCGCCGGTGCATCAAACGCCTGCCGATACGTCTTCTTCGTCTGGTCCTCAGCGTCCGCGAATGCCGGCACCATGCCGTACTTCGACAACTGCTCGAAGTGAATCTGCAAATAGTCCGCGGCGAGCTTCGATCCCTTCGTACCCGGGTAACGGCCCTCGTACTCCGCGCCCGACAGCGTCCCGATGTGCTTCTTCAGGACCTCTTGGTCCGCAGCCAACTGCTCCGCGCTCGCCGGAGGGGTCACTACCCGGTTCGTCGCCGCCACCGCGACCGCCGGAGCCGGAGCCGGAGCCGGGGCCGGCGTGTCGCCCGCCCATCCCATCGCGCCACCCGCCATCGCCACCATGACCGCGATCACCGAAACACGCACCAGAGCAGGGCTCGACATCGAATCTCCTTCGCGCAGGTTCATTCTCGCCGCACCAGATCCGGCACGACCCGCCACAGGATACCGGACGCAGCCACCGGCGCCGCGGCCGTTTCCGCGATTCCCGGGAGTCACGCGGCACGTCCCTTCAGACGAAAAACCACCTGCCACGAACCTACTATCGCTCATCCGACGGGACGCGATCCGCGAACACGCCCGCAGAGCCTTTCCGCTCTCGGCCGCGTTGTCCAAGACCCGCCCGCCGGCCACGCCCGCCGCCCCACACCAGCACCCGCTTCCTTCCGGAGCCCCGCATGACGACGTTCGCCCAGGGCCACGCTTCCTCCAACTCCTCGAAGATCGCCGCCAAGCACGGCTCGATCCTCAATCCCTCCGACACCTTCGAGCACCGCCACCTCGGCCCCAGCGAGGCCGACATCAGCGAGATGCTCGACACCCTGGGCTACAAGTCCCTCGACGCCCTCATCGACGCCACCGTCCCCGCCGAGATCCGCAACACCAAGCCGATGACGCTCACGGGCGAGAGCAAGCACCCGAAAGGCGAGGCCGAACTGCTCGCCGAGTTCAAGGCGATGGCCAGCCAGAATCAGGTCTTCCGCTCCTGCCTGGGCATGGGCTACTTCGACTGCATCACCCCCGGCGTGATCCTCCGCAACATTCTCGAGAACCCGGGCTGGTACACGCAGTACACGCCCTATCAGGCCGAGATCGCGCAGGGCCGCCTCGAAGCCCTGCTGAACTTCCAGACGATGGTGAGCGACCTCACCGGTCTGCCCCTCGCCGGAGCGTCGCTGCTCGACGAAGCCACCGCCGCGGCCGAGGCCATGGCGATGGCCTTCTCCATCGGTGGCGGGCACGAGGGCACGAAGCGCTCGTTCCTCGTTGCGCACGACGTCCACCCGCAGACCCTCGCCGTCATCCACACCCGCGCCGACGGCCTGGGCATCAAGGTCCGCACCTTCGACCCCAAGGCCACTCCTTCCTTCACCGAGGACGACTTCGGCCTGATCGTGCAGTACCCGACCACCGACGGGCGTGTGGAGTGCTATGAGAAGCTCGCCGCCGACGCCCGCGCCAAGAACATCACCGTCATCGCCGCCACCGACCTTCTCGCGCTGACGCTCCTGAAGCCACCGGGCGAGTGGGGCGCGGAGATCGCCGTCGGCAGCGCCCAGCGTTTCGGCGTCCCGATGGGCTTCGGCGGCCCGCACGCCGCGTTCATCGCCACCAAGGAAGAACACGTCCGCAAGATGCCCGGCCGCATCATCGGCGTCAGCCGCGATTCGCAGGGCAAGCCCGCGCTGCGCATGGCGATCCAGACGCGTGAGCAGCACATCAAGCGCGACAAGGCGACGAGCAACATCTGCACCGCTCAGGCTCTCCTCGCCATCATGGCCGGCATGTACGCCGTCTACCACGGCCCCGAAGGCCTTCGCCGCATCGCGTTGCGTGTCCATTCGTACACGCAAGCCCTCCGCGCCGGACTCAAGAAGCTCGGCCATCAGGTCAACGACACCGACGTGGTCTTCGACACCCTGCGTGTGAAACCCGTCGGCCGCACCGCGATGGACATCCTGAACGCCGCCCGCGCCAAGAAGATCAACCTCCGCGACTTCGCCGACGGCACGCTGGGCATCACCTTCGACGAGACCACTGATCGCGCCCTCGTGAAGGACCTCCTCGCCGCGTTCGGCGGGACTGGCAACGACGACATCGACGCGCTCCTCGCGTCGACCACCACCACGCTCCCGGCCGCTTTCGCCCGCCAGAGCGGCTACCTCACGCATCCTGTGTTCAACAGCCACGACAGCGAGCACGAGATGCTCCGCTACATCTTCAAGCTCCAGGGCCGCGACCTCAGCCTCGCCCACTCCATGATCTCGCTGGGCTCGTGCACGATGAAGCTGAACGCGACGAGCGAGATGATCCCCGTCACTTGGCCCGAGTTCGGCAAGATGCACCCCTTTGCCCCCGCCGAGCAGACCAAGGGCTACCAGAAGATGTTCCGCGATCTCGAGACCTGGCTCGCCGAGATCACCGGCTTCGCCGCCGTCTCGCTCCAGCCCAACTCGGGCGCGGCGGGCGAATACGCAGGCCTCATCGTGATCCGCCAGTACCTCCGCTCGATTGGCCAGGGCCACCGCAACGTCTGCCTCATCCCCGACAGCGCCCACGGCACCAACCCCGCCTCGGCCGTCTGCGCCGGCTTCGACGTGGTTCCGGTCGCCAACAAAGAGAACGGCGACATCGACCACGCCGACCTCGCCGCCAAGATCGCCGAGCACAAGGACCGCCTCGGTGCGCTCATGGTCACCTACCCGTCCACCTACGGCAAGTTCGAGACCGGCATCAAGGACGTCATCAAGATGGTCCACGACGCCGGCGGCCAGGTCTACATGGACGGCGCCAACATGAACGCCCAGGTCGGCCTCACCAGCCCCGGCTTCATCGGCGCCGACGTCTGCCACCTCAACCTTCACAAGACCTTCTGCATCCCCCACGGCGGCGGCGGCCCGGGCATGGGCCCCATCGGCGTTGCCAAGCACCTCGCCCCCTTCCTGCCCTCGCACCCCGTCACCAAGCCCTCCGTCGCCACCGACAAGTCCGTCGGCGCGGTCGCCGCCGCTCCTTACGGCAGCGCGTCGATCCTCCCCATCTCCTATGTCTACATCGCCCTCATGGGCGCCGCCGGCCTCACCCGCGCCACCGAGGTCGCCATCCTCAACGCCAACTACATGGCCAAGCGCCTCGAAGCCCACTACAACGTGCTCTTCAAGGGCGCCAACGGCCGCTGCGCCCACGAGTTCATCCTCGACTGCCGCCCCTTCGAGAAGTCCGCGGGCGTCAAGGTCGAGGACATCGCCAAGCGTCTGCAGGACTACGGCTTCCACGGCCCGACCATGTCCTGGCCCGTCCCCGGCACGCTCATGATCGAGCCGACCGAGAGCGAGCCCAAGGCCGAGCTGGACCGCTTCTGCGACGCCATGATCGGCATCCGCAACGAGATCAAGGCGATCGAAGAGGGCAAGTCCGACAAGCTCGACAACCCGCTCAAGAACGCACCCCACACCGTCGCCATGGTCACGGGCGCGGAGTGGAAGCACCCGTACTCGCGCGAGCAGGCCGCCTTCCCGCTGCCCTACGTCCGCGAGAACAAGTTCTGGCCCTTCGTCGGCCGCGTCGACAACCCCTACGGCGACCGCAACCTCGTCTGCACCTGCCCGCCGATGAGCGCGTACGCCAACTGATTCGCGGCGGCGCGAGCGATCGGGTACAACAGACCCATGTCCGACATCATCGTCGCCCAGGCTTACGAACACCTCCGCGCTAAGCGCTACGACCAGGCGCTCGCGCTGGTGCGCCGCGGCTTGGAGAAGGACACCAACAACCTCAAGCTCCTCGACGCCTACACGCAGATCGCGATGCAGGCCGGCAAGCACGACATCGCCCTCTTCGCCCTCGAACAGGCCGGTCGATCCATGCCCTGGAACGCCCGCATCCACATGCTCAGGGGCGAGATCGAGCTCCGCCGCGACCGCTTCGCCGCCTCCGAGGCCCACTTCCGCAAAGCCTTCGAGATCGACCCCGTCAACCCAAGTCACGGCCGCTGCGTTTGCATCGCCATGTACCGCGACGATCGCGCCGACGAAGCCATCGCCTTCGCACGCCATCTCTTCGCCACCCGCCCGCCCGACGACGAGCTCCTCGCCCTCTACGCCAGTCTCTGCGATCTCACCGGCGACCTTGACGAGATGATCCGCATCCTCAAGGAAGAACTCCGCCGCAAGCCCAGCGACCTTACCTGCCTCCAGGGTCTGCTCATCCCCCTCGCGCGCGTCCACGGCATGGACCCCCGCGAGGTCTTCAACCAGCACCTCCGCGTCTCCAACGTCCTCTCCTCCATGATCGAGGACAAACGCGAGCCTCACGCCAACGTCCCCGATCCCGACCGCCCGCTCCGCGTCGCCTACTGCTCCCAGGACTTTCGCAACCGCTCCGCCGGCCACTTCATCGAGCCGATCATCCAGCACCACGACAAGTCCAACTTCCACGTCACCCTCTACCACAACATCATCAGCGAGGACGAACTCACCGCCCGCCTCCGCTCGCACGCCCAGGTGTACCGCCCCGTCAACAAGCTTGACGACAAACAGATGGTCGAGCAGATCAAGAAGGACGCTATCGACATCCTCGTCGATCTCAGCGGCCACACCGGCTCGGGCCGCATCGTCCCCTTCGTCGTCAAGCCCGCGCCCATCCAGTACACCTACATGGGCTACCCCAACACGACCGGGATGCCGCAGATCGACTACCGCGTCGTCGACTGGTTCACTGACCCCGCCGGCTCCGAACACCTCGCCACCGAAAACCTCGTCCGCATGGACGGCAGCTTCCTCTGCTACACGCCGCCGCACCACGCCGGCCCCGTGAAGCCCGCGCCGCAACGCGACAACAACTTCATCACGTTCGGCTCGTTCAACACGCTCACCAAGGTCAGCCGACACGTCGTCGATGTCTGGGCCAAGATCCTCCACGCCGTCCCCGATTCGCGACTGCTGCTCAAGGCCCTCGCCTTCTCCAGCCCCGGCACCCGCGAACGCTTCACCAAGCACCTCGAATCACTCGGCATCACCCGCGATCGCATCACCCTCCTCGCTGAAACCAAGGGCAAAGCCGAACACCTCGACACCTATTCCAGAATCGACATCGCCCTCGACCCGTGGCCCTACAACGGCACAACCACCACGGTCGAAGCCATGTACATGGGCGTCCCCGTCATCACCATCGCCGGCAACAGCCACGTCTCCCGCGTCGGCGTCAGCCTCCTCAACAATCTCGGCACGGCCGAACTCATCGCCAAGGACGAAGCCGATTACATCGACATCGCTGTCCGCCTTGCCGCCGATCAACCCAAGCGCCTCGCCCTCCGCGACAACCTCCGCACCATGGTCGAGCGCAGCGTTCTCTGTGATCACGTCGGTTTCACCCGTCGACTCGAAGCCCACTACCGCCAATCCTGGCGCCAATGGTGCGAGAAGAAGAAAGCCGACCCCTCGCTCTAACCCAGCAGCACCGGCTTTCACAACACGTCCGCACACGTCCGCACACGTCCACATCACGGGTGCCACTGCCGAAACTGCTCGGAGGTTCGGCAGTGTGAACGCGTCCATCAACGCCACTCTCAACCCCGCTCCACCAAAGCCAACCACTCCACATTCCCCGTCCCCGTCGTCTTCGCGCCTGCCTTCGCACCACCGAGAATCGGTGACTCCGTCGTCGCAGTCACCTTCGCGCCGAGCGCCTCGATCTCCCCGATCACGCGCCGCACGATCGCCTCGCTCTCCTCCCGCGACAGCACCACCTCTCCGTGCCGCGCCCGCTCCTCCCGCTCATAGTGGGGCTTGATCAGCGTCACAATCCGCCCCGCCTCCTTCGCCCACGCCAACGCAGCGGGGATCAGCAGCTTCTGCTTCGTCCATCCAAGATCCACAACGACCAGGTCCACCCGCTCCGCGTCACTCCCCGGCCGCGCGTGCACCGCGTTCGTCCGCTCTTTCACAATCACACGCGGATCCTTCCGCAGTGTCCACGCCAATTGCCCATACGCCGTATCGATCGACACCACACCCGCCGCGCCGTGCTTGAGCAGGCAGTCGGTAAAGCCACCCGTCGAACACCCAAGGTCCGCGCACCGCATCCCAGTCACATCAATTCCGAACGCCGCCAGCGCATGCGACAGCTTCAACCCACCGCGGCTCACGTACGGACATGCATCAGCGTTCGTCACGCTCGATTGTTGATTCACATCAAGCAACGGGTGCGGCGACATCGCCAAAGAGCGCCAGCCCAACATCGCAGCGAACCGGGGCGTACCCGCCCCGCACCGTTTCAACCGACGTGAGAAAGTCTGACTCCGAAGCACTGATCGCACGAGTCTCCAGCGCCCCGAAGCGATCGCGCCCGCTCCGACACCCATCACCCGCCAACAACGACCCCGGCGTCCGCCACCGTCCCGGCCTCTCTCTGTGTCTCTGCGCCTCTGTGGTTCATCCCGAATCATCACCCCCGACAATCCACCTCAAACCGCCGCGAGTCGCTCCCGCCGTCTCCCACCCGAAACCGCAGCGGCTTCCCGCATTTGGGACACCGCGCGTTGTACTGCGTCCCCGCCGCATTGCGATACACCCGCTGATAGTGATTTGCGCAGCGGAAGAACACCTGCAGGAACGGCCGCGCCGCCGCCGGAGCCTCCTCCGGGCCCATCCCACCCACATCCACAATGTCCCCTGCATCTGGCCAATCCGCCATGCCGCGTCTATCGACCGCCCGCCCCCCGATCCTCAACCTCATCCCGGCATCCAAACATGCACCGGACATGCCAGGCTCCTCGTCGCGCGAAGTTGACCCATCCGTTCGGGCGATGTAAACTCCGACTAACTTCAACGCCATCGACTTCCGCATCCGCTTTCACGCGGCGTCGAACTCCGCGTCGAAGAATCTACTCTGCCTCTCTTCCTATGTCCCTCGCTCTCACCCCCAGCACCCTGACCATCCTCCCCGACCCGCCGGCACCGCCCGCGGGCATCGGTCTCATCGCTGGCGGCGGCCTCCTCCCGATCATGGTCGCCAAGGGCCTCCGTGACATGGGTCACAAGGTCCACGGCCTCGGCCTCGCGAACCAGTACGACCCCCAGCTCCCCAAGCTCTGCGAGTCCTTCGCCGAAGTCGGCGTCCTCCGCCTCGGCTCCTGGGGCCGCACCCTCCAAGGCTGGGGCGTCCGCCACGCCATCATGGTCGGCCGGGTCGATAAGGCCAAGCTGATGCACGACCCCTGGCGGCTCGTGCGCAACCTGCCCGACCTCCGCACGGCGCGGATGTGGTTCCAGAACCTCCGCCACGACAAGCGCTCGCACCGTGTGCTGCGCGCGGTCGCCGATGAGCTCCACCAGTTCGGCGTCGCCCTGCTCGACTCGACCATCCCCATCCCCGATGAGATGGCCCACGTCGGCGTGATGACCCGTACCCAGCCCACCGCCGAGCAGAAGGCCGACATCGAGTTCGCCTGGAGCATGATGAACGACCTGCTCCGCCTCGACATCGGCCAGTCCCTCGCCATCCGCGAGCGTGACGTCATCGCCGTCGAAGCCGTCGAAGGCACCGACAAGATGATCGAGCGCGTCGCACGCCTCTGCCGCGCCCGCGGCTGGACCCTCTGCAAGGGCGCCCGCGTCGGTCACGACCGCCGCAGCGACGTCCCGACCATCGGTTCCACCACCATCGAGAAGCTCGCCGCCGCCGGCGGCGGATGCATCGCTCTCGCCGCGGGTGACGTCATCATGCTCGAAAAAGAACGCGTGATCGACCTCGCCGACGACCTCGGCGTCTCCATCGTCGGCGTTCCTCAGGTCGTCTGAGGCAATTCGCTTCGCGCCAAACACCGCGTCCGATGGTGCCACGGCCGATCCTGCTTTGAGGTTCGGCCGTGTGAACGCCAACCTCAACGTTGCCGCTTCGGGTGCCTTGACCGCTCTTCGACGCGTGCTGCTCGCCAGTGAAGCGGGCGAGCGTCCGGCGACTGCTCACCCCTTCGTGCTCACCCCTTCGACACCGCTACCAACGTCTCCAGGCCGCGCTTCGCCGCACCGCTCTCCACGCTGGCGCGAGCCTTCACCAAGCCATCGCTCATCGACCCCGCCACGCCCGCGACCACCAGCGCCGCCGCCGCGTTGAGCAGCACGATGTCCAGCTTGGGCCCGCGCTCGCCGTCCAGCACGCCGCGAATCACCCGCGTCGCTTCCTCGAGCGTTTCTGCCTGCAGTTCGCTCGCTTTCGCCGCTGCGAGGCCGAGGCTCCCCGCGTCCATCGTCTCCAGGCTCACCGTGCCGCCCCGCACGTGGGCGATCGTGTTCGACGATGTCGTCGACAACTCATCGAACCCATCCAGCGAGTGCACAACCATCGCCCGCTCGCACCCGAGCTTCGCCAGCGCGTGCGCCACGGCTTCCACATGCTGCCGCTTGGCCACGCCCAAGAGCTGCCGCTTCGCGCCGCCCGGATTCGTCAGCGGCCCAAGCAGATTGAAAATCGTCGGCAATCCCAGCGACCGCCGCGGCCCAGCCGCGTGCTTCGCCGCCGGATGATGGTGAATCGCAAAGCAGAAACACACGCCCGCCTGCTCCACACACCGCGCCTGCACCTCCGGCGACGCTTCCACGTTCACACCCAGCGCCTGCAGAATCTCCGCCGACCCGCGCCCGGTGCGGCTGCGATTGCCGTGCTTCACCACCTTCGCCCCCGCACCCGCCGCCACCAGCGCCGCCGCCGTCGACACATTGAACAACTTCGGCGCACCGCCCGTCCCGCACGTATCAATCGCCCGCGCCGCCGTCTTCTCATCCAGCGGCACACGCGTCACATGCCGCCGCATCGCCGTTGCCCCGCCCACCAATTCCGCCGTCGTCACACCCTTCGCCTGCAAGAGCGCCAGGAACGCTCCAATCTGCGCCGCGTCCATCCGCCCGCTCAGCAGTTCCTCTAAACAGAAATCGGCTTGCTCCGCACTCAAATGCCGCGGCACCGTCAACTGCGCGAGAATGTCCGGAATTGTCTCAGTCACACCAAACCGTAGCGACCAACCCCGCCGCCGACATCGGAACCGCCGCACGCCACTCCCCCTCCCAGAGGGAGGGGGCAGGGGGTGGGTTCGTTTCGCTCATGCTCGCCCAGCATCCTGAACCAACTCCCACCCGCATCCGATCCTCACCCCCACACGATTCGTACCATCAGGCATGGGAGGCGAAGACAACACCCTCGACACCGTCGAGCCGCGTGACGGCGCACGGACATCGCCGATTCCGCGCCCGGGCCGTACCGCCTCCGCCGCGGCACGCATCGCCGCCCGCCATCGCGCCGCTGTCTTCGTGCACCATCTCGGCCTCTGGTTCTTCGCGCTCCTGCTCGTCCCGCTCGCGGCCGTCGTGCTCGCCAAGCTCCGTGTGGTTTCTCTCCCCGCGCTGCTCGCCATCGACTGGTGGGTCTTCGCGCTCGCGTGCGTCACTGTCGCACTCGCCCTCGCCAGCATCCCCGCCGCGCTCGCCTCCGCCCGCCGGGTCTGGTCACCCGCCCGAGCCGCCCGCGAGGCCGATCGCGTTCTCGCCACCAAGGACACCTTCGCCGCCGCGATCGAACTCGCCCAGACCCACCGCGACAAC
This sequence comes from Phycisphaerales bacterium, assembly GCA_947459215.1. Classification (GTDB taxonomy): domain Bacteria; phylum Planctomycetota; class Phycisphaerae; order Phycisphaerales; family UBA1924; genus JAFEBO01. The sequence continues at coordinate 129,802 of CANHCQ010000002.1, forward strand.
GAGCGCGATTTCGTCGCCGCCACCATCCGCCGCGCCGAATCGCTCGCGGCCTCGGTGGATCCATCCCGCATTGTCCAGCCCAGCTTCGGCTGGGCGTGGACCGCTGCTCCGATCACGATCGTCGCCATCGTCCTCGCGCACCAGTTCATTCCCGAGCGCCCCGACGCCGCACGACTCCAAGCCCAGCGTGCCGCCGTCGCCAACGAAGAAGCCCGCCGCGAGCTCGCCGGGCTGACCCAACCCGCACCCGCGCAAGCCGCCGCGCAGCCAACCGACGCCAAGCCCGAGCCGACACTCGAAGAAAAGGCCGCCTCCGCCGCCATCCGCGAGATCGAGGCTGAACTCGCCAGCGGCAAGATCGACGCCCACGACGCCCGCACCAAGGCCGCAGAGACCCTCACGCAGAAGTCCGCCGAACTGGAAAACAAGGCCCGCGCCGAGCAACGCACCATCGACGACGCCCGCCGCGCCCTCGCCCGCGCCACCCGCCTCTCACGCGAGAATCGTCAGAATCAGGATCCTCGCGCCGTCCGCGAGGCCCTCTCCCGCCCCGACCTCGAGGCCGCCGCCCGCGCCCTCGATGAGCTTTCCAAGTCGTTGGACAACGCCACTCCCGAAGAGCGTGAAGCCGCGGCACAAGAACTCGACTCCATCGCAAACACGCTCGATCAACAGCCCGAACCCACCGACGCCGACCGCCGCCTGCTCGAAGCCGCCCGCACCGCCGCACGCGATCTCCGCGAGCCACCGACGCCGCAAGCGGCAACGAGCCCCGAGCGCTCGGACTCCGCGCCTGCCAATCAGCCGCAACCTCCATCGCCGCGCGAATCCCAGCCGCAGCAACCGCCCGCAACGCCGCAAAGCCCCGCGCCGCAAACGCCGCCGCCTGCACAACCGCAGAACCAGCAGTCGCCCACACAGCCTCCCCAGTCGCAGCAGCCGCAGCCTCCGAATACGCCCACGCCGCAATCGCCACAGCCCAATCCGCCACAGAACCAACCGAGCAATCCGCCGCAAGGTCAGCCGCCAAACCCTCAGCCCAACACGCCGCCGAATCAGCCCCAACCCCAACCCCAACCCCAACCCCAACCCCAACCCCAACCCCAACCCCAGTCGCAGCCCAAAAGCCAGCCCCAGAACCAACCTCAGCCGCAGAACCAGCCTCAGCCGCAGAACCAGCCGCCGTCGCAGCCACAAGGTCAATCGCCGAGTCAGCAGCAGCAGCCCGGACAGCAGGGCCAACCGCAAGGCCAACCGCAAAGCCAACCGCAAAACCAGCCGCAGAGTTCCCCGGCCAATCAACAGCCCAGCCAGCAGCCCAGCCAGCCGCAGGGCCAGCCTCAATCGCAACCGCAATCTCAGCCCCAATCGCAACCCCAATCGCAACCCAATTCCGATCCGAACAGCCAACCGACTCCACAGCCCTCGCAGCAGCCCGGTAATCCGCAGCCGCGTGATGCCAACACGCCGCAGCAAACGCCTCAGCCAGGCCCGCAACAAGGTCCAGCATCCCAGCCCAACCCGCAGCCCAACCCGCAGCCCAACCCTCAGCCGAGCCCCCAGCCCAGCCCGCAGTCCAGCAATCCGCAGCCGAATCAACAGAACCAGCCCGGCCAGCCATCGCCGCAGGCCGCGCCCGGTGCGCCACGCCCCCAATCGCAGCCTCAACCCGGCGACGCCCAACAGCAATCACCCAGTCAACGCCCCAACTCCGCACCAGACTCCGCAAGAGACTCCACACCAGACTCCGCACCAGGCTCGGACTCGGCCCGTCCCGACCAACCCTCTTCCGGACCGCGCCGACTCTCCGAAGCCCTCCGCGAACTCGACGATCGCTCTAAAGACGCCGCACAACAACTCGAAACCGCCAAGGGCATGAAGGATCGCGCCGAGGAACTCCTTCGAAACGCCTCCCCCGAAGAGCGCGCCAAGCTCGAAGAACTCGCCAAGCGGCTCCAGCAGTCGCAGCGCCCCGTCGAGGAATGGCGCGGCCCGACGCAGACCTTCGACACCCGGCCCCGCGAACTCTCGCCCGCCGAGCGCGCCGCGCCGCCCACACAACGCACCATCGCCGAGTGGCTCAGCGCCCCCAAGCCCGGCGGCACCTCCACCTCCGGTGCCATCGCCGAGCCCATCCGCCGCGCCCAGGAAAGCGCCAACAACGCCATCGAACGCCAGGAGATATCGCCCCAACACGCCGACCTCGTCCGCCGCGTCTTCCGCCGCTACAACGACGCCACCGCCGCCCAACCCGCTCCCGCCACGCCGCCTCGAAGCGAGGAACGCCGATGAACGCCGTGATGCAGTGGCTTGACGGCCTCGGCGCATTCGTCGCCGTCGAACGCCCTGTCACCCTCGCCCTCGGCCTCGTTGTCGCCGCGCTGCTGGCTGTCACCGCGACGCGATTCGAAGTCATGAGCCGCCTCCGCCGCGTGCTCAGCGCCGTTGCACGCTTTGCGCTCCTCGCGATCATTCTCCTCTGTGTCTGCGGCGTGAGCACCGTCCGTTCCTCCGATCGCGTCACCACCGTCGCCGTCCTCGATCTCTCCGAATCCGTTCGTCGCTTCGGTTCACTCGGCGGCACATCACTTCTCAACGCACCGCTCGAATCGCTCCGCGCCGGCGTCACCCGCCGCGCCGACGACGCCCTTGCCGTCGTCGCCTTCGACGGCCGCGCCACCGCCGTCCTCGCGCCCACCACCGCGCGCACTCCGACCTTCGACGCCGAACCGCCCGGCGGCGACGGTACCAACATCGAGTCCGCCCTCCGCCTCGCCCGCGCCCTTGTGCCCTCCGACGCCATGGGACGCATCGTCCTCCTCAGCGACGGCAACCAGACCGCCGGCGACGCCAACCGCGCCGCAAGAGACATCTCCGGCGGCACACGCCCCGTCCCGATCGACGTCGTCCCCCTCACATACGCCCTCAAGGAAGAGGTCTACATCGCCGGCGTTGACGCCCCCGGTTCCGCGCCCTCCGGGTCCACCGTCCGCCTCCGCGTCGCACTCGTCTCCACCGCCGCAAGCAGCGGCACGCTCCGCGTCTTCGCCGAAGGATCCGACCGGGCGCTGGCCTCCTTTGACACCGAACTCGAACCCGGCGAAAGTGTCAAGATCATCGACGTCCCGCTCGGCCCCGGCCGCGTGCATCGCTTCCGCGCCGTCTTCGAGCCCCGCATCGGCATTGACGGCCGCCCCGTCGGCGACACGCTCACCGAGAACAACGCGGCCTCCGCCTTCACCCTCACTCCCGGCGCCGGCTCGGTTCTCATCCTCGAAGGCCAGGATCAGCCGCCCGAATCGCAGCTCGCCCGCACCCTTCGCGAAGAGGGCCTGCAGGTCGAGGCGATCGCCGCACGCCAGATGCTCATCGACCCGCTCTGGCTCCAGGCCTACGACCTCGTGATCCTCGAAAACGTCGGCGCCGAAGAGATTGACGAGCGAGCGCAGGTGCTGCTCGCGGATGCCGTTCGCGACATGGGTCTGGGTCTCGTGATGGTGGGGGGGCTCAACTCCTTCGGTGCCGGCGGGTGGCGCACCACGGCGCTCGAGCCCGTGCTGCCCGTGTTGCTTGATCTGCCTGAGCGCCTCATCGTGCCTGAGGCTGCCGTGGTTTTCGTGCTCGACAACTCCGGTTCCATGCGCCGCAGCGTCATGGGCTCATCGCGCAGCCAGCAGGAGATCGCCAATCAGGCCGCCGCCATGGCTCTCGGCGCTCTCGACCGCCGCGACCTCGTCGGCATCATCGCCTTCAACAGCGACCACGATGTCATCAAGCCGCTCGGGCCGAACAGAGACCCCGGCTCCACCGCTTCGGCGATTCTCTCCATCAACTCCGGCGGCGGCACCAATCTCGCCCCCGCGCTCGTCGAGGCTTCGCAACAGCTCCGCACGGTCGAGGCAAAGCACAAGCACGTCATCGTCCTCTCCGACGGCGTGTCGCAGGACAAGGAAACCATCCCCGCCATTGCAGAGCGCATGGCGGCCGACGACATCCGACTCTCGACCATCGCCATCGGCGACGCGGCCGACGCCGGCGGCATGGAAGAGTGGGCCAAGATCGGAAAGGGCCAGTTCCACCAGGTCACAAACCCCGCCGTCCTGCCGCAGGTCTTTCTCCGCGCTGTTCGCGTGCTCCGCACGCCGCTGGTGCGTGAAGAGCCGTTCACGCCGATCGTGGAGCCCATCGGTTCGGCGCTCACCAGCGGCCTGGGCGACGTGCCGCAACTGCTCGGCCTGTCGCTGACGCAGCCGCGTCCCGAGCCGACCGTCATCAACGCGATGATCACGCCGCAGGGCGAGCCGCTGCTCAGTTACTGGCGCGTCGAGCTCGGTCAGGTCGCGGCGTTCACGTCCGACGCCTCGCGTTGGGCCGCGAACTGGATCGAGTGGCCGGGCTACCGGCGATTGTGGACCCAGCTGGCGCGAACGATCGGCCGCAGCAGCGCGGCCTCGGACTTTGTCGCTCGCTCGACGATCGCCGACGGTCGCATGACGGTGCGGATTGATTCCGGGGAATCGATCCGCGCCGATCGAGCGTTCGGCTTTGCGGCGACGGTGTTCGGCCCGGACGGCAAGTCGACGCCGCTCACGCTCGCGCAGGTCGGGCCGCGGACCTTTGAAGGGAGCGTCCCGTCGCCCAGCGACGGTGCGTACGTGGCGATCATCCGACCCAGCGAGACGGCTGCGGACGGAACGGTGACCCGCGCGACGCCGATTGTGACGGGGGCTTCGGCGTTTGCGAGCGATGAGTCGCGAGCGGTAGCGTCGAACAACGCGTGGATGGAGGCGATCTCAAAGCAGACCAACGGGCGTGTCTTTGATTCCGTGGATGCGGCGAAGGCGCGAATGTTCGATCGTGATGGCCTGAAGCCGGTGCGGTCGCAGTCGCCGGTGTGGCCGTGGTTGTTGATCTGGATACCGGTGGTTTTTGTGTTCGATGTCGCGGTAAGGCGGATCGCGTGGGATCGGTGGTTCGAGCGGGTGGAGGGCGCATTGCAGCCTGCGGCGGCTGGCGTTCTTGAACGGGTCGCGCAGCGGGTTGAGGTGCCGATGGAGCCAGCGGGCGTCGGGTACCAGGGGGTGCAGTTGTCGACGGATGATGCCGCGAGGTTGGCGGAGGCGGCCCGGGATCGACGACGGGCGGAGCGGCTGCGGGAAGCACGAGAAACGACCACTCAAGCCGTGCGCGAACCCGTTGTCGAGAAACGGGAAGAAGAGTCGGGGAGCTCGCTCCTGGCCGCGAAGCGGCGGGCGCGGGAGCGATTCGATGACGAAACGCCGCGGCCCGGTGGCTGACCGCAAGTCCGCACGCGGAAGTACCGCTACACGCCGGGGGCCATCGATTGCTGCTGGCGTCGCAGATGCCATTCCCGAGAAAGGAACCTTGCAACCGCGGTCGCTGCGGCCGACACACCGATCGTGATCAGTGGCAGCTGCACGAAGCCCGGTCCAAAACCGCGAGCGACGCAGAAGAAGCTGATCAGGGAGGCCGTCCAAATCCACAATGCCGCCCGTTCGACGGTGTCGAGCGGTGTCGGTATCGCCGGACTTGGCCACGGTGTCGCGGAGAGCAAGGGGTGAAATCGGTGGTAATCCCACGCGATCAGCCAGAGCCCGGCGGCCAGCATCGCGATGCTGATGATTGGTGTGCCGGTGAATCCGAGGGAAACGGTGATGATCACGATGTTGGTCAGAATCGACACGACGATCGCGGCGCCGAGATGCGCGGCCGGGGGCGACAGAAGCAGCAGGGCGCCGATGACTTGCACCGCTCCGATGAATTGCCAGTAGGTCCCGGTTTGGTACATCGCCTCGAAGAATGCGCCGATCGGACCTGAGTCGGCCGGAAGCGATGTGAACCGATGGCCCAGCAGCTTGATCAGACCGGTGGGCAAGAAGCCGGCCGCGAGCAGCACGCGGATCACGAGCGTGATGCGGTAGCAGAGCGGGCAAGCGCGGATTCGCGTGAACAGGGCGTGCATCGCGGAAGTGGGCATTTGGATCGATACGGTCGCGGTCGCGATTTCGTTCGTGAAAGGTCGGAGGCAAATAAAAACGGGTCGTCCTTGCAGACGACCCGTCGGAAGATTCGGAACGCTGTGTCTACACCAGACCAGCAGCTGTCGGTGCCGATTAGGCGCGACGGCGGCGGGCGGCGATCAGGCCGCCGAGGCCCATGAGGGCGAGCGAGCCAGAGGACGGGATGACCGCGGTGTTGCCCGTGAAGGAGCTGTTCGCGGAGAAGCTGTTGAATTCCTTGGTCTGGGCGTCGATGAGCGCGAGGCCCTGAGCGACCAGGATGTTCGTCAGCGTGAACACGGCTTCCTGCGGGTTGGCCGGGGAGCGGCCGGGGGCGAGCAGGGCGTTCAGCGCCGCACCGAAGGTGTAGGCGAAGCCGGTGTCGTTGGAGAAGAGGATCGAGTTGGTACCACCGACGCGGACGAACGCGCCGGGGCCGGTGGCGGTGTCGCCGCGCAGGATCATCTGGTTGGACACGTTGTCCTTGACGATGAAGTAGCCGTTGACCGAGGCTGTGGTCACACCGGCGACGGTGGTGGCGGCGCCGATGTCGAGCTGGAGCTCGAGGCTGGCATTGAACACGTGGGGTGCGCCGCCGAGGAAGCCCGGCTCGTTGGTGCCGTCAACGATGAACGAGATCGGCACGGCCATGTTGTACGTGATGCGGCCGATGCCGGGACCGCCGCCGTTCTTGACGCAGGTCACCGGACGAATACCGGCACCGGGGTCGGCGAACGAGAAGGCCAAGTCAGCCTGAGCTGCGCCAGCGAGCGCGAGCATTGCGGCCGCGGCCGAGATCTGGAGAACATTCTTCACAACGAACCTCTCTTCCCTTAGAAAAGGCGGACCACCTGCGCAGAGCCGCGCAGCATGACCCAAAACCCCACGGCCGCGATATGCGGTCGCTCCAAGCAGAACATGCCTCAAGAACGGCGCGATGCCAGCAAAGTGGAAGGAAAAAATGGGATATATCGAACATGCTGGTTTTGCGGGCTTTTCCGGCGTGTTCGGGAGGAGATCGGGCGCGGGGTGCGTCGTGGGTCGAGCGAATCGGACGTCGAAGGTGGTTGTGGCGCGCCGTCGCACGTGTTGGCGCAAGCACGTGCTGGCACACTCGCGGCGTACTTCCGATCGCACGCCGCGGAGCGCTTTGCGGCGCGAAGAGGCGTCCGGTGGAACTGGAGTTTGCGCTAAGGGCGCGGTGCTGCGTGCGCTGTTGGTGAGATCCGGATTCGTGTGCGTGTCGGGGTGCCGCTCGGGTCGGGTTGGATCTGAGGTTCTCGCGGCGTGCTGGGGCTGGGGCTTGGGTGGGGGTGGGGGATGCGGGTGATGCGGAAGCGATTGTCGCGATGTGAGGAGCGCGTGTGGCGCGAGGTGCGGCGCGGAGCGCAGCGATGCGTGCGGTGCTCGCGGCTTCTCGGAGGAGCGCGGATGAGGCCTTGCGTTGCAGCTCGAGGGATCGATCGGTGCCGCAGACTTCGGGATCGGTGAGCGCTGTCAGCGTGTGGAGCGCTCGCGAGACGGCGATGGTGCGCAGGAGTTCCTGGCGCTGCAGCTCGGCGTCACGGAGCTGGCTGATGATCGCGTGGGTGCGTGGACTTTGAATGACGTCGAGGACGGCCGGGATGGAGAGCTTTAGCGCACCGGCGATCTGCTGGATGGTGAGGGCTTCGGCGAGGTAGTGGTGGAGGATGAGATCGGTGGTCGGTGGAAGGGCGGAGGGCTGCGGTTGGAGGGGTTGTTGCATGGCGCGGCTCCGTGGGCGTGTGCTGCAGAGGCGAGGGCACCTCTATGGAGGGGCGGGGAGCCGGGTTTGTGCGCGCAGTGACGGCGTTGTGCGCGTGGAATTGCTGGGGTTGCGCGCGGGGGGCGGTGCGCAAGTGCGGGCCGCGGCGTGGCATCGGGGAATTGGGGCGGGAAAGCGGGAAAGTGGCGGGAGGGGCCTCTGGATGTGCCTTTGGTGTGCGCACAACGTCGACGCTTTGCCGGGGTTGGGGACTGGTTCGTTCGCGCCATCCGGCGCGGATGATGGGCTGGGTGAGGGCCGGGTGAGGGCCGGGTGGGGGCTGCGATGCGCTTCGTGGAGTGGGCGCGATCGTTGATTCGCGCGGTGGGCGTGGCGCGACCTGATCGATGCGATTCGGCGCGTCAACGCGTGAAGGCTGAGGCGAGCACGCGGATCACGCGTCAGGACGTGTGGGCGTCGCGGTGGCCCGACGCTTGCGCGTGGGGTTCGTTACGGATTGCGGGTGCCGAAGAGCGAGAGGGCGCGGACGCGATCGATGTGGACTTCGGCGAAGGTGTGGGTGAGATCGGGCGTGCCGGCCTGCGGCGCGGGAGCGTCGAAGAAGACGATCATGTCGGTGTCGCTGCGGGCGCAGTACTGGATCGTGGTGGACTCGGTCTGCTCCGTCTTTGGGACGGGATCGAACGCGGCCGTGGAACACCCGGACTGGCACGCGGCCTCGTCGGCTTGGTTCGCGCGGGCGCTGACGGTGAGGGAGACGGTGCCGCTGTTGGTGTGGGTGTGGGCGTGCTGCTGGCGGGCGCGGCTCTGGGTTTGGTGCTTCTTGCTCGGGCCCTCGACGAAGACGCGGAGGGTCTGGCCGACGTACTCGCGGGCGACCTGATCGGAGACTTCATTCTGCAGGGCGAGCAGCTTGGTGTTGCGGTCGCGCTTCACGTCGTCGGGGACGTCGTCTTCGAGCTTGTCGAAGGCGACGGTGCCGGGGCGGGGCGAGTACTTGAAGATGAACGAGTTCTTGAAGCGGGCGCGGCGGATGAGGCTGGCGGTGGCTTCGAAGTCCTCGTCGGTCTCGGTGGGGAAGCCGATGATGAAGTCGCTGGAGATGCCGACAGGGCGGGCGATTTCGGGCTGATGCAGGAAGTGGCGGACGCGATCGACGAACTCGAGGTACTCGCTGACCGTGTAGCCGCGGTTCATGAGCTTGAGGATGCGATCGGAGCCGGACTGTGCCGGGACGTGCAGGTAGCGGCAGATGCGGGGGTGATCGCGGATGACTTCGAGCACGTCGTCGCCGAAGTCGCGGGGGTAGGAGGTCACGAAGCGGAGACGCTGGATTTCAGGGACTTCTTCGTGGATTTGGGCGAGGAGATCGGCGAACGTGGTGGTCTGTTCGCCGGCGAAGGGGTCGCGGCGGTGGCCACCGGTGAAGGAGCGGCCTTTTTGCGGCTGGGTGATGCCGCCGACGGTGACGGCGGCGGCGTGCTCGAAGCGGTAGTGGTTGACGGTCTGGCCGAGGAGGGTGATCTCGATCACGCCGCGGTCGGCGAGCATTTTGCACTCGTCGATGATGTGTTGCGGGGGGCGGTGGATCTCGGCGCCGCGGGTGAAGGGGACGACGCAGTAGGTACAGAACTTGTTGCAGCCGCGGGTGATGCGGACGTAGGCGGATTTGGAGGGTTTGTCGGAGGGGTCGAGCGGGGAGACGGAGCGGGAGAGGTCGAGGAGCTCGAGGGAGTCGGCGGCGGCGGCGAGGGTGGTGCTGCGGCGGGAGGAGCCGCCTTGGAGGGCGATCTCGCGGGCGGAGGTCAGGCCTTTTCTCGCGTTGGGGTCTTCGGGCGCGGGGTCGGCAGAGAGGGACTCGCGGGTGCGGAGGGCGTTGTCGAGGAGGTTGGGGAGTTTGTCGAGTTCGCCGGGGCCGACGAGGACATCGACGACGGGCATGCGTTTGACGAGGTCGACGCCGTCGCGTTCGGCGAGGCAGCCGAGGACGCCGACGACGAGGTTGGGCTCGGAGGCTTTGCGTTGGGCGAGCTCGCCGAGGCGGGACCAGACTTTCTGTTCGGCGTGCTCGCGGACGGAGCAGGTGTTGTAGAGGACGATGTGGGCGTCGTCGGCGGAGTTGGTGAAGCGGTAGCCGAGGGCGTGGAGTTGGCCGGCGACGAGCTCGGAATCGAGCTCGTTCATCTGGCAGCCGAAGGTTTCGAGGTAGACACGCCGTGAGGACATGGGGGAGTTTATGCGGAGGGTGCGGGGGCCTCCGGTGTCGAGCGGAGACGCGGGCCCGAGCGATGGGCGTGCGGCGGCCGCGATGCATGGGTCGCATCGTCGCGCGGGGTGCGAGCGGAGAGGGTTACTGCTTGTCGGGCGTGGGCGACTCAACAGCGGCGAGCGGGGCGGAGGGGCCCTTGTCGCCGGTCATGATCTTGTCGCGATTGGCGAGGAGCGTGCCGTCGCCGGTGCTGGAGGGCGTGATCTCGACGGAGCGGGTTTGGAGGTATTCCTGCCGCGGAGAGCAGTTGCAGCCCCAGAGTGCGAGGGGCAGCGCGAAGCCGGCGAGAAGCCAGACGAGGCTGTGGAAGAGATGGAGGGCGCGGCGGGCTCGCATATCTCTGACGCAAGATGCTACCGCGTCAGAGCCGCATGTGCCTCGTCGGGGAGGCGGGATTGCGGTCGTGGCTTGTTCGGTGGCCATCGAGCTGGGGTGTCGTGCGGCGTGGTGCAAGGGGCGAAGCAGTGCGTCGATCACGTTGGGGGTCTCCCGCAATCCCTCCACGGAGTCGCTATGCTCCGTTCCCGTACGATGCGCATCGGCGGTTGGGCCGTCGGCGATCGATGATTCGGGCCAAGTTACCGCCTGCTTACCGGCTGGGGGAGGGGTGGACGGGCGGTGCCGGGGAGGTTGATCGGGGGGTGTCAGGGGCCGAGATGTCGAGGTCGATAACCTCGGGTTTCGGATGTGGGATGCTCGATCCCCGATGCGTTGGCTCGTTCTCAGTGCTTGTGTTTTCCTGGACTACACGATGAAGCTCGCGTTCAGCACCGTTGCGACCCCGGAGTGGACTCTTGAGCAGGTGGCCGCGTTTGCGGAAGAGGTCGGCTATGACGGCGTGGAGCTGCGCACGTTTGGCAGCGGCTCGTCGCAGTTCGCATGCGACCCGGCGTTGACGGCACCGGAGAAGATCCGCACGATTCTCGCGCCGACGGGTGTGGGTGTGGCGTGTGTGGCGTCGAGCGCGAGCTATGAGGCGCCGGTGACGCCGCCGGTCATTGGGCACATTCTGGGTGGCACCCCGGCGGGTGTGAAGTTGACCGCGTGGGCGGTGGATTTGGCGGCCCGCGTCGAAGCACCGCTGGTGCGGGTGTTCCCGGGCACGATTCCGGGGATGGACACGCGCTGGACCGGAACGAACCGGATCGTGGAGCGACTGGAGTTGGCGGTGGCGACGGCGCGGAACACAGGCGTGCAGCTCGCGATTGAGAACTCGGGATCGTTTACGACCGCGGTGGCGCTGAGCGAACTGCTCGATCGCGTGAACAGCCCGCTCTTGGGTGTGGCATACAACCCGGCGATCGCGGCGCTCGATGGCGAGGACCCGGCGAACGCCATCAACGTGCTGGGCGATCGGCTGCTGTCGGTGAAGCTCCGCGACATGCTGAACGCCAAGCCGGTGGCGCTGGGTGAAGGCACGCTGCCGACGCGGAAGTTCGTCGAGGCTCTGGCGAAGTCGGGGTATCGCGGTTGGGTGGTGCACGAGCACGACGCGGCATGGCTGGGCGAGGGGCGCGAGGATGTGCGCTCGGTGCTGATGCGCTCCGCGAAGGCGTTGGCGTCGTGGGGCGGAGTGGCGGCGCGGGGCGTGGCGCGGGGGCCGATGGCGGTGCGGTGAGCATCGCGTGGCGGAACGATGAAAGGAAACTCGCGTGGGTGTCGTCGCGGCCAGCGTGATAGCGGGGCGGTGCGAGCGGTTGGGGTTCGCGCTGTGCGGGGTGTGCGGCGTGGAGGAGAGTGCGCGGGCGGCGGAGTACGACGCGTGGATCGCCGCGGGGAAGCACGGATCGATGGAGTATCTGGCGCGGAACGCGGAGGTGCGGAAGCGGCCGGAGTTGCTTTTGCCGGGGGCGAAGTCGGTGATCGTCGTGGGTGATTTGTATCGGGCGCGGGAAGTTGTGGGTGGACAAGGTGGTGCAGGTGCCGGTGGAGCTCCACTCGCCGGAATAGAAAGCCCGCCCTTCCCCCTGCCCCTTCCCTCCGGGAAGGGGGGAACGCGGGCGGTTGTTCCGGGGCGGATCGCGCGGTATGCGCAGGGGCGGGACTATCACAAGGTCATCAAGAAGCGGCTGCACGACTTGTGCGATGCGTTCGCGGCGGAGTATCCGGGTGCCGCGTTTCGCGCGTTTGTGGATACGGCGCCGGTGATGGAGCGTGAGTTGGCGCTGCGGGCCGGGCTCGGCTGGATTGGGAAGCACACGCTGCTGATTCAGCCGCGGCTGGGGTCGTACATGCTGCTGGGTGGCGTGATGACGACGCTGAAGATTTCGGATGCGGCGGCGAAGGTGGAGCCGGATCACTGCGGGACGTGCACGCGGTGTATTGATGCGTGTCCGACGCAGGCGATCACGGCGTACAGCGTGGATGCGCGGCGGTGTATCTCGTACCTGACGATCGAGCGGCGTGGAGAGATTGAAGAGTCGTTGCAGTCGCAGATGGGTGAGTGGATCTTCGGGTGTGATGTGTGTCAGGAGGTGTGCCCGCACAACTCGGTGCGCCCGGCGGGGATTGAGGTGGGGGCGGCGCACGAGGCGTATGCGCCCGCGCGGGAGATGCTGGACGCGATCGCGGTGCTGCGGTGGACGGAGGAGGATCGGCGACGCGAGTTGGCGGGGACGGCGATGACGCGGGCGAAGCTGGAGATGTTGAAACGCAACGCGTTGATTGTGGTGGGGAATGCGGCGGTGGATGCGGAGACGCGGCGTGCGGTTCGCGCGGCGGTGTTGGGGGTGATTGAGGATGTGGCGACGAGTGCGGAGCTTGTAGCGATGGCGCGGCGGGTGCTTGAGCGCTTGAGGTGATGCACACAGAACGCGCTTTGGGCGTGCAAGCGGTGAGGTGTGTCGTCGGACCCCTCCCCGGGCTCGCTGCGCTTGACCACCCCTCCCCGCTTCGCGGGGCGGGGAGGCGCGTCGGCGGCTGCGCCGCACTTAGGAGCGAATGCGGATCGCGGCGGCGACGAGCACAACGGCGAGGCCGATCGGCAGCCACCATTCCTGCTGGTGCATGAAGCCCATGTAGAACGCGGGGGTGGCGAGGGCGCAGGCCGCGAGCCAGACGATGTACGCGCCGCGGGTTGGTGCGGCGGTGGCGTGGCGGCGGGGGATGAGGACGAGCCAGACGTAGGCGGGGAGGAGGAGGCCGTAGGCGGACATGAAGAGGCGGTAGCCGAACTCGAAGGTGGGGGAGATTCCGGGGCCGTCGGAGATTCTTGGGAACTGCAGGCCGGCGGTGAGGGCGAGTGCGGCGATGGTGGCGAGGGTGATGGTGGTGGCGCTGCGGGATGATGCTGGTGAGTCGTTGCTGCCGAGCAACACGGCTTCGCGGATGTGCAAGCCGATGGTGTAGCCGGATTGGATGAGGATGTGGAAGACGATCGCCGCGGCGACTCGTGGGCCCGCGGCGGCGGTGCCGAGGAAGTGGCCCGCGTACGCGAGCGTGAAGAGGATCATGGAGAAGAAGACGACGCCGAAGCCAAGGGCGAAGGCGAGTTTGGATTCGCGTGGCGTCGTGGAAAGGCGGGCGCGGAGGAAGGTGGCGTCGAGGTACGGGCAAAGCAGGAAGCCGAAGACGCACACGGGGGCGAGGTAGATGAGAGCCGGGAGGCCGAGGAAGGTGCGGGTTGGTGCGTCTGGGAGCTTGAGCTCGAGGCCGGTGTAGAACGCGAACGCCGCGATGGCAAGGCTGAGCAGATAGACGGTGCCCGCGTCGGCGGGTGTGCGGGAGCGCACGCCTGAGAACAGAGCAAAGGCGACGATGGCAGTGACGACCCAGGGCCAGAGCGTGCCGCCGACGAAGCCGGCTTGCGAGAGCCACCAGATGAGATAGAGGTGGAAGAGGACGGTGATGGCGGAGAAGAGGCGGACGGCGAGGGCGTCGCGGGTGAGGATGCGTCTCGCGGAGTCGGAGGAGCGGAGGACGAAGCCCATGGCGGCGGCGCCGAGGACGTTGGGGATCGCGAAGACGAAGAAGGCCGCGATGCCGTAGTCGCGGACGAGAAGGATGGGGAGGAACATCCCGATGCACCACGTCCAAGAGACGCCGAGGTAGAGGGCCCAGGAGGCGGCGCGGGGGAGGTTGGTGGGAGGGCTGGACACGGGGCGCGAGTGTACGGGATTCGAAATGGCCAAAGGGCCAAAGAGCCAAAGGGCCAAATCAAGACAGGAGACAGGTCATTGAATTTGGCAATTTGGCGCTTTGGCCATTTGGCCCTTTGCCTCTACCCTCGGGCATGGTGCGATATCGGTGGAAACTGCTGCGTGCGGGGAAGTTCCGGCTGGATGGCGGCTCGATGTTTGGGTTGGTGCCGCGGGTGGTGTGGGGGAAGACGGTGCCGACGGACGAGCGTGGGCGGATCGAGGTGCAGCACAACTGTTTGCTGCTCGAGCGGTGTCACGAGGATCCGGGTGATCCGCCGGGGCCGAAGTTGGTCTTGCTGGAGGCGGGGTCTGGGAACAAGCTCGATGCGAAGAGCCGCGACATTTTCGCGCTCGAGGAGCGATCGATCATCGATGCGTTGCACGAGGTCGATTGTCGGTGCGAGGATGTGGGGGCGGTGGTGGTGACGCACCTGCACTTTGATCACGCGGGCGGGTTGACGCGGCTGCCGCGGGCGGGGGAAAAGGGTGTGGGTGAATACAACGCGGTCCCGACTTTTGCGAACGCGGAGATCTATGCGCAGGCGCGGGAGTGGCAGGACGCGATCGCGAACAACAGCGTGATGACGCGGACGTATTTCAAGGATCACTTGCTGCCGGTGGCGGATCAGATGAAGTTGATCGATTCGCCGCGGCCGTTTGTGAGCGGGTACACGCCGGGGCGGGATGAAGCGCCGGCGGTGCCGGCGATGCAGCGCATCACGTGGCTGCAGGGGTTGAAGGGTGTGACTGGCGTGCCGGGTGTGGGCGTGATGCTGGTGCCCGGGCACACGTGGGGTCAGCAGGCGATGGTGTTCACGGCGGAGAACGGCGAGACGGTGGTGTTCACGCCGGACGTGATGCCGACGGTGAATCACCTGGGGCAGGCGTACAGCCTGGCGTACGACGTGGAGCCGTACACGAGCATGGTGTCGCGGCGGTGGTTTTTGGAAGCGGCGGCGGCGCACGGCTGGACGCTGGTGCTCGATCACGAGCCGGGGAACCCGGTGCAGAGGGTGCAGCGGAAGGACGGCTGGTTTGCGTTGGACGCGGTGAAGGGGGCGGGATAGGTACATGCAGCCGAGGGGTCGTATGATGAAGCGTGAGTACTACCGGAACCGCTGATCCTGCCGCTCTTCGGAATCGTGTGGAGAAGGTGATTTCGCTGATCCGACCGGCGGTGCAGTCCGACGGCGGCGATGTGGAATTGGTGGCGATCGGTGCGGATGGGGTGGTGGAGGTGCGGCTGCACGGGGCGTGCGTGGGGTGCCCGTCGAGCACGATGACGCTGCAGATGGGGCTGGAGCGGAACCTGAAGGCTCATGTGCCGGAGGTGAAGGGGGTTCGTGCGGTGAGCTAGGCCCGGGCGTTTCACTGGGGGTGATCGGTCTGTAGGTGTCTGTCAGGATTGGGGTTAAGCGGAGGGGCGGACGCGGCTGTGGGGCGAAAAGTTACGGGTTGGGGCTTTTGGAGGGTGGCGGGTCGTGGTATAACTTTGTTGGTGGTTCCCGCCATGGTGGAACGCGGCGGGTTTGTTCCGGTGGTGCGTACTTTGTTGCGCGCAGGCCAGGGAGTGGTCTCATGCTCGTCATCACGCGTCGTGAAGGTGAAGAGATCGTGATTGGTGATCCGCGCAACCCGATCGGGGTGGTGCGGATTGCGTCGATCAAGGGCGAGCGTGTGCGCGTCGCGTTTGATTTCCCGCGCGAGGTGGAGATCCACCGGCGCGAGATCGCGGAGCAGATCGCGGCTCAGGAGCCGACGGTGGTGGGCACGATCCGGCCTGCGACGGGGACGTGAGTTCAAGCGGAATGTGGGAAGTGTGGCCCGGGGCGATGCTCCGGGTCTTTTGCTTTTGGGGTGACCGGATTCGCACGCTGCGTGGCTTCGAGCAGCCGAGCAGTGGCACTGGGATGAGGCGCGGGGCCTTGGAGGGCCCCGCCCCCGGGTTCAGAGTTGGACGGCGGATTCGTAGTGGCGGAGGCGGGTGCGTTCGCTCCAGGCGCCGGGGTGGAAGACGTCGATGCCGATGACGTCGATGCGGACGGGGCGGGGTGGCTGACGCAGGTGGGGGTGCTTGCGGAGCAGTTCGAGGGCGAGTGTGGCGAGCTTGTCTTTTTTGTCTTCGTCGACGGCGGCCTCTGGGGGCGGGGCGTTTGGGTGCGAGGTGTCGGCGCTGCGGGATTTCACTTCGACGAGGATGAGTTGGCGTTCGTCGTCGGATTCGCAGACGAGGTCGAGCTCGCCGCTGGGTAGGACGACGTTGCGGTCGAGGATGCGATAGCCGCGGCGGCGGAGGTAGCGGGCGGCGGCGGCTTCGCCTCGGCGGCCGACGAAGGCGGTGTCGGGCGCGGTGAGCCCGAGGAGGACTCGGAGACGCCTTGGGAGCATGTCGGGGTGGGTGGTGAGGGAGCGGGGTTAGCGCTGGGCGTCGGTGGGTGCTGACTTTTCGGCGGGCTTTTCGGCGGGCTTTTCGGCGGGAATATTGCCGGCGGCGACGTTGGTGGAGACGCGTTCTTCGAGGATCTCGAGCAGGCGTCGGGTCATGGTGTCGAAGTCGGTGAAGGAGGCACGGCGTTTGAGCTTCTCGACGAAGCGGCGTTGTTCGTAATTGAAGCGGCCGCCGGTGAGGGAGTAGTCGAGGCCGATCTGGGCGTTGTAGAGGTCCATGGACATGCGTTGGATCTTCTCGAGCTTGATCCAGTAGGCGGTGTTGCGGACTTCGATGGGGCCGGTGTGCTGGCCGGGCTGGAGTTTGTGGACGGCTTCGTTGAGCTCTTTGGGCCCGAAGAAGTCATGCTTCTCGTATTCGTCCTCGAAGGAGGCGATGAGGAACTTCTCGGCGTCTTGTTCTTCTTCGTCGGGTGCGACGTCGTCGTCGGCTTTGGCCTTGCGGGGCGGGAGCTTTTCGTCGGCGAGTTTGTTGAAGTCGGTGCCGCTGGCGAGGGCGTCGGTGATGCGCTGAACTTCCGCGGCGTCCTTGGTGTTGACGCTGAGGACGCGGAAGTAGGCTAGGGGCGGCGGGTTGAACTCGCGGTACTGGCGTTCGTACTGGAGCTGGATGTCGCGCCAGCTGGTGTTGACGCGGGCTTTGATGCGGGTCTGGAGGATGAAGTTGATGAGTTCCTGCTGCTCACGGTTCTTCATGTACTGATCGAGCGTGCCGCCGTCGCGGGCGGAGAGGGTCTCGTTGGCGGCGGCTTCGATGCCGCGGTTTTCCGCGACGACTTCGCTGCGGACGGTGTTGAGCCAATTGAAGAAGCCGGCCTTTTGTTCGGGCTTGAGGGAGTTGAGTGCTTCGGCGCGGAGGACTTCGTCTTCGATGATGCCGTTGAGTTTTCGCTGGATTTCCTCGGTGGCGAGGCGGCGCCAGGCGGCTTTGCCGCGGCGGGCGTCGGCCTTGACGAGCTTGGCGTACTCGGTGGTGAGGCGGTCGGACATTTCCTCGAGGAAGGTGGAGGCGTAGATCGCGCGGTTGTTGACGTCGCCGATTTTGGCATCGACGAAGATGGGCGCGCCGACTTCCTTGGGGGTGGAGTTGTCGAGTTCGGGGGCGCCGACTTCTGCGGCGGCGTCGAAGATTCCGTCGCTGGCGGAGACCGGGCCGGAGCGGAGGGGCCGGATGGTGTCGGCAGCGACGGTGGCCTGATTGGGCTCGGACTTGTTGCTTGAGGTGCCGCCGACGGAACCGGCGGCGGCGGTGGGGGACTTGAAGTCGTTGGCGGCGACCTTGGTGGTGGCGGAGAGGGTGTTGGACGATGTGCAGGCGGGGATAGAGAGCGGGGCAAGGAGGGCGAGCGCGAGGAGGGTGAGGAGATGATGCGATTGGATGACGCGATGCCGCTGCGATTGCGCGGAGGGTTGGTTGGCGGGTGACGTAGACTTGGGTCGGTTGGATTTCAAACGTGGTCCGCCTTCCGAGGCACGCGAGGTGTTCATGACGACTCCGCAGGGGGGCGACGCCCCCAAGATTATCATCGATACGGATTGGAAGAGCCAGGCGCAGGCGGAGAAGGAGAAGCTTGCCGCGCAGGAGGCTGCCAAGAAGGCGGAGCGGGAGGCGAAGCAGGGCGGCGGTGCTGGGGGCGAGCCCGGCCAGGACGGGCCGATCGGGATCAACGACATCATCTCGATGTTTGTGAGTCAGGCGCTGATGTACCTGGGCGCGGTGCCGGATCCGGCCTCGGGGCGGGCGGTGGTGGCGCCGGAGTACGCGCGGCTGCACATCGAGATGCTGGCGGTGCTGGAAGAGAAGACCAAGGGCAATTTGACCGAGGCGGAGTCGAAGCTGCTGTCGCGGGCGCTGCAGGAACTGCGGATGGAGTATGTGGAGGTTTCGAAGTACGTGGCGCAGGCGATCAAGGAGGGGAAGATCAAGCCGCAGGGTGGTGGGGTTGGTGGGGTCGGTGGGGGGAGCGGGCTTGCGGGGCCGGGCGGCATGACGTTCGGTACGCCGGAGGTTGGGGGACGGCCGTAGCTTGACCGGAGCGAGGGCGAGGGGTGAGAGCCTTCGTGCGGGGTCGGTTTGTGATAAGGCGCGTGGATGCGCTGACACTTGCAGCACCGGTTGCGAAGTGGCACCCGGCGTTGGGTCTGGGCACCCGGTGGGGTTGATGCAGCTACCATGCGATGAAGGCCGCCGGGTTTCGCGGTTCTCGCGGAGGCTGGGCGCGGCCGGAGAAGGATTCTGCGCGTGAGCCACAGCGTTGCCGCCGCCCCGGACCAGTCATTTCTGGACAAGAACTATTTTCTTATCCGTCGCCTGCACTCTCTGACGGGGATTGTGCCGATCGGTGTGTTTTTGATTGCGCACCTGGTGACGAACTCATCCGCGGCGTGGGGAGCCTTTGCGCTGCGTGAGCAGTTGCCTGGGGTGAATGCGACCGCGGATAAGGGGCTGGCGTACTTCTGGAAAGAGGTGATGTGGATCAACACGCAGATCCCGCATCTGCTGCTGATCGAGATCACTCTGTGGGCGTCGATCGCGTTTCACTCGGTCTTCGGCGTGTACTTCGCGATGAGCGGGAAGTCGAACACGAACCGGTACTCGTACCAGAGCAACTGGCGTTACTCGCTCCAGCGGATCAGCGGGTACATCGGCATTCTGTTTATCTTCTATCACGTGGCGACGCTGCGTTGGGGCTGGACGTTTCTGGTCCCTGGCGGGACGAAGTGGAGCGCGGAGTTTGCGGGGTCGACGCTTGCGGCGGCGATCCAGGGGTCGGAGAACGGATACACCTTTGGTGGCGTGCTCGTGACGCTGCTGTACTTCCTCGGCGTGACGATGCTGGTTTACCACTTTGCGAACGGGCTGTGGACGGCGGCGATCACGTGGGGGATCACGATCTCGGCGGCGGCGCAGCGGCGGTGGGGGTATGTGTGCGCAGGCCTGGGGGCGGCGCTGATGGTGATGGGCTGGGTTTCGATCCTGGTGTTTGCCGTGGTGAACCCGGGGTTGACGCGGGAATTGGAAGAAGGGCTGCAGAAGGGGCATTCGTCGCTGGTGGAACCGTCCGGAAATGAGCGGCTGGCACGTGCCGTGCGGCACGACGACGAACTGGTGGTTGGCGGGATGAATCTCAACAGCAATCGGACATCGAAGGAGTAAACGATGTCTCAGCATCGAGTCATTGTCGTCGGAGGCGGGTTGGCTGGCTTGAGCGCGTCGGTGCGGATCGCCGAGGCGGGGCTGCCGGTGGACCTGTTCTCCCTCGTCCCCGTCAAGCGCTCCCACAGCGTCTGCGCCCAAGGCGGAATCAACGCCTGCAACGAGGTCGCACGCCAGCAGGGCTTCAGCGAGTACGAGCACTTCGACGAGACCATTTACGGCGGCGACTTCCTGGCCGATCAGCACCCGGTGCTGGAGATGGCGAACTGGGCGCCCAAGATCATTGATCTTTTGGATCGCATGGGCGTGCCGTTCAATCGCACGAGCGAGGGCAACCGCGACCTGCGACTGTTCGGCGGCTCGCTCTTCAAGCGGACGCACTTCGCCGGCGCGACGACGGGTCAGCAGCTCATCTACGCCCTCGACGAGCAGGTGCGTCGCTACGAGGCCGAGGGCAAGGTCAACAAGTACGAGTTCTGGGAGTTCCTGGGACCGATCATCCACGAAGGGCGTGCGGTCGGCATCGTCGCTCAGGACATGCGGACGATGCAGATCCGCTCGTTCCGGGCGGACGCGGTGGTGATGGCCACCGGCGGCTGCGGCTTGGTCTACGGCAAGAGCACGATGAGCGTGATGTGCACCGGCGCCGCGGCGGCGCGGTGCTTCCGCGCGGGCGCGTGGTACGGCAACCCGGAAATGATCCAGGTGCACCCGACGGCGATCCCGGGCGCCGACAAGCTGCGGCTGATGAGCGAGTCGGCTCGCGGCGAGGGCGGACGGGTCTGGGTGCCCAAGAAGGCGAAGGACCCGCGCGATCCCAAGCAGATTCCTGAGAGCGAGCGTTGGTATTTCTTGGAAGAGAAGTATCCGGCGTACGGCAACATCGTGCCGCGAGATATCGCGACGCGCGAGATCTTCGATGTGTGCGTGAACATGGGTCTGGGCGTCGGGGGCGAGAATCAGGTCTACCTGGATCTCACGCACCGCGACCCGGACTACCTGACGCGGAAGCTCGGCGGCATTCTCGAGATCTACGAGAAGTTCGTGGGCGACGACCCGCGCTTCACGCCCATGAAGATCTTCCCGGCGGTGCACTACTCGATGGGCGGCTTGTGGACGACGTACACGAAGGGGAGTTACAACCCGGGGACGGCGTTGCCCAAGCACAAGAGCGGGTCGCCGGCGCCTCTCGACGCCAAGGTCGGGCTGGGCATGCAGCTCGGCGCGCCGAACAACTCGATGACCAACATCCCGGGGCTGTACGCGTTCGGCGAGGTGAACTTCGCGTACCACGGCGCGAACCGGCTGGGTGCGAACGCGCTGTTGTCGTGCATCTTCGACGGGCTGTTCTGCGGCGTGTCGGTGTTCAATTACGTGAAGAACGAGGCCCCCGGCAAGGCGCCGGCGGAGGGGCTGGCGTCGGGCGCGTTCGACGAGAGCGTGAGCCGCGAGACGGCGCGGATGAAGTCGCTGGTGGACTCCGCGTCGGCAGGGGCCAGTGACCCGGCGACGAATCCGTACGCGATCGGTAAGGAGCTCGGCGACGAGATGACCGCGGCGTGCACCGTGGTGCGCACCGAGACCCGCGTGAAGCAGTGCCTGACGAAGATCGCGGAGCTGAAGGATCGCTACGCGAAGGTGAAGCTCTCCGACGCGGCGGGCTGGACGAATCAATCGTTCAGCTACGCGCGTGCGGTGGGCGACATGTTGGCAGTGGCGGAGGCGATCGCGCTTGGTTCGCTGGAGCGGCGCGAGAGCCGCGGGGCGCATTACCGGTCGGACTACCCGGACCGCAACGACGCAGAGTTCATGAAGACGTCGCTGGCGAAGCACGAGGCGGGCAAGACGACGCTGGAGTTTGTGCCGATCGATGCCAGCCTGGTGGCGCCGACGGCGCGGACGTACGGCAAGAAGGACACGAAGAAGCCGGAGATGGCGGCGGCGGCGAGCTAAGGGTGGCCTAGGGCAGTTCGACGGACGATTACGAAAAGAGCACTATCCATGATCTCCACACTTGCTCCAACTGGTACCGCTCCCGCCTCCGGCATGACCGAGGCGTCGCGTCGGCGTGCGATGGCGAAGGCCAATCGCGTGGTGACGTTCCGCATCAAGCGCTGCGACGGGCCGGGGAAGGCCTCGTACTGGCAGGACTTCAAGGTCACGGTGCCCAAGAACGCAAACGTGATCTCGTGTCTGCAGCAGATCGCGGCCAACCCGGTGACGGCGGACGGCAAGCCGTCGACGCCGGTGGTGTGGGATTCGGGCTGCCTCGAAGAGGTGTGCGGCGCGTGCACGATGGTGATCAACGGCAAGGTGCGGCAATCGTGCTCGTGCCTCATCGATGATTACGCCCCCAACGAGGGCGACGTGATGACGCTCGAGCCGATGAGCAAGTTCCCGGTCGTGCGGGATCTGTGGGTTGACCGCTCGCGGCTGTTCCACAATCTCAAGCGCGTGCAGGCGTGGGTGCCGATCGACGGGACCTACAACCTCGGAGCCGGGCCCAAGGAAACGCCGGCGAGCCAGGCGACGCACTACGTGCTGAGCACCTGCATGTCCTGCGGCTGCTGTCTCGAGGCGTGCCCGCAGTTCAACGAGATCCCGGACCAGGGCTCGAAAGAAGCCAACGAGGCGGCGTGGAACTCGGCGTTCATCGGGGCCCACGCGATCAGCCAGGCACGCTTGTTCAATGCCCACGAGACCGGCAAGGAACTCAAGGAAGAACGCCTTGACGTGCTCATGGGCACCGGCGGCGTGAACGACTGCGGCAACGCGCAGAACTGCGTGAAGGTGTGCCCGAAGCACATCCCGCTGACGGAGTCGATCGCGGTGATCGGGCGGCAGGTGACGTTCCACGCGATTGCGAAGTTCTTCAGGGGTTGAGCGCCGGGCGGATCGGCGGTGCTGAAGTACACCGCCGCCGGTGTATCCGGTTACACCGCATTTACATTCAGTGAGAATGCTGATTTTGTGCCGCTGGCGGCGCGATCTTGGTATTTTGTCGTCTGGCATGAACCTCGAACTTCCTCCAGCGAGCGGCCTGTACGACCCTTCCCTTGAGCACGACGGCTGCGGCGTCGGGTTTGTCTCCCGCGTCGATGGCGTCGCGACGCACGAGATTCTGAAGCTCGGCTTGCGGGGGGCGGCGAACCTGGCGCACCGCGGGGCCGTGAGCGCGGACGGGAGCACGGCGGACGGCGCGGGTGTGTTGACGCAGGTGCCGCGGAAGCTCTTGTGTCGTGAACTACGGGCGGCGGGTTTCTCGATCGACGAGGCGGACGTGGCGGTGGGGATGATCTTCTTCCCGCGATCGCACGCGCCGGCGCGGGAGCGCGGGCTGGCGATCGTCGAAGAGGAAGTGCGCCGGGCCGGTATCATTCAGCTCATGTGGCGCGATGTGCCGGTCGATCGTGCGGCGCTCGGCGATCAGGCTCGGGCGACGGAGCCGGCGGCGCGGCAGCTCTTGATGAAGCGGCCCCCGGGCGTGAGCGATGATGACTTCGAGCGGATGCTGTACGTCTGTCGCCGCCGCATTCAGAAGCGCGTGGCGCAGGCTGGGTGTGATCCGTTCTACCTTTGCTCGTTCAGCTCGCGGACAGTGGTGTACAAGGGCTTGGTGGCGACGCCGCAGCTGGCGGCGTATTTCCGCGATCTCGCGGATGAGGACTTCGAAACCGCGGTGTGTGTGTTCCATCAGCGGTTCAGCACGAACACGTTCCCGACGTGGTTCCTGGCGCAGCCGTTCCGGATGATCGCACACAACGGCGAGTTCAACACGCTGCGGGGCAACATCAACTGGCTGCGGGCGCGGCAAGGGTCGCTCAAGAGCGAGCTGTTCGGCGAGGCCTTGGCGGACCTGCTGCCGGTGGTGAACGCGAACGACAGCGACTCGGCGACGTTTGACCGGGTGTTTGAGTTGCTCACGATGTCGGGGCGCGATCCGCTGCGGGTGCTCATGATGATGGTTCCTGAAGCGCACCAGAGCGTGGTGGACCTGAGCCCGGATGTGCGGGCGATGCACGAGTACAACTCGACGCTGATGGAGCCGTGGGACGGTCCGGCGGCGCTGGTGTTCTGCGATGGCCGCGTTGCGGCGGCGGCGCTCGATCGCAATGGCCTGCGGCCGATGCGATATTGGGTGACGAGTGATGGGCTGGTCGTGGCGGGATCGGAGGCGGGGATCCTGCCGCTGGATCCGGCGAAGGTGGTGGAGAAGGGGAAGCTGGCGCCGGGCGGGATTTTCGCGGTGGAGATGGCGAAGGACGGCGTGGGGGGCCGCGTGCTGCACAGCCGCGAGATCAAGGAGGGGGTGTCGAAGTCGCTGCCGTTCGGGAGGTGGCTTCAAGAGAACCGGGTGCGGGCGGAGGCGGCGCAGATTCCGGCCGAGTTGGCGACGCGGAACGACGCGGTGGTTACGCCCGAAGAGTTGGTGCGACTGCAGCGAGCGTTCGGCTACGGCAAGGAGGATTTGGATCGCATCCTCGGCCCGATGAGCGCCGACGGGAAGCCGCCGATCGGGTCGATGGGTGATGACACGCCGATCGCGGTGTTGTCCGCGAAGCCGCAGTCGCTGTATCGGTCGTTCAAGCAGCGGTTCGCGCAGGTGACGAACCCGCCGATCGACTCGATCCGCGAAGAGACGATCATGTCGATCCAGTCGGCGGTGGGGCGGCGTGGGAACTTGCTGGAGGATGCGCCGGAGGCGGCGCGGCTGATCCGGTTTCCGTCGCCATTGATCTCGGGCGCGGAGCTGGCGTGGCTGTGCGGGCGTGAGGAGGATGGGTTCCCGTCGGTAGTGATCGACGCGGTGTTCGACCGGGAGACAGGCCCGGAAGCGATGGAGCCGGCGCTGCAGCGGGTGTGCGCCGAGGCGGAGGCGGCGGTGGACCGCGGAGCGTCGCTGATCGTCGTGTCAGACCGCGCGGTCTGCGCCGAGAAGGTGGCGATCCCGATGCTGCTCGCGGTGTCGGCGGTGCAGCAGCACCTGATCCGCACGGGTAAGCGGTTGCTCTGTTCGATCATCGCGGATGCCGGAGACGTGCGCGAGGATCATCACCTGGCGTGCCTGCTGGGCTTCGGTGCGACGCTCATTCACCCTCGCTTGGCGCTCGCCACAGTGGAGGCACTCGCCAAGTCAGAGGGGCGCGACGTGGCGGCGGCGGTGAAGAACTACCGCAAGGCCGCGGAGTCGGGGATCCTTAAGATCATGGCGAAGATGGGCATCGCGGTGCTGCACAGCTACCGCGGGGCGCAGCTCTTTGAGGTGATCGGCGTTGCCAAGCGGGTGATCGATCAGTATTTCGAGAGCACGCCGGGGCGGCTGGGCGGGATGGAACTGGGGCACATCGCGGCGGATCAGATCGCGTTTCACGATGAGGGGTTTGGCTCCGAACCGTCGGCGGACGCAGGCCTGCCGGATCGCGGCATCTACCGCTTCCGCAAGGGCGCGGAGCATCACACCAACGCGCCCGAGGTGTTTACCGCGCTGCACAAGGCCGTGAAGTCGCAATCGCGCGAGGCGTTCGACGAGTATGCGCGGCGGGCCGATGCTGAGCCGGCGGCGCGGATTCGGGATCTCTTGCGATACAAGAAGTCGGACACGCCGGTGCCGTTGGACGAGGTGGAGCCAGCGGCGGCGATCGTGCAACGGTTCACCACGCAGGCGATGAGCCACGGCTCGCTGTCGCGTGAGGCCCACGAGCTGGTGTCGGTCGCCATGAATCGGCTGGGCGGGCGGAGCAATTCGGGCGAGGGCGGTGAGGATCCGGCGCGGTTCAACCGGTACACGGTGCGGGAATTGCCGCAGCTCAAGACGCGGTACAAGAGCTCGTGGATGCCGGAGGAAGAGGACTGGGGCAACAGCACCATCAAGCAGGTGTCAACGGCACGGTTCGGCGTGACGCCGCTGTACCTCGTGGCGGCCTCGGAACTTGAGATCAAGATGGCGCAGGGCGCCAAGCCTGGCGAAGGCGGGCAGATCCCGGGTTTCAAGGTGAGTGAAGAGATCGGAGAGCTTCGGCGTGCGGCACCGGGGACGACGCTGATCTCGCCGCCGCCGCACCATGACATTTATTCGATCGAGGATTTGGCGCAGCTCATCTACGACCTCAAGCGGGTGAACCGCTTGGCGCGGATCTGTGTGAAGCTGGTCTCGACGATCGGCGTGGGCACGATCGCGGCGGGCGTGGCGAAGGCGTACGCGGACACGATCCAGATCTCGGGGCACGAGGGCGGGACGGGGGCGTCGCCCTTGTCGTCGATCAAGCACTCGGGCATGCCGTGGGAACTGGGGCTCGCGGAAACGCAGCAGGTGCTGGTCAAGAACGGTCTGCGTGGTCGCGTGCGGCTGCGGGTGGACGGTGGCTTGCGAACCGGGCGGGATGTGGTGATGGCGGCGTTGCTTGGCGCGGAGGAGTACGGCTTCGGCACATCCGCGCTGCTCGCGGTCGGCTGCGTGATGGCGCGCCAGTGTCACTCCAACACCTGCCCCGTCGGGATCGCGACGCAGCGGGAGGATCTGCGCGCGAAGTTCCCCGGCAAGCCGGAGCACCTGATCTCGTACATGCTGTACATCGCGGAGCAGGTGCGGATGATTCTGGCGGAGATGGGTTGCCGCTCGCTGGATGAGATTGTCGGGCGGACCGACCTCTTGGAGGAGCGTCGCGAGGTGACGCTGCCACGGTGCGCGGGGTTGGAACTGAGCGGGCTCTTGGCGGCGCCGGTGCGGTATCAGGTCGGTGAGCGCGGCGACGCGACGGTGGCGCTGCGGCAGACGACGCCGGCAAACGTGCGGCCGGAGACGGAGATGCCGCTGGACGAGCGGCTGCTGTCGGAGGCGTGGCCGATCATCTCGGCGGGCGGGCGGTTTGTGCGAACGTACGCGATCGGGAACTGGGACCGGACGGTGGGGGCCAGGTTGGCGGGCGAGATCGCGCGGCTGCGCGGTGAGGCGGGCTTTGAAGCGGGCACGATCGACGCGACGTTCCGCGGCACGGCCGGGCAGAGCTTCGGCGCGTTCTGCACGGCCGGAATGCGGCTGACGCTGCGGGGTGATGCCCAGGACTACGTGGGCAAGAGCATGCACGCGGGGACGATTGTGATCGCCCAGCCGAAGGAATGTCCGGTGGAGTCGCACCTGACGACGATCGTGGGGAACACGGTTTTGTACGGCGCGACCGGCGGCGAGCTGTTCATCGCGGGACGAGCGGGAGAGCGGTTCTGCGTGCGGAATTCCGGTGCATTGGCGATCGCCGAAGGCTGCGGCGATCACGGATGCGAGTACATGACCGGCGGCACGGTCGTGCTGCTGGGCGTATTCGGCCGCAACTTTGGTGCGGGCATGTCCGGCGGTGAGGCGTTTGTGCTCGACCTGCACGGGCATCTGCCGGAGCTGGCGAACCGCGAGATGATCGAGATGAAGAGGGTGGCTGCGGGGCCGGAGGCGGATCGGCTGCGCGGCTTGATCGAGCGGCATGAGCGCGAGACGGGCAGTGCGCGGGCGCGCGCGATTCTGGAGACGTGGAACGATGCGCTGCCAACGTTCTGGCGAGTGACGCCAAAGATCGCGGTCGCTGCGGCGCCGGAGGTCGTGGTGGTGAAGCCGGGGGCGCGGGAGGCTGCGAAGGCGTGATCAGCCGCTGACGTCGAGGCTGGGGCGCGGGGGTTTCTCGGCGTCGGCCTGCGCGGTCGGATTCTCTTCGTGGTCCTCGCGTGCTTCTTCCTGCGTGTTCTCGGCGATGTTCTTGACGGCGTCGGCGGCTTGGGTGGTCTCGACGGTGTCGATCCGCTCGGCCGCGTCGCGGCGGACTTCCTTCGCGTCCTTGGGTGCCTTCACGGCACGGGGCTGCAGACGTTCGGCCTGGCTGATGCCGGCGATCGACTGGGCGATGTTGGAGCCCACCGAGGACATGCTTCAAGTATCGGTTCTGGCAGGGATTGGGGAGGAGAACCTGGGGTGGTCGCGGGCTGCCGCGGTGGTTGTGTGAGGAGGTGGGGGACTGGCAAGCCGCGTCCCGTGGGGGTATTCGGACCTTGGAGAAGCGGGCTGCGACGGGCGACCGGGGGCTTTGCTGCGAGCGCGTGTGATCGCACTGCCCAATCTGGGAGCAGGTCGGGCAGTGGTAACAGGACGGTTCTGATCAGGCCCCGATGATGTTGACGCCGCAGTCGACGTAGAGGGTCTCGCCCGTGACGCCGGCGGCGAGGTCGGAGACCAGGTACACGGCGGTGTTGCCGACGTCGGCGCCTTCGACGTTGCGGCGGAGGGGGGCGCGTTCGGCGACGCGGTCGGACATGGAGTCGGTGCCGCCGACGGCGCTACTAGCCAGCGTGCGGAGGTAACCGCCGCTGATGCTGTTGACGCGGATCTTGTCACCACCAAGTTCGGCGGCGAGGTAGCGGGCGGTGGACTCGAGGGCGGACTTGGCGACGCCCATGACGTTGTAGCCGGGGACGACCTTTTCGGCGCCGTAGTAGGACATGCAGAGGATGCTGCCGCCGCCGGAGCGTTGCATGAGGGGCTGGGCGCGGCGGGCCATGCCCAGAAGGGTGTAGGCGCTGATGTCGATGGCGTTGAGGTACGCCGCGCGGGGCGTCTGGACGAACTTGCCGAACTGGAGCCACTCGCGATCGGCGAAGGCGATGGAGTGGATCAGGAAGTGCATCTTGTCGAACTTCTCGGCGTAGGCGTTGAAGGCGGCGTCGATGTCTTCGTCCTTGGCGGCGTCCATGGGGTGGAGCCAGGCGTTGGACTGGTTGAGCTCTTCGAGGGAGCGCTTGGTGCGGCGTTCGTTCTTCTCACCCGGGAGGTGGGTGTAGGCGCAGGTGGCGCCGTGGTCGGAGAGAGCCTTGGCGATGTGCCAGGCGTAGGAACGTTCGTTCGCGATGCCGACGATGAGACCGGTTTTGCCTGTGAGCAGACCCATGGGAACTCCTTCGAGGGGAGTTTAGTGTGGCAGTGGACGTGAGGGGTGGCGGTGTTGGCGTACGCTGGGGTTGTGATGAAGGATGTGAACACGATGTCGTTGGCGCGGATGTTTGTGGCGCTGGGCGGGCCGTCGGCGGCTCGGGCGGTGGCGGTGGCGGCGCGGGATGAGGATTTGGGTGTTGGTGGGAAGCCGGGGGATGTGACGAGTCAGGTGACGATCGGGGCGAGGGAGACGTGCGTCGCGCATGTGCGGGCGCGGCAGAGCGGTGTTGTTGCGGGGTTGGCGGCGGTACCGGAGTTGGTGCGGGTGTTTGGGCGGCGGGTGAAGGTGGTGGTGGGGAAGGGTGTGCGCGATGGGGCGGCGTTCCGGCCGGGGCAGACGCTGCTGACGCTCCGCGGGCCGACGCGGGAGGTGTTGGGGCTGGAGCGGACGCTGTTGAACTTATTGAGCCGCCTGTCGGGTGTGGCGACGGTGACGGCGGCGTATCGGTCGGCGATGACGGCGAAGGGCCGAGGTGGGGGGAAGGTGAAGGCGGAGCTGTTCGACACGCGGAAGACCACGCCGGGGCTGCGAGTGCTAGAGAAGTACGCGGTGCGGTGCGGCGGGGGGCGGTGTCATCGCATTGGGTTGTTTGATGCGGTGCTGATCAAGGACAACCACATCGCGGCGGTGCCGTTGGGGGAGTTGACGAAATGGGTGGAGGCGGCGCGGGGGCGGGCGGATCGACTGAAGACGGCGATTCAGTTCTTTGAGGTGGAAGTGGATTCACTGGAGCAGTTGGAGCAGGTGTTGGCGGCGCGGAGCGGAATGAAGGCGGCGGTGGACATTGTGCTGCTGGACAACATGCCGCCGCCGGTGTTGAAGAGGGCGGTGGCGATGCGGGATCGGCATGCGCCGGAGGTTGAGTTGGAGGCCTCAGGTGGCGTGAATT
The DNA here is from genome assembly GCA_947459215.1 of Phycisphaerales bacterium. Taxonomy (GTDB): domain Bacteria; phylum Planctomycetota; class Phycisphaerae; order Phycisphaerales; family UBA1924; genus JAFEBO01. The sequence goes on from CANHCQ010000002.1 coordinate 159,440, forward strand.
TGAAGACGATTGGTGCGATCGCGCGGAGCGGGGTGGATCGGATCAGTGTCGGGGCTCTGACGCACAGTGCGCCGATCGTGGATTTGGGTCTGGACTTTGAGGACGCGAAGCGATGAGGTGGGCGATGCGCGGCGGGCCGAATGAGACTCCGATTGAAATGTGGCAAGACGCGATCGAGCGGGTGATCCGCGAGGAGCGGCTCGCGCTGGTGCGGCGGGTGATGGTGCTGGCGGAGACGGAATCGACGCAGGACGCGGCGCTGCGGGCGAGCGCGGATGGGGTGAGCTCGCTGGTGGTGGCGGATCGGCAGACGGGCGGGCGCGGGAGGTTGGGACGGCAGTGGGTGCAAGGCGAGGCACCGGATGAGGGGCAGAAACAGAAGGCGGCGCGGGGGCTGGGTGTGGCGGCGACGTTTGCGCTCGTGAAGCGAGATGTGCCGCCGGCGCGGCTGTCGATCGCGGCGGGGCTGGCGGCGTGCCGCGCGTGTGAGGTGGCGGTGGGAACGGGACAGGGAGTGAGACTGGGATTGCGCTGGCCGAACGATGTGGTGGAGCGTGATGGGGGGCAGCGGAAGTTGGCGGGTGTGTTGGTGGAGACCAAGGTGGAGACGGCGCTGGTGGGGATCGGGATCAATGTGCGGCACGACGCTGAGGATTTTCCCGCGGTGCTGGGCGGGCGGGCGGCTTCGACGTCGATGCTGGGGTCAGCGGCGACGCGGCTTGATGTGCTCATCGAGTTGGTGCGGCAGTTCGATCGGGCGCTAGGGATGGATCCGGATTCGCTGGCAGCGGAGTGGTCGCGGCGGGACATCCTCGTCGGGTCGAGGCGGACGTTCGAGCACGCGGGGCATCGGTACGAGGGGACGGTGCAGGGTGTGCAGCCGACGAGCCATATCGATCTGGTAACCGAGGATGGGAGACGGGTGCAGCTTCCGGCGCTCACGACGTCGTTGGTGCATGAGGGGTGAGCGAGCGCTTGGTGGTGGAAATGGTGCGGGCTCCGCAGTCGCACGCGTTTGCACGGGCGGTCCGCCGAGCTGGGCCGGCAGTGGCACCCGAACGGTCAAGCCGTGATGCCCGGAGCGTCGATGGAGAGCGAGCATGGGAAAGCAGACTGTTTTGCCGTCGGGTCGGGTGCAGCCTCGGTTTGCGGGGATTTGTACGTTTTTGAGGGCGCCGCGGCTCAGCGATGTCACGCCGGCGAACAGCCCGGTGGATTGGGCGATCTACGGCGTGCCGTTTGATGGTGGGGTGACGTTCCGGCCCGGGGCGCGGTTTGGGCCGCGGGCGGTGCGGGATGCGAGCCAGTACATCAAGCCGTACTCGATTGAGCTCGGTGTGAATGTGGCGGAGCGGTGGAGCGTGGCGGATGCGGGCGATGCGCCGGTGCTGCCGTATTCGTGCAAGGACACGATGGAGAGTGTCGTTGCGTTTGCACGCGGGCTTGGTGATGCGCAGACGCGGCTGCTCGCGGTCGGCGGGGATCACTCGATCGCGTACGCGAACATGCGGGCGGTGTGGGAGAAGCGTGGGAAGCGTGGACTCGCCGTGGTGCATTTCGATGCGCACATGGACACGGTGGACAGCGTGTGGGGCGAGAAGTGGGGGCACGCGTCGCCGTTCATTCGGGCGATTGAAGAGGGGATCGTGGATCCGAAGGCGATGATCTCGATCGGGATCCGGGGGACGCTCAACACGGCGGCGGATCTGGACTTCGCAAAGCAGCACGGCGTGACGATCGTGACGATGGACGAGTGGCGGCGGAACGGTGCGGCGACTCTGGCGGCCTTCGTCGCGCGGACAAAGGGGCGCGAGACGTATCTGACATTTGATGTGGACGCGGTCGATCCGGCGTTTGCGCCCGGAACGGGGACGCCGGTGGCGGGCGGGTTCACGAGCGCGGAGGCGTTGGCGGCGGTGCGGTCGCTGCGTGGGGTAAACCTTGTGGGCGCGGATATTGTCGAGGTGTTGCCGGATCGTGATGTGTCGGAGATCACGGCGATGCTGGCGGGGCAGTTGATGCTGGATGTGATGGCGGTGTGAGGGGGGGAGTTTACCACGGAGACACAGAGGCACGGAGAGATGCATTTGGCCGAAGGCATCCGGTCAGGATTGCCTTGCACCCAATGTCTCTCTCGGTGCCTCTGTGTCTCTGTGGTGAGTTCGTTCTGTGGTGGCATGAGTCCGTGATCGAGAGCCATTGCACTGCTTGACCTCCAAGCAGGTCAAGCAGTGGCACCCGATCGGGTTGGTCCCTTGATGGGACCAAAGGCGAATACAAACCCACCCCCCGGCCCCCTCCCTCTGGGAGGGGGAGTGAGTCACTGCGGCTCTTTGGCGCGGGTGAGGAGTTCCTTCACGGCGGCTTCGAGCTGCGGGTCGGTGCCGGCGGCTTCGTCGACGGGAGTCTGGGGGACGGCGATGTCGGGCTGGGCGCCGTAGATGTCCATGTCTTTGTGGTCTTTGCTGACGTACCAGCCGCGGCCGGGGGTGCGGACCTGGGTGCCGTCGATGAGGGAGGCGGCGCCGGTGGAGATCACTCCGCCGTAGGTGGTGGTGCCGACGACCTTGCCTCGGCCGATGTTCCGGATGGCGTGGGCGAAGATTTCGGCGTTGGAGAAGGAGTTTTCGTTGATGAGGACGCTGATCTCGCGGCTGTAGCCGTAGATGAGGCGGCGGTCGCGTGGGTAGGCGTCGCGCTTGACGGTGGCGGGGTCGACGCCGCGGCTGGCGGCGTAGGCGTGGCGGGGTGCGGTGAGGGAGGCGAGCAGGATGTCGGCGGTGCTGCCGCCGCCGTTGTCGCGGACGTCGATGACAAGGCCGAGCTTGCCGTCGGCGGCGGCGAAGAGATCGCGTTCGTAATCGTCGACCGACGGCTGGCTCATGGCTCGGATGTGGAGGTAGCCGAGTTTGCCGCCGGAGAGCTTTTCGACCATGGCGCGGCGCTGCTCGCACTCGTCGTCGTAGCGGAGGTTGACATCGGCGCCGCTGGACATCGGGGTGATGAGGATGGTGCGGGGCTTGATGAGACCATCGGGGCCGGGCACATCGGTCTTGCGGCTGAAGGTGACGAGGGTTTCCTTGCCCGCCTTACCGATGAGCGCGGCGGCGAGGTCCACGTTGGGGCGTGAGGTCGGATCGGCGGCGAGCTTCTCGCCATCGATCATGGTGATCACGTCGCCGGACTGCAGGCGCACGGCCTTGGGATCGGTCGGGCCTTCGGCGGGTGAGCGGGGGACGATGCGGGTGATCTCGTAGCCGCCGGATGCGGGCTTGTGGTCGATGCCGAGGTAACCGGTGTTGATCTGGCCGGGGCCGGAGCCCGGGGGTGCGAAGACGCCCATGTGCGAGCCTTCGAGATCGCCGAAGAGCATCATGGTGACGGCGGCGAACTCGGGCGCGGTGCGGGTCTTCTCGGCGAGGGTGACGTAGCGGGCGGCGAGGCCGGTCCAGTTGAGCCCCTTGAGGGTGGGGTGGTAGAACGTGTTGCCGAGGATGCGGGCGGCTTCCATGAACTTGTGACGCTGCTGGGCGGCGACATCGATGGTGATGGGCGCGTCGATGGGGAGCGTGTCGACCTTGCCACCGGCGAAGGTGGAGGAGTTGAGCGAGCCGCCTCCGCCGCCGGGGGTGGACTTGATGAAGGTGACTTTGTCGCCGGTGAGCGAGGCGGTGAGGGCGCCGACGCCGCCTGAGGTGATGGTCTTGCGATCGTCGCCTTTGTAGGAGATAGAGACGAGTGAGGGATCGGGTTCGCCGGCGGCGACGAAGGCGATGCGATCACCGGCGGGGGTGATGGCGAGCTGGCCGGAGCCGGTGGGCGTGCCGCTGGTCAGGCGGCGGACGCGGAGATAGGAGTCGTCGGTATCGAAGCGGAGCGGCTTGGCGGGCTCGGGCTTCTTGTCTTCCTTCTTTTCGTCGGACTTCTTTTCGTCCTTCTTGTCATCGGCCTTGGCTGCGTCGTCGGCCTTGGCTTCCGGCTTGGGTTCTTCTTTGGTTTCGGGCTTGGCTTCGGGCTTGGCTTCGGCGGGCTTATCCCATTCGACGGCGTCGATGGGCTTGCGCTTCTTCGCGGCTTCGCCGGCCTTCTTGAAGTACTCGTCGAGTTCGTAGGGGCGGAGAGTTTCGAGGGATTTGTCGAGGAAGAGCGCGGAGACTTGATACTGGAAGTTGTTCTCGCCGCGTTCGCTGAGGAAGTAGAGCACCTTGCCGTCGGCGGAGAGGCGGGGGGCGATGTCGAGGTCGGGATGCCGCGTCAGGTTGACGGCAGGCGGGGTCTTGCCGTCGTCGCCGGGCTTGGTGTCGAAGAGCCAAACATCGGAGTTGAAATCGAGGTCTTCGTTCGCGTAGACGATGTGGCGCGAGTCGGAGGCCCAGGAGATGTCGGCGCTGTTCCAGCCTTCCCAGAGGACGCGGCAGTTCCTGGTGGCGAGGTCCATCAGGATGGTGTCGCCCAGACCGCGGTTGAAGATGAGTTGCTTGCCGTCGGGGGAGGGGGTGGGGTTGGTGAGTTCGGGGCCGAAGACGCCGTCGTTCTTGCCGGGGGCGAGGTTGGCGGGCTCGAGCTTGTGGACGGTGAAGGTGATGGACTCGGCCCAGCGCTTGGCGTAATCAGGCTTGTCTTTCTTGGGTTCCTTCTTGTCTTCCTTTTTGTCGCCCTTGTCGTCGGACTTTTTCTCGTCCGACTTTTCGGCGTCGGGCTTCTTCTCCGCGTCGGCGGGCTTGTCGTCTTTCTTTTCTTCGGGCTTCTTTTCCTCAGCCTTCTTTTCTTCGGCGGGGATCAGGTCGCTCTTGCTGAGCGCGACGGTGGCGTAGTAGAGCTGGTTGGTGCCGGTGTCGTCGGAGGAGAAGTAGAGGACGCGGTTGTCGGGGCTCCAGGCGAGGTTTCGGGCGCGGCCGTTGCCCGTGGTGACGCGGCGGGTGGGGAAGTTCTCATCAGTGCAGCGGACGAAAACCTGGCCGCGGGCGATGACGGCGATGGTCTTGCCGTCGGGGCTGAGGGCTTGCTCGCTGATCTCGCGGCCAACGTTGAGGCGCTGGGTGTCGAGGTCGGCGAAGTCGGCGGAGAAGGTGATCGACACTGGTTGAGGCTTGGCGTTGTTGTTGAGGTCGAGGGTGTAGAGGGTGTCCCAGAGGACGAAGGCGGCGGCGGTGCCGGAGGCGTTGACGCCGAGGTCGCGCACGCCGTGGCCGATGGTGAGTTCGGTTGCGGTGGGCTGAAAATTGGTGACGTCGATGGCGGCGTCGTCGTTCTTGCCGGCGGGGATGCGGCGGATGTTGTACTCACCGGACTTGGAGGAGACGTAGAGGACGGAGCCGTCGGCGAGGGGCCAGGCGTCGGCGTCGCTGGCGGCGTCGGCTGTGAGGCGTTCGAGTGCGTTGTTTGTGGTGCTCAGCTTCCAGAGGTCTGGGGCGCCGGCGCCGCGGTACTTGGGGCGAGTGAAGTCGGCGCGGCCGCGGGTGAAGGTGATGAAGGAGCCGTCGGGGGACATGCGGGGCAGGCCGCCGAAGGCGTCGGAGATGCGTTCGATGGGGCCGCCGTTGACGGAGACGCGGTAGAGGCGGGTGCTGCGAAAGATGGAGGGTTCGTGGGAGGCGCCGAAGAGCAGGGCGGAGCCGTCGCTGGTGAAGCCGCCGAGGGATTGGGCGCGGTCGACCGTGGTGACGCGGCGGGCGACGCCGAGGGCGACGCCGCCATTCGCGCGGTCGATCGAGGCGATGTAAAGATTGCGAGGGCCGTCGCGTTCAGATTCGAAGGCGAGGGACTTGCCATCGGGCGAGAAGATGGCGCGGCGGTCGTCGGCGGGGTGGGAGGTGAGTCGGGTGGCGACGCCGCCGGTGCGGGCGACGGCCCAGAGATCGCCGGCGGCGGAGAAGACGACGAGTTGGCCGTCGGGGCTGATGGTGGGGAGTTGGATGAGGCCGGTGCGGGCGGCGGACGCTTGCTGCGTCGGCGGCGTGGTCGGCGCGGGCTGTGCGAGGGCGCAGCCGGCGAGGAGGAGAGCGGGGGAGACGATGAAGACGAGGTGAGAGGTTCGCATGAGGGGTCGTGGGAAGGGGTGCGGAGCGCCGCGAGGGGGCGACTGGGGGAAAGGGATACCTTACCAAAGCCTTGGGGGTGCGAGTTTTGCGTGGAATCCCGGTGGCGGCGGGGGGGCAGGTCAGGAATTGGTGTGCATGCCGCGGAGGGATTTGCTGCGCTCGATCAGGCGCTGGCAGCACTCGAAGAGCTTTTTGCGGTCGAAGGGCTTTCCGACGAAGTCATCGCAGCCGGCGGCGATGGCGCGTTGGCGTTGTTCGTGGAGAACGTTGGCAGTGAGTGCGACGATGGGGAGCTTGTAGCCGCTTTCGCGGAGGCGTCGAACCGCGGAGTAACCGTCGAGGACGGGCATCTGCATGTCCATGAGGATCACGTCAAAGGGCGTGCCGTTGGCGGCTTCCGCGATGGCGCGATCGATGGCCTGCTTGCCATCGGTGACAAGTTCGAAGTTTGCGTTGGCTCGGGCGAAGTAGTGTCGCAGGAGGCGTTGATTGTCCTCGCCGTCCTCGGCAATGAGGATGCGGCCGTTGAGGTTGAAGGCGTCGGCGGAGTGCGTGCTGGGGGCGGAGTAGGGGCGCTCTGCGACTGGGGCGGTGATGGAGAGGGTGAACGTGGATCCCTTGCCGGGGTTGGAATCGACTTGGATGTCGCCACCCATGAGGCGTGCGAGGCGGCGGCTGATGGCGAGCCCAAGGCCGGTGCCGCCGAAGCGCCGCGTGGTGCTGGTGTCGGCTTGGTGGAAGACTTCGAAGAGGGAGGCACGCTGTTCGTCGGAGAGACCGATTCCCGAGTCGGTGACGGCGAGGCGCAGGATGCCGCGGTTCATACCCGGGAGCGGCGGCGAGAACTCGAGGCTGACGGTGACGCCGCCGGAGGCGGTGAACTTGATGGCGTTACCGATGAGGTTGACGGCGATCTGACGGAGGCGAGTGGGGTCGGTGGTGATCCAGTCGGGCACCATGTTGCCGGAGCTGAGTGAGAGGGTGAGGCCCTTCTCGGTGGCCTTGTGCCCGAGCAGGCTCAGGACGTCTTGGATGATCTGACGCGGCGAGCAGGCGACGAGCTCGATCTGGAGCTTGCCGGCCTCGATCTTGCTGAGGTCAAGGACGTCGTTGACGACGGTGAGCAGGTGCTCGGCGTTGCGACGGATGGAAGCGGCCATTTCCCCGTGGCTGCGATGGGAGTCTGTGCCAGCCTGTTCGGCGAGGAGATCGGAGAAGCCGAGGATGGCGGTCATCGGCGTGCGGATCTCGTGGCTCATGTTGGCGAGGAAGTCGGACTTGGCTCGGCTCGCGGTGTCGGCGCGTTGACGGAGTTCGACGGCGACGCGGGCGTCTTCCTCGGCGCGGGCACGCAGTCGCTCGGACTCGGCGTTGGCCGCGGCGAGTTCGTCGTTGCGGCGTTTGAGCTCGTCGGCTTGCCGCGTCAGCTCGTCACGGGCGGCGGCGAGGTCGTGCATGGTCTGCTGCACCAAGGCTTCGGCGCGTCGGTTCTCGATCGCGATCGCAGCGAGCTTGGCGGCTTCGGTGACGAGCGAGAGTTCCGAAGCGTCGGGTTGGCCGGTTCGATTGCGGAAGACAATGAAGGTGCCAAGCGGTTCGCCGATCGTTGCGAAGATCGGCTCGGACCAGACGGCGCGGAGGCCCTGCGACACAAGAAAACTGGCGGAGTCGCCGAAGTTCGGCGAGTCTTCAATGCTCTCGATCACGTGGCGGCGGCGGTGGACGATGGCGGGACCGCAGCTTCCAGAATCGGCATTGAGGGGGAACTTCTGGCTGCCCCATCGGAGGACGTCTGGCGGAAGCGACGGGCCGAATGCGAGCGAGAGCCACTCGGTGGAACCGTGCTTGTGGATGATGCCGATGCCGGCGATGATGTCGGTCAGGCAGCGTTCGACGCTGGAGACCAGGGTGTTCAAAACGAGTGGAAGATCCGAGCCGCTGGTGATCATCTCGAGGACGGCGGCGCGGGATTGATCCCATGCGGTGGCGAGGACCTGAGTTGTAATGTCGCGGGCGGTCCAGATCACTCTTGTGACGCGGTCCTGGGCGTCCTTGATCGGGAAGGAACGCAGTTCGAGCCAGACGTAGTGCCCGGCTTTGTGGCGGGAGCGGTAGCGGATGTTGGTGCGATTCCCGCGTTGCACGTCGAGTTCGTTCTGCTCGACCTGTGAGGCGTCGTCTGGGTGGATGCGGTGGCGCCAGTCCCGGGAGAGGATCTCCTCGGCGGTCCAGCCGAGGAGGCGTTCGACGGAGGGGCTGACATAGGTCATGTCGCCGCGGTCGTTGCTCGCGCCGACGATGTCGTCGGTGTTCTCCGCGAGTAGGCGGTAGCGTTCTTCGCTGGACTTGAGGGCGTGGAGTGTTTCCATCTCCAGCGTGATGTCGCGGCTGGTCCAGACGTAGCAGGTCGGTTTTCCGTGCGTGTCAAGGATCGGAGTGGACGAGCAGTCCATCCAGCGGTACTTGCCGTCCTTGAAGAGGTAGCGGTGGCGGAGACGGGAACGCTCGCCCTTGCGGAGGAACTCGAAGTTCTTGGCGAGCGCCGGCAGGTCCTTGGGGTGGAGGCGCGACTCGCGTGGGGCCTTGCGAAGGTCTTCATCGGTCCAGCCGGAGGTGCGGTAAAAGGAAGGACTGTTGTAGACGCAGGTCCCGTCGATGTTGCTGAGTCCGACCCAGTCCTGGCTGTGATCGGCGAGGAGGCGGTAGCGTTCCTCGCTTTCGTGCAGCGCCTGACTGGCGATGACTTCTTCGTGGATGTCGCGGCTGGACCATGTGTAGTGGGTGACGACGCCGCTGGAGTCGGTGATGGGGCTGGAGACGCACTCCATCCAGCGGTAGGTGCCGTCCTTAAAGAGGTAGCGGTGGCGGCAGCGGTTCTGGCGTCCGGTGCGGACAACGGCGATGTTCTCGCGGATCAGATGGGCATCGTCCGGGTGATAGCGTGATTCACGCGGCAGGGTCTTGATGTCGTGAACGGTCCAGCCGCTGGTGCGATAGAAGGACGGGCTGGTATAGATGCTCGCGCCTTCTGCTGTGTTGAGGCCGACCCAGTCCTGGCTGTGATCTGCCAGCAGGCGGTAGTTGCGTTCGCTGGCGCGGAGTGCCTCGGCGGCTTCGACTTCCGCGGTGATGTCGCGGCTGCTCCAGACAACGCGAGAGACGCGGCCTTGGTTGTCCCTGATCGGAACCGAGTGGTGGTCGCGGTGCAGATATCGGCCGTCCTTGAGTCGATACCGGAAGCGGACCATCGACGGGGAGCCTGCGACGAGGGTCTGAAGGTGCTGCTCGACGATGTGACGGTCGTCGGGATGGATGCGATCGCTGAGTGGGGCGGCACGAAGGTCTTCCGCGGTCCATCCGGAGATCCGAAAGAACGACGGACTGTCGTAGATGGGCGTGCCGTCGATGGCCGCGATTCCGACCCAGTCCGAGGTGTTGTCGGCGAGCAGGCGGAAGCGTTCCTCGCTGGCCTTGAGCTCGTCGATCGTGTGTTGCTCGCGGCTGACATCGCGGGCGGTAAAGCTGTACATCGACACGACGCCGCGATCATTGAAGATCGGCGTGCTGCGGCACTCGATCCACATGTAGGAGCCGTCTTTGCGGAGGTAGGGGTAGCGGACCGAGCTTGTGCTGCCGGCCAAGATCTTGGCACGTTCGGAACGCACGAGCTCGAGGTAATCGGGGTGGATCCTTGCGTCCATCGGAGCCAGCTCGAGGTCGCGATCCGTCCAGCCGGTGGCGCGGTAGAACGATGGGCTGACGAACAGGCGTGAGCCGTCGGCGGCGACGAGCGCCACCCAGTCGTCCATGCTTTCGGTGATGAGCCGCAGACGCTGGTCAATCTGTCGTTGCAGCGTGATGTCTTGGAACGCTCCGACGACACGGACGACGCGATCGCCTTCGATGACGGGTTGGCCGATGGTGCGGATCCAAAGGTCGCGGCCTTTGGCGGTTCGGAATGGCAGTTCGACGTTGAACGGCTGTCGATCGTGGAGGGCGGCCGTGAAGAGTTTCTTGATGGTGTCGAGGGCCGCACCCGGGTAGAACGAGATTCCGATCTCGACGGTGGGGACAAAGTCGGCGGGGACCTCGTGAATCTGCTTGACTTGCTCGGACCAGAACACCTTGTCGTGGATCGCGTCGTATATCCAACCGCCGACACGGGCGAGGGTCCCGGTCTGTTCCAAAAACTGGCGGGCGCTCTCGGCCTGTTCCGTGGTCAGGACCTCGTCGGTGATGTCCCGAACGACACCGGTGCAGCGAGCCGGGCGCTGTTGATCGTCGAGTCGAACGGTACCGTGAATCTGCACATGGCGGACCGTCCCGTCGTCACGGATGATGCGGTAGCGGAGCGAGAGGGGGCGTCCGGCGGCGAGATCGGCGTTGCTCTGCTGCTCGGCGCTGGGGCGATCTTCGGGATGGACGTAATTCAGCCACTGTTCGCGTGTTGGTGGCGTTGGGTCCTGGCGGCCGTAGATTTGGAAGGTACGACGATCCCACACTGTGGTACGGGTTCGGAAGTCGTAATCCCAGACGCCCGCGCCGGAGGCCTCGACGGCGAGTCCGAGGCGTTCAGAGGTGATCGTGAGCTGTTCGGCGCGTTCGAACTCGCTGGTGACATCGATGTTCGTGCCGATCATCCGGACGGCGCGGCCGTCGGCGTCAGGGATGACGACGCCGATGGCGCGGACGCGGTGTTCGGTGCCGTCGGTGCGGCGGATGCGGAAGGCGATTGCAAGGTCGCGTTCACCGGCGAGGGCGGCGGCGTGAGATTCCTGCACGTGTGTGCGATCGTCGGGATGCACGAACTCGAGCCAGCGATCGACTCCGAAGGCGCTGTCCTTGAGGCCGTAGATGTCGAGCCAGGCGCGGTTGAAGGTTGCGTGGTTGTTGACGATGTCCCAGTCCCAGACGCCGATCGATGCCGCACGGGTCGCGAGGTCGAGCTTGCGAGCGAGCTCCTGAGTGTCGCGGTGCTGTTCGTGGAGCTCGGAGATCTCGACCACGGCGCCGGAGGCTCGAAGCGGGAGATCATCGGCGGTGCGTTCGGTGACACCGTTGACGGCGAAGGCTCGAGTCGCGCCGGCGGGATCGGTGATCGCGACGACGTGCTCGAATGGTCCGTTGGCGCTGCGGACGGATTCGACGAGAGTCGCGAATCTGGCCCGGTTAGCGGGGTCGGACACGCGGTCGAGCAAGTCGGACAGCGGGGTCTGGGTGCTGAGTGCGCCGCCGCTCCCGAAGAGACTTCCGGTGACCGATGCGGTGGCGGATCGCAGGTCCACGTCGAAAAAGCCGACGTTGCCCGCGATGCGGGTCGGCACGGCGTGTGGCCCCGGCTCGCTTGAGGCGGCGACTTCGTTGAGAAAGGCGTCGGCGAGAGCGGCGAGGCTCTTTTCGTGTTCGGACGTGAAGACACGCGGGCGGCGGTCGGCGATCCAGAGCGTGCCGACGATGCGAGCTTGGTGGCGAAGCGGAACGCCGAGATAGGAACGAACGCCGCAGGCGACAACGAACGGGTCGGTCTTGTAGTTGCCTTCGGTGAGCGTGTTGGCGATGGCGATGTTGACGTCGTGGGAAACGACGCGCTTGCAGAACTGAGCGGCGGGATCGCACCATCTGCAGGATGTGCCGAAGACGGGCCCGATCCAGAGGCGATCGCCGACGACGATGCTCGCGCCGGCGAGCGGGGCGTCAAAGGCGTGCGCGACGGCGGTGATGAACGCGAGGAACGGACGGGGGACTTCGCCGCCGCCAGCACCGCTGGCGCGGATGAGCTTGGTGCCGAGATCTCCGGGCAAAGAAAGTGAGCTGACGGCCATCCGGGTCGATCTCCACAGAAGCAACAGCGGCCGGTTCCTTCGCCGATCCGGAAGTCTACCAAGAGCGAGCGGCGGCGTGCGTGAGTTTGCGTGCCGGAAAGGCGGATCATCTATTCACGGTCGCGACTGAATCGCAACGCAACTGCATGGTCTGCATATCGGTTGCCTTACGCGGCGAAGCGGCGGGCGATCACGAAGCCCACGGCCGCAAGGGCGATGGAGAGCACGTTGCTCGCAAGGACGTAGGCGGCGGCGGTGGAGAGGCGGCCGCTGTGCCAGAGGTCGACGGTCTCGCGGGCAAAGGCGGAGAAGGTGGTAAAGCCGCCGAGGAGGCCTGCGACCACGATCAGCCGCGTGAAGGTGGACATGGTGGGCATGGCACCGATGAGGCAGCCGATGACGAAGCAGCCGGCGGCGTTGATGAGCAGGGTGGCGAGCGGGAAGCCGTTGGCTGGCGAGGAGATGGATTCGGAAACCCAGAACCGGAGCATGCCGCCGAGGCCGGCGCCTAGGAAGACCAGGAGCGACGGCGGGAGCTTCTCCATCACTCGCACTTCTTCTCGCTGGTGACGGCGTGCAGGATGGCGTTGACGAGTTCCTGGGGCATTTTGCCAAGCTGGGGATTGGCCTTGGGGCAACAGGACTCTTTGGCGAGGTCGACGGTAGCGCGGTAGGTTTCGACGTAGGTCTTGCAGGGCGGGCACTTGGCGAGGTGCTGGTCGAAGCGACAGGCGACATCGCAGCCGAGCTCGCCGTCGAGGTAGGCCATGAGGAAATCGCTGAAGTCGCGACAACAGAGCTTGTCGCCGGACTTCAGCCGGGCGAGCATGTCAGCGGTGAGCTGCGGGGGTTGTGGGTCGGGGCTGCCGCGGGACACGATTCAGGCTCCTGGGTTCTTCGTGGCGCCGTGCGCGGCGCTTTGGTTTTTGGGTGACGGAACACGGACGCTCGGCGCGGCCGGGGAATCCCGGTGATCGCGGAGCGACGGGTCGAGCAGTTCACGCAGCGCCTGACGGGCGCGGTGGAGTCGGATCTTGACCGCGGCCTCGGTGGTCTTGAGAAGGCTGGCGGTCTGAGCGGTGTCCATCGCTTCGATGTCGCGGAGGATCAGGACGATGCGGTAATGCTCGGGAAGTTTGTCGATCGCGGCGCGGACGGTGGCGCGGAGCTCGGCCTGTTCCATCGAGCTAGGGCGATCAACCCAGGTGTCGGTGGGCTTAGTGACATAGCCCTCGGGGCTGAAGCCGGGGAGCATGCCGTCGAGCGAGACCTCGTCGAGGCGGCGCTTCTTGCGGAGGCGCATGAGGCAGGCGTTGACGGTGATGCGGTGGAGCCAGGTGGAGACGAGCGAGCCGCCCTCGAACTTGGCGATGTTGCGGAAGGCGGAGAGGAAGGCCTCCTGCACGGCGTCCTGGGCGTCGCTCTCGTCGGTGAGGATGCGGCGGGCGACGGCGAGCATGCGCGGGCCGTTGTCGTGGACGACCTGCTCGTAGGCCGCGGCGTCGCCTTTCTGGAGTTGGGCGACGAGATCGCGTTCGTCGGCGGCGGTGGGGACCGGAGCGGCGGAAGCGGGACTTGTGGGCGTGCGGCTCACGGTAAAAAGAATACGCCCCCGGCACAGGCCGGGGGCGTAATGGATGCGGGAAGAGGGGAGCGGTTACTTCTTCTCGGTGGGATTCTCGGCCGGCGCGTCGGTGGCGGGCTTGTCGGCCTTTTCCTTGAGGGCCTTGATGTCGGCGGGGAGCTCGAACTTCGCGGCCGGGATCTCGGCGTTGAACTCGGCCTTGTCGACGGTGGTCTTCATCTCGTTGCCCATCATCTTGGCGGTCTGCTTGAAGGACATCTTGATGCCGTTGACCTCGCGGTAATCGTCGAAGAGGGTCTCGGTGGGGATCTCGCCCATCTGGGTGGTCGCGGTGGCGCGGGAGGCGAGGAGGAGGCCGCTGTCCTTGTCGAAGAGGCGGGTTTCTTTGTTGCCTTCGTTGGAGATCATCTCGACGACGTAGGCGGTCTTGTCGCCGATGGTCTCGGTCTTGACGGTCTTCATTTCCTTGTACTGGCCTTCGTAGTTCCACTCGCTGTCGAAGCGCATGCCGCGCATGAAGGTCTCGCGCTCCTTGCCGGAGAGGATGCGGGCGCCGCTCATGGGGTTGGAGTCCCAGGCGATCTCGCCGTCGGAGCCCTGCATGAACTTGCCCATGCCGGCGAGGTCGGTCTCGGAGTAGGCCTTGGCGGGCGGGATCTGGAACATGCTGACGGTGCCCTTCATGCCGGCGGCGGGGATCTCGACGGTCATGACCATCTGGCGGGAGGTGATGGCCTTGAGCTTGTCCTTGCCGCCGATGGCGGTGAGGTACTTCTCGTAGATGTCCTTGGCGGCGGGGAGGTTCTCTTCGGCGGCGGGCGCGGCGGCGGGGGCCGCGGCAGGCGCGGCGGGTGCCTTGGCGGGTTCGTCGGCGCGGGCCGTGCCGGCGCAGAGGACGAGCGACGCGAGAAGTGATTTGGCCAGCAGGTTGGACGCGGCGGACAGTTTCATCGGGGTTCCTTTGAGTGTCGCCCGGAAGGGCGTGTGGGACGTGGGAGAAGTTCTTTCGCGTGTTCCCGCACGGCGCGGGCGTGGGTCGATTCGCGGCCGAGCGCGGCGCGGATCGCTGGAACTGGTCAGTGATTGTTGGAGGGTGAACCGGAGGCCGACTGGGCGGTGATCCACCTCACAGCGGCGTCGAGGACGGGGTCCTTGCCCGCGAGGAGGGCTTCGCGGGTGGGTGCGACGGGTTCGTCGGGGATGACGCCGTGGCCTTCGAGGGTCTGGCCCTTGAAGCTGATGTAGTTGGCGAAGGCGTAGTGGAGGCGGTCGTTGTTGGGGAGGATCTCGACGATGGAGGGGAGGGCGGCGCCGGGGCTGCGGGTGCCAAAGACGCGGCCGCGGCCCAGGTCCTGCATGCCGCCGGCGAAGATCTCGGAGGTGGAGGCGGAGACCTCATCGATGAGAATGGCGACGGGCTTGGTGTAGGGCTTGGCGGCGGGGTTCAAGACGAAGTTGAGCTTGCCCTCGCGCTGGATCATGGTGCCGAGCTTCTGGTCGGGCTTGTCGATGAAGTAGCGGCCGACGCCCATGGCCATGGCGCCGATGCCGCCGATGTTGCCGCGGAGATCGATCACCATCCCCTGGCAGTCGGTGCACTCGTTGAGGAGGGCTTCGAGTTCGGAGTTGACCTTCATCGGGTCGAACCAGATGCTGAAGGCGAAGACGCCGACGCCGGGCGGGACGATGCGGCGGCTGGTCTTGAGATACATCGTCGGCAGGTTGCCGAATTTCTGGGCCTTGCCGATGGGCAGCACGGGGGTGATGGCGACGCGGACGGTGCGGTCGGTGTCGGCGCGGAAGGTGTAGTCGAGGGGTGTGCCGACTTCGCCATGGGCGAGTGTCTGGAGCATCGTGGCAGCGACGAGGGGGGCGGCGGTCTTGCCGGCGGAGAGCTTGTCGATGCGGGCGATGAGCGGCGCGACCTTGCGCTTGTCAACGGACTCGACCGCCCAGCCGGGCTTCACGCCGGCGGCGGCGGCGGGGGAATCTGGTTCGACGTGGGTGACGACGGCGTCGTTGCCGATGCGGCGGAGATCGAGGCCGATCTCGCCGCTGGCGCGGCGGTCACCGGTGGTCTTGTCACCGGTGCTGGGCTCTTCGGACTCGGTGCCTTCGTAGGCATCGGCGGGCAGGATCCCGAAGTGGGTCTGCTGGAGTGATTCGATGAGTTCGCTCATGGCAGCGCGGGCTTCGGGCATGGACTTGGCCTGCTCGACCTTCACACGCATCTCGGCGTGCTTGGCGTCCCAAGCGGGACCGACCTTTTCGGGGTCGAAGTGACGCTGCTTGATGCGAGCGTGGACCATGTCGATCGACTGCAGGTTGAGCTCGCGCTGCTCGGCGGTGAGGGGCGTGGGTTTCGGGGTCGACGTACAGGCGCTCAGGAGAAACGCGAAGCCGGCGACGGACGCGAGGCTCAGGCGGCCGAGCACGGTGCGGCGGAGGGAGGGGGACTGCTGCGGGTGAGGGGCCATCGGGGTTCCTTGCGGTGCGGGCAGAGAAAATGTCGCAGTGAAAAAAACAACAAAAGTTCTGTTTGCGGTTCTACCGGCCGCCGGGGCTCGGGTTTCACTGAAGGGGGATGCTAGCGGAAGTCGTTCAGGGGCCGGGGATCTGGCGGCCGTGGGGATCCGTCAGGGGCGACGTGCTGGGCTGGGTGGCGCGGACATCCTGGGCGAGCTTCTCACGGACTGCGGGCGGGATGAAGTGTTCGGCCTTGTGGGCGGCGGCGTGGACGTGGTCCGGGGGTAACCCGAGTCGGGCGGTGAGGAAGGATTCCCACAGGCGATGGGTGCCGACGAATTGGCGGGCCTCGATGTGGCCGCGTTCGGTGAGGCGGACGGCGGCATCGTGGGTGACGACCAGGCCGCGGCGGCGCAAGAGGATGAGTGCCAGGTCAACGAGCCAAGTCGAGCCAACACCTTGAGTGAGTTCGTCGCGGGAAAGGGCGCGGGAGCGGAGCTCAGCGGCACGGTAGAGCATGCCGAGGATGTCTTCGCGGCAGATGCGGAGGCGGAGGGTGGCGTGGCGGGCGAGGCGTGAGAGGACGCCGTGGCGTGGGGAGAAGAGCGCGGCGGCGAGGAAGAAGAACGCACCGACGATGCAGACGCATCCGGCGGTGGACGTATCGAGGTGCTTGGCGAGCAGATAGCCGCCGCCGCCGCTGAGGGCGCCGAGGATGGTCGCGAGGATCATCATGCGCGCGTAGCGATCGGTGAGCAGGTGGGCGGTGGCGGCGGGGGTGACGAGCAGGGCGACGACGAGGATGGAGCCGACGGATTCGAAGCTGACGACGCTGACGCCGGCGATGAGTGCGACCATGACGAAGTGGACGAGGGTGGGGCGCATGCCCAGGGCGGCGGCGAGGGCGGGGTCGAAGGCGACGAGCTTGATCTCTTTGTGCAGCGCAGCGAGGACGACGGTGACAACGATTGCGGCGGCGGCGAGCGTGGCAGTGACGCGGGGGAGTTCGAGACCGAGGATGCGGACGGTGTCGAGGGGTGTGAACTCGAGCAGGCCGTAGAGGACGCATCCGGGGTCGAGATCGACGTTGCGGGCGGCGAAGGAGATGAGCAGGACGCCGAGCGCGAAGAGGGTGGTGAAGACGACGCCCATCGAGGCGTCTTCGGCGATCTTGGCGACGCGGTGGAGGCCGGCGGTGAGGACGCCGGTGAGCACGCCGACGACAGCGGCGCCGAGGAGCATCCAGACAAGATCGCGCGAGCCGCTGAGGATGAACGCGCCTGCGAGGCCGGGCAGGATGGCGTGGCTGATGGCGTCGCCGAGCATGCTTAGGCGGCGGAGGAGCAGATAGCAGCCGAGGACGCCGCAGAGAGCGCCGACGAGTGAGGCGGTGGCGATGACCCAGAGGTCGTAGGAGAAAAGCGGGCCGACGAACGGGAGGGAGAGAATGGGGTTCATGGGCGTGCCTCGCTGGTGGAGGAGCCCGGTGGATGCAGGGAGAGCGGGACGCCAAGGGCGGCGCCGGTTCGTAGAGCGTCGCCGTCGCCGAGGGCGAGCTGGGCTTCGAACTTGGCGAGGAGTTCTGGGGTGATGAAGTGCTCGATGAGATCGGCGTCGCGGTCGACGTGATCGGGTGCGACTCCGGCGTGTTCGTGCAGGTAGAGCTCCCAGAGGCGGTGGGAGCGGATGACGCGGACGGCGCGGGTGAGGCCGGAGTCGGTGAGCGTGAAGATGGCGCTGCGATCGGAGACGTCGGCGTTGGCGAGGGCGCGGCGAAGGGCGCTTTGGAGTGAGCCCTTGCGCCAGGTGCGGCGAGCGGTGAGGCTGGCCAGGGTCGCGGGGGTGTTGGCTTCCTGCAGTTCGTAGAGGTCGCGGAGGAGGTGCTCGTCGTCGATGTGTTGCTGGAGGCGACGGGCGGTGCGCCAGCGGGCGATGAGGCCGCGTCGGGGGGCGAAGAGGAGTGAGAGGACAAAGAGCGAGCCGGCGACGAGGACGATGAGCGGGCCGGTGGGGAAGCCGCGGCTGAGGGAACTCTCGGGTGCGGGGAGGACGGCGGAGAGGGCGGAGCCGATGAGACCCGAGAGCATGCCGAAGAAACCGGCGAGGGCGAGATGTGGCGCGAGGCGGTCGGTCCAGAAGCGGGCGGTGACGCCGGGGATGATGAGCAGAGCGGCCATGAGCACGACGCCGACGGCGGGGAGGCCGACGACGGTGACGATGGCGAGCAGGCACATGAGGATGAGATCGAGCAGCGAGACGCGCCAGCCGAGGCTGCCGGCGAAGGCGCGGTCAAAGCCGACGAGCTTGAACTCCTTGTAAAGGGCGACGACGCCGAAGAGGGCGAGCGCCGAGGAGGCGGCGATGAGGGTGACGTCGGCCTGGACCATGCCGGCGGCTTTCCCGAAGAGGAAGCCGTCGAGCCCGGCGCGGTTGCCGCTGGGGAGACGCTGGATGATGCCCGAGAGGGCGATGCCGAGCCCGAAGAAGGATCCGAGGACGATGGCGATGGCGGCGTCTTCCTTGATGCGGGTAAAGCGGCGGATGGCGTTCATGGTGAGGACGCCGAGGACGCCGAAGACGAGCGCGCCGAGCAGGAAGAGCGGGAGGCTGCGTTCGCGGAAGACGAGGAAGGCGACGCAGACACCGGGGAGGGCGGCGTGTGCGAGGGCGTCGCCGACGAGGGCGCGGCGGCGGAGGACGGCGAGGGCGCCGATCACGCCGGCGGCGAGGCCGAGCGCACCGGTGCCCAGGAGCACCATGCGGGTGTTGGAGTCTTGAAGCGTGATGAGGCGGAGGAGTTCGCTCATGGGGAACGCGGGAGCGTGCCGCCGCGACGGACGGCTTCGGTGACTTCGTCGAGCAGCGTGAGGCGTCCGCCGTAGGTGCGTTTGAGATTGTCGGCGGAGAACGCGGTCTCGATGGGTCCGGCGGCGACGAGGTGGAGGTTGAGCATCGCGACGAAGTCGAAGTAGGAGCGGACGGTCTGCAGGTCGTGATGGACGGCGATGACGGTGCGGCCTTGCTGCTGGAGCGTGCGGAGGACTTCGAGGATGGACTGCTCGGTGGCGGCGTCGACGCCGGCGAAGGGCTCGTCCATGAGATAGAGCGTGGCGTCTTGGGCGAGGGCGCGGGCGAGGAAGACGCGCTGCTGCTGGCCACCGGAGAGTTGGCTGATCTGGCGATCGCGGAACTCGGTCATGCCGACGCTGTGGAGGGCGGCGTCGGCGGCGTCGCGGTCGGCGCGCGAGGGGCGGCGAAACCAGCCAAGGCGGCCGA
This sequence comes from Phycisphaerales bacterium, assembly GCA_947459215.1. Lineage (GTDB taxonomy): Bacteria > Planctomycetota > Phycisphaerae > Phycisphaerales > UBA1924 > JAFEBO01. The sequence goes on from CANHCQ010000002.1 coordinate 178,630, forward strand.
AGCGGCCCATGAGCACGACGTCGAAGACGCTGACGGGGAACTCCCAATCGACGCTCTCGCGCTGGGGGACATACGCGACGAGGTCGCGGACCTGAGCGAGCGGCTTGCCGAAGACCTCGATGCGCCCGGAGGCGATGGGCAGCAGGCCGAGGATGGACTTCAAAAGCGTGGACTTGCCCGCGCCGTTGGGGCCGACGATGGCGGCGAGCGATCCGGCGGGGAAGGAAACGTCGACGTCCCAGAGCACGGGTTTGCGGTGATAGGCGACGGTGACGTCGTGGACTTCAACAGCGATGCCGGTTGTCGGGGGCGTGTCGGCGGGCATGGTTACTTCGTGGGGGTCGGGTTGGAAGTGGGGGCGGGTGATTCTGCGGGCTTGAGGGCGTGGACGATGGCGTGGACGTTGTGCTTCACCATGCCGATGTAGGTGCCTTCGTCTGTGCCGGATTTGCCCATCGCGTCGGAAAAGAGTTCGCCGCCCACGGTGACGGTGTGGTTGCGGGCGGCGGCGCCCTCGCGGAGGGCGTCGATGGCCTTGCGGGGAACCGAGGACTCGACAAAGACGGCGGGGATCTTGCGTTTGACGAGGGTGTCGACGAGGGCGTTGATGTCGCGGAGGCTTGCCTCGCTATCGGTGCTGACGCCCTGGATGGCGAGGACTTCGATGTCGTAGGCGCGGGAGAAGTAGCCGAAGGCGTCGTGGGCGGTGACGAGGACGCGCTGGGGCTTGGGGATGGTGGCGATTTCCGTCTTCACCCATTCGTGCAGGGCGGCGAGGTCCTCACGGTACTTCTTGGCGTTGGCTTTGTAGGTTTCGGCACCGGAGGCGTCGGCGTCGATGAGTCCCTTCTCGACGGCGTCGAGGGCTTTGCTCCAGAGGGCGACGTCGAACCAGATGTGTGGGTCGTGCGAGTCGCCCTCGTCGGAGCGCAGGAGGGTGTGGTCGAGTTGCTGGCCGACGAGCACGATGCGACGGGACTTTGAGAGTTTCTCGAGGGCGTCGACCATGCGGCCTTCAAGATGGAGGCCGACGGCGAAGACGATGTCGGCGGTGGAGAGCAGGCGGAGGTCGCCGGGGGAAGCCTTGTAGAGGTGCGGGTCGACGCCCTCGCCCATGAGACCGGTGACTTCGACGCGGTCGCCGCCGATGATGCGGACGGCGTCGGTGAGCATGCCGACGGTCGCGACGGCGCGGAGCTTGGGAGCGGCCGCGAGCGCCGGAACGGCGGCGAGGGCCGTCAGGAGAACGGCGAGGAGCGTGAGGAAACGGGTGGTCATGGTGGGGCTCACTGGTTGGACGAAGTGTAGCAGGTGCTACAACGTAGCTGAGGGTACTATTCTCGAAGTCGGATGTCGGGATGCGGGCGTGTGGAGTCCGGCGCTCTGCCCATCCCTCCGGGAGGGGGATTGGGTCTGGTTGCTTTGGAGGCTTGTGTGGCGAAGGCGCGAAAGAAATCAGCGGGCCGGAAGGGCGCGGGGCGCTTGAGCGATGCGAGCGCGGCGGCGTCGCGGCATGTAAAGACGCGGCAGGCGCACGCGCAGGAGCGTGCGGAGGATTACGTCGAGTTGATCGACGAGCTGGTTCGCGGGCAGGGCGCGGCGCGGGTGGTGGATATGGCCAAGTCGTTAGGTGTGTCGCACGTGACGGTGGTGCGTGCTGTGGCGCGGCTGCAGCAGCAGGGGCTGGTGGTGACCGAACCGTACCGGGCGGTCGAGTTGACGCCAACGGGGCGGCGGCTGGCGACGGACGCGCGGCGTCGGCACGAGATCGTCGTGGATTTCCTGATCAGTCTGGGTGTGCCGCGGGATGTCGCGGAGATCGATGCGGAGGGCATCGAGCACCACGTCAGCCCGGAGACTCTGGCGGCGTTCGCGCGGGCGAGCCGGAGAAAGGGCGCGAGATGATCAACCCGCCGGGAAGCCGCGGCACTTGGGGATGATGATGCGTTGGATGCGGCTGGTGCCGTCGGGCGCCTTCTCGATGATCTCGCTCATGAAAGCGGAAATCTCGCGGTTGAGGGTTTCGAGTCCGGCTTCCTTGAGGGCACCGGGCTGGGCACGCCGGAAGACGAGGGCGATGCCTTCCTTGATCTCGGCCTGGCGGGCCTGGAGCAGTTCGGCGACCTTCTCCTCGTCGCGCTTCTTGACCTTCATGTAGACGGCGGCGTCCCAGATCCAGGTCGTGCCGCCCTGCATGTTCTGGAACTTGTCCTCGACGAGGGGGAGTTCGACGAGGGCGTCGAGAGCGGCGTCTTCGTCGTGCTTGACGTCGTGGGCCTGGGCTTCGGTCGGCTTCTTCATCGTCGAGCCGACAATGAAGAAGACCGCGGCGGCTTCGACGGCCATGAGGACGGCGACGATGCCGATCGTCTTGATGGGAAGGCCGCCCTTGGCGGGCTTCTCTTCGGTCTTTGGTGCTTCCTTGGCCTCTTCCGCCATGACAACCTCCGAGCTGCGTCGCCGCGGGCGCGGCGGTGCGCACTGAAGGTCGGTTGTCGGGCGGGTCAACTGGAGCGCATCGGTGCGGGCGGGCGGCGAGAGTCGGGCGTGCTACGGAATAGATCGCATCGAGACGACGGCGGGGTCGTTTTCGGACGCTCAGGCAGCGAGGCGGAGCGGTTCGCTCGTGGTCTCGAGGCCGAGAACCAGAGCAGCGAGGGACGCGACTTCGGTGCTTCCGGCTCCGCCGCGGATGGCGGAGAGAGAGAAGATGAGCGCTTCGGTTTCGAGGGTGTGCGAGGCGACGGAGGCGTCGAGCTTGTCGCACATCCAGTGGGCTGCGGAGGACGCGGTGAGCAGTGCCATGGCGGCGACGAAGGCGGCGGCGGCGAGGTAGGACTCGAGGCCGGTGCGATCGCCGAGGAGACCGAACGCGAAGGCGAAGACGATGGAAGCGGGGAAGATGACGCTGAGGGTGGCGAGGGCGGCGGCGCGGCGGAGGGAGCGGCGTCGGCGGTCGATGAGGACCTGGCCGATGTGCTCGAGTTTGCGGGCGATATCGGGAGGTTCTGCGCCGGCGGCGAGCATTTCGACGCCGCGGCGGAAGAGCAGCCAGTCGGAGCGATCGGCGAGGCGGCGCATGCCGCGGAGATCGCCTTCGGCGGCGCATGCGGCGAGGCGTTCGAGTTGGCGGACGAGTTCGGCGCGGGGTGTGGCGTGGACGAGCAGTCTGCTGGCGACGGCGTCGAGGCGGAGGATGCGTGCGACAACGAGGGCGGCGGCCGACGCGGCGAGGCAGACGGCGAGCAGCCCGACAGGGATGCGGATGGAATCGAGGAGCGGTAGTTCCATTGCCTGGCTGATCACGCGATGAGTCCTCTCGATGGTCCCCCGTGGCGTGGCTGGAGATCGGGGTTGGAGCCGGTCGAGTTATCGGTCGGAATGGGGCGCGACTTTGGTGCGGATCGTGGGGTCGCGGAGACTTCCGGAAGTGCGCGTTTCGCCCGGGTTAGCCGCCGATCTGGAGGAGCTGCTGGAAGAGCTCGTCGGTGGTGCGGATGACGCGGGTGGCGGCGGAGTACCCGGTCTGGGCCTGGATGAGGCCGAGGAACTCGCTGCCGAGGTCGACGTTGGACAGTTCCAATGCGCCGCCGACCATCTTGCCGGTTCCACCTTCCAGCGGAACATTGATGCCAGCCGAGCCGCTGTTGGGTCCGACGCGGAACATGTTGCCGCCGAGATCGACGAGGCCTTCGGGGTTGGAGAACTTGGCGAGGACGACCTGACCGAGATTTCGGGAGAGGCCGTTGGAGAACGCGCCGCTGATGATGCCATCGGCGCCGACGGCGAATGACTGGAGAACGCCGAGGGGTGCGCCGTCGATCTGCTGGGCCCGGAGGCTGGAGGTGCCGCTGGTGTTTGCGAAGGCGGTGACGCTGCCTTGCGGTCCGGAGAGAGCGACCTCGAACGAGAGCGGGGTGACAGCACCGGTGCCGTTGCGGCTGACGGCGACGCTGATGGGCGTGGTGGTGAGGAGCGCACCCTCGTTATTGAAGTTGATCTGGCCAGTGCCGAGGTTGATGGATCCGGGATAGGTGTATCCGGCCTCGGTGTAGTAGCGCCAGGTTGTGCCGGTGCCGCCGGGGGTGGCTTCGAGGACGAAGCCGACGTTGAGATTGACGGGCGATCCGAGGGAGTCGTAGGCAACGAAGGAGGTGCGGACGCTCTCGCCGTCGGCGGCGGCGGCCTTGGCGGTGTTGAAGAGGCTGGAGGCGACCTGGTTGCCGTTGGAGTCGAGGAGTCGGAAGTTGCTGGGGTTGACGGTGAGGTCGTTCATCGTGCCGGAGTTTCCGACGACGGAGATGACGCCGGTGAGAGCGTTGAGGGAGACACCGGTGGTCTGTGCGTTGGGGTTGGTCTGTCCGGCGACGATGCCGAAAGCGTCGCGGAGGAAGTTCATGTAGTCCTGAACGGTGGTGGTCGAGGTGATGGCGAGAGAGGCGTCGGGGAGATTGCGGGAATTGACGTTGTCGACGCCCTTCTTCGCGCCGGTGATGCGGATGGTTTGGCCGGCGGTGAAGAGCGAGGTGACGGTTCCGGCGATGTTGGGATCGTCGAGATCGACGAGGCGCGTGGTGGCCTCGACGACGTTTGGCGCGGTGGGTGCGGGGGCTGCACCGGTGATGACGCCAAAGCCGCCACCGGCGCTGGCCTGGAGTGCGATCTGAGCACCGCGGGTGGGCGGGGTGCCCTTGGCGTTGAGGTTTCCGGACAGGCGGGCGGTGGTGGTGGGCTCGGCGATGGTGAGCGAGCCGACGGGGATGGAGACGGGCTTGACGGAGGATGTGTCGATGTTGAAGCGGGTATCGATGCCATAGCCCATGAGGCGCTCGCCGCTGAGGGCGACGAGTTCGTTGGTGCTGTTTGGTCGGAAGGAGCCGGCGCGGGTGTAGACGGACTCGCCGCTGCCGCGCTGCACGATGAAGAAGCCTTCGCCTTCGATTGCGAGGTCGCGGGAGTCGCCGGTGCCGTTGATGGCACCGTTGCCGAAGTTGCGTTGGGTTCCGGCGGCCTGAACGCCGAGGCCGATCTGGCCGGGGTTGGTGCCTCCGGTGGTGTCGGCGGGTGCGGAGCCGATGCTGAAGGTGCGATTGAAGGTGGAACTGAAGAGGACGCGATTGGTCTTGAAGGCCGTGGTGTTGACGTTGGAGATGTTGTTGCCGATGACCTCGATCATCCGGGAGTTGGCGTTGAGCCCGGAGAGGCCGGAGAACAGAGCGGTCGTCGAAGCCATGGGAACACCTCGTCGTGGCGCGAAGGCTGCTCCGAGCGTTCGCGTCACCGGTTCGTACGTGCCGCCCGGGCTCCGCCGTGCGGGGATTCGTTCAGTTGGTTGTCAGACGCAATCGGGAGGCCAACCCAGGAGATACGCGTGATGGTTGGTCGGAGAATCGGGACGAGCCCCGGGCGTGTGGGTGTTGAAGATCTGCCGGGGAGGTCCACTCGCTTACGCTCGGGGCTCGTTGAGGCCGTTTGGATCGAGCAGTTTGGCGAGGCTGGGGTGTAGGGCGGCGGCGGCGGGGCCGAGCAGAGGTTTGGGCTGATCGGCGTGGAGGCCGGTGTCGGCCTGGACGACGGCGTCGATCTCGCCGAGGACCGGCGTGGATTGCAGATCAACCTTGCCGATGATCTGGCGAACGCCGACATCGACCTTGACGGCCATGCCGTCGATCATGACGAGCGCGCGCTGGGCGCCGGAGGCTTCGGCGCGGTCTATGGCGACGCCGAGGCGTTGGAGCTGGTCCTCGCTGAGGTTGAGCTCGCTGCCGGGATGCACAGAGACGGGCCGCTGCGTCGAGAGGTTGCCGCTGGCTTCGCGGTTGAGCAGTTCGGCAAAGGACAGAGACTCGATCTTCGAGTTCCCGGCGAGTGCCGACTTGGCGGCACCGACCCGGCGTTCCACGCCGGGCGGGAGGATGGCGTTGTTCAGGGGACGGAAGAGGTCGGCGTTGCTCACGGCTTGGTCTCCGTGGGAGTGGTCTTGATTCCGGCGGCCTTCTTTTCTTCTTCGGTGAGCTGACTGGGATCGATGACGCCGTCGACGTCGTTCATATTGACGCGGGAGCCGTTGGAGAGGTTGAGGAAGACGCCATCCTTGGTCTTGGAGACGGAGTTCGCCTGGCCGATGACGCGGAAGTTCTCCTCGTCGAGGCCGCCGACGACCTTTCCGATCATGTTGGACGCGGATGCGAGCTGGTTCTCGGTGACAAGGGTCTTGAGCTTGTCGGAGAGATCGATGTCGGACTGAATGCTGCGGATGGTGGAAAGCTGCTGGAGCAGCGCGTTCGTGTCGCTGGGGCTGAGCGGGTCCTGATTGGCGAGTTCGGAGATGATGATCTTGGTGAAGTCCTCGCTGGTCAGCGCGCTATAGCCTGTGGGCTTGGAGGAGACGGGGCTCTGAGAGCCTGAGACGGCGGATGTGGTGGCCATGGAGGGGCTTCCGGCGCTTTGGCGGCGCGGTGAGAAGGTGGTCAGGCGATGGCGTCGATTTCGAGACGAGCGTTCATCGCGAGCAGGCGCTCGTTGACATTGATCTGGGGGACCGGCTCGTTGCGGGTGCTTGGAGTGGCGTTGGCGAGTTCGGGTTCGCGGAGCCAACGCAGCTTGGGCGGCATGTCGTCGCGTGCGTTGCCTTGGTGCGAGAACTGCTGACCCGTGGAGTTGTGATTCGTGCCGGGTTGGTTGGGCGAGCCGTCGCCGGGTGCGGCTTTGTAGCCCGGGGTGTCGGGCTGGCTGTTCTGCTTCGACCAATCGGGGATGGAGACGATCTCGATACTCGAGGCGGAAAGGCCGCGGGATTCGAGGGCGCTTCGGAGTGCGTCGACGTTCTGGGCGAGCAGGTTCTTGGTGGCTTCGCTGGTGGCTTCGAAGCGGGCGGAGATGGTGCCGTTGTCGATGGTCATCTGGACGCGGAGCTTGCCAAGGGATTCGGGGTTCATCCAGAGCGTGAGTTGTCCGCCCTTGTTGCGGAAGGCAGCGCCGAGGCCGCGGGCGATCTGGGTTGCAGCGGCGTCGGCTTCCGTCTGCGTGGTGCTAGGTTCACCGGTGGGGAGGGAACGAGCGGTGAGCTTGAGGGTGATCGGCGTCTCGAGTACGCGGCCGCCGGGCAGTCGGGGCGGGACGACACTGGGATCGACGCGGGGTGCGCCGATGGTGGACGTGCTGGTGTTGCTGGTGGTGCTGCCGCCGATCGTGCCTGTGCCGGTGGTCCCGGGACCCGCGATTGGCGACTGCGGCACGGTCTTTCCCGGTTGGGCGAGGCCGAACGCCTGCGGCGCTGGTGCGTTGGCATTGCGGTCGTTGCCTGCATTCTGATTGGGTTGACGAGCCGCGATCGGGGCGTCGGGGTTCGTGGCCGCAGCATCGGTCGACTTGCTCGCGATTGCGGTCTCGCGGGTGATGGGTGCTTGCTCGCTGGGCTGAATCAGGCGGAGCGGATCGGTGGGCGCACGCTTGGTTGCGGCGGGCGTTACCGCTTCGTCGGCTTCGCTCGCGGCGCTGGTGGGCGTTGCGGCGACTTCAGTCGCGGCTTCCGCTGCTGAAGCGGTTGTGGTCGCAGCAACGGATTGTGAGGTTGCGGCGTTGGCGCGGTCGGTCTTGACCGGCTTGCGGTCGGCGTTGGCGGCGGGCGCGTCGATGGCGGCTATCGCCGTTTCGATGGGGAGGAGCGGAGTTTCGCTCGGGATGTCGCCGGTGGCGAGTTGCTGCGTCGCGGCGGTCTCGGCGGTCTTGGTCGTGGCAGCGGAAGTGGTTGCCGACTTGTCGCCACCCGCGGAAGTCGTTGGCGTTTCGATTTTCGCGTCCGCTTCGGAAGGCTGCGTGGTCTCGGCGGCGTTGGAATTGGTGTTGGAGGCCGCGGGTTCGTCCGCGGGCTTGGCCTTTGGCTTGGTGTCCGCGGGCTGTTGACGGGCGGCGAAGAGGCCGGCTTCACCCTTGGATGAGGACTGGTTGACGTTGGAGAGAGCCTGGGCGAAAGAATCGTCGCGCGGGGATTGCGCCGCGGGTTTGGCCGAGGCCGCCGCGAGAAGGGCAATGGCTGCGCTCTGGTTCGTCGTCCGGGCGGTTGTGGCGGCATTCATTTGGTAGGAACCTCCGGAGCGCGGATCGCAAGTCCGCGCGTCCGGAGACGCTCTAGCAAGTCTGCTGCCAGTTTGGGGTCTTCCTGGATGAACTGGTCCATGATCTTGCCGCGGGTGCGGCCGTCCATGGCGTTGAGGTAGGAGACCACGAGATCGGTGCCGGTCGCGAAGGCCTGGCCGTCGCCGGTGGAGGCCGGCGTCATGGCGAGGGTTTCCTTCAGGGTTTTCTTGGCCTGATCGGGCTTGAGGTCCTGCAGGGTCTGGAGAGTCTTCTTGAATTGTGCCGAGCCTTCGTCTTCGGCGATCTTCTTTCGCATGGCGTTGAACGCCGCGGTGTCGGCGGTGAGTTTGGCGCGTTCCTTATCGAGGGTCTCGCGTTCGATCTGGAGGCTCGACTTGAGGGCTTCGACTTGCTTGTCAAGGCTCGCCATTTTCTGGCGGCGGACTTCTTCGCCCTTCTCGCTGAGTTCGAGGCGGTCGGCGGCGGTGATCGGCGGGCGGGTGGACTTCGCTTCCTCCTCGGCCTTCTTCTTCTCTTCGGCTTGCTTGGCTGCTTCGGCTTCCTTGGCCTTGGCTTCGTCGGCGATGGTGGGCGCGAAGAGCTCGCGGAGACGCTGCATGCGGTCTTTGTTGAGGCGGCCGCTGGTCTGGAGCCATCCGACGAAGCCGCCGATGGCGAGGATGTTCGCCAGAGCGAGGATCGAGATGACGGTCCAGATCCGCTTCACTGCATGATCTCCATGCGGACGGCGTGTCCGGTGACGGCGATCTCGTCGAGTACACGGGCTTCGAGCGACGCTTGCTCGGCCCGCCACAGCTCATATCGGCGCTCCTTGAGCTTCTCCACCGCTTTGCGGCGGGTGGTGGCGGCGAGGAGGTCCTTGCGGGCGGCGTCGAGGCGGCGGTGCAGGGCGGCGAGCTGGAAGACGGCCTGCTGGGCCTTGGCGACGAGGTGCAGGGACATATTGGCCTGCATGCGGACGTGGCGGAGATCGACCGAGGCGGCTCCGGGTTGGCTGGCGGGGGCGAGCGTTTCGCGGAGGTCGTTCTTTTCTGCCGTGATGGAGGCCTGGAAGCCGCGGAGCTTGTCTTCGAGGACGAGACGCATGCGTTCGAGGTCGGCGAGGACGAGCTGCTTCTGGCGCTCGATGGCGAGGCGCTGCTTGATGACGGCTTCGAGTTCGAATCGGAACTTAGGCACGGGGGGCTTTCAGCGGAGAGAAGCGGTTCGGCGGCCGTTACGCGGCGCGGGGGCGGGACTTGGCGTTGCGGGCCATGATGGATTGGGCGAGCTCGGCGAGACGGACGAGGTTGGCGCGGCTTTCTTCGAAGCTGGGTGTCTGGCCCTTGGCTTGGCGAAGGTGTTCGTTGATCTGCGGCATCAGTTCGATGGCGACGTCGGCCTCTGGGTTGGTGCCCTTGGCGTAGGCGCCGATCTGAACGAGGTCCTCGACTTCCCGGTAGATGGCCATGAGGCGGAGGATGTGGCGGCGGGCGGCTTGCTGCTGGGCGTCGGTGACGTCGTCGGCGACGCGGCTGACGGAGTCGAGGACGTCGATGGCGGGGAAGTGGGCTTTCTGGGCGAGCTTGCGGCTGAGGATGACGTGGCCGTCGAGGATGCCGCGGGCGGCGTCGCTGATCGGCTCGGTCATGTCGTCGCCCTCGACGAGGATGGTGTAGAGGCCGGTGATGGAGCCGCCGGATTCGAGAGAACCGGCGCGTTCGAGCAGGGCGGCGAGGGTGGAGAAGACGCTGGGCGTGTAGCCCTTGGTGGCGGGTGGTTCGCCGACGGAGAGGCCGATCTGGCGCTGGGCGTGAGCGAAGCGGGTGATGGAGTCCATCATCAGCAGGACGTCGCGGCCGAGGTCGCGGAAGAACTCGGCGCAGGAGCAGGCGAGCCTGGCGGCGCGGAGGCGGAGCAGCGGGGACTCGTCGCCGGTGGCGACGATGACGACGCTGCGGGCGAGGCCTTCGGGGCCGAGTGCGTGGTCGATGAAGTCCTTCACCTCGCGGCCGCGTTCACCGATGAGGGCGATGACGTTGACGTCGGCGGCGGTGCGGCGGGCGATGGTGCCCAGGAGTGTGGACTTGCCGACGCCAGGGCCGGCGAAGATGCCAAGGCGCTGGCCGCGGCCGAGGGTGGTCATGGTGTCCATTGCGCGCATGCCGGTGGCGAGGGGCTTGTCGATGCGGCGGCGCTTCATGGCGCTGACGGGATCGGGGGAGAGCGGGACGGGGTGGGTGTCGAGGATGGGGCCGGCGTTGTCGATGGGGCGGGCGAGGCCGTCGAGGACGCGGCCGAGCATCTGACGGGAGACGCCGACGGTGGGGGAGGCTTGCTCGCCGAAGACGCGATCACCGGCGCGGATGCCGCCGGTCTGGCCGAGGAGCATGACGACGGCGTGTTCGCGGGTGAAGCCGACGACCTCGCCGTAGGTGACGGCGTGTTCAACGCCGGCGCGAGAGCGGATGGAGACGAGTGAGCCGACGGGGAGCGGCAGGTCTTCGACTAGGACGGTCATGCCGCGGATGGAGACGACCTGGCCAATGGCGAGCATGGGCTGCGTGCGACGGACGGTGGCGATGGCACCGGCCAGAGTGGTCATGCCGAGGGCTCGATCGAAGGCGATGGATTGGGGGGAGGTACTGCGGCGGATCCCGCATCCTGGCGGGGCAGAACGGCGTCGATGATGCGAGCGAGCTGCGTTGCAAGCTGGGCATCGATCGCGCCGCCGAGCGTGCGGAGGGTGGCCGAGCCACGGGCGATGGCGGGGTCTTCGGTGATGTCGACGTGGCTGGCGTTGGTGTGGCGGGCGAGCAGGCCGGGTAGGGCGGCTTCAATGAGCGGCTTGTCGCCGGCGTTGATCGCGAGGCGGACGCGGGTGGGGCGCACGACCATCGCAAGGGCCGCATCGACCTGATCGACGATGGTGTCGGGCTTGAGTTCGACGCTCCGCTTCACGACCAGCTCGGCGATTTCGCAGGCAAGGCGAAGAACTTCGGTGCGGGCCTCGAGAAGCAGTGCGTCGCGGGAGGCTTCGAAGGCATCGATGGTCTTTGTCCAGGTTTTCAGAAGCGACTGGAGATCGGCGCTGACCGCGGCGATGGCCTGCTCGCGACCCTCCGCGGTGCCTTTCTCATGGCCCGTGCGATAACCCAGTTCGTGGCCGAGACGGAGGCCCTCTTCGCGAGCGGTTGAGATGAGACGATCGCGCTCGGCCTTAGCGGCGGCGAGCATCGCGTCGGCCTCGTTCCTGGTGCGATCGCGGAGTGACTGGCCCTCGCGCACGAGATCGCCGAGGCGGTACACGATGGCCTCGGCGACCGGCTTGGAGATGTCGGATTGACGGATGAGCGCCATGGGCCGTGCAAGGTTGAGTGGTGCGGATTACACGAGCAGTTCGGAGTCTCCGCCGCGGCCCTGGATGACCACCTCGCCGGCTTCTTCGAGGCGGCGGACGATGTCGACGATGCGCTGCTGAGCGGACTCGACGTCGCTGACCTTGACCGGGCCCATGAACTGGATGTCTTCCTTGATGAGCTGGGCAGCCCGTTCGGACATGTTCTTGTAGATCTTTTCCTGGAGTTCCTGGCTGGCAGTCTTGAGAGCGAGAGCCAGCTCGTCGTTCTCGACTTCCTTGAGCACGGCTTGGATGCCCTTGTCGTTGACCGACTTGATGTCCTCAAAGACGAACATCAGGCGGCGGATCTGCTCGACGAGGTCGGGGTCCTCGGCCTCGAGGCCTTCGAGGATGGACTTTTCGGTGGCGCGGTCCGCGAGGTTGAGGATCTCGGAGACGGTGGGCACGCCGCCGGCTTTCTCCATGCTTTGGGCGAGCATGTTAGCGAGGCGGCTTTCGAGCCCCTTCTCGACTTCACGGATGACCTCTGGGTTGGTCTGCTCCATGTTGGCGATGCGCTTGATGACCTCGATCTGCTTCTGCAGCGGCAGGCCCGCGAGGATCTCGGCGGCCTTGTGGTGGGGCAGATGGCAGACGATGAGGGCGATCGTCTGCGGGTGTTCATCCTGAATGAAGGTGAGCAGGTTCTCGCTCTCGGCCCGCTGCAGGAACGAGAAGGGTGTTTTCTGCACCTGGGTCTGGATCTGGGCGAGAACACGCTCGGCGACCTTGGGGTCGAGCGAGCTCTTGAGCACGTTTTTGGCGTAGTCGAGGTTGCCTTCGGCAGCGAACTGGCTCGCGATCGATATGTTGTAGAACTCTTCGATCACCTCGTTCTGCAAGTTCTTGGGCACGCGGCCGAGGCCAGCGAGTTCGCGCGTGACCTCTTCGACGGTCTCGGCCTCCATCGACTTAAGGATCGAGGAAGCTTGATCGGGACCGACGGCGAGAAGCAGAATCGCCGCCTTGGTGAGGCCCTCGATTTCCTCGATCTTGTCCGGGAGTTTTTCGTGCGGCTTGCGCGGCATAGGGATGGCTTAGTTCTCGGTGGTGATCCAGCGATTCAGCAGCTTGGCAGCGCTATCGGGCGATCCCTTGACGAACTCGTTGACCTGTTCGAGCATCTTTCCCGTGCGGACCTCTGCATCGTCGACCTCGATGCCCATCATCGGAGCGTCGCTCTCGTCGGCCTCGCCGATGAGATCGCTCTTGGTCTGGAGCGCAGGGGGCAGGCCGACGATCTCTTCCGCAGTGGGGAGCTCAGCTTTGCGGGCGGTCTTGTTCACCATCACGACCATCATGCCCATGGCGAGCAGGGCCATGCCGCCGAGCAGGACGTTTTCGAGGAGACCGACGCTGAGTCCGAGCGGGAGCGATCCGCCCGAGGCTGAACCGCCGCCACCGCCGCCACCGGAGAGCATGCCGCCGCCACCGGTGGAGGCGAGCGCGAGATCGACGGGAATCATCGAGACGCTCACCTGGGTGAGCAGCATTCGGTTGAGATCCTCGGCGGTGACGCCGGGGTTGGCGGCGGCGACCATCGCCTTCACGTGCGGCAGGATGCTGTCGATGATCTGGGGCTTGACGTCTTTCTCAAACTTGTCCTTGAGCTGCTCGGGCGTCGGGGCTGCGGCTGCGGCTGCGTCCTTGTTCTCACCTGCGGGCGAGAGTTTGGCGGCGACGAAGGCTTCGGGGACGTTCACGGAGACCGCGACCATGGTGGGGCGGCCCTTGGGGTCGGCAGTGGTGCTCTGCACACGGCCTGGGAAGGTGGTGAATTCGGTCTCTTCGTCCTTCTTGTTGCTGCCGGATTGTGCGGGGGACGGGGAGGTGGCGACATCCATGCCGACGTTGGAGCGGATGCCGGACTCGGCGCCGCCGCCGGTGCCACCGGTCTCGGTCTGCGAGTTGGTCTTTTCACGCTTGAGGAGCTGGACGGTGCCGGCGTCCTTGGGGAGATATTCCTCTTTGACGCTGTTCTCGCGCTTGTTGTCGATCTGAGCGGTGACAGCGACCATGACCTCGGGGATGTATGAGAGGAAGCCGACAAGCTTCTCGCGGGTCGAGTTTTCCCAGCGAGTGACGTCTTCGAGGTAGGTGGAGGCGGCCATGTCCTCGTTCGCGGTGGCGCGGCGTTGGCGGCGCATGTTGCCGTCGATGACGCGGACGGCCTCGATGGTGAGGCCGACGCGACTGCTGGCGATGAGGCCGGCGACAGCATCGACGGTGGATTGATCGAGGGAGAGACCGCCGGCGGCAAAGACGGTGGCCATGGCGGTGGGACGGCGAGAACCGGCGCCGAGGCCGGCGCGGTCAGGGGCGTCGATGATGACCGAGGCCTTGGTGATGCCGCTGAACCTGGAGATGATGGCGGCGAGTTCGTTCTGGAGGGCGATGTTGTAGACCTGATCGTTCTGCTGGCGGGTGCTGTACCAAGTCTGCTTTTCCAGCATGTTTCGGAAGAGCATGCTGGCGTCGTCGGGCATGTTGCCAGACTGGGTGTAGGCTGCGAGGGCGTCGATGCGGCGAGCGGCGGGCACGAGGACGCGTGTGCCGCTCATCGTGAAGGGAATGTTGCGGTCCTTCAGATAGGTTGCGGCCTTGGTCTGCTCGGCGTCGGCGGCGTTTGGAAGGAACTCGACGTAGTCCTGCTTGGAGGACCATGCGTACGAGAGGGCGAACGCCATGACCATGATGACGACCACGGCCGCGATGAGCAGCTTGTGCAGGGCGGTCAGCTTGGTGAGCTGTTCCTGAATCGTCGCGAGAATGTTGCGGAGCGCGTCCAAGCGCTGGGGCCTCCTGCCGAATCGTGCCTGGCATCCTGCCGAGCGGCGACTGAAGTGTCGCGATCAGTGATTCGGTTCTGGCGCGCGCTCGCCTTGAAAAGGGGATGCAGAAAACGCCCGCTGTTGTTGCGCGGCCGAGGAAGGCTGTGTGTGGTTTCTGCGCGTCGCGGTGGAGGCCTGCTAGAGCGACACAAGCGGTTGTGTCAGACGCGGACCTGCTTCAACTCGTCGTAGGCTTCCATGACGCGGTTCCGGACCGACTGGAGCATGCGGAAGGCGGAGTCGGCCTGCTGGGTCGCGAGGATCACGCCCTCGAGGTCGTCGCGCTTGCCGGTGGCGATGTCTTCCATCGCGCGGTCGGCTTGCTGTTGGAGCTCGTCGACCTTCTTGATGTTGTCGATCAGGGCGTCCTTGAAGGACGGGCCAGCGGCGGCGTTGCCTTGCGTCGGCTTCTGCCCGACGAACGGGTTCACGCCTTGTGAGCCGGAGATGAAACCAAGAGGATCCGCCATCAGTCACTCGCTTCTGTCCGGGCACTTGTTCCAGAGACGTCATCGGTCGTTTGGCCGCGACGGCTTGCAAGGCTCGGACTCGTCAGAGGATACCTCCGTATATCCGCTGACGCCAATCGTGCCGCGGCCTCCGTGCCGCGGGGTGTGTGCGAGATCCCCGCAAACGGCTTGCCGACGCAGGCGTCGGCTGTAGCTGGTGGTGAGGGCCGCTGTTACGCGAGAAGGCGCAGGGCCTGCGCCATCATCTGCTTGGTTGTTTCGGCCGCGACAACGTTGGCTTCATAGGCGCGGGAAGCTTCGAGTGCGTTGAGCTGCTCGATGACCGGGTTGACGTTCGGTTCGGGGACATGTCCCTGCCACTTGCCGCTCTTGAGGGCGTAGGGGCTCGATGGGTCGTAGCGGTAGTTGAACTCGCCCTGATCGATCTCGATCGCGGCGACATGGACGCCAAGTTCTTTGCCTGATTCGGTCTTGGCGGTCGGATCGCCTGGTGCGAAGTTCACCCGGCGGGCGCGGTAGGGGTTGACGTTGCCTTCGGCGTCGATGATGGTGTTGCGGTTGGCGATGTTGGCCGCGATGGCGGTCATGCGGGCCCGCTGAGCGAGCATGCCGCTGGTGGAGATGTCAAGTGCTCCGTACATGTCAGGGAGTACGCAAGGGGCTTGCCAGAGGGGGGATGCGTCAAGACGTCAGGGCGTCAGACTTCTACGGGCGCTGGGTGACGGCGACCTTTAGCATCTCGAAGCGGGTGCGGAGCAGGTCGACGTTCATGCGGTAGAAGGCGGCGTTCTCGACGGAGTCCTGCATGAGGCGTTCGAGGTCGCGGTTGTTCTTGTCGTGGAAGAGGATGCCGCCGGTGGGGGTGTCGGGGTGGAGCGACATGCCGCCGTCGGCGCGGATCTGGACTTCGTCGCTGCTGGCGAGTGGGAGCGGGCCGCTGCCGCCGCCGGTGGCGGTGCGGCGTTCCTCGACGGCATTGGCGAGGGCCTCCCGGAACTCGGGGACGGAGACGTCCTTCTGGATGAAGTTGGGCGTTGAAACGTTGGCGATGTTGTGAGCGATGACCTTCTGGCGCTGGCCAGCAAATCGGAGCGCGGCGGCGAGGGTGGGGATGGCGCCGGAGTTGGTCAGTTCGCCGAACATGGCAGGAGAGTCGCAAATGCGGGGCCGTCAGGGTGCATCTCTGCGCGAAACCAAAAGCGAACGGCACATGGCGGAGCGTGGGAATCGAGGCGGGAAATCGGGACTCAGAAACGCGGAGTTCGCGGATTGAGATCTGGTCTCTCAACGCTGAGAATCAAGACCCAACACCCGATGTTCGCGCTCACAGCGTTGCTTCAACGAGCCGCATCTCTTTCCACTTCTTGAGCTTGAGGCCGAGGGTCCGGACGCCGATGCCCAGGGCGCTGGCGGTGCGTTGGCGGTGGCCATTGAACTTGTGGAGGGCGTCGACGATGGCTTCACGCTCGAGGTCCTCGAGGGTGCGGATGACACTCGAAAGGTTGTTCTGCGCCGAGGGCTTACCCTCGACTTGGGCGCTGGGTGCCGCAGGGAGAGGCGAGGCAAGAAGATTAGTTGCGCCGTGGAGGGTGGCCGCGGGCACCGCGGATGCGTGCAGCGGGGTGGCACGCATCGGGGCGGGGCAGAGCCAGCCCTGGAGAGGGTCGGCGCCGATGGTAACGGGTTCGGAGCTGTCACTGCGGCCAAGGAGCACGACCGCTCGCTCACAGATGTTCTGCAGTTCGCGAACGTTGCCGGGCCATGAATAGGTTTGCATCACGCGGGCGGCTTCGGGGGAGAGACGCATCGGGGTGCGGCCTTCACGCTTGCAGACCTGGGAGAGGAAGTGGTTGGCCAGAGCGCCGATGTCGGCGAGGCGTTCACTCAGCGAGGGCACCTGCACCGGGAGGACGTTGAGGCGGAAGAACAGGTCCTGCCGGAACTCGCCGGAGGCGACGGCTTTGTGCATGTCGCGATTGCTCGTGGCGATGACGCGGACATCGACGCCGATGGAGAGGCTGCTGCCAACGCGTTCGAAGGTGCGTTCCTGCAGCACGCGGAGGAGCTTGGCCTGGATGCGGGGCGAGACTTCGGAAACCTCGTCGAGCAGGAGTGTTCCGCCGTCGGAGAGCTCGAAGCGGCCCTTGCGGAGCTTGTCGGCACCGGTGAACGCGCCCTTCTCATGGCCGAAGAGTTCGGACTCGAGAAGGCTCTCGGAAAGAGCCGCGCAGTTGATTGCGAGGAAGGGCCCGTTCTTGCGGGGCGAGGTCTCGTGGATCGCGCGGGCGACGACTTCCTTGCCGGAGCCGCTGGGGCCGGTGACGAGGACGGTGCCGTGGGATGCGGCGATGGCGCGGAGCGAATCGCGGAGCTTGCGCATCGGCTCGCTGTCGCCGACGAGACGGGCGACGCCGCTGAGGCCGCTGCCGCTGGTGCGATCGGTCTGTTCGATGCCGGGCGAGCCGTCGGGGATTCCGGCGGCGGCGCGGAGGAGTTTGTTCTCGCGGAGGACGCGGCCGTGCTCGGCGGCGCGCTTGATGGTGATGACGAGCTCGTCGCCCTCGAACGGCTTGGTGAGATAGTCGAAGGCGCCCTGCTTGATTGCGGTGACGGCCGTCTCGATGGTGCCGAAGGCGGTCATGAGAACGACCGGCAGGTCATCGTCGATCTGGCGGATTCGTTCGAGGAGTTCGATGCCGGTCATGCCGGGCATTTTGAGATCGGTGACGACCACGTCGGGGCGTTTGGCCGCGATCTGTGCGAGCGCGTTCGGGGCGTCGGGAGCGGTGGCAATGGCGAAGCCGGCCCGTTCAAGGGTGGCCCCGACGCTGTCCCGCATGAGTTCTTTGTCATCAACGACCAGCACGCTGCGCATGCACACGACTCCGTCATGCAGCCGCGATCGCCTTGGAGTTACGCGGCCCCGGATAGCCTCCGATCCGGAGCGGCCGCGATGGCGACGAGCGGCAAAGTTTGCTCGACTGGCTCCATCGGCGAAACGGCGGGTCCGAGACCAGAACTTTCTGCGCGTTGGTTGTGGCGTTCGGCGCGTGCGAGCGGGAGTTGGAGCTCGATGGTGGCGCCCGGGCCGTCGGAGTTATTGCCAGCGACAACCCTGCCGGCGTGGGCGTCCATGATGCGGTGGACGATGGCGAGGCCCAGTCCGGTGCCGGCCTTGCGGGTGGTGAAGAACGGGTTGAACATACGCGTGAGGACTTCGGGCGAGAGACCTGGGCCGGTGTCGCGGACGATGATGCAGGCGAACTTTTCGCGTTTGCCGGCGCGGACGGCGATCTGGCGGCGCTTGGACTCGATGCGCAGCGTGCGTTCGGACTCGGATGGGCTTGCGGTCTCGACCATCGCTTCGATCGCGTTGCGGATGATGTTGGTCAGGGCCTGCTGGAGCAGCGATTCGTCGCCTTGGATGTCGGCGAAGTCGGCGGGTCTCTCGGCACGCGTGACGCAGACAGTCCTCCAGCCCTCGACGCCGTCGTGTTGACAGGACTCGAGGGCGCGATCGATCATGCTCGGGATGTGGAGTGGTTCGGGAGCGACGCGGAACTCGCGGGAGAAGGTGAGCACATCGCCGACGACAGCGTTGAGGCCCCTGGTGGCGGTCATGATCTTCTCGGCGAGCTTGTGCTGCTCGGGCCGATCGTTCAGATCATCGCGGAGCATGCGGGCAAAGAGCGAGATCGAGCCAAGCGGGTTTCGGATCTCGTGGGCGATGCCGGCGGCCATTTCGCCGAGGGCGGCGAGTCGGCTGGCCCGCTCGAGTTGTTCGTTGGCGTCGTGGAGTTCGCGGGAAAGGCGGGCGACCTCGGCGCGGAGCTGCTCGTGGGTGGCCTGCAGCTTGCCGGTGACGTCGTTGAACGCTGACATCAGTTCGGCGAGATCGCCGGCGGTGAGATTGGGCCGAGGGGACGCGGGCGTGGGAGGATTGGTGGGGGGAACTTCGGTGTTCATGGCCTCGTGCTCCGCCGAGGGATGGTGGTTGTGAATCGGCTTACGCGCTGGTGTCCTGGAAGCCGGGGCCGCGGGGCGTGCGGTCGACCTGATATGCGCCGGTGGCGGCACGGTTGGTGTTCATCGAGGCGATAGCGGCGGCGAGTTCGTCGCGCTTGGCGGTCATGCGTTTGGTGTCCGCGGCGTCGGAGTGTGCGATGGCGCGGGCGAGCTCGGCGACGGCGGTGCGGCGCTGGTTGATCTGGGGCAGCGCGGTGTCGCTGGATGGGATAGCGGCGACGGCGCGGTCGATCTGATTGGTAAGGGCCGTGGCCTGATCCAGGATGAGGCCGCGTTGTTCGATGACGGCGAGGAGATCCTCGGATTCGTCCTCATCGATGAGGCGGCTCTGGGCGGAGCAGAGGCGGCCGACGGCTTCGAGCAGCTCGTGCTGCTGGGTGAGCAGATCGAGCGCCTGGGCGGCGGGACTGGATGGGTTGTTGCCTTGCATGAGGAGCCTCCTGCTCCGGAAGGTGAGGCGGTGTGGGAGATTGCTGCGTCGCGGCGATCCTCGCCGCGTGGGGCTTTGTCAGTCTACTCGTGTTCCTTGGATTCCATGGTCTGTGCATTGGCGAGGCGGTCGGTGGCATCGAGCCAGCGTTCCCAGTTTTCGCGGGTCATGGGCAGGTCGCGGTCATCCCAGACTTCGTTTGGCAGGCTCTTGTAGAAGCGGCGGGCGCGTTCGTTGGCGGTGGCGGCGGCCTTGAAGTCGCCTCGTTCCAGGTTGGCGTTGACGATCTGGGTCATGGCGACGAGCGACGCGGGGTCGGTGGGGTAGCGGTCGCGGGCGGCGGTGTAGGCGCGGATGGCCTCGTCGTAGTTGCCCTGCATGTACTCGCAGTCGCCGAGATAGAAGTACGAGTTGCGCAAGTAGGTTTCCTCGACGACGCTGCGCTTGTGAGGCGGCTTGGCCTCGAGCGAGCGGCGCGTCTGATCGAACGCGAGCGACGCCTTGGCGAGGCGATCTCGGAGGCTGCGCTCCTGCGACTGTCGCTGGTCGAGCGGGAGGCCCTGGTCCATGCTGCGCCGGATGTTCTCGGCGGAGAGGCGGTAGCTGTCGGCGAGACGGAAACGGAGCAGCTCGACGTTGGGCGTGTCGGGGTATCGGGCGAGCATCTCTTCGATGCGTTCGATGGCGCGCTCGTAGTTGCCGCCGCGGTAGCACATGGTGCCGAACTCGGCGAGCGCGTCTCGGAAGTTCGGGGAGTCGACGCCGCTGACGGAGCCGTTGAGGACGGAGATGAGCAGATCCTCGGCGCGTTGGAGCTTGTTGGCGTCGCCGGTGGCGATGAGGGTCTGGGCGAGGGGGACGAAGCTGGCGTCGGCGAAGGGGCCGGTTCCGACGCGGCCGGGTGCGCCCTCTCGGGAATTGATGATGTCCTCGAACGTGGCGATGGCGAGCTCGATGTCGCCGCGGGCTTGGTAGCAGCGTGCTAGGCGGAACTTGGCTTCGGCGCTGCGGGGGTCGGCGGGGAATTCGTCGGAGAACTGCTTGAACTGAGCGACGGCCATTTCCTGTTCGCCGGCGCGGTCGTAGGCGTCAGCGGCGAGCCAGAGCGAGTCGCCGAACGCGGTGCTGCTCTGGCTGGCGACGGCAGCGGTGTGCGCTTTGTACGCCTTCGCGGCGGAGAGGAAGTGCTCCCGCGCCCGTTTGCGGGTCGTGGGATCAAGGTCCATGATGCTGACCTTGGCCGAGCCGGCGGAGACTTCGGCGATGGCTTCTTCGGCGAGAGTCCGGTGTGCGTCGCCCATGGCGCGGAGAACTTCGGCCGGGCGTTTGCCCTCGGGGAACATCGAATCAGCGATCGATGCATAGCGGAGCGCGGTCTTGGCGTCGCCAGCGTCGTAGCGGGTGCGGAAGCGAGCGATGATGCTCTCGGCGGCTTCGAGCTTGGTGAGATTGCTGTCGGTGCTCGGGTCGTTGAACGCTTCGGCGAGGCGCGAGTAGGCGTCGAGCGAAGGATCGGTCTCGTCGAGCGAGGCGAGCACGGCACCGAGCCCCATGAGGGCGCTTCTGCGGAGCGGCTTGGTTCCCGGCGTTTCGAGGATGGTTTCGTAGAGTCCCTTGGCGGTCTCGAACTCGTTGCGGGCGGCGACGATGTTGGCGAGCAGCAAGCGAGAGCGGCTCGAGATGGGCTCGGCGTTTTCTGCGGTCTCGATCGCTCGGGCGAGCCACTTTTCCGCCTCGGGGTATTGGTTGCTGGTGAAATAGGCGCGGCCGAGGAGTTCGAGGAGTTCGGCGCGCTCGGCGGTCTGGTTCTCTTCGAGGCGGGGCAGCTGCTGGAGCATGCCGCGGATGGCCTCGTCGTTGAAGCCGCCGAGGATGCGGAGTTCGGCCTGGCGCATCATGGCCCAGCTGCGGTCGGCGTCGGCAAGGTTTGGTTCGCCGAGCATCCACGCAACGAGGGCGGTGGCCCGGTCCTGATCGGGCACAGGCTTGGCGAGGAGCTTGGTGACCAGTTCGCGGACGAGCGCGACCTGGCGGCTGCGTTCGCCGCTGGGGAGCGAGTCGATGCGGTTCTGGGCTTCCTCGAGGCGGTCGAGCGCGATGAGGCAGCGTGCGAAGCGCTCGATGTCGGCGGCGTCGAGGCGCTGCTTCATCTCCTCGGCGTTGAGATAGCTCTTGATGACGTTGTCGAAGTTCTCTTCGCTCTTGAGGTTCTTCGCCAGCGCGGCTTCATAGATCGAGCGGGCGATCAGCAGGTGATACTGCTTTTGGCCCGCGGCGGGGAGCTTGCCCTTCTCGATCTGCGGCCAGACCTCTGCATTGAGCAGCTTGATCGCGTCCTCGTACTTCTCGGCGTCGACGAGCTTGCTGGCTTCCTCGACGCGGGGCATGACGTCGGTGGCCGGGCGGGCCATGAGCACCGCGGCCAGACCGGCGGCGAGCGCGACGCCTGAGATCGCGAAGACGGGAAGTTGCCACGCGTCGCGCCAAGAGGCGGGCGTTGCGGCGGGCGAGGGGGTTGGTTGCGGATCGTCGGGCATGAAGCGAGGAACCACGACACGACACAACGCCGCGGGTGTCGCGGCGAGTGGCAGATCAATAACACAGGATGTATCGGGTTGAACTCGACCGCGCCTTCAGCCGTGCGGGACGTATTCGGGTGAAGGCGCGATAACGACGGGCGTCAGGGCGTCCAGAAGCGGCCTTATCAAGGGATTTGCTGGTACTCACCCTTGGTGATGTGGCCGTCCTGGTGGAGCACAACGACTTCGACCTTGCGTTCGGGCAGGGGGAAGACACCCTCGGTCTGGCGACCGGTGACGACGACGCCCTTGGCGGTGGTCTTGGCTTCAAGTTGCGTAAACGCGAAGTCGCCCTTCTCGAAGTGGTAGCCGTCGCCGGAGTCTTCGTAGAGCTCGCCGCGGGCTTCCTGCTTGTGATCCACGGCGACGATGAGCGTGAGCGGGTCGAGCGGCTTCTCGCCGTCGAACTGCATGACGGGGCCGATGGGCAGGATGGAGCCGGGCTTGAGGAAGAGCTCGGGCAGGTCCGGGTCGCGTTGGAGCTTGGCGATCGGAGTCTGCGGGTCAAGCAGCTCGAAGGGGCACCAGTTTCCGGTGGAGAGTCCGGGCAGCGGGGCGCTGGCGGCGCCGACGCCGCCGAGGCCGGAGGTGGGCATGCCCTTGGGGTCGCGCTTCATCTCGCTGTTGGACCAGACGTTGCAGCGGACGAGCAGAGCGTCGCCGAGGAGGAACGAGTCGTCGATGGCGCGGAGGGCGCGCTGCTTGGGGTTGGCGAAGAAGAGCGGGCGTGCGACGGGCAGGCCGGTGAGGTGGGACTCGCGGAAGAGCGTGTAGAGGTACGGCAGCAGGCGGGCGCGGCGCTCGAGGGCGCGGCGGCAGGTGGCTTCGCACTTCTCGCCGAAGGACCAGGGCTCGTGATCGATGCTGTCTTTGACGCTGTGCCCACGGCCGAAGGGCAGCAGAGCACCGATGCCCATCCACCGGGCGAAGAGTTCGCCGTCGGCGTTGTCGGCGAAGCCGCCGATGTCGGGGCCGACGAAGGGCTGGCCGCTGAGGCCGAGGTTGAGGACCATGGGGATCGACCAGCGGAGATGTCGCCAGTTGCTCTTGTTGTCACCGGTCCAGGTGGCGGCGTAGCGGTGCCCACCGAGGAAGTTGGAGCGGGTGAGCACGAACGGCCGCTTGTCGGGGTTGGCCTTCTCCATGCCGTGGCGGCTGGCGCGGACCATCTGCATGCCGTAGATATTGCGGTAGCGGAGGTGGTTGCCGCGGCCGCCGAGTTCGGGGTCGGCTTCGTGGACGTTGCTCTCGGGCATCTGCTTGTTGGGAACGTCGAAGACGGCGGGCTCGTTCATGTCGTTCCAGACGCCGTCGAGTCCGGTGGCCATGTAGTCCTTATAGAGGGTGCCCCACCAGTCGCGGGTGCGCTTTCGGGTGAAGTCTGGGAAGGAGCAGGGGCCGGGCCAAACCTTGCCGACGAAGTCGTGGCCGAAGCGGTTCTTGATGAAGTGATCGCCGGCTTTGCCATCGCGGTAGGCGGGGTAGTGGTCGTCGGTCATGAGGCCGGGGTCGATCATCCAGACGCTCTTGAAGCCGATGGAGTGGAGGTAGTCGTTGAGGGCCTTGGGCTCGGGGAACTTGCCGGTGTCGAAGGTGAAGCAGCGGTAGCCGAACATGTAATCGATGTCCATCCAGATCACGCCGCAGGGGAGCTTGCGCTTGCGGAATCCCTCGGCGATCTCGCGGACGCGGGAGTCGGGCTCGTAGCTCCAGCGGCACTGTTGATACTGGATGGCCCAACGCGGGGGCATGGGCATGGTGCCGGTGAGGCGTGCGAGGGCGCGGAGAACTTCCTGAGCGTTCTGGCCTTCGATGACGGTGACGCCGGGGCTCTGGGTGTCGCGAGTGGAGTACTGAGCGGCGAAGAGGATGCCGTCGCGGAGATCGACGACGCCGCGGTGGGTGGTCTCGTGTATGACGCCGAACGCGGTGCCGTCGGGGCGAACGCCCAACACCCAGGGGTGAGCCTGATAGAGCGAGGGCATGGACTCTTCGTAGCCGAAGCAGTCGGTGGTCCAGATGCTTCGCTTGATGCCGTTGCGGAGCAGGCGGCCGGGCTGCTCGCCGGTGCCGTAGAGCGAGGTGCCGGGTTCGACGGCGATGTGAGCCAGGGCCCACTGGTCGGCTTGCGCAAAGCGGGGGCGGACAGTGCCACCGAACGCACGGCTGCGGGCGGTGGGTTGCTCGATGTACGCGGGGAATGGTGCGACGGGGATGGCCGCGAAGAGTGGATCGCGGAAGCGGACGGCCCCGCCGTCGAGGGTGACACCGGGCGTGGCCGGGCGCCACTCGGGAACGGTGTCAAGGGCGGGGGGCCGGGGGAAGACGTAGTCTGGTACGGGATTCGGGAAAGTCATGGAAGTCCTGCGGCACACATCCCCTCCGGAAAGGAGGAGGCGGGGGGTGGGTTCAGCGATCGGCTCGACGAGGGAAGAACGGCCCCGTCGAGCGGCGAGAGAATAGGAAAGTGGAGGCCGGGGAGCGGCGGGCGGGGACGGGGTGGGAACTTCCCGAGAAACCGCTGGGTTGCAACCGCTCCGGCATCTTCCCCAAAGATGCGGCATGGCTCGCGCGGCGCGCTGTTCTGGTTTCGAGCGGAGGCACCATGGTCCAAGTTGCTACATTGGGCGTCGTTCAGCGGATACTCACACTCGGCACGCTCGCGGCGGCCGCGGCGGTTCTTCCCGGATGCATCATCGTGGCCAACGGCTATTCCGACAGCCCGCAATACACCGAGACGCGCACCGTGCGGGTGCCGGTGAACGCTGGCACCGGTGTGGACGTTCGGACGCGGAACGGAAACGTCGAGGTCCACGCGGGTGCGGGATCGGAGGCGGTAGTGGTCGCGACGGTGCGGGCGCGGACGCAGCAGCGTCTGGACGAGACCAAGGTGGTTGCCGATGCGGCGAGCGGTACGCTGAATGTGCGGGTGGAGTGGCCGGAAGGCAGGCCGCAGTCGGGGGAGGGCTGTTCGTTCAAGATTGACGCGCCGGCGCCCCAAGGCGTGCACGTGGACACGAGCAACGGCAAGATCGCGCTGCGAGACACGTCCGGGCTGGCGATTCTGGACGCGTCGAACGGTTCGATTCGTGTGATAAACCACGCCGGCGAGGTGCAGGCTGATTCGAGCAACGGCGGGATCGATATCCGCGACGCATCGGGGCCGGTCGAGGCGATCACGAGTAACGGGCGGATTGAACTGATGAACGTGGGCGGGCGTGCGGTCGCGCACACGAGCAACGGGTCGATCACCGCGCACCTTGCGGAGTCATCGACTGGGCCGGTGCAACTGCGGTCGTCGAACGGCCCGATCGATGTGGCGCTGGGGGCGGCGTTTGCGGGGGAGTTGAAGGCGTCGACCAGCAACGGCAGCGTGCGGCTGAACTCGCCGGCGACAGTGACGAACATGGTCTCGGGCCGCTCGGCGACTCTGCAGTTCGGCAGCGGGGGGGCGGCTTCGAGCGTGATGACGTCGAACGCGTCGGTGAGCATTACGGCGACGAGCGCCGCACAGCAGGCGGTGGGCGGCCGCTAGTTCGGCTGGCACGTCTGGGTTTTGTGGCGGAAGTGGGTACCGCGGGCATCTAGGAGAGTCGGTTCGATTCTGCGGCCGCGGCACACCCGTCGCGTTCTGGTCCGTCCGTCACAGTTTTTGAGAGGAGTCTTGCATGCGATCGTCCCTGCTTTGGTTGGTTCCCGTTGCGTTGGTCTGGAGCCATGCGGTCGCCGACGGCGGTTGGAAAGCTGAAAAAGAGACGCGCACGTTGAAGGTGACGGCGTCGGCTGGTCAGCCGCTGAAGGTCAGCACCCGCAACGGGGGCGTGACGGTGGTGCAGGGCACCACGGATCAGATGGTCGTCACGGCCGAGCTGTACGCCAAGACGAAGGACGATCTGGCGAAGATCGAGATCGAGGCGAGCAACGACAGCGACAACGGATCGGCGGTGCACGTGAAGTTCCCTGATCCCAAGCAGATGAGCAACATGGGCTGCGCGCTCACGATCGAGATGCCGCGGGCCAAGGGTGTGACCATCGAGGCGAAGAACGGGCCGATCGAGATTTCGGAGATGGCGGGCAAGGCGGTGCTGGAGACCAGCAACGGCCCGGTGATCATTCGCAATCATGACGGCTCGGTCGTCGTCGAGACGAGCAACGCACCGGTGGAGGCGAGCGATGTCACGGGCGCCGTGGCGATCGAGACCAGCAATGGCCCGGTCGAGGTGAACCTGCACGAGTCTGCGAGCGAGAAGTTTGTGATTCAGACGAGCAACGCGCCGGTCGAGGTGCGGGTGCCACGGGCTTTCAACGGCATCCTGGGCGTGGAGACCTCGAACGGCAACATCTCGTTTCCGTCGGAGTCGGACATCACCAAGAAGCCGGGCAACCGGGGCTACGGCGACGTTTCCGGGCAGGCGACGTTCGGCAAGGGCGGGCCGGTGTGCACGATCGAGACGAGCAACGGGCCGGTGCAGATCCGCTATCGCGGCGAGCAGGACGGCGAGCCCAAGCAGCGCAAGAAGCCCTCGACCCATTGAGCCGAGACTCGCGTCAGCGAACGACAACCAGACGATCCGGCGTGTGACCGGAGATGCAAGACGCCGCGGCGAAGTCCCCACCTCGCCGCGGCGTCGTCGCTTGGGGAGGCCTGAGGATCAAGGGTGCGGCGCATGGGTTGCGCGGTGTGGGAGGGGAGGCGCAGTCTTGGCGTGGAAAACTCTTGGCGGGGCGCAGGGGGTGCCGATCACAACGGCGACGCAGGACGCGTCACCGGAGGCGGCGCGCCTTCGGACTTCAACCAGCGAGGGCCAGGATGGCCGACGAGACACCCACCAACTCTGCATCGAACTCGGCGCCGACTCCTGAGGGTCAGGCGGCGGCGACACCCCAAGCTGCGACGCCCTCGGACCTTCCGGTGGACCATGCCGCGGAAGCCGCGCTGAAGGCGGCGCAGGACGCGATCGCGAGCTTGGGCGACTTAACAGGCACGCCGAGTCCCGCGGCAGCGGACGGGGCGGAGCCTTTCGAGCTGCCGTCGTTCACGAGTGGGTCGACCAACGGCTCGCCGGCACCGATCGATCTTCTGTCGGACGTTGATCTGCAGGTGAAGATCGAGCTGGGACGCACGCGCATGTTGGTGGAAGATGTGCTGAAGCTCGCCGACGGGGCCGTGATCGAACTGGACAAGCTGGCCGGCGATCCGGTGGATATCTACGTCAACGAGCGGCACGTCGCCCGGGGCGAGGTGTTGGTCCTCAACGACAATTTCTGTGTTCGCATCAATGAAATTCTGTCCGCATCGTCGGAGACGAAGAAGGCGGGATAGTTCGTCACGATCGGTCGGCGTGCGGAGCACGCCGGGGTTCCCTTGACCACCAGCGACAGGATGTCGAGCCGTGGGCCGTGTCTGCGTCCAAGTTCTGATCCTCGGCGTGGCCCTCGTGGCAGGGCGCGCGTCGGCGCGGACGGAGGCGCCGGGTGTGCCGATCGGGCCGGGGCTCCCGGCGGCTGCGGCACCGCGCGCAGACGAATCGGCCGCGCGTGAGACTCCGAAAGCAGAGCGCGCATCGCCCGAGTCGAGGCCGCTGGGCGGGACGCGAGAGTTACGCAAGGACGCGAAGAAGCGAGACGCGGCTGCGAACGGTGCGACGGACGCGAAGTCCCCCGCAGCAAGGGAGGGCTCGCCGTTCTCGGGGGTGACCGGTCCGCTGGTCGCGGTGCTGGGGATCATCGGGATCGTGGCGGGGCTGGCGACGCTCGCGCTGCGAAAGCGTGGTGGGCTGGGCGCGAAGTTCGGCGTGGGTGGGCGAGCACCGGCCGGGATTCTGGAAGTGCTGGGGCGGTATCCGCTCTCGCGGTCGCAGACGCTGGTGCTGCTGAAGGTCGATCGACGGGTGTTGCTCTTGAGCCAGGCGAAGGTCGGACGGCTTGGTGCGACGCAGCTGTCGACGTTGTGCGAACTGACCGAGCCGGAGGATGTGGCGTCGATCCTGACCAAGGTGAACGAGGCGGACGAGAACTCGCTGACGAGTCGTTTCTCGTCGGTGTTCCGGGCGCTTGATCGCGAAGCCGTCGAGAAGATCGAGCGAGCGGACGTTTCGGTCATTCGGGTCGCGGAGCGCGACACGGAGACGCTGTCGCGCCGTTCGGCTCCGGTGCTGTTGCCGCAGTCGCGGTCCGTGCCGCAGCGCGCGGAGATGACGGGGGCGCAGGCGGCCGCGTCGATCCGCAGCAGGCTGCAGGCGATCCGGGTTGGCAATGGAGCGGGAGGTGCGGCGTGAGGCTCGCGGCGCTGACAATCTTGTGCGTCGTCGGGCTTGCGTCGATGATCACGACACAGGCGTTGGCTCAGGCGGCCGGGCCGCCGATGCCGGAGTATCGCGGCAATACGCCCGTGATGCCGGGGCAGCAGCCGGCGCTGGATCGATCGATCGCCGAGGCATTCCCCGCGCCGGGGACGACATCGTTCAATCCGGTTTCGCTCCTGGAGGCGGCTGGTCGTTCGCTTCCGGGTGGGCAGAGCGCAACGCCAAGCGATGCGCCCATGGCGGCGCTGTCGACGCCGGTGACGATTCTGATTCTGCTGACGGTCATCTCGCTCGCGCCCGCGATCGTGCTGATGACGACTTGCTTTCCGCGGATACTGATCGTGCTGGGCCTCTTGAAGCAGGCGATCGGCGCGCAGGGCGTGCCGCCGCCGCAGGTGATCACGGCGTTGGCGCTGTTCATGACGTTTCTGGTGATGGCGCCGACGTATGACCGGATCTACAAGGAAGCGGTGGTGCCGTTCAATCGCGGTGAGATTCGAGATGCAGAGACTCTCTGGGCCAAGGCGCGGCAGCCGGTCCGGGACTTCATGTTCGATCAGCTCGAGGCGACGGGCAACTGGAACTCGCTCTACACGGTGCTCGAGTACCGCGGCATCGATACGAGCGACCCGGAGAAGCTGACGCGTGCGGACGTGGACATGGTGTCACTGGTGCCTGCGTTCATGCTGAGCGAGCTCAAGACCGCGTTTCTGTTGGGGTTTCGCATCTACCTCCCGTTCCTTGTGATCGACATGGTGATCAGCAGCTTGTTGATCTCGATGAGCATGATGATGCTGCCGCCGGTGCTGATCAGCTTGCCGTTCAAGTTGTTGTTGTTCGTGATGGTGGATGGGTGGCAGCTGGTTGTTGGGGGTCTTCTGCGTGGCTTTGCCACGGCGTCGCCGCTTACTTCCTGAGGTGTGATCGATGTTCGATGAATCACAACTCGAGCTGATCCGTGAGTGTCTGGTGGTGACGCTGAAGATCGCCGCGCCGGTGCTGATCGCGGGGATTCTCGTGGGTCTTGTGATCAGCATTATCCAGGCGGTGACGTCGATCCAAGACCAGACTCTGGCGTTGATTCCGAAGATCGTGGTGATGGTGTTGGTGGCGGCGGTGCTGCTGCCGTGGACGTTCATCAAGTTGGCGGAGTACGCGACGGAACTGTTCACCGTTTCGTTGCAGTAAGGGTGCCCGGAAGTTCATGACGCTTGAGCCATTGATCCATCACCTGGTGCCGTTCATGCTGGTGGCGTTCCGGATCGCCGGGCTGTTCATCGCCGCGCCGATGATCAGCAGCCCGATGATCCCGGCGAGGGTCAAGGTGCTGGCGGCGATCATGCTGTCGGGATGCGTGTATCCGCTGACGCCGGCGTGGCCGCTCGATCCGAAGTCGGTGTCGCTTCTGGAACTGGCGCCGATGGTGGTGGGGGAGGCGCTGATCGGGTACGTGATCGGCTTCCTCGCGTCGTTGCCCATCGCAGCGGCGGAGATGGCGGGTGTGCTGATCGGGCAGCAGATGGGCTTCGGGCTTGCCAAGGTCTACAGCCCCGAGACGGACTCGGAGACGGATGTGCTCAGTCAGCTGCTGATGTTCACCATGTTTGCCGGGTATCTCGCGGGAGGCGGGTTGGAATCGGTGTTCTCCGCGATCGTCGGGACGTTCGAGCGTGTCGGCCCAGGAGGGATCGGCTTCACGGATGCTCCGCTGATGGTGATCCTCGGCGTGCTCGGAAGCGGGCTGGAGCTCGCGATGCGGCTGTCGATGCCGGTGGTCGCGACGATTCTGCTGCTGGTGGTCGTGTTCGCGGTGATCGCGAAGACGATGCCGGCGATCAACATCATGAGCGTGGGCTTCACCGTGAAGGTTCTTGCGGGCTTGCTCGTGATCACGCTGGCGATGCCGGTGATCGCCCGCGTCGGCGGTGAGGAGATCGCCGATGTGATGAACACGATTCAAGAGTGGTCGCGGTCGCTCTCGTCGGGAGGTCGTCATGGCTGAAGACCTCGGCGAAAAGACGGAAGATCCGACAGGCAAGAAGCTCGGCGACGCCCGCGAGAAGGGGCAGGTCGCCAAGAGTCAGGATCTCGTTTCCGCGATCGACTGGGCGGGCGTGCTCATCATGCTGCTTCTGGTGGGCAGCTTGCTGGTCAAGTCGATGGGAACGATGATGCGGCGGACGCTGGAGGACGGCGGCGGGCTTGCCGCACTTGATCTTGGTGGCATGACCGGCTCGGTGCTGTTCGCGATGTTTCACAGCGCGGTGGCGGTGCTGCCGTTCTTCGCCGCCTTCGTTGTTGTCAGCGTCGCGGCCCACTTTGTGCAGTACGGTGCGTTGTTCACGACCGAGCCGCTGATGCCCAACCTGAACCGCCTGAACCCGATCGAGGGCCTGAGCCGCCTGTTCTCGATGCGTGGGATGGTTCGGACGGTGCTGGGTGTGACGAAGGTGCTCTTGATATCACTCATCGCGTACCTGGTGATTGCGCCGGAGCTGCCGCAGATCGCGCAGCTGCCGAACCTGACCACCGCGGCCGGACTGCACCGCATCTGGTCCATGATGCTGACGCTTGCGACGTGGCTCATCGTGGTGATGCTTGTGATCGGTGCGTCGGACTTCTTCTATCAGCGCTGGCAGCACACCAAGGACCTGCGGATGACCAAGCAGGAGGTGAAGGAAGAGCGCAAGAGCATGGACGGCGACCCGCACGTGCGTGGGCGCCGGCGGCAGATGATGCGAGCGATTGCGATGCAGCGGATGGGGCAGGCGGTGCCGAGCGCGGACGTGGTGGTGACGAACCCCACGCACTACTCGGTGGCAATCAAGTACGACCCGGAGAAGATGGCGGCGCCTCGGGTGGTGGCGAAGGGTGCGGACTTCATGGCGATGCGGATCCGGCAGCTCGCGAGCCTGCACGCGGTGCCGATGGTGGAGCGGCCCGCGCTGGCGCGGGCGTTGTACGCCGCGGTCGAGGTCGGGCAGGAGATTCCGCAGGAGCAGTATCAGGCCGTGGCCGAGGTGCTCGCGTACGTCTATCGCCTGGAGGGCCGCGCGGCATGATCAAGCTCTTCCTTTGTCGTCGCTTCGTCGCTCCGATGCTTTGTCGTTCCTTCGGTTTCTACTGCGTTTGCCCGTCTCTGGGTCTCTGCGTCTCTGCGTAATCCATGGCCAAAGCCCCGCCCAAGCCCCGTCCGATTCCTGCCGCGGCTGCGAAGCCGACGGAGGTGCCGCTCACGCAGGTGATGCCGGTCTGGATGCGCGGCGTGCACCGGTACCGAGGCCTCATCGTTCCGATTTCGTTCGTGCTGATGCTGGGTGTGCTGCTGGTGCCGCTGCCGCCAGCGGTGATGGACGTGCTGATCTGTCTGAACATGAGCTTGGCGGTGGTGGTGCTGCTCACCACGATTCAGATGCAAAAGCCGCTGGAGTTCAGCGTGTTCCCGTCGCTGCTGCTGGCGACGACGCTGTTTCGGCTGGTGTTGAACGTCGCGAGCACGAGGTTGATCCTGACGGCGGAGGCCAACACGCCCGAGGAAGCGGCGGCGGTCGCGGGTCACGTGATCATGGCGTTCGGCGAGTTCGTCGCCGGGGCGAACCTTTTCGTCGGCGTCGTGATCTTCCTGATCTTGGTGCTCGTGCAGTGGGTGGTCATTACCAAAGGTGCCACCCGAATCTCGGAAGTGGCGGCCCGCTTCACGTTGGATGCGATGCCGGGCAAGCAGATGGCGATCGACAGCGATCTGAACGCCGGGTTGATCGACGAGCAGGAGGCGAGGCGGCGGCGCGAGACGATCTCGCAGGAGGCCGACTTCTTCGGCGCGATGGACGGTGCCTCGAAGTTCGTCCGTGGCGATGCCATCGCGGGCATCATCATCACGGTCGTGAACGTGCTGGGCGGGTTCGCCGTCGGCATGATCATGAAGGACTGGGACGCCGCCCGGACGATGGAGGTTTTCACCAAGCTGACGATCGGCGACGGATTGACCAGCCAGATTCCGTCGTTCGTGATCGCGATCGCGTCGGCGTTGATCGTGACGCGATCGGGCAGCAAGGAAGACCTCGGCGACGAGATGACAGGACAGCTCATCAGTCAGCCCAGGGGTTTGTTCATCACCTCCGGGTTTTTGGTGCTCCTGAGCCTGACGCCTCTGCCGACGGTGCCGCTGCTGGTGACGGCGGCGGGTCTCGCCGGCATTGGCTTGGCATTGAATCGGCTGACGCGGGACCGCGGGGTGGCCCAGGCCGCGGCGGACGCCAAGACGACCGAGGCTCCGCCCGCACCGCCTGTCGAGCAGGTGCTGAAAGTGGACACGCTGGAGATCGAGGTCGGCTATGCCCTTGTCGCGCTGGTGGATGCGGCACAGGGTGGCGACCTGCTTGATCGCATCTCGGCGACGCGGCGGCAGCTGGCGTCGGAACTGGGGCTGGTCATGCCGCCGGTTCGGATTCGCGACAATCTACAGCTGCCATCGACGGAGTACCGGATCAAGATCCGGGCGAACCCGATCGCGATCGGTCAGACGCGGCCTGGGAAGCTGCTGGCGATGGACCCGGGAATCGCCAGCGGGCCGATCACGGGCGACCCGACCAAGGAACCAGCCTTCGGGCTGGATGCGTGGTGGATCGATCCGTCCCTTCGGGCGCGGGCCGAAACCATGAACTACACGGTGGTTGAGCCCACCGCGGTGTTGGCGACGCACCTGACCGAAGTTGTGAAGCGGCATGCCGATGAGCTGCTCACCCGCGAGGAAGTGGGCAACCTGCTCGAACAGCTCAAGGAGAAAGCTCCGAAGCTGGTCGACGAGGTTGTGCCGGGCATTCTCAAGCCGACGGAACTGCAGAAGATCCTGCAGAATCTGCTGCGCGAGCGGGTTCCGATCCGCGATCTCGAGGCGGTTCTTGAGGCGCTGTCGGAGTGGGCGCCGAAGACCAAGGACGTCGAGGTGCTGACGGAGTATGTGCGCAACGCCTTGCGTCGGACGATCTGCGGGCTCTACGCCCAGCGCGACGGCCTGAAGCAGCGGCTGGTGTGTGTCACGCTCGACCCCAGTCTGGAGGACATCATCAACGGCTTCATCGATCGCGGTCCGGGTGGCACGACGGTGAACATGCCCGCTCGCGTCGCGAACCAGATCGCCGATCATGTCGGGCGGTCCATCCAGCTCGTGACGGCCGGGGGGCACCCGGCGGTCGTCATCTCGTCGCCGCAGGTCCGGGCGGTGGTGCGTCAGATTCTGGATCCGCACATCCCGGGCGTGGCGGTGCTGGGGTACAACGAGATCATTCCGACGCTGGAGGTGGAGAGCCTGGCGCTGGTGATGCCGCCGGAGTCGATGCTGCAGTCGATCAAGGCAGCGTGAGGAATCAGGGGATCGATTGCACGTCGGCGAGCGAGGCCTCCGATATTCTGGTAGAATCCCGTCACCGACACTCGCGTCGGCGGGTCGTGTGAGTGGGTTCCAAGGCATGGAGGCCGAGGAACAGATCTTTCTTTCCAGCCACGGATGGCGTGCATGCAGCTCAAGACATACCGCGGCAACTCGATGGCCGATGCGCTCGCGGAAGTGAAGCGTGATCTCGGTCAGGACGCGGTCATCCTCCACGCGAGGACGATCCGCGTCGGCGGCGTCGCGGGCTTTGGCGCCAAGAACATGTACGAGATCACCGCGTCGAACCAACAGACGCAGGTGAAGCAGCCTCGGATCGCAAGCCGCACGGCGGCGAGCGGCTCCGGTGTCCAAGCCCCCGTTCTGGCCGGCGTTCAGGCCCCCGTTCAGACGTCGATGCAGACCGCTGTTCAAGCCCCTCCAAAGGCTGTGGCGGCAGCGAGCCGCAATGAGGCAGCGACCGCCGTGGATGCATTCCAGCCCACCGACTTCGCGCCCCGAAAGCCGGTCGAGGTGATCGCCCCCGAGCTGTCGGGGACGCGTGCATCGGCGACGGAGCCGCTGCCTTCATCGTGGGAGTCGATTTCGGCGAATAGACCCGTGTCGACGATGGATGATGTGCCGGCTGCATCGGAGCTCAAGCCCCTCACACGTTCGATCCCGAACCCGGCTCGTGGGCTGGCGACGCGGGTGGAACTCAAGCCGACTTCGCAGGCGGCGGTGCGCAGCATCGATGAGGAACTCGCATCGATCAAGCGACTCGTGGGCCATCTGTTGCAGGAACAGCGGCTGGCCGCCGCCCGGGTCGGGGTGGCGACCCAGGGCGTCGGGGCGTCGGATCCGCTCGCGACGGCGATGCTGAAGCTCAGCGAGCGGCAGGTTGCGCCGGCGTTGGCTGAGGCGCTCCTGGGCGAGGTTCGGGACGCCCTGGAGCCGCACGAACTGACGAATGAAGCGACGGTCCAGAGCACCCTGCTGTCGCGGATTGCGGCACGCGTCCGGGTGATCGCTGGCCCGGGGCCGGGAAATGCTCGAGGGGCGATCAAGGCCGGCCCTCGGACGGTCGCGGTGGTGGGGTCGACCGGCGTCGGCAAGACGACCACGATCGCGAAGATCGCAGCGACGTGCAAGCTGCGGCAGAACCAAAAGGTCGGCTTGATCACCTGCGACACCTACCGCATCGCGGCGGTGGATCAGTTGCGGACGTACGCAACGATCATCGGACTGCCGCTGAAGGTGGCGCTGACGCCGATGGAGGTCGCGTCGGCACGGTCGCAGCTTACGGATTGTGACATTATCTTCGTGGATACGCCGGGACGTGCTCCGACGGATGAGCGGCGTCTGGAAGAGCTGCGGCGGTTCATCGAGGCGGCCGAGGCGGGGGAGATTCACCTCACGCTCGCGGCCGGGGCCGCCGAGGGAGTGATGAAGCGAGCGGCGTCGGCGTTTGCGCGGCTGCGGCCCGATCGCGTTCTGCTCACGAAGCTCGACGAGGCGGAAACGCTTGGGCCGGCGTTCAACGTCTTGTGCGAGTTGGGGCTCCCCCTGGGCTGCGTGACGACGGGACAGGAAGTGCCGGACGACATCGAACACGCGAACCCTGAACGCTTTGCCCGCTGGCTGCTGGACCTGCCGAGCTTCGCCCGCGCATGAACTTCTTTGATCCCAACTCCGCTCACCGCGCCGATGATCCCGGTGCCGACGGGACCGTCGGCGGCGATCAAGCTTCGCGGCTGCGCGACCTGTTCCGAACGCGGCAGGCGTCTCCCGAATCGTTGAACGCGCCGCGACGGCGGACGCCGATCTTCGCGATCACCTCGGGCAAGGGCGGTGTCGGCAAGACCAATCTCGCAGTGGGGCTCTGTGCTGCACTCGCTCCAACGCACGGGATTACTCTGGTCGATGCTGATCTGGGTATGGCAAACGCCGACGTGCTCTGCGGTGTGAGCGTGCACAAGAGGTTGCATCACGCCTTGCCTGCGCCGGATGGAGCGATCCATGGCCGCGTCGGTGCGCATGCGTCCGGGGATGCCGACCTCGCTTCCTTGCGGGTTCCGACTCCCATGGGATTCTCGCTCGTGCCGGGCAGCGTCGGCATCTCACGAATCACGCAGCTCTCGCCGAGCGAACAGCGGTCGCTGCTCCGAGGGTTAGCGGCGATCGAGGCTCGTAGCGACGCCGTGGTAATCGATACCGGCGCGGGAATCTCGGCCGGCGTCTTTGCGTTCCTCGACGTCGCCGATGTCGTGCTCGTGGTGGCGACACCGGAGCCGACATCGATTGCCGATGCGTACGCGCTCATCAAGTGCTACGCGGCACAGGCCCGGGAGCATCCGTCACCCCGCCAGCGGCTGCGGCTGGTGGTCAATCAGGCGGCGACGACCGAGCAGGGTCAGGTGGTCCATGGCCGGATAGCCAAGGTTTGCCGCGAGTTCTTGAAACTCGACCTTCCGCTGGCCGGAGTTATCCACAAAGACGCCGCCGTGGTCGATGCGGTTATGGCCAGAACAAGCGTCGTTGCGGCGACGCCGAGCGCGACTGCGGCGGGCCAGATGAAGCTGCTCGCGCGTGCGCTTGCCCGTGAGTGGCTGACGCCTGAGCCGCCAGCGGCCGTGCGGGAAACGCCGCTGACCGTCCGGCTGGCGGCCTGGCGTCGCGCCTTCGGGCGTCGGGCGTAGCTGCTCCCCGAAACTCAGTGGAGCCGGATCAATCAGCCGATGTACTCACGCGATCGGTGCGGCACGCGGGCTCCCTGACGGGGCGCGTGGGACCGGCGGGAATCACGCGCAACATCCGCGCCGTTCGGCCATAACTGCTTTGGAGCGCAAGCGTTGGGACGAGCAGCCAAAGTCATCGCCAGTTCCATGGGCCTGACCGGCTTCGCGATCGCCTGCTTCGCCGGGATCATCGTCGGGAATCCGGCGAACACGGTGCTCATCCGGTCGTTGGTGTGCATGTTTGCCTGCTATCTGTTGGGGTCGATCGTCGGGGCGATCGGCGAATGGGTGGTGAATCAACACCTTTCCGAGTACAAGGCCAGGAACCCGATTCCGGAGTACCAGTCGGAGAGGGCCGA
Organism: Phycisphaerales bacterium; assembly: GCA_947459215.1. GTDB lineage: Bacteria > Planctomycetota > Phycisphaerae > Phycisphaerales > UBA1924 > JAFEBO01. The sequence goes on from CANHCQ010000002.1 coordinate 215,215, forward strand.
GATCATCGAGGTCGATGAGGCTCCCGGAGCGGTTACCCAAACTGCCCAACCGGCACAGGCAGGCGCTGGAGAGCGCCGCGCGGCTTGAAATTTCGCCGCGGCGACTTGCACATTCCGCTGATCTCTGTATACTCCGCGTCACGCCGGGCATGGATCGCTCGGCGGGCGGGTCGGCGCAGCGTTCGCTGTACGGCCCACGCGAGGAGAGTCATCTCTTCGCGACGACAACCTGTTCGGAGCCGTTCCCCGGAGTGACACGAAGGGGAAGCACTTGGTCAAGGAGCGACCATGTCGGCAGTGAAAACCACCATTCGCGGCGGTCATCGCAATCGCTTTATCGCCCGGCACGCTGAGCCCTCGGGCAAGCCCTCGCCGTTCGACAAGCTTGGCGTGAATGACCTTTGGAAGAAGTACAAGAAGGAACGCAGCGAGGCGCTGCGCAACTTCCTGATGGAGAAGTACCTCCATCTCGTGCGTTTCAACGCCGAGCGCATCCATACGCGCTTGCCTGACGAGGTGGATGTCGAGGACCTCATGTCCGCGGGCCTGTTCGGCCTGATGGACGCGATCGATTCCTTCGACCTCGCCCGCAAGGTGAAGTTCGAGACGTTCAGCGCCAACCGCATCCGCGGTGCGATTTTGGACGAGCTCCGCTCGATGGACTGGGTGCCGCGCTTGGTGCGTCACCGCACAGCCAAGTTCGAGCAGGCCCGTCAGCAGATTGAGATGGAGGCCGGACGGCCCGCCACCGACACCGAGGTCGGGCAGAAGCTCGGTCTGCAGGGCGAAGAGTTCGACAAGGTGAAGCGTGACAGCTCCGCCGTGGGAACTCGTTCGCTCAATCAGCGGGCGTTCAACAGCGACGGCGGTCGCGATGTCCGCGAGATCGATGTCGTGAAGGACGACTCGCAGGTCAACCCCCTGGGCGACCTGCAGCGTCGCGACATGAAGGAACTGATCACCAAGGGCCTCAGCCGCGCCGAACGGTTGATCGTGATCCTGTACTACTACGAAAACATGACGATGAAGGAAATCGGCGCGACGCTGGACCTGTCCGAGTCCCGCGTGAGCCAGATGCATTCGTCGATCCTGGCCCGCTTGAAGGCCCAGCTCCAGCACCGGATGAAGGAGCTGGAAGAGGAATAGGGCGAGGTTTCTTTGAGGCGTTTTCAACAACCGCGGCGAGGGCCGCGGTTGTTTGTTTTCGGCGGCGTGGTGCGAGGAACGGGATGCCGAGCGTTCCTGGTTCGTGTGAGCGGCCGTGTCGCAGTACGATCGCTCGTTGAAATCCGATCCCCCGACAGTGCTGGCGTATGTGGCGTTGGGCTCGAACATCGAGCCGCGGCGGGAGCACATCGATGCCGCGGCGGCAGCGCTGCGGGCGACGCCGGGAATCGCGTCGGTGCGGATGAGCCCGATCATCGAGACCGAGGCGGTGGGGCCGGGGGTGCAGGGGAAGTACCTCAACGCAGCGGCGGAGGTTCGTACGACGCTGACGGCGCGGCAGTTGCTGACCCGCTGCTTCGAGATCGAGAAGGCTCGCGGGCGGGATCGCGCGAAGGAGCAGCGGTGGGGGCCGCGGACGCTGGATCTTGATCTGTTGATGTTCGGCGATGCGGTGATCGAGGAGGCGGGATTGATGGTGCCGCACCCGAGGTTGCACGAGCGACAGTTTGTGCTGGAGCCGTTGTCGCATCTGGCCCCGCACGTCGTGATCCCGAGGGTGGGGAAGACGGTGCGGGAGTGCCTCGCATGCGTTCGGAGTGAGTCGGATTAACTTGGGAAGTGGTTTCCCGCGCCAGACGCCGAGGCTGACGAGTCTTCGAGGAAGCCTCGGTTCGGCGCTGTATAAGAGCAGGGAGCGATCGATTGACGTGGTTGCAGCCCATCCGAGGCTTCGGCTTAGAGCAGCCCCAGCCTCAGCGTTTTTCGATCGGGGAAGCGAGACTCAGACGATGACCGCGGCCATCTTGCCGCCGCGGCCCCGCGTGGCGAGCATGTAGTTCTGCAAGTTGCGGCCCGGGCAGCGGGTGGGCATGATTTCCTGGTGGGTGTAGACGCGGTTGGGCGGGATGCGGTGGCGGCGCATGAGCACGCTGACAAAGCCGTCGAGCGAGGCGATCTGGTTCGACGAGGGGCGCTGCTGGTCAAAGTTGCCCATGCACATCACGCCGATGTTGTGCTCGTTGTTGTCCTTGACGTGGGCACCCTGAAAGCTCAGCGGGCGGCCTTCCCAGACGCGTCCCTGGGGGTCGATCACGTAGTGGTAACCGATGTCGGCCCAGCCCTCGCGGAGGTGGCTCTGGCGGACAGAGTTCAGTCGCGCGATGGCGTCGCTCTGGGTGCGCAGGCTTTGTGAGGGCAGGGCGTCGTGGTGGATGGTGATGCGGCTGACGCCATTCATCGGGTTGGCAAGCGAGCGGATGACGCTCTGACGCGTCCAGGTGGCGCGGGGTATGACGTTGGTGGGAAGTCCGGTGACGTTCGAGACGCCCGGCGAGGAGGCCTTTGGCGCACTCCCCACGGGGCGTGGCAATGGGCTGAGCTGCGGATTCTCTTGATCTGGCCAGACCGGCCCGGGAATCTCATCGCCCGCGGAGGCGGAGGACTGGGACGTCTGGCAGCCAGAAAGAATCAAGGCGGCACCGGCTAGCAATCCGCCAGCGAGGACGTCGCGGCGGTCTACGGGACGATCGAGGTGGAGCTCGGCATGGCGGAGGCGGTCGAAGTCGGGCTGATTGGGACGGTGCTCAAACGAACTCATGGCGCGGCGACTCCGTGCACTCGGAACAAGAACTCGCGAAAGGATGGAGTACCTTCGGCCTTTCGATGCCCGCAAGCCCAGATTCCGGCGGATTCTACTCGCCTGCCCTATAACTCCGCGCCGCGATGCTGGAGCCGCGGCGTGGAAGGCTCCGGGGAACTGCTTAGACCTGCCCGCCATGCTGAACGTCTCACACCTGCTTGTCGCTCTCGCCGCCGATCCCGCTGCCGGGGACGGCACTGGAACCGGGATGCTCGCCTCGTTCCGGTTGGATTGGGAGACCTTCGCCGCGTGGTCGGTGCGGGTCGGGGCGGCGTTGCTGGTGCTGGTGGTGGCGTGGGTGGCGTCGTCGTGGCTGCGGCGGTTGATCAAGCAAGGGACGCACCGTGCACAATTGGACCCAACGTTGGGGTCGTTCTTTGCGAATGCCGCACGATGGGGGGTGCTGACGCTCGGTGCCGTCACCTGCCTGGGCGTCTTCGGCGTGCAGACGGCGAGTTTCGCGGCGGTTATCGCGGCCTTGGGGTTGGCGATTGGTCTGGCATTCCAGGGCACGCTGTCCAACATCGCATCGGGCGTGCTCTTGCTGGTGTTCCGGCCGTTCAAGGTCGGGGACAGTGTGGTCATCGCGGGTGTCGCCGGCGTGGTGAACGAGATCGACTTGTTCACGACGGCGCTCGACACGGCCGACGGGCGTCGGGTGATCGTGCCCAACGCTCAGATCGCCGGTGCGGTCATCGACAATCAGAGCCACCATCCGCGGCGGCGCTTCGAGGTGCTTCTCAGCGTGCAGTTCGACGCGGACCCGAACGTGACGGAAGCAGCGCTGAGTCGAGCTCTGCGGGTGCTGGAGCGAAAGCCGGGATATCTGCCCTCGCCGCCGCCGGAGGTGACGATGACCGACTTCGGGAAGGCGTCGGTCGGCTGGGCGGTGCGGTACTGGGCAACGCGGGAAGTGGGCGGCGTGCACCGGCCGGAGCTGCTGGCCTCGATCAAGCAGGAACTGGACCGCGAGGGGATTAAGCTGGCAGCGACATAGTGTCGCTAAGCCCGAGTTTTCTCGGGCCATGACGAAACGAACGCCGTGGACGGGTCGCTCGTACGATTCGACGTGACTACCACGCCCGTCACTCTCAAGACGCTCCGCCAGATGGCCTCCCGCGGCGAGGCTTTCGCCGCTCTGACCTGCTATGACGCCACGACGGCGCGGTGGCTGGAGCGTGCGGGCGTGCATGTGCTGTTGGTCGGCGACACGGCCGCAGAGATGGTGCTGGGCTTTACCCGCACGATCGACATGCCGCTGGATGTGCTTCTCGCCCTGACGGCGGGCGTGAAGCGCGGCGCCCCGAGCACGGTTGTAATGGGCGACATGCCCTTTCTGAGCTATCACACCAGCGATGACGACGCGGTGCGGAACGCGGCCCGGTTCCTGACCGAAGGCCGTGCGGACATTGTGAAGCTCGAGGCGGATGAATCGTTCGCGCCGGTGGTCGCGAAGATGGCACGGGCGGGGATTCCGGTCTGTGCTCATGTCGGCACCCGGCCGCAGCAGGTGGCGCTGACTGGCGGCTACACGTCCACCGGCAAGACAGAGAAGCAGGCGAAGCAGATCGTCGCCGACGCCGTGGCGTTGGAACAAGCCGGCGCGGTCATGCTCCTGATCGAGGCGGTGCCGGACGCGGTGACGGATGAGGTGATGAAGGCGACGACGGCGCCGCTGATCGGGATCGGGGCTGGCCCGGCCCCGCACGGCCAGGTGCTGGTGCTGCAGGACCTTCTGGGCCTGACGGATCGTCCGCCGCCGTTCGCCCACCCCATCGCCAAGCTGGGCGAGGCGGTGCAATCCGCGGCTTCGGACTACGTTCGGTTGGTGGCCCAGCGCCAGATCGGCGGGCGGGCGAAACCAAGCGTGACCACAAACGTCCAATCCGGTACAACCCAAAGCGGGCGAACGACGAAGTAAGAGATGTCGGATCGCGCGTGCCGGGTCTGGGATGTCGGAGGTAGGCCGTCATCGGGTCTGGTACGCGTGTCTAGCCGCTCGTTGTCCGCACCGTTGTTGCTTGTTCGTACCGCGCTTTGCCAACCGAGCTTTCGAAAGGCCCCCATGCGTCGTGTGATCTCCGTCGGTCCGGCCTTGCTCGTGCTCGCGACCGCTTCTTCGCTGCTGTGGTTCACGCCCGCGGTCTTGCGGCGGCTCTCAGCGTCACAGACTGAGGCCCAGATTCATCTGGCGCAGCGGACCATCGAGAGCGACGACATCCTTGAACGTCTCAATCGCGCGATCCGCGCCGTGGCCGACAGCGTCGAGCCCTCGGTCGTGCACATCGACGTTTTCGCGCCCGAGACGATGCCCCGCGTTGCCGGTTCGACGGGTTCGGGGTGGCTCTTTGATGGCGCGGGAAACGTGGTGACCAACGCGCACGTCGTGCGGCAGGCCCGGTCGATCCGCGTGCAGTTGCACGACGGGCGGGTCCAGCCCGCGCGGCTGGTCGGCATCGACCCGTTCACCGACATCGCCGTGCTTCGTGTTGAGGCGACGGACCTCACGCCGATCAAGCGTGCCACGGGCGAGCGTGTGCACCAGGGTGACCGCGTGTTCGCGTTCGGCTCGCCGTTTGGCTTCAAGTTCAGCATGTCCGAGGGCATTGTCTCGGGCCTCGGTCGCGCGGCGGGCCCGGCGCTTGATTCCGGCGGTTTCACGAACTTCATTCAGACCGACGCAGCGGTGAACCCCGGAAACTCCGGCGGGCCCCTGGTGGACATCTACGGACGCGTCGTGGGCATGAACGTTGCCATTGCAACCGCCAAGGACAATCAGGGCGGAACCGAGGGGCAGTCTTCGGGCATCTCGTTCGCGATCCCGCTGGCGACGATCGAGAACGTTGTCACGCAGTTGATCGAGAAGGGCGGGGTGGAACGCGGGTTTCTCGGCGTGTCGTACGGCGGGTTCCGGCGGTTCTCCGATCCTGACACCACGGGCGTCGCGCTCGGCAGCGTGACCGAAGACGGCCCCGCCGCGGCCGCGGGACTGAAGGCCGGCGATCGCATCGTGACTCTGAACGGTACAACGATTGCGAACATCGAGGTCTTCCGCTCACTCATCGCCAACACGCGCCCGGGCGAGGTTGCCAAGGTCGGCGTCCGCCGCGGCGAAGAGAGCATCGAGTTCAACGTTTCGATGGGCCGCATGCCCACGCGCGTTCTGGTGTCGCAGGTGTTTTCCGAAATCGAAGCGGATGTGGGAGCCGAACTCAACCTTGACTCAGAGGGCGTGATCGTGCGGGATCTGAGCCCCGGCGGCCGAGCCGATCGTGCGGGGCTCAAAGTCGGCGATCGCATCCTGAGCGTGAACGGCAAAGAAACACCGGCTGCTCTCGACTTCTTCGCCGAATTGGTGGATGCTGGCTTCTACATGAACAAGAAGGTGCGTCTGGAAGTCCGCGGCGAGGACCAGGAACGCGACGAAGCGCTGCGGGTGCACGAGATCGAGTTCTCGCTCGGCCGCCGCTAGTTTCGCGCGGACTCGGGTCGAATGCGTACGACGACCTTGGTGTTGACGTCGGGAAGTTTCTCGCTGGCGATCCAACGCGGTTCTTCCTTGGACGTGTCGGGGCTGTACATCGCCGTGACGCCGATTGCTTCGGTTCCGAAACTGGTGAGCCCGACCACCGTGCCTTCAAGATCGCCCGCGTAGACCTCGGGACGCGGCTGGTCGTCGGGATCAATCATGCGGCGGCGGGCCTGCACCATCTTTGAGCCCGCAAAGACGTACGCAACGCCGGGCTCGATCTGGCGGAATGTGCGGCTGTCGCGCTGATCCACGACCCACTCCAGCGCGTCGGTCTCCGGGCCGATCGTCCCGTCGGCGTGTTTGGGAGCGATCGTCACAAGCACGCGCGATCCCGTTGGGGGTACGCCGACCCACTTGGACTTCTCGGCTTCGCGCTCCTGCTTCCATGAACCCGGTGTTCCCGGCGACAGACCGATTAACAACAAGGCCGCATGGGCCTGCGACGCCTTGACATCGGTGACGACCACCGACTCGTGCTCCTTCGAGTCCTTCATGCAGACGAGGGTCTCAAGGAACACGACGAGCTTCTGGCCCTTGTCGGTCGTGCGGTGGGCGTCGATGGCGATGGTGCCGTCGATCTCGACGAGCTTGTTGGCCACGTCGACCCGCACGCCGGGGAAGACCTCACGTATTGGGGTCTGGGCCGGCTGCGGTGCGGGGTCGGGTGTGGGGGCGATCGCGGGCTTGGTCGGTTCGGTCGCGGCGATCAAACCGACCGCTCCGATGCATGCGGCGAACAGATGAAGTGTCATAGCGAAGTTCCTCGTACGAGTGACGCGAAGAGGTCGCCTCGCTGCTCGTAGTTCTCGAACTGGTCCCACGACGCGCACGCGGGGCTCAGGAGGATCACGTCGCCGTCCTTTGTGTGATCGAGTGCGGCGGCGACGGCGCGATCGAGTGTGCCGCACTCGTGGGCACGGCCCTCGCTGGCCTTGGCGATCGCTGGCCCGGTCTTGCCGATCGTGTAGAGACCGCCGAGCGTGGACGCGAGTCGGCCGATCGGAGCGAGGTCCGAACCCTTGTCGTAGCCGCCGACGATGAGGTGGACGCGGGACGAGCCGCACTCGGCGTGCTCGTCGAAAGCGCGGACCGCGAGCAGGCAGGACTCGGGCGTGGTGGACTTGGAGTCGTTGAAGCAGCGCAGGCCGGGGCGCGAGGGCACGCGCTGCAGGCGGTGGGGGAGGCCGGGGAACGTGCGCACCGCAGCGATCGCGACATCGCGCGACGCGCCCGCTGCGACGGCGGCCTCGACCGCGACGCCGGCGTTGATGCGGTTGTGCTTGCCGGGGATGGCGAGGGCGTCGATCTCGGCGGTGGGAACGATGCGCTGCGCGGCTGGAGCGTGCTTCCAGTGCGACGTCTCGCTCGTCGGCCCGATGATCGCGATGTCACCGATCTTCTGCGCCGCGAGCAGCACCTGCTTGCTGCGACGGTAGTGGGCGAGATCGCCATGCCAGTCGAGGTGGTTGGGCGAGAAGTTGGTGGCAACCGCGATGTGCGGCGACCACGTTGGAGCCGGAGCGGAGCCCAGCTCGCTCGGAGGAACCTTGGCAAGCCCGCCGAGCCAGCAGAGCATGGCGCTGGAAAGTTCGAGCACGACGCGGGTGGAGGGCTTGATCTGGGCGAGCGTGCCGAGGAGCGAGCCGCCGATGTTGCCGCCGAGCACGGCGCTCAGGCCGCTGCCGTTGATCGCGTGGTGGATCATGGCGCTCGTCGTGCTCTTGCCGGCCGAGCCCGTGATGCCGATGATGTTCTCACGGGCTGGAAGCCGTTCGACGAGCAACTGGATCTCGGTGGTGACCGGCACGCCCGCGGCCCACGCGGCACGCAGGAATCGGTTCTCCCACGGCTTGGGCACGGCGGGGTTCGCGACCACGAGATCACAAGTTGTGAAGTCGCTGACGTTGTGCTCGCCGAGACGCAGCGAGACGATGCCGCGGCTCGTGAGATCGGTGAGCGACTCGACAGATGCCTTCAGCTTATCCGCGGGCTCGATGTCTGTCACGAGCACCGTGGCGCCCTGCGAGGCGAGCCAGCGGGTCACGCCCGCTCCGCCGCCGAAGCGGCCCAGGCCCATCACCGTTACCTTCAAGCCTTCCAGGTTCATCATCGCTCACGCTCCGTCGCTTCGCGTGTTCTCGTCGCACAGGGGAAAGGCAATTTACCACGGAGAGCACGGAGGACACGGAGAGACCAGACAGGGCGATCAGTGCGGGTCTCAGTCCGGTCTGATGCGAGCCTTCTTGCTCAACACTTTTCCTTGTCTTCCTCTGTGCTCTCCGTGGTGAAACGCCTTTTCACTCCCACCGTGTCACGTACCAGTTCTTCTTGCCACGACGGATCGCCACGATCGAGCCGTGGAGCAGGGTGCTCGCGGTGATCTTCTGATCCGGTGCGGCTTTCGTGCCGTTGATGCTGATCGAGCCGTTTGCAAGGAATTCCTTGGCCTCGCGTTTCGACGCGACCGCCTGCGCCTCGACGAGCAGATCGAGCAACGCGACGCCCTCGCCCGCGAGCCGCGTCTTGGGGAGCGTCACGGATGGGGCGCTCGACAGCACGTCCTCGAGCAGTTGCTTGGGAAGGCTTGCGATCTCCCCGCTGAAGAGCGCCTTGGCGGCGTTCTCGGCGGCGTCCATCTCGGTCTTGCCGTGGATGATCTCGGTCGCGGCTCGGGCGAGGGCACGCTGAGCCTCGCGGGCGCCCGGCTCGGTCTGCACCTTGTGCTCGAGGGCGTTGATCTCGTCGTGCGCGAGGAACGTGAAGGTCTTGAGGAACCGGACGACATCCGCGTCCGCGGCGTTCAGCCAGAACTGGTAGTAGGCGTAGGGGCTGGTGCTGTGGGCGCTGAGCCAGATCGCGCCGGATTCGGTCTTGCCGAACTTGCCGCCGTCGGACTTGGTGACGAGGGGCCAGGTGAGGCCGAAGGACTCGGGGGCGTGTTCGGATTCCGATGCGGGCTGCGCCGGCGCGCAGCGTCGGATCAGGTCACACCCACCCACGATGTTGCCGAACTGATCGCTGCCGCCCATCTGGAGCGTGACGCCCATCGCGCGATAGAGATGCAGGAAGTCGTAACTCTGCAGGATCATGTAGCTGAATTCGGTGTAGCTGATGCCCTGATCGCGGTTGTGCAGCCGCTCGCGGACCGAGTCCTTCTGGATCATCATGTTGACCGAGAAGTGCTTGCCGATATCGCGGAGGGCGTCGAGGTAGCTGATCTTGTCGAGCCAGTCGATGTTGTTGACCAGCTCGGCCTTGGTCTCGGGCTTGCCGGAGAAATCGAGCAGGCGATCGAAGATCTTCTCGATGCTTTTGACGTTGGCCGCGACGGTGTCGCGGGTGTTGAGCTGGCGTTCGGCGCTCTTGCCGGAGGGGTCGCCGATGAGGCCGGTGCCGCCGCCCATGACGGCGATGGGCTTGTGCCCGGCCCGCTGGAAGCGGGCGAGGGCCATGATGGTGACGAGGTTGCCGATGGTGAGCGAGTCGGCGGTGGGATCGAAGCCGGCGTACGCGCGGCGGACGCCGCCGCTCAGGTGGGCGTCGAGTTCGGCGGGGTGCGTGATCTGGTGAATCTGCCCGCGCCAACGCATGTCGGCGAGGAACGAAGACTTCTCGGCGTGCATAGGCCGGAGGGTATGCGATTGTGCCGTGGGCGGGGCTGGATTGCAGAGGGGGCGGGGCCTTCCAGGCCCCGGCGTCTTACTTCTTCCCGAGAAACCACGCCGGATCAGTCGCCTTGTCCGACCAGCGGGTCATGTCATCCAGCTCGGCGAAGCCAAGCGTCTCGACGTGGCCGTCGAACATCGCGGAGATGGCCTTCTTGTTGTGGCGAAGCGCCACGAAGCCGGACGAGTTCGGGTCCTTCGCGCTGTACGCCTTGGCCCACTTGCGTTGGCTCGAGTATGGGCCCTCGACGAGGAAGTAGCCCTCGGAGGTGCCGATGTCGGGGAATGTCCACGCCGGGCTGGGGCGGGCTGAGACAAAGGTCAGCAAGCGGCTGGGGCGACGGGGTTCGTCCATGCGGGCCACGTACCGACGCCCGAAGGTCTTCTCGGAGAGTGGATCCATGCCGTGGTCTACGCTGCCGCCGACGAAGGCGACGTTCATGCCCAACGCCGGGAAAAGGCTGAAGAAGTACGGATAGGAAAACCCAACCTTCTCGTAGCGATCGCCGGCATCGCGCAAGTCGGTCATCAGCTTTGGGTTGTCATATAGGGCGATGATGCCGGACGTGAAGTACGGCGCGATCCGCCATGGATAGCGCTGGGCGGCGGGTGCAAGCAACCGGCGGCCGCGGTCGTCGTTGACGAGCATGGAAGCGTTGACCGTCGCTGCCGAGGGGAGCCCGGTGAGCACCGCGCTCTTGTTGTCGCCGGCGTAGCAGCTGAAGGCGACCATGAGCTGCTGGGCGCCGATCATCTCGCGAGTCTGGCGGGCCATGCCCCGGGCGTTCTTGAGGGTGGGGAGGGCGATCGAGACCAGCACCGCGATCACGCTGATCGTGACGAGCACCTCGATCAAGGTGAACGCCCGATCGCCAAGGATGCGGCGGATCGGGCATTGACGACGCCGCGTCGGCGTTGGGACGGTGTTCGAAGAGATTGTCCGGGGTGAGCCCGCCATGGCCAAGCGTATATTAACAGACGTGCGAGTCTTCTTGATTCTGAGATAGAGTCTCAATACGGTTCCAGCATCTCGCCAGTTTCGACCGGCGAAGAGTATTTCCTGTCCGACACGATTTCTTCTGGTCCCAGCGAATTCAATCTCGAATCATTCCCAGATAGATCCGTCGTCAATTCACGGAGCCGCCCCCATGTTCGTTCAGCGTTCTTCTCGAGTCGTTGTTGCCGGAGTGCTTGTCGCGATTTCTGGGCTGGTTGGGGGACATGCGGCCCTCGCGGGCGTGCCGCCCATTAGCGCAAATTATTCCAGTCCGGACCAGGACCGCTGGATGTACCCCTTCAACTTCGCGGCGGGTTCCGAGAACCGTGCTTCGCTGTTCGCGGCCCTCCGCGTGCCCGGATTCGACGACCGCGATTCGGAGCTGATTGTTGGATTCGATGTCCGCGGCGCGATCCCGTCGGACGCGGGGCGGCTGCGGTACAAGATTCTGAAGGCCGAGCTGAGTGTGTTCGTGGAGAACGATCTTGCGTTCTCGTACGACCCGACGCCCGATCCGCTCGCTTCGAGCTACGCCTCGACCGATCCCGAGTACGTCGCCGATTCGGACCCGTCCAAGCCGATCGAGGTGTGGCCGGTGGCATTCCGCGGTGGCTTCGACACGCAGTCGTGGCAAGAGAATTCGCCGTTCTGCAACTGCAATCCGATCACCAACGCCGAGGGCGTTCGCTTGGCGTATCCGGCCCTACTTGATAACTTCCAGCAGCCGACCGACATGTCACGCCAGGTGCGAGAGAAGCTGCCGGGTTCGCCGATCACGGTGGGGCGTCTCTTCAACTCGAGCAACAACGAATTGATCCCTGGCGCCTTGGTCCCGCAGGGCACCCGCGTGCGGTTCAATCTGCTGGCGGGTAACTCGAACAACTACGTGTACCTGCAGAACGCGATGAACAAGGGCGTGCTGCTGCTCTCGGTTGCGACGCTTGAGCCCACAAGCGGCGGCCCCGGTGGCGGCACCGGCGGCGTGACCTATCCGCGGATCTACACCAAGGAAAACCCCACGGCACAGGCCCTGACCCTGGCGCCCCAGCTCGAGATGACCGTGGCGTACACGTGCGCCGCGGACTTCGACGGCGACGATCTCGTGGATGACGCCGACTTCCAGATCTTCGCGGCGGCGTACAACGAGCTGCTCGATGCTCGCGCGGACCTCAACCTCGACGGCGTGACGGACGACGCGGACTTCTCGAACTTCGCGGTCGCGTACGACGAACTCGTCTGCCCGAACTAAGAGGCAGCGACACTGATCTTGTGAACCAACGCGCCGGGGCTTCAATGCCCCCGGCTTTTTTCTAGTCGGATCGCGCTTCAGAGATTCCGCTCGACTACGGCGTCGGCGGCTTGCAACAGACCGGACTTCGCCGCGGACTCTGGCAGTTCGGCGAGCTCCGCCTTCGCCTCGCTCACGAGCCGCTTCGCGGTGGCGCGGGCGTAATCAAGCGAATTCGTGGAGTCGAGGGCGCGACGCAGCGCCTTCGCGGCTTCGCGGGCCTGGTCATGGCCCTCGCCGGATTCCTCAAGCAGCACGAGCGAGCGGCCACGGTCGGCGGGCTTGCAGCTTGCGAGATGGTGGATCAACGGCAGTGTGAGCTTGCCCTTCTCAAGGTCCTTGCCCAGCGACTTGCCAACGACGGATTCCACGCCCGTCAGGTCGAGAAGGTCGTCCTGGATTTGGAATGCGATGCCGAGGCGACGCCCGTAGGTCGCGAGGCGCTCGCAGGTCGCGTCGCTCGCGCCGCTGCACGCGGAGCCGAGGCGGCAGGCGGCGGCGATCAAGGCCGCGGTCTTGCGCGCGACAATCTCGTAATACGTCGATTCGTCGAGCGAGTAGTCGTCGCGATGGTGGAGTTGAAGCAGTTCGCCCGCGCACATGACCATGCTGGCGTCGGCGACCGCGAGGGCGGCACGCTGATCCTGCAACTGCGAGCAGAGGTGGTACGCGGAGGCGATGAGGTAGTCGCCGAGGATGACGGCGGGCTCGTTGCCGCGGAGGCGGTTGACGGTGAGGCCCTTGCGCCGGGTGTCGGCCTCGTCGAGCACGTCGTCGTGCACGAGCGTCGCCATGTGCACCATCTCGACGACGGCGCCGAGCAGGGCGTGGTCGCGGGTAAGCAGGGTGTTCAAGTCCGCGTTCGGGGTTGCGGCAGTCGCCATGCCGCAGAGGCCGACAAGGGTGGGGCGGAGCATCTTGCCCCGGTAGGCCTCGACGTGGCGGACGAGTGCGGCGACGGGAGGCAGATCGGAGCGCAGTTGCTCGTCAAAGATGTGCGCAGTGCGGTCCAGATGGGCCGCGATGGCGCTGGCAATCTGGTCGTCGGCGGAGATGCCTGAGGCGATCGGGAGCATTGCTGAAGAATAGGAAGAGGAGCGGCAACAGGAACCCTCCGAACGAGTGGAGGGTGGGTGTGGCGTCGGAAACGACGACGCAAGCGACAGCGACCTTGTGCTTGCGCCCAGGGTTCGTTGAGGCGCTGTGCTACTGGAAATCCAGCTCGAACTCGATCTCGTCCCGGACCGGCAGGCCGCTGGGGCCGATCTTGGGGATCGGTGCGCCTCGGCGGCGGGCGTCGTCGACGATGCCTTTGTGGATGGCGGCGAGCGTCCAGCCGCAGCGTTGGTAGAAGCCGATGGCGCGGATGTTGTCGTTGGTGGTGGTCAGGAAGATGCGCCAGCAGCCGGCGGCGCGGGCGACATCGGCGGCGGCGTCGAGGAGGCGTTCGCCGACGCCGCGGCCTTCGTCGCGGGTGCTCAGGGTGACGACCTCGCACTGCGCGCCGCCGGGCAGGATCCCGTACGTGCAGAGGCCGATGGGCAGGCCGTCGCGCTCGGCGATGAGGGCAGGGAGGCGATCCGCGTCGTAGCCGACGTTGCGGGACCAGATCTGCGTGCCGGCCCAGTGCTTGGCGAGTTCCTCCCGCACGAACGCGTCGTGCCGCGCTTCGCGGCGGACGATGCGAACCTCGCTCCGACGCTTCAGCCACGCGAGCACGTTGGTCGCGTTCTCGTTGGGAGGGAAGACGGGGTACCAGACTTTGCGGATGCGGGAGGCGGTGGGGCGCGAGGTGTCCGGCTGCGTGTCGGGCTCGACGTACCACGCCATGCGGGCGATGAGGGTTGTGGGGTTCTCGGGTTCGGTGGGGAACTCAAAGGTGGGCAGCCGCAGGACGCGGGTGAGTTCGAGCTTGGAATCACTCAGCAACTCAAACGGCACGTGCATGCGGTCCTTGAACTCGCGCTGGTGCGAGGTGGCGTTGGTGCTGACGCCGAGGACGCGGACGCCGAGCGAGGTGAACTGGGAGTGGAGGTCGCGGAAGCCGCAGCTCTGCGGCGTGCAGCCGCGGGCGCCGGGGATGGAGTCCCACTCTTCGCCGTGGAACCCGAGCGACGGAGCGCGGCCGGGGACGCCGGTGCGTGGGTAGAAGAAGAGAACGGTGGGGGAGGTAAGGGAGGCGAGGTTGATCTGTTCGCCGCTGGTGGCGGCGAGGGAGATTGATGGGAGCAGTGAGCGGCGGAGGTGCAGGCAGGCACCGTCGTCCTTGGGAACGGGGAGGTTTGGGGGGAGTTGGGTGGGGTCGTGGGGCATGGGGAAAAAGACATTTCACCGCGGAGGACGCGGAGAACGCAGAGAGGACTTTGTGTTCGCGCGGCGGACTATGCCGTCGGTCAGCTTCGAGACATTGAAGTTGAGGAGTAGGCCAACAGGTTTGTCCATGAGACGTAGATACGTCAACAGTTGAGCCTCGTGAATCGGCTGCGTCTTTTCCACGGACTTGAGTTCTACCACGATCAGGTCTTCGACGAGGAGATCGATTCGGTAGCCGCATTCGACGCGGATGCCCTTGTAGTTGACCGGCAGTTCTAGTTGGCGTGCAAACGCGACGCCTCGGTCGGCCAGTTCCTTCGCGAGGCAGGCTTCGTAAGCGGTCTCGAGCAAGCCCGGACCGAGTGAGCGGTGGACCTCGATGGCGGCACCGATGATCTTGTCGGTGATCGCGTCACACCGGCGAAATAAAGCCGCGTCCGGATCGCCAACCGCTGCCGAGCCTCCACCGTCCTCCACCACCTCTT
Organism: Phycisphaerales bacterium; assembly: GCA_947459215.1. GTDB lineage: Bacteria > Planctomycetota > Phycisphaerae > Phycisphaerales > UBA1924 > JAFEBO01. The sequence goes on from CANHCQ010000002.1 coordinate 230,301, forward strand.
TCATGTCTTCCTCCGCGTTCTCTGCGTCCTCCGCGGTGAAATGCCCTTCAAGCCGAACAGAGAATTACCCGTCCAGATACGCCTTCAACCCCTGCACACCACCCTCGCGGCCGAATCCGCTTTCCTTGAAGCCGCCGAACGGCGACGTCGGGTCGAACTTGTTGTAGGTGTTGCACCAGACCACGCCGCTCTTGATCTGCTTGGCGATCGAGAGCATCTTCGAGCCCTTCTCGGTCCAGATGCCAGCGGCGAGGCCGTACGCCGTGTTGTTGGCGCGGCTGATCGCTTCCTCGGGCGTGCGGAAGGTGAGCACGCTGAGCACCGGGCCGAAGATCTCTTCGCGGGCAATCGTGTGCGACGGCTGGACGCCGGTGAAGAAGCACGGGCGGCACCAGTAGCCCTTCTTGGGCAGCGTGCTCGCGTTGGCGCGGCGGAGGGTGGCGCCTTCCTGCTCGCCGAGCTTGAGATAGTGCTCGATGCGACTGAGCTGTTCCTTGCTGTTCACCGCGCCGACGTCGGTGTTCTTGTCCATCGGGTCGCCGACGCGGAGCGAGGCGAGGCGGATCTCGAGTTTCTTGGTGACTTCCTCGACGATCGATTCCTGCACGAAGAGGCGTGAGCCGGCGCAGCAGACTTCGCCCTGGTTGAAGTAGATGCCGTTGATGATGCCCTCGACGGCCTGGTCGATGGCGGCGTCCTCGAAGATGATGTGGGGCGACTTGCCGCCGAGTTCGAGGGTGAGGCGTTTGAACTTGCCGTCGGGTCGCGGGGCGGCCGTGGCCTTGGCGATGCGCTTGCCGACTTCGGTCGAACCAGTGAACGCGACTTTGTCGACGAGCGGGTGCTCGACGAGCGCCTTGCCGGTGCGGCCGTCGCCGGTGATGATGTTGACGACGCCGGGGGGCAGGCCGATCTCTTCGAAGATCTCGGCGAGGCGGAGCGCGGTGAGCGGCGTGGTCTCGGCGGGCTTGAGGACGACGGTGTTGCCGCAGGCGAGCGCGGGCGCGATCTTCCACGCGGCCATCAGGAGCGGGAAGTTCCACGGGATGACCTGGCCGCAGACGCCGACGGGGCGGACGCCGGGGGCGACTTCGGGAAGTGCTTTCTTCCCCTTTGTCGCTCCGTCGCGGCGTCCCTTGGTCGCGTACTCGAGCTTGTCGGCCCAGCCCGCGTGATAGAAGAAGTGAGCCGCGACGAGCGGGATGTCGACGTCCCGCGATTCCTTGATCGGCTTGCCGCTGTCGAGGGTCTCGAGCACGGCGAGCTCGCGGCCGCGTTCCTGGATGCGACGGGCGATACGGAAGATGTACTTCGCACGCTCGATCGCGGGCAGGCCGGCCCACTTGGGCAGCACGGCGTGAGCGGCCTTCACGGCCCGGTCCACGTCGGCGTCGCTCGCCTGCGTCACCTCGGAGAGCGTCTCCTCGGTTGCGGGGTTGATCGTGGCGAACCGCTCGGCGTTCCGCGGCGTCTGGAACTTGCCGTCGATGAAGAGGCCGTAGGTCGAGGCGATGTCCACCTTCACGGTCTCGGGCGCGGGGGAGTAGTCCCAGCCGGGTTTGGATGGCTTGGCGGGCTTGCCTGAGGAGGCGGGGCCGGAAAGAGAAGGGGCGTTGGTGTCGGCGGTGGTCATGAGGTGGTCCAGCCGTGTCGGTGCGAGCGAGTAAAGCGGCGTGCGTGCGATGCGATCAGGCTTCGGTGACGTCGTACTGAGCCCGGTACTTACCGGTGTGCAGCCAGGAGATCTGACGCAGGATGTCATTGGCGAGCGCTGAGGCTCCGAAACGCCAGAGTTCGGGGGTGAGCCAGCCTCCGGGGTGTTGGTCGTCGACGCTCGTGCCGACGGTGGGGAGCGAGCCGAGGGTTTCCTTCACCATGACGAGGTAGTGCAGCGACTGCTTGGCGGTGCGGATGCCGCCAGCGGGTTTGACGCCGACGAGCTGGCCGGTCTGGAGGTACCAGTCGCGCACGGCCTCGAGCATGACGAGGGTGACGGGCATGGTCGCGGCGGGGGTGACTTTGCCGGTACTGGTTTTGATGAAGTCGAAGGTGGAGGTGCCGAGGTTTCGAGGTTTCGAGGTGTCGAGGGTGGGGGACCCGTTGATGTGTGTGCCGTTGGGGCTTCCGTTGGAAGTGGCGGGTGCCTTCCCTTCGTCGCTTCGCCGCTTCGTCGCTCCGTCGCCCGCAAACGCACGCTTGGCTTCTTCCATCGCCACGATCGCCAGATCGCTCGCCCGCCGCACGTTGTCGAGGGTTTCGAGTTCGCCGGTTTCGAGGATGACCTTGAGCGCGATCGGGCGGCCGACGGCGGCGCCTTCGCGGAGGCAGGTGGCCTTCACGTCGCGGATCTCGTCGGCGACGACGTCGTACTTGCCGCTGAGGAACGCGCCGCGGTTGATGACCATGTCGATCTCGTCGGCGCCGTCATGGATGGCTTTGCGTGTGTCTTCGAGACGGACATCAAGCGGGTACTGGCCGCTAGGGAAGCCGGTGGCGACCGAGGCGATCTTCACGCGACCGAGGGCGCCGAGTTCTTCGAGCGTCTCTTTGCAGAACTTCACCATCGACGGATACACGCAGACCGCGGCGACGCTGGGCAGGTTGTCGGGCAGGTCGCTCTGGCCGGTGCCGGGGTTGACCGCCTTCACGCACAGCGACCGGACCTTTTCAGGAGTGTCCTTGCCTTCGAGGGTGGTGAGGTCGAGGGTGGAGAGGGCGAGGCGCAGGCCCGCCATCTTGGAGGATTTCTTGATCGAGCGTTTGGTGAACGTGGCGGCTCGTTCCGCCGCCATCACCGCGTCGACGCGCGGAGAATGAACCTGTCGCAGCATGGGGCGATTGTACGCGAAAGCAGCAAGGGTTCGAGGCTACTGCCGGGACCGTCCACGGGTGGACGTGCTGCGGGCAGCGGGCAGCGGCTTGCTCGGACCTTTCTCGATCGGCAGGTTCGCCGCCTTCCACTCTTTCAGGCCGCCCGCATAGAACGGGGGATTCGTGTACTCCATGGCGATCATCCGCTTCGCCACCGCGCGGGCGATCGGGCTGGCGGGGTCTTCGCCGTAGATTACGACGTTCTCGAAGGCCTCGATGCGCGGGTCGCGGCCCTTGTTGCCGTCGAACTTCGTGAGCAGGATGTTGCGAGCGCCCGGGATGTGTCCGGCCTCGAACTCGGCCTGAGGCCGGGGGTCGATGAGCAGGAGCTTGGTGGGGTTTCCCTCGGCATCGCGCCAGAGTTCGGAGACCTCGCCGAGCTTGATGAAGACGATGTCGGTGTCGCGGGTGTCCTTCTCGCAGCCTCCGGTGAGGATGGCGAACGCGAGCATCGCGATGGCCCCCAGCGGCATCCAAAGTGAGCGGGCCCGACGCGAACACGGCTCGACAAACGTCAGTAGCATGTTCGCAGGGTACACCGGTTCGGCGGAGGCCGGAGCGGTGACCCCGCGCGGGCTGAAGTCCGCGGCTCTGATTCCCGTCGCCCCTTCTCGCAACAACCACACATGCTCACCACCATCCTCATGACCGCTCTCGCTGCCGGCCTCGCGCTCCAGCCGGGTGCGGAGAACAAGAACCGCCCGCACGTGTCGCTCAAGCTTGTGAGCGAGGAGATTCACTTGCGCCCAGGGGCGACGCAGACGCTTGGGCTGGTCTTTACGATGGAGCCGCATTGGCACGTGTACTACAAGGGGCTGGAGGGCGGCGGCAATCCGCCCAAAATCGAGCAGACATCCCTGCCAGACGGGTACACGCTGGGCGAGATCGAATGGCCGGCACCGCAGCGATACATCGCGCCGGGTGATGTGTACGACAGCGTGTATGGCGACCAGGTGACGCTGTTGCTGCCCTTGCACGTCCCCAAGGACGCCAAGCCCGGCGAGAAGGTGACAATCGGCCTCAAGATGACATGGCTGGAGTGCAGTGAAGTCTGCGTTTTCGGTGCAGGTGAATCGTCAATTTCGCTGCCGGTTTCGACCGACGCGAGCAAGAAGTCGGACGATGCCAAGTTGATCGACACCTCGCGGGCGAAGCTGCCGGTGGCGCTGCCGACGGACGGAAGCGTGAGCGTCAAGCTTGCGGGCGGCGTCATGACCGTGCAGGCGGCGAAAGCCACGAGGATCGAGTTTTATCCCGGGTCGGAATGCACGGATGTGGACGAACCCGCGAAAACGACTCGTGCAGACGGGCCCACGCTTCAGGTGCCGTTCGTCGGACCTGACAAAAACCGAGCGAGAGCGTTCGGCGTTCTTGGCGTGTGGAGCGGTCCGAACGAGAAACCCTCCTATTTCCGTATCGATGCCTCCGAAAAGAGCGGCTGATTTCCAGCGAAATCGGAGCTTCGGAACGGAACCCGGACAGGTTCGGGGGCGTCAAAGGAACGTCGGGACGGAGCTTGGGTGATCTCGTCGCGCGAACCCGAAAGGTCCGATACCGGTAGTACCTCTGTCGCGGCGTGTCGCCGCGGAGGTTGAGTTCCACGCGCCCAGGCGATTCTCGCCGGCGTGTCGGTCGCACGTCTCGCGCACCACGGAGTCTGAACGATGAAAGTTTCGAAACTCTCGCTTGTCGCTCTTCTGGCCCTCGGCATGACCATTCCCGCCGCCTTGTCCCTGGCTGGCGACGACAAGGCCAAGAAGGACGACAAGCAGGCACAGAAGGACAAGAAGGACGACAAGAAGGCCGAGGGCGTGGCCGTGGGCAGCATCGCCCCGGGCTTCGAGCTCACCGACACGGACGGCAAGGCGATCAAGCTCAGCGACTTTGCTGGCAAGATCGTCGTCCTCCAGTGGTTCAACCCCGGCTGTCCGTTCGTCAAGAAGCACTACGAGGGCGCGAACACCTTCAATGAGCTGAACAAGAAGTACAGCGACAAGGGCGTGGTCTTCCTCGCCATCAACAGCGGCGCCGCCGGCAAGGAAGGCGCGGGCAAGGACACCAACGCCACCGCCAAGAAGGATTGGAAGATCGAGTACCCCGTGCTGCTCGACGAGGCCGGCACGGTCGGCAAGACCTATGGCGCGACGCGCACGCCCGAGATGTACATCCTCGACAAGGAAGGCAAGGTCGTCTACCACGGCGCTATCGACGACAACAAGGACATGAAGGGCACCGGCAAGACGAACTACGTCGCCAAGGCGCTCGACGAGGTCATCGCCGGCAAGCCGGTGACGACCGCCGAGACCAAGGCCTACGGCTGCACGGTGAAGTACGGCAAGTAATCACTGTCCTCCAGAACTCTCCTCTTCAGAGAGGTTCTCTTCACGCGCCGATGGGCCTTTCCAGGCCCATCGGCCTTTTTTGCACTTGGTGGTCCGCTTCCAGAAGGTGGGGCGTGGGCAGCCAGTGGTTACTGACCTTCGGGGGCGGACCGTCCGGACGGGGCCTTTCGAATCCCGCTCGCTCGATCCGTCCGCCGCACGCGACCGATAGCATCTGTTGGAGAACGACATGCCCGAACTGTTCGCATTGCTTGGCCGCGCGTTTGATCTTGCACTGGTGGTGATCGGCTTCGGCCTGATCATTTTCGTGCACGAACTGGGGCACTTTGTCGCCGCACGGTGGGCGGGGATTCGCGTGCTGGCGTTCGCGCTGGGCTTTGGCCCGGCGGCGATCTCGTATCGCAAGGGGCTGGGGTTCCGCAAGGGCAGCAGCGAGGAGGAGTATCTGCGACGGCTGAACGCCGCGGCCGTTGGTGTGAAGAGGATCGAGGGCACCCGGCCGACACGGGACGAGATATCTCCGACCGAATACCGGCTCAACATCCTCCCCTTCGGCGGCTATGTGAAAATGCTCGGGCAGGAGGATCTCAACCCCGAGGCAGTGAGCGCCGCGTCGGATTCGTATCAGAACTGCGTGCCGTGGAAGCGGATGGTCGTGATCAGCGCCGGCGTGGTGATGAACATCATTACCGCGGCGTTGATCTTCATGCTGGTGTTCAAGGTCGGGCTCAAGACCGAGCCGGCGATCGTGGGATTCGTAAACGAGAACTCTGCGGCGGCGGAAGCGGTGGCGACCAACGCGAAGGACCTGGGCATCACCAAGCCCGGGCTGCAGCCGGGCGACGAGATCATCGCGATTGACGGCAAGACGCCGCGGCAGTTTGCGGATGTGGTGGTCGCGGCGGCGATGTCTCGTCGCGGCACGCCGGTCGAGGTCGTGGTCCAGCGGCCAGGCGTGGAGAAGCCGGTGCAGTTCGCGATCAAGCCCGAGACCAGCGAGGGGCAGCGATTGCTGGAACTCGGCGTCGGACCGGTGAACTCGAACGTGCTTCGCAGCGGCACTGATCCGGCTGTGATCAAGGAGTTTGAGCGTCGTCTGGCGGAGGCCGGACTCGTCGGCGTGCCGGCGGGCTCGACGCTGGAATCGATCGATGGACAGGGCAATGTGCGATTCGCGCACGAGATGGATCGGGCGGCGGCGGCAGGGAAACCTTTCACGCTGACGTTCAAGACCCCGACTGGCGAGCGCCGCACCGCAACGCTGCAGCCCAGAGCCGCGTTCGAGGACGACGTGGTGCGTCTTGGCGAGCGGGAGATGCTGCAGCGGCACCTGCTAGGTCTGAGCGGCGTCATCCGCGTCGAGTCGCCTGTCGAGGAGGCTCAGAAGCAGGGCTTGCAGGAGGGCGACGTCTTTGTGCGTCTGGGGCCGGTGGAGTTTCCGAGTATCTCGGCGGGCGTGAAGGAGATCCGTGCGGCGGCGGGGCGGACGATCGATGCGGTGGTCCGGCGCGTGAGCGACGGCAAGACGCAGGACGTGAAACTGACGCTGCGTGTGTCGCGTGCGGGAACGATCGGCTTCAGCGTGACCGACACGATGGATGACAGTGCGATGGTGGGTGCGGCGCTCGCAGCCCGCGCGGTGCTGAACGACAGCCCGGACGCCGATGCTTCGAAGACGCGCACCGTTCCGACCGCCGCCGCGATGACGCCGATTACCCCGGGCTCGACGATCATCGCCGTGGATGGCACGCCGGTGCGGAACTTCACCCAAGTGCGTGAGGCGATTCGTTCGGGGGTGGGACGCGGAGAGAAGGCGGTGCGGTTCACGGTGCAGCCGCCGATCGGTGATGCGGCGACGGTGGTGGACTTCGCGCTGGCGTCGAGCGACGTGCGGGCACTGAGTGATCTGGGCTGGGTCAGCCCCGTGGGGGCGGGGGCGTTCGAGCAGGAGAAGGTTCTCCTCAAGGCCTCGGGGCCGCTGGACGCGATCGCGGTGGGTCTGGGCGAGACCAAGCGGGTCATGCTGATGACGTATATGACCTTTGTGCGACTGTTCGAGGGCTCGGTGAAGGTTGAGCACTTGAAGGGCCCGGTCGGCATCGCGCACACGGGCACCATCATCGCCGATCGCGGGTTCATCTGGCTGTTGTTCTTTATGGCGCTGATCAGCGTGAACCTCGCCGTGGTGAACTTCCTGCCGCTGCCGATCGTGGACGGCGGGCAATTCCTGTTCATTCTCTATGAGCAGATCTTCAAGCGTCCCGTACCGATCGGGTTCCAGAACGCGGCGACGCTGGCGGGGCTGGTGCTGATCGGCTCCATGTTCATTGTGGTGACGTTCAACGACATCATGAATCTCTTCCGGTCGTAAGGCGATCCCAAAACATTCCCTCGTGAACATGCTGCACACGATGCTCGGCCTGTTTCCTGTGCTGGCGCTCGGGCTGGCTGTCTATGCGGCCACGCTGACGCTGTTCACGTATCTCCGGCTGACCAGGCCGCCTCGTCGGACGTATGCCTGGGCGGTGGCGAAGGGGCTTCCCGGCGATCCGAGTGAGCTGAGTGCGCCGCGGCGATTCGAGCGATTCGAGTTCGGTTGTGACGGCGTGATGCTCGCTGGATGGTCGATCGACGGCAATGCACCGGACGGTCCTGTATTCGTGCTCACGCACGGGTGGGCGGACTCGAAGGTGGGGGGGCTGATGCGCGTCGAGGCCGTCGCGCCGCTGGCTTCGCGTGTGGTCGTGTGGGATCTTCGCGGCCACGGCGAGAGCGGCGGCACGAGCACGCTGGGGCTGCGGGAGAAGGCCGATCTGCTCGCGCTCATCGACACCCTGGAGGAAGGAACGCCGATCGTGCTGTTCGGCTGGTCACTGGGGGCTGGTGTGTCGATCGCGGCGGCGGCGGAGTGCGAGCGGGTGGTCGGAGTGATCGCCGAGTCGCCGTACCGGCTTGCGGCGACGCCGGCGGGGAATGTGCTGCAGGCGCGGTCGATGCCTTGGCGGGTGAACCTGCCGCTGGCGCTGCGGCTGGTCGGGTCGGAGGCGGAGTGGCGTGCGTTCGACAGGTGCGATATCGCCGCGCGGCTGCGGGTGCCGCTGCTGGTGATCCACGGCGAGGCGGATGTGGTCTCCTCGATCGAGGACGGACGTGCGATCGCGGCGGCGGGGCGCGGCGAGTTCGTGCCGCTCGCGGCGGGGCACAATGACGTGTGGACGGGGGAATGCCGACGGAAGGCGGAGGACGCGGTGAGGTCCTTTGTCGGGCGCGTTTGCTGAGCGGGCGACGGTGGCCCCTTGCTCGCACGTTGAGTTCGTTAGGCCTCTGGCTTGGGTTCGCCGATCGCGCCGCTGTCGGGTTCTTCGGTTCTCCTTACCGGGATAAGCAGCGACGCGATCACGCCGGCGGCGAGGGCTGACGCGATGACGCCAAGGCTGATTCCCGTGCCGAAGTGGATGTGCCAGTACGTCAGGATCATCTTGAACCCGATGAAGGCGAGCACGAAGGCGAGGCTGTACTTCAGAAGGCGGAACTGATCGATCATCGCGGCCAGAGCGAAGTACATGGAGCGCAGGCCCAGGATCGCGAAGACGTTCGACGTGAACACCAGGAACGGGTCCTGGGTGATGGCGAAGATGGCGGGGATGGAATCGATGGCGAAGATGACGTCGGTGCTCTCGACGATGAGCAGCACGAGGAACATGGGGGTCATGAAGAGCCTGCCGTCGAGCCGCAGAAAAAACTTCTGCCCTTCGATCTTGGGATGAAGCGGGAAGAGCTTGCGGGCAGTGCGGTAGACGAATCCTTCTTCGGGTTCGATGTGGTCCTCACCGCCGCGGAGCATCTTGAAGGCGGTGTAGATGAGCACCGCGCCGAAGACGTAGAGGATCCATTGGAACTCCTTGATGAGCACGGCACCGACACCGATCATGACGCCGCGCATGATCAGGGCGCCCAGGATGCCCCAGAAGAGCACGCGGTGCTGGTACTCGCGCGGGATGCGGAAGTGAGCGAAGATGAGGGCGATGACGAAGATGTTGTCGAGGCTCAGGCTGTATTCGATGAGCCATCCGGAGAGGAACTCGAGCATCGCGTGCCAGCCCGGAGAGATGTTCTGCGGGAGGGGGTCCATTTCCGCGGCCAAGGACTTGGTCGGGGGCTGCGCCGATGCGTTGGCGGGATCGGCTGGGGGCATGGCAGACGACGACGCGAGATCAGACGAAGCGGGTACCGCTCCGACGGCGCGGGCGCGTTCCATGTCCACGTGGCGTGCACGCATGGAATCGCCGAGGCCGTAGTAGTTGTTCTCGTAGATGTGGTAGACCACGCCGGAGAACCCCAGCGCGAGCACGACGCAGACGCCGGTCCAGAAGAGGGCGGCCTTGGTGCTGATTGCATGTGGCTTGCGGTTGACCACGAACAGGTCGAGCGCGAGCATCACCAGAACGAACGCGACGAACCCTGCGTAGAGCGTGAACATCGATCAAGCGTAGTGGAATCAGGTCGCCGGCACCAGCGTGCCCAGCGTTGTCGGGGTCAAGGGGAACGCCGCGGCGATGGCCCGCATCTCGTCCAGGGTCACTTTGGCGATGCGGTCCAGTTCGGATTCCAGGGAGGAATACTTGCCCAGCGAGGACCAGAGGCGGCCCAGCCGCTGCATGCGGTCGGATGGACGCTCGCCGCCAACGGTGGCGCCGGTGAGAATCTTATTGCGGAGCCGATCGAGATCGTCCTGGGTGAGGCTGGCGGCGAGGTTGGCGATCTCTCGCCGAATGACGGCTTCGATCTCTTCGAGGCGTGAGGGCTCGCCCGAGGCGAAGATGAAGTAGTCGCCGACGCCGTCGTGGGCGTCGAAGCCGGCCTGGGCGTCCTCGGCGATTCCCGATTCGACCAGCGCCCAGTGCAGGCGGCTGTTGTCGGCCAAGCCCAGAACCTGGGTCAGCAGGCTGGCGGCGTAGCGACGGTCGTCATCGACGGCCGGCGCGGGGGCCATGCCCAGCAAGTAGCCGCGGGAGACCTTGGCATCGGTGAGCGCGAGCCGCTCCGGGCCGTGGTGCGCCGGGATGCGTCGGTTGCTGCGGGTCGTCGGCTTCCATGTCCGGCAGAGGTCGTCGATCTGAGCACAGGCGCGATCGAAATCAACGCGGCCGGCGAGCGAGACGGTGGTGTTGTTCGCCGAGTAGCGGTCGTCAAAGTACGCCCGCATCTGATCGCTCTTGAGAGCGGTGATGGTGTCGGTTGTTCCCAGCACGCGGTGCCCCATCGGGTGGGTCGCGTAGTGCTTTTCCATCACCGATTCGTACAGGACCCAGAACGGGTTGTCCTTGTACATCGCGATCTCTTCGAGGATCACGCCCTTCTCGGTGTCGAAGTCGCTCTGGCGGAGGGCGGGGCGCATCATGCGGGCGAGCAGTTCGATTGCGCGGGGCAGGTGCTCGGGTAACGTGGAGGCGTAGAAGCAGGTGACCTCGTGGCTGGTGTAGGCGTTGTTCTTGGCCCCGATCTGGTCGAAGGCTTGGTTCAGTTGCTCGGCGGAGATGTCGGCCGTGCCCTTGAACATCATGTGTTCGAGGAAATGGCTGACGCCCATCACGTTGCCGTCTTCGTCGCGTGCCCCGGTGCGCACAAAGAACCCCGCGGCCGCGGTGACCGCGGCGGGATCAACTTCTGCGATGATGGTCAGCCCGTTGGACAGCGTCCGTTGCTTGAACTCGATGGCCATGTTGAGAGTTTATCGAGCGAAAGGAAGCGGGGGCGGGAATGGCCAACGGTCCAGATGGCCAAATCGAATTGGGCAGCATGTGTTGCACGGCGACCCGCGGCCGCATGTTCTCTTTGGCCCTTTGGCAATCGGGCGCATTGGCCATTGTCCCCGTTACGCGACGTCGCCCAGCCCCTTGATCGCACGCGACAGATCACGGCAGACTTGCTCGGGCTTTTCGCTGCCGCAGACGACGTTGCTGACCGCGATCCCAGCGCAGCCGAGTTTCACCAGTTGGCCGATGTTCTGCTTGGTGATGCCGCTGATCGCCAAGTGAGGCACGCGACGGGTGGAGTCGTCATCGAGATAGGCCTGGAGCAGGTCCGGCCCGCTGAGGCTTGGCTTGGGCTTCGTGGTCGAGGCGAACATCGGGCCGAGGCCGCAGACGTCGGCCCCTTCGAGCACCGCCGCGCGGGCCTGCTCAATGGTGGCGCAACTGATTCCCAGCCGCAGCGAAGAACCGATGACTTTGCGGGCGTCGGCGATCGACATGTCGGTCTGGCCCAGGTGCACGCCGTCGGCGTTGGCGAGCATGGCGATGTCGGGGCGATCGTTGATGACGACGGCGGCGCCGGAGCCGCGGGCGTACTCGACGACGGTCTTGGCCCGCCCGAGCAGGTCGCGGTCGGTCAGTCCCTTCTCGCGCAGTTGGATGCAGTCGGCCCCGCCCTCGATGGCGCGGCGGACGACTTCGGTCCAGCGGTGGTGGGTGCAGAGCGATTCGGTGACGAGCACGCAAAGCGTCCACTGCGGCCCGCGACCGCCAAAGAGCGCAAGCTCGACTTGCTTGGAAACGTCGTACGAGCGATAGCGGATGCGCTCGAGCGCCGCGGCGACGCCGCCAGCCCCGAGGTTCTTGGCAGATTCCTCGAGAACCCGCAGCGACTCGGTGAGCCGCGACGAGGCGGCGGCGGCGAGGGCGAGTTCGGACTCGCGCTTGCCTTCGGAGGCGGTGGAGATCGTGGTGCCCACGTCGTTGGCCGAGTCGCGCCAGGCGAGGAGGTGCCCGCGATCGATGGGCAACTGACCGATGGCGAGGGTGACGTCGTGGCGAATCTGCTTGAGCGCCGCGGACAGGGCGGCATGGCTGAGCCGGAGGCGTGCCAGGTCCTCGAGCATGCGCAGGCCCTCGCGGGCGCGGTTGGCGTTGGCGTCGATGACTCGGAGAATCGCGGACATTGGGCAGAGGCTAGCCGACCTTGACGCTCGAGGCTTGCTACTTTGTGGGAACGGATGCCTGACCATTCGCCCCGCGATTCCCGCGAAGTCCCGTCGTCGGCCGACGCCAAACGCCGTCCGCGTTTGCCCGGCGCGGTGGTGGTGCGTCCATCGCCGGACGAGTTGATCGATGCCCTGGCCGCGGACTTGTTCCTGCACAGCCTCGCGTGCGTGCGCCAGTTTGGAGACTTTCATCTGGCCCTGGGGGTCTGGCCTGAGGCGGAGCGTTTCTTCTTGCGGCTGCTCTACGACCCAAGGTTCAGAGAACTGCCGTGGGTGCGGACGCACCTTTGGATTGTGGAGGAGACCGCGCCGGCGTCGCGTTTCACCGTGCTGGAAGAAGCGATCGTCAGTCACTCGGACATCCCCGAATCGCAGGTGCACCGCATGAGCGGCGGCGACCCACAGGAACTCGCGTCGGGGTACGAGGCCTCGCTGAAAGAAACGCTCGGCTGGCGCGAGAAGGGGCACGACCGACTGGATTTTGTGCTGCTGCCGGTGCTGGCGGGCGGCGAGACGCACGGCGTCGAACTGCGGGTGCCCGATGCGCCGCTGGTGGCTCCGCTGGATTCGGTCGCCGCGATGAGCGCGCGGTTGCTGAACGCGTCGCGGTTTGTCGCGATGCTTGCGGTTGGCGAAGGGAGCTCGGACGCGATCAAGCAGATGGACCGCGGGCCGCGCCGCAGCAAGGACGCGATGATCCCTGGTTCGCGGCTGCACGCGGGGGATCTGCGGCTGCTGGGTGGCGAACTGCGCTGGTACATCGATCACAGTGTGTGCGAGGACGAGCCGCCCCTGCCGCCGATCCCGCTCGATGATGCACCGCACGGCACGCCGGGCGGGGGAGCGTGAACCGTGGCCAACTACTCCGTCGAACCCAATCCCGATATCGCGTACAAGCTCGCGTACGAGGATGAGCACTTGCTGGTGGTCGACAAGCCGTGCCGCATCGTTTCCACGCCGGGGGCTGGCCACGAGCGCACCTCGTTGCTCAGCGGGCTGTTTGCGACCTTTGGGAACGAACTGCAGAATCTCGGCAAGGACCGCGACTTCGGCATGCTCCACCGGCTCGACCGCGAGACCAGCGGGCTGCTCTTGGTGGCCCGCAAGAAATCGTCCTATGACGCGATGCGGGCACTGTTCGAGAAGCGAGAAATCAAGAAGTTCTACTTCGCGGTCGCGGCCAATGCACCTCGTCAGGACAGCGGGGTGATCCGCAAGCCGATCGCCGAGTCGCGGCAGGGATCGATCCCCAAGAACGGCGAGATGAAACTCGCCAAACTCAGCGGCAGCGGGAAGCCCGCGACCACTGCGTACCGGGTGCTGTCGAGGGGGCCGGCTGCGTGCCTCTTGGAGTGCCGCGCCGTCACGGGGCGGCTGCACCAGCTCCGCGTGCACCTGGATTCGATCGGCTGCCCGATCTTCGGCGATGGTCTGTACGCGCCGCCTCCGGTTGCCGCGGGGGCGCCGCGGCTGGCGCTGCACGCGCACCGCATCGCGTTTGACCATCCGATGACGGGTGAACCGTTGGACATCCGCTCCCCGCTGCCCAAAGACCTGCGGCATCTGATCAAGAGGCTGGGCATGACGCTCGATGAGGCCAAGGCCGACTAACCGTCGATCGCGGACATGACATCGACCGCGATGGCGTCGGCGTGGAGCATGCCGGCATCCGTGAGGCGCCAACGCGAGGTGTCTGCGATCATCTTGCTGTCCGTGACAAGTTGATCGCGGAGGCGAAGCAGTCGCGAGCGGGCGCCGGCATGCACCGATTCCGCTCGCGCGAGCAGCGGCTCGTGTTCGACGCCCTCGGCGAGGCGCAGGCCGGTCCAAAAGGTCTCTTTGAGCAGGCGTGCGGCGTCCGGCGGTTCGATGTCGGTCGCGGGCGCGAGTCCATCGGGCCTGGGCGTGCTGAGGTAATTGTCGAGCCGCGCGACGTTCTTCCAGCGCCATTCCGCGACGTGTCCGGACGCGGATGGTCCCGCGGCGAGCCACTGCTCCTGACGCCAGTACGCGAGATTGTGCCGCGCTTCGCAGCCGGGCCTGGCGTAATTGCTGATCTCGTAGCGGCGCAGCCCGGCCTCGGCGAGCACAGTGCGCGTGTGTTCGTACATGTCAACTTCGAGATCTTCGTCGGCGGGGGCGAACTCGCCCCGCTTCAGGCGCGCGGTCATCGCCGTGTTGGGCTCGTAGGTGAGGTTGTAGCAGGAGACGTGCTCGGTGCCGAGCGCGAGGGCGCGGCGGAGATCAGCATCCCACTCGGCGAGCGTCTGGCCCGGGACGCCGAAGATCAGATCCACCGATTGGCGCATGATGCCAGCGGCTCGCGCGATCTCGACCGCCCTTGCGACGTTTTCAGGGTTGTGGGTGCGTTCCAGTGTGCGGAGGTGGCGGGCCTCGAACGACTGGGCCCCCATGCTCACGCGGTTCACCCCGCCGGCCCGGAGCCGCTGCAGAAGCTCCGGGGTGACGGACTCGGGATTGCACTCGACCGTGAACTCGGCGCCGCCTCGGTGGGTGTCGGAAAGGTCAAAGTGCGTCGCCAGTGCGTTGAGAAGGCGGTCCCAGAGATCGACGCGGAGCAGCGAGGGCGTACCGCCGCCTACGAACAAAGTCCGAAGAGGCGACCCCGCGGCCCAAGGTGACAGTGCCTCGAGTTCGCGAATCAGCCGGTCTGCAAAGACGTCCTGGCGATCCTGCGTGTCGACGAGGCTGTAGAAGTCGCAATAGTGGCATTTGTGCGAGCAAAATGGAACATGGATGTAGAGGGAGCGAACAGTGTTTGGGTTCGAAGTTCCGCGCCCGGGATGCGCGCCGATCGGCTGGGACCTTCGGAGGGGATGGTCCGAGACGAATCCGATGCCGGCCCCTTGCTGGGGAAGGGAGATTCGGTTATCGTGCGTCGGAGTGGTCATTGGGTGGTTTGGGGGGGGGCGGCTTGGGAGGCGGTGGGGAGTGGCGGTCGTGGAACGATCGCTGGTCAGGACGACTTCGGTTCGGCCCGTGGATGCTTCGGCCGACCGTGTGGACGCAAGGATTCCGCCGTGGTCTGGGCGATCTCGGAACGTGCAAAGATCCCGCTCGCGGCCCCGAAGAGGCTGGCGGGCGTTGCAAGGCCCTGGAACGCAACCTCAGGCGACGCTCTTGGCGGGAAAGGATAGCGAGTTGGAAACGTCTCTCGTACTAGTCAATCGCGACGGCACGCAGCGCGAGGTGCCGCTGAAGAAGGCCCGGATCATCATCGGCCGTCAAGCCGACGCGACGATGCGGTTGCCCGATCCCAATATCTCCCGCCAGCACTGCGAGCTGCAGCTCGATTCGGGTCGCCCCGTTCTGAAGGACCTTGGGAGCAGCAACGGCACATACGTGAATCGCCGACGGATCAGCCAGACGGAACTCTCTGCCGGTGACACGATCAGCATCGGGCCGTTCCTGTTCGTGGTGCGCATCGACGGCGAGCCGGGCTCGATCGATTCGGAAGAGGTGCTTGAAGATGCGGTTCCAGTTGGAACTGCCGCCGCACCCGCCGTACCCGCCGCTCCGCCCGCAGCCGCGGCGAAGCCCGCACCCGCGCCGCGGAAGGACACACTTCCGACCCGCGAACCCTTGACCCGCACGCCCGATCCGGACGACAGCGACGAGTTCAACTTCGACTTCCTCGACGAAAAGGACGAGCCGAAGCTGTAGGGCTGGCGGTGAGATGAAGCTGTTCGGGCAACGACGACAAACCTCCGGAAATCCGGAGGTTCGTTTCTTTTGTGTGGCTTGCGGAGTTAAGCCGCGCGTGGCTTTTGCTGGTCGGGCTTGGCCGCGCTCTTGGGTGGGGGCACGCGGATGTTGGTGCCGCAGCCCTTGCAACGCACGGTCTTGCCGCGCGCGTTTTCCGGCACAGCGAGGACCTTGCGGCAGGTCAGGTTGGGGCACATGATGCGAACGGTTTCGGCAGGCATGTCCCGGTTCTCACCCTCTGAGCCCAGTGGGACCGGCGTCGTGCCGGTCTCGAACAGCGAAGCCGGCTTCCAGCCGGTCTGCGGTCGCGGCGCCGCCGCAACCTCACGCCCTTGCATCGGCGCAACGAATGCAACGGTTTGGCTCGCGTGAACTTCGGGGATTCGCAATCGATCATGGCGTTCCGGATGTGACGGCTGGGCGGGCTGGCGGCTACGGTCTGTCTCCGTTTTCACTGGAGTTGATTCATGTCCGAGAACACCGCCAAGCCGACTTCCAACTGCTCCGCCGTCGTCGGTCTCCAGTGGGGCGACGAGGGCAAGGGCAAGATCGTCGACATCCTCGCCGCCGAGCACGACGCTGTCGTCCGCTACAACGGCGGGGCCAACGCCGGTCACAGCGTGGTGGTCAAGGGTGAACGCTTCTCTTTGCACCTCATCCCTTCGGGCATCCTTTACCCAAGCAAGATCGCCGTGATCGGCAACGGCGTGGTGCTCGATCCCGACAAACTCCTCGAAGAGATCGACGGCCTGCGTGCCCGCGGCGTGGACACCGGCGGCCTGGTCATCTCCGACCGCGCCCACGTCGTCATGCCGTATCACAAGGCCGAGGACGCCGCTCGCGAGGACGCGCTCAAGCGGGTCCGCGTCGCCCAGGCCGGGGAGACCGGACGCAAGGTCTCCGAGATCGGCACCACCCGCCGCGGCATCGGCCCGGCCTACGCCGAGAAGGCCCACCGTGCAGGCGCCGTGCGAGTGGGGGACCTGCTGCACGCCGAGACGCTGCGGGACAAGATCGAGATCGCGATCGCGACCAAGATGGACCTGATCCGCGACCTGGCGGGCAGCGCGGATGCAATCGAATCGCAGAAGGTGATGGACTGGGCACTCGGCGCCGGAGAGGCCATCGCCCCGATGGTGCGTGACACCACGTACTTGCTCAACAACCTTGTGAAGGCCGGGAAGAAGGTGCTCTTCGAGTCCGCGAACGGCACGCTCCTCGATGTGGATCACGGCACCTACCCGTTCGTCACCGCGTCGTCCTGCTCGATCGCCGGCATCGGCATCGGCACCGGTGTGCCGGTGCAGCGGGTCGGCCGCGTGATCGGCGTGATGAAGGCGTACAGCACCCGTGTCGGCGCCGGGCCGCTGCCGACGGAGCTCGCCGGCCCGGGGCCCGAAGGGGCGATTGGTGACCGAATCCGCAATCGCGGCCGCGAGTTCGGCACGACCACGGGTCGGCCGCGCCGCGTTGGCTGGCTCGACCTGACCGCCGTGAAGTATTCAGCGATGATCAATGGCACCACCGGCATCGCGCTCACCATGCTCGACGTGCTTGCCGGGTTCGACACCATCCGGGTCTGCACCGGCTACGCCGATGGGACGAAGGTCAGCGAGCGCTTCATGCCCGATGCCGCGGCCTTGGCCAACGCCAAGCCGCACTACGTGGATCTCCCTGGATTCAGCGAAGAAATCGGTGCCGCCCGCTCGCGGAACGAACTACCGAAGCAGGCCCGGGCGTATGTCGAGTTCATCGAGCAGCAGGTTGGGCTGCCGGTCGAGATCCTGAGCGTTGGCCCGGATCGCGCCCAGACCATGATGGAGATCTGACCCGGGTCTTTCGCGACGGACCATTTCCCGCTATCGTGTTGCCTTCCTCGTGACCACGCTCAAGAGCCAACCTTCGTTCGCTTCCGACCCCGGCGTGGGTGCTCGCGTCGCTGAGATGCAGGCCCGATACCCCAAGGCCAACCCGCTGGCGATCCTGCCCGACATCGACCCGCGGCAGATCCCGCGGCACATCGCCGTCATCATGGACGGCAACGGCCGCTGGGCCAAGCAGCGCGGGTTCCCCCGCATCTTCGGTCACCGCAACGGGGCCCGCGCCCTGCGAGCGACGGTCGAAGAAGCCGGGCGCCTCGGCGTTGAGGCCATGACGTTCTACTCGTTCAGCCTCGAGAACTGGCGCCGGCCGGCTGACGAGGTGCAGGCGTTGATGCTGCTGTGCGTTTCGTACTGCGAGGGCGAGCGCGAGGCCTTGGTCCGCGACGACATCCGCTTCCGCTGGATCGGTCGGCGCGAGGGGCTCCCGCCGGAAGTGCTCACCGCGCTCGACGGTGTGGTCGAAGCGACGAAGAACTGCAAAGGGCCGACGCTCTGCGTTGCCGTGAATTACGGCTCACGGGCGGAACTGGCGGACGCGGCCAAGGCCATCGCCCGTGATGTCGCGGCTGGCAAGCTCACGCCCGAGCAAGTGGACGAGCGTGCGCTGGCATCTCGCCTCTACGCACCAGAACTGCCCGATCCCGACCTTCTCATCCGCACCGCCGGCGAACTGCGAGTCAGCAACTACTTGCTCTGGCAGATCAGCTACGCCGAGCTGTACGTGACCGACGTGCTGTGGCCGGACTTTGGTGCGGCAGAACTGCACACCGCGATCCGCGACTTCTCCCGCCGCACCCGTCGTTTCGGCGGTCTGACCGACGCGGACCTCTCGATCATCGAAAAGAGCGACCCCAAGAAAGGCAGTGGTGGGGGTGGGGCGGCATCGGGGGCCGGGAATGCGTGACCGGCTGATCCTCGGCCCGATTCTCATCGCCTCGCTGCTCGCGCTGTTGTGGCTCGACGAGTTCGTCAACGCGTTGGCGACTCCCGCCTGGCTGAGCGCGATCGGCTATCCGAGATCGACCATGCCGCCGGGCGTCATCATCTTCGCGGTGATGGCGGGTCTGAGCGTTATGGCGTCACGCGAGCTGGCGACGATCCTGCACGACAAGGCGATCGACGCGTCGAAGCGGATCACGACGCTTGCAGCGATGTTCGGTTTGTGCGTCTCGTGTCTGATCCCACGCGAGTGGGACGCGGCGACGGGCGGGTTGATCGTGTCGTCATCGGCGGTTCTGGTGCTGATTACGGCGCTGCGTTTCTATTCGCGGCACAAGAACACCGAGGGCGTGATCGCCGCCGCGGGGGGCGCGGTCCTGGCGTTTGTGTACCTCGGGCTGATGTTCGGCTTCCTGCTCGCGATCCGGCGCGAGCACTCGGCGTGGACGCTGGCGTGGATGCTGCTGGTCGTCAAGATGTGCGATACGGGCGCGTACTTTACCGGGCGATCGCTCGGGAAGCACAAGCTGATCCTCTGGCTGAGCCCTGGAAAAACTTGGGAGGGTCTGGTCGGCGGCATCGCGCTCGCGTCGGTCTTCGGCGTGCTCGGTGTGTGGCTCGGCGCGGTATCGCAGCCAAAGTATCCGATCGCGCTGGGTTTGGCGACCGGCGTGGTGTTTGCGCTGCTCGGGCAGGCGGGCGACTTGATGATGAGTCTCCTGAAACGCGATGCTGGCATCAAGGATTCGGGCCGCTCGCTTCCCGGTTTTGGGGGGATCCTCGACGTTCTTGACTCTCCGCTGCTGGTGGCCCCGTTCGCGTATTGGTGGCTGAAGCTGCTATTTCCAGCAGGATGACGGGTTCCTGGGCAATGGGTCCGAAAAGTCCTTCCCAGCGTGGCTACACTGATGGTGTTGGCGGAGAACCCATGAACGTCACGGCGAAGCTGCTTAGCGTCTTTCTTGTCGACAAACAGTTCCGCGGGCTTCGCTCCCGCCTCGCCGCGGCCGAGCGCTTCTTGGCCGAGCAGAACAAGCTCATAGAGCAACTCGACGCCAAGAAGGCGTCCCTCGACGCCCAGGTGCGGCAGATCACCGCGACCGCGTCAAACTTCGAGGGCGAGATGAAGCGCCTCGACGCCCGGATGGCCACCATCCGCGAGCAGATGGACTCGGCTCAGACCAACAAGGAATACAAGGCCTTCCTCACCGAGGTCAACACGATCAAGGCCGAGCGCGACCGCCAGGAAACCTCGGCCCTGGAGCACATGGGTAAGGTCGAGGACCTCAAGAAGCAGCTCGACGACATTGCCAAGCAGCGCACCGAGCGTGAGAAGGTGCAGGCGGTGGCCGTCAGCGACCGCGACCAGCGATCAGCGGAGATCAAGGACCGCCTCGCCGAGTTGCAGACCCAGCGCGAGGCTCTCGCCAAGGAACTGCCCAAGGACACGCTTGTCGTCTTCGAACGCCTGGTGCAGACCCGCGGCGACGAGGCCATGGCCCACATTGAAGAAGTCGACCGCAAGCGTCACGAGTACCACTGCGGCTCGTGCATGATGGCCCTGCCCATCGAGGCCGTCAACGGCCTGCTCGTCTCCGGCCGCCTCACCCGATGCGCGTCCTGCCAGTGCATCCTGTACATCAGCGAAGAGCTGACCAAATCGATGCGCGAGCCCGCGGGCAAGCGTTGAGTGACCGTGACGGCACCCGTTGCGGTGCTACGCGTTCGGATCAAACAGCGTCTCGCCCTGCCACTTCACGCCCAGGTGATCGCACGCCGCTTTGGTGAGTTGGCGGCCACGTCGCGTTCGTGCGAGGAATCCGATCTGCAGCAGGTACGGCTCGACCACGTCCTCGAGCGTGCCGGCGTCCTCATTCATCGTCGCGGCAACGGCTTCGAGGCCGACCGGACCGCAGGAGTAGGTCGTGGCGATGATCCGCAGGTATCCGCGGTCAAGGTCGTCGAGGCCCAGGTCGTCGACGCCTTCGAGCTTAAGCGCGTCGTGCACAGTGCGATCGCGGATGACGCCGTCGCCCTTCACGGTCGCAAAGTCGCGGACGCGGCGGAGCAGACGGTTGGCGATGCGGGGCGTGCCGCGGGAACGCTCGGCGATCAGCCGCAGACACGACTCGCCCGCGACGTCAACCGTCAGCAGGCGGGCACTCCGGCCGACGATCCGCATGAGTTCATCGGTGGTGTAGTACCGCAGATGGTGCGTGAGCCCGAAGCGGGAACGCAGCGGGCTGGAGATCAGCCCCGCCCGGGTCGTCGCGGCGATCAGCGTGAAGGGCTTGCACTTGATCTGCACCGTGCGTGCCGCCAGGCCGCTGTCCACCGGCACGTCGATGCGATAGTCCTCCATCGCGGGATAGACAAACTCCTCGACACTGGCGGGCAGGCGATGCACCTCGTCGATGAAGAGCACGTCGCGTTCGCGCAGGCTCGTGAGCGCGGCGACCAGGTCCGTGCCCTTGCTCAGGACCGGCCCACTGGTCACGTGAATGCCGCTGCCCATCTCGTTGGCGATCAGATGCGCGAGCGTGGTCTTGCCCAGCCCCGGCGGCCCGTGAAAGAGCGCGTGCTCGCATGGCTCGTTGCGTGTTCGGGCGGCCTGGATCGCGATGCGGAGACGCTCGATCAGTTCTTCCTGACCGACGTACTCATCGATCGCCGTCGGACGCAGCGCCCAGTTGCGCTGCTCCTCCACGGGATTGGTCGTCGAAGCGGAGATGAGCCGGTCGGTTGCCATGATTCCTTCGTCGTGCAGGAACTTAGTCGAGTGGCAGACCCTTGGACTTCCACAGCCGTAGCAGCTGGTCCTTGCTGGTCGGTTCGATCCGCACGCCACTGCCGAGGTCGGCGAAGAGGAGGTCGCCGCTCTCCTTCAGGGTTGCGACCTGTGGCTGCGTGCCTTCACCGAGGCGGGAGGTGATCCGATAGATGCCCGGCTTGTCCGCGGGTTGCTCGACCGATTCGCGACGGATATCGACGAGTTCGGTTTCCGACGAGTAGGTGTTGAACGCAAACTCGGTGGTCAGTCGCGAGAGCACCAGCAGACGGTGCAGCACGAACGTCTCCATGCGCGAGACGTACGTCTTGTCGGGTACGAGCAGCGTGGCGTCGCGGCCGTCTGCCTTCTTGAGCTTGATCTGGTTGCCGATGCGGTGCCCGATCTCGTCGCTCGTCTTGTCGCTCTTGCCGTCGCGGACCCGCGTGGTGAGGGCCCAGGTTTCCTGCGACCGGTCCAGGGACAGGAAGAACATGCCCTGGGAATCGGTGAGGATCTCGTTGTTATCGCCGAGCAAGGCGCGGACATCGACCTGCACGAGGAATCCCTCGTCGTTGTCGGCACCGCGGAAGGCCTTGGGATCACGCTTGGGGTCGATCTGGCCACGCTTGCCGATGAACATCCGGATTCGGCGGTAGCCGAGCTCTTTCGCGTCGGCGTCGGCGCCGGTCTTGGCGGGCACGTAGAGCCGCCACCAGGTTTCCTTCGAATCGGCAACGACCGCACGCAGCTTGGCCTCGTTCACGCCCTCGAGGAACTTGGTGCCCGCGTCGAAGAGGGCCCGCTGGGCGGCTTCGAGCGCGGGCTTGTCCGCGAATTGGGCGGTTGCGACGGTCGCCTCGATCTGCGGGCGGGCCTTCTCGAACTGCGGCTCACCCATGCTGGTTTCGAAGTACGCAAAGCGCCCCGGCGCGAGCTTGATGAACGTCACGCCGTAGACGATGCGGACCTTCTTCGCGTCCTTCCCGTCCTGCGGGCCCAGCACGTAGAAGCGTTCGGCGGGGAGAGTTCCGACCTGAAGATTCTGCACGCGTTCGAGCAGCGTCGCGCCGGAGGATCCCACGTTGCCAACCATCAGCACGCCATCGCCAAACTGCGTGCGGAGGTTGGTTTCGGCAACTTCGGCGAGCGATAGCTTCAGATCGCCGCTCTCGACGATGCGGGCGGCGACGTACCAGAGATTGTCGGGGCCGATGATCTCAAGCGCCGACTGCGCACCGATAGACGTCGAGCTCGCGTTCGCGTCCTTGGGCAGCGAAATGGTCAGCCCCATGCTCTCCACGCGGAACGGCTTGGGATTGAACTCGATCGCGCCCGCTGCGGGTGCGAGGGGCTTGGCCGCTCCGGGTTGGGGGTTCTGAGCGACCGCCACCCCGCAGCAGAGCGAGAGGGTGGCGAGCATCACGCGAGCAAGACGATTCATCAGCGGCTCCTTCCTAATCTGGCGATCAGTCGCGATCGGCAGGCCGCCCGGTCCGTCGGGTGGCGCGAGGTGGGAAATGCGGCGGGGCTGTGGGGGGGGGCGGGCGGTGGGGGTTCGTCCGGGTACATCGGCAAAACCCGCCGCCCAAGACGCAAGACGGTAGCGTCCTTGACACCGGAACGATCCGTGCCAGGTCTCGAGGTGGTTCTTTCAAACGCCTGCCGGCGATCGGAAAAGCGCGGTGCAACCCCAGCTTGATGTCCCCGACAATTGACCTGACGCGGCGGACCGCTATGCTTCTGGGCTACGCACCTGACGGTTTCCCGTTTGTGCGGAAGCGCTCGCGAGGGCACTTCCGTGGGGGCCGCACCCGCTTGTGTTCGGCCTTGGCCGACGCAGATCGGATGACAAGAATCAGGTCCGCAGCGTGTAGAACCTCCCGTCGTGGGCTTCTGTCCACGAAGGGTCTCTGGCAAGTGATCTCGAACTGGAGCGCGTGACACAATGACCGGTGGCAAGATTCGAATTCGGATGGAGGCGTACGACCACATCGCTCTCGATGCTTCGGCGAAGGAAATCGTCGAGCACGCGAAGCGCACCAACGCGAAGGTCGCCGGCCCGGTGCCGCTGCCGACTCGTGTCGAGCGCTACACCGTTCTCCGTTCGCCCTTCATCGATAAGAAGAGCCGCGAGCAGTTCGAGATCCGCACCCACAAGCGCATCATCGACATCATCGAGCCCAACGCCCGCACGGTCGAGGCTCTGAATCGTCTGGTCGTTCCGGCCGGCGTGTTCATCAAGATCAAGGCGTAAGTGACTTCAAAAGGCCCTGTTTGCAGGGCCTTTGTCGTTGGTTTGACATATTCCAAGCTCCGACGCTCCCCGATGGAGGAGCCTCTCGAGTGCATCGCATCGAAAGGACAGTTCCATGGCTCTCTCGCTTCTTGGTCGCAAAGTCGGCATGACCCGTGTCTTCACCGAGGCCGGCGTCAACGTTCCCGTCACCGTTCTCTCCGTCGGTCCGTGCGTCGTCACCCAGATTCGCACCCCCGAGAAGGACGGCTACTCCGCTGTTCAGATCGGCTTTGACGAAATCCTTCCCCGTCGTTCGACGATCCCCGTGATCGGACACGACGCGAAGGCTGGTGTCGGCCCGCAGCGCGTGCACCGCGAGTTCCGCATCGACGCCAAGGACGCCGCGAACTATACATTGGGACAGTCGCTCACGGTCAAGGACCTCGCCGGTCAGCTGTACGTCGACGTCATCGGCACCAGCAAGGGCAAGGGCTTCCAGGGCACGATGAAGCGCTGGAACTTCAAGGGTCAGTACGCTTCGCACGGCACCGAACGCAAGCACCGCTCGCCGGGCTCGATCGGCTCGCTGTGCTCGAACCGCGGCTTCGGCGGCGGCTTGGCCAAGGGCAAGAAGATGGCCGGCCACATGGGCGACGAGCGCGTCACTTGCCGCAGCCTCGACATCGTCCGCGTCGACGAGACCAACAACCTGATCCTGGTCAAGGGCTCGGTTCCGGGCGCCAACACCGGCATCATCGAGATCCGCCCCGCCGTCCGCCTCTACCGCAGCAAGGCCAAGAAGCTCGCCGAGGCCAAGAAGGGCTGATTTTTCTGAACGATTCCCAAGCATTTCGCTTCGGGACTTGTCCGGGGGCTTGTCCCCGGCAACTTGCGAGGCAATAATCACGGCCCCGGACAAGCCGGGAAGTGATTCGAAGTTTTCGCCGCCGGTTCCTTCAAGGCAGGAATCGGCGGGTCCGGAAGGTCCGAGGTGCACGCAACCGCGACACCAGAGAAACCGCCGGACAACGACAAAGAAGGGTGCCCGGGTCCGCAAGATCCAACACCCAGACGGCCGAGTCGATTCCGAGCCGACCCCCACGCGCAAGCGTGCTCCCTTGTTGGGAACTGGAGGCGGACGGATAGGCGAATGAGTGCCGCGATCTCCCCCGCGCATGCGGATCGGAGTATGCGGCGAGGCGTCAGGACGAGGTAAGACGTGATGGATGTCCCCGTCTACAACATGCAAGGCCAGCAGGTCGGTAAGCTGGCAATCGATGAAAAAACCCTTGGTGGTGAGATCAACGCCGCGCTGATCAAGCAGGCGTATGTTCGCTACCACTCCAACCTTCGTCAGGGCTCGTCCCGCACGAAGAACCGCCGCGAGGTCGAAGGCTCGACCCGCAAGCTGTACAAGCAAAAGGGCACCGGCAACGCCCGTCACGGTGACAAGAAGGTCAACCTGATGAAGGGCGGCGGCCACGGCCACTCGAAGAAGAAGACCCGCGAGGACTTCCGCCTCGATATG
Organism: Phycisphaerales bacterium; assembly: GCA_947459215.1. Classification (GTDB taxonomy): domain Bacteria; phylum Planctomycetota; class Phycisphaerae; order Phycisphaerales; family UBA1924; genus JAFEBO01. The sequence continues at coordinate 255,578 of CANHCQ010000002.1, forward strand.
CCCAAGAAGATGCGTCGCAAGGCGAATCGCAACGCCCTGCTTGCCAAGCTCGTGGACAACCAGGTCCGCGTGATCGACACCATCAAGATGACCGCCCCCAAGACTTCCGACTTCGTGAAGTTCCTGGAGGCCATCAAGGTCGATGATTCCGCCCTCGTCGCCCTCGGTGGTGGCATCGGCGACACGATCGCGACCCGCAAGTCGGCTCGCAACGTCGAGAATATCTCGCTCGTGCACGCGACCGACCTCAACGCCTTCAACATGCTCAATCACCGCTACGTCGTGATCGCCAAGAGCGATCTCGAGTCGTGGCTCTCCGGCCCCTGGTCGCAGACCGGTAAGGACGCCAAGCTCGCTCCCAAGGGTGCGGCCCAGAACGCCGGCAAGAAAGCGGAGGCCAAGTAATGCCCGCCAACGTCGCTTCGCATCACATCATCAAGATGCCCCTCGTCACCGAGAAGGGCACCTTCGCTATGAACGAACTCGGGAAGTACACCTTCTCGGTTGATCCGCGGGCCACCAAGTCCGAGATCAAGAAGGCCGTGCAGGACCTCTACAAGGTTCATGTCGTCGGCATCAACACCCAGACCAAGAAGGGCAAGCACCGCGCCACCAAGTTCGGCGTGCGTGTCGAGCCGACCAAGAAGACCGCGATCGTCACCCTCAAGAAAGGCGAGTCGATCGAGCTGTTCTGATCAAGAACGAGCACGATCTGGAGTAGACCATGCCCATCCGCATCTACAACAAGACCTCCGCCGGCCGACGCAACGCCTCGGTCAATATGCACGCCGAGGTCACCAAGAAGCACCCTGAGAAGTCCCTGCTCGCCCCGCTCAGCAAGAGCGGCGGTCGCAACAACCAGGGCGTCATGACCAGCCGCGGCATCGGCGGTGGCGTCAAGAAGAACTACCGCAAGATCGACTTCAAGCGTCGCGACCGCGCTGGCGTTGAAGGCGTCATCTCGGGTATCGAGTACGATCCCAATCGCTCCTGCCACATCGCGCTCGTCACCTATAGCGACGGCACGAAGCGCTACATCCCCTCGCCCAACGGGCTCAAGGATGGCCAGCAGGTTCTGACCTCGACCACCGGCCCCGTCGAACCCGCCATCGGCAACGCCATGCCGCTCGCGTATATCCCGACCGGTCTTGAAGTGCACTGCGTCGAGATCGTTCCGGGCAAGGGCGCCCAGATGTGCCGCAGCGCCGGCTCGTTCGCCCGCCTTTCCAACAAGGAAGGCGATTTCGCGACGCTCGTGCTTCCCTCGGGCGAAGTTCGTCGCGTCCCGCTGACCTGCATGGCCACCATCGGCCAGGTCGGCAACCCCGATCACCGTCTGCGTCGTCTGGGCAAGGCCGGTCTGACCCGTCTCCTGGGTCGCCGTCCGATCACCCGAGGCGTTGCGAAGAGCCACCACGCCCACCCGCTGGGCGGCGGCTCGGGTCGCTCGAAGGGCAACCGCCCGCCGTGCGGACCCACCGGCGTGCTTGCCAAGGGCGCTCCGACGCGAAACAAGAAGAAGTACTCGACCAAGCTCATCGTCCGCCGCCGCGTCAGCAAGCGCTACGGCCAGTTGAAGTGAGTCTGGGAGAGTCAGCGTAACGAGTTTCACCGGTCACCGAAGAAAAGCATCACGAACGACAGGGCACGCAAGGAAACAGCACATGGGTCGCAGTCTGAAGAAAGGTCCGTACGTCGACGAGAAGATCTTCCGCAAGGTGGAGATTCTGAACCAGTCGCGTAAGAAGGAACCCATCAAGACCTGGGTCCGCCGCTGCACGATCGTCCCCGAGTTCGTTGGCCACACGTTCAAGGTCCACAACGGCCGCATCTTCATCGATGTGTTCGTGACCGAGGACATGGTCGGACACAAGCTCGGCGAGTTCTCGAGCAGCCGCACCTTCCGTGGGCACACGAACAAGAAGGAAGGCGTGGAGGGTGGCGACGCTCCTTCGAAGGGCTGATCGCCGTAGTCGGCACGTAAGGGTGGTGGGGACGGTGGGTGTGGTGGGGGATTGCAGCAGAACGGATCACACGGAGTATTCGACGTGAGAATCAGGGCCGACCAACTCAAGAAGATCGCCGCGACCCGCAAGGTGTCGCGTGAGCAGATGGCTGCGGCGATTTCCCGTCCGGGTCTGAAGGACGAGTCCGCGGTCACCGCCGTCCGCAACTGGATGATGGGCCGCAACCACCCCCGCGCTCGCAAGGGCGACATCGCCGCTCTGGCCGGTGCTCTGGGCGTGGCTCCGAAGGACATCGCCAAGTTCACCAGCGAGGTTCGCTACCACCGCGGCTCGCCCCGCAAGGCCGACCTCTTGGTCGACCTGGTCCGTGGCAAGAAGGTCGAAGAGGCTCTGAATCTTCTGACCTTCAACACCAAGCGTGCGGCGATCAACGTCAAGAAGTGCCTCGCGGCGGCCATCGCCGACGCGGAGCAGAACGACGCTGATGTGACCAACCTCATCGTGTCCGAAGCCCGCATCGATGATGCTCCCCGCATCAAGCGGTTCAATCAGAAGGACCGCGGCCGGGCTCACCAGATTCTCAAGCGTCTCACGCACATCACCGTCAGCGTTCAGGAGCGCGCCTAAGCGCGGCCTTCAGTATGGGACAGAAAACCAATCCATTCGGTTTCCGGCTCGGCGTCACCGAGGCTCATAAGAGCCGCTGGTACGCCCCCAAGGCCCTCTATGGCGAGCTCCTGGTCGAGGATCAGAAGATCCGCGGCTACCTCGACAAGCGGCTCAATCGCAAGCCCCCGTACGCGGCGGTGAGCGATATCCACATCGAGCGCACCCGCGAAGAGCTCAAGGTCATCATCAAGACCGCTCGTCCCGGCCTGGTCATCGGACCCAAGGGCGCCGAGGTGGAGCGCATGACCGAGGAACTCCAGTACATGACCGGCCGCAAGGTCGCGATCTCAATCCTTGAGATTCGCAACCCCGATCTCGAGGCCAAGCTCATCGCAGAGGCCGTCGCCGAGCAGCTCGTCAAGCGTGCGTCGTTCCGCCGCGTCGTCAAGATGCGTTGCGATGCCGCGATGCAGGCCGGCGCCAAGGGCGTCCGCGTCCAGTGCTCCGGTCGCCTCGGTGGCGCCGAACTGAGCCGGACGATGGCCCTCCGCCTCGGCTCGCTCCCGCTTTCGACGCTGCAGGCTCACATCGACTACGGCACCGCCGAGGCGATGACCACCTACGGCGTCATCGGTATCAAGGTGTGGGTCTACAAGGGCATGTACACCAAGGATCGGACCGAGGAAGAGTCCGATGCCGCCGGTGGTCGCGCCCGCGCCCGCGGCCGTCGCTGATCGCCTTTTCGTTCTTCGTTTTTCGCTGTTCGCTTTTCGGTTTGAACTGAACTCGGAGTCTCGCTCATGGCGCTGATGCCAAAGAGAGTCAAGTTTCGCAAAGAGATGCGTCGCGTCCGCGACCGCAAGGCCACCAAGGGCAACTACGTTGCCTACGGCGACTACGGCCTGCAGTCCATGGACGGGGCCTGGCTCCCCGGCAACGTGATCGAAGCCGGTCGCGTCGCCGCCCAGCACTTCCTGAAGCGCGAGGGCAAGCTCTTCATCCGCGTCTTCCCGGACAAGCCGATCAGCAAGAAGCCGTTGGAAACCCGAATGGGCACGGGCAAGGCCGAGGTGGAGTATTGGGCCGCCCGCATCAAGCCCGGCACGATCCTGTTCGAGATCGCCGGCGTTCCCGAGGCGACCGCCAAGCTGGCGTTCGTCCGTGTGGCGATGAAGATGCCCGTGAAGACCCGCTTCGTCGGCCGCCGCATCCGCGTCTGATTCGTTCTTGTTCTTGATCTGCAGTTCGTCAGGAGATCGCTATGAAGGACACCATCGAAGTCAAGAAGTTCAAGGACGAGCAGCTCCGCGACGAGCTGGCCAGCCTGCAGAAGAAGCTGTTCGATCTGCGCACGTCGACCGTCACCGAGAAGGTGAAGGACACGAGCCAGTTCGGCAAGATCCGCCGCAACATCGCCCGCGTTCGCACCGAGCTCCGCACCCGCGAGCTCGCGGTCGCGAAGAAGTAAGTCCCAGTCCGTCGGAATTCCGAATCCCGTCCTTTCAGCCTGATCACACGAGACCACGATGACCACCGCGAAGACCTCAAAGACCGCGAACTCCGCCGCGAAGCCCGCGGCCAAGCCCGCCGCCGAGCTGAAGGGCACGAAGATCGGCGTCGTCGAGTCCGACAAGCGCGCCAAGACCCGCAAGGTCGTGATCGCGTACCAGGCGATGCACCCCAAGTACGGGAAGTACATCCGCCAGCGCACCGTGCTGCACATTCATGATGAGCAGAACGAGAGCAAGCTCGGCGACATCGTCGAGATCGCCCAGTGCCGCCCGGTCAGCAAGACCAAGCAGTGGCGTCTGGTCCGCATCGTCGAGCGTCGTTCCGCCGCCGCCACCGCCCTGGCTTCGGCCAAGGAGATCGTGTAAGTCATCCCCTCCTCGCTCGCACGCGAGCGAAGAGTTTGTTGAGGTTCCACCATGCTGCAGCAAGAAACACGATGCGAAGTTGCGGATAACTCGGGGGCGAAGATCGCCTACGTGATCCGTGTGTACGGCGGCTCGACCGCCACCGGCGCGTTCACGCGTCGCGTCGCCCACGTCGGCGACCGCGTCTTCGTCTCGATCAAGAAGGCCCTCGCGGGCGCGGACGTGAAGGAAGGCGATAAGGCCAAGGCCGTCGTCGTCCGCACGACCAAGCCCACCAAGCGGGCCGATGGTTCGTACGTCAAGTTTGATTCCAACGCGGTCGTTCTGATCCAGGACGACGGCAACCCCAAGGGCACCCGCATCTTCGGCCCGGTCGCTCGCGAGCTGCGCGAGAAGAACTACATGAAGATCGTCTCGCTCGCGACGGAGGTGGTCTAAGTCATGGCAGCTCATGTTCGCAAAGGTGACCTCGTGATCGTCCGCACAGGCTCGGCCAAGGGCCAGACCGGCGAAATCCTCCGCATCGACACCAAGCACTCGCGCGTCTTCGTCAAGGGCGTGAACCTCCGCGTGAAGCACCTCAAGCCCACGCAGGCCAATCCCCAGGGCGGCATCGTGCAGCGCGAGGCGCCGATTCACATTTCCAATGTCAGTCCCGTTGTTGACGGCAAGCCCACTCGCGTGCGCTTCGTCACCAAGAGCGACGGAAGCAAGGTCCGCGTCGCGGCCCGCGGCGGGTCCGAACTCGGCGTCCTCCACAAGGCCGGTCGCAAGAAGTCCCGCTGAACAGACTCCAGTCCAAACCGCGTCCGGTGACCACGAACCAGACGCTTCTCGTTGAACGCAGGTGAAAGCAATGGCAGCCGATCAGGACAAAAAGAACAAGCAAGGCAAGCCGCAGGGCTCGAAGGCGCCCGGCCGCGATGCCGGCAAGAAGCCCAAGCACAGCGATGCTCCGGTTGATACCGGCCCCAAGACGCCCCCGCGTCTCAAGGTCCGTTACGACGCGGAGATCCGCGGCAAGCTGACCGAGAAGTTCGGGCTCAAGAACCCGATGCAGATGCCCAAGCTCGAGAAGATCGTGCTGAACGTGAACATGGGCCGGCACATCGAGGGCACCAAGATTCCGCCGCACGTCAAGGCGACGGTGCTCGAGACGCTGGTGAAGGTCACGGGCCAGAAGCCCGTGGTGGTGAAGGCCAAGAAGAGCGTGTCGAACTTCAAGCTCCGCGAGGGCTTCGAGTCGGCCGCGATGGTCACGATCCGCCGCGACCGCATGTGGCACTTCCTGGATCGCCTGATCAACCTGGCCACGCCCCGTATCAAGGACTTCCGCGGGTTGTCGGATACCGCGTTCGATCGCCAGGGCAACTACGCCATGGGCCTGACGGAACAGGGCGTGTTCCCCGAGATCAACATGGCCGACGCCCAGTTCACCCACGGCATGCACATCAACATGTGCTTCGCCCGCAGCAACAAGGAACTCAGCCGGTTCGTTCTCGAGCAGCTGGGCATGCCGTTCAAGAAGCCGGAGGACAAGTAATGGCTACGAAGGCTCAAGTCGCCAAGAGCAACCGCACCCCGAAGTACAGCACCCGCATCGTTCGTCGGTGCGAGCTGACGGGCCGGGCCCGCGGCGTGTATCGCAAGTTCCGCATCAGCCGCATCATGCTCCGCAAGCTCGCCCTCGAGGGCAAGATCCCGGGCATGCGTAAGGCTTCCTGGTAATTCACGTACTTTTCCACCCGCGCCCGATCGCTCACGACTCACTGTTCGAACACGAGGAATCACAATGTCCATCGGCGACCCCATCGCGGACATGCTCAACCGAATCCGCAACGCCACGCGCGTCAAGGCCAAGTCGGTCACCTGCTTGAACAGCAAGGTGTGCCGAGGCATTGCCGACGTGCTCAAGAGCGAAGGCTACATCGACGGCTTTGACGTCGTCGACGACGGCCGTCAGGGCCAGATCAAGCTGCGCCTCAAGTACACCACGGCAGGTGATTCGCTCATGCACACACTTGTCCGCATGAGCAAGCCCGGTCGCCGCATGTACCGCGGCGTCGAGACGCTCCCCAAGCCCATGCAGGGCCTGGGCATCGCGATCGTCTCCACCAGCAAGGGTGTGATCAGCGATCGTGCCGCTCGCGAGCAGCGCATCGGCGGCGAACTGCTGTGTGTGATCGAGTAAGAGAAGCCCCATAGGTATTGGTAACGCAGATCAGAGCGGAAGCCCGCGAGAACGAATGAACGCATCGCGGTGAAGCCAGACGCCAGGAGAATGAGTCATGTCTCGTATCGGTAAGAAGATCATCGAAGTCCCCGCGGGTGTGAAGGTCGCTGTCAGCGGCCAGGTCGTCGACGTCCAGGGCCCCAAGGGCAAGGACAAGCTGACCGTGCACGCCAAGGTCAAGGTCGCCTTTGTTGAGGCCGAGAAGGCCGTGAAGGTCACGGTTGCTCCTGGCTTCGACAACGACGCCGACGCGAACGCCCAGTGGGGCACGACGCGTGCCTTGATCCGCAACATGATCGAGGGCGTGACCAAGGGCTACGAGAAGACCATGCACGTTGTCGGCACAGGCTGGAACGCCAGCATGGCCGGTAAGAACCTCAAGCTCACGGTCGGATTCGCCAACTCGATCCTCATGCCGGTCCCCGAGGGGCTCACGGTCGTTGTGGATAAGTCGGCGGGCGAGATCACCCCGATCAAGATCGCTGGCGTGAACCGCCAGACCGTCGGCCAGTTCGCTTCGGCGATGCGTGCGAAGCGCAAGCCCGAGCCGTACAACGGCAAGGGAATCAAGTACGCCGAAGAGGTCATCAAGCGCAAGCAGGGCAAGCAGTTCGGCGCCTAAACCACCGCACACACGCCACGGCCTCGCGAACAGACGGGCCGGCGAAACGCAGAAAGCACGAGACGAACATGAACAAGCAAGTCAACAAGCAGGTGCGCCGGACCCGTCGCCGCATCGCGATCCGCAAGCGGATCAGCGGCACCACCGAGCGTCCGCGCCTGTCCATCTACAAGTCCCTCAACCACATCTACGCCCAGATCATCGACGACCTCTCCGGTCGCACGCTGGTCGCGGCTTCGACGGCGGACAAGGAGCTGAAGGTGGACAAGACCGGCAACTCCAAGGCCGCCGAGGCCGTGGGGACGCTGCTCGCCGAGCGTGCCAAAGGCAAGGGGCTTTCGGCGGTGGTCTTCGACCGCGCCGGCTTCCGCTTCCACGGTCGCGTCAAGGCTCTTGCCGACGCGGCCCGCAAGGGTGGCTTGAAGTTCTGAGCAGTGAGACGGGGTGAGGGGTGAGGTTTGAGTTTCGGATTTGCGATTGAGATTTGAGATTTTCAAGGACTGACCAATGGCCGAGATGCTTGACGAATCCAGTTCTGTAGAGTCTTCCACGGTCGGCGTGTTCCGCACGTCGGCGACGGTGAAGGGTGGTCGTCGCTTCAGCTTCGGCGCCCTGGTCGTCGTTGGCGACAAGCGCGGGCGCGTTGGCTTCGGCTACGGCAAGAGCAACGAAGTGCCCCAGGCCGTGGATAAGGCGCAGAAGTACGCCAAGCGTTCCATGCTCGAGATCCCGATGGCCGGTCGCACTCTGCCTCACCAGGTCGAGGGCTCGTTCGGCGCGTCGAAGGTTCGCCTGATCCCGGCTTCACCCGGCACGGGCGTTGTGGCCGGTTCGACCGTCCGCGCCATCCTCGAGATGGCCGGGATCACCGACTGCCTCACCAAGTGCTACGGCAACACCAACAAGTTCAACCTCGTCAAGGCCTGCTTCAACGGCATCGAGCAGCTGCGCCGTCGTGAGCAGGTCGCCGCAGCCCGCGGTGTGACGATCGACAGCACTGATATCGAGAAGAAGATCGAGAAGGGCAAGGCCTTCGTTCCCGCCTCCAAGGGCGAGAAGATGAGGGGCCCGGTCAATACCATCGGCCAGGATCGTCGCGGCGGCCGTGGCGGTGGTGGCGGTCGCGGTGGTCGCGGCGGCAGCGGTGGTGGTGGTGGTCGCGGCCGTGATTCCGACGGCGGCGCCGGTCCGGCCGGCGGCGGCAATGCTCCGCAGGGCGATGCACCCGGCGCGGCACCCAAGGCCTGAGCCGATCGCCTCAGGCAGTCGCCTGAGACAGTTTGCGACCGACTCGATTCGACCAAGACCAGATCAACGAACACTTTCGGCACACACTCGTTAGGACCCCAGCCATGATGATCCATGATGTCACCGCCCTCGCCGGCCAGTACAAGAAGCGCAAGCGCGTCGGCCGCGGCGAAGGCTCCGGCCACGGCAAGCAGTCCGGCCGCGGCAACAAGGGCGCCAGTTCCCGCTCGGGTCACGCCTCGAAGCGTTCCTTCGAAGGCGGTCAGATGCCCTACTTCCGCCGTCTGGCGAAGTTCGGCTTCACCAACGCCCCCTTCCGCACCCACTTCTGGATCGTCAACCTGCGCGACATCGTCTCGCACCCGGCGTTCGCCAAGGGCGGCACGGTGAACCTCGCCACGCTGCAGAAGGCCGGCCTGGTTCGCGACGACAGCCGCGACCTCAAGATCCTCGGCGCCGTCGGCGACGAAGGCCTCAAGGTCAAGCTCGACGTCACCGCCAGCCGCATCTCCGCCAAGGCCGTCGAACTCATCACCCAGGCCGGCGGCAAGGCCACCCAGTCCGGCACCCGCCGCGACAAGGTCCGCGGCATCGACCTCACCAGCGAGGACCGCACCCCCAAGAACCTCACGAAGAAGCTCAAGCGCAGCAGCGGCCCCAAGAAGCCCGTCGCCAACGACGAGGCCGAGGCCGAGCCCGCGAAGAAGTAATCTTCGAGCCCAAGGTTTCACCAGTCTTGATCAATGCCCCGCACCGCGGGGCTTTTTCTTTTTGCGACCGCTGGATCCTGATTCCGGTATCCTCGGTCGATGCATCGCCGCGCCTTCACGCTGATCGAGCTGCTCGTCACCATCGCGGTCATGGCTCTCCTGATCAGCATCCTGCTCCCCGCCCTCGGCGCGGCACGCAAGACCGCCCGGGCTGCCGTCTGCCTCAGCTCACAGCGCCAATCCGCGATCGGCATGGCCGCGTACTCCGGCGACAACAAAGAGATCGTCATCCCCTCGTACAACATGTCCGACACCAGCGGCAACACGCCTTGCGACGGCTGGGCCGCGATCCTCGATCGCGACGGCTACGTCCCCGCCTCGGTCCAGACCAAGGCCTCGGTGTTCTACTGCCCCGAGACGATCGACATCGAGGGCCTCGCCACCGGCCAGACCGGCACCGATCCGCTCCTCCCCAAGGGATGGATGGACTGGCCCAACATGCGCACCGGCGTCAGAAACTTCCCCATGCTGATCCCCGACAAGGGCTTCAACAAGATCATCCGCGTGTCGTACTGGATCAACGCCGACAACCCCATCGGTGCCCAGGTCGACGCCATCGTCCCCGACAGCTTCTTCACCGGATCCGTCGGCTACGGACCGGCCAAGAACGAGCCCAAGTTCATCAAGCACACCCGTTTCGCCGCCTTCAAACGCCCTTCTTCGCTCATCGCCACCGCCGACGGGGTCTACGCCGGACGTCAGCGTGACAACAAGGTCGGCACGACCAACTCCCGCATCGGCTACCGCCACCCCGGCAGCGGCGGGGGAGCGGCCAACGTCGCCTTTGCGGACGGGCACGCCAGCGTCGTCACCGCGCGAGATTTCCCCCGGGGCCTGCCGCAGAACCCCTCCTCGCCCGCGTCCGCCGGAGCGACCGCGGCATCCAAGAGCGAGAACTCCTTCGGCAGGCCCACCGTCTACGCCGATCCCGACAAGACATTCGCCCCGTACTAGCCGCCGCAGAACCGCTGGCGGTCCGACTGGACATGGGCGGTCCGTCCGGGTCAAGGCCAACACGGCGCGTTTGTTATCTGTATCTGCCGGGGCCCGTTGGAGTGGCAAACCTGACCCATCCCAGCCCTCGCCCCAGTTGACGCGGCCGGTCTGGCGGGCTAACTTTCTTCCCCGGATCGGTCGATGGAAGTCGGTTGGTCCTGACAAGTCGTGCGGGCGTAGCTCAGTGGTAGAGCGTCTCGTTGCCAACGAGAAGGTCGAGGGTTCAAATCCCTTCGCCCGCTTTGGCGGAAGCCAGAAACGAAACAGGCCGTCCGGATCACCGGACGGCCTGTGGCGTTTTTGGCGAATTGCGGCGATTCCGAGATCGCTTACGGGCAGATCAGGGTCTCGTAGGCGGTCGCGAAGAGCACGAAGTCGGTGTCGTCCACGAAGCCGTCGTTGTTGAGATCCGCGGGGCATCCGACCGGCATGTTGGGGTCGGCACAGTCGAGCAGGTTGTAGGCCGCGGCGAAGATGACAAAGTCGGTGTCGTCGACGAAGCTGTCGTTGTTGAAGTCGGCCGGGCACGGCGGAGCGGTGACCGTCAGGAAATTGGTGGTGGAAACGTTGCCGTCGACGTTGAAGACCCGCATGGTCTGGCCGCCGACCGTCGCGTTGGGGGCGATGTTGAAGGAAAGCCCCGTGACTTGAGTACCAAGGGCGTTGGGAACTGGGGTGCCGGTGACGGTGACGCCGCTGCCGGTGGTGATGGACACCTGCGAGGCGAGCGTGACGTTCTTGAGGTTGGTGCCGTTGATCGTGAAGGGGACAACGGTTCCGGTCTGACCGTTGACGGGAGCGCCGGTGACGGTCATGGTGCCGTTGGTGACGGTGACCTGAATGGTGTCGATGGTGGTCTTGGCGTTGGAGTCACGAACGCGGAGCGAGACGTTGTAGACGCCGTTGGAGACGTAGGTGAATGTTGGCTGGGGCTGGGAGGCGGCGGGGCTGACGCCGGTCTCGAAGACGCCGTCGCCGTCGAGGTCCCACTCGTAGCGACTGATGGAGGTCGCGACGCGGATCTCGGTGGTGGCGGAGTGGACGTTGCCAATGAACCGGGCCGTGGTGTTGGCGCGAACACGCTTGTTGAGGCCGGCGTTGGCGTAGGGGTTGGCGTAGATGTTGGTGCCGACCTGGACGTCGAGGTCGTAGAGCTGGACGATGGTGTTGGGGTCGGCGCCGTTGGTGAGGTTGGCGGCGTTGTTGTCGAAGACGCGGAGGACGTAGGTTCCCGCGGGGAGCGCGGTGAACAGGTTGTTCTCGGCGGCGCCGGCGGCGGTCGCGTCAATGGTCGCGATGGTGACCGTGCCGTCGGCGTTGGTCAGGACATACGCGAGGTTTCCAGCTGACGATGCGGCATAGGCCGTCGAGGTCCCGGTGCAGCCGGAAGCCTGCTGGCCGGTGGTGATGTTGCCGCCGCGGGGAGTCGCGACGATCCGCACGTTCTGTGCGCTGTCGAGGGTGAACTTATAGAAGTCGGCGCCGGAGGCGTTCGCGCCGTTGTTCCAGAAGCCGTTGAGCGAGAGGTCGCGGTTGGTGAACGACTTCAGGGCAGGAGTGGTGAGGTTGCCAAGGTCGAGCGCGGTCGCGAGCGACTGATTCCCGCTGTAGCGGTCGCCGTAGTTGCGGGTCGCGCCGCGGCGGTCGTCACTGTTGTGCGAATCGAACGCGGTGCTGATCTGCGGTTCCATCAGCTTGGAGTTCGTGCACGGGATCTGGTGGATGAAGCCCGTGCCGTGTCCGTGCTCGTGCGCGATGACGTTGCGGAAGTAGCGGAAATTATTGGAGCTATCGGGGAAGGTGCCACCCACCGAGAAGTACGACGTATTGATGCACATGTCGCCGCCGACGATGCTCGCCAGACTGGGTGAGCCGGGGAACGCGTTGTACGCCAGGACCGGCGTGCTCGCTCCCAGGGCCAAGCCGCCGATGCGGATGTCGCCAACGGTGGAGCGCCGCGTGGAAACCTGGTCCTGAGCGATGCCGTTGTCGCTGTTCTCCGTGTAGGTGATGCCGGCGTACTTCTTCCAAGCGGCAAGGCCCTGGCGGACGTACTCCTTTCCGGTGTCCTCGTTGCCGAACGCGCTGGTCAGACTGGCGATCAAGTTGTTGCTGCCGGTGGCAAAGCCGCTGGCGGAGAGCCCCCACGTTGTGCCGTCTGGTGGGAAGCTGTAGGTGAGGTTGGCCCGGCCGGCGTCGCCGGGAGCGGCGGTGGCGTTTCCGGCCGAGTTCCACTTGCGTTGATCGACGTTGAAGCGATCCTGAAACGGATCGTCGCTCGGGACCTGCGTGGGCGGCAACAACTGATAGGTGCTGAGGGCCTCTTCCCACTGGGCCTGCGTCATGTCAGGCCGGTAGCACGTAATGGAGCTCGCCATGTGCTGGATGAGCGACGCACGCAGCATCGCCGCACGCGCTCCCTGCGCCTTGTTCTGCACGGCCATTTCGAGGGCGTACGGCAGCGGGCTCTGCGGCTGCGGTGAGGAGACGTACGGGAACGCGCCGAGCTGGGCGTTGGTTGCGGCCAGACCGGCCGTCATAGCGAGGGCGGCGGCGGTCAGATTCCACGTCTTCTGTGCACGATTCGGCATCGGAGTCCTCCAGCGGGGCGTCAGCGCGCGGCATCCTCCCGGCGCATCGGTTTCGCTTCACTAAACATACAGGCAACCCGCCCCAGATGCGAGCAAAATATCGTCCGAAAAGCCGCGGTCCTTGTTGCCGGGCCTAGGCCGCCATGGAACTGGGCAGGTCCGATACCCGTTACGCGGTTGCCGCCCGATTCGCTCGACATGCGAACCCGGTTCGCTATGGGCAGACCAGCGTGTCGTAGGCGTTCGCGAACAGGCTGAAGTCCGCGTCGTTGACGAGCCCGTCGGCGTTCAGATCGGCCGGGCAGGCGACCGCCATGGCGGGATCGGTGCATTCGAGCACGTCGTACGCGACCGCGAAGAGCTGGAAGTCGGCATCATCGACGAAGCCGTCTGCGTTCAGGTCGCCAGCGCACGCGGGGGTGGTCACGGTCAGCAGAGCGGCATTCGCCGATCCGTCCGCATTGCTGATCGTGATGGTGCGCGATCCCAGGGCGGCATTCGAGGCGATGACGTACGACAAGCCGGTCACCTCAGTGCCGAGTGCGTTGCGAACGGGTGTGCCGGTGATGCCGACGCCGGTTCCAGAGACCGAAACCATCGCGGCGGAGGTCAGGTTCTTGAGGTTCTTGCCCGTGAGCGTGAACGGCACGACGCGGCCGCGGGACGAGGACTGTGACGATCCCGTGAGCTGCGTCGTTGCGCCGTAGACGGTCACGGCGAGCGTGTCGGTGCCGGCCTTGCCGTTGGAGTCGACGACCCGCAGCGTGACGTTGTACACGCCGTTGGATGGGTAGGTAAAGCTGGGCTTGGGCGCGCTGGCGGCGGGCAGGACCCCGGTATCGAAAACGCCGTCGCCGTCGAGGTCCCACTCGTACCGGCTGATCGTGGTGGACACGCGGGTTTCGGTTGCGGCCGAGTTCACGTTACCCATGAAGTACGCAGGAGCATTGGCTTTCACACGCTTGGCGAGACCGGCGTTGGCGTAGGGCTCGGTGAAGACGCCGGCACCCGACAGCAGCTCAATGTCGTACATCTGCACGATGGTGTTGCCGTTGGTCCCGCCGGTGACGTTGGCCGCGTTGTTGTCCCAGACCTGTACCACATAGGTCCCGGCACCGAGGTTCGCCGCGAGCGATTCGGAAACTCCCACGCCGCCTGCGTTGATGGTGTTCAGCGTGTTGCCGTTCGCGTCGAGCAACTTGAACGCGAGATTGCCGAACATCTTCGAGTCGTAGGTCGTCGTCGTGCCGGTGCACTGGCTGGCCTGCTGCCCAGTCTCGTAGGACTCGCCGGTGGGGTTGACGTTGATGGTGACCTGCTGGGATTGGTTCAACGTGAACTTGAAGTAGTCGGTGCCCGGCGGATTGGTGCCGTTGTCGAAGAAGCCGTTGGTCGAGAGGTCGCGGAGCGCGATCGATCGGGCGGGGCTGGAAAGCGTGCCGAGGTTGACGGCATTCCCGAGCGAGTGGTTGCCGCTGTAGCGATCGCCGTAGTTACGGTTCACGCCCCGCCGGTCGTCGAGCTGGACCATGTCGGTGAGCACCGCGGCCTGGGGCTCCATGAGCTTGGTGCCGACGCACGGGACCTGGTGGATGAAGCCCAGCCCGTGGCCGTGCTCGTGAGCGATGACGTTGCGGAAGTTGCGGTAGTCGAGATCGGGGTTGGAGAAGCGGGCGCCCTCGTTGAAGTAGGCGGTGTTCATGCACATGTCGCCGCCGCCAAAGGTGGAGGAGACACCGAGCGTGGTGGGGAAGCCGTTGTAGGCGAGGATGCCGTTGATGCCCCAGAAGAGCCCGCCGAAGCGGATGTCGCCGACGGTGCTGCGCCGCGAGCTACTGGTATCCATGGGAATACCGGCGTCGGCGACTTCGGTATATGTGATTCCGCCATAGCGTCGCCAGTTGGCGACGGCCTGGCGGATGTACTCCTTGCCGAGTTCGGCGTCGCCGAAGGCAAAGTCGAGGCCGAATTCCAGGTCGCTGAAGCCTTGGGGCAGGATCGTGCCGGAGAGTCCCCACGCGGTGTTGTCAGACGCGAAGCTGTAGGTGAGGTTGGCGCGGAGTCCGGTGCCGGAAAAGAAGCCGCCGCCGCTGGAGCCCGCCGGGCCCCACTTGAAGACATCGAGGTTGAAGCGATCCTGGAACGGATCGGCACGGCCGAGAGTGGGGGGGCGGAGGTCGTAGTCGGCGAGCACCTTGGCCCACAGCTCCGGGGTGGTGTCGTTCGCGAAGCACATCGGGGATGTCTCAAACGCCCGGACAGCTCGTGCTCGGATCATCGATGCCCGAGTCGCAGAACCGCCCGCGGCGTTGGCGATCGCCGTCTCGAGCGACGCGGGCAAGGACTTTGCGATCGGCGTCGGCGCCGACCACGGGAACGCCCCGAGCTGAGCGAGTGCCGAGCAGGAGCCCGCGGCAAGAACCAAGACCGACGGGATCACAACGCTCTTTGCTCGATGCATGGGAACGCTCCGCGCGAGCCCGCGAAGCCGCGGGCTGCATGTTGCCAGGCTCAGAATGACGTACTGTCCCCGACCACGCAGGTCCTTCGATCTGCTCCTCGAACTCAGCATAATCACCGAGCGCTGAAAAAGCGACATCGACATCCGCGAAAGCGCGGATTTCTCCGTGACGGTCCCGCGACCGTCGTTACAGGTCAGTTATTGGGACAAGCGGCACGTGACGCCGCAAGCTCTTTGGACCACCGGTTCAGGGGCAGACCAGCTGGGAGTATGCGTTTGCGAAGACCACAAAGTCCGAGTCGTCGGTGATGCCGTCGCCGGTGAGATCGCCGGTGTTGGTCGTGAGCGTTTCGTAGGACGCGGCAAAGGCGACGAAGTCGGAGTCGTCGACGATGTTGTCCTTGGTGAAGTCGGCGCGGCAGAGTTTCTGGATCATCGTTTTCACCATGGCGAGTACGTCGTTGCCGGTGGGGATGATGAAGGACGTCGGAAGCACGAAGCCGTTGGTGCCGGTGTCGCGGAGTTCGGCGGTGACGGAGAAGGCGCCGAGGGTGCCAAAGACCCAGTCGGGGGCGGTGCCGCTGGCCAGATACAGGATCTCGGAACCGCCGAAGGTGTAGTTCGCGCCGGTCGCGGCCAGGATCGAATTCCGCATCGCGTTACCAATGCGGTTGATCGATGCGAGGCCGTTGGGATCCTCGTACTTGTGGCCCCACACGCGCAGGATGAGCTGCGAGTAGCTGTGGATGTCGATGTGGGCGACGACCTTGGGGACGCCGAGCATGTAGTTGCTGAGGGCCTGGGTCTCCGGTTCGGAGAGAGGGCTTGGGCCGCGGTAGGTGTCGCTGCTCAGGCTGCCGCTGGAGCCGGAGGAGAGGCCCCATCCGACGGACCAGTTGCGGTTAAGGTCGATGCCGCGAGTGTTGGTTCCGGTGACGCGGCGGTTCTTCCGCCAGAGGCGGTTGTTGGTCCAAGTGTGGTTGTAGCCGTCGGGGTTGCTGATCGGGATGATGACGAGTTCGTACTCATCGAGGATGGCCTTGGCCGCGGCGTCGATGTTGTACTTGCTCAGCAGCTCGGTCGTCATGAACAGGTTCGAAGTGACGGTGATCCACTCGCGGGCGTGCTGGAGTGAGTTGAGCACGACAACGGGCTTGCGCACCCCGCCGATGGGCGGTACGGGGCTGGTGACCCGCATGGCGAAGATCTCACGATTCTCGACCGAGTTTCCAAGAGAGATGCGTGTGACAAAGCCGGGGTAGGTGGCGACCAGTGTGTTCACGTAGTTGCTGACGCCGGTGTAGTCGGCATAGTTGTCGAAGTATGCGCGGTTCTCGAAGGGCTGGTTGCGCTCGGCGAGGTCGGCATCGAGCAAGGCCTGCACGTCTTCGATGAGCACCGAGAAGGGAACGCCGTGGAGCGTGAGCGTGGCGAGTTGCTGGCGGGAGATGCGGTAGTCCATCGCGCCCGAGGCGGATGTGCCGCAGGTCCACGGATCGTCGGACAACTGCTCCATGAGCCGCAGGTCGGCGTCGCCGCGGGGCTGGACGCGGACGACGACGTCGCCGTCGAAGCGGGCCATCTCGGCGGGTTGCGTGTTGGAACCGGCCAGAGCGTTGCCGGAGAGCAGCACCAGAGCGGCGGCGGACATCGTGACAGCGTTCAGGAACTTCTGCATCACACTCTCCAAGGCCTCGGGTCTCGATTCGATCCAACTGGTACGGTTCACGGGCAGAGCAGTTGCTCGTACGCCGCGGCGAACAGCACGAAATCGGCGTCGTCCACGAATCCATCGTCGTTGAGATCAGCTGCGCAGGAGGCGCTGGCGGGGCAGACGAGCAGCTCGTACGCGGCGTTGAACAGGACGAAATCGGCGTCGTCCACGGAGCGGTCGTTGTTGAGGTCCGCCGGGCAAGGGCAGACGGGCGGGAACTGAGCGGTGATCGCGTCCCACAGGGCGCTGGTGGAGCCCTGATAGCCCATCGCCCACATGCCGACGCCTCCGAGGCCGTAGGTCTTGGCCCGGGCGTACTTCAGTCCCAGCGACTCGGCGTCGTCGTACCAGACCTGATTCCAGGTCGAGTCCTGCCAGCGGTACCAAGGCGTGCGTGACGAGGTGTCCCACTGGCGGCCGTAGGTGCTGACCGCGACGGCGGCGTTCGCGAACGTCACCGACTGGGTGAACGCGAGCACGCTCGAGTACGCGGCGGAGGTGCTGGTGTCCCACTGGTTGCCGTACCAGGGCGTGCCGAGGATCATCTTCTGCGGCGACGTGGTGAGGACGCTCGCGTACTGCGTACGCATCGTGTTGTCCACGTTGTACGACCCGCCGAAGAGCGGCGCGGACGGCCCGCTGGTTGTCGACCACGAACCGTAGAAGTCGTAGCCCATGATGAAGAGGTAATCGGCCTGAGCGGCGACGGCGCTGAGGTTCCAGGCGTTGCCCCAGTTCACGGCGGGGGTTGCGATGTGGATCTCGCAGGGAATCCGCTGTTGGTCGAAGTAGTCACGCATCGCCTGCAGGAACGCGGGTACCTGCGCCGGCCAACCGTTACTCGTGGAGCCCTCGAAGTCGATACAGACGCCGTCGGCGCCGGCGAGGACCTGGGTCCGGAGCCTGGAGAAGAAGTTGTTCCGCGCGGTGCTGCTGGTCATGAGCGACAGCACCTGCGTGGGGTTGAAGTTGGTGATGGTCAGGATGACCTTCACGCCGTTGGCGCGAGCGGTGTTGACTGTGGTGGTCCAGGGCCAGCCGATGGTGTTGGAAAGGTTGCCGCTGGCGTCGACGCCGATCGAGAAGACGCCGACGTGGGAGAGCAGGTCCCAGCGGATGTTGGTGGTGCCCGACCAATACGGGAGGAAGCCGAAGACCTTCTGGGTGGGTTTGCAGAGGAGCGATGAGGCTTGGGGGCTGAGGTTGGCGAGGCCGGTAGGAGCGTCGCCGCTCGGGTCGTGCGGCGTCGGCGTCGGTCCGTGGGAACGCTGCGACCAGCCGATCGCTGGAGTGGGATCGGGAGCGGACGTTGGGGCTGCAGCGACAGCGGCAACCGTCAGAGCGGCGATGGCGGGGGCAACAAGCACCGTGACGACTATACCCGAGGACGCAAGCGTGGCGAAGGCAATAGTGAACGCGCCTCGAGCGTCAGCGAGCGGGTTCTCGGGCGTCTTGGCGAACGAAGGCGACCCACTCGCTGACGCTCGGGGCTCGTCGAGGCGCGGGCTCATCGGTGCTTACCGCTTCGGAGCCTGCTTCAGGGGCTGGGGCTCTTCGCGCAGGTCGTTCTCGTCGTAGCTCGCCATGATGTTGTTGTTGCCGAGTTTGTCGTAGTCGGCGACGCTGAGGCGGCGGTAGATGATCTTCCCGTTCTCGCGGACGTGGCCGTACGCGGGGCAGCCGAGGATCTCGAGCTGCTCGAGCGTGCCCTTGGCCTTGTCCTTGCCGTGGAGAGCGATGGCCATGCGGGGCTTGTACTTCTTGATGGTCTCGCGCCCGCCGATCAGGATCTTCACCTCGGCTCCCTCGGTGTCGATCTTCATCATCTGCGGCGGCTTGGCGCCGCTGGTGGCGACGTAGTGATCGAGCGTCATCAACTCGACCCGTTCAGTTTTGGGCGGCAGGCCGAAGTGAGCGCGGCCGGTGGACGCCTGACCACCCGAAATGCTGTTGAGCACCGCCGATCCGGAGTTCATGTCGTCGATCTGCAGGTCCTCGTGGCCGGGCGCGTCAGAAAGCGCCAGCGGCGAGATGGTGCACGCGGCCTCCATCTTGCCGAGCTTCATGTTGCGTTCCAAGAGCTCGCGGTTCTCGAGCATGGGCTCGAATGCGTAGAGGTGTCCCGCGCCGAACCACTGGTGCATCACTCGGGTGTAGAGACCGATGTTGGCGCCGATGTCGTAGACCACATCGCCGGGACGGATAAGTCGCGCGAAGAGCGAGACCACGAACGCGTCGTGGATGAGCGGGTGTTCCCAGAGCAGGTAGCGATGGCGGCGGAGGCGGATCGCGACGGGGCCGATGTCGCGCATGTTGGTGTCGTGACGCCAGTCGGGAATGGCCTTGACGCAAGTGCGTGCCGCGGCGTTGAGCGCGGAGCTCTTGCGGATCGTGTTGACAACCGAGCGCAGCATCGTCCGCATGGGACGGGTTCTCCTGGCCAACCGTGGGAGGTGGGCGGGGGGTGAAGACCGAACGGGAACAGACCATTATCGGCGATCGGCGGGCAGGGGCTGAGGAAGCGAACGGAAAGCGAGCCGGGGCGTCCTCGCCCCGTGCGGTTGGGCTTGCGAATTGCGGTTTATCGAGAACTGACGCGTGTGGCGCCGGGGCGGGGACGCCCCGGCTCGCTGCTCCTGGACTTTTCGCTTCTCTTGGATTTGCCGCGTCGATGAGAAGCGGCCTCCGTTCCGTCGTGTGGGGACTGCTTGCTGCGGTCCTCCGCCTTCACGACGACCTTGCGGCGCGCGATCGCGGCGAGCAGGTCGGACTTTTTCTGTGCCGCCTTGATGTTCTCGTCGTTGCTCTTGGCGCCCTCGGCGATGATCTCGATGAGGGTGCGGGTGATTCGCACGCGTACGCCGTGGACAGTTCCGGTGTGGGTGCGATCGAGCCCGTCGGCGACGCGGAGGATGCCCGCGAGTGCTTGCACGATCGCCTGATCGCGGCGGGGCAGGGCGGTAAATGCGGCGTGGTCGGGAGCGGGGAGCGACTTGCGGTGGTACCGGGCGATGTTGGCGATGATCGCCCGCAGCCGCGGCGACGCACCGGGAAACCACGCCAGCTCGATGATGCGACGCGCGACCTTGTGGTGCCGGTCGTAGTCGATGGGCACGCCGACGTCGTGCAGCACGCCGGCGCTCTCAAGGATCTCGGGAACTTCGAGTTCGCCCTTCAGTGCGTCGCGAACGCGATCGACATCGGCGAGGTCGCTGAGAAGCGCGAGCGCGAGGTTGGCGACGTGCTCGCTGTGGTCGCGCTCGTACGCCGCGTCCATGGCGATGCGGCGTGCCGCGGAGGGGAGGAACGCGGGGACGGGCGACATCATCGCGAGTTCGCGCAAGAGGCCGTCGCGGACGCCGCCGCCGTGGGGAGCGATGGTGCGGACTTGCAGCGCGGCGATGATCTCTTCGGCGACGATGATGCCGGCGGGGAGGATGTCGGCGCGATCGGTAGGGATCTTCAGCCGCGTCAGCCAGCGTTCGCGCTCGACGAGGTTCATGGCCTTGAGCGTCTCGCCCAGCGTCTCGAACTCATCGCGGGTGCAGGCCCGAGGCTTGAGGCTCGTGCTGCCGCCGCGTGAGCCCGCGCCGCTGCGCGGCGAGTTGGTGAGCATCGAGAGCAGCGACGCGAACGTCCCGCCGCAGCCGACGAGCAGATCAACCTCCGATGGCGGCGTGGGCAGCGACCTGGCCAGCACCGAGCGGACGTGCTTGCGGAGTTTCTTATCGGTGGCGGGCTGGTGGATGCGGACCGCGCCGCCGAACATGGAGGTCAATCGGACCGCGCCCAGTGGCAGCGAGATCGACTCGTAGAGCGTGCCGTTGTGAGACAGGCTGATCTGGACGCTCCCGCCGCCGATGTCCGCGATCGCGGCGTGGCGTTTGGAGAGGTCGATGGCATCGGTGCAGGATCGGAACGCAAGGCGGGCTTCCTCGTCGGTGCCGATGATCGAGACCCGCATGCCGGTCTCGCGTTCGAGGCGGGCGACAAACGCGGCTCCGTCGGGGGCTTCGCGGACAGCGGCGGTTGCGACCAGCCGCATCGCGAGCACGCCGTGGCGTGCCGCGTCGAAGCAGAACTCCTTGACGGCGGCGATGGTGGCTTTGACGCCCTCCTTGGGGAGCTTGCCGCGGGCCGCGAGGTTGGCTCCGAGGCGGGTGGGACGCCGACGTTCATCGAGGATCTGCAGGGCACCGCCGGGGGTGAGTTCGGCCAGGGCGAACCGGACGGCGTTGCTGCCGATGTCGATGGCGGCCAGGGTGTGCGAGTTGCGTCCGGGCCGGGGTGCTGGGGTGGCGACGGTTCCGGAGCCTGATTTTCTCGACCGTGATTGCTTCTGCGATTTCTTCATCGCCAGCCTCCGCCGCGCTTGGAAGGTCGGGGCGCGAGCGACCTAAACTCGACCCTTCCACTAGTTGTATCACAACCAGCCACACGCGCAGGAGCATTCCATGTCCGGCACTCCCAACCAGCCCCAGCAGCAGCAGATCGCCGTCCGCATCGACGAGACCAAGATGGTCACGACGTACGCCAACACGATCCGCACGACCAACACCCAGGACGAGGTGATCCTCGACTTCGGGCTCAACATCCCCACGCAGGGTCCCGAGGGCCAGCAGGCGATGCACTTTGCCATCGGCAGCCGCGTGGTGTTGAACTGGAACGGCGCCAAGCGCCTGGCCGTGAACCTTGGCGAGCTGGTTCGTCGCTACGAGGCGGCAATCGCTGAGGCGCAGAGCGGCGTCCAGCGCATCCAGTAAGTTGAAACTGAATGAACGCCCGCGAGGGGCACCGGCAGATCGGGCTCCCGCGGTAGGAGCCTGATCGCGATGTCTCGTCGCCGCATTGTCATCGTCGGAGCGGGTGGGTACTCGGGGGCCGAGCTGGTCTCGATCCTGTCGCGTCACGCGCACGCGGAGGTGGTGGGGCTGTTTGCCTCCGCCCGGCGCGAGAAGGGCGATCAGGCGGGCAAGTTCGACGAGCTCTTTCCGCGGTACCGTGGCGTTTGCGATCTGGCTGTGCAGCCGGTCGAGATCGACGCGGTGATGGCGCTCAAGCCCGATGCCGTCTTCCTGGCGACGCCCCACGAGGCGAGCGTGGAGCTCGCGCCAAAGCTGCTCGAACGCGGCACGGTCGTCCTCGATCTCTCCGCCGGCTACCGCCTCCGCGACGCGGCCCTCTATCCGAAGCACTACGGCTTCGAGCACAGCAGTTCCGCCCTCCTCGCGACCGCGGTCTACGGCTTGCCTGAACTGCATCGTTCGCAGATCGCCACGGCGAACCTGATCGCCGTGCCGGGCTGCTATCCGACGAGTGCGATCCTGGCGTTGTCGCCCCTCGTGCGGGCCGGGCTGGTGAAGCCGGGGACGCGGCCGATCATCGACTCGGCGTCGGGCGTCAGCGGCGCGGGGCGCGGCGCGAACGTCAAAAACCTGTTCTGCGAGATCAGCATGCAGCCCTACGGCGTGCTCTCGCACCGGCATCAGCCCGAGATCGACGCGTACGCGGGCGTGAAGACGCTGTTTACGCCGCACTTGATCGCGCTCGATCGCGGCATCCTGAGCACGCTGCACGTGGACCTCGTGCCGGGCACGACGGCGGAGAAGATCAGCGCGACGTATGTGGCCGCGTACGCGAACGAGGCTTTCGTGCGGCTGCTGCCGGCCAAGTCGTTCCCCGCGATCGCGGACGTTCGCAACACCAACTTCTGCGACATCGGCTGGGCGCTCGACGCCGAGCATGGGCACCTGATCGCCGTCAGCAGCATCGACAACCTGGTGAAGGGCGCGGCCGGTCAGGCGATCCAGTGCATGAACATCCGCTTCGGGATCGCGGAGACTGAAGGGCTCGGCGGCAAGCGCGTGGGAGGTGGAGCGTGAGCATCGCCGCGATCAACAGCGCGGGGAGTGCGAACCCCAGCGGCCCGCTGGTGGTGAAGATCGGCGGCGCGACGCTCGAGGCTCAGGCCGCGGCGCCGGAGCTGTGGGCGTCGCTGGTCGCGCTCGCCAAGTCGCATCCGGGCGGCCTTGTGTTGCTCCACGGCGGCGGCAAGGCGGTCGACCGATTGATGGACCGCCTTGGAATCAAGCCTGAACGCAAGCAGGGGCTTCGGATCACGCCAAGCGATCAGATCCCCGAGATCACCGGCGTGCTCGCGGGTACGGTGAACAAGTCGCTCGTGGGGTGTCTGCTCCGTGCGGGCGGGAAGCCGGTCGGTCTCTGCCTCGGCGACGGCGCTCTGGTGCTGTCGCGCGTCATGCAGGGCCTCGACTTCGATCCGGGGCGCGTCGGCGAGGTCGTCGTCCGCGAGACCGACGGCGGGCTGGCACGAACACTGCTCTCCAGCGGCTACATCCCCGTCCTTTCCTCCATCGGTCTCGACGACCGAGGCGAGCCGTTAAATCTGAATGCTGACGACGCCGCGGCTGGCGTTGCCAAGGTGCTCAAGGCCGCGGCGTTGGTGCTGCTGACCGACGTCGAGGGCGTGAAGGGCCAGGACGGCAAGGTGATCCCGCAGTTGACGCACGCCGACGTCGAGGGGCTGATCGCGACGGGTGCGATCACCGGGGGCATGATCCCCAAAGCCCGTTCGTCCTCCGCCGTCGCAGCCAGCGGCATCCCCGTCGTCATCCTCAGCGGCGACCGGCCGGAGCACCTCATTCGCTGGACCAAAGGCGAAAGCGTCGGCACCCGCTTCGTCCGCTGATCGCACGTGCGCTACTTCATTCGATGCCTTGATGACTGGATGCCTTGATGCCTTCTTCAACCCACCCCATCGTCCCGCTCATCTCTTCGCTCCGCGAGCACGACCTTCTGTCGCTGGGCGCGATGTCGCGTCAGGACGTGGAGACGCTCTTCGCAACCGCCGCGGCGCTCAAGAAGGATGTCACGCCCTACCGAAAGACCCTCGACGGCCGCTCGGTGGCGATGCTCTTCGAGAAGCCGTCGCTGCGGACGCGGGTGTCGTTCGAGGTCGGCATCCACAAGCTCGGCGGACACGCGGTCTACCTTGATCACAGCGAGCAGCGGCTCGGAGAGCGTGAGACCATCGCCGACTACGGCCACAACCTGGAGCGCTGGGTCGATGCGATTGTCGCCCGGGTGTACAAGCAGACAATCCTCGAGGGGCTGAGCGACGCCAGCCGCGTCCCCGTGATCAACGCGCTCAGCGACCTGCACCACCCGTGCCAGGCGTTGGCCGACTATCTCACGCTCCGCGAGAAGTTCCCCAAGCGGGCGTGGAACGACATCCGCCTCGCCTACGTCGGCGACGGCAACAACGTCTGTCACTCACTGGTGGAGCTTGGAGCGATTCTGGGCGTGCACGTGACGGTGCTGACGCCCCCGGGCCGCAACCCGAGCACGCCGATCATGAAGCAGTGCGCGGCGTTCGCCGCCAAGTCCGGCTCGACCATCAAGGTGAGCCATGACCTCGCGGACATCGCCGGTCACGACGCGGTCTACACCGATGTCTGGGTGAGCATGGGGCAGGGCCGCGAGACCGAGCGCGTGCGGGAACTCTTCCGACCCTTCCAGGTGAACGCCAACCTGATGGGGGTGGCCAGCCGCGGGCTGTCGAGCGGCCAGCGGGCGCTCTTCATGCACTGTCTGCCCGCCCACCGCGGCAGCGAGGTCACGGACGACGTCATCGACGCGGCGGAATCCGTGGTTTTTGATCAGGCGGAGAACCGCATGCACGCGCAGATGGCGTTGCTGGTGCATATGTTGTGTGGCTAAAGGAAGGCAGCCGGATTCAGACACTCGGCACTAGTAAGAATTCGGGAATCTCGTCTCGATCAAGGCAGAATCGCACACGGCCGCGTTGACGGCGGCGTTGGAAAGAAGATCACGATGAAGAAGATTGCACTCGCGTACTCGGGCGGCCTCGACACCTCGGTCATCATCCCGTGGCTGAAAGAAAACATGGCCTGCGAGGTCTACGCCGTCGTTGGCGACGTCGGTCAGGGCGAGGAAGAGCTCGTCGGCGTCGAGAAGAAGGCCAAGGACTCGGGCGCGAAGGACTGCGTCGTCGTCGATCTCAAGCGCGAGTTCGTGGACGACTTCGTGATGCCCACCGTCATGGCGGGCTGCATCTACGAAGGCCGCTACCTGCTCGGCACCGCGATGGCGCGTCCGATTCTCGCCAAGGCTCAGGTCGAGGCCGGCCGCAAGTTCGGCTGCAACGCCCTCGCCCACGGCTGCACCGGCAAGGGCAACGACCAGGTCCGCTTCGAGTCGGCGTATGCCGCCCTCGCGCCGGACATGGAGATCATCGCCCCGTGGCGCATGGACCAGTGGAAGCTCACCGGTCGCATCGCGATGCTGGACTACCTGAAGGCCCGCAACATCCCGACCACCGCGAGCGCGACCAAGATCTACAGCCGCGACCGCAATCTGTGGCACATCAGCCACGAGGGCGGCAGCATCGAAGACCCGTGGAACGCGCCGCCGGAAGACTGCTTCATGCTCACCGTGTCCCCCGAGAAGGCGCCGGACAAGGCCGAGGAAGTCACGCTCGCCTTCGAGGCCGGCCGCCCCGTCGCTCTCAACGGCGAGAAGATGCTCGCGTGGAAGATCATCGAGAAGCTCAACGTCATCGGCGGTAAGCACGGCGTCGGCCGCGTCGATCTCGTCGAGAACCGCCTCGTGGGCATGAAGTCCCGCGGCATCTACGAGACCCCCGGCGGCACGATCCTCTGCGAAGCGATCAAGGGCATCGAGGAACTCGTGCAGGACCGCGAAACGCGCCACTTCAAGGAGCACCTGGCTCTGTGGTTCGGCGAGGTGGTCTACAACGGCCGCTGGTTCACGCCGTACCGCGAGACCCTGTGGGCCGCGATCCAGAAGAGCAGCGAGCGTCTGACCGGCGAGATCGTGGTGCGTCTGTACAAGGGCACCGCGACCGCGATCAAGCGCAAGAGCCCCAACTCGCTCTATGCCGAGAAGGTTGTCACGTTCGAGAAGGGTGAGATCTACGAGCACAAGGACGCTGGGGGCTTCATCAAGCTGCTGAGCCTGCCCGAGCGGATCGCGGCGCTCAAGAAGGCCGGAATCACGCACTGAGACAAGCCGCCGATTGCGGCGACGCCACGGGAGTGATCGCATGGCCCTCTGGGGCGGTCGATTCGAAACCAAGCCTGACGAGCTGTTCAAGGTCTTCAACGACTCCCTGCCGGTGGATGCCGCGCTGGCGTTGCAGGACATCGATGGCTCGGTCGCGTGGGCCAAGGCGATCCACCGCGCCGGCGTGCTGAGCGCCGACGAGCTGACGAGGCTGACTGCCGCGCTCTCGACTCTGAGATCTGAGATTTCCGGTCAGCCGACGCTGCCGCTGAAGGACTCCGACGAGGACATTCACTCCTGGGTCGAGCGGCGTCTCATCGAAGCGGTGGGGGACTTGGGCAAGAAGCTCCACACCGGGCGCAGCCGCAATGACCAGGTGGCGACCGATTTCCGGTTGTACGTCCGGGCTGAGATCGATGCCCGCTTCGCCGAGCTCAAGGACGCACGCCGCGCCCTCATCGACCTCGCCGATCGCACCAAAACCATCGTCACCTCCGGTTACACCCACCTCCAGCGAGCCCAGCCGATCCTTTTCGCGCACTGGGCGCTCGCGTACCAGGAGATGCTCGAGCGCGACGCGGCCCGCTTCGCGGATGCCCGCAAGCGGGTCAATGTCTGCCCGCTCGGCTCGGGCGCTCTCGCCGGCACGACCTACCAGGTCGACCGCGAGCAGATCGCCAAGGACCTCGGCTTCGACGCGCCGACGCGTAACAGCCTCGACGCGACCAGCGATCGCGACTTCGTCATTGAGACTCTCGCCGCGGCTTCGAACTGCGCTATCCATCTCTCTCGCCTCGCGGAGGACCTGATCCTCTTCGCGAGCCAAGAGTTCGGCGTGGTCGAGATGCACGACAGCGTGAGCAGCGGCAGCAGCCTGATGCCGCAGAAGAAAAACCCGGACGCGTGCGAGCTCATTCGCGGCAAGTGCGGTCGCATCTTCGGCGCGCTCGCGACGATGTCGATGACCGTGAAGGGCCTTCCCCTCGCGTACAACAAGGACCTGCAGGAAGACAAAGAGCCGCTGATCGACGCGATGCGGCAGCTCTCGATGTGCCTGCGGGTGTTGGTGCGGGTGCTCGACACGCTCAAGGTGCGTGAAGCTCGCGCACGCGACACCGCTCTCGACGGGTACGCCAACGCCACCGAGCTGGCGGATTACCTCGTCGCGAAGGGCATCCCGTTCCGCGAGGCTCACGATGTCGTCGGAAAGCTCGTTCGCCACGCGATCGCCAAGTCCGCGCGGCTCGAGGCTCTCTCGCTCGCAGAATTGCGCAGTGTCGACGCGCGAGTTGATGAGACCGTGTATCAGTCTCTGACGCTCGAGGCGGGTCTCCTTCGTCGGGAGATTTCTGGCGGTACCGGCCCGGCGGCCGTGACTCATGCGATCGCTGCCGCTCGTCTCCGCTTGGCGACGATTTACGGTGCTCCCCGCGATTCCGAGTGAATCTGGGAAAGATGATTTGGCAGGATTGGCACCCGAAGCCTGCGAGTGCAGATTTGCCAGTTAATTCTGGTGGGTCTGCTTGGTGCTCGCGCCATTGCGGTCGATTGTGTCTGCTGACGCATGGTCTGCACGTTTGTCGACGTTCAGTGCCTTGCGATGCCGTCGAAAGGTTTGTTGGTACGAGCAGTTTCTCTCCGAGGGGCCGTATGGCAAATCGTGGCGAGCAATCATGCGTTCGACCGAGAGGCGCGAGCGTCCGACTGACGTCGATCGTCGCGGTGATCGCGGCATGCCTGGTGTTGCTTGGGTTCGTCGGTGTCTATCGGGCTTCGGCGGTCGACGACCCGCCGCTGCGCATCGCGATCAATCCGTGGCCCGGTTACGAGTTCGCCACATTGGCTCAGCAGAAGGGATTCTTCGCCGACGAGGGGGTGCGGGTCGAGCTTCTGGAGCTGAGTTCGCTCGGCGACTCGAGGCGTGCATACGAACGGAGGCAGGTCGACGGGTTCTTTGCGACGTTGGTTGAAGTCATCGTTGCCGAGGAGAACGGGGGGCGATCGCCCCGCGTGGCGTTGGTGGCTGATTGGTCGGACGGTGCAGATGTCATCATCGCCGGAAAAGGCATGACACGCGTGTCAGACCTGAGGGGGCGGCGTGTGGGCGTTGAAAGTGACTCACTCAACGCGATTGTGTTGGCGCGAGCCATGGAGCGACACGGGCTTGAGCTTGGTGATGTCGTGGTCGTTCCGTGTGCGCAGCTCAACATGCGAGCGGCTATGGAACTGGGCGAGCTCGACGCGGTGGTGACGTACCCGCCGATCAGCACGTCCATCGATGCGTTGCCCGACACCCAGGTGGTGTTCACCACCCGTGAGAGCCCCAATGAGATCGTGGATGTGCTGGCGGTGGATGGCGACGTGATCGGGTCCCGGCCGGAGGCGATCGCCGGGTTCCGCCGCGCGTTCTTCCGGGCGCAGGAGTATGCCAAGGAGCATCCTGCCGAGGCGATCGCCATCATGGCGGCGCGGCAGCGAATCAGTCCCGCCGAGTTCGAGGCCGCCTTGAACGATGGAATCAAGCTCGTCGGACACACGGAACAGGATCGGTTCCTCGGCCCGGGTGGCAGTCTGCGCGAAACGGCACGTCGCACGCGGGACTCGATGGTCGCGATCGGGATGTTGCGCGACCCGTTGCCGAAGGCGGATGTCACAGTCGTGATCGGTGAGTGAATGCTCCAAGACGCCATATCACAACTCCAGCGATCGCTCGGCTACCGAGCTCTTGTGCCGATCGCTTCCGGCTGCGTGCTTCTGGCGTTGCTCGGTTGGGCGGGCACGGCGTGGCTTGCGCACGAGCAGGCACGTGAGCGGCTCATAAATCGTGCAGAGCTCGTTGCGCGTTTGGTGGGCTATGCGACCGAGACGGTGCGGGACGACGCCGACGTTGAGCGGATTGTGCATTCACTTGGCGCTGAGCCCTTGGTGAAGGAGATCGTGGTCGCGGCGGGGAATCCGCCGCGCGTCATCGCGTCGACCCAGAATGCGATTGTCGGGCTGCCGATCTCAGATGGGCAGAACATCGAGTCGGCGTTCAATCTCAAGAGGGCACTCAAGACCCGGCGCGAGTTCGCGGACTATCACCCGGACGAGCGGATGCTCGGCTTCTCGATGCCGCTCATGATCGTTCGGGATCATGTCTATGCAGAGCCCGGCGCGGTTGTGGTACATATCGATGCCCGTCAAATCGAGGATCAGGCGGCGGCTTGGGCGGCGCTGGCAGGCACCGGCTTCGCCGTTGCCGCCGCTTTGGTCTTGACGTTCGGCATGCTCGTCGTTCATCGGCTGGTGCTGCGGCCGGTCAGCGCGATCGCAGCGGCGGTGCAGGCGGGAGAGGTCGAAGTGCCGGTGCTCAGCGGCGACGAGATCGGGGCGCTGGCACAGGCATTGAACGCGCGGCGGCGCGAATCGAACGAAGCCAGGGCGGGGCTTGAGTCCGCGGTTTGCGAGCTGCAAGCGGCCCGTGAGCTGGCCGAGAGCGCCAATCGCGCCAAGAGCGATTTCCTGGCGAACATGAGCCATGAGATCCGAACTCCGATGGGTGCGATCCTCGGTTATTCGCAGCTGCTCGCCGACGCGAGTGGTGATCCCCGGCAGCTTGACCTTTGCGTGGGAACCATTCGCCGCAACGCCGAGCATTTGCTTGCGGTCATCAATGAAATCCTGGATCTCTCGAAGATCGAGGCGGGCAAGCTCACGATCGATCCTCGTCCGACCAAGACGACGCAGCTCCTGCTCGAGGTTGAATCGATGATCTCGGTGCGCTGCGCGGAAAAGGGACTGCGCTTTGAGCTTCTGCTCGACAGCCCGATACCCGCGACTATTCGTACCGACCCGGTGCGGTTGCGACAGATCCTGGCCAACCTCGTGTCCAACGCGGCCAAGTTCACCGAGCGAGGGGGCATCACCATGCGAGCCGGCTATCTGCCCAACTCGCCGAACGCCGGGACGCTGGTTGTTCGAGTGCTCGATACCGGGATCGGCATCGATCCTCGAGATGTCGGTCGGCTCTTCCGCCCGTTTTCCCAGGTCGACACGAGTGCAACCCGCCGGTTCGGTGGCACCGGGCTTGGGCTCTGCATCAGCCGCGACCTCGCGAGGCTGCTCGGCGGCGACCTGACTGTCGCGAGCGAACTGGGGCGCGGCAGCGAGTTCACGCTCACTGTTGCGACCGAGGTCGAGCCTGAAGCTGCGATGGTCAAGCCGGAGCAGCTTCGCGATGAAACGCGGCCGGAAGTGCCAAAGCGGGTTCAGACCGCAAGCGATGGCGGGTTGGCCGGCGTTCGCATCTTCTTCGCCGAGGACGGTCCCGACAATCGGCGTCTGATCGAGCACCACCTGCGCAAAGCAGGCGCGGAGGTTCGGACGTTCACCAACGGTCTCGAAGCGCTCTGTGCGATGACGGTGGATCAGTCGGCCGAAGGCCCCTTGAACCCCACGAACCCGTGCGACGTGGTGCTCACCGACATGCAGATGCCGGTGATGGACGGGTACACGCTGGCGTCGGCGCTCCGAGCCAAGGGATGGACGCGGCCGATCGTGGCACTGACGGCGCACGCGATGGTCGGCGACGACGCGCGATGTCGGGAGGCTGGCTGCGATCGGTACGCCACAAAGCCCATCAGCCGCGAATCACTGATTCGGGTCTGCAAGCCCAGTGCGGACGTTCGGGCTGCGGCGTAGGGTCGGACAAGCCCGTCGGCTTCGGCGACCATGCCAAGGATGGCTCAAGGGCAGACGAAATGGGCGCGACAGGGCTCGAACCTGTGACCTCGGCTATGTGACAGCCGCGCTCTAGCCAACTGAGCTACGCGCCCCAAGGCCCCGACTATACCCCTTCCGGGGCCCGTTTTCGAGTCCGGGAACGTCATCCCGGGCCTCGAATTCTTCGCGGAATCCAAACCCCTTTTGTATCGCGTTTGGGTAGCCGTTCGCTATGCTATTGACCAAGAGAGACACGCCCCCGTATGGGGCAGCGCTTTTCCGAGCGCGTCGAGGAGAGATTGCATAGGAGGTTCGAGATTATGAAGAACGCGAATTTGGCGCTGGCCCTTGTGGCCGGCGCGGCGATCGCCAGCACGGCGAACGCGGATCTGCTCGCCTATTGGAACTTCAACGCCAGCACTCCGGCTGCGGCGCCCGGCACGCTCGGTGTGCTGACCAGCACCGCGGTCAACGCCGGTGCGGGCACGCTGTCGATCGGCGGCGGCCTGGTGTGGAACACCAAGTTCAACACCACCCCGGATGGCCACGCTGGCACGTTCGCGGGCAACACGCTCAACTCGCTCTTTGGCGATGTGAGCGGTGGCGCTCTTTCGGTCGTCGGCTCGATCGGCAACGTCAGCTCCAATTCCGTGAGCGCCAACGGCGGTTGGGTGCAGTTCGCGATCAGCACCACCGGCTACACGAACCTCGTCATGAGCTTTGCGGGCCGCGGCACCAGCACCGGTTTCGGCTCGATCAACAGCGCGTTCAACACCGTCCAGACCTCGACCGACGGCGTGAGCTTTGCGAACTTCACGACCTACGAGTCCCGTCAGACCTCGTTCCAGACCTACACCTTTAACTTCGGCGCTGGCCTCAACAACCAGAGCACCGTTTACGTCCGCCTCCTGCTCGACGGCGCGACCAGCGGCAACGGCAACAACCGCATCGACAACGTGCAGTTCAACGCGACCGCCATTCCGGCTCCGGGCGCCCTCGCCCTCGTCGGTCTCGGTGGCCTCGTCGCCGCCCGTCGTCGTCGCGCCTGAATCAGTAGTAACCACCGGTCGGACCTTGCGAGAAGCACCGAACGTGTGGTAGTGTGAGTTCAGTCGAGTTGATTCACTTGACCGCATCCGTTCAGCAATGACGATTGCGAATCAAGAGGCCTGATTCGAGACTTCGTGGGGCACGCCGTGTTGGCGTGTCTCGGTCAGCACGTTCTTGGCGGTTCGTTCGCTGACCAAAGGCCGCCCCGGATTTCCGTCCGGGGCGGTTCGTTTTTGCGGGCTGGGAACGCGTGCAGAGACTTCGACGCAACCCGAACCCGCGGGCGGGGATACCGGTAGAACCGAGGCCCAGGTGGGGTCGTGCCGCCGGTCGGAGCCGATCCGCCCGCGCCGGTCCGATATGCTCTGGGCGTTCATGCGTCGGTCCGAACTGGTCACGAAGGACCGGTCTCGGCCCGATGCGTCACTGTTGCGCCTTGGTCGTGCACGACGCACGCGGCGCAGCGGTGGAGAGCCGCGCCCCGGTTCGTCGGGGATGGCCAAGGGAGGTTGCGTGGTCGATTTCGCCCGCTCCGGTCGTTTCCTTTCCGCTTCACTGCTGGCCGGTGTCCGTGCCGGAGTGTTGTCGACGGCGCTCGCGCTGGCGGCCGGCGTCCCGACGACGGTCTTCGCCGCGGTTGTCGCAGCGACGGACGATCAGGCGGCGCCGGGCGAGTGGTCGAACCGCGGCTGGCGGATCGCCAAGTCGGGTCGGTTCGACGACTTCATGCAGTACATCCAGAACCCGCCCGAGACGTTCTCCGGCGCCGATCGCGACGAGATCAAGGACGCGGCCCGGGTTCTCAACGAGCACATCGCCAAGCGCGAGGGCAAGCGGGCCGAACGCCTTGCCGAGGTGAACAAGGAATTCGACGAGCGTCTTGCCGGCGAGCGCACGCCGACCCGTCTGGCGCTGGCGATGCGCAGCGCAATCGAACTGTGGGTGCTGACGCCGGACAAGAACAGCGTGCTCGAAGACCCGCGGGTGAAGCAACTCACCCAGGACGCGGAGAACGCCGCTCGGTCGACGGAATCGAACGCTCAGTGGCTCGCGGTGAGCGAGCTGTACAGCCTGCTCAACGCGCTTTACGAAGAATCGGGTCGCTATAAGGGGGACCTCGAGCGTCAGACGCGGCGCTTGTCGATGATTCGTCTGTACGTCCCGCAGCGGCTGTGGGAACTTCGCAACGACCGGCTCAAGGCGGAGAACCAGAAGCAGCTGCCGCCATACAACCCGACGGGCGACGATTTCAACAAGAAGCTGCAGGGAGTGGATCAAGAAGCCGTGGTGCGTGCGCTGGCACGGTCGGCCGACCATGTCGAACAGGTGCCGATGCGCACGCTTCTCGCGGGCGGGCTGGGCGCCGTTGAGACCATGATCGGCACGCACGATCTGCACAAGGCGTTCCCCGGGCTGGACAACGATGCGGCGCGGGAGACGATGTTGACCGCGTTGCGTTCGGAGAAGGAGCGGCTGGCCGAGGTCCGCAAGAACGCATTCGGCCGCGCCAGTGAGCCGGGCTTCGCGGAGATCGATGCTTTGCTGACTCGCGTGCTCGCTGTGAACGATCGCTCGGTGAAGATGCCGCGGGAGGCGATCCTGCACGAGTTCGGCAACGGCGCGATGGACCAGCTCGACGAGTTCAGTGCCATCATCTGGCCGGACGAACTGAGCCGGTTCAACCGCAACACCCAGGGCAAGTTCGTAGGTATCGGCGTGCAGATCGAGCTTGACGATCAATCGAACGTAAAGGTTGTGAGCCCGATCGAGGGCACGCCGGCGTTCCGTGCCGGGATCCGTTCCGGCGACGTCATCAAGAAGATCGACGGCAAGTCCGCGTACGGCATGGGCATCGACCAGGTCGTGGACAACATCACAGGGCCTGAGGGCACGAAGGTCATACTGACCATCGACCGCCCCGTCGCTGCCGCGGAAGGTGCACCGGCGGATCAGAAGAAGTACGAAGAGATTGAGCTGAACATTCAGCGGCAGATCATCAACGTCGTCTCGGTGAAGGGTTGGAAGCGCAACGGCGCACGCGAGGACGCGTGGGATTGGTTCATCGATCGTGAGAACCAGATCGGTTACGTGCGGCTCACGCAGTTCAGCGAGAACACTGCCGCGGAGCTGCGTCGCGCCGTCAATCAGATGCAGAAGGAAGGCCTTCGCGGGATGGTGCTGGACCTTCGGTTCAACCCGGGCGGCTACCTCGATCAGGCCGTGCAGGTGGCGAACTTGTTTGTGGACAGCGGCGTGCTCGTCGCGATGCAGGGCCCCGGCGGGCGGGCCGAAAGCCCGGAGGTCGCTCGATCCAACATTGCACGGTTGTCGAAGGCCCCGGTTGTGGTCCTGATCAACGAAGGCTCGGCGTCCGCCAGCGAGATCGTCAGCGGCACGCTGCAGCACTACGGGGAGACCGGCGATGTGAACGTCATGGTCATGGGCCAGCGCAGCTTCGGGAAGGGCAGCGTGCAGAAGGTCTTTGGCATCTCCGACGACGCGGCGATGAAGCTCACCATGCAGTACTACGCGATTCCCGACGCCGCCCCGCCGGGGTATCGGATCATCCATCGCAAGCCCGGGGCCCACGAGTGGGGCATCGCGCCGACGGTGCCGGTCGAGATGCTGCCCAAGCAGACGACCGAGGCGATCTTGCTTCGGCGCGACGCGGACGTGCTGCCTGGAGATGCGGCTCCGGGTGCGAAGGAGCGCCCGAACGCCGACAAACTGCTGACCGAGGGCATGGACCTTCAGCTTGAGTCGGCGTTGGCAGTGCTGAAGGTCGCGACGATCGGGCAGCGTGCGAGCGATGCGACACAGGCAATGAAGGACAAGTAGAAGCGACGGGACAGTCGATTTCGACTTGGGCGACTCTCTGGACTCGTGAAACGCACCCGGTACGCCGTGAGGTACCATGGGGCCGTGTCCGCGACGTCGTCATTTCCGAGTCTCATGCCCGACTTCCGCGTCGTGCGGGCGTTGCCGTCGAGTGCCCTCGGGGAACGGCTGTTGATCGAGTCGGTCACGGAGCGCACGCCGCGGCTCGCGCATGTCCTCCCGGCGTCGATCGCGGATCGGCTGGCCTCGGGGGTGGAGTTGCTGGCACGCCGGCGTTTGCCGCACGTCGAGCCGATCGAGCAGGTGCGAAGCGATTCGGGCAAGGCCGTGCTGATCGCGCCGTACCTGGGACATATCGGCGGGCTCATCACGCTGGACGGGCTGGCGGCATCGCGGGGCGGCCGACTCTCCGCGGCGGAGATCACCTACGCGGCCGAGCATCTGCTTACCGCTTTCGACGCGGCGCACGGGCAGCGGATCTACAACGGGGCGATTGACCCCGCCTTGGTGCTGGTGGACCGTGGCGGTCGGACGCACATCGAGCTCTTTGGCGTGGCGCGATACTGCGAGCGGGGCCCGTTGGGCGCCGAGAAGGTGACCGAGCAGGAACTGCTGGCGGAACTGACGAGCCTCTTTGAGCTGCTGTTCCGCGTGCTGACCGGGCTTGATCGCCGTTCGCTGGGCGTGCGGCCTGGGCAGGTTGTGGCGGGGCTTGATCCGGGCCTCGATGCGTGGCTGGCGAAAGGACTGGCAGCCGCCGAGGCCCAGTCCGGGTTCGAGAGCGCCGAGCACGCGCTGGCCGAGCTGCGGGGATTGCGGGGCGGGACTTGAGGACAACGGGCATGTTGTTGTGGACGATCCGCGATGCCCTCGACGCCGCTTCGGAGAGCGGCGGATGCGGGTGACTTTCGCGTTGGTTGCACGCGACATCGCGGCGTGAGCGCGTGTAGGCTTGGCGGTCAATCGACCGTTGGGATCAACACCTCGTCCTCGCCGAACTCTTGCCATGTCCCGAGCTGCCACGATAGAGATGCATCCGGAGAACCAGAGCTACTGGCGGCTCTCGGTCACGCCCTTGCACACGCTGGTGTTTTTGCTGCCTCTGATCGTGATGTACGAGGTCGGTTCGATTCTGTACCTGCAGAACGCGACCAGCGGCACGATGCGGACGGTCGGCGCCCGGGCGATAATGACTCGTTTCTTCGAAGCCTTTGGCGCCCCGGGGCTGCATCTGCCCGCAATCACGCTCGTCGTGGTGCTTTTCACGTGGCATGTTTTTACTCGTGAGAAGTGGCGGATCTATCCGGGCGTGCTGATCGGCATGGCGATGGAGTCCGCCGCTCTTG
The DNA here is from genome assembly GCA_947459215.1 of Phycisphaerales bacterium. Classification (GTDB taxonomy): domain Bacteria; phylum Planctomycetota; class Phycisphaerae; order Phycisphaerales; family UBA1924; genus JAFEBO01. The sequence goes on from CANHCQ010000002.1 coordinate 291,670, forward strand.
TGCTGCCGCTTCTGGTCCTCGGTCTGATCGTGGATCGGCGGCTGGGTGTTCAGGGCGCGGCGCCCGCGGGCCAGTTCATCGAGCTCGCTGGAGTAGCGACCGCAGACCTGCGAGCACTGCCATGGCAGGAGCGGCTCACGCTCTCGATTGGTGCCGGCCTCTACGAGGAACTGGTCTTCCGACTCGTCATGATCACGGCGATCCACGCGCTCTTGGCGGATGTGTTCCGTGTCAACAAGGGCACGGCTGCGGTGATCGCCTGCGCCGTTTCCGCCGTGTCCTTCGCCCTTTACCACGACGTGTCGATCTCCGGCGTCCGCGGAACGGCCGACATGCGGGTCCTCGTGTTCCTAACCGGGGCGGGGCTGTATTTCGGCGTGCTCTTCCTGATCCGCGGCTTTGGGATCGTGGTCGCGGTGCACGCCCTCTACGACATCGTGGTGCTGGTGGGGATCGCGTCCAAGGGCTAGCGTCTCGGTAACCGGCGCCCTGGATTTGCCCGAGCCATGGGTCCGCGCTATCCTCGGATGTCCTGGCACGCGAGCGATTTCGCAGCCTTTGGCCCCATCGTCTAGCCTGGTCCAGGACGTCAGGTTCTCATCCTGAAAACTGGGGTTCGAATCCCCATGGGGTCATTCCAGCTCCCCGCGAGAGATCGCGGGGTTGCTCGCTTTTGGGGGCAGTGAAGCAGTGGAGGGGCACGGAGTAAGAGAGTACGGGAGTGGGGGAGTTTGGGGCGAAGCTTGGGTGCTTGGAGATCGGTCGATGAACAGGGCTTTCGTACTCCTTATGTCGGTGGTCGTGCTTTTGGCTTGGGCGTTGCCCAGGCCGCGTGAGGCCGCGGTGACAGACGCCGTGCCCGCCGACGCCGAGTGCGCCGAGTGCGGCATGTCCATCGCCGATGCTCGATTCGCGGCACGCATGATTGTGTCGAACGGGGACGCCGAAGCGACGTTGTACTTCGACGACGCGGGATGTCTTTTCGATCACGATCGCTGGCATCCGGGCCTGGTGGTTCGATCGCGGGAGTTTGCGGTGAGCCCCAAGCCGCGGTGGGCTCGATCCGAGGCTGTCGCGTTCATCGTGGACCCGAAGATCGGCACGCCGATGGGCACTGGATTGCTTGCAGTGGACGCGGCGGAGGCTGCCAGGAGGCGGGCGGCCGGCGAGCGGGTGGAGTCGTTCGAGGGCGCGGCGGCGTACCGGAAGCATTGGATGGAATCCCGCTTCGGCAAGCCCAAGCCGTGACGATGTGGGGTCGAGCAATGGCCCCGCTCGGATTCGAACCGAGAACCAAACGATTATGAGTCGTCTGCTCTAACCGTTGAGCTACGAGGCCCGGTCGTACGAGCATAGCGACTTTCCCGACAACTCCTGACAGGCTCAACGCCCTTTCGTCGCATGCAGCTGCGGAGGGTGTTTCACGATCGAGGCCTGTCTTGGGCCCCATGGCCCCGCGTCGGCAAGTCCGACGTTCAAAGGAGTTTCGCATGAATTCTCTGCGTCGTATCGTTGTTGGTCTTGCCTGCACCGCTATCGCCGCCGCAGCCCTGGCGGGTGGATTGGTCACCAAGCTCGAGGCCCGCATGCGCGGCGGCCCGAATCTCGCCGCCAAGGCCGCGTACGTGAACGAGCAGAACGGCACGCGGTCGCGTCAAAAGTTCACGGTCGAAGTCCAGGGCGCGCAGCCCGGTGCCGCCTTCGGAGTGACAGTCAACGGCAGTGCCATCGGGGTGATCACGGCCGACGGCTTGGGTCGCGGCAAGCTCGACTTGGTGCAGGGCGGCGACAACCCCGGCCAGAGCGCGATCCCGGCCATGAACGCCGGCGACACCGTCGCGGTCGGCGCGATGAGCGGAACGCTCGCGTCTCGCTGAGTTCACCGATCCACACCGAGATCGGCCCGGGTGATTGCACGCCCCGGCCGATCGTTCTCGTGATACGCTGAGACGCAGATCTCAAGAGGCCGCCGTTGACCGATCCCATTCCTCCATCTGGTCCGCACGCTGGCGATACTCCGCCCCGCGAGGCGGTGACGCAGTTGCTCTCGCGAGCCCAGGGCGGCGACCGCCGCGCCACCGACGAGCTCTTTCCCATTGTGTACGACGAGCTTCGCGCCATCGCGGCCAAGTTCCTGCGGTCCGAGAGCAACGCCCAGACGCTGCAGGCGACGGCCCTGGTGCACGAGGCGTATGTGCGGCTGCTGGGGCCTGAACAGTCCGGATGGGAGAGTCGGGCCCACTTCTTTGGCGCCGCGGCGACCGCCATCCGCCGCATTCTCACCGACCACGCCCGGCACAAGAACCGCCAGAAGCGCGGCGGCGGCGCGAAGAAGGCCTCGCTCGATGAGGCGCTCGTTTTCACGTCGGAGCCGGATGAGAGTCTGATCGATCTCGACGCCGCCCTCAACGCGCTCGCAGACCTCGACCCGCAGAAGGCCAAGGTCGTGGAGCTGCGGTTCTTCGCCGGGCTGACGGTGGAACAGGTGGCGCTCGCCTTGGGCGTGTCGGAGAGCACCGTGGCCCGCGACTGGCAGTTTGCCCGCGTATGGCTGAGCCGCGAGATCGAGCGACGGGGCATGATGCGAACCAGCCCGACTCCAACCCCACACCCGGTCGCGAGGGTGCGCAGGAACGCCTGCGCCGCGTCGAAGAGGTCTTTTTCGAGGTCTCGGCGTTGGCTCCGCTCGACCGCGACGCCGCGATCGCGCGGCTGTGCGCCGGCGACGCGACGCTCAAGTCCGAAGTCCGCTCGCTGGTCGGTTCCGCGGCCCGGATCGGATCGTTCCTGGAGCAGCCCGCGCTGGGCAAGGGGCTCGATCAGCTCGCCCAGGAAAGCAACATCGCCGAGCCGCCGGATGATCTGGTCGGCAAGACGCTGGGGAACTTCCGGATCGAGAAGCGGCTGGCTTCGGGCGGCATGGGCACCGTCTATCTCGCTCGGCGGAGCGACGGGCAGTTCGAGCAGCAGGTCGCGATCAAGGTCGTCAAACGCGGCATGGACTCGGAGGAAGTGCTGCGCCGCTTCCGGGCTGAGCGGCAAACGCTAGCGGCGCTAGATCATCCCAACATCGCACGCCTGCTCGACGGCGGCGTGACGCCCGACGGGCGGCCGTTTCTGGTGATGGAGTACGTCGACGGCGAACCCATCGACGTGTACTGCGACCAGAAGCGGCTGAAGGTGAACGACCGCTTGCGGCTGTTCCGAGATGTGTGCGAGGGCGTGCACCACGCCCACAAGAACCTCGTCATTCACCGCGACATCAAGCCGAGCAACATTCTCGTGACCAGCAGCGGCGTGCCCAAGCTGCTCGACTTCGGCATCGCCAAGGTGCTGAGCGGTGACCCGACACTGGGTGTCACCGCCGAGACCGATCGGAGATTGACTCCCGAGTACGCCAGCCCCGAGCAGGTGGAGGGCGGTACGATCACGACCGCGAGCGATGTGTATGCACTGGGCGTGGTGCTGTACGAGGTGCTGACGGGCACCCGGCCGTACTACTTCGGTCTGCGCACGCACGAGGAACTGCGCCGTGTGGTCTGCGAGATCGTTCCGCCGGCGCCGAGCGAGGCGGTGACGCTGAGTGTTGCGAGGCTGCGTGGCACCGGGAGTACGCCGGTTGCTCCATTGGGCGTGCCCGCGTCGGGTCCGTCCACCGCCCCGTCCGCTACGGTGCCGGGCGTCGACGTCCCCAAGACCCGCGGCGTCTCTTCGACGCGGCTTCGCAGCGTGCTGCGGGGCGATCTGGACAACATCGTGCTGATGGCGCTCCGCAAGGAGCCGCAGCGCCGTTACGCCTCCGCCGAGCAACTCGCGAGCGATCTGGGGCGGTATCTCGACGGCCTGCCGGTGCAGGCTCGGCAGGACACGTCGTGGTATCGGGCATCAAAGTTCGTCCGCCGACACGCCCTGGGCGTCGCGCTGAGCACGGCGGCGGTGCTCATGCTCTCCGCGGCGAGCGTGATGCTGTACCGGCAACGCGGCGAACTGCGGGTGCAGCGTGACGAACTGCTCGCGGGAAATCAGCGGTTGCAGGAGACGCGTCGGTTCCTGCTCGACGTGCTGAGCGGCGCCGACACCGGCAATCGCGGGCCGGACGCCACGCTCGGGAGTGTCGTGCGTGACGCCGCCAAGTCGCTGAGGGAGCGGCCGCCTGCGGATCCATTGACCCGTGCCGCAGCAGAGCAGGCCCTTGGCCGTGCGAGCATGTCGCTGGGTATGCTCGTGGACGCGCGAGCGCTGCTGGACGCGGCGGACCGCGGGTTCGCGTCACTCGCCGAGGCCGCACCGACGCGGAGCGGACTCGCCGTGGATCGTGCGGAGCTGCTCTTCTTTGAGGGCAAGAACGCGGAGGCGGAGCAGTCGTTCCGGGCGCTGCTTGCCGCCGAGCGAGCGGCGAGCCCGGGAAAACCGACCGCTCGCGAAGGGTTGCTTCTCAACGATCTGGGGGCCGCGGTGCGGGCGCAGGGCAAGTTCCAGGAGGCTGCGCAGATCCAGCGAGATGCGATCGCCGCACGGCGTGCGGTGCATGGTGATCAGAGTTTGGAAGTCGCTGAGTCGCGCAACAACCTCGCCAGTTCTCTCTTCCAACTCGGCAAGGCCGACGAAGCGATCCGCGAATTCGAGGCATCGCTGGCGACACGCAAGGCTCTTCTCCGCGCCGATCACCCGATGATCGTCCGCACGGAGTCGAACTTGGGTCTTGTGCTCAGCCGTGCAGGAAGGCTCGACGAAGCGGTGCAACTGCTCACCAGTGCGGCCGACGCTTGGGATCGGGCGTTCGGGCCCGAGCACCCCGGCCGCGTCGCGACCACGACGTCGCTCGCTCAAGCCCTTTGCAAACAGGGCAATCCCCGCAACGCGATCACGCGGCTCGAGGGCACATTGATCTGGCAACGCGAGCACCAGCCCGGCAACGCCGCGGCGTTGGCTGCGACCGAGGCCAACATCGCGTTGGCCCAAGCCGAGGCCGGAGACGACGTTCTCGCCGTGGGAGCGATGGAGCGAGTGCTGCCGATCCTGAAGGGATCGGGCATGGATGCCATCACGAAGGCGGCACAGGAGGGCCTCGCCAGCTCGTATGAGAGCTTGGGACGGGCCGACGACGCGAAGCGAGTGCGCAGCGAGATAAAATAAGCCGACAAGAGGTGCGGTGCTGGAGATGATCGCAACGATCAGCGACGCCGACGCGCGGCCGCGAAGACGGCGCACGCGGCGAGGCCGAGCGCGCCTGGGGCGGGAATCACGAGCGTCATCTCGAACGAGTCGTCGAACGTCCCGTCCTCCGCGGTTAGCTCGATCTGGTATTCGAGGGAGTAGTCTCCAGCGGCGAAGAAGCCCGCGGTCTGCACGATGCTCGGCGGCGTGCTCTCGTCGATCGAGAACACGATGCCCGAGTCGCCCTCGATCTTCAGTTTGAATTTGTCTTTCGCTCCGGCCAGGGGGCGGGGCGAGGCGATGAGTTGGAACGCGGAAGCCGAGTCGACACGGAAGGTCGTTCGGACTGTCGCCTGCGCGCTCCCGGCGGCGACGGTGTTTCCGTCGGCGGTCATGCCGCCGCGGGCGAGGAGGCGGCCGGACGCTTTGATTTTTTTTGGATCGAGATGGCAATCGATCCCGGCGACGGCTTCGTTGAGTCCGATCGTGTTGTTGAGGGCCGGGAAGTTCGTGGAGAGGTTGATCGTCTGGACGAAGGGGTTGAAGTCGGGCGCGGTGATGGTCTGGAGCGATCCGTCGAAGGAGGTCGCGGCGGTAATGGAACGATCTTGCGTGAGATAGGTCACGGCGCCAAGCGACAGAGACGCCACGCTGAGAGCACACGTACCGCCGGCCAACAACACAAGTCTGGTTTGCATCTCGCAAGGCCTCCGGGGCGACGACGGTTCATGCGTCGGACGCAGCAAGTATCTCTCACGAGAGACCAATTCGCCATGAAAAAGACCGGCATCGTCGCGTCCGAGAACGTTTGTGCCGGGCTTGGAGCGTGTCCCCCAACGAAAAAGCCCAAGGGCTCGGTGCCCCTGGGCTTTGTGTTGTCACCTATGGATGCTGTTCAGCGGATCGAAAGCATGTCGCGGTAGCTGGGCAAAGGCCACAGGTCGTGGCTGATGCGGGTCTCGAGCTCGTCTACGACCTCGCGGAGCGAGAGCATCGCGGTCAGGACGTTGTCGCGGATGTGCACCGACTTCTTGTGCTCGTCGGCGACCTCGACGTCATTGGCCTTCTCGAGCTTGCCGATGCGGGCCCGCAGCGTCGTGATCAGGTCGTTGAACTCCGCGAGTTCATCTCTCAGAGACGAGACGTCGATGTCCGCGGCCTCGGAAGCGCCGACGGCGGTCGCGATCTCGGTCTGCTGACGGATTGCCGCCGGAAGGACCAGCGTGCGAGCCATGAGGGCCGCGGTCTCGGCCTCGATCATGACCTGCTTGTTGTACTTCTCGACGTAGATGTGCTCGCGGCTCTCGGTCTCTTCCTTGTTGAGCACGCCGTACTTCTTGAAGAGCTCGACGTTCTTCTTGTTGCCCATCACCGGCAGGGCATCGACGCTGTTGCGGAGGTTCGGGAGCTTGCGCTTCTTCTCGGCCTCGGTGTGCCAGGCCTTGTCGTAGCCGTCGCCGTTGAAGATCACCCGCTTGTGCTGCTTGACGAGCTTCTGCAGAAGACCCTTGACGACCTGCTGGAGCTTGGCCTCGCTGGCGTTCTTGCCCAGCGACTTCTCCAGCTCGGTGGCGACGAAATCAAGGCTCTCGGCCACGATCGTGTTGAGCACGGTCGCGGGCCACGCGACGGCTTGGGACGAGCCGACGGCGCGGAACTCGAACTTGTTGCCGGTGAACGCGAATGGCGAGGTGCGGTTGCGGTCGCCGGTGTGACGCGGGATCTGCGGCAGCATCCGCGAGCCCAGGTCGAGCTTACCGCCCTTCATGGTGCTCTTGGGCGAGCCGCTCTCGATCTGCTCGATGATGTCGGTCAGCATGTCGCCCAGGAAGATCGACATGATCGCCGGCGGGGCCTCGTTGGCGCCCAGGCGGTGGTCGTTGTTGGCGCTGGCGACGCTGGCGCGGAGCACGTCGGCGTGGAGGTCCACGGCCCGGATGACGGCGCACAGGAACGTCAGGAACTGCATGTTCGTGTGGGTGTCGTCGCGGGGGTCGAGCAGGTTGACGCCGGTGTCGGTGGACATCGACCAGTTGAGGTGCTTGCCGCTGCCGTTGATCCCGGCGAAGGGCTTCTCGTGCAGGATGCACTGCAGGCCGTGGCGGTTGGCGACCTTCTTGAGGGTCTCCATGACCAGCATCTGGTGATCGCAGGCGAGGTTGGCGGTCTCGAAGATGGGGGCGAGTTCGAACTGGCCGGGGGCGACTTCGTTGTGGCGGGTCTTGACCGGGACGCCCAAGCGATAGAGCTCACGCTCGGACTCGACCATGAACGCGATCACACGCTGCGGGATGGCCCCGAAGTAGTGATCCTCGAGCTGCTGGTGCTTGGGCGGCTTGGCGCCAAAGAGGGTGCGGTCGCAGGCGAGCAGGTCGGGGCGCTTGAAGTAGAACGAGCGGTCGATCAGGAAGTACTCCTGCTCGGCGCCGGCGGTGCACATGATGCGGGAAACGCCGGTGGCGGTCCCGAAGATCTTGAGGATACGCATCGCCTGTTCGCTGATGGCGTCCATCGAGCGGAGCAGGGGGGTCTTGTGGTCAAGCGCGACGCCGGTCCAGGAGACGAACGCGGTGGGGATACAAAGCGTGACGCCGCCGCCGGCGCGGTTGAGGAACGGCGGGCTGGTGGGGTCCCACGCGGTGTAGCCGCGGGCCTCGAAGGTGGCGCGAAGGCCGCCCGAGGGGAACGAGGAGGCGTCGGGCTCGCCCTGCGCGAGAGCCGAACCGGTGAACTCGCTGAGTGCGCCGCCAGCGCCGTCGGGGACGAGGAAGGCGTCGTGCTTCTCGGCGGTGGTGCCGGTGAGGGGCTGGAACCAGTGGGTGTAGTGGGTCGCGCCGTGCTCGATGGCCCAGTCCTTCATTGCCGCGGCGACGACGTCAGCGATCTCGGGGTCGAGCGGCTCGGCGTGCTTGATGGTGCGCTGGATGCGCTTGTAGACGTCCTTGGGCAGACGCTGGCGCATGACGCGCTCGTTGAAGACATCGGCTCCGAAAGTCTGGGTGACGCTGTCGCCGGTGTTCATCCGTAGGGTCTCCGGCCGATGGGCGGTGCCATTGGCGAGGTGCAGGTCGTGGGGCGATTCCGTTCTGGCGTGCATGGTGATTTCCTGTGCTGCGTCCCGCAGAAAAGGAGGGGACTTGTACGTGCTCGATCGGACTTCCACTGTCACGAAAAAAGAGGAACGCTGTCCGGACCAAGGGGTCGCCGGACCCGAACAGAGGCGTCACGCGGTTCGCGTGCCAGTGAGTTGCTACGGGCGTGATTATTGGCACCCATTCGCAGGACCCGCCAGTCGCGCGCGAGTTGTGGCGGGTTCTCGGGGCGTGACGCTGCGGGTCGGCCGCGACGTCTCAACCGAGGCCCGCCGCGAGTTGTCGACCAAACTCGCCCGCGACATGGGCCGCGGCGGCGTTGGCGTCGGAAGCACCGGCGGTGGCGTCAGACATGCGGCGAACGAGCGCGCTGCCGACGATGGCGGCGTCCGCCGATCCGACGACGTGCCGGACATGCTCGGCAGAAGAGACACCAAAACCGACGGCGACCGGCAGGTCGGTCATGGTGCGGAGTTTCTGCACCCGGCCGGCGATATCGGGTAAGTCGGACCGCTCGCCGGTGATGCCGGCTCGTGCCAGCAGATAGATGAACCCGGTACAGGCCTTGGCGATCTGCTCCGCGCGCTCGACGGGAGTGGTGGGGGCGATCAGCAGGGTCGAGGTCATGCCCGCCTCGGCGGCGGCGCTGCGCCAGCCTTGGGACTCTTCGAGGGGCAAATCCGGGAAGATGAAGCCGTCGAAGCCGGCGTTCTTGAAACGCGATACGACGCCCGCCGGATTGGAGCCCGAGGCGAGGCGGTGCAGGATCGACACGCTGCACATGGCGACCAGGCCAAGATTCAGGCTTGAACGAACCGAGGAGATTTCCCCGAAAAGGCCATCGATGCTGGCGCCGCGTTCGAGGGCCGAGTGCATCGCCGCGGCGATGACAGGGCCGTCGGCGATGGGGTCGGAGAAGGGGATTCCGATCTCGACGATCGAGGCCCCGGCCCCCTGGAGGGCGTGGAGCACGCTGGGGGTGGCACCCGGGCCGGGGTGCTGGCCGCAGATGAAGGGCATGAGGGCCTTGCGCCCGCCCTGACGTAGCTCTGCGAAGATGGACTCGATGCGATTCACGGGGCGACTATACCGCTCAAGGGGGCGAGGCTCTACTGCGCATCGACCGGACGCGATGGGTTGCCCGCGTTGGGAGCGTCGCTGCGGAGTGTCGGATAACTCGCAGATGGCACACGCCGGCACTTGGCGTGGCGCCGAGTCGACCAGCAGCCGCACAGGATGACATTGGGGAATCCCTGCGGCCTCACTGCGTTGACAACGCTCTACAGTGGGGTCCACTCATGTATGGATCAAGGACGCTCATGACCGGTGTTGGACGATTGACAGCAGCGGATGTGGATGGTGCGTATGCGGCGGCACAGCGCGTCGTTGATGTGCACCGCGCGCTGGTTGGATATGTACGACCGGGGCAAACGCTCGCTCAGATCGACTCCTTCGTCGCAAAGCAACTCGAGTCGCTCGGGGCGAAGTCGTGCTTCCTGGGCTATCGCCAGTCCTTCAGCGACCCCAAGTTCCCGTCGCATGCTTGCCTCAGCGTCAACGACTGCATCGTCCACGGCACGGCTGGCTATTTGACCCGTCCACTGGTGGCCGGAGACCTTGTCAAGATCGATATCGGCGTCGCGTATCGCGGTTGGATCGGCGACGCAGCGTGGACGTACTCGCTTGGTGCGCCGTCGCCGCAGAATCGCAAGTTGATGGACGCGGGCAAGGAGTCACTTCGCCGCGGGATCGATGCACTGCGTCCCGGCAATCGCCTCATCGATTGGGCGAAGGCAGTGCAGACCTGTGTCGAATCCGACTTTGGGTTCCATCTTGTTCGGGGACTCGGCGGCCACGGCTATGGGCGCAAGCTTCACGATGCCCCGTTCGTCAGCAACTCGGTGCCGGTGCATCGAGCTGAGTGGCCCGACAGTGAGCTTCCCTGTGCGCCGGGGATGCTGTTGGCGGTCGAACCGATGATTGCGATTGGAACCGGACGAACGAAAACGGCGAAAGGCCAATGGCCGGTCCTGACCGGGGACGGCTCCTACTCCAGCCATCACGAGCACGATGTGCTGATCACCGAGAACGGCCCGCGCGTGCTGACCGAGGGGCTGGACGAACTGTCCGATGAACTGCCGGTGTAGCGTCCCGTGCGACGAAAACCAAGGCGAAGTGGGGATGCTGATCCTGCAGAAAATGCCGAACAGTCGCCGAAGATGGACGCGTCGTTGTAATCAGTCACTGGTTCCCTTGACACATCGTGTTTGATTTGATTGGATGAACGAACGTGCGGTGGATGAACGAGACCCCGACCGCCGCCTAACCCACATGAGGACGAACATGCGAAAGACTTGGACCCGCCCGGCGTTGCTCGCCGCTTTGGCCTTCGCGGCCCCGCTGTCGCTCGCCCAGCTCGGAACGCCCGTGCAGGTGACCGCCGCTGACGCAGCGGCCAGTCGCTTCTTCGGCAACACAGTTGCCGTCAGTGGCGACGTGATGGTCGTCGGGGCACCGCTCGCCGATGGAACGGTGACGAACAACGACGGAGCCGTCTATGTCTTCCGCTGGAACGGCACCGGGTGGACACAAGAGCAAAAGATTCCCGGCCCGACGATCACCGGTACTGCGACCGAGTTCGGTCGCGCGGTGGCGATCAGCGGCGACACGATCGTTGTCGGCGCTCGCAGCGACGACCAGGTTGCAACCGATGCGGGCGCGGCGTGGGTCTACACGCGGGTCGGCGGTCTTTGGACGCTGCAGACCAAGCTGACCGCCTCCAACGGCGCGGCGAGCGACTTTTTCGGCACCGGTGTCGCGATTGATGGCGACACCGTCGTCGTCTCTGCCCCCAACGACGACAACGCAGGCGGCAGCGACGCTGGGTCCGCGTATGTCTATGTCCGCAGCGGCACCACTTGGAGCCAGCAGCAGAACCTGATCGCTTCGAACGGAGCCGCCAGTGACCTCTTTGGCGTCGGCGCCATCGCCGGCGCCCCTGGTGCGGTTTCCATCAGCGGCGACACCATCGCCGTCGGTGCTCGCGCCAAAGGCAGCGGCGCTGGCCGCGTGTATCTTTTCTCACGTCAGGTGACCGCAGGCACGATCTGGACCGAGGACACGAACTTCACCAGCCCTGACGTCGGCACCGATACGGCGCCGAGCTTCGGCAGCTCGGTATCGGTCCGTGGCGACGTGCTCGCGGTCGGCACCGCGGCGTCGGACATCGGCGGGACCGATCGCGGCGGCGCGTACATTTTCCGTCGCACCGGTGCGACTTGGTCGACGACGGGCGTGCGTCTCGCTGCTGCGGACGCGGCTAACGGCGACGCAGCGGGCAATGCGATCGCGCTGGGTGACGATCTTGTCCTGATCGGGGCGACCGGCCGCGCGATTGGCGTGAACCCGAATGCTGGCGTGGCATTTGCCTTCCGCTTCAAGGATGGTGCGTGGACACAGGAAGCCGTGCTCACGGCCCCGGACGCCGTGGCGGCTGACTTCTTTGGTTGGAGCGTGGCCGTCGACGGCGATGTCGCCGCGATCGGTGCCCAAGCCGACGATCTCACCGTCCCGTCGGCGCTCACGGATGCGGGTTCGGCGTGGATCTTCTCGCGCGTCAGCAGCAAGTGGATTCAGAACGATCCGTTCCTGAGCCGTCCAATCACCCCGAACGTCAGCACCCTTGCGGTCGGCGATCTTTTCGGAGTTTCGGTGGCGATCGATGGCGACACCATTCTCTCCGGCGCGTTCCAAGACACGGAAGGCGGAGGGACGCAGCAAGGCTCCGCGTACGTTTTGGTCCGCAACGGGCAGCAGTTTTCCGAGCAAGCCAAGCTCACGGCGCCAGGGGCCGCAGCAGGAGACTTCTTTGGCCGATCGGTCGCGATTCAGGCGAACACGGCCGTGATCGGCGCTATCGGCCGGGACGTCTCCGGCCGTGTCGACCAGGGAGCCGCGTATGTCTTCACCCGCTCCGGCACAACGTGGTCGCATCAGCAGGCGCTGACGGCGTCCGACGGGGCCGCGGGCGATAGCTTCGGATTCGCCTGCGCCGTTAGTGGCGACTGGGCCGCCATCGGTGCCCCGAACGCCGACACCGGCGCGACGCTGAACCACGGCGCTGTCTACCTGTATCGTCGCAGTGGTTCCAGCTGGTCGCAGATCACGAAGCTCGTGCACGAATCGCCGGCGACCAATGACAACTTTGGCTTCTCGGTTTCGATGACGGACAACATTCTCGTCGTCGGTGCCTACCGGCGTACCGTGAACGCGAACGCGAATCAGGGGGCTGCGTACGTTTACGTTCGAGAGGGCGGGTCGTGGCGCTTCCTCCAGCAGCTGACCGCCAACGGCGGCGCCGCTCAGGATCTCTTTGGCGTTGCCGTCCACAACAGTGGCGATCTGATTATCAGCGGCGCTATCGGCCGTAGCACGAGTGCCGGGGCGGCGTACATCTACGCTCGCCAGACCAACGGTAACTTCAGCCAAGTCGCTCAGATCACCGCCAACGACGGGCGTAAGGACGAAATCTTCGGCTACGCGGTCGCCATCTCCGGCAACAACGCCTTCGTCGGCGCACCGTTTGTCGATCTCGCCAACGCGAACGACGCGGGTGTTTTCTATGGCTTCACATCGATCACCGGTACGCCCGGCGGGCCCTGGGTCCAGACGAAGAAGTACGCCCGAAATGCCTCACCGATCGGAAACGATCTCGTCGGCTTCACCGCCTCGATGTCCGGTTTCACGGCGGTTGTCGGTGGCTACAACTTCAACGGCACTCGCGGTGCCGTCTGGGTTGTTGATCAGCCCGACGTCACCACGATTACCGCGGTGAACCAGACCTCCTCACAGCAGGCCCTCACCCTCGAGAACATTCTCAGCGGGGCTTCGGACGGGCAGGTCGTCGTCGGTTCGGCTGGCGCGTTCAACAACACGAACATCGACTTCGCGGGTCGACGCATCTCCACTCGCAGCCTCTCCAGTATTTCCATGAACTCCCAGTCGCTGCTGGGCATGAGCGACAAGGCCTCGCTCGTGAGCGGTCCCGGTGCGTCGATCAACCTCTTCGGCACCACCCGGACTCTCAACGACGAAGGCCGCTCGGACATCACCGGTGGCTCCATTCGCCAGACCGGCTCGGGCACGCTCTTCATCGGCAAGCACGAACTGTCGATGAACTCGCTCTCCAACAACCTCGGAGGCCGGGTCACGCTCCAGGATCCCACCGCCACGCTCTCAACGACCGGCCCGCTCGCGTTCTCGGGAACGCTGACGGACCTCTTCGGCGGCCGCATCTCGGCGGCGTCGGGCATCGTGCTTGACGGCGTCGTCAACCTCCGCAACACCACCGTCAGCGCCGGCGGCCCCATCAACATCTCCACCGCCGCCAACATGACCGGCGTCAGCGTTGCGGCGCCCGAAGTCAATGTCACCGGCGGCGGCAGCCTCAACACCTCCGGCACCTATCTCGGAAACGTGAACGTCTTCGGAAAGCTGACGTCCTCGCCCTCGATCACGTTCGTCGGCACCCTGTCGCTCTTCACCGGTGCGGTACTCAACACCAGCGGCAGCGTTCAGGTCTACGGCCGCTTCACCAACACCGGCGGCACCGTCAACGGTACCGCCCCGACTGGTTGCACCAACTGCCTCGAACTGCCCACTGAGTTCTGGATCGAGAGCGATCTCATCCTCGATCAGAACTCGGGCTTCTTCATGAAGGGCACGTCCAACATCGGCGGCCGCTTCGACAACGCCATCAGCAACCCGCTCCGCTTTGACGGCCGGGCCGGCGTCATCCAGATGGAAGGCCGCCCCGGAACTCACACCTTTGAGGTGATGAGCCGCGATTACGGCTCGGCCGGAGCCGCGACTCGCACGTTCGTTCCAGGCGGGTTCCCGATCTTCGAGCTTCGTCTCGGCGATCTGCCGGTGACCGTGAACCTCGTCAACAACTACAACAACTCCGGCGTCGCGGGCAAGGAAGTCGTTTATCTCGACTCGCTGGTCATTCCCTTCGGCAGTCGCCTGAACACCAACGGCTTCAAGGTCTACACCCGCACGGCCGCCATCGCGGGCACGGTGGACAACATCAACAACATCCGCACCCTCGGCGCTCCGTGCGCGGCCGACCTTGCCATCGACGGCATCGTCGCCGACACGGACTTCGAAGTCTTCGCGGCAGCGTACGACCTGACGCTCTGCTCCGACGCTTCGATGGCCGGCGCTTCGGGTGCTCTGGCCGGCGGTTGCCCGGCGGATCTGAACTCCGACGGCGTTGTGGACGACGAAGACTTCCAGATCTTCTCCGTTGCGTACGACCGTCTGCTCTGCGACTGAATGAGTTCGGAGGTATCGCTCACAATCAAGCCCGCACGCACCTGCGTGCGGGCTTTTCGTTTGGGATGCTCGCCCATCGTTCCCCGGGCCTGGCCGTCGCGCCGCGCGAGACGCCGAAGCAGACCGGGTCGACCGGGATCGTGTTCACGTGGTTGTGTGCCTCCGGCAGGCGGTCTCTTGCGAAGGGAACCTCGGTGCTTCGCATTCGAACCAACGACGACCGCGGCCGCGTGGCCCGCCTGGCGATCTTCGCCCCGGCGCGACCCGGCGCGCCGTGGCCGCTGGTTTCGGTCGTCGCAGGGACGGCCGGGGCACTGTTCGAACTGCTCCGGACTCGGGCCGGGCTTTCGGTCGTGACGATGCTGACCCTGACGCTTTGTATGCTGGCGTTGCTCGGTCTGGGCGGGCCGTTCGCCGCGTTCCTGATCCTTTTCACCCCGGTTGCATCAATCCTCATTCTGGTCGCAGTGAATTCACTCACGTCGCTGGGCGTCCTGGCGGGCGAGGCCCGCGAGGCGTTGCGTTCGCGCTGGATCGCCGCGTACCGGTGCCCGTCGTGTGCGTACGACCTCGCCGGGGCGCCGATCGAAGCCGATCGCTGTCGCCAGTGCCCTGAATGCGGAAGCGCGTGGCGGGTGGACGATGTCGCGGAGACGATCGTTCTTGTGGCTGGCGGCGGAACGTCCCGTGATGCGGGCCTCCGGGTAAGTCCGGCGGCCGAGCCCGCCGTCAGCCGAGAACCGGCGACTTGAAATCCCGCCGCGGAGGGCTATGCTTTCGACCCGCGGCGACCCCGTGGGTGACATTTCGGGGCGGTAGCTCAATTGGTTAGAGTACCGGACTGTCGATCCGGTGGTTGCGGGTTCGATTCCCGTCCGCCTCGCTTCCCGAAGCCCTGCTTGCAGGGCTTTTTGTTTTTTGGCATCGGCATCGCGTGCCGGGTGGGCGATTCGAAAGGGCGGGGATCGGGGCCTTTAGCAACACCGCTCGGGTGCGAACGGCCGCGGATCGAATGTGGGCTTCTCACCAGCCATCAGCTCCGCGAGCAGCCGCGCGGTGCCGGGTGCGCACTTCAGCCCGGTCATCTGGTGGCCAACCGCCAGCCAGAGGTTCCGGTGCTTGGGTGAGGGACCGATCGCGGGCATGCCGTCGGCGAGACAGGGGCGGAGCCCGGCCCAGGGCTTGGCTTCTGCCCGCTCGTTCGGGAGCGTCAGCAGGCCCCTCGCACCTCGTTCGATCGCGTTGACGCGACGCTCGTTGATAGACGAGTCGTTCCCGACGATTTCGAGTGTGCCCGCAAGGCGCAGGCGCTCGGCGTGTGGCGTCACGGTGACCTTGCGCTCCCCGAGCGAGATCGATCGCGTCGGATGCACGGCGCCGCGTGCGAACTGGAGCGAGTAGCCCTTGGCGGCACGCATCGGCAGGCGGAGCCCGAGTTCGCGACCCAGATCGGCCGACCAGTAGCCCGCGGCGAGGACGAACTGGTCGGCCTCGATCGCGCCTTGTGGTGTGCGCAGCGCTGAGATGCGACCGTGCGTGATCGTTGCGCCCGTCACTTCCCTGTTCTCGAGCACGCGCACGCCGAGCTTCTCGGCTTCATGCCGCAGGCGGGCGACGGCAAGGTTCGGCACACAATGGGCATCGCGGGTGTAGAGGATCCCGCCGATCTGATTGCCCGTGACGATCGGCTCTTCACTCCGAACCCGGTCGGAGTCCCAAAGTTCGTGCGGGATGCCCAGCGTCTCGACATACGCCGCCGCTTTGCGGGCTGTCTCAAGGCCGTGGGGGGTCTCAAGGACAACCAGCAGCCCGCGGCGGGCGAAGCCGAAATCCGGCCCTGGTGCAGCGGCGATGGCCTCCCAGGCATCGGTGCTCCAACGACACAGGCCGACAAGGGCCGGTGCGTTCACGGTAAACTTCGAGCGTCGGCTCGAGAACGCGAAGATCGAGACCCACCTGAGCAGCGCTGGGTCCAGCGACGGTCTGATGTAAAAGGGGCTCTCGGGATCCATCATCCATTTCAGAGCCTTGAACGCGTAGCCGGGCTGGGCCAGCGGAAACGCGAGCGAGGGCGTAAGCCAGCCCGCGTTGCCGAACGAGGCACCGCAACCTGCTTCGCCGCGATCGACGACGAGAATGCGCTTGCCGCGGCGGGCCAATTCGAGAGCGCACGCCAAACCGATGACGCCAGCGCCGATGATCGCGACATGGGCGCGGGCGACTGAACCGTCGGGACCAGGAAGTGGATTCTGAGTGGGCGTAGACATCGTGCTCAATCAGCGAGAAGAGGCAGGCATTATTCCATCGTCCGACACGATGCCGAGGAGTTCGGTAGCCAAGTCGGATGCTCTTCCCCGGAAAGATCCTTGGCTCGCTTGGCTCGCTCGGCCTTACGAGAGCATGCGTTCTGCCACGCATCTGCCGAGGTCCCTTGCGAAGGGCTTTGCGAGCTCCTCGTAGTCGTAATCGTCGTTGTTGAGCACGCCTCGGGTGCACGCCCACATGGTGTACGACAACGCTACCGCGTGGCGATCGGTTGGGTTCGGAGCGGACATGGTGTGAATAACCGAAGCATCGGTGACGAAGCCGTATGCCCAGCCGAGTTTGTTCAAGATCTCCGCCCGAGGCGTGATCGCGCGGACTCCCTGCAGCGTCGGCTTCACATAGTCGTCCGGGTACGCGACTGGGTCGTACACGGGATTGTCGCTCTCCCGTGGAAGGACGGTCATGCAGCTTCGAACAAAGCGAAGATCGTCCGAGGTGATACCGAGTGCCGCCGCGGCGTCATGGTCTGGCGTGAGATTCGGGGCGAGCCTGATGGCCAACGCGTGCAGATCGACCAGTCGCACGCGGTTCTTTTCGGCGCCGGGCGTTGCGAAGCTCATTGGCGTGTTGACGAGAGCGCCGTCCTTCACGTGCCCATCGCCGACGGCAGTGCGTGGGATGTCGGTCGGATACGCGAGCGAAGCCCCGACGCGTCTGGGCAGCTCGAGTCTCGATCCGCCGGGCACCCGTGCAGTGATCCGGGGCGTGGTGCGTTGCTGCTCTGGAGGCCGCACATCGTCGAGCCTGTGGTTGATCACCGCATCAACAAAGCCCAATGCCTTCAAGTCCACGTTCATCGCAGCGTGACCAAGGAACTCGTAGAGGCGGTTGTGCGGCGGATTCTCCGACACGATCAACGCGCGGCGGATGCAGTGCCTCAGCGTGAGAGCTCCGCCTAGCGTGTTCGTGTCGTCGCGAGCGATCGGGTCGCCGTTGTCCGGGAAGTACTCCAGCGGTGTGTCGAGGTCAAAGCCTCTCCAGTCCGCGTCGTTCTGCAAGCGACGTACGGATCGGATCGTGCACACCGCGGCGAGCAGCTTGACCGTGCTGGCGGGATAGAAGTACTCGGCATCCGCGCGAAAGGTCTCGGTCGCCGCGGTCGCGGCGACACCACGTCGCACAAGCGGCGTCAGGCAGACCTGCAGCCGCACCGCGGCGGGATCATCGAGCAGCCGCGACCATGTTGGCTTCAACGCTTGGAGGATGTCGTCGAGCATGGATGCGTCTCGCGCCGATCAGGGCGAGGGAGTCTCCTTGGGCCAGCGCCCGAGCCACTTCATTGCGATCGCCTGGAGGACAAAGGAGGCTTTGTCGGTTCCGCTCAGCCGTGGGCGTTCCCAGAGGGTGGTGCAGCCGGTCCGCTCCACCATGTTTAAGGTTTCCATCCCGCCTTTCCAGAAAAGCCAGACGACGGGCCCGAGCCGGCGGTTCAGCCGGGAGTGGATCGCGGCACCTTCTTCAAACATCAGCCTCGTGCGCTCGACGAGCGGCCTGAGGGCGCGGATGTAGGGCAAGCGGGCGGCCGGGTCGTCCGGACGCGAGATCCAGTCCCGTAGCGTGACGTCCAGCGGCATCGGGCCGCCTGTTTCGAATTCGCAAGAAGGGATGTAGATCCGGTCACGCTCCAGCAGGTCGCGACGAACGTCCTGCCAGAAATTGATGAGCTGCAGCGCAGTACAAATCAAATCGGACAGCCGAAGCGTCTCCGGGGCGACTGCGTCCGGCGTGGCTGCGTCGAGCAGCAGCACGATGCGGCCGACCGGGTTCGCACTGTGGGTGCAATAGTCGAGCACTTGATCCCAAGTCTCGTAGCGGGTCATGGTCTGATCCTGCTCGAAGGCCCGGATCAGATCATCGAACGGTTCGAGGGGCAGGTTCTTCGCTCGGATTGTCTGTCCGAGCGCGACGAAGACGGGGTTCGTCGTGGCGCCGGTCGCCGCCGCGTGCAGCTCCGCTCGAGCAAGCCCGAGCAGGGCCAGCCGGGTCGTCGCGGCCGACTCGCTGGCGAAGGTTGGATCGTCCGCCAGATCGTCGATCAGGCGGCAGTAGTCGTACACGGCCGTGAAGTGCCGAATCAGGTCTCGGGGTACTAGAGGGCTGAGAACACTGAAGTTCTCCTGCGAACTCGACGCCGCCGAGGTGGGTAGGCGGAGAGGTTGGGAATCGGTGTCTGGCATGGCTGCTCGGGAGGCGGTGCTGGTACGAGCCGGTTGCGACGGGGTTCTGGCGACGCCGCCATTCCTAGGATCGAGGGCTGTGATGAAACTGATTCTTGCCAATCCCCGCGGCTTCTGCGCCGGCGTCCAGATGGCGGTCGACGTCGTCGCCCAGACCATCTCGCTCCTTCCCGGCGAGAAGATCTATGTGTACCACGAGATCGTCCACAACAAGCACGTCGTCGGGCGCTTTCAGCAACAAGGCGTCGAGTTTGTTGAAAGCCTTGATGATGTCCCCGAGGGAGGCATCCTGGTCTTCAGCGCCCACGGCGTCTCGCCCCAGGTGCGTGAGCACGCCCGCCAGCGGCGCCTCCAGACCATCGACGCCACCTGTCCGCTGGTGACCAAGGTCCACTCCGAGTGCATCCGTTACGCCAGACAGGGCTATCAGATCCTGCTCATCGGGCACGCGAATCACCAGGAAGTCGTCGGCACCCGCGGCGAAGCACCCGACGCCGTTACGGTGGTGGAGAGCGCCGAGGAAGTCGCGCACCTCCACGTCCCCGACGAGTCAAAGCTGGTCTACCTGACCCAAACGACGCTCTCGACAGACGACGCCGGCGTGATCATCGCCGCCCTGAAGAAGCGGTTCCCGCAGATGAAGGAGCCGCCCAGCAGCGACATCTGCTACGCGACGACCAACCGCCAGCACGCCGTGCGGGAGATTGCCCCTGAGTGCGACCTGGTGCTCGTCATCGGCTCCAAGAACTCGTCCAACAGCGTGCGTCTCACCGAGATCTCGCAGAACGTCGGAACGCCGGCACGTCTGATCGACGATGTCAGCGAGCTCGACTGGTCGTGGTTCAAGGGCGACGAGACGGTGATGATCACCGCCGGTGCTTCGGCCCCCGAGGACCTGGTCGCCGACCTCTGCCGCGTCCTGATCGAACGCTTCGGCGGCGATCTCGAACAGCGCGAGATCTTCAACGAGGACGTCGAGTTCGGCCTCCCGATCTCGCTCAAGCGCATGGGCAAGGCTCGCGGCGTCGACCTTGACCAATCCCGCATCCGGGTCGGTGCGCCCAAGGTGACCAAGGAGTTGTACGGGGCGGTGGCGCTGACGGTGAGTGCGAAGTCCTAGTCCCCAGTGGGACCGGCCTCCGGCCGGTCTTCTTTGCCATAGATCGACAACCCGAACCGGCCAGAGGCCGGTTCCACTGAGCACCTCGTGCGTCACCCGACCACCCACATCTTCGACTTCACCCCCGAATCCCTCGCCGCCTGGTGCGAGCAGCGCGGGATGCCGCCGTTTCGGGCCAAGCAGATCCTTGAGTGGGTCTACGAGAAAGGCATCTCCGACCCCGAGCAGATGACCAGCCTCTCGAAGCGCGACCGCGAAGTCCTCGCGGCCGAGATGACCTTCCTCTCCGGCGACACGCTCCGCCATCAACTCGCTACCGACGGCACGCAGAAGCTGCTGGTGCAGTGGCGTGACTTTGCCGCCGGCCAATCGCAGGCCGCCGAGGCACAGCCCGCACCTACCGCCGCGCTCCCGATCCTCGGCCAACCCCGCATCGACGAGGACTCGAAGCGCCAGACCGAGTGCGTGATGATCCCGACCGAGACTCGCAAGACGGCTTGTATCTCCAGTCAGGTTGGCTGCCCCGTCGGCTGCCGCTTCTGTGCCTCCGGCCTCGGCGGGCTCGACGGCAACCTCACCTCCGGCCGCATCGTCGAGCAGGTCTGGCGGCTGTCGCGCCTCAAGGACGTCGGCCGCGTCAGCAATGTCGTCTTCATGGGCATGGGCGAGCCGCTCAGCAACTTCAAGAACGTGACCGGTGCGATCCGCACGATCTCGGCGCTCTGGGCCCTTGGCATCAGCGCCCGCAAAGTCACGATCTCAACGGTGGGCCTGCCGCAGGCGATCACCAAGCTCGCCGAAGAGTTCGACCTGCCGGTAACGCTGGCGCTCTCGCTGCACGCCCCGACCGACGAGATCCGCCGCAAGCTGATCCCCTGGGCCGAGTACACGACCATCGACGATCTGCTCGCCGCGTGTCAGCGTTGGTTCGAGAAGACCGGACGCGAGATCACGTTGGAGTACACCCTGCTCCGCGACGTGAACGACCGCCCCAAGCACGCTGAGCGGCTGGCGGAGATCGCCAAGACCATCCGCGCCAACGTCAACCTCATCCGCTACAACGAGGTCAACGGCATCGAGTTCGAGCGTCCCCGCAACACCGACGTCCTTGAGTTCCAGAAGATCCTGCGCGAGAGCAGCATCAACGTCCACATCCGCGCCAGCCGCGGTCGCGATATCGCCGCCGCGTGCGGCCAGCTCCGCCACGAGGCGGCGGGTGCGGCGTGAATTCGCCGGTTCCTGGCTCCGCCGCGGTCACGACGACCACGGGCGCGTGGTCCGACTCTTTCACGCAGTTCTCGCTTTTCCACGCAGTCTGTGTCGTGATCTGTGCGACGGCGGTGGTTCTGGTCTGCCTGGTTGCGAAGCGGCTGCAACGCGGTCCAGTCGCCAACCGCGAACCGCGGTTTGCATCCGCGCTCGGCGGCTCGATGGGCATCGTTGCGATCGCGTACACAGCGTACTTCCTTGCGCCCGAGCGGTTCTCCTGGCAAACCAGTCTGCCGCTGCAGTTTTGTGACCTGCTCGTGATCGCCGCGCCGCTCGCGCTATTGACCGCGGTGCGTTGGCTTCGAACGCTCGTTGTATTCTGGGGCATCGGCCTTTCGACGCAGGCCTTCGTCTCGCCGATCGTCCACGTGGGCTATGCCCACACGTATTTTTGGCTCTTCTGGGGCTCACACCTTGCGATCGTGATGGCGGCGTCGTACCACCTCGTCGTCTACCGGTATCGCGCTCGAGCCGCGGACCTGCTGACCGTGACGCTGTCCATGTGTCTCTATGCCGCCGTGATGATCCCGTTGAACATCGTGCTCGACGCCAATTACGGTTTTGCGGGCCGGTCCAAGCCGGGCGCCGCATCGATCATCGACGCTCTCGGTCCGTGGCCTCTCAGGCTCGTCTGGATGTTCCTGATTCAGCAGGTGCTCATGGTCGGGCTGTGGTTCCTGCTCCGCGAGCGCCGCCACGCGGCAGCCGCTTCTGCTTAGACTGTGCCCATGGTCGGCCTCTGCCTCCTGCTCATCCCCGTGGCATTCGCGATCGCGGCACCGCTGTGCGCCGTGCTCATCGCGATGGGGCATCGGCTCCGGACATTTGACGGCGGAGGGGTGGCCGGGCAGATCAAGGAAGCCCCACGCCGCGTGCCCAACACCGGCGGCATCGCGATCTTCGTCGCGATTGTCGGTCCGCTACTCGGTGTCATCCTGCTTGCGGCGCTCGCTCCGCAGGTGTTTCCCGCCGGCGCCCTTGGCACGCTCGCGTACGTGCCGCAGAAGGCCGACCTTGCCTTCGTGCTGCTCGGGAGCCTCCTGCTCTTGCACGTCATGGGCGTGATTGACGATCGAAAGCCGCTTCCGGCGTGGCCGAAGCTCGTGCTGCAGGTCCTTCCCGCGATCGCGGTGCCGCTGCTGACCGACACCCGGCTTCTGACCGTGCTCGATGGCCATGTTGGTGGGCCGTGGCTGTCGATCGTCATCACCGCGATGTGGTTCGTGGTCGTGACCAACGCGATCAACTTTCTCGACAACATGGATGGGCTCTCGGCCGGACTCGGAGCGATCGCCGCGGGGAGCATGCTGATCATCACGCTCGAGAAGAGCCAGTGGCTTGTCGCCGGATGCCTTGCGTTGTTGATCGGTGCCTGTCTTGGTTTCTTGCTCTTCAATGCCCCGCGGCGCAGCGGTGCCCGGATGTTCATGGGAGATAGCGGCAGCCTCGTGCTCGGGTTTCTGCTCGCGTTTGCCGCTGTTCGCATCACGTACTTCGATCCGGCGACGCCGCAGGGTTCGCACGCGCACGCGGTGCTGATGCCGATCGTCGTGCTGGCGGTGCCGCTGTACGACTGCACGGTGATCACGCTGGTGCGGATGTGGAACGGCAAGTCGCCGCTGGTGGGGGACCTGAATCACGCATCGCACCGCCTTGTCCGGCGCGGGCTCTCGCGGGCGCATGCGGTGTACGTTCTCTGGGGCTGCGGCATCCTGACGGGTGCGGCCGGTTACGCACTCACGCGTTGCGATGCGATCGTGGCCGCCGCGATCGGTGTGGGTGTCGTCGCACTGCTTGGATTGCTGGCAGCGGCTGAGTACGCCAGCCGGGACGCGATGGCCGCGACGTTGCCGCGATCGACTGGAGGGCACTCGTGAGCGCTGGAGTTGTCGGCGAGCAGTTCGCGGCGCGGCAGCGCATCATCGAGCGACTTCTGCTCGTGCTGGTCGCCGGCGTCGTCGGCTTGGCGCTCCTGAAGGCGACCGCGCCATCGGTCGCGTTTCCCGGATGGGATCTTGATCCGAGCATGCTCTCAGGTCCCGTTGTCGGGCTCGGTCCGACCGCGAACCTGGGCATCGATCTCCTTCTGATCACGCTCTCGGGTTGCATCGTCGCTTTGGCGGGTGCTGGCGGAGCCGTCGTGCGGTGGTGGCAGTGGGCGCTGCTGCTGGCCGGGCTGGCGTCCGTCGCTTGGCACGCGAGGTTCGCGCCCCACGCGGCACAGGATCATCTCACGCTTGGAGCGGCTTGGGCCGGAGCGATGTGCGCCGGGCTTGCGATCTCGGCGGCGGCACGATTCGAGAATGTGGCACGGCTGACTGCCGGTGTGCTGTTCGGATCCGTCGCTTTCTTCGCGCTCAAGGCCGGCGTTCAGGTCTTTGTCGAAAATCCGCAGACCATCGAGATGTTCAAGGCGAACCGGGAGGCGATGCTCGCGGCGCAAGGGTGGACGCCCGACTCCTTCGCGGCCAAGGCGTTCGAACGTCGCCTGTATGACGCGCCGGGTACCGGCTGGCTCGGCCTATCGAACGTCCTTTCGACAGCCGGCGCGTGTGTGACCGTGGCGGGCATCGTGCTGATCGCACGCGGCGAGGCACGACGCATCGGTGTTGTTGCTGGCGTCGTGGGCGGACTGGTTGTGCTCTACCTTGCTGGCAGCAAGGGCGGCTGGGGTGCGGCCGCGATTGGGGTTGCCGCGATCGCGATGTGGCCGCTTGTCGGGCGGCGAAAGTGGGGAACCGCTGGCTTGCTGCTCGCGATGCCGCTCGCCGCTTTGGTTGCGATCGCGATGCGTGGCATCGTGGGCGAGCGGATCGGCGAGTTGTCGCTGTTGTTTCGTGCCCAATACCTCAATGCCGCAAGTGCGATCTTCGCCCAAAGTCCGCTCGAAGGGGTTGGCCCGGCTGGATTCAAGGACGCGTATCTGCTCGCCAAGAGCCCGCTGAATCCCGAAGAGATTTCGAGCCCCCACAGCGTGTTCTTCGACTTCGCCTCCACACTTGGTCTCGGCGGCGTCGCGTGGTCGGTGTTGCTGGGGGCCATGCTCGTATCGGCCGGAGGCCGCACGTCGCCTCCGGGTTCTGCTCCTCGTGGTGTCGACCAACTCGTGCCGAGGCTGGTGCTGCTGACCTTGGCCTTCACCACGATCGGCGGAGCGTGGGTCGAGCTCGAGATTTCGTCACCGTCGAACGTTCTCGTCCGAGTCGGAGGCCTGGCGGCTGCGGCCCTGATCGCTCTGACGCTCATTGCGGTAACAAGAGCCGAGGTCATTCGCATGGCCGCCGCCGTCGCCGCCGCGGTCGGACTGACGCACGCGATGATCGAGATGAGCGCGGTGTTGTCCGGCTCGGCGGCGCTCTTTGCGTGCCTGCTCGGGCTCGCTTCGGCGACGAGACCGGTGCCGGAGCTTCCCGTGGCACGCGGTTCGTTCGCCCGCGCGGTGCCGGGGCTCTTGCTCGCGGTGCTCGGGCTGGTCGCGGCATCGCAGGTGTCGGTGGTGTCGCGGTGGGAAGCGATGCTCCGGTCCGCGTCTGAATCGATGGGTCGGAGTGCCGCGCTCTCGCGAGGCTTCAGCGACGCGATCGATACAGACACCAAGCTGCAAGCCATGCAGCGACTCAGCGAGGCCGTGGGTGAGTGGGTCACTCCAAACGACGCGGCGGTCTCGGCGGCGTTGCAGCGGGTTCGCATACAGGGCGCCGCCGCGGCACTGCAGGAGTTGATCGCCGCGATCGCCGTTGCTCCAAGTCATAGCGAGACCCGCGAGGCAGCGTCGCGGGTCGCCCTGCAGCTGGCGGCGCTGCGGCCGCCCAACTCCGACGAACGTCGCGATCTTCGTCAGACCGCGATCCAGATCGCGTCCGACGCGACCAATCTGCCCCTTCGCAGGGCGGCGAGTCAGGCGTGGCTCGCGAACGTGCTCCGTGGCGCGGCCGATCTCGGGGGCGATCCGACACTCCGTCGCGACGCACTCGTTGCGATCGAGAAGGCTGCGGCCCTCGATCCGTGGAATCCGCTGCACGCCGCAAATGCGGCCAAACTGGCCGAGGAGCTTCGCGATGCCCCCGCCGCGCGTCGCTGGGCTGCGAAGGCGATCGAGCTCGATGCCAATATGCGGCTTGACCCGCTGCGCCGCTTCGAGCCCGGCGAGCGGGCACGCCTTGAGGCGATTGCGAAGCCGGAGTGACCGCTGTTTCATAACGGGCGGAACAAGCGACCCGAGCATCCCTTGGCGCGACGACATCCGCCCGCCGCGGAAGCGACATTCCCGCAGGAGGCGCGTAGAATCCCCGTCCGGTGTGCGTAGGCGTCCGTTTGGGTGTCGCCGCAGCCGGGTCATGTGCCCTTGGAATCGATCGACGACCTCACGCCGCCGCGGGCTTGCCCCGGTGAGCGGCCGCCGGAGATGGCCTCATGCCTGCTGAGTTGATGTTGCCGGAGATGGGACTGGAGCCGATGGGCGGCGGAACGCTGCGCGAGATCCAGTTCCGCGAGGCCCTGCGCGAGGCCATGTCCGAGGAGATGCGCAAGGACGATCGCATCTTCCTCATGGGCGAAGAAGTCGCCCAATACAACGGCGCGTACAAGATCAGCCAGGGCATGCTCGACGAGTTCGGCCCGAAGCGCATCATCGACTCCCCGATCTCCGAGAACGGCTTCGCCGGCCTCGCGGTCGGCGCGGCGATGTACGGCCTGCGCCCGATCATCGAGTTCATGTCCTGGTCCTTCAGCCTCGTCGCCGCGGACCAGATCCTGAACAACGTCCCCAAGATGCTCTACATGTCCGGCGGGCAGTGGGGCTGCCCGGTCGTGTTCCGTGGCAACGACGGCGCCGGCGGCCAGCTCGGCTCGACCCACTCCTGGTGCGTCGAAGGCCTCTACGCCAACGTCCCCGGGGTCAAGATCGTCATCCCCAGCAACCCCTACGACGCCAAGGGGCTGCTCAAGACCGCGATCCGCGACGACGACCCGACCTTCTTCCTCGAGTCCGAGCGCATGCTCGGCGACAAGGGCCATGTCCCGGCCGATGAGTTCACGATCCCCTTCGGCAAGGCCGCACTGCGTCGTCAGGGCAGCGACTGCACGGTCGTCTCCTTCGGCCGCCCGGTGAACTTCTGCATCGACGCCGCGGACGAGCTGAAGAAGGAAGGCATCCACATCGACGTGCTGGACATGCGGACGATCCGCCCGCTGGACATCGACTCGATCCTCGACAGCATCAAGAAGACCAGCCGCATCGTGGTGGTGGACCAGTGCTGGCCCTTCGCCTCGGTCGCGTCGGAAGTCGTGACCCAGGTCTGCGAGCGTGGGTTCGATTATCTCGATCACCAGCCGCTGCGTGTGAACACCGAAGACGTGCCCACGCCGTACGCGAAGAACCTGGAGGCGCTGTATCTGCCGCACAAGGGGAAGATCATGGCGGCGGTGAAGGCCAGCCTTGGGAGGCTGTAAAGCTCAAAGCAGCAAAGCGATAAACCTCAAATTGGAGAGGAGCGATCGTGGCACGGCTGCAGGAGAGTTTCCTCGAGAGAATCGATTCTTTCTGTGATCGAGCGGTGGATGTCTCTGACGCGCTCGCGGAACACAGGATTTCGGTGCGGGTTGTCGATCAGGTCCTCGCCTCGGGAACGTCGGTTGGGGCGAACGTCTACGAAGCCGACGAGGCCATGAGCACCGCGGACTTCATCAAGTGTTTGTGCATCGCGACCAAGGAGTTGAATGAGTTTCGGTTCTGGGTTCGGCTTGCTGGTCGTCGCGGCTGGGTTGCGGCGACTCGCCTGGGACCGTTGGAGCAGGAAGCCGGCGAGATCAAGAAGATCCTCGGGACAATGATCTCGCGTTCCAAGCGTCGGTAATGGCTGTTCGAATTTGAGATTTGCTGCTTTGAGCTTTGAGGTTTCCTATGCCTATTCGCATTGAAATGCCCCGTTTGTCCGACACCATGCAGGCGGGAACCGTCGTGAAGTGGAACATCAAGGAAGGCCAGAAGGTCAAGAGCGGCGACGCGCTCGCCGACATCGAGACCGACAAGGCCACGATGGAGCTCCAGTCCTTCGAGGATGGCACCGTCGCTGTGATCCCGGTGCCCGAGGGGCAGAACGTCCCGATCGGCACCGTCATCCTGGTGCTCGCCGGTGCGGGTGAAGATGTCGCGTCGGTGAAGTCGCAGTTCGCCGCGGGTGGCTCGACCGCCGCTGCTCCTGCTGCGAAGGCCGCCGCCGCGTCGGGCGGGTCCGCGTCGCAGGCTTCGTCCTCCGGTGGCTCGGTCGCCGTGCTCGATGCTCCGGCGTCCAACGGCACAAGCCACGGCAACCACGGCGGGCGCATCTTCGCCAGCCCGCTGGCCAAGAAGATTGCCGCCGAATCCAATGTCGATCTCGGTTCGCTGCGTGGCTCCGGCCCCGCTGGCCGCATCATCCGTAAGGATGTCGAGGCCGCGATCAGCTCCGGCGCGACGAGCGCCGCAGGCCGCGGTGCTTCGAGCGCCGGCTCGGCCCGCGATCTCGCGACCCGCGTCGAGCAACCCGCGAAGCCGACGCGGAACGTGCCCGCCGTTCTGCCGTCCGTCGGCGCGACGCTCACGCCGCGCACGATCCAGCTCTCGAACATGCGCAAGACCATCGCCAAGCGATTGGTCGAGAGCAAGACCACCATCCCGCACTATCAGGTCAGCGTCGAGGTCGACATGAACGCCCTCGTCGCGCTGCGCACTCAGCTCAACGAGCAGCTCGGCACCCAGGGCGTCAAGCTCAGCGTCAACGACTTCCTCGTCCGCGCCTGCGCGCTGGCGATGCACCAGCACCCGTACGTGAACGCCAAGTGGGTCGGCACGCCCGGCAACGAGACCATCGAGTTCCTCGGTGAGGTCAACGTCGGCGTCGCGATCGCGTTGCCCGTGGCCGAAGACGGCAGCGGCGGCGGCCTGGTCGTCGCCACGCTCCGCAACGCCGATGTGCTGGGCCTCCGCCAGATCAGCGGCGAGACCAAGCGTCTGGCCGACAAGGCCCGCAACAAGGGCCTGTCCATCGAGGACATGTCGGATTCGACCTTCACGATCAGCAACCTGGGCATGTTCGGCGTGGACAACTTCACGGCGATCATCAACCCGCCCAACGTCGCGATCCTGGCCGCCGGCGGCGCGATTCAGAAGCCCGTCGTCAGGAACAACCAGATCGTCCCCGGCCATGTGATGAACATGACCATGAGCAGCGACCACCGCGTGATCGATGGCGCGATGGCGGCTCAGTACCTCGCGACGGTCAAGGGCCTTCTTGAGAAGCCGGCGACGCTGCTGGTGTAACAATGGACGAGTCGCGTCCTTCGCTGGAAGACGGCGTGCTGCGCCTTCCCGGGCAGGAAGGTGTCTACGTGGCATTGACGCTGTCGAACCACTACGGGGATCTCGATAGCTCGATCTTCGACTTCGAACTCACGATCACCAATGTGCTTTCCGTCCGGGGGCGAGCTGGTCATCTGGAACGGCACTTCACGCTCGCCAACGTTTGGTCGAGTATTCCAGCCGACACACGCCAGAAGGCGGAGTGGGCCGAAGCCAGGTCGGAGGACTTTAAGTTCGCGGTGCAAGTGTCGCATGACGGTATCGGACACTATTCCGCCCGGATTACCGTGCTTCCGGTCGGTTACGAAACCGAAACGCGCGTCGTTGCGACAGTCATGGTCGAAGCCGGACGTTTGCCGCTGGTTGCGCAACTCTGGAGCCAGTTCTTCCTCAACCCGGTTCCGACCCGCTAGTTGTTCAGAACCCACCCGCAGCCATCCACTCGCTCGGCTTGCACTCCATCGCTCCAGCGATCGCCAGCAGCGATTCCAAACTCGGCAGGTGCGTGCCGCGTTCGATCGAGCTGAGCTGGCTCACGCTCACGCCGCTGGCGTCGGAGAGTTCCTTGAGCGTCCACGCCTTCTCGGTGCGGGCGAGGCGGATGTGCTTGCCAAGCTCGGCCCGCAGACGGTCCTGCGGCCGCTGACCCAACCCGAGCGTCGCCGTCGCCTGGGACAGCACCCGCCGGAGCTCGACGAGCGAGAACGGCTTGGCGAGATAATCAAACACGTCGCGTTTGAAGGTCTCCCGCATCGAGTCCATCGACGGGTAACCGGTCACGACCACGACGGCCAGCTTGCTCCACCGCTTGCGGATCTCCTCAAGCACCGTCTCGCCCGACTCGCGGCCCATCTTGATGTCCAGCAGCACCACGTCGGGCAGACGCTGCTCGCACGCGCTGAACAGCTCCGCCGAGTTCACGCACGCTCGCACGTCGTGCCCGTCCGCCTCCAGCACGGAGCGGATGTACTGGCGGAAATCCTCATCGTCGTCGAGGCACACGATCGACAGCCGGGGTGCGGCGGATGCGGGACTGACGGTGGAGTTGGTTTCGGCGGGAGTCATCGCGCAGTGGGGGATGCAGCGTTCGGAGACGCCGGAGCATACTCGACCGGAAG
The DNA here is from genome assembly GCA_947459215.1 of Phycisphaerales bacterium. GTDB lineage: Bacteria > Planctomycetota > Phycisphaerae > Phycisphaerales > UBA1924 > JAFEBO01. The sequence goes on from CANHCQ010000002.1 coordinate 321,603, forward strand.
AACGTGTGCGAGAGACTGCGGCAGCAGGATCTCGAACTCCGCCCCAGTGGGAGCCTGATCAGTGCCGACAAGGTTTCGCGCCAGCAGCACGCCCCCGTGCTCGCGGACGATGCCTTCGGCAACGGCGAGCCCAAGCCCGGTGCCGCGGCTGTCGAGCCGCGTGCTCGCGAACGGCTCAAAGAGGCGAGAGAGGATCGCCGCGCTGATGCCCGGCCCGTTGTCGGTGATGCGGAGGCTGACCCAACGCTGGCCGTCCTTGTCAGCTTCGTCGGCGGTGATCGTGATCAAGGGCGTTCGACCGGCGGTCGTGGCTCCGCTGCTCATCGCGTCGGCGGCATTGCGGATCAGGTTCACAAGCACCTGGGTCATGCGATCGGGATCGCAGACGGTTTGCAGCGTCGGCGGCACACGGTTCTCAAGTGCCGGCATCCGGATCGAGCGGTCGAGCCGCACCAGGGTGGCGGCTTCTTCGACAAGCGTGGCAACGTCCACATCACGCGACTGCGGCGGCCGCACCCTTGCAAAGTCGAGCAGGCTCTCGCTCAATCGCTCCAGACGCTCAACGACCCGCAACATGAGCGCGGCTCGTGCGGGTTCGACCGGACGTGACGGGTCTTGTGCGATCTGCTCGACCGATCCTTTAATGACCGCCAGCGGCGTGTTGAGTTCGTGGGCAATGCCCGCCGACATCATGCCCAGACTCGCCAATCGATCCGCGTCCGCAAGGTTGCGCTGCGCGGCTTCGAGCAGGTAGTTCTTCTTCTTGAGGTCGCCCGCCGTGCTCTCAAGCTGCGCGAGGGCTTCGTTGAGAGCCGCCTGGTTCTTGCGCAGCGCCCGCACCGAGTCATTGCGCGATCGCATGATCTCGCCGAGCTCGTCCTGCGGGATATAGATCTCGGGCACAAGCTCCTCGTCGTTGGCCTTGTTCTGCTGCACAGCGCGGTCCGCGGCGAGCACGCGACGGATCGGGTCGTACACCGCTTGGGGCAGCACGAAGACCTCCAACGCCGCCACAACGAGCGCATAGACCACGAGCAGCGCGATCAACGTGTAGATGTAGAGCCCAGTGACGGCCTCGCGCGCGGCCGGGCTCGAGGTTGACAACGCGACGTATCGGCCTTCCAACGCGCCGGGCGGCGTGACGAATACGACCGCCGCCGCTTCCCACGGCCATGCCGACAACTCCAGAACACGTCCGGCGTTTGTGCTTGCGTTCACCGCAACCTCACGCGGGATCTCGAGCTCGCTTGCCGATCCCTCACGCAGGACGACGTGTGGGTGCCCGCGTACGAAGTCCACAATCTGCGGCGCCTTGGTGACGCGAGCGGTCGAGAGATCTGGTGCCAGCATGGTCAGAAGGTCGGAGGCCGCCTGGCTGTCGGCACGGTCGATGATGCGAGCGATCGCGGGACGAAGAGCGACGAGCAGGATCAGTGCCAACGCCAGCGAGAAAAACGTGTGCAGAACGACAAGTTTCTTGCGAATCCGCATCCCGGCGAGCAGGCCGTGCCCCGCTTCGCGGCTCGGGACTATTTTGGCGATGATTCGCGCCGGAGGCCGCAGGCGGGCCGTCGAGAGAGGCGGCGGAATGTCACGGGGCGTGGTCAACGCCAAAGTTTATCACGTGGGCATCGTGTGCCGAGTGCATCGGGGCGGAGCGAATACCCTCGTCGGCATGCGTGAGGGCCGATCTCCATCCCGACGTCCATCGCCCGGGCCTCGCCCGGGGCCTCCCCGGGGTCGCGTTGATCCGGTCCGCGATCGCGTCGCCGGACACGTCGCGGCGATGGTCGCCGCGTTTCCCGATCTGGGACTGGGCGTCAGCTTCGACGAGTTCGAGCCTCGCGATGCCGCCTTCGCGCACGCCATCTACGACGCGGTCGTGCGGCGATGGCTGACGCTTGAGTTCCTGATCGGCATGGGTCTTTCCCGCCCGTTTCGCTCGCTCGAGCCGGGTGTGCAATCTGTGCTGCTCTGCGGAGCGGCCCAGATCGCGTTGTTTGACAAGGTACCGGTTCACGCCGCGATCGATGAGAGCGTCAACATCGCCAAGGCCCGCATCCGCGTCGGGGCGGGCGGGATCGTCAACGCGGGTTTGCGTCGAGTCGCCGAGCTTTGCGGAGATCGCGTTGAGCGTCCCGCTGACTGGATGACGCGTCGCGACTGCGTGCCGCTTGGCGATGGCCGAGCGATGATGCTGACCCGGCCCTGTCTTCCCGAGGAGGACGCCAAACGCATCAGCGTTCTGTGCAGCATTCCCAAGCCACTGCTCGAGCGGTGGGGGGCTGCGTTCGGCCATGTCGAAGCGAGCGAAGTCGCGATCAAGACGATCGGCCCGGCGCCGACCGTTGTGAACGCCGCTGGCGTCGCGAATGGCTTGACCCAGAGTGATGCCGCGAGTCTGTTGCCGCACGAGCGTTCCGGATCGTTCGTCTGGGTAGGCGAGCGCCGCGCCCTTGGTACCTTCCTCGAGCGTACCGGCACATGGGTACAGGACCCAGCCTCGGCTGAGGTTGTTCCGACCGTGGCAGCCGCCGCGGGACGCGACGCCGACGCCATGCGTCTTGTCGTGGATCTGTGCGCCGGCCAGGGCACGAAGACGCGGCAACTGCTACGGGCATTCCCCAACGCCACGATCGTCGCCTGCGAGGTCGACGATGATCGACTGGCGACGCTGAAGCGTGTCTTCGCAGGCACCGCTCGCGTCAAGGTGCTGCACGCACATCACGCCCCCCGGGCGTGTCAGGACGGCGGGGTGGGCGTGGCCGACGTTGTGCTGCTTGATGTTCCGTGCAGCAACACCGGCGTGCTCAGCCGCCGCGTCGAGGCCCGCTACCGGCTCGACGCCAAGTCGCTCGATGAACTCGTGAAACTGCAGCGCGAGATCATCGCCGTCGGACGCCCACTTCTCCGATCCGGCGGCCTGCTGGCCTACTCCACCTGCAGCCTCGAACAGGAGGAGAACGAGTCGCAGCGGGACCACATCGTTTCGTCCTGCGGCGGGACGCTCATGGTGGACCGACGAACCATGCCGCGGGGTCTGCCCGGCGAGCCGTTCACACGCTTCAACGACGGCTCGTACGTGGCAGTGGCCCGGGTGTAGTGCCGCCGAACCCGACATTGCAACGCCCGCGCCCGCTTTGCCGATATCGCGTACCCTGACGCTGTTCGCAAGGAGTCCCTCATGTCCACCCGTTCGCTCGCCATCGCATCCCTGATCGGTCTCTCGCTTCTCGCCGGCTGCCAGGCCCAGCGGAATCTCAACCTCGTCCGCGAGATGGGCGACCGAAGCTACGCCCGCGGCGAGTACGACGCCGCCCTGACCGACTACCAGGAATTTGTCGCCCGCAAACCCGACGGCGTCGAAGTGCGCTATTCGATGGCGAACACGTATCTGAAGCTCAATCAGCCTCAGCTTGCCCGCGAGCAGTTCTATCAGTGCCTCGCGGTGAAGCCGGAGAACGAGGACTATGCCGGCGGACTCGCCGAAGCCCTGCTCGCCTGCAACGAGCGTGAGGAGCTGATCACGTTCCTGACTCGCGAGGCCCGCGATCGCGGCCGCAGCGGCGACTACTTGCGTCTTGGCCGTTACCAGTTCCAGCTTGGCAACGTCGACGAGGCCAAACTCGCGATGATCACCGCCGCCAAACTGGACGGCGGGAAGTCGATTAAGCCGCACGTGGAACTCGCGAATCTGTATCGCACCCTCGGTGACAAGCCCAGTGAGCTGCGGCGCCTGCGGATGGCCCTGTTCATCGAGCCCAAGAACACGGACCTGCAGAAGCGCATCCGCGACCTTGGCGAGGTCCCGGGCCCAAGCTTCGTGCTCCAGCCTGAGTGATGCCAGCCCGGCGCCCGGTCCGACCGGTCCGGGTTTGCGTTCGCGCAAGTGCCGCGTTTGACCCGCGCCGGTGGCCTTTCTACCATTCATCCGGATAAACGGATGAAAGAGCGGCTCGCCGACATTTCCATCGCCGATCGCCTCGGTGTGCTATCGGACCGAACCCGGCTCCGCGTGATGCGTGTGCTGGAGTCGCACGAGATGTCCGTTGGCGAGCTTGCCAAGGTCTTCCAGAGCCCGCAATCGACCGTCAGTCGCCATCTGAAGGTTCTCGCGGACGCGGGTTGGCTTCAGCGCCGCAGCGAGGGCACGGCGACGTTCTACCGGATGGTGCTAGATGACCTTTCGGTCGCGGAGCGGGCGCTTTGGCTGACGATTCGTGAGCAGCCTTCGAGCGTTGATCGCGCCGATGCGACCGAGGACGCTCGGCGCGTGGAAGCCGTGCTGGCCGAGCGCCGCACGGACAGCCAGTCGTACTTTGGGCGGGTCGCGGGCGAGTGGGACGCGGTGCGGCAGAACCTCTTTGGCACACGCTTCACTGCGCACGCGCTGCTCGAATTACTCGCCGGGCCGTGGGTGGTGGCCGACCTTGGCTGCGGCACGGGCAACGTCGCGGAGCTGCTCGCCCCAATCGTGCAGCGGGTGATCGCGGTGGATCAGTCTGGACCGATGATCGACGCCGCGAGGCAGCGGCTCAAGGGCGTACGCAACGTCGACTTCGTGACAAGCGACCTCACGGCTCTGTCGCTCAAGTCGGCAAGCGTGGACATCGCGGTCTTTGGGCTGGTGCTGCACCATGTGGAAAAACCGGAGGCCCCGCTCCGGGAAGCGGCGCGGATCCTGCGGCGGGAGCCGATTCCCGGACGTGTGCTGGTGATCGACATGCTCCGCCACGAGCGCGCGGACTATCGGCACCTGATGGGCCATAAGCATCTGGGTTTCTCGCGGGAAGAGATCAATCGATGCTTTGCCGACGCGGGGCTGGAGCCGATGAGTTTCCGGGAACTGCCCGTCGAGCCCGATTCCCGCGGCCCGGGTTTGTTTGTGGCGGTGGGGGCGGTGAGGGCGGTGGGGGGCGTGGGGGGCGTGGGGGGCGTGGGGGCGGTCGGGATGTTGGACAAGCAGAACAAACGCAAGTGACTTACGCTCGCCGCGGAGGAGCCGCGGCGGGTTGGCAGACTGTGTATCGAGTTTCTCACCTCAGGAGCGGATCGAAATGACGACGATGACGACCAAGCCCAAGACTCTCACCAAAGCGGGCGGCAAGCCCGCGAAAGTCGGCACGATGGACTACAAGGTCAAGGACATCAACCTCCACGAGTTCGGTCGCAACGAGATCCGTCTCGCCGAGGCTGAGATGCCGGGCCTGATGGCGATCCGCGCCGAGTACAAGGGCAAGAAGCCGCTCAAGGGCGCCAAGATCATGGGCTCCTTGCACATGACCATCCAGACCGCGGTCCTCATCGAGACGCTGGTCGAGCTCGGCGCCGACGTGCGCTGGGTCTCGTGCAACATCTTCAGCACCCAGGATCACGCCGCCGCGGCGGTGGTCGTCGGCAAGGACGGCACGCCGGACAACCCCAAGGGCGTTCCGGTCTTCGCGTGGAAGGGTGAAACCCTCGAAGAGTATTGGTGGTGCACCGATCAGGCCCTCATGTGGCCCGACGGCAGCGGCCCCAACCTGATCCTCGACGACGGCGGCGACGCCACCCTCCTCGTCCACAAGGGCGCGGAGTGGGAGAAGGCCGGCAAGGTGCCGAAGTTCAACGAGGCCAAGGACCCCGAGGAATGGGGCTACATCCTCGCTCTCTGCGAGCAGCAGCAGAAGAAGAACCCCGGCCGCTTCACCAAGGTGCTCAAGGCCATCCGCGGCGTCTCGGAAGAGACGACGACCGGCGTGCACCGCCTCTACCAGATGATGGAAGCCGGCAAGCTCGCGTTCCCCGCGATCAACGTCAACGACAGCGTGACCAAGAGCAAGTTCGACAACCTCTACGGCTGTCGCCACTCGCTCACCGACGGCATCCTGCGCGCGTCGGACGTCATGCTCTCGGGCAAGATCTGCGTGGTCCTCGGCTACGGCGACGTGGGCAAGGGTTGTGCGCAGTCGCTCCGCGGCCAGGGCGCTCGCGTGATCATCACCGAGATCGACCCGATCTGCGCCCTGCAGGCGGCGATGGAGGGGTATGAAGTCACCACCATCGACGACGTCGTGGAGAAGGCCGACGTGTTCATCACGGCGACCGGCAACAAGGACGTCATCACCGTCGAGCACATGTCCCGCATGAAGGACAAGGCGATCGTCGGCAACATCGGCCACTTCGACAACGAGATCGACATGGCCGGCCTCAAGAAGGTCAAGGGCATCAAGACCATCAACATCAAGCCCCAGTACGACGAGTGGGTGTTCCCCGCTGGCAAGGGCCGACCGGCCCGCAGCGTCATGATCCTCGCTGAGGGTCGCCTCTTGAATCTCGGCTGCGCCACCGGCCACCCGAGCTTTGTGATGAGCTGCTCGTTCAGCAACCAGGTGATGGCGCAGATCGAGCTGCACAACAACGCCGAGAAGTACGAGAAGAAGGTCTACACCCTTCCCAAGCACCTCGACGAGCGCGTCGCCCGCTTCCACATCGACAAGCTGGGCATCAAGCTCACCAAGCTCAGCAAGGATCAGTCGGACTACCTCGGCATCCCGACCGACGGCCCCTACAAGCCCAACCACTACCGCTATTGAATTAGTGGGACCGGCTTCCAGCCGGTCCGAGCCAGTGGGACCGGCCTCCGGCCGGTCAACCAGTCATCAACGCCGGTGGGTGAGAACCCGCCGGCGTCTTTCCAGAAACCTCCACGGACGGAGCATCTCCCGGAGCACCCCGGACTTCTCGCATGACGCCCGCACCATCCACGACCACCGACATCCGCGACCTCTTCGCCAAGGGCAAGAGCACGTTCTCGTTCGAGTTCTTCCCGCCCAAGACCCCCGAGGGCGCTGAAGAACTCTTCAAGCACATCGCCGATCTCGAGAAGCTGCATCCGACGTTCGTCAGCGTCACCTACGGCGCCGGCGGCTCGACGCGCGACCTGACGCACCAACTCGTGGTGCGGCTCAACTCGCAGACGGCACTCAACCCGATGCCGCACCTGACCTGCGTCGGCCACGACGAGGCGCAGATCGACGCGATCCTGCAGAAGTACGCCGAGGCTGGGATCACCAAGATCCTCGCCTTGCGAGGCGACGCCCCGAAGAACTGGACCGGCGAGGATCCGTACAAGCACTTCAAGTACGCGGCCGATCTGGTCCGAGCGATCAAGAAGTTCAACGCCTCGGGCCGCCATCCAAACCCCCGCGGCTTCGCGATCGCGGTCGCAGGGTTCCCTGAGGGCCATCCCGACACACCCAACCGCGTGGCCGAGATCGATCGCATGAGGGCGAAGGTCGACGAGGGTGCGGACTTCATCGTCACCCAGCTCTTCTTCGACAACCACGATTTCTACGACTATCGCGATCGCTGCGCACTCGCCGGCATCACGATCCCGATCGTCGCTGGCATTATGCCGATCACATCGCTGTCGGGCATGAAGCGGATGGCCGAACTGGCCCTGGGCGCTCGCTACCCGGCGCCGTTGCTGCGGGCCATGAACCGCACCAACGGTGATGAGGCCGCGGCTCGGCGCGTGGGCGTGCACTGGGCCACAGAGCAATGCCGCGACCTGCTCGACCACCGCGTTGCGGGGCTGCACCTGTACACCCTGAACCGCTCGACCGCGACCAAAGAGATTTACGCGAGCTTGGGCGTTGAGAGCAGCTTGGCTTTGGGCTAGCGCGAGTGGCGGGCAGAAATCAGTGTCAGACGCATCGAAGCCGAACGGACACGATGTCGTTCAGCCTCGTTTGGCCACGCGAACGCGCGCAGGACGGCGTGGCCGAACTAAGATGCTAGCACCGTTCCCGAATTCCAGCGTTTGGGACCGACTTGATAGCATGGGGCATGAACAACGATGTCTTCAGCGGAGCTCTTGCCCGCATGCGTGCCGCGGCCGAGATCGTCACGGTTCACCCGGAGACTCTCGCCCGGCTTTCCCAACCCAAGCAGTTCCTCGAAGTCAGCCTGCCCGTCCGTATGGATGACGGCACGCTGCGGGTCTTTACCGGCTACCGCTGCGCATACGACGACAGCCGCGGGCCCGCCAAAGGCGGCATCCGGTTCCACCAGGACGTCTCGATTCCCGAGGTGAAGGCGCTCGCGTTCTGGATGGCCTGCAAGTGCGCCGTCGTCGGCATTCCCTTCGGCGGCGGCAAGGGCGGCGTGATCGTTGATCCCAAGAAGCTCAGCCAGGGTGAACTGGAACGCCTCAGCCGCGCCTACATGCGGGCCATCGCCAAAAACGTCGGTCCGGCGACCGACGTGCCCGCGCCCGACGTCAACACCAACGCCCTCATCATGGCGTGGATGATGGACGAGTACAACAAGTTCACGGGCTCGATTGAGCCCGGCGTGATCACGGGCAAGCCCGTCGCCGTCGGCGGTTCACTCGGCCGCGACGACGCCACCGCTCGCGGCGGGTTCTACATCCTTCGCGATCTTGAGAAGACACTGGGCTGGGATCCCAAGGCCAAAGCGATCAAGGTCGCGATCCACGGCTTCGGCAACGCGGGTCAGCACTTCGCCAGGTTCGTCCATGACGTCGGTTACAAGGTCGTCGCGATCGGCGACTCGCGCGGAGCAATCGCGAACGACGCCGGGATCGACGTACCGGCAGCCATCGAGCACAAGAACAGGACCGGTGCGCTCCCGAGCGGCAAGCTGATCAGCAACGCGGAACTTCTCGAGCTCGATGTGGACCTGCTTGTTCCCGCGGCGATCGAGGACGTGATCACCACCAAGAACGCGTCCAACGTACGGGCGAAGGTGATCTTGGAACTTGCCAACGGCCCGGTCGCATCAGACGCCGACGCGATCCTGCAGCAGAAGAACATCTTGGTCATTCCGGACATCCTCGCCAACGCCGGCGGCGTCACGGTGTCGTACTTTGAGTGGACCCAGAACCGGGCCGGGTTCGCTTGGACGCTCGAAGAGGTCCACACGCGGCTTCAGGAGATCATGGTCCGGGAGTTCCGAGGAGTGCACGCACTCTCGAAGCAGAAGAACTGCCCGATGCGGATCGCGGCCTACGCCCACGCCCTGGGTCGGCTGGACACGGCGATTCGGGCCTTCGGCGTGGCTCCCCCGAAGCGGTAGATTCCTTCCAGAATACGAACAAGTCGCGTGATCGGCATGTTCGTGATAAACTCGGGAGACCGTCGAACCGATCGACCCGCGTCGGCGCTCTATGGCCGACGCGTCCGTTGGCAGAAACTTCCGACACTCAACGAGGGACCTCGGCTATGGCTCAGCTTCGCAATCCCGCTCTGATCGTCTTTGTGGCTGGTGCGGCACTGGCTGCGGCCGCTTCCGCGCAGACCGCCCCGCAGAACGCGCCGAGCGGTGATCCGTTGCCGCCACGCCCGAACCAGGTCGCTCCCGAGGCTCCGAAGCCCGTCGGGCCCTCCGGCCGCTTCACGCCGACCGCGAAGTCATTCGACTTTGGGAAGATCCTCTGCGACAAGCCAGTCGAGCACGTCTTCAAGTTCAAGAACACCGGCGATGCAAATCTGGTCATCACCAGCGCGACCGGTTCGTGCCATTGCACCGTCCCCGCCCTGCAGAAGTCCGAGTACGCCCCGGGTGAAGAGGGCGAGATCAAGGTGGTCTTTGATCCCAAGGGCAAGGCCGCGGGCAAGGTGCAGCAGCGTGTTACGGTTGTGAGCAACGACCCGACGTCGCCGACGACTTCGCTGACGCTCGAGGCCGATCTGATGGCGATTGTCAACGTGGAGCCGGCGCGATTGGTCGCCTTCGGGCAGATCGCCAAGGGCGAGACCAAGTCCATGGAGCTCAACCTCACCGGCCGCCTCGAGAACTTTGAGGTGACCGGCGTGACATTCGACGGCACGGGCGAGGAGATCAAGGCCGTCATCGGAACGCCCGAGCCGGTCGAGATCAACGGCGAGAAGATGCGGCGGGTGAACGTGAAGCTCGTCTATCCGTCCGCCAAGAAGATCGAACGCTTCCAGCGCAACGTCATCATCACCACCAACGATGCCCGCGAGAAGGAGATCAAACTTCCGGTCATGGGCGAGGTGCTTGGCGATCTGGACGTGCGTCCTTTGCGGGTCAGCATGGGCTTGGTCGCCCGAGAGGCCCAGTTCAGCAACACCGCCACGATCTCCAGCCGCAGCGGCAAGCCGTTCAAGATCAAGGGCATCAAGCAGGTCGCTTCCCCGGGCCGCGCCGACCCCGAGCTGAAGTTCGACATCAAGCCGGTCGGGAAGGGTTCGGTGAACCCGGCTGAGTACACCATTGCCATCGAGGGCAAGGCGCCGAATGACGGTTTCCGCAGTGTGATCGACTGTGAGGTGCTTACGGACATGCCCGGCGAAGAGACGATCAAGATGGGCGTCTATCTCGTCGTCCGCTGATCGATTGGGGTCGCGGGACATCCGAAGGAATCGGAGGGCGACATGCCGCTGGTTTTGGTCCAGAGATCGCTGGCGATCATCGGGCTTGGCTGCATCATCGGCGCGGCGGATTCGTGGCTCCGCCCGACGGTGATCACGCTGAAAGACAACGCGCCGGTCGCTGGGCAGCCCCCGGCTCGCGAGCCCGAGCGTCCTCACGCAGCGCAGTCCTTGCCCGCTGAAGCGAAGGCGGTGGCTCCTTCGGAAGCCACGACGCCGGCATCGAATACCCCGACTGCCGCGACGCTTGGTCTGATGATCGATTCCAGGGCAGCCAAGACGTTGTTTGACATGGGCGTGATCTTTCTCGACGCACGCATTCAGCCCGAATATGACGCCGGGCACATCCCACAGGCGTACCTCTTGAACTCGACGATGTTCGGGACTCCCGCCGCGGATGAGGCGATGAAGGCGCTCGACGCAAGTCAGCCGGTGGTGATCTACTGCGGCGGGGGCGACTGCGACGCTTCCAAGAACGTCGCGATCCTGCTGCAGCAGGCGGGCTTCAAGCAGGTTCACATCATCGAAAAGGGCTATCCCGAGTGGAAGGAACTTGGATACCCGATCGAGACCGCGGCGGGCAAGGCCAGCGCTGGAGGTGCGAAGTGAACCGCCTCCGCCACACCGCCTTGTTCGTGTGCCGCGTGGCGATCGCGGCGCTGTTTCTCTTTGCCGCGTGGCAGAAGCTCTTCGCGCCCGGTGCGGGCCCTCAGAAGTTCTCGCTGGCGATCAACTCGTTCAAGATCCTTCCCGAGCATCTTGTGCACCTCGCGACCGGCGTGATCCCGTGGCTCGAGGTGCTGTGTGCGGTGTTGGTGCTGATCGGCGTCTGGACCCGCGCCGCGGCGACGGTGCTGACGCTGCTCCTGGTCGGCTTCACGGCGGCGGTGATCTCGGTGCTTCTGCGGAACATGAGCCTCACCTGCGGCTGCTTTGGAAACCTCACGCTCATCTGCCCCAAGGGCGTGATGGGCTGGTGCAAGGTCTTCGAGAACTCGGTGATCCTGCTGCCGTGCGTGCTCGTCGCTGTCTTCGGCGGCGGGTGGCTCGATCTCGATCGGCTCCGCATGTCGAACGCGACGCGGACTGCGTAGCTCATCGATAGGGATGTCTCAAGCCTGGTTGGAGCGGACGATTTGCTCCAAGGTGTCGCGGCTGTTGGCGCAGCGGGGGCACTTGTGCTGGCCGCCCAGCTTGCCCTTGGAGTCGAGCCAGCGGTGGAACGCGCCGGGGCGGAGCGGGGTCACGGTGGGGGGGGCCATGCCTACGCCGTCGGTCCGCTTGGTGGTGTAGTCAACATTCTGTTCCTTGAGGGCGGCGTCAAAGGCGTCTCGGAAGCGGCTGAGCACGGTGTCGTCGGCGGGTTTGTTCTCGATCTCGATGGCGAGTTCCAGCCCGGCTCGACGAGGCGAGCCCGAGGCGTCGGTTCCGGGGTAGACCGGGGCGGCGGTGAACTCGCCGACGAGCAGCCCCGCGGTCGCGGCGGCCTTGGCGACGGCGTTTTCGATGTGCTCGACGATGAGGTTCTCGCCGAAGGCATTCACGAAGTGGCGGTGACGGCCGACGATCCGGATGCGAGCGGGGCCGGGGGCGACATCGCTGCCACGTGAGCCGTCGAGCGTGTCGCAGGCGGAGTCGAACTCCACCACATCGCCGATGTTGTACCGCCACAATCCGGCGCAGGTGGTGAGAATGACGCAGTAGCGCACGCCCTTCTGCACGCGGTCGGCGGTGAACGCCTCGGGGTTGGGGTCGTTGATGCGTTCGAGCGGCACGAACTCGAAGAAGTTGTCGAGATCGACGTTGAGGCGCAGCGACGGGTGCGTCGTTCCCGCCTTGGCGTTCTTGGGGTTTGCCGCGTCCTGCATCGCGATGAACGCCTCGCTGGCCGGATACAGCTCGAAACGCGTCGGAATGTCGGCGCCGTCGGGCGCGCCGGAATAGATCTGACGCACGCGGGGGTCGAAGGGCTGGTAGCGCACCCCGCCGTGCACGAACACGGACAGATTGGGCCAAACCTGTCGCAGCGTGGTGATCTTGACGCCGTCTTCGCCCGGGATGCGGCTGGTGATGCCGCGTTCGTTGGCAAGAGCGATCAGACGCTCGGCGAGCACCATGCCCCACGAAGGCATGCCGCTGATCATGCGGACATCCTCGTTGATGCAGCGCCTGGCCATTGCCTCGATCTTGCTGGGCCAGTGGCTCATGAGCGCGACCTCAGGGCCGGGCAGGTAGATCGTCGAGATCGGCCACTTGATCAGCGGCGTAACGATACCGGAGAGGTCGCCGGTACGGATGCCCTTCTCGCTGGTATCGAGGTTCGACGACCCGCCGAGGAAAAGGCAGCGGCCGGAGAGCAGACGCGTGATGCTGACGCCCTGGTTGATCAGGTTGGCGAAGATGTCGAGCGAGGCGCGGAAGTTGGACTTCATCATCGCCTGGCTGACGGGGATGAACTTGTCGCCCGCGGTGGTGCCGCTGGTCTGAGCGAAGTCCTGCACGAGCCCCGGCCAGAGGATGTCGGGTTCGCCGCCCTCGCGCATCCGGACGATGTCGTCCTTGAAGGCGTACCAGTCGCGGACGGGCAACGCCTTGCGATACGCGTTGATGATCTCGAGGTCGGAGCAGCGGGCGATGGCGGCAAAGTCGTGCTCACGCCCGAACTTGGTGGCCGAAGCCCGGCTCAGCAGCGAGCGCAGCGTGTCGATCTGGATCTTCGCCGAGTTGCGTTTCCACGAGCCCGTGTCGGCCAGTCGTTTGGCCCGGCCCGCGACGTATTTCTGGAGGCCGTAGCCCACGAGCGCGGTCCACGAGCCCGAGCCTGAGAATCGTGAAGGCCCCGGAGGCAGGTTCGGCTGCAACTGAATCGTGTTCTGTGTGCTTCCCGTGCCCATGCTGGTTCGCCGATGTTCAGGGCTTGGTGACGCCAGCCGCGAAATGCGTCATCGCGTCAGCGAACTGCTCGGGGCATTCAATCATCGGGGCGTGGCCGCAGCGGTCGAACCACACGAGCGTGGAGTTCGGGATCGATTTCTTGAAGCCTTCCGCAGCTTCGGGCGGCGTCACGATGTCCTCACGCCCCCAGATGAGCAGCGTCGGTGCCTTGATCTGAGACAGCTTGCTGCCCAGGTGATTGCGCCGAGCCGAACGGCTGAGCTTCACCATCGCCCGTGCGCCGCTCCGCGAAGTCAGTGCCGCGTGCGCCCGCTCCAGATCGCTGTCCCGCATGAACTTTTTGTCATGGAACAGCTCGCCGATCTTGCGGCTCAGCCACTCGCGGCTGGGACGAATCTGGATATCCGCGACCATCGACTTCTCGATGAGTCCCGATGCGCCCGCCAGGACGAGCGTGCGCACCAGATCGGGCCGCTCGATCGCGAGGCGAAGTGCGACGTGACCTCCGAAGGAGTTTCCGACGACCCCAACGGGCAGCACGCCGGTACCCGCGAAATAAGAGTCCAGGAAGCGAGCCGTCAGCGCGGTGACGCCTTGAATCGAACAGTCGTCGCCTTTGAGGTCGAGCAGCGGAATCTCAAGCATGACGCAGCGAGCGCCGGCCGAGAATCGCTTGACGACATCCTCCCAGTGGTCGTTGAGTCCCACGAGGCCGTGCAGGAACACGAAGGTTGGTCCGGAACCGACGTCAATCACCGTCGCGGGAACAGGCCCCGACGCGCCGGGGATCGTGACGTTTCGCTTCTCGTAGCCGTGCAACGGCATCGACTCACCCACCGGTGAACGCGTCGCGTCTCCGGGGTGGGCTTGGGGAGCAGAGATGGGATCGGCTGTCTTGGGCATGCGGCCAGAGCAGTCTCGAAGGGCCTACGTCGGGATCAGTGTAGCGGTTTGCAACCGCTAGCATCAGCAGCAAGGGTAGCCCGGCACTCCGAAGCTGACAGATGCTGAACGACCTCTTTGCGCGTTCGGCCGCCGAGTTGCCGTGTCCCCTATCCCCCCCGGTTTGGCTCGCTTCAGCTGGGCTGGACAGAGCCGTCCACGAGGCGGACGACGCGGTCGGCGCGGGCCGCGGTGGCCTCGTCGTGGGTGACGACGACGATGGTCTGGCCGGCCTTGTGCAGGTCGGTGAAGAGGTCGAGGATCGAGGCTCCGGTGACGCGGTCGAGGTTGCCAGTGGGCTCGTCGGCGAGGAGCAGGTCGGGCTTGTTGACCAGGGCGCGGGCGATGGCGACGCGTTGGCGTTCGCCGCCGGAGAGTTCCGCGGGGCGGTGCAGCAGGCGGTGTCCGAGGCCGACGCGTTCGAGCAGGGCCGAGGCGTGAGCGCGGACTTCGCCTCGCTTGGACCAGTACTCGAGTTTGCCCATCGCGGTCATGGCGGCAATGGTGACGTTCTGCAGGACGGTCAACTCGGGGAGCAAGTGGTAGAACTGGAAGACGAATCCAACCCGGCGGCGGCGATACTCGTCGAGGCGGCCGGTGGAGAGCCTGATGAGGTCGTTGCCGTCGAACTCGATGGAGGCGGGGCCCGTGTCGGTCGTCGCCTTGTCCGCGGCGTCGAGCCCGCCGAGCAGATGCAGCAGCGTCGACTTGCCCGAGCCTGATGCACCGAGGATCGCCACGAACTCGCCGCGGCGGACATCGATGTTCACGCCCCGCAAGACCGGCACGCGCAGGCGGCCCAACTGATACGTCTTGCGGACGTTGGTCGCGCGGAGGACGGCGGGGTTGGTCGTGGCGGCGGTCATATCTACTCGAACCGAAGAGCGCGGACCGGGCTCATGCGAGCGGCGCGAAGTGCGGGCCAGAGCGCACCGACGCAGCTCGCCAGCACGCCGCCGGCGAGCACGATGGTGACGTGGGTGGCGTTGAGATCGCTGGGAATACGGGAGAAGTAGTAGACCTTGGGATCCCAGATGTAGAGGCCGAGTTTCTCGCCGAGCCACTCGTGGATGGCGTTGATGTTGGTGACCACCCCATAGGCGATGCCGAAGCCGACGACCGCGCCGAGCAGGCCGATCGCAGCGCCGTACAGCAGCCAGGTTCCAGCGACGCCGGTGCGACTGGCGCCGATGGCGCGGAGGATGCCGATGTCCTTCGTCTTCTCGCTCACCATGGCCCAGAAGATCGCGAGCACCAGGAAGACCGCGGTCATGGAGACAAACGAGAAGATGAACAGGACCAGCGCTGTTTCTTTGCGGACCGCGTTGATCATCGTGCGGTTTTGATCTTCCCACGTCAGGATGCGTATGGACGTCGACGGCGGAACCTGACCCTCGAAATCCTTGGCGAACTGGCGATAAATCACGCCGACTTTGTCCGCGAGTTTGTCGGCGGCGGCGGATTCGAACGATTGGGTCTTGCCGCGGACGAGGACGTTGGTGACGCGGGCGGGATCTTCACCGATGACAGTGGGGGCCGTGAAGACCTCTTCACCCTTCTCGTTGATCGCCACGCCGCTGCCGGTCGCCACTTTGGTGGCGCGGTTCATCTTGAGCATGTCCTGCAGCGATGCGAGCGGCACGAACACCGTCTTGTGGTCGATCTCGTACAGCCCGCTGTGAAACTCGTTGGCGACCGGGAACGAGCGGGCCACCATGTCAACGGCCCGGCCCTTGCTGTCCATTGGCAGGACGTTGATGGTGACGTTCCCGTCGACGGGGAGGATGGTCTGGACGGGCTTCACCGTGCCGTCGGGCTGGCGGGCGCGGGCCTGTCCGGGGTAGAAGCCCCATTGCTCGCGGATGTTGAAGCCGCTGACCGAGATGCCAAGGACAGCGCCGGGTTTTTCGGCGGCGACATTGCCCCGCTCGGGCTTTTCGAACCGGACCAGACGCTTGCCGCCTTCGAAGACAAAGTTCCAGAGGGTGTGGTTGGCCAGACGCGGGTCTTCGGAAAAGGTGTCTTTAGCGTGCGGCTTATCGATGGGCTTCCAATGAAGCGTGCTTGCGAAGTCGGTGACCTCGGTGTACGACGGGCCGTCGACGCCCTTGATCATCACCGTCTCGGTGCGGCCGTCGGGCAGGCCGATCAGGCCGTACGTCTCGATCGTCGGCGTCGCGGCGGCGACGTCGGGATCGGCCTCGAGCCGCTTGATGAGTTCCTCGTAGTGGGCAAAGCCGGTGATCGGCCACGACACGGTGACATCGCCGACGAGCGTGCGGCCCGAGTTGATGAGCATCACCAGGAACCCGCCCATGACCGACCAGACGATGATGACCATCGCGGTGCAGAGCGCGACCGCCAACGCCGCGAGGAGCGGCATGACCTTGCTGGTGAGGTAGCGATGGGTGAGGAGGAACTGGTACACGTGCAGAGCTGGTGCCGAAAGAAGTGCGGGAGGGTAGTCGAGGCAGGATGCGACGGAGTGAATTCGAGAGATCAGGCGAGCCAACGCCCGCCGTCGACGCGGATGATCTCGCCCGTGGTGTACGCCGCGTCGAGTGCAAGCCAGCGGACGACCTCCCCGGCGTCGGCACCGGTCCCCGCCCGTTCCAGTGGGACGCGTTTCAGGTAAGCCTCCTGAAAGGCCGGATTCGCATCGGGGCCAGTCTTTGGCCACTCGATCACACCCGGGGCGACGGCGTTCACCCGTACCCGGGGGGCGAGCTCGCGGGCGAGCGTTCGGACGGCCTCGACAAGAGCGGCCTTGGACATCGAGTACGCGAGCAGGTTCTTGCGTGGGCGACCCAGCACGTGCATGTCCGCCATCGCGACGATGCCGCCGCCGTGCGGAAGCGACGTCTTCGCGAGCAGGGCTGCGAGACTGCGAGCGAGCAGCACGGGACCGAACGCGTTCACTCGCATGTGGCGGTCAAGGTCCGCGGCCCGCAGGTGCTCCAGCGTGGTCTCGTCGTAGCTTGAAGCATTGAGCACAAGTGCGTCGAGGGATTCTCGCGAACGCTGCAGTCCCTGAGCGAACGCCTCAACCGCCGTGAGATCGCCGGTGTCGAGCCGTTCGATAGCGACGGTCGCGCCGAGGCCTTCCAGCTCTCGCTTCGCGGCCGAAGCGTCCGGTCCGATTTCCCGAGTCGTCAGAATCAGGTGCGAGCCATGGCAGTGTTCCGCGAACGCTCGCGCGATGGCCAGTCCCACGCGGCGTGTGCCGCCGGTAATCAGGGCCGAGATCGGGCGAGTCGGATTCGACATGGGTTGATTCTTCGCCTGCAGACACAGAAGGACACGGGGCCGCGATCAAGAGAAATCGGGCGGGAAGGGAAACTTGGTCCTGCGTAAAGAGGTCTAACGGGTGCGAGGCTGGTCCGGATCGTTCGGTGCGTCAGGATCGCGGGGGGAGTCCTCGATACGGGTGTCGTCCTTGTCAAAGCCGCTGGCGCGATACAGCTCGTCAGCGCTCGGGGCCTCGGTCCGTTCGGCGCTGACCTTCCACGGGTCTTCGCTGCGCCGACGTTTCGTGTCTGCCGCCAAGTTCCGCAGATGCGCCCGGCGGCGCGACTGAAGCACGAGTACCGCCAAGGTCACGATCGCGACCGTTGCGACCGCGATCAGCATGAGGAGAAAAAAGCCTCGGGAGATGGAGGACCGATCGGCCGCAAACAGCGATGCCGTTCCGACTTCAAAGACCATTCGGATCACCATGGCCCCTCTCCCTGTCTCGTTGCGTGCGGCCGCGTCGCGGCGCGGGGTTACTGCATCGGCTTGAGCTGGCCGTCGGCTTCTATCTGCGCCAGCAGCGGCAGGATGTAGTTCTGATTGCGGTACGCAAAGACGCGGCCTGTCACAACGACCACAACGCCGTCGGTCGTGGGACCGAGGCTGGCTTCCAGACGCTCCAGCGCCCTTGAAGGGATCACGATCATCGAAGGATCGGACTTGGTGTTGGCGTCGCCGTCGAATGCGACAGCGAGTTTGTCCTTCACCCGGGTCAGCCGGCCGCGGCGGTCGGTGATCAGGGTCCCTTCGGGCACCAGCGATTTCGCGGATTTCTCGTCGTGTTCCTTTCCGCCCCCGGTTCGTGGCAGCGCGGCCGTTTCCCCGCGACGATTCTCAAGCGATGTGATCATGTCCGAAACTTCGGGGTCATCGGTCGGCTGCACGGCGGTCGCAGCGTCGTCGTCGGCCGGCTTGGGCTTGGTGGCCTTGGCATCGGGTGCCATCGGCAGCGACGAGAACACCGTCGGCAGCAACTGCTGGCGATCGCGGTAGACAAACAACTGTCCTGAAACCTCGACGCGGGCCTGCAGGGGATCGATGGCGCCGTTGACGCTCGACTGCATCGCCGCAAGTGTCTGGCACGGCAGCAGCATCATCGGCCGCTCGCCCCTGCGGCGCGAATCGCGGTGCGTCGGCTTGTCCGGAATGAAGAGCACCTCACCGGTCTTCAGGCTCCGCAGTGTTCCGGTGCGCCGGACGAGGAACGTGCCCTCGGGGTAGTAGCGCCCCGGCGGCACGGTGAACGTCTCGCTGGTCAAACCCGGGATCGACGTTGCCGGGTCCTTGTTGTCGCCCGCGGGGCTCTTGGTGGTGCCGTCGCTCGTCGGCGCCGTGGGATACGCAGCGTCGGTGTCACGCTTCGGGGTCGCGTCCTGCGCTGCGGTGTACGCGGCGGCGACAAAGGCGAGAGCAAGCCCGAGGCGCTGCAAAGGGTTCATGGACATGAACATCGGCGAAAGGCTAGCCCGGGGGAGAGCGGGGCAGAAGAGCCGGAAGGCGATCCAATCGCGCCGGTAAGCCCGAATTCGGTTTCTTGCGAGCGGATGTCCGCTCGCCCAAGGGCGTCCCGGTTTCGGGCGGCGTGCTATGCTCCTCTTCCGCTCAACGGCCGGGTGCCAGAGTGGACAAATGGAGCGGATTGCAAATCCGTTGCGCAAGCTTCGTGGGTTCGAATCCCACCCCGGCCTTTTCGATCTGGGTCTGTGCCGAGCGCCGACCCGACGGTTTCCCGCGAATCAACCCTTCAGTTTGGATTCTGTCCGTCGGAGTGCCCTGGCACGCCGGTCGTCGCAATGAGACCGTGCGGACTCCCAGTACACTATCGAGGTCGTGGTGCGATCCGATCCGGGAGGCGACGCATGATCGAGCCGGGGATATCCGATTGCGACGACGCCAAGGGGCCGGTCCGACCGGCAACGTCGACGGGACGCGTGTTCGGCGCGGTCGTGCTGTCCGCGTTCTTGGTGCTGTGGCTGACAATGACGATCGGGATGTCGCGGTTCGCCTCGGGGTCTGCGTCCGGCTTCTTCGTGATCGTCCCACTGCTCATGGCAGTCGTGGGCACGCTCGTCATCGGTGGTGGTATTGTCGGCATTTTGCGGGGGCGGAAGCCCTCGGTCGTTCAGCGACGCACAACGGCAGTCTCGAGCGGCGACGGTCCCGGATCAATGGCGGCGACCGCGTGTGCGTATTGCGGCGTGCTTGCCCAGGCGACGCGCACAAAGTGCCCGGGATGCGGCGCCCCGAACCGGCTCTAGCGGCGTCGCTGGCTCCTTGACCCGACCTCGGAACTTTTCCCTTGTGTCACGTCTGCCCGGGGTTATACTCGCCCCCAATTCCGCGGCGGCGTCTGTCAGGCTGTCGACGCCAGGCTATTGACCCGCGGCCTACACGAAAGGGAATCTGCAATGGGCTTTGTCAAGGAGTTTCGGGAGTTCGCGCTCAAGGGCAACATGCTCGACCTGGCGGTCGGTGTGATCATCGGCGGCGCGTTCGGCGGCATCGTCAACTCGCTCATCAAGGACATCATCATGCCGGTCGTCGGCATGGCCGGGAACGTCGATTTCAACAACCGCTTCATCCCGCTCGGTGGGACGGTGGCCGAGCAGCTCAAGATCAATCCGAATCTTTCGCTCGACGCGGCCCGTGGCTATGGCCCGGTGCTCGCCTACGGCTCGTTTGTCACCGTCACGATCAACTTCATCATTCTCGCGTTCTGCATCTTCCTGGTGGTGAAGGCCTTCAACACGGCCCGCAAGCGCTTCGAGGCCGAGAAGCCCGCGGCCGCGCCGGCCGGACCGACGCCGGATCAGAAGCTGCTCACCGAGATCCGCGATCTGCTGGCTCGTCGCTGAGCCTGGCATCGGATCGAGACACGTTGTCCATTATGACGCGACCCCCGATGCATCGGGGGTCGCGTTGTTTTTGATCGCGTCGGAATGAAGAAACGCGTGCCCGATGCGTCACAAAGACGCCGAGGCTGAGGAGGCTTGGCGACGAAGCCTCGGATCGAATGGAAGTGAGGCATCCCGACGTTCGAACGATCGAGCGTCAACGCTGCGAATCATCCGAGGCTTCCTCGAAGACTCGTCAGCCTCGGCGTCTGGTGCGAGCTCGACGGATCGGCGACGCTTGCGATTACTTCTTGGCTTCTTTCTCAGCCCGGCGACGCTTGAGTTCCGCGTCGATGAAGTCGGCGATATCGCCGCGGAGCACGGACTCGTAGTCGGAGGTCTCGACGCCGGTGCGGTGGTCCTTCACGCGGTTGTCGTAGAAGACGTAGGAGCGGATCTGGGTGCCCCAGCCGCGGTCCATCGCGCCGCCCTGGGCGGCCGCGATCTCTTTGTCGCGCTGCTCTTCGGCCATCTGCTCGAGGCGTGCCTGCAGGATCGCCAAGCACTGCTTCTTGTTCTGCGGCTGATCGCGATACGTGCTGCTCACGATCATGATGCCGGTCGGTTTGTGGACCACGCGGATGGCGCTGGCGACCTTGTTGACGTTCTGGCCGCCGGGGCCGCTGGCGCGGACGAAGGGCGTGACCTCGAGATCGGTGTCGGGGATCTTGATGTCGACTTCCTCGAACTCGGGCGTGACTTCGACGCTGGCGAAGGACGTCTGGCGCTTGCCCTGGGCGTTGAAGGGCGAGACGCGGGCGAGGCGGTGGGTGCCGCGTTCGCAAGAGAGGTAGCCGAAGGCGAAAGGGCCCTTGACGTGGAGCGTGACCGAGTCGAGCCCGACTTCGCCGAAGCCCTTGTCGACTTCTTCGAGCTCCCAGCCCATCTTCTCGCAGTAGAAGACGTACATGCGGAAGAGCATCTCGGTCCAGTCCTGAGCCTCGGTGCCGCCGACGCCGGCGGCGACGGTGACGAAGCAGTTCTTGGCGTCGTGCTTGCCGGAGAGGAGCGATTGGCGCTCGATCTTCTCCATGCGGCCGACGAGCGCGAAGAGCTGGGCGTCGGCCTCGGCGAGGAGGTCCTTGTCGCCCGCTTCCTTGGACATCTCGTAGCCCAGCCGAGCGTCGTCGAAGTCCTTGATGGCGGTGCGGAGGCCTTCGGTGATGGCCTTCAGAGCCTTGACCTCGTTCACGACCTTGCGGGCCCGGTCCTGGTTGTCCCAGAACCCGTTGCCGTTCATCTGCTCTTCGAGGTCCTTGAGGCGGGCAATCTTGGAGTCGTAGTTAAAGCGAGTCGCGGATGGTCACGATCCGCGCCTCGAGGTCGTTGATGATGGGTTGGTGGGCGTCGTAGTGCATGGGGGGATGGGTTGGGGTATCTTGGGAAGTCAGGAGTCTAGCCGGCCATCCTGTTGTTTCGCGAATCTGTGAGATTGTGCGCCGGAAGCGGGGGGCGGCTGCGTCGGGTACGAGTGAAGTCAAACCGACACCAATCCGCAGGACTCCAGGAGACCACTGGCATGAATACGCAGCTTCCCGATCGTCACGCCTTCTCGACAGCCCGAACTGCATTCCCGCTGTGTGTTGTGCTCGCTGTTGCTGCTGCCACGACAGGCGTTGCGCTACAGAGTATTGCAGCGAGCGAGCCGCCGGCAGCTCGGCCGGCGGTGGTCGCCGCGACAAGCGGTTCCGTCATCGCGGCCGATCCCAGAGAATCTCAGGTCGCGATTATCGACGACTTGAGCTTTCCAGGCGGCACCGTGAAGCAATATGTAGAAGCTGTCGAAGCGGCGATCAAGCCGATGCCGCTCAATGTTGTGTACGTCGATCGAGGTGAACAAGCTCTTGTGCAAGCTGTGCGGCTGCGTCGAGTAGCCGCGAGCTCGGCGTTGAGGTTGCTGTTTGGCCCGCTGACCGGCGGAGCCGTCTCGGTTGATTTTTCAGCGAGTTCCGGCTCCGGCGATGTCGGTGTGTTTGTTATTCGGGGAGAATCCAATCCGGTCGATGCAGGCCTTCGCAGCAGCATGTCAACGCGTGTCTTTTCCCTGCGTGAATGGACGGTTGCTGCGACGCCTGATGATGTCGCAATCGCGGACTCAAGGCGTGCCGCGGCACTCGGGGCAATCGAAGAAGGCCTCTCCCTCAGCGCCGAGTCGAAGCCGGGTCCTTACATCAAGCCGACTGTCAGATATCATGCTGGGAGCGGCCTGCTCTTCGTGCTGGCGAATGAAGACGACCATCGCGTCGCTGAGTCGATCGTCCGACAATTGGACGAGTCTTTCCGAGTCGCCGAGAACTCGAAGAAGGACGCGGGGCGGCTGCAAGCGATGGCTCAGAAGATCGCAGGCCTTCAGCGCGAACTCGAGGAAGCCCGGACCAAACTCGATTCAAAGGGCTCGCAGTCGCCGACAACTGTGTTGGTTCCGATACCCGAGTCGATCCAGGCCAAAGCGATCGCGATCGCGACAACGGCGCTATCGCGGGACTCGGTGGTTGTTGGGACGGCGCTTGAATTTACTCCAACTCAACTCGGTGTCCAGGTTCGAGGAGCTCCAGATCGCGTGAGTCGTGCACAGGCCGCTTTGATCGCGGCTGCTACGGCAATCAGCGAGCTCGGAGCTGGGCAGCAACCGAAGCCGTGAGGAACTTGGCAAGCCCGCAGTCGTTGGACATGTTCGACCGGACAGGATTCGAATCGCGTGCACGACCCAAGTTCCTCTCCACGGTCTGAGGACCAGCGTCCGCCGCCGAGCCTCACCCCCGGCGACGAGCGTGCCTTCGTCGCGTTCTACAACGACTGGTTCCCGACGATCGTCTCCTGGGCTCGCGAACTCACCGGGCGTGATGAAGCGTTCTGTCTCGATGTTGTGCAGGAAACCATGCTCCGCGTCATTCGGTCCATGCCCCGGCTCGAGACCCACGCGGCGTTTGTCGCGTGGCTGCGGGCCGCGACGCGTTCGGCGGCGATCGATCTGATCCGGCGTCAGCTCTCCGACGCCGTGAGAGCCCGCCGGGCGGCGAAGCCGGAGCGCGTCGATGCGATCCGGGGGATCGCTGATGACGAATCGATCGTGGCCCTGCTGGGAGCGCTGGATCGGCTCGATCCGGAGGATCGGTTGCTGCTGCGGGCGCGGGCCAACGCTTCGGCGTCGTTTGAGGACCTGGCCGCGGTGTTTGGCGGCACCTCCGATTCGCTCTACGGGCGGGCACGGCGTGCGATGGCGAGGTTGCGGGGCCTCCTCGACCGGGAGGTGGGCGATGCCTGAGCCACTTCGCGACGTCGATCGTGCCAAAGAACGGATGCTTCCGGTGTTGCTGGCCGAGGTTCGGCGGGTGCGGCGGCGTCGGCGTGTTCGGGCGGTTGCCGGCGTCGCCTTCATGGTGTTGCTCGCCGGGGTGAGCGCGATTGTGTGGCGGCCGACCCCATCCCCGCAGGCGTTGATCGCGGAACGTGAGCGACGTGACGCAGGCTCAGCGGTTGGCTCGGCGGTCCGGCAGCCCGATCCTCCGTCGCTGGCGGCCAACACGCCGCGCGTTCGCGTCGAGTCCTCGACCTCGACCCCGAGAGTGCGTGTCGAGGTGGTGACGAGTGGAAGCGGGCGAGAATTGTTCGCGGCGGATGCATCGCCCACCGTTCGGGTTGAATGGATCAACACCGATCAGGCGTACGCGCTTCTGGAGAGCGCCGGTCAGCGCTATGGCATCGTGGAGTACGCCGGTCGCGTCGAGTTCGTGCAGCTCGCCGCGAAGTGACCGCGACGGGGGCTAGCGAAGGCGCTGCTCTGCCGCACGGGCGTGGGCCTCAAGACCTTCGAGCCTCGCCAGTGCCGCGGCATCGTTCACGGCACGCGCGACCTCACTCGCGTCAGCGTTCATCTCCAACCACGTCCGGATGCGGAGGAAGTGGAACACGGAGAGGCCGGCGCTGAAGCGGGCGGTGCCGGCCGTGGGGAGGACGTGGTTGGGGCCGACGCCGTAGTCGCCGAAGATCTCGGCGGAACGGTGGCCGATGAAGACGGCACCGTAGTGATTGAGCCGCTCGGCGACGCCTCGTGCGTCGCGGGTCATGACTTGCAGGTGCTCGGGGGCGACGCGGTCGGCGATCGTGATGGCGTCGTCGATCGACGCGGCGAATACCACGCCGCCGTTGCTGAGGGCGGCACGTGCCGTAGCGGCGGTGGGGAGGGTTGCGAGTTGCTTCTCCAGCTCAGCGCTCACGCGTGTCGCGAGCGATTCTGAAATCGTCACGAGCGTCGGGACGGCGTCGGTATCGTGCTCGGCCTGGGCGAGCAGGTCTGCGGCGACGGTGGCGGGATCGGCGGAATCGTCGGCGATGATGAGCAGTTCGGACGGGCCGGCGAGCATGTCGATTGCGACCTCGCCCTGAACCAGCTTCTTCGCGGCTGTGACCCAGCGGTTGCCGGGGCCGACGATGACATCGCAGCGGGGAATGGCGGGTGTTGTTGATGCGATGCCAGAGGCCATTGCGCCGATGGCTTGGGCGCCGCCGACGGCGAGCAGCATGTCGGCGCCGGCGACATGCGCGGCGGCGATGGTGATCGGGGCGGGCTTGGGGCTCGCAACAACCACGGTTCGCACGCCGGCGACGCGTGCCGTGATGGCGGTCATGAGGACGCTGGAGGGGAGCGGGTACCGGCCTCCGGGGGCGTAGCACCCCGCAGCGTCCATCGGCGCGATGAAGTGACCGGCGCGGCCGCCGGGGACGGTCATGTCGAGCGGGCGCAACGCGTCTCGCTGCGCGTGGGCAAAGGCTCGCACACGCGATGCGGTGCGTTCGAGCAGTTCCACCTGCTCGCGCGGCACGCCGGCCGCGGCGTTGGCGATCGCGGCACGATCGAGCACCAGCGGCTCACCGGGCTTCACGTCTCCCAGACTCTCGGCCACGCGGCGCAGGGATGCCTCGTCTCCGGATCGAACTTCGTCGAGAATGCCCTGTGCCCCATGCAGCGTCGCCGCGTCGATCGAGACACTGGCACGGCGGGCGATCTCTTCGGGGCTCTTGCGCAGCAGCATGGGGAATCATTTCTTCGACGCCGGCGCTGGCCGGATGCACGCCGGGGGCAGGACTTTGAGACGCATCAATAGATCGGCCGCGTGAATCGCCGTTGCGGCGGCTGGTGTACGCCCAGTGCGGCGGTCAGAGGGCTCGCGAAGATGCCGACGATGATGCCGACGAGGCCCGTGTACAACGCAACACCAAGTCGGGAGAGCAACTGCGAGGTCGGGTCCCACGCGATCTCTGGTGTATAGCCCGATCGGAAGGTGTAGATTGCGACGACGACGACTTGTGCGATCGCCATCCCGAAGCAGCAGAGGAACCCGAGCGTGAGCGGGTTTCGGCGGAACATGTTGCCTCGGATGCTCAGTACGAACTGGCAGGCGACGAGATAGGCAATCGCGTAGGGGCCGACGATGACGCGGGTGCTGACGCCCCCGGCGATCTCGTGGGGCCATGTGAGGTCGGTGAGGAGCCCGAGGATCATGCAGGTCCACATTGCGACCGACGACGGAGCACTCAGTGCAATGAGCACGCACAGGATGAAGACAAACGATGGCGCGATACCGGCGCTCCCGACCGCGAGGGCTTTGCGGAGCCCAAGCTCCATCGAAAAACAGACATACCCGGCGACGAGGACGGCGATCACATTCATGGTGTCGCCCCCTTGCCCGAGTCGCTGGCGATGCGGAGGGTGACCTCGCTGACGCGTTCGACTTCGACTGTCGGCATCACGGTGACGATGGTGCGGAGCGGATTCGCCGGGTCGGCTTCGACGCTCTCAACCTTGCCGAGCACGAATCGCTGGGCGCTCTCCGGCCAGCGGTCGTCGTCGAGCCGCACCGTGTGGCCCGGCTCGGGCTTCGGAGTGGCAGCATTTGCCGAGGACGCATCGGGTGCTTCAACGACGCCTCGGAAGCGAAGCCCGATGGGTTCGAGCAGGCATTTCAGGCCGACGTTGTTGGGTTCATCGACCATGACCCGTCCGGCGACTTTCGGTCCGCCCTTTCGAGTCACCGGTTGGATCAGAGATGTCGGCCCGCTCACGCTGGTCACGCGACCCACGATCTGGACGCCGTCCGTGACGGCCACGGTGCCTTGCACGACGCCGATGCTCTCGCCCGCTCGCACCCGGAGCAGCCCGCTGGAAAGATCCGACGACATTCCGACAACCGGGGCCACGAACTGTGTGATGTTGCTCTCCGGATTGATGAGGCTGCCGCGTTGCAGCTCGCTCATTTGTCTTCGGAGCTTTTCGTTGTTGCGTTCCTCACGCTGGTAGAGGGTCTTCCAGTGTTCGAGCTCCTCGACCAGGGCCCGCTCGCGGTCGCTCGTGACGATCGGGCGTTTCGCCGGCAGCACCCAGCCGGACGCGAGCGAGACCACGGCGCTGCCCGGCGTCAGAATCGCCGTCGGGATCTTGGCGACCGAACTGAGCCACTCGATCCACGAGAGCTTCGTGAGGCTCAGCACGATGAGCACGATCACGACGCCGGGCAGCAGCAGTCGGGAGGCGGTGGATTGGTGCGGCAGTCTCGACATGTCCGTGTCGATCTCTGATCCGTTGGAGCGTCCGAGCCTCCGGCTCGGGGGCGGGAAGGCCGACTAGCGCTTCATGCTGTCTTCCAGCGAGTCCTTCCACTCGTCGAGGTGCTCGAGGTAGACCGCGGTGCCGCGGGCAACGCAGGTGAGCGGGTCGTCGGCGAGATGGGTGTCGAGGCCGGTGGCTTTCTGCACGACCTGGCACAGGCCACGCAGCAGCGACCCGCCGCCGGCCATGGTGATGCCGTTGAGCACGAGATCGGCGGCGAGTTCGGGCTCGGCCTTCTCGAGCGTGCGAGTGACGGCCTCGATGATCGCGGTGACGGGTTCCTGCAAAGCCTCGCGGATCTCTTCGCTGGTGATGACGGTCTTGCGGGGCAGGCCGCTGATCATGTCGCGGCCGCGGACCTCCATCGTGGTCTCGGGTCCGGTGGGGGCCGCGCTGCCGACTTCGATCTTGATCCGCTCCGAAGTCTGCTCACCGATCATCATGTTGTACGTGCGCTTCATGTGGGCGATGATCGCCTCGTCCATGTCGTCGCCGGCGACGCGAACTGACTCGCATGTCGCCAAACCACCAAGGGATAGAATCGCGACTTCGGTGGTGCCGCCGCCGATGTCCACGATCATCGACGCGGTGGCCTCGGTGAAAGGCAGACCAGCACCGATCGCCGCGGCGAGGGGTTCTTCGATCAGGAAGATGCGGCGGGCGCCGGCATTCTCGGCCGACTGGATGACGGCCTGCTTCTCGACCTCGGTGATGCCCGACGGAATCGAGATGACGACGCGGGGGCCGAAGATTTTGCTCTTGCCGTTCACCTTGCGGATGAAGTAGCCGAGCATGGCCTCGGTGATCTCAAAGTCGCTGATGACGCCGTCCTTGAGCGGGCGGACGGCGGTGATGCCGCCTGGGGTTTTGCCCAGCATCTCCTTGGCCTTCCAGCCGACGGCTTCGCCGTTGTGAAGCACGGTGCTGGTGCCCTTGATGACGGCGACCACGGAAGGTTCATTGAGCACAATGCCCTGGCCGCGCACGGCGACAAGGGTGTTGCAGGTTCCCAGGTCGATACCCATATCGACGCTGAACAATCCCAAGAGTCGATCGAAGAATGGCACGAGTGGTTCACCTCCGCCGCTGGTGGCCCCGATGGCCTTCGTCTGCGGACATCCTGTCCGCGGACAGTTCGGCCCGCCGGGAGTGGGTGTAGAAACACCGCTTCCCGGCCGGGCAACCTAAGAGATTATCGGCACTCGACCCCGGATGCCACCAAACCGAGACCGATCTTGGTGGAATCGAGACGATTGAGCTCCACCAGTAGGACCGGCCTCCGGCCGGTCTTTGGGGATCCAGGGTGGGAACAAGCATTCGATCCAGGCGCGTGCCGACCGGCCGCAGGCCGGTCCTACTGGTGCAAACGAAAAACCCCCGTTGCCGGGGGCTTGAGCCATCCTGACTTGGATGGGAGACTTACTGAGGCTTTGAAGCCAGGACGCCGGGGCGCTCCACCGAGGCCGAGGTCTTCGGGGCTTCGGTCTTCACGTCCTCGGGCTTGACCTCGATGACCGGGGTCTTGCTCTTGGGGGTGAAGGTGCGGGCCGGGGCCGACGCGTTGCGGGCGTTGCGGCCGTCGAGGTCCAGGCGGGCGCGGTTCTCGTAGTTGTTCGCGGTCGTGGTCTTCGACAGCGACTCGAGCTGGGCCTCCTGACGAGCCCGGATGTCGGCGACGCGGACGTTGACCTGATCGAGGCTCTCAGCCCGGTAGCGGCTGTGCTTGTCGATCGTGTTCTGACGCTTGCTCATCATGTCGATCATGCGGTCGTTGCGGGCGATCGCATCGACCTGGCGGTCGAGCTGCCAGAGCTGGCTCTGGAACTGGGCTTGCTCGGTTTCGAGCTGATCCAGCAGCGTCGCGAGACGAGATTCCTGCTGAGCGAGATAGCCAAGGTCGCGGTCGATGTCGGCCACCCGCTGGGCGAACGCCGCCGAGTGCTGCTCGATGGCGTTGAGCTTGGAGTGAGCCTGATCGAGGCCGAGGGTCTCACCGGCGAAGCGGACAGCGAACACCGGAGCGTTCTCCTCGCTGCTCGTGAGGACCGCGTTGGTCGAGCCGCGGAGGTTCTCAGCCTTGGCGAGCATGGCTTGGAGCGACCCGAGGTCGGCAGCGGCGAGCTCCATGGCCCTGCCGTTGACGTCGCGATCGCGGTTGAGCTGGCCGATCTGGGTGCGGAGCTCGGCGAGATCGCCGCGGACCTCGGCGATGCGGGCCGGGTACTGACCCTCGAGCTTGCGGAGCTGGGCCCGCAGAGCGACGGGGTCCTTCACGCACTTGTCGAGCTGCGTGTGGATGGAATCACGGGTCTGGGTGAGCAGTGCCGAGACACGCTCGGGGCCGGCAACAACCACGCCGGCGCCGGCGACCAGGCCCGCGATCAGACCGTAACGAACAAGACCCTTGACAAAGCACATGGCGGAGCCTCCCAAATCTCTGGTGCCGCGGCGGTGTTCCTCACCGTCCGACCGGGAGAGTCCCGGTGGAGAGTGATTGGGAGAGTGCCTCCCGCAATTTCAGCCGAGGGTGAGATTTTGGAAAGACCGAGAACCTGCCGACGGGTGTTGTTCTCGATTGCCAGTGGCCGTCACCTCGCCGACCATCCCCACAAAGCGAGGCGGCTCGCCCGAGTCCGCGAGGGCGGGGAGGAACATCTTTGAAGCTGTTGGCGGCGGTCGGCGTGCCGTTTCGGAACGACTCCACGACGGCTTTGCAGCGATGCGGCGAACCCGAGTTCTAGACGATCACGGCTTCGCGTGCGCGACCTCTAGATCACACGGTGTTGAGCCCCTGCGTCACGCGCATTGTTTGCGTATGCCACAGCGTATTGCACACGTCAAGCTGTCAATCTCACACCTCAATAACCATCGCGACGCTGTTGCCGCCGCCGAGGCACAGGGCCGCGACGCCGCGCTTGCCGCCGGTGCGGTGGAGCTGGTGGATGAGGGTGGTCAGCACGCGGGCGCCGCTGGCGCCGATGGGGTGGCCCAGGGCGATGCCGCCGCCGGCGATGTTGAGCTTGCTCTCGGGGATCTCGTGTCCCGCGGCCTTGAGGCCCTTGAGGTTGCAGAGCACCTGGGCCGCGAACGCCTCGTTGATCTCGAACAGGTCGATGTCCTTGGCGCTGAGCTTGGCCTTGGCGAGGGCGCCGGCGATGCCTTCGATCGGAGCGGCGAAGATGTCCTTGGGGGCGACGCCGCTGGTGTGGTAGGCGAGGATCTTGGCGATGGGCTTGGCGCCGAGCTGCTCGGCCTTAGCGAGGCTCGCGACGATCACGGCGGCCGCACCGTCGGAGATCTGGCTGGCATTGGCGGCGGTGACGCTGCCGTCCTTATCAAACGCGGGGCGGAGCTTGGCGACGCCGTCGATGGTCGTGTCGGCCCGGATGCCCTCGTCGGCGTTGACGCCCGGGGACTTCTTGTCGAGGCACTGCTCGCCGGTGAGGGCGACGAGTTCGTTCTTGAAGAAGCCGTTTTTGGTGGCGTCGGCGGCGCGCTGGTGCGATTGCACGGCAAAGCGGTCCTGCTCGGCGCGGCTGATCTCGAACTTGCGAGCGATGTGATCGGCGCTGTTGCCCATGGCGCAGGCCTCAAACGCGCAGCGCAGGCCGTCGTAGGCCATGTGGTCTTCCATCTGGGCGGGGCCGTACTTCACGCCCTCGCGGACGCGGGCGAAGTGGGGGGCGCCGGTCATGTTCTCGATGCCGCCAGCGGCGACGAGCTGGTTGTCGCCGGCCTTGATGGACTGGGCGGCGAGCATGACGGCCTGCAGGCCCGAGCCGCAGACCTTGTTGATGGTCTGGGCGCTGATGGTGTCGGGGAGCGAAGCCTTGAGCGCGACCTGGCGGGCGGGGTTCTGGCCGACACCGGCCTGCAGCACGCAGCCGAAGATGGCTTCGTCGATGGCGGCGGCGAGTGCCGCGCTGCCGCCGGGGAGTGCATCCATGGCGGCCTTCAATGCGTAGGACCCGAGGACGGGCGAGGGAACCTTTGAGAGTCCGCCGAAGAACTTGCCGATGGGGGTGCGTTTGGCGGCGAGGATGACGGGAGTGTTGGCGGCGCTGGACATGGATCGCTCCGAGGAAAGGGCCGCGTGCAGGGGCCCAAAGAAGGGGCCGAACGCGGGGTTTCCACAGGATATGCGGGGGACAACGGATGAAACCGGCGGCGATGGATCGGGAACAATGTGGAGTGGATCAACCCGCCGTTGCCGTGTCCGGTCCGTGTCCTGTTGCACTCGATGCGCCGCCTTTGAGCGCGTCCGACAGGGTGTATCTGTGGGTGGAGTGCGCGACGCTCTTCGCGGTGCTGCCGCTGATGCTCGCGTTCCGCCCGCCGGGGAGCGGGATCTTTCTGTTCCTGTGGTCGGCGGCGGTGATCTGCCTGACGCTGCTGGTGAGGGACGCGTCGTTCGATCGGCGTCGGTTGTGGAACTGGGGCGGCGTCGGAACGCAGATCGGGCGGGTGCTCGGGCTGTTCGCCGTCGGCGTTCTCGTCGGCGTGGCGTTGACGTGGCTCTTCGTGCCCGATCGGCTCTTCGCGTTTCCGCTCGAACGCACGCGACTCTGGCTGGCGGTGATGATGCTATATCCGGTGCTTAGCGTGGTGCCGCAGAATGTGGTGTATCGTGCGTTCATCTTCCACAGGTATGCGAGGCTGATGCCCAGCGCGTGGAGCGAGGTGCGGCAGCGCTGGACGATGATCGCGCTGAGCGCTGTAGCGTTCAGTTGGGCGCACGTCGTGTTCTGGAACCTGTTCGCGCTCGGTGTGACCCTGTTGGGCGGCGTGCTCTTCGCGTACACCTATCAGCGCTCACGCTCGGTCGCGGCGGCGTCGGTCGAGCACGCGCTCTACGGCTGCGGGATCTTCACGCTCGGGCTGGGCGTGTACCTGTATCACGGAGCGGTGGGGCGGTAGTAGCAGCCGTGCGATGGAGTCTGTCGCGACCCAAACGCCACAGCCCGCCGTGGGGCGGGCGAGCAATGGCGTCCCCGATCGTCGAGGGAAGATGTCTCAGTTGCCCTTGTACTTTGGTGAGACCTGGATCTTCTTGATCTGCTCGTCGGTGAAGTCCTTGGGCACGCGGACCTTGCGGCCGTCGGGGAGCGTGACCTCCTTGGACTCGGCGAGATTCAGTGGCGTGGTGACGATCTGGGCTTTGCCGCCGTCGGGCATGGTGATGTCCATGGTGCCACCGCCCGAAATGTCGGCCTTGCCGTCGGAGTGGAGCCTCATCTCGAACTTGCCGTCGCCGGTGCGGATCGCTTCACCCTGCACGTTGGCGGTCTGGCCGTTCGCGCCGCGGAAGACACCACTGAACGTGAAGCGTTCCCACGCGACGCCGCTCGCTGCGCCAGCGGCGAAGCAGCCCGAGGCGAGCAGTGCGAGGACGCCAAGTTTCTTCCAACCGAACGAACGAGTGCTCATGAGTCGCTCCTGAAACGAGCGCCAGTCGGCCTCCTTGCTCCAACGCGGAGCGGCGAGAGCCGAGAGCGCGGTATCGACGGGGTCGGCGGCGGCGGACGGATCGGTGTGGGAGTCGTGATTATTCATGGGCGGGACTCCTTTGCTTGGTGCGTGAGTTCGCGGCGCAGTGCATCCCGGGCGCGGGCGAGGCGGGACTTGGCCGCTGCGGGCGAGATCGCGAGCATGAGCGCGACTTCGTCGAGCGAGAGACCTTCGAGGTAGTGCGCTGAGAGCACTTCCTGTTGATCGATGGGAAGACGCAGCAGCGCGTTGAGCGCGGCCGAGCGGGGTTCGGAGGTGTTCGTTTCAGGTGCGACGAACGCGCTGAGCAGAGGCAGGCGGCGGAGGATGCCGCGGAAACCGATCTCGCGCCGCACCCAGCGGTTCACGCGGTTGTTCGCGATGCGGCGGATCCAGACGATTGGCGGGACCTGGCCGCGGTAGTCCTCCATCGACTTGTACGCGGCGAGGAAGACGTCGGCGGTGAGGTCTTCGGTGACATGGGTGTCACCGGTGCGGCGGTAGATCAGGCCGGCGATCGCCTGGTAGTGCTCGCGGTAGACGTCGCCGAAGGCCTGTGGAGATTGATGTGACGCTTTCGCCGTCGTCGGCTCCGGTGTCGCGTTCAAGCTGGCGGCGGCGGCATCCATGCACACACCATCAAAGAGTCACGAGCGGCCGGGTGGTGTCGGGTTCTTGATGTACAACACCAAAAAAGATGAGACCGGCCGGAGGCCGGTCCCACTGTGTTCTTGGACTGACCGGCTGGAAGCCGGTTCGAGTGGTGTGGACCGGCTGGAAGCCGGTCCTACTGGCGTCACTCGATCTTGCCGCCGGACATGTCGTAGATCCACTGGTCGCCGTGGCGGGGCCAGGTGAGGACTTCGCCGGGGGCGAAGAAGAGCTTGAGCTCGCGCTCCGCGGCCTCGGGGCTGTCGCTGCCGTGGATGAGGTTGAAGGAGTTGCTGACGCCGAAGTCGCCGCGGATGGTGCCGGGGTTGGCCTTGCTGCCGAAGGTGGCGCCCATCATGTTGCGGGCGATGGTGATGGCGCCGTTGCCCTTGAGGGCCATGACGACGACCGGGCTGCTGGTCATGAACTTGACAAGACCGGCATAGAACGGCTTGCTCTGGTGGGCCTCGTAGTGCGTGGCGGCGAGCTGCTGGCTGATCTGCATGAGCTTCATGCCGACGACCTGCAGGCCCTTGTTCTCGAAGCGGCTGATGATCTGGCCCGTGAGCCCGCGCTGGACGGCGTCGGGCTTGAGGATGATGAGCGTCGTTTCCATGGCGTTTCTCCGTTCAAATCAGGGGGGTTACCGATCCCGCGGGCGGGTGGTTTTCGGGTCGCAAGCATAGACCGACTCACGATGGTCTCGGCGGCGTTTGGACGGTGAATCGGGTGACTCTCGGTCGTGAAATTGTGGCGGTTGTGACGGTTAACGGGCATGCAACGCCGTATCCGGCGCGATGCCGCGTCGGTGGGTGGTCAGCATGTGGTGATCCGCGCCGGCGCGGGCATGGTTGTCGGGGAGAGAGACCCGGCGGCATTGCCGTCTTCACGAAACGAACCCAGAGGAGAGAGAGATGAACCGTTTCACCATGGCCGTCATTGCCTGCGTTGGTGCCGCGACTGCTGCCAACGCCGCCCCGCTGTATCTGAAGATCACCGCTGACAACCACTACGCGTTGTACTCGTCGACGAGCAACGTTTTCTCGTACCACGGCGGCAACGAGATTGGCGCCGGCGGTAACCCTGGCACGTACAACTGGTCGCTGCCCGAGACGTACAACATCAACGTCGGCGATCGCGTCTTTATCGCCGCGTGGTCTGACGACTCGGTCGCTCAGGGTCTGCTCGCCGAGGTATGGGCCAACCAGGAGAACGCCGTCCACACCGGCGTCGGCCCGTGGGAGGTCTACAAGACCGGCATGAACCGTGGCGACGGTGATCCGCATCCCACCACGCTCGAGATCGCCGGGCACGTGCAGACCGCCGACATGGGCAACCTGTGGGAAGTTCCCTTCATCGGCGCTTCGAACGGCGTCGGACCTTGGGGCGTTGTCCCCGGCATCACCACCTCTGCGAAGTGGATCTGGTGGAACAATCCTGCCGACAGCGACCCGCTTCGAGGCGGCGACGGCGCGGGCGAGATGCTGATCTTCTCGTACCGCATCCCGACCCCCGGTTCGCTGGCTCTGGGTGGGATGGGTGCGCTGCTGCTGGCTCGGCGTCGTCGCGGTCAGTGAGACTGAGCTTCATGGAAATGAGAAAGGCCCGCACAGCAGTGTGCGGGCCTTTTCGTTTGCTGGTGCGGAGAGTCGGCGGGGCCTGGAGGGCCCCGCCCCCGTCAATCTGGCCCCGCTCCCGTCGCGAGAGTTACTTCGCGATGGTCTGCTTCAGGAACGCAACCATGCGCTGCGCGAAGTAGAGGCGGTTGTCGAGCTTCTGGAAGCCGTGGCCTTCGTCGGGCGCGATGAACACCTGCGGCTGGTTGCCCTTGTCCTTGAGCGCGATCGCGAGCTGCATCGCTTCCTCGACCGGCACACGCGGGTCGTTGAAGCCGTGGGCGATGAACATCGGGACCTTGATCTTGTCGATGTGGGTCATCGGCGAGGCGCTGGCAAGGAACTCGGGGTCGCTCAGCGGGCCGTACTCGACTTCGCGGAGCTTGCGCCGGTAGCCAGCGGTCTTCTCCAGGAACGTCTTGAGATTCACCACGCCGACGATGTTGATGCCGGCCCCAAAGAGCCGCTCCGACCGCTTGCCGGCGTCTACCCGCATCTGGTCCTCGACCACGCACGCCACCGACATGTACCCGCCGTAGGAGCCGCCCCACGTCGAGATCATGCCCGGCTTGGTGTACTTGTTGGCGACCAGCCATTCCGCCGCGTCCACGCCGTCCTTCACGCTGTTCCAGCGGTTCTTGTAATCATCCATCATGTGGAACGCGCGGCCGTAGCCGGTCGAGCCGCGGACGTTCGGGAACATGACGCCGAAGCCTTCGCTGAGCAGGTATTGCACCTGGGCCGTGAAGCCCGGGCGGCTCTGGCCTTCGGGGCCGCCGTGGTAGTTGATCAGGAACGGGATCTGCGTGCCTTCCTTGTAATCGGCGGGCAGGAAGACGAACGCGGGGATCTCGGTGCCGTCGAAGGACTTGTACTTGATGAGCTTGGGCAGGGTGAACGCGTTCAGGTCGATGCCCTGATCGTCCGCGAACGTGATCTGCTGCGGCGCGGTCGTGGACTTGCCATCGGCGCTGACGTCGAAGCGGAAAGCAAGGCCGGGCGTACGGGCGTTGCTCATGCCGTAGACCACGCGGTTGCCGCGGATGCTCGCGATCGACGCGATGCCCTTGTCCATGGCGGGGATTGCGACCTTCTCGAAGCCGGGCAGGCGGTACAGGAACGGCGTGCCGTAGCCGTCCTCGTTCACGTCGACGCCCAGCAGCGTCTTCTCCTGGTTCAGGTTCGCGTCCTCGACCTCGAACGACTCGAGCTCGCTGAGCGGCTTGGTGACCTGTCCGGTTTTGAGGTCACGCAGGAAGACCTTGGGCCGACCACCCTCGATATCGCAGCCGTAGAGGATCGAAGTCTCGCCGGGCATGTAGCCGATCGCCTGCACGCTGACTGTGGGGGACTCGGAACTCTTGGGCGTGAGGTCGGTGAGGTTGCCCGACTTGGCGTCGAGCTCGAACATCGAGGAGTCCGAGATCGAGCGGTAGTTGCCGACCAGCACCCGCGTGCCGTCGCTGGTGATGTCGCTCGCGGCCCACGAACCGGGCTTAGCGAGCAGCTTGGTGGCCTTGCCGGGCGTGCCGTCGAAGGGATCGCTGTCAAAGTCGAAGCGGTAGATGTGGAAGTCGTTGGGGCTCTCGTCGTTGGCGGTGTAGACAAAGCCGTTGGAGTCGTCGAGCCAGAGGTTGACGCCGTGCTGGACCTTGGCGTTGCTCAGGACGGTCACGATCTTGCCCGCACCGTTGTTGGCAGCGGGGTCGAGCAGCGAGACCTGCGTGTTCTCGTTGCCGCCCACCGCGTGGAGCAGGATGATCTTCTTGCCGTCGGGCGACAGCGAGTATCCCGCGAGCCCGTCGGCGTAGTTGGTGAGCTTGGTGTTCTTTGCTCCGGGCTTGG
Organism: Phycisphaerales bacterium; assembly: GCA_947459215.1. Classification (GTDB taxonomy): domain Bacteria; phylum Planctomycetota; class Phycisphaerae; order Phycisphaerales; family UBA1924; genus JAFEBO01. The sequence goes on from CANHCQ010000002.1 coordinate 358,231, forward strand.
CGGCGTCGCCCTCGACGCGGTAGAGCTGGAAGATGCCGTCGGGCCAGTCGCGGACGTACAGCGTGCCGTCCGGCGCGACGGTCGCCGCCCCGGGCGTGCGGATCTTGAAGAACCGCTCGAGTTTGGAGAGTTCGGAAGTGCTGGGCTGTCCCGCGAGTGCGGGCAGCGCGAGCAGCGCTACGGCGGCGAGGCGGCAGGCTTTGGTTCGTACGCTCATGATCGTGACTCCGTGTGGTGCCCGCGGCGGCCTGGGCCGACGCAGACAATTGATGATACTGGCCTGTTCGTTCTTGGGAATTGAGGCGTTTTGGTGGCGGAATCCGCCATGACTCGATATCTTCTCCGCTGGCTCCTTTCCGTTCGGGAAGGAACCCGCGATTCAGGGAGTTCGGGGGAGCGGTGCGATCACACCGCCTGTCACCACTGGGCCAACGCATGTCCACACCATCGCCTCTCCCTTCATCCGCTTCGAACCTTCCATCAACGGCCACGTTCCTCGGCCACCCGATCGGCCTCTTCCTGCTCTTTCTCGTTGAGATGTGGGAGCGATTCAGTTACTACGGCATGCGGGCGCTTTTGGTGTTGTATTTGACGAGCCCCCTCAGCGGCATGAACGACCCGCCGGATGGAGCTCCCAAGGGATTCAATCCCGGACCGGGTTGGTCCGACAAGGACGCCAGCACGCTCTACGGCTGGTACACCGGCCTCGCGTATTTGCTTCCCGTCCTCGGCGGCATCGTCGCGGACAAACTCATCGGCACGCACCGTTCGATGGTGATCGGCGGCCTGCTCATCATGGCCGGTCACATCGCCCTCGCGGTCAGCGGGCTCGGCGCGTTCCACGGCACCGAGATGTCGATGACGATCTTCATCGGCGGCCTCGCGTTGATCGTGCTGGGAACCGGTCACTTCAAGCCAAGCGTGTCGGTGATGGTCGGGCAGCTGTACGGCCCCGGCGATCCCCGCCGCGACGGCGCGTTCAGCATCTTCTACATGGGCATCAACATGGGCGCCTTCCTCTGCGCCTTTGTCTGCGGCACGCTGGGCGAAAAGGTTGGTTGGCACTGGGGCTTCGGATCGGCGGCGGTGGGCATGGGGCTGGGGCTGGGCCTGTATCTGCTGTGCCGTCCGATGTTCCTGAAGGGCATCGGCGAAGTCGAGCCTTCGCGGCCCGAGCTGCCCCGTCAAAGCCCCGCGAAGTCCACTTCCTTTGCGGTCACGTTCCTGATCGTCGGTTTGGTTGTGTCAGCGCTCTTTGGTGCGGCGTACCACGTCGGTATGGTTGGCACCGTCGGGGGGCTGCTCACACCCACGGTGGCGGGCGTGATCGGCGTCGCGGTGTTCGGCCTCGCGGCTTGGTTCGTGGCGATTCAACGTCGAGAGGACCGTGGCCCGGTGGCCTCGATCTTCATCTTTATGTTCTTCAACGCATTCTTCTGGATCGCGTTCGAGCAGGCCGGGTCGAGTATGACGCTCTTCACTGATCGTTACACCGACACCACGCTCTTCGGCTGGGACATGCCCACCACGTGGTTCCAGTCCGTGAACCCGTTCCTGATCTTCATCTTCGCGCCGGTGTTCGCGGCGACCTGGACCGTTCTGGGCCGCAAGAAGATGAACCCGAGCCAGCCGGTGAAGATCGCCCTGGGCCTGATCCTGCTGGGCTTGGGCTTCGTCGTGCTCGTGTGGGGTGCACGCACGATCCAGATCGGGTCCGCGACCGACCCGCAGGCCGTTGTCAAGAAGGCCGCCATCTTCTTCATCCTCGGCGCCTACTTCATGCACACCATGGGCGAGCTCTGCCTGTCGCCCACCGGCCTGTCGTACGTCACCAAGGCGGCTCCCGTCCGCTTCGTGTCGCTGCTCATGGGCATCTGGTTCATCTCGTCCTTCATCGCCAACCTTGGCGGCGGACTGATCGCCGCGCAGGTCGAGAAGATCGAGAAGGGTGAGCTCAAGCTTCCTTGGAACTTCAGCGAGGGCACCGGAACCATCCAGGCCGACTTCTTCTTCCTCTTCGTTGCAAGCTCGATCGGTGCCGGTGTGGTGATCCTCGTGCTCACGCCCGTGTTGAAGAAGCTCCTTCGGCGTGTGGACGACTGAGCAGCGGCATCGATATCCAACAACGCGCTCCGCTTGCGGTGCCTGATAGCCTCCGTTCGGAGGTGCCCATGGCTTACGACTCGTCCGACGGACGTCCGGGATTTCGCATCCCGCCCCGGCTCATCATCGCGGCGGTGTTCGCTGTCATTGCGCTCGTCGGCTACATCGCCAACACCTCGACCAATCCGCTCACTGGAAAAACACAGCACATCGCGCTCACGCCCGAGCAGGAGGTCTCGCTCGGGCTGCAGTCGGCGCCGCAGATGGCCCAGCAGTTCGGCGGCCTGTCGGCGGATCGCGAGGCTACGAATCTTGTGAAAACGGTGGGGGCCGAGATCGTGCGTTCGTTGCCTCCCGAGGCCACTCCTTATCCGTTCGAGTACCACCTGCTCGCGGATCGCAAGACGGTGAATGCCTTCGCGCTTCCGGGCGGTCAGATCTTCATCACCGAGGCGCTGCTTTCGAGGCTCGAGACCGAGGGGCAGCTCGCGGGGGTTCTGGGTCACGAGACCGGTCATGTGCTCGCCCGCCACTCCGCGGCTCAGATCGCCAAGGCACAGCTCACGCAGGGGCTTGTCACCGCTGTCGGTGTCGCGGGGTCGGACACGGTGGCGGGCCAGCGGCAGACGGCTGCGATCGCTGGCATGGTCGGCAACATGATCAACATGAAGTACGGCCGCGATGACGAGCTGGAGGCCGACTCTTTGGGCCTGCGGTTCATGCTGGCGGCGGGCTACGACCCGCGCTCGATGATCCGGGTGATGGAGATCCTGCGCGAGGCCTCGGGAGGGTCGGGTCAGCCCGAGTTCATGAGCACGCACCCCGACCCCGGCAATCGAATCCAGTACATCGAGTCGTGGCTGAAGGAGCACGCGACGGGCGGGAAGTCGCTGCGGAAATAGGCCCCAAACCGGCCGGAATCGAAGACCTCCGCTCGCTATCATCGAGCCAACGCACCCGCAGCCACGGAGGGCCGCGATGACCGACGCCGCATTGCTCGATCCCGAAGCCGGATCGATTGAACAAACCAAGAAGACCATGAGCAAAGCCCCTCGCGCCACCGCCGAGTCGATGGCCGCGCGTCAGCGCGACATCTCGGTTTCCGAGTTCTTCGCCAAGAACCGCCACCTGCTCGGGTTCGACAACCCGCGCAAGGCGCTCCTGACCACGGTCAAGGAGGCCGTCGACAACTCGCTCGACGCCTGCGAAGAGGCGGGCATCCTGCCCGACATCACCGTGATCATCGAGGACCTGCAGCCCGACCGCGGGCGCGAGGCCAAGCAATCGCGCTACCGCGTCAGCGTCGTCGACAACGGACCCGGCATCGTCCGCAAGCAGGTTGAGAACATCTTCGGGCGCTTGCTCTACGGCTCCAAGTTCCATCGCCTCAAGATGAGCCGCGGCCAGCAGGGCATCGGCATCTCCGCCGCGGGCATGTACGGCCTCATCACCACCGGCAAGCCGATGGTGATCCACACCAAGCCCAAAGCCAACCAGCCGGCTCACCACATCGAGCTGGCGATGAACACCAAGACGAATCGCGCCGAGGTGACCGAAGACTCCGAGACCAAGGACTTCCCGCCCGAGCGTTTCCTGAACCTGACCAGCGGCACGCGCGAGCTCGGCGCCAAGGGCGAGTTCCTGTCGCAGGATGTCTACGTCACCGGCACCAGCGTCAGCATCGAGCTCGAAGGCCGCTACCAGAAGGGCCGCGGCAGCGTCGATGAGTTCCTGGAACTGACCGCCATCGCGAACCCGCACGCGCGGATCACGTTCGTGCCGCCCAGCAAGGTGAGCGAGGAAGAGGAAGATGTGCCGCTGCTCAAGCGCGGCAAGCCCACGGCAGCGTCGATCGAAGCCGGGGATTCGCAGGGCGAGGCACCAAAGCCAGTCCAACCCGAGGTCACCACCGAGACCGGCGGCGTCATCCTTCACCCGCGTGCGGTCGAAGAGCTGCCGCCAGAGACCAAAGAGATCATGCCGCACCCCCGCGGCATCGAACTGGGCATCCTGCTGCAGATGTTGAAGGAAGCCGAGATCGAGAAGCCCGGCTACACGCTCTACAACTTCCTCCAGGACAAGTTCAGCCGTGTAAGCAGCGCGAGCGCCGGCCAGTTCTGCGAGAAGATCGGCAAGACCAGCCGCACCAAGGTCGCGGACATCGACCACGCTACAGCGGAAAAGCTCTTCAAGGAGCTGCAGGATTCCAAGCTCCCGCCGCCGCCGACCGACTGCCTCGCGCCCATCGGCGTGCAGCAGCTGCTCAAGGGCATGTTCAAGGGCGTGCGGGCCGAGTTCTACGCGGCGAGCTCGCGCGAGGCCGCGGTCTACCGCGGGCGGCCGTTCCTGATCGAGTCCGCGATCGCCTTCGGCGGCGAACTCCCGGGCGACGAGCCTGCCCGCGTGATCCGCTTCGCCAACCGCGTGCCGCTGCTCTTCCAGCAGAGCGCGTGCTCGAGCTTCCGCGCGGTGAGCGAGACCAACTGGCGGAACTATGACCTGCAGCAGCCGCGTGGTGCCGTGCCGGTGGGGGCGCTGGTGATCATGCTCCACATGGCCAGCGTGTGGGTGCCGTTCACCAGCGAAAGCAAGGAAGCGATCGCGGACTACGACGAAATCCGCAAGGAAATGAAGCTCGCGCTCATGGAGTGCGGGCGCAAGCTCGGGTCGTACCTCAACAAGCGGCTCAAGATGCGCCGCGAGGCCGAACGTCGCGACATTTTCGAGCGCTACATCGGCGAGATCGCGAAGGCCTGCGGCGAGATCACCGGCGAGGACGCCAAGCCTCTCTACGAAGCCCTGCTGAAGCAGGCCCGCAAGCGCACCGCCGTCGCGGACCTGAAGCTCGACGAAGAGGGACGCAAACTCGAAGACCCGGCCGATCAGGAGGGCGTCATCGTCGTCGAACAGGCGGCGAACCTTGCGAATCTCGCGTCGCCCGCGGCATCCGCTGCCAAGGCCGCGGCCGAGGTGGACGCTCGCGTCAAGAAGCTCGAGGACGACGAGCAGCCCGGCTTGCTCAAAGACTCGAGCGACAAAAAGGCCGCAAAGCCGAAGGGCGCATCGAGTCCTGCAAAGGCAGGTAAGGATCAGAAGTCATCCAAGCAGGTCGAAACGGTGCCCGCGAAGAAAGCCTCAACGTCAAAGAACGAGCCAGCTCCCGCCGCCAAGCCAGCCAAGCCGAAGATGCGATTGAACCCCAAGACCGGCAAGCTCGAGCGCGTCGACGAGCCTGGCTTGTTCTGATCGCTCCGAGCGATCGATCAGCCGTTGCGGCCGGCATCAGGCCCTTGGCTTGATCCGGGCGGGTGCTTCTTCAGCCATTGCTCCATGTCGAGCTCTTTCGGATCGAACCGGCTGGCCCAGATCCGCCGCGCCTCGTCGAGCCACGCGTTGGGTTGTTCCGGGATCTTGGATGCGGTGCGTCGGGGGCCGCGCGTGCTGGTAGACGTCGGTGGACGCGACTTCGAGCCTGTCCGCTCCGGCGTGTCGACCAGCGAACCAGGTGTTGACCCGAGGCCCGGAAGCAGCCCGAAGTAACGTTCCCAGTCTTCGAGTGTGAGTGAGTCAAGTCCGTCCGTGGGGCGAGATCGGGCCGCCTCGCCACGCCTCATGTCCGCGTAGAGGTGTTCGAGAAACTCCTTGGATCCGAGGGTTCCCGCACCGAGAAAAGCCGCGGCCTGCTGCAGTCGGCGATCGGAACTGACCACCAGGATGGCCCGCGGCTGGTTCGACTCCTTGAGCAGTTGCTCGACGAGGTCATCCGCCTCGCGCCCGTCTCCGGCGTAGAGCACCCGCCGCGTCTGGACTCCCGCGAGCAGACCCGCGAGCTGCTGGAGTTCGATCGGATCGCGATGTCGCGGGCCGCCGTCGCACACGAGCGTGACCTCGCGTTTGGCGTAGCGGCTGGCGGCGAGCAACGACAAGAGGTCCCCAACCTCGCCCCGACGCGCGGATCGCCCCCGAGCCGCGAGCGCGTGCGTCACGTTGTAGGCGTCGATGAGAAGCATGGTGAGGGGACGATGCCGAAGGGCGATATCTTTGCCGATCCCGGCAAGCGATGCGTATTCGCCGGTACAATCGGCTCAGATATTCCACCACTTGGCAACGGAGTGCCAGATCGATGGCGAAGAAGACCACGCCCCCCTCAAAGTCCTCAGCGAAGCTGAAAGAACGCGACGCCCGCACGCTGGGCAAGATCGTCAATCTCGCCGAAACGGTGAGCTCGAAGACCATCGCCGGCCGCGAGCCCAAGATCGACATTCCGACTCGCGCCAAGTCCAACACCAACTGGAACAAGAAGCGTGGCATCCTCGAGATGGGCGACGCCACCAGCGAACGCCCGCTCTTTGATCTCAAAACCGCCAAACAGTTCATGCAGACGCTGCTGCACGCCAGCACGATCAAGGACCTGATCGCCGCCGAGAAGACCAGCAGCCTCCGCGGTGTGTTCTACAAAGCCAAGCACACCGTCGCGGGCACGAAGGAAAACACCTTCGACGCCCAGGACGAGAGCGACCCCATCCTGGAAGATCTGGAGGTCACGCTCGGCGCACTGCGGGAAGAGCTGCACATCTTCGCCGAGAACCGCGGCTCGATGGTCGGCAACATCACCATCACCGACAAGGGCGACGACATCGACTGCCGCCGCATGGGCAGCGGCGGGTACGCGCTTCCGTCGATCGTCGAACCCGACGTCATCCAGTTCAAGAAGTGCGAGGCCAAGTTTGTCCTGCACGTCGAGAAGGGCACGGTCTGGAACCGCTTCAACGAGGACCGGTTCTGGGAGAAGAACAACTGCATCCTGACCCACGGCGCCGGACAGCCGCCCCGTGGGTGCCGCCGCCTGCTGCAGAGGCTGAACCAGGAACTCAAGCTCCCGATCATCTGCGTGCTCGATTGCGATCCGTGGGGGCACTACATCTACAGCGTGATCAAGCAGGGCTCGATCTCGCTCGCGTTCGAGTCGTCGCGGCTTGCCATTCCCGAGGCGCGGTTCCTGGGCATCCGCTCGAAGGACTTCGAGGCCTGCGAGCTCGACGACGCCGTCAAGATCGACCTTACCGAGAACGACATCAAGCGTGCCAACGAGATCGCGGCCTACCCGTGGTTCGCCGAGAACAAGCAGTGGCAGAAGGAGATCGCGGGCCTCTTGAAGAACGGCTTCAAGATGGAAGTCGAGGCCATGATCACCAAGGACATCTCGTACGTCACCGAGGAGTACGTGCCGCAGCGGCTGAAAGACAAGGACTGGCTCGACTGATCGCTCGCTCCGCGCCAACAGTCGCTCCAGCAGCAACTCCGCCGTCCGCTTCGCCGAGAAGCGATGCTCCGCGGTGCCCTGCGGCATGGTCGCGCCGGTGATCACCCGCACATAGCCAGGGCAACTTGCGCAACACCCGGCCTTGGGTAAGCGATCAGCCGCCTGTGAACATCCAACGGCGCGATCCGACCGCCGCGAGCCTCGTGCTCTTCTTTGCAATGGCTTGCACTCGGTGGCATTTCTCGGCGGGTCTGCGTGGTGGGGGCGGGTGGGTGAGCACGCCGCTGAGTCCCTCAAGACCTTTGCGACGCTGTGGTGGCCTGGTCTGGTTCAGACTTGACCAGCCGGCTGTCGGGCAGCCCGCGGGTTGCCCAGACGGCGATCACCGTGCCGACGCCCGCGAGCATCGACGCGAGCATGAGCGGCGCTCCGGGAAAATGAACGGGTGCCTGCTCGGAGATGAAGAACGCGAAGACGTTACTGGCGGCAATCGGGGCGATGACGTTGGCGATGCTCTGCAGCGCGATGAGCGAGCCCTGCACCGCACCCTGTTCATGCGGCTGCACGCTCTTGGTGATGATCGCCTGCCCGGCCGGTCCGCAGATGCCGCCGATCGAGGCCACCGCGATCACGGCGTAGATCATCCATCCCTGCGGTACCAGCGCGTACGCCGCGTAAGCCACGATGCCAATGACCAAGCCCCAGACAAGGGAGTTTCGTTCTCCGAGTGCGGGTATGAGTTTGCGGGCCAGTCCGCCCTGCACGATGACTGCACCCACGCCGACGGTCGCGAGTGACCAGCCAATTTGCTTCGGTGTCCAGTCGAACTTGTTGCTGGTGAAGTACACCCACGTCGCGTGCAGGCTAAACATCGCGAGGTTCACCATGAACAGCGACGCCGCCATGCGGGCCACCAGCGGGTACCTGGCCAGAATCCCCATTGTTGCGAACGGGTTCATGCCCGCCTGCGCAATCGACGCGTGCTTGCGGCGTTCCTGCGAGAGCGATTCGGGCAGGAAGAAGTAGCCGTAGAGCCAATTGATCATCGTCAAGATGCCCGCGGCGTAGAACGGATAGCGGATGTCGTACTCGCCCAGGATGCCGCCCATGAGTGGCCCGATCACGAAGCCCAGACCGAACGCCGCACCCAGTATTCCGTATCCGATGTGCCGCTTCTCCGGCGGGGTGACGTCGGCGATGTAGGCGTTGCACACAGTGATGGACGCACCGCTGATGCCGTTGATCGCGCGGGTGATGAACAGGATCAGAAGATTCGGTGCCATAGCCCCGGCGAAGTAATCGAGCCCCGAGCCGAAGAGCGCGACCAGCAGCACGGGCCGTCGCCCGAAGCGATCCGAGAGCGCGCCCAGGATCGGCGCGAAGAAGAACTGCATCAGCGAGTAGGTCGCGACGAGGAAGCCGTACACCCACGCCGCGTTCTGCTCGTTGCCCCCGCCGAGCGACTGGACGAGCTTGGGCGCGACCGGGATAAGCAACCCGAACCCGAGCACGTCGAGCAGCAGGGTGAAGAAGATGAAACTAAGGGCCGGGCGGTTTCGCACGGAGCGTTTCCAAAGCCGCGGGCTTCGGCCTGAGCGGCGTGCGAGACATGCGTTCGATCCAGGGGCGCGACAGTCGCACCCCACAATCGCCCGAGCTGCGTGGCAGCATAGTGATGAGTCGGACCTTCTCGCCACCTTTCGCGGAAGTTCGTTGGCCGATCACCCGTTCCGGTGGCATTCTTGGAGCAGCGTCGCCCGACTGCGACGCGTTCGCCTGCGTTCCTCGGCGAGACCGGAGGCCGACGCATGGCATCGCACTATTTCATGGGGATCTCGCTCGCAGTCGCTGTCGCATCCGCGGCCCACGCGATGGTTGTCTTTGATGAGCTTGCGAGCGGAGACCTCTCGAACAACCCAGGGCAACCCACATTGCTTGCCGTTGATCTGGGCTCGAACTTCCTTTCCGCGACCGCGTCGTCGCGTGATCGCGACTATTTCACGCTGCGGTTGCCGCCCGGCGCCGCCCTCGCGTCGATCCTGCTTCGAAAGAGCGACGGCGTGGAAGCGACGTTCCTCGGGCTGCAGGCTGGCATCTCCTTCACGGAGCCGCCGGAACTCGCCAATCTCAGCCGCACTCTTGGCTACACCACGTTTTTCGCGCCGGACGTCAACACCGACCTGCTCGGAAGGCTCGCCGATGCCCCGGAAGCGATCGGGTTCTCAGGTCCGCTGGTCGGTCGTGACTTCACGTTCTGGGTGGACCAGAAGAACACGAGCCCGGCGTCGTATGACCTGGAATTTGTCATCGTGCAAATACCATCGCCCGGCCTGTGGGCGTTTGCGTTGTCGGGTCTCGGAGTGACGGTCTGGTC
>CANHCQ010000003.1 GCA_947459215.1 Phycisphaerales bacterium
CGCCGCCACCGTGTGAGCCGGGAACCGCTCGCACCAATCGGTAGCCGCCGACGCCCGGAGATTCTGCACGAGCCTCGGCCACGCCGTGAGCCCAGCGTTTTCGACGTACCGCGTGAGCGATGTACGGATATTGGTGCGGGGGTCCGCCAACCTCGGGACGATCAGCGTTGCCCCGTCGGGTGCGGCATCGAACAGCCGCCGGAGGATCGCGTACAACGCCGGGTCGATCGGAACGGATCGCACCGCGTGTGCCTCGCCGTGCCCCTCGGTCTTTGGCGATCGAACCGTCAGCCTTCGCGCATCCCAATCAACATCGCGCCAGTGAAGGCCCGCAGGCTCGGAGGGGCACCGCAGGCCCGCGTAGCGTGCGAGAGCGACGATCGCCCGCCACTCATCATCGGGACACTGTGCGAGAACCTTCTCCGTCACCTCACGCGAGACGTAGAACGCCCGCCGGGGATTGGCCTGTGAGCCCGCCTTCAACTCGGCGAACGCATTGGCCCCCACCAGCCCCCAACGCACCGCACGTTTGAACATGGCCCGAGCGACGAATACCCGCTTGGCCTGTGTCGCGGGGGAGAGTTTCGCCTCGGTGAGAGCCTTCCGCCACAGTTCGGCGTCTCCGGCCTTGATCGACGCCAGCGCCCGATCCTTGCCGAAATGATCCCGCAGGCTCCCGAACGTCTGTTCATACGCCGCCAGCGTCGCGGGCTTGACGATCGCCGCCGCCTTGTAGCGGTCGATCAACTGCCCCACCGTCGCCCGCGTCTCCGAACGTGCCACCACGAGCCCCACCCGTGCGAGCCGATCGTGGATCGTGTCGGGGAGAGCCGCGATCCGCTTCGCCGTGTCGGGTGAGACAGAATGCGCCCAGTTGGCCGCGATCAACTCATCCACGAGCGACGCGAACCCGCGAGCCTGAGCGATGCCGCAGACTCCGAGCCGCACCGTGCGCCGCTTGCCGTCGGCCCCCACAAACTGAATCCGCTTGCGTCCGCCCGCATCGCTAATCACGCTTGCCATGCCGCCCCCCCTTCTTTTCCTTCAACTCCAGCCCAAGGAACGCCGCCAACCGATCGACGTTGCCCGTTCGCATTTCCGTTGTACCCGCCATGAATCGCACGAGAACGGAACGCGCCACGCCCGCCCCGTCGGCCACTTCGCTGGGCAGCATCCCGGACGCCTTCACCGCCTGCCGGAGTTGATCGGATAGTTTCACGCCACGATTGTACCAGACCGGGTGCATATGTGCAACTGCTTTTCTTGGGATTCATCCGGCCCCCTTTCCACCGGCCCGGAGCCCCTCCAGTTTCCGCCGGAGCCCTAGCACCGCATCCATGCCCGCCAGGATCGCCACGCCCTCGGCTACGAACCCCTGTAGCCGATTCATGCTGCCGCACGCCGCACCGATCAGCCGTTCCCCTTCCGTCTCGGCCTTGGCCTCGGTGTATTCCTTCGCCCGCACCGCACCAGCCGCCGCCGTCTGTGCGGCTTGATGCTCGCGGGAGTGTGCGGCCATGCCCTTGACGAACGCCACGCTTAGCGGGTCGTCGCCGTCGGGTCCGTGTTCCATCATGTAATCCACGCCCGCCCGAAACTTCGCGTGTACGTCGGCCCTCGCCGCCGCTACTGCCGCCTCGGCATCGGTGTACTGCCGGGAGAGCCCTTGGGCATCGCGAGCGACGCCGCCGAGTTCCGCCACCACCACGCCCGCCGCCTCGCGGAGCCGCCGGGAATGCTCCCGCAGGTCCGTAGACGCCTCGGCGATCGCCGCTTCCAATGCCGCTATCTCGATTTCCTGTTCGTTCGTTGCCATGTGTGCGCTTCCTTGCGTTGGGGTTTTCACCAGTTGGGGACGCCTTCGGGGATTCGATTCACTTCCGCCCCTAGACATTGGTTTGCCGGAATCGAATCGAGAGCCCGGTATCGGTGGGCGTCGTTACGGTTGCCAGTGCCGGATCGGGTCCACCGCCCATCGGTCGCCCCTCGATTGAGAACGCCCCGCAGCGTGCGGATGCCCGGCCTCTCCGCACCACCCGGCCACTGTTCGTGTATTTCTTCCACCGTCGCGCCTTCGCCCGAATCGGTGAGGATGCCCGCCACAACCTCGGCAGCGTCCCGCGCCCGAGCCTCGCGGCGATCGCCGATGATCGCGTAGCCGTCGGCCCCGAGTTCGATCACCTGTTCCGCTGGCGTTGATTCATACCGCCCATAGGCCCGCAATACCCGCCTGCGGTCGTTGGCGTCGTCGGGAGCATCCCGCCGCATTTCGAGAATGACATCCACGAAACCCGGCAGCGCGCCCGAGCCTCGCGTCGCCGTGCCCTGTGAGCCGTCGCCCTTCTTCGGGTGGCACACGAGCAGTACCGCCGCCCCGGCGTTGGTCAGGTCGCGGAGGGGAGCCAGCGCCGCGAGCGACTCTCCGGCGTCGTTCTCATCCACCACCGGCCACAGGCTCGGCAGCGTGTCGAATACCACGAGCCCGATACCACGATCCTCGATCACCTGCCGCGTCTGGTCGATCATGTGGAGCCACTCCGCCGCGTTGGGCTTGGCGAACGTCGGACGCCGTGCGAACAGGATCGACTCGCCCGGTAGTGCCAGGTCGTCCCGGCGTTGGGACCAAATGCCCTCGGGCTCCTCGGAGTAGATCAGCGTCGGCGCGGTCGTCGGCTTGTTCACCAGCCCGCCGCCCCTATAGGCATCGCGGAGCATGTAGCTCAATAGCGTCGTTTTCCCGGCCTTCCACAACGATGTGAACAGCGTCACCGCTCCCCGAGCGACGTAGCCCGGCCACACCCAATCGGGCTCCGTCGCCGGAGCCAAGTCGGCGAGAGGGACGATCGAGATAAGGGAATTGGATTCCGGCAACCCTTTCCTAGAGGGTTGCCCGGAATCGAATCGAATTCCGTCGGGTTTGGGAACCACGCAAGGCGCTTCCCCGGCCTCGGCGAGAACGTCGTCACGGTTGCCGCCGTTGATGATCCACGCCCGCAGGTCTTTCACCCCCGCCGGTGGGTGGATGATCCGCACCGATGCACATACCCGCGCCAGCCGATCGGCGAGCCCCTCGGCCCCGATCGTGCCGGGTCCGGGCTTGCCGTCTTTCTGGTCATTCTCGGCAACAAAGAGAACGTGCCGCCCTTTGAGCAGTGCCTCCAGCGCGTCACCGCCGCCGGTGGCACTAGGACGCCCCACAACGCAAAGGCCCGCCCCGTAGCCCGCCGCCATGTCGCTCTGGCCCTCCACCACCACCACGGGATCGGAGGCGCTGGAGCCCGCGTAGGACGGGAAGGGAGCCGCGTACGTCAATCCGCGATGCCCGCCCGCTACAAAGCCCTTGCCGCCGTTGGCGAACCGTCGGGACCAGCCCACTACCTCGCCGTCGGCGCTGCGCTCGGGAATCCTCCAGCCGTCGCCGTCGGGTACAGCCCCGATCGCCTGCCATGCCGCGAGCGTCACGCCCGCCGGGAGTGTCGGCGTCGATTCGATTGGGTCACGATCCGCCATGCTTCACCCCCTTGCCGGTGAGCCCGGAGAACGCGAGCAGAATCTCCATCCGCACGATGCGCCGCCGCAAGGCTTCCACCTCGCCGCGTGTGGCGGGCTCGGCCAGGTCCGCGAGAATCCGCGCCCGATCCGCCTCGGAGAGCATCGCCCATCCGAGTGTGGTTGTGGGGTCGAAAGACTGAGCCGACGCTCGGCCCGTTCGCTGGGATTGGTTGCTGTTCTGGATCATGCTGAAACTTCTACTCCGGGAGAGCGTCCGAGCCGCCCGCCACAAGGCGAGCGACAAACGCTTCCAGTTCGTTGACAGGAAAGAGGCGACGCCCGCCGAGCCGGACGCCCTTCAACTGGCCGGATTCGACCAGCCGTTGCACCGTGCGCGCGGAGACGCTGAGCATCGCCGCCGCATCGTCCAAGTTGACTAACAGGCGCGGCAGTCCGGCACGAGCTGGCGCACGCCAGCCCGGCACGATGCCCTCGCCGGGGAGTTGGTTCACAGGCCCCGCGTCTCCCGGATGCGGCGCACTTCACCGGCGATGCGATCGAACGCCGCAGCGTCGAAGATTCGCACGTTCGTTGCCGATGCGATCGGGCGGATACCTCGGCTACGGATAACGTGCCGCACCGCATCCACCGTCGTTCCGAGTTTCTTGGCGATCCGCCCAACGGTCCAAAGCGATACCGCACCCTCTGTTCGTGGTGTTTCCATTCGTTCCCTTGTGAAGTCGCACCGCTACTCGGTGCCGGTGTTTCTGGCGAAAAAAGAGAGGGGCGGAGAACCCGCCCACTCTCTCAGCATGATCCGATCGTGTTCCCGCAACTACCCAGCGTGTGCCAGAATCCGGCACGCGCCTCTATAGACAGGTGATACTGCGCACGGTCGTTGCGCATCTGTCTGGCCTTCTATAGATACTCGCCATTGTCCCTGTTTACGGGACAGCGCCTTGTGCGCCGGTCGTCGGGATGCCCACCCGTAGCACCCTCTACATCTAGGTCATACTGGGCGTGTTTATGGCCCACGCTGATTCCGCTTGCCCATCTGCATTCCCTCTACAGACAGGTCATAGTGTCCCTGTTTGCCGGACACCGCGAGCCTTCGCACCTCTATGGCCCTCCATAGATACCCGCTTCGTCCCAAAATCTGGGACACCATACTCTTGCGTTGCGCACGTGCGCACCACTCGCCAAAGAAAATACAATCTTCCAGATTTCCACGCTCGATCCCCACCGCCCGCACCCGCTCCCGTCCAGCCCGCAGCACCCGCCGCCAATCGTTCGATCCGTCGCGTTTCGGAGCCTGCCACCAAAGCCGCTACGATCGCTCTAGCCGCGTCGGTTTCGGGATGGACCCACGAGTCATCCCGCTACCCGAGAACGCAATACGGCCAATCCAATGCCGTCGGCGGGATCGGGTTTCAGAACACTTTGAGTTGTTGCGGGTCGGGGGCGGTTTCGCGGCCTGCCGGAAACGGGAGCCACAAAACACCCATCCCCCCCTACACAATACTCCCTTTTGTACGTCGTGGTCGTACAGATTTGGGCTTCATCGGTTCGCTTTCGTCGGCCCAGCTTGCATCTTCATTGTTTGTAAACAAATCGCCGTATTGATCCGCCAGCGTTGGAATCCACGCCGCGAAACCTTGGCCGAGTTCCCTGAACCGTCTTTCGGCATCCGCGAGCGTTGTGTGGGGAATCCCGTACCGCTCGGCGCATTTCCGTTGCGATCGTTGGTAGAGGAAACGCTCAATCAACGCGCCCGCGAGTTCGGGCTTTCCGCTGGCGACGATGAACGCCGCGAGCGCGATACCCCTAGGCCCGATTCCCAACGTCGCGGGATCGCGTCGCCATGTCTCCACCGGCGAATCATGCTTCTTTGTCGCCATGCCGCAGGATACCCGCCTGAATCGCGGGGAGCCCGCGTAACAAAGAAAAGCCCCTCGAATCCCGTAGGACGCGAGAGGCTTTGGGGTGGGGGCAAACGTGAGAGTCAGTCTAGGACACCCGCACCAGCACGCGACACACCACCTCCACACACTCGGCGAGAACGAACGTCAACCACCCCGCGAGCGACATCGCCAGGCTAACCGCGACCGACATTGTTTGCGCTTGCATTCGCCCGATGTTGTGGACCGATCGGCCTAAGTCCGTCTCGGTAGTGGTGCCCATTTGCAATGACAGCGTGAGCGACAACACCCCGAGAATCACCAGCACCGCGCCGGTTAGCCGCAGCGCCACGAGGGATTTCGCCGGACCCGCACGCGATGGCGCAGACTCCGCTACCGGCGTCGCGTTGCCGATCAGGAATAGGTCATCCATCGCCACCCGCTGAGCATCGGCAGCGTCCGCCGCTTCCACCCGTACCACCGACTCAGAGCCGTCGCCCTTGGCGATCCGGCGAACGTCAAACTTTGGCATGGTTGCCCCCTTCTACGTTGGTCTGTTCGATCATGTCTGAATCCCCTTGTGTTCGCAGTGTACCGACGCGATCAGCCCGCGTCGTCAAACTGGAGTTTGATGTGCATTGGTCCCGCGTCGCTAGGCTCGACATCCAACGCCTGTACCGGCCTGCCGAGCGTGCGGTCTAGTACCTCTTTGATCGCTGGCAGGTCGCCGCCCTTGGCGAGTTCGAGCAACTTCGCCCACACCTGCCGCAGTTCGCTGATGTCAGTCTCGGCGAGCAGTTCCCGGCGAAGTTCCGCCGTCCGCTTGCCCTTTGGCCTGCCGGGTCCGCCCGGATGCCCGTCGATGAATCGGCCCGTCTCCGGGTCCCTACCGCTGTCAGGAACGATCGCACCGGCGACGCCGTTATTCCGTTTCTCTGTTGGTTGCATTGTGTGTTTCCTGATTGATTCGCCCGGCGTGTGGGAATCCGTCCGCGTCCGCCGGGTGGGGCGCGGTCGGGTCGGTCTACTTGGTTGCTCTGGTCGCTCCCCGGTGGATCGCCTCGGCCACTTGCCGGAGGAAGGCCCGTAGCTGGGGGTCGTCGATCAACGTCTCGGCGTCGGTTTTGGGGTTTGGTGCGCCGGAAAATGCGCCGCCGTCGGATGAATCGTGCGTTTCCTGCTTAGGTTCCGGGGGGGGGTTCGAATCCCTCCTCGCCCACTTGACGATCCCGCGGGAAGCCGCGGGATTTGTCTTTTCCGGGATCTGTCTTTTCGAGGTCTGTGTGTGCGCGGCACAGCTCCAAGGCCGCCGCGCCGTTTGACTCGGCGGGCTTCGTGGCTAGTGTTCGCCGCTTGATGCTCACTTCCGCCAAATCCACCAAAGCGAAAGCCAAAGGCGCCCTCGGCGTCCGGGCTGTCGTGGTGGTCTTGGTTGGTGCGAGCGTGTAACCGCCGCAACTGAACCGAAGAACTCCCTGCAACCCCCGGACGTGTGCCGGGGGTTGTTCGTTTTGCACCGCACCGTTCCACAAGCGTTCCCAGACCCCATGCCCTACCCGCTCTCGCCATCCCACCCCGCCGCCGGACCTGCGTTCTCCGGATGCTGTCGACTCTCACGGAGCATCGCATGACCACCGCGCTCGAAACGTCCGCTGCATCCTGCCTCGAAGCCGCGCCAGCAAACACTCCTCGGCCGGAATTCTCCGGCCCCAGCCTCGTCCGTGACGGCGAGATCCTCGCCCGCGGCGTGCCCATCGGCGACCTGATCGGCTCGCTCAGCTTCGTCGACATGCTCTTCTTCCAGCTGCAGTCGCGCCGCCCCACCGCCCTCGAACGCCGCATGATGGACGCCTACCTCGTCTCCCTCTGCGAGCACGGCGTCACCTCGCCCTCCACCCACGGCCCGCGCGTCACCGCCAGCGTGCGGGCACCCTTCGCCGCCACCGCCATCAGTTTCATCGCCACCGCGATGGGCCCCTACCACTTCGGCGCTCTGCCCCTGGCGATGCAGGAACTCCTCGAACTCGACGCCAGCGGCGAATCGGTGCAGGCCTTCCTCGATCGGCGGGCCGCGGAAGGCCAACGCATCTGGGGCTACGGCCACCGCTTCCACAAGAGCACCGGCGAGCCGGAGCCCAATCGCAGCCTGCAGGAAGACGCTGACCCGCGGGTGCGTTTCCTCATCCGCCTCGCCGACGAGATCGGCTGGCCGGGTCGCCACACCGCCCGCGTCCGCGAGATCGGCCGCCTGCTCCACAGCCGCAAGCGCATCCCCATCAACATCGACGGCCTCGCCGCCGGCCTCCTGCTCGACATGGGCTTCACGCCCGACTCGGCCCTGCTTTTCGTGATGATCGGCCGCCTGCCCAACATCGCGCGGCTGCACGTCGAGGAACAAGACGAGAACGCCAACCGCTTCACCGCTCTTGCCACTCGCGAGGACCCGGGCTTCGACCGCACGGTCGACCGCGATCTGCCGGAGGCCCGCCCGTGACCACCACGATGAGCACCCCGACGAGCACCACAATGAACACCACCACGCACACGACCATTGCCGTCTCGCACGAAACTGCGCAGTCGCCAGAGGCCGACACCTCCTTCGTCGCCCGAATCTTCCCCGCTCTGCTCCACATCGAAAGCCCGCCGCTCCGCAGCCGCGTCGCCGCGTGCTGGATAGACGCCATGGCCACCGGCAACGGCGGCCTCGGCTGGACCGAGGACCAACTGCGCCGCCTGCCCTTCACCCTCAAGGCCGGCGAGAACGGCATGCTCTTCGTCGAGCATCTCAACAGCTGCGCCGAGCAGTGCCGCGCCATCGCCGGCGTGCTCTCCGCAACGTTCGGCACTCGCGTGCCGATCAACCTTGACGTCCTCATCGCCGGCGCACTGCTCGCTGATATCGGCAAGCTCTTCGAGCTGCAGGTCAACGAACGCGGCACCCCGTCGCAGTCCGCCGGCGGCCGACTCGTGCGTCACCCGTTCTCCGGCGTTGCCATCGCCGCACGCCACGGCATCCCCGACGAGGTCCTGCACATCATCGCGGCCCACAGCTTTGAGGGAGACAAGATCGAGCGCTCGATCGAGTGCATCATCTTCCACCACGCCGACTTCGTGGACTTTGACATCGCGGGCTTCTTGGGCCGCCGCGCGACGGAGCGCCGCTCATGAACGGACGCACCGCCATCGAGAAGCTCGCCGCACGCCACGCCATCGGCTGGACCGCGGACCAGCCGCCACGTGCGGGCGATTTCGTCACGCTCCGCCCCAAGCACGTGATGACCCACGACAACACCAGCGCGGTGATCCCGAAGTTTCGCTCCATCGCCGGCGCCGACGCGTCCGTGCTCGATCCGACGCAGCCCGTCTTCGCGATCGACCACGACATCCAGAACCACAGCCCCGAGAACCTCGGCAAGTACGCCAAGATCCGCGCCTTCGCCGAGCGCCAAGGCATCCGCTTCTTCCCCCCCGGCCGCGGCATCGCCCATCAGGTGATGATCGAAGAAGGCTTCGTCACGCCCGGCTCGCTCGTCGTCGGCTCCGACTCCCACTCCAACATGTACGGCGGAGTCGCCGCCCTGGGCACGCCCGTCGTCCGCACCGACGCCGCCGCCCTCTGGGCCACCGGCACCTCGTGGTGGACCATCCCGCCGCAGGTCCGCGTCACGCTGCGCGGCTCGCTCCGCCCCGGCGTGACCGGGAAGGACGTGATCCTCACGCTCTGTTCTCACTTCAGCAATGCCGAAGTGCTCAACACCGCCGTCGAGTTCGCGGGCGACGGCGTCGCCAGCCTGACCATCGACGATCGCCTCACCATCGCCAACATGACCACCGAATGGGGCGCTCTGGTCGGCTTCTTCCCGTTCGACGCATCGCTGCGGCAATGGCTCGAAGCCCGCGCCGATCTGTTCGTGCACCGGGCCGCATCCGCGTTCACACGAGCCGACGTCGCCCGCTGGTGGACCGAACGTCACGAACTCGAAACCGATCCCAGCGCCACGTTCGTCCGCGAGATCGAACTCGATCTCGACACGGTTTCTCCGCACGTCTGCGGCCCCAACAGCATCACCCACGGCGTGCCCGCCTCCGAGCTCGCCCGCCAAGCGATCCGCATCGACAAGGCCTATCTGATGAGCTGCGTCAACGGCCGCCTGCCCGATCTTGAGGCGGCAGCAGCCGTCTTCGCCGGCGGACGCCGCGTCGCGCCGCATGTGAAGTTCTATCTCGCCGCCGCGTCGAGCGATGTGCAGCGTGCGGCTGAGCAGAACGGCACGTGGCAACGGCTCATCGACGCCGGCGCGATCGTCCTGCCTTCCGGCTGCGGCGCGTGCATCGGCCTCGGCGCCGGAACGCTCGAAGCCGGCGAGGTTGGCATCAGCGCCACCAACCGCAACTTCGAAGGCCGCATGGGCTCGACCGACGCCGCGTGCTACCTCGCGAGCCCCCGCATCGTCGCAGAGTCCGCCGTCCGCGGCTTCATCGCGTCCAGCAGCGACGACGCGATCGCGGTGCGTGCAACGTGTACCGAACGACGCACGACGGCCGCAACACCCACTCCGCAGCAGATCATCGATGGCTTCCCGCGCCAGATCGCCGGCCGTTCCCTCGTACTGGCTGCCGACGATCTCAACACCGACGGCATCTACGGCAAGGACGTCACCTACCGCGACGATCTCTCCATCGAGCAGCAGGCCGAACACGCGATGCGGAACTACGACCCGTCCTTCCGCTCGCTGGTACGAAGCGGCGATGTGCTCGTCGCCGGCCGCAACTTCGGCTGCGGCTCCAGCCGCGAGCAGGCCGCGACCGCTCTCCTCGGCTGCGGCATCCGCTTCATCGTCGCCGCCAGCGTCAGCCAGACCTACCAACGCAACGCCTTCAACAATGGCCTGGTCGTGATCGAATGCCCGCTCCTCGTCGACACGCTCCGAGCCCCGCTTCGTGACTCATCCGCACGCACAGCGATCGGCCCGTCGCTCCGGATCGACTTTGTGACGTCCACCATCCAGCTCGCCGACCGCGCCTTCACATTCGCACCGTTGAACGAGACCGCACAGCGTCTCATCGTCGCGGGCGGGCTGGAGAGTCTCACCCGTTCGATGCTCGCAGAACGAGCACAGTCCAACGGCTCCGTTCGCCCCTCACTCGAAGCTCAAGTCGCGTCGCGCAGCGATGCTCGCCCTCTCGCAGAAGGAGTCTCCGCTTGACCACTCGTCGCATCGCTCTGCTCCCCGGCGACGGCATCGGCACCGAAGTCATCTCCGCCGCCGTCCGCGTGCTCGACGCCGCGGGCTTCGAGGCCGAATACCTCCGCGGCGACGTCGGCTGGCATTACTGGTGCACAGAAGGAGACGCCCTGCCCGCCCGCTCCGTCGAACTGCTCCGCCGCTGCGACGCGGCTCTCTTCGGCGCCATCACCAGCAAGCCCGGCGATGAAGCGGCGGCGGAACTCGCCCCCGCCCTGCGAACCCGCGGCCTCAAGTACTCCAGCCCGATCGTGCGGCTGCGCCAGCTCTTTGACCTCCACACCGCCCTCCGCCCCTGCCGCGCCTACCTCGGAAACCCGCGGAACATCCGCGATGACATCGACATCGTCGTCTTCCGCGAGAACACCGAAGGCCTCTACGGCGGGATCGAGTGGCACCCCCTGCCGAACTCCGTCGCCCTCGCCATGGCTGACGAGATCCACGGCCATCCAACCAAGATGCGCCGCTGGTTCGAAGCCGAGCTCGAAAACGTCGCGCTCTCCACCCGCTTCGTCAGCCGAGCCGGCTGCGAACGCATCGTGCGCGCCGCGTTCCAGTACGCCGTCAACAACGACCGCCGCCGCGTCACGCTGCTCGAAAAGCCCAACGTCCTCCGCGAGACCGGCGGCCTCTTCACCCGCGTTTTCCGCCAGATCGCGGCCGAGTTCCCCACGATCGAGTCGCGCGAGGCCAACATCGACTCCGCATGCATGCAAATGGTCACGGACCCGGGCCGCTTCGATGTCGTCGTCGCCGAGAACATGTTCGGCGACATCGTCAGCGATCTCGCCGCCGGACTCGTCGGAGGCCTGGGCTTCGCCCCCTCGGCGAACATCGGCGATCGCTTCGCCGTCTTTGAGCCCACGCACGGCTCGGCCCCCGACATCGCCGGCCGCGGCATCGCCAACCCAATCGCCGCAGTGCTGGCCGCCCGCATGATGCTCGAGTGGCTCGGCGAACACGAGATCGCAGCCCGCGTGGAGTCGGCCGTCGCATCGCTCATCGCCGGCGGTCTGATCAACACGCCCGATGTCGCGGGGCCCGATGCCACCGGCACGACCGAAAGCATCACGCGCCAGCTGATCGATCGGCTCGCGCACCAACCGGCCTAACCGCGTTCTCACACCCGCAACTCTCAGGCTCGACCGTTCGCACCGCCCCTTCGCCAGTCGCACCGTTTGCTTCGAGACAACCATGGCCAGTTACCGCACCAACAACTTCATTTCCGTCGACCTCGCCCGCTGGGCCGCATCGCTGCGGTTCGAGGATCTCAGCCCCGCGGCCGTCGAAGCCGCCAAGCGCTTCTGGCTCGACTCGCTCGCCTGCGCCGTCGGCGGCTCACGCACCGAAGACGCCCACATTCTGCTCGAGCATCACCGGGAGATGTCGCCATCGGGCGACGGCCCCTGCTCGGTCTTCCTGAGCGACTGGCGGACCAACCCCGTCGACGCCGCATTCCTCAACAGCCACATGGTCCGCGCCATGGACTACAACGACATCTACTGGAAGGCCGATCCCTGCCATCCCTCCGACCTCATCTGCGGCCCGCTCGCCCTGTGTGAACTGCACGATCGTTCCGGGCGCGATCTCATCCTCGCCACCGCGATCGTCTACGAGCTGCAGTGCCGCTTCGCCGAGATCGGCCGCCCCGGCATTCGCGAGTACGGCTGGCACCACGCCACGCTCTCGGGCTTCGCCGCCGGTCTCGCGGCGGGCCGCGTGCTGGGCCTCACGCCCGAGCAGCTCGTGAACGCGATCGGCATCTGCGCCTCCCGCACCGGTACGCTCGGCGCCGTCACCGCCGGCAACCTCACGATGATGAAGAACACCGTCGATCCCTGGGCCGCCCGCATGGGAGTCGAATCCGCCCTGCTCGCCGCCCGCGGCTACACCGGCCCGGCCCACATCATCGACGGCAAGGAAGGACTCTTCCACGTCTTCGGCCACGCCGTCGCGCGCGGCTCGCAGTGTTCATTCGACGCCGACGGCCTCACCCGTGACTTGCCCAGCCGTGCGGCGGATGCCTGGGGCATCGAGCGCTGCTCGATGAAGTCGTTCCCGGTCGAGGCACTCATGCACTCGCCGCTGTCGGCGATTCGGCAGATCCGGGCCGCGCGAGACTTCGCCGCGAGCGACATCCGCGAGATCCGCGTCGAGGTCATCGCGCGTGCCGCCGACATCCTCGGCGACCCTGCCAAGTACCGCCCCACCACCCGCGAGACGGCCGATCACTCGCTGCCCTATTCCATCGCCGCCCTGCTCGCCGACGGCGTGCTCGGTCCGGCCCAGTTCGACGAGCAGCGCGTCCGCGACCCTCGTCTCGTACCGCTCATGGACAGCGTGAAGGTCGTCGCGAACGAAGCCTTCGAGGCCCGATTCCCCGCCTCTCAGCCCAGCCGCGTCAGCATCACGCTCCGCGACGGTTCGCAGCACGAAGCCGAAGTGGATTACCCCAAGGGCGACCCACGCAACCCGCTCACGTGGGACGAGATCGACACCAAGTTCCGCTCGCTCGCCCCCGGCGTGATCGACGACGACACCGTCGATCGCGTGCGCGACCGGGTGCGGCGTCTTGATGCAATCTCGACGCGACAGCTCTGCGAGGCACTGACCTCGCACGCGGTGACGGCTCACTGAATGCTTCGACAGGCCGGAATCACTTCCCGCCGGTCTGGGCGTACAGCTCCGCGACCTTGCCCCAGTTCACCACATTCCACCACGCCGCCATGTAATCCGGACGACGGTTCTGGTACTTGAGGTAATACGCGTGCTCCCACACGTCGAGCCCCAGGATCGGCGTGCCCTCGCAGCCGGCGATGGCCTTGCCCATCAGCGGATTGTCCTGATTCGCGGTGCTCGCGATCTCGAGCTTGCCGGCGTTGACAATCAGCCACGCCCAGCCGCTGCCGAAGCGACCGGCACCCGCGGCCTGGAACTTCTCCTTGAAGGGAGCAAAGCCGCCGAAGGCCGCGTTGATCGCCGCGCCGAGCGCCCCGCCCGGCTCGCCGCCGCCACCCTTGCCCGCGGGGGCCATGAGCTGCCAGAACATCGAGTGATTGACGTGCCCACCGACGTTGTTGCGAGCCGGACCCCGCTTGTCGTCGGGGAGTTCGGCGAGCGCCTTGATGATCGCGACCGGGTCGGCGTCGGCCCACTTGGTGCCCGCGAGCGCGTTGTTGGCGTTGGTCACGTAGGCGTTGTGATGCTTGCCGTGGTGGATTTCCATAGTGGCGGCATCGATGTGCGGCTCAAGCGCGGCCTTGTCGTACGGGAGCGCGGGAAGGGTCAGAGGCATCGAAGGACTCCTTGCGAAAGTGCTGGACCATCGGACGAGTGGAGTATCAGGCGGCGAAGCCGCCGCAGCTCGCATTCTTGCCGGGAATCGGACCGAAAGCCGCGGATACCGAGCGGATACTAAACTCCACTTTCATGTACCGAATATAATACAAACAAAGAAAGATGTGGATAACGTGGTGGGTACATTGGCGGGCTCAGTGTTTTCCGGTAGAATCAGAGTCCGTGCCGTGTCCGGGGTGCTGGAGGATCCAGCGTTGCGAGCAATCGCGAGGCGGTGCGGGTATCAACGGCGTGCCTTGGACGGCGGCGTGTCCGTATATCTTGTGGCCCGGCGTGTTGATCTGTTCGTCAGGAAGTGCGGCTCGCGGTGTTCCGGTTTCGGAACCCGCGGGGGGTTGACGGCGTATACCGAGCGATGCGATTTGCCGCGAAGTAGACGCCCCTCCCCAAAGTCGGTGCGACGGCTGACGCGAGCGAGCGACGGTCACGAGAGGCCCGGAAGACCAACTGCCGCAACCGGTGGCGCTGGTCGAGCATCGGAAGATCACGTGGGATCTTCCGAAGAACCGTGTCTGGATTTTTGGCGGGTCTCCATGAGGGAGAAGCTGCGAACGGACGGTGTTGGAAGACTCGTATAGATCGGTGTGTTTGCGGGTGAGGGAGACTTCGAATGTTCGACACTGAAAATCGCCTCCACGAAGGCGAGGCGCTCGAAAGCGTTGGGAGCGACGGCACACGGACGGCCCCTGTTGGATGGGTCAGGAAGGTCACGATGAAGCAGGCAGGAAACAAGCGAGCGATCGGCCCCCTGGAGCAGATGCGCCGGCGCAACCGCGCCGCGGTGTCGGTGGCCGCGCCGGCAGATCCTCCGGCCGCGAAGCGCAAACGCGCCGCCAAGGCCACGATCGACGACGTCGTTCCCGCCGTCGTCAGCAAGACCGTCGTCCGCAAACGCCTCAGCGGCGAGGACGAGCGGCTGCTCGCGACCATCCTCTCCGCGGAGCAGGACTTCATCGACAGCCCCGCGTTCTATGAAGAGAACGCCACCGGCAAGATCTACGACGAGGCTCCGGACATCCAGAAGCCGGACACGACGTGGTACCACCCCGTGATGGACGATCTGTCCAGCACGTCGCGCACCCGCACCGTGAAGAGCACCCAGCAGGTGATCCTCACCGGCGCCGAAGAGCGCGTGCTATTCCATCAGTTCAACTACGCCCGCTATCGGGTGTGGAAGCTGCAGCAGGAAGTCTGGGCCCGCCCCAGCCGCCTGCCCACGCCCGAACAGGCCGACGACATCCTCCGTTGGCACCGCAAGGCCGAGCGCATCCGCGAACAGATCGCGGAGACCAACCTCGCCCTGGTGCTCGCGATGGCCAAGCGCACCCGCATGAGCGAGGTCGACTTTGCCGATCTCGTGAGCGAGGGCAACATGGCGCTGCTCCGCGCCGTCGACAAGTTCGACGCCGGTCGTGGCTACAAGTTCAGCACCTACGCCTGCCGAGCCATCCTCAAGGCCTTCAGCCGCCAGGGCATGAAGCTCAGCAAGTACCGCCAGCGCTTCCCAACCGACTTTGACCCCAAGCTCGAGAAGTCCAACTTCCTCGAGACCAAGCGGTCGACGTTCGAGAAGGACGCGGCGGAGGAAGTCCGTCGCATCGTTCAGGAGAACCGCGCCGAGCTCACCGACGTCGAGCGCACCGTGATCGAGCATCGCTTCGGCCTCGAGCAAAAGAGCGAGGAAGAGAAGCCGATGACCCTCGAGCAGGTCGGCCAGATCATCGGCGTCACCAAGGAGCGCGTCCGCCAGATCCAGAACAAGGCGATGGAGAAGATCAAGCGTCAGCTCGAGATCAACTTCCTGGGCATGAAGCCCACCGAACTCCCGCCGCTCGACGGCGAAGGCAACCCCAGCGAGGGTGTCGTGCTTCCGCCGCTCTCTCTCGCCGAGGCGGAGCTCAAGTACACGATCGCCCAAGTCGCCCAGAACTGATCCGCCGCGGGAGCGAGCCCCGTTTCGCCCCCACGCTGCCCCCACGCTGCCCCCACGTTGCCCTCAGATACCCCGAAGCCCCCGCGTCACGCGGGGGCTTTTTCTCGTCCGCGCCCGACCCCGGAGAACGAACTGATCGGGGCCAAATCGCGGCCCTGCCCGGGGATTCTCGAAACTGCGCCAACGCTCCCCGCGTATCGCCCGCACGCGGTGCGGTTCCGTGGGGCGGAGGACAGCGCGCTGGCTCGCGCTCTGTTCGGGGAGGAACGTTCGACCGTTTTTGTGAATGTTCGGTCTCGCCTCTTTTCTCTGGGGGCGTGACGGAGGTACGCTTGAATACTCCAGTTGATGCGTCGGCTCGCGAGGTTCCTGGCCGTTCCGAAACCGCAAGGGCTCGCTCCGACGTTCCACCCGTCTCGAAAGGGAGCCCGACGCCGATGTCTCTGACCTCTGACACTCAAACCGATGCCGCCCCAACCGGGCACATCGCCTCGATGCCCGATCAGAAGCACGATCCGCACGCGACGCGCTTCGGCAAGTTTCTCCAAGCCGCCATCAAGCTCGAGGCCTCGGACCTCATCATGAAGTCCGACCAGGTGCCCAAGCTCCGCATCCGCGGCGGCCTGAAGGGCCTGGACTGCGAGCCCTGCAGCCGCGAGGAATTCTGGGAGATCGCCAAGCACATTCTCGACGAAGAGCAGATGGCGGATCTGCACAAGTTCGGCTCCGTCGACTTCGCGTACGACTACGACGCCAAGAACCGCTTCCGCATCAATCTCTTCATGGCCCGCGGCAAACTGTCCGTCGCCGCCCGACTCATCACCAGCAAGATCCGCAGGTTCGAGGACCTCTACCTCCCGCCCATCATGGCCGAAGTCGCCATGCAGCCCCAGGGCATCGTGCTGCTCTGCGGCGTCACCGGCTCGGGCAAGTCGACCACGATCGCCTCAATGCTCGACTATGTGAACGAGCGCAAGAGCGTGCACATCGTCACCATCGAGGACCCGATCGAGTACATCTTCGAGGACAAGAAGGCGACCATCAACCAGCGCGAGATCGGGCTGGACTGCCTGGACTTCAAGATCGCCCTGCGCGCGCTGGTTCGCGAGAACCCCGACATCGTGCTGGTCGGCGAGATGCGCGACCAGGAGACCTTCGAGGCCGCCCTGCACGCCGCCGAGACCGGACACCTGGTCTTCGGAACCATTCACGCCTCAAGCACGACCCAGGCGTTCAGCCGCATCTACGGTCTGTTCGAGCAGGAGGAAGTCCCCGCGGTCCGCAAGATTCTGGCGTACCAGATGCGCTCCTTTGTGTATCAGAAGCTCCTCCCGACGCTTCACCCCGACATCCCTCGCATCCCCGCGCTCGAGATCCTCGTGAACAACGGCGTTGTTCGCAAGTTCGTGCTTGAGGGCCGCGAAGGCGAGCTCCGCGAGTACCTCAAGAGCGTTGAGGCCGAGCAGACCGGCATGGTGGACTTCAACCGTTCGCTGGTCCGCCTCGTCGAACAGGAGTACATCCACCTCCGCGTCGCGCAGGAGAACAGCCCCAACGTCGACGAGCTGAACATGATGCTCAAGAAGCTCAAGTAAACGCCCGGCATCCGACCGGCACGCCTTGCGTACAGAACCGGCCGCCCACGCGGCCGGTTTTCTTTTCTGGCATGCCGCGCCGGCGACCACCTCGTTTTCCCGGTTTTCCACGGGTGTTCGTCTCCGTGCCGGGCCGCGAGGTGTTATCCTTCCCTTCTCGGATTCAGCCCCCAAACGGAGACCCGCATGGGCCTTGATTTGATCGCTTCGCAGTCCGTGCCGACGCTCGTCCTGGGCGAGGCGCTCACGCTGGTGAGCTGGTGGAAACCGCTGCTCTTCGTCCCACCTTTTGTCGCCTGGGCATGGATTGTCTCATCCGTGCTCGACAAGCACGCAGCAAAATACTATCTCGAACGCGAGCGCTGGAACTTCATCCACTCCGGCGCGGCGATCGTCGCGCTCGCCGCCGCGATCTTCATGCCGCCTGTCGGTCAGAACGGCTCGCTCACATGGATCATCAGTCTTGTCGTCTTCAGCCTCGCGCTCCTCGCGAGCGTCGGGGCGTACATCGCCTCGGCCAATAAAGACGAACGCGTTCCCGCGAACGGCCGCGTCACGTTGGACTTCATCAAGTCGGCGATCGGCTCCACCGACAAGCCCGGCAAGAAGAAGGCCGGCAAGGCGAAGGCCGGCACACCGTCGCTCGTGCTGCGGCGCCCGGACAAGAGTGCCGTCGAGATCCCCGAGCCCGACGCGCCGGAATACGAGCTGCGACTCGCCGCCGAAGCGATGGCGATCAAGGCCTTTGACAACCGCTCCACCCGCGTCGAGCTGCTGCAGAACACCAAAGAAACCTTCCAGACCCTCTTCCACATCGACGGCATGAAAGTCCCGGGCGAGACGATGCCCGCCGCCACCGGCGTCAAGATCATCGATTTCTGGAAAGCCGCGGCCAAGCTTGATGTCAACGACCGCCGCAAGAAACAGGCTGGCGACGTCACGATCGAACGCGGCACCGTCAAGAACAAGTTCCACCTTGAAACCGTCGGCGGGCAGGCCGGCCAGCGCCTCACGATCATCATCGACCCTGAGCAGCAGGTGCGAAAGACCGCCGAGCAGATCGGCTGGACGCCCGAGCAGACCGACCTCATTAAGTCGTGGACCAACCAGCGCGGCGGAGCAATCCTGCTCGCCGGCATGCCCGAGGGCGGCCGCACCACCACGCTCTACACCGTGCTAAAAATCCACGACGCGTACACCAACAACGTCCAGACCGTCGAGACCGAGATCGAGGACGGCGTCGAAGGCGTACGACAGAACCGCTGGGACGCTCAAGCCGAGGGCCCGGACTTCCCCACACTCGTGCGTTCGATCCTTCGTCGCGATCCCGACGTAGTCGCGCTCTCCGATGTGCCCGATGCCCAAACCGCCAAGGAAGTGCTGAAAGCCGATCAGGACAAGTGCCGCGTCTGGTGCTCGATCCAGGCCGACGGCGCGGTCGGCGCCATCCAGCAGTGGATGAAGCTCGTCGGCGATGCCGAGGCGACTGCCAACTCGGTTCGCGGCGTGGTCGCCGAGAAACTCATTCGCAAGCTTTGCATCAATTGCAAGCAGGCATATCAGCCCGCTCCCGACGTCCTGAAGAAGCTCGGCCTGCCCGCAGACAAGGTGAAGCAGCTCTTCAAGAAGGGCGGCGAGGTCCTTGTCAAGAACAAGCCCGAGACCTGCCCGGTCTGCCAGGGGACGGGCTATCTCCAGCGCGACGGAGCGTTCGAGGTCTTTGAAATCACCGACGGCGCCCGCGAGATGATCAAGGCCCAGAACTGGGCCGGCGTCAAGGCAGAGCTGCGCAAGAGCGGGCTCCCCAGCATCCAGCAGGCGGCACTTCGCAAGGCCGTCGACGGCATCACGAGCGTCGAGGAAGTGCTCCGCATTACCGCGGAGGCAGCACCCGCCAAGCCCGCTGCTCCAAAGCCCGCCGCCAAACCGACCGCGTGATCAAGGCAGAGCTTTCCGCCCGCGTCCAACGTCTCAACGACCGCACCAATCAGCACACCGCAGCGGGATCGCACCGCTGAATGTCCGAGAGGGTTTTCAACATGATCATGAGCATTCTGGCGATCGGCATCATGGCTGGTATCGCCTACTCCTGGGGCTCGCGCGGCGGGTTCTCCTCGATGCTGAACTGCTTCTGCGTTCTCCTCGCCGGCGCCATCGGCTACGGCCTCTGGGAGCACGTGGCGACATGGTTGATCGGCGCCGCCGGCCCCCGCGGCATGAGCGCCTTTCTCGCCGACGTCGCCTGGGGTGCTGGCCTCGCGATCCCGTTCGGTCTCTCGCTCGCCATCCTCCGCGGCATCGTCGATGGGCTCATCCGAAAGAACCTGAAGTTCAGCCCCGCCGGCGATTGGATCGTCGGCTGCGGATTCGGCGCGGTCTCCGGCCTCGTCATTTCCGGCGTCAGCGTCCAGACCCTCAGCGGCATGCGCCTCGGGACCGAGGCGCTGGGATACGCCGCCATCACCAGCGACAACAGCGGCAACATCCAGCGTGGCTCTGGCCTCATCCTGCCCACCGACCGCATCACCGCCTGGATCTACTCCGGTCTCAGCCGCGGCACCTTCGCCAGCCCGACGCCGATGGCCCAGTGGAACCCGGATCCCACAGTGCTCGCCGCCAGCACCCGCGCGTCCTTCAGCGATGGCAAGGGCCGTAACTCGATCAAGACCTCCGACTTTGAGGTCGTCGGTCGCTACCTGCTCGACCCAGCCAAGATGACCGCCGTGCCCCCGCCGCCCAGGCCGGCGAATCTCCCCCAGGGCGCACCCGCCCCGGCCCCCGTTGACTTCAGCGATCTGCGTGCAGATCTCTTCGACCCGGGCCCACAGACCGCGAAGATGTACGACGGCGCCCCGGTCGACAAGACCGCCAAGCTCCACGGCATCATCCTGAAGTTCCGCGCCGGTGCCAAGGAACGCGCCAGTGGCCAGTTCATCATCAGCAACGGCCAGCTCTACCTCATCGCTGAGGACGATTCCGGCCGAACCGAGGTCTTCTTCCCCTCGGCCGCGATCTGCAAGGCCGAGGCCGGCAAGGTCGGCATCGCCCGATTCCGCTACGACTCCAAGGACACGCACCTCGCGTCGCTGGGCGGCGACTCCGAGTCGAATTGGGCCTTCGAGTTCTTCCTACCCCCGGAGTTCGAGCCCAAGGCCGTTGTTGTCAAGGGCACACGGGTGCGCCTCGATGACGACGACAAGTTCAAGCCGGTGGAGTTCGAGAACCGTCAGAAGCGTGACGCACTCATCGCAGCCGGACAGTTGACCGTCGGCAACGCCGGCGGGAAGATCGATGAGAGCCGTGCGATGCGCATCACCGCCGACGGCAATGCCCCACCGGCCGGTGTGAACGTCAACAACCAGATCGGCGTCACGCTCCAGGACGGCACACTGGGCTCGGGCATGACGGTCACGAACAACCGCATCGCGGCTGGTGAATTGACGATCGATCCCAAGGACACGCAGGGCCGAGGCCTCGACCAGTCCCTCCGCGTCGACAAGTTCGCACACCCCGAGCAGGTCGGCCTGATGCGAATCGACGTCGGTTCCAGCCAGGGCGAGAACAGCCTGCTCGGTGCCGCCGTCCGCGAGGCCGAGGCCGACGCGTCCACACCCGCAACCCCGTTTGTGGTGGATTCCAACGGCGTCAAGTACGACGCCGTCGGTTACATCTATCAGGACTCCACGAAGTTCAATATCAAGTACGCGATCGGCGAGCCGATCCGTTCGACCAACGACATCCCGCGTCTGTCACGCAGCAAGCCCGACCAACGCATGCAGCTCGTCTTCGCGCCGACCGTCGGCGTTGAGATCGTCGGCTGGGGCGTCGGCAACAAGCTCGTCGCCAAGTACATCCCGGGCGTCGTGGTCAACGCCCAGCGCTGAGGAAGGCCTCTCGCTGACATCGCGAGCCGCTCAAGACCCGCACCGTCCAGACCAGCACTGTCACAAATGAAAAGGGCCCGGCGAGCAATCGCCGGGCCCTTTGGTTTGGTCTTTACGACAATCGATCACTTCGACTTGGCGGCCTTCTTCTCGGCCTTCTTGTCGGCCTTGGCCTCGGGCTTGTCTTCGGCGGGCTTGGCGTCGGACTTCTCCGCGCCCTTCTCGCCGCCCTTATCGCCACGCTCGCCACGCTCGCCACGCTCGCCACGCTCACCACGCTCACCACGCTCGCCGCGTTCCTTCTTCGGCTTGGGCTCGGGGCGCTTGATCACGCCGAACGTGCCCTTGCCTTCGGACTCGGTTGCGATCGGCGAGAGGCTCGAGTTCGACGAGGACGATGCGGCGACCGCACCCTCCTCGCTGGTGTCGCCGGCCTTCTTGATGTCCAGCGGACGGTCGGCATCGACGTGGAGCTTGATCGTCGCATCCAGATCGTTGTCGAGCCTGATGTGCACGTCGTAGTGATCGACCCGCTTGATCGCCTGGTTGATCCGCACATCACGCGGCTTGACGCCGTGGCCCATCTTGTTCAGTTCCGACGCGATCTCCTGCTGCGTGATCGCTCCGTACAGGATGCCCTGGTCGTTGCAAGGCTTCACGAGCTTGACCTCGACGCCCTGCAGCTTGCCCGTCAGTTCCTCGCGAGCCTTGCGCTGCGCCGCGACAAGCTTCTCGGCCTCGACGCGCTTGGCGGCGAGGGCCTTGATCTTCTCCTCGCTGGGCTGGGTGGCCAGGTTGCGGGGGAGCAGATAGTTGCGGGCGTACCCAATACGCACGTTCACCACGTCGCCCACGATTCCGAGGGCTTCCACGTTGTCGGTCAGAAGCAGCTTCACGTTGGTCGGCATGCCGCTGTCCTTTCTCCCGGCGCCAGCCGGGGGTCAGTTAGGAGCCGCAGGGCACAAGCCCGAAGCGACCCCAACATTCGAGCGTCGCCACAGGGCGCCGCTCTTGCGAGTTGTTCCCCGGGCGAAGTCGCCACAGGGTCAGGATTCTAGGCCAAAGCCCCCTCGAAAGCACCCGACCAAGGTCACGCTCCGGCCGCCTCAAGACAATCGTTCTTCCTCGCGGCAACGAAACGCCAACGAAGCCCCAATGAAAAGGACCGGCCGGAGGCCGGTCCCACTGGTCTTCGAGCGATAGGGCCTCGGCCCCGAAGCGACACACCTCAGAACGGGATGTCATCCTCGGCGATCGGCGCCGCCGACGTGCTGGCCGGACGAGCGTTGCCGCGGGTCTGAACCGCGGGGCGATCCTCGTAGTCGCCGCCGGATTCGCCGCCGCCTCCCCCACCGCCGCCACCCTTGCTGTCCACGAAGTGGAAGCTGTCCACGACAACCTTCAGCTTCGACTGCTTCTTGCCGGTGTCCTTGTCGTCCCACTGATCAAGCTTCAGGCGTCCCTCGATCAGCACCGGACGACCCTTAGTCAGATACTTGGCCATGATCTCCGCGGTCTTGCCCCACGCCTCGCAATCGACGAACGTGACTTCCTCACGCTTCTCGCCGCTCTGCGTGGTGTAGTTGCGGTTGAGCGCCAGCCCGATGCGGGCGACCTGCTGACCACCACCACCCACCGCCCGCAGCTCGATGTCGCGGGTGAGGTTGCCCATCAAGATCACTTTGTTCAGAGAGCTGGCCATGCGTATCTCCTTCTCAGATCACACCTTCAACGATCACATCGCGATCGCGTTCTTTCCGTCTAACAAAGCGCGGCCCGGGCGTGTGCCCGGGCCGCACGGCGTTCGGAGTGTATTAGGAAACCAACTCGGCTGCAAGCCTGTGGCGTCACAACCCGGAAAAACCGGGCCAAGACGCCTCCAGCACCAACACGCCAACCACCAACAAGCCAATTCAGGCGTTGTCGGCGGCGGCGACCGGCTCGGCCGCGGCGGGAGCCGAGCCCTCGGCGGGCTTCTCAGCCCGGAGCTTGGCCTCGATCTCGAGCTCGCGGCGGCCGTCGGCGGCCTGCATCTGCTCCAGGGTCATGTGGTCGGCACGGATGATCATGTGCCGCAGGACCTTCTCGGAGAGGTTCAGGTCGCGCTCGAAGCCCTGCATCGACTCGTTGGGAGCCTTGATGTAGGTCAGGATGTACGTGCCGCGCTTGTTGCCCTTGACCTCGTAGGCCAAGCGACGATCGTCCCACTTGCGCATGCCGATCACCTCGGCCTGGGCACGGGCGAAGATCTCGTTGAGGTGGGCCACGCACCCGCCGAGGTCGGCGGCGGCGGACTGACCGAACAGGAACATCACTTCGTAGTTGTAAAAACGCTTACCGGGCATGTGTCACTCCACTTTCTGATTGGCTTGCGAGACCGAGGTCTCTGGTTTGGTTTCGGACTTGGTTTCTTGCTTGATCTCTGGTCTAGCTTCTGGCTTGGGTCTCGACGCCTGTCGCGCCTGATGCGCGGCGGCGCCGCCGTTGAACTGATTCATGGCCTTGGTGAGGCCGGAGGTCGCGAACACCTCCACCGCCTTGGCCGCCGTCTCGAGCGCGGGCTGCAGATCGGTCCACTCGTCCTCGCGGAACGCCGAGAGGACGTAGTCGGCCTGATCCCAGTTGGCGGGTTTGCCGCCGCTGGGTTTCTCGCCGACACCGATGCGCACCCGCGGATACACGCCGCTGCCCAGATTCGAATCGATGCTGGACAGCCCGTTGTGCCCGCCGCTGCCCCCGGCGTCGCGGATGCGCACCGCGCCGACGGGGAGATAGAAGTCGTCCACGAGAACCAGGAGGTCGGTCGAAGGCTGGAGCTTGAAGAAGCGGATCGCTTCTCCAACCGCCTGCCCTGACAGATTCATGTACGTGGTCGGCTTCATGAGCACGCAGCGCTCGGTGCCCTGTGGTCCCTTGAGCTCCGCATCGATCGTCACCGCCTTGAACCGCGCCTTGGGGATCGCGCCCTTGGCGTGCGTCTCGGCAAGCCGGTCGATCACCATGAACCCGGCGTTGTGCCGAGTCCTGGTGTATTCCGAGCCGGGGTTGCCGAGACCGACGATGAGTTTCATGGGAGGAACCGGAGGCATCAGGGACCGGGCATCGGGCATCAGGAAGACATCTGGCACGCGGGTTTCCCCGATGGCCCGACGCCTGATGCCCAATGCCCTCGTCATCACTTCTTCGCCGCACCTCCCGCGGGCTTGGCGGCGGCGGCCCCGGCAGCGGGCTTCGCGCCAGCAGCAGGCTTCGCGCCGGCGGCGGGCTTGGCACCAGCGGCGGCTTCCTCGCCCTCGCCCTTCTTGGCGGTGAGCACTTCGGGCTCGGCCGGGCCACCCGCGGCTGCGGTGGCTTCACCAACAACGATCTCGGCCTGAATCACGATCTGGGCCAGGATCGAGTGCGGGTCGGTGACCATCTTCATGTTCGCCGACGGGAGCTTCAGCTGGGCCGCCGTGATCTGCTGATCGACGTCGAGGTCGGCGATGTTCAGCTCGATGAACTCGGGCAGCTCGGTCACCACGCACTCGATGACCACTTCGTTGGTCGGGTGCATGAGAATCGCGCCGGCGGTCTTCAGACCCTTCGCCTCGCCGATGAGGTGTATCGAAACGCGGGTGCGGATGCGCTCGTTGAGATCAACGCGGGCAAAGTCGGCGTGGACGATGTTCGTGCCGAGGTAGTCAAACTGCAGATCCTTGAGCAGCACCACCTGGCCCTCGTCCTTGTTCTTCGCGCCCGGGAAGTCGAGGCGGAAGATCTTCTCGCCCTTGTTGATGTGGCTGATGGCTTCCTTCATGTCGAGCGTGATCGACACGGGGTCCTGCTTGTGGCCGTACACGACGGCGGGCAGCATGCCCTGCGAGCGGGCGCGGTTGCAGAAGCGCGAGCCGGTGTGCTCGCGGGTCTTGGCCTGGAGGAGCGGAGTCTTCTGAAGCATGAGTCAGTTCCTTTCTATCTGGTCAATGAAACGCTTTGGTTGCTGTGGAAGTGGGCCGTTCGCTAACGCTTGGTTCCGGCGCCCTTGTTGAACAACGCCGAGACCGACTGGTTGTTGTGAATGCGGCCGATCGCCTCACCCAGGAGCTTGCCCACGCAGAGCTCCACCAGCTTGTGCTTGATCGGGGCGACACGATCGCCCAGAGGGATGGTGTTGGTCACGACCACCTTGGTGATCGAGTCTTTCGCGAGGCGTTCGAGCGCCGGGCCGACGAGCACGCCGTGGGTAGCCGCGGCGATGACCTGCTTGGCCCCGCGCTCCATCACCAGCTTCGCCGCCTCGACGACGGTGCCCGCGGTCGAGATCATGTCGTCGAACATGAGCACCGTCTTGCCCTCGACGTTGCCGATGAGGTTGCCGGTCGTCACCGTCGAGCCGCTGAGGCGACGCTTGTTGATGATCGCCAGCTCGCCACCCAGCATGTTGGCCATGCCCTCGGCGACCTTCACGTTGCCGACGTCGGGGCTCACGAGGCACAGGTCCGACAGTTCCTTGCGGATGCTCTGGAAGTACTCGACAAACACCGGCGTCGCCGAGAGGTGGTCCACCGGCAGGTCGAAGAAGCCCTGGATCTGAGCGGCGTGCAGATCGATCGCCAGCACGCGGTCCGCGCCCGCCGCGGTGATGATGTTCGCCACCAGCTTCGCCGTGATCGGCACACGCCCCTCGTCCTTGCGGTCCTGACGGGCGTACCCAAAGTACGGCATCACCACCGTCACACGGTGCGCACTCGCCCGCTTCAGGCAGTCGATGAACGTCAACAACTCCATGATGTTGTCGTTCACGGGCTGACAGGTGGAGAGAATGACAAAGACGTCGCGGCCGCGAACGTCCTCCTCGACCTTGACGATGATCTCGCCGTCGGGGAACTCGATCGTGCTTGAGTGGCCCAGACCAATCTTGAGGTGCGAGCAGACCCGCTCCGCGAGGTGCCGCGCGCTCCGCCCGGCGAAGATCCGCAGGTCACCGTTCAGTGTGAGCTTCGTGCCCGGCTGCAGCGCGGACTGGCCGCTGGGCAGATTGCCCGTCGTCCCCGCGTTCGCAGCAGCGGCACCAGAAGTTGAACCCGAACTGGAACCCGAGATCGTCGCGGTCATCGGTGAACTCCTGCCGGGACCTGCACCGCCGGGCGCGACCGATAGATCGCGTCCACCTTGGCAAGGTCTTCGAGGGTGTTGATCGACAGCACATCCTCCGGCGGCACCGCCTCGATCACCTCGACGGTCTTCTTTTCGTCGAGGAGGAGGCTCAGCGTGTCCGTCAGGTAGTACTCGCCGCTGACCGGGTTCTTCGTGACCTTCTTGAGCGACGCGAAAAGGTCGCGCGTGTTGAAGCAGTAATAGGAAGGATTCACTTCCTTGATCGCGAGCTGCTCGGGCGTGCAGTTCTTCTGCTCGACGATCGCCTTGAACTTCCCGTCGGCACCGCGGTAGATGCGGCCGTAGCCCGACGCGTCATCCAGCACCGCCGTCGCGAGCGTGGCGCTCGCCTTGTGATCGCGGTGACGCTTCAGAACCTTCTCGAGCGTCACCGGACGGATGAGCGGCCCGTCGCCACAGAGCACGAGCGTGTCACCCGCGAAGTTGGTCTTCTCGAACGCCGGCGCACAGCACTGCACCGCATGTCCGGTGCCCAGCTGCTGATCCTGCACCGCGTACTCAATGTTGTACTTGCCGTCGTAGCCCTTGAGCGCCGAACGAACGTCTTCCTGCTTGTAGCCGACGATCACGACGATCCGCGAACATCCAACCGCCAGGCACGCATCCACCACCGCGCACACCATCGGACGCCCGCCGATCGGGTGCACCACCTTCGGCAGGTCGCTCTTCATGCGCGTGCCCTTACCGGCGGCGAGGATGATGGCGGACGGAGCGTTGGAAGCGTTGTTCGTCATGGCGAGTCGGGCGTATCAGCGCCGGGTCGGCGCAAAGAAAACTGGGCGACCAGGATTCGAACCTGGACAAACAGAACCAAAATCTGCTGTGCTACCGTTACACCATCGCCCAGTGAAAATCAGAACGGAAGAAGACGCCCGCGGGCGTTGATCCGCTAGATGGTGCGTGTCGGGAAGAACTCCCGTCGGCGGTCTGCCAAGACCAGCGTACCGAGTTGGCTACAAAGACTCCTTGCGTTCCCCGAGTCGCTTTAGATGCACGCGACGCGGTGGGTTCACCAACGGACAGACCATTCGCGGTCTCGTCCCTGGCGACACACTCGCAAGGTCAGAAGGCCGCGGCACAGGTGCTCGCCGCTCGACCCGCCGGAAACCCGGTCAGACCAAGCACTTCGAGCTGGAGCCGGACGATCCATCAGCCGCGATGGGAACGCCCGAGCCACGCCTCAGCCTTGGCAAAGCCCCGAAAGGCCCCGCTGGCGTCCGTCGTGGACGGCTCCGAAGGGCGGAAGTATAGGAAAGCACCCCCAACCGGTTCCAGTCGCCACCTCGATGCCTCACCCCTCACCCCTCACCCCTCACCCCCCCACCCCTTCCTTCTTCCACTTCCAGTACTCCGCCGATTCCAGCACTTCCTCCACCTCAAAGTCCACCAAATCGCTCCACGCAGCCACCCACTGATCCAACAGCGCCCGCGTCGGCGACTCCATGATCTGAAAACACCGCGACCCATCCAGCGGCAACCAACTCCCGTGATACGCCACACCCTCGGGCATCAGCCGCCCCTTGGTGCGGAACCGCTCCGCCATCGCGTCCTGCCGGCCGGGTTTGAAACGTTCGATCACCATGAAGAGCATCGGCGGTCTACGAAACTTGATCGTGCCCGGTTCACCCTGCCCCACTCCCCCACTCCCCCACTCCCCCACTCCAAAAAACACCACCGCCCCACGTTCTCTGTGGGGCGGCGGGAGAGAGTTTCAGTTTTCCAGCGTTTCTGATCCCGACTTACGCCGCACGACGCTTCTTCATCGCCGCACGAGCCTCGGCGCGGGCCTGGATGGCACGCGCCTGTTCCTGCTGCTCGCGCTCGTGACGCAGAGAGAGGAACTGCTCGGGATTGATCAGCAGCGAGACCAGCTCCAGCGGCGAGCCGGCATGCATGCGAGCGCCGATCTCGTCGGCCAGCCCCTCGGCACGGTTGAAGACGCCGCCGCCGACCGCGATCTGGGTCTTCTGACAAGCGTTGATTTCCTTGAGCTGATCGACCAGCGAGCGCACGCCCGGCAGGTCGCTCGCGGCGGAGCAGAACATGACCAGATAGCTCGGCTGGTTCTCCTGCACGTGGGCGAGCACTTCGTCGGCCGGGATGCCGCCGCCGCCGAAGGTCACCTGGAAGCCCGCGGCCTCCAGCATGTCCACCGCGATCTGGGCGCCGAGCTCTTCACCTTCCGCGTTCCCGCAGCATGCAAAGACGGTCTTGCCGTTGAACGCCTGCCGGGGCAGACGTGCGGCGGTCTGATCGACAAGCACGCGGAGCAAGCGGGTCGAGAAGTGATAGCCGATGCGGGTGAGCTGATCGGCGCGGTGCATGCGATCGATGAGCTCGTGCGTGGGCCAGAACAGGTTGGTGAGCACGCGGGCCGGGCCGGCGCCGCCGTCGACCGACTCCTCGACGATGCGGCGGGCCGCGGGGCGGTCGCCGTTCACGAGCGCTTCGAAGAGACGTTCGACAAGAATTTCCTGAGCCATTTCGGTTGATCTCCGCCAGTGAAGGATGCGGGGAGGGGGGAAGGTCCGCATCTCTCAAGCCCGCCGCGGTCGGTCCCGACCAGCCGGCAGTTGTTTTCGAAGACCCGCTGATCCTCGGCGGGCGGACAAGGCTCCTCGTCCGGTGTTTGGTGATCGGGAGCCTCCGCCGCCAAGCGTGAAGTTTGCAGTCCTCGGCAGGAAACGGGCGCAGAAGGCGCTATGTCCGATAATAACTTCCACATGTGTCACAGAATCCACATAATCGGATTCTGAAAGGTACGTCCTATAATAACGGACACCGCGCTCCGACACCCCCACCCCCTCAAATCGCGCCGGACAATCCGCCCATTTGACCCAGATTCACAGCCCTTGGCGCAACAAAAGACCCGTCGCGGCGGCGTTCACCCCTTGGGAAAAGGGCTCTTCGCCACCGCGACGGGGTAACGGAGTTCGAATCAGCAGCCAAGCCGGCTCAGCGCTCGATCGGCACGCCAATCACGCTGCCGTACTCAGTCCACGAGCCGTCGTAATTCCGCACGTGCGGCAGGCCCAACAGGTACTTGAGCACAAACCACGTGTGGCTGCTCCGCTCGCCGATGCGGCAGTACGCGATCGTCGGCTTCTCCGGGTTCACCTTCGCTTCCTCTAAATAGAGACGCTTCAACTCGATGGCCGACTTGAACGTGCCGTCGGCGTTCACCGCCTTGGCCCAGGGCACGCTCGCCGCCCCCGGCACGTGCCCGGCTCGCTGCGCCGTCTCGGTCATGCCCGGCGGAGCGATCACCTTACCGGTGAACTCATCCGTACTGCGAACATCGACGAGGTTGGCCTTGCGATACCCCGGCTCGCCGCGGGCGACCTCGATCACATCAACCAGGCGAGCACGCAGACTCTCGTTTACGCCGACCACGCGGTAACGAGTCGGCGAAACGTTCGGGCGCTCGGGCGTCAGCGGCAGGCTCTCCCCCGCGAGCCACTTGACGCGCCCGCCGTTGAGCAGTCGCACGTCCTCGTGCCCGTAGTGCTTGAAGAGCCAGAACGCGTACGCCGCGAACCAGTTGTTGTTGTCGCCGTAGAGCACCACCGTGTCGTGGTTGGCGATGCCCTTGCGGCTCAAGAGCTCCTCGAACTGATCACGCCCGATGATGTCGCGGCGGACCTGATCCTGCAACTCGGTCTGCCAATTGAGCGCGACCGCTCGCGGGATGTGGCCGACGTCGTACGCCTTCGTATCAACATCAACCTCGACGAACTTCACGCTCGGGTTGGTGAGATTGGCCTTGGCCCAGGCGACATCGACGAGAACCTCGGGGTGGGCATAGGTACCGACGGAAACGCTTCCGACGGGCTGTGCGGCCGCCGAGCCGTGGATCTTGCTGCCGGCGGGCGCGGATGAAATCGTGGACATGCGATGCTCCTTCGTGAATGAATCGTGATCTCGGAACGCGCCGGCGATCGCAAGCGATCGCACGACGCGGTTTGGGACTAGGACACAGAAAAACTCGGCGGGACGCCGGGGAACGGAAAACCGGCGCCCCGCCGGTCACGGGATGAGGCCCTGACCCGAATCAGGAACCTCGAGGAGCCAGCTCAACATTTCTCGCCGTCGGCGCGGAAGCGCCAACATTTCAGCGGCCCGCGGCGTTCGTGGTAGTAGCGGACAGAGGGCCGACGCGCGGCTCGATTCTCCGACATGCGAACCTCCTGAAAACTTTCTTCAACCTCCGACATTCCCCACTCCTCTCTCCCCCCAGACCCTCTCTCCGACCTCTCTCCCCTCTCTCCACTCCCCCCACTGCCTCTCTCCTTCTGGTGTCTGGCGATCGCCAGGTTCAATGCAGTTGTGATTCGGAACGTCCTTGACCCACTCGCTCACGCTCGGGGCTCGTTTCGATTCGGATCACTCGGCAAGCTCCGGGACGTGCTTCGCAAAGCTCGACACGTACTTGAACGCGTTGTCGCAGAAGATCATGACGCCGACACCCTTCTGATTCGTGTCGCGCTCGAGGAAGCGTCGGGCACCCTCGTAGATCAAGCCGCTGCTGGGGCCGGCGAGCAGCCCCTCGGCGCGCGCGAGCTCCACCGAACGCGTGTACGCGAGCTCGAACGGGATCTCGATGATCTCATCGATCAGCGACTCATCGAAAAGCTTGGTGACGTGCAGCTCGCTCTTGTTCCGCAGGCCCGGCACATCGTGCCCTTCGCTCGGCTGCACGGCGATGATCTTGATCGCGGCGTTCTTGGCCTTCAGGAACTTCGAAAGCCCCTTCGCCGTGCCGCTGGTGCCCAGCGAGACGAACACGTGCGTCACCTTTCCATCCGTCTGACGCCAGATCTCCGGCCCGGTGGTGCGGATGTGGGCCTGGACGTTGAGGTCGTTCTCGTACTGGTTCGGCATCACATACCGCTCGCCCTGCGCCTTCGCGTATGAGCGGGCGATACCGATCGAGCCCTCGCCCATGCCGGGGCTCGGGCACATCTGGTCGTTGATGACATCCACGTCAGCCCCGAGCAAGCGGAGCAGCACACGCTTCTCCACTGGCACCTTCTGAGGCACCACCGCCCGCATCGAGTAGCCGCGCACGCCGGCGAGCGCGGCGAGGCTCAGCCCGGTGTTGCCGCTGGTCGGCTCGACGATGCCGCGGCCCGAGGTGGCACGCTTCTCGTGCGACTCGGGGTGCTCGAGCTGGCCGCGGGCCTCAAGGTCCTGGATCATCTGCCACGCGGCACGGTCCTTCACCGATCCAAACGGGTTCTGCCACTCCAGCTTCGCGTACAGCGTGAACGTCTCCCGCGCCGGGTTCAGCCGATTCACACGCACCAACG
This sequence comes from Phycisphaerales bacterium, assembly GCA_947459215.1. Taxonomy (GTDB): domain Bacteria; phylum Planctomycetota; class Phycisphaerae; order Phycisphaerales; family UBA1924; genus JAFEBO01. The sequence goes on from CANHCQ010000003.1 coordinate 31,875, forward strand.
GCGAGGGGTTCTCCTCGCTGGGCAGCATCTCGATGATCGAGTCGTAGACGCGGGCGTTATAATTCATGGCGAGACCCCCGACACGAGCGCGTGACAGCGCCGCGTGCGTTGGACGTGGACAAACACTCAGAAGCGGTTCGAGCGACGGTTCGAAGGATTCGAACAACGCTCAAGCGTCGGGACGCTTCAATCACATCGCGCGGTCACACACGCGTGGGTTGAGTCGTTTTCTTCTATTGGCCGGGGACGCGGCAGGTTCGCGAGCACGGGCGATTGGCCCTGTTTTCTCGCTGTTTTCAGCAGCCGCGACGGCCGCACGTACACAGCGCATCGGCCGCTCCTGCGACCGGACGCGTCATGAGATTGATGCAACCGTGCGGCATGAAGAAGACTCTTGGCGCGTTCTTACGCAAAGTCTAGATGCGAACCGCGAAAATTCGTTTCACCCCTCGCAGAACCATTCTGGGACCGGGGGAATCACCGTTTGCGGGAAAAGTGCTTGTTCACATCCGCCATCATCTGCAGCGTGCGCTGCTGCTGAATGGGGTTGCTGTGCTTGGCGACGTTGCTGTTCAGGAACGACATGATGCCGGAGGCCATGCGTGCGGAACGCTCCGGACCCATGCGCTCCCGCATCTTTTCCCGCTGCTCCGTCTCTTTCTTGACGTCGGCGAGGATCTCCTCGTCCGTGCGATCGCCGCGACCACCCACCTGATCCGCGATCCGCGTCCACTCGATCACGGACTTCTCCAGAAACTTCTCTCTGTCAGAGCCAGTGAGGTTCGCGTACTCGAGCGCGCTCCGGTCAACCATGTCGAGCATCAGGCGGCTGGCGTTGGCGGCGATCTGCTCGCGAGCCTTGCCGCTGATCCCCGCCGCGAACGACGCGAGCATCGCCGAGTCGCTGCTAGTCGCGCTGCGAATACGGTCGGCGAACTCGCGGATCAGCTTCAGCCGCTCGTCGATCGAGAGGTTGTTGAAGTCGTCACGCAGGAACGTGAACTCCGCCACATCGTCGATCGGATCAAGCGCGTAATTGGGCTTGTGGTGGCGTTCCCAGTAGAGGTAGCCGCTGACGCAAAGTGCGAGCATCGTCAGAGCGACCACCCCGGCCCCGAGCCGCTGCATGAACTTCGGCGAACTCGTATACGGCGTAATCGCCGCTTGCAATCGCTGCGACACCGTCGGGCCCGCCGGCGCCGCTGCCGCCGCCCCGGCACGCTCCTGATCCGAGAGCAGCGGCTCGAATTGTCCCGGTCGGTTCGTCATGCGTGTGTCCCCAAGTGCGGCCGCCAGCAGTGATTATTCGCCGCCTCCGGCATCTCTACTTCTTCGGGTTCCGTGGCTCGCGGAACAGCTCAATGAAGAGGCTGTCGATCTCATTCTTCTCCGGCTGGTTGATCGACCAGTCGACCCGCATCCCGCCGTCAAGGTACAGCGCGTTGCGACGATCCTGACCCGGTGCACGCCCGGTGTGCCACTGATCCGCATCAGCGACGATCGGCCACTTCCGGGTCTGATACACCTTCGTCAGACTGAACTCCGGACGGAGCAGATCGAGCGCGATGAAGTCCGTCACCAGCATGATCGTCCCAGGCCAATACTCATAGCTGGCACCCGAGATCTTGTGCGTCGGTGCATAGTTGCTGGCGGCGTCGGCGCTCTTCACGTCCGACGGGCACCTCCACGGATCGGGCACCACATACAGCCCGTCGTTGCCCCGGCTCGGCACGCCCGTATCCAGGAACTCCGACACCACATCGGGCAGCGTCTTGCGATCGGGCGTCGCCAGCAGACCCGCGGCGATCGGCAGCACGCCTTTGCTGCGGCTGTCCATGTACTGCTGCACCGCCTTGCCGATGCTCGACAGGTTCACCATGCACTTCACGCGCCGCGCGTTCTCGCGCGCCCCGCCGAGCGCGGGGATGATGATGCCGATCAACATCGCGATGATCGCGATGACGACGAGCAGTTCGATGAGTGTGAAGGCGCGTCGCATGGGGTGTTCTGCACGATAGCGTTCGACGCCGGGACGAGTTCGGATGATTGTTGGGGGAAGCCCGATCGTGGTATCGCCGCGGCCTATCCCACCACACCCCGGTAACACACACAAATTCCCATCGTCAAGGCCTTGGCCGAGACGTCGCGGAATCCCGCGGCCGTCATCGCGTCCTGCATCTGTCGACGGGTCATGAACGTTCCGACGCTCTTGGGCAGGTACTTGTACGCGCCGGACCGGTCCCCGGCGATCAGCGTCGCCGTCCGCGGCATGATCCAGCCGCAGTAGAAGTCGTTGAACTGCTTCATCGGGAACCACTGCGGCTGGTCGAACTCAAGCACGATCAGCCGCCCGCCCGGGCGCAGCACGCGACGGAACTCCGCCAGCGCCGAAGCGGGCTGCGAGACGTTGCGGATCCCGAAAGCGATGGAGACTACGTCAAACGAAGCGTCCGCAAAGGGCAGCGCCATCGCGTCGCCTTCGATGTAGGTCACCTTCGCGCTCTGTCCCGCGTCCAGATTCCGCGGCTGCTTCTGCCTCGCAACATCGAGCATCGCGGCGGTAAAGTCCAGACCCGTCACCTTGGCCGCGTCGGTGCGGGCGAAGGCCTCGGTCAGGTCGCCAGTCCCGCAAGCACAGTCGAGGACGTGCTCACCCGGCTTCACACCCGCAACGCGCACCGCGTAACGCCGCCACGCCTGGTCACGCCACAGCGAATGCACCCGGTTGTTGAGGTCGTAACTGCCCGCGATCGCCGAGAACATCCCCCGGACCTTCGCGGCCTTCTGCTCGTGTTGGTGAGGGTTGCGAGCGAGGTCGGCGTCGCTCCAACTGGTCGTCGGCACGGCGGGCGAGGATGGATGCGAGGCAGTCATGTTCGTTCTGTGAGCCGTTTGAAAAATTGGGGCCCCCGATCATTTCGACACCCACGATCGTAGGGATTCGGGGCTGGATGCCGATGCTAGACTGCGGCCGCGGGCCGTCCCGATCGCCACGCCGGTACGACGCGGCGACGACCGGGAAAGCACCCCGGCAAGCGGCATCGAGGGATCAACTGGATCGCCTTTGCGGTTGGAGGAACTGATGAAACTCGGAATCGGTCGGCTTTCGTGTGTGGTTCTGGCGTTCGCTTCGATGGGCCTGGGCGCGTGCAGCACGAACCCGACCACCGGTCGTTCCCAGTTGAATCTGCTCTCCCGCGAGGACGAGGTGCGGCTCGGAACCGACGCGCGGCCCCAGATGCTCAATGAGTACGGCGGTGAGGTCAAAAGCGAAGAGCTTCGCAACTACGTCATCGAGATCGGCCGCAAACTCGCGGCCCAGACCGAGGGCGACAACCCGACGCTGCCCTGGGAGTTTGCACTCCTCGACAGCGACGTGATCAACGCCTTCGCCATCCCGGGCGGGAAGGTCTTCGTCAGCCGCGGCCTCGCCGCCAGGATGACCAACGAGGCCCAGATGGCGGGCGTGCTCGGGCACGAGATCGGGCACGTCACCGCTCGGCACATCAACGAAAAGATGACCCGCTCGACGCTCGCCAACGCCGGGCTCGGAATCATCGGAGTGGCCATCGGCGCCGGCGGCGACGCGATCGCAGGCCTCGCGGATCAGGCCGTTCAACTCACGCTCCTCAGCTACGACCGCGGACAGGAGAGCGAGGCCGACGAATTGGGCATGCGGTACATGACCAAGGTCGGCTACAACCCCATCGGCCAGCTCCAGCTCATGCAGATCCTCAAGGCCGCGGCCGGCGAAGGCAAGCAGCCCGAGTTCATGTCGACGCACCCGCTGCCCGACACCCGCATCAAGCGGATCGAAGAGCTGCTCGCAACCCGCTACAAGGACACACAGAACAACCCCGCGTTCAAGATCGGCGAGTCCGAGTTCAAGTCACGGTTCCTCAGCAAGCTCGCCGCAGTCCAGCAGCAGGAACGCCTCGCCGACGCCGGCATCGGCCGCGTCGTGCCGATGGAGTTCAATCCCTTCCCGTACATGCCGGACCTGCGGATGGCTGCCGTCGTGTGCGTGCCCGCTTGCCAGCACTGAACGCAAGCCAATCACTTCGCCGCCGCGTTCTTGAACGCCACCGCGATCGCGTCGCGCGCGATGTCGCGCGTTTCTTCTGCGAGCTCGGCCTTCGAAACGACATGCGTCACCGGGGGCTTGGTCAGATCGGCCTTGCCCTCGCGATCAGTCTGCGGTCGGAGCCAGACAACAAGGTCGATGCCCTTCTCCGAAGCCCACGACGAAAGCCCGTCGCGGAAACGCGGTGAGCCCACCTCGGTTCCCGACACAGCGACGCGAGCGGCGGCGAGACGCTCGATCGTCTCGCGGTCCTCGATCTTTGCGTCGGAAGTGTCGCCCGTGAGCGTGAACCCCGCGGTGCGAAGCGAGTCGGTCATCGCCGCGACGATCTTCTTGCCCTCGTCGCTGAGCGGCGTTGGCAGATCGCTCAGCAGCAGCATGGTCGCAGTCGTTCCCTGCGGCAGCGACTTCGGCGCCACGGAAGCGGCTGCTTCGGCTGGCTGAGACCGCGACTTCTTGCTGGTCTTGGCCGGAGTCGACTTCTCCGTGAACGTGATGGTCTCGATGTTGCCCTCGCGCACCGCCTCGGTGGTCGCACTCGTGCGCCCGCCACTGGCTGGGCCCGGTTCGACCGTCGTCTCGGACTGATTCCCACCAACCGACTCGGTCACGATCAAGCCGGCAAAGCCGACGCACGCCGCGAGGAAGATGAACAGGCCGACGAATGCCCCCGCGTTGGGCTTGTTGCTGTAGGTCTGTCCGCTCGAGAACGACGCGCGGCGGCCCTGAATGCGCTGCCGCCTTGCTTCGACGCGGGCACGCGCATTCTCGATCTGCTCCCGCGCGGTGCGACGCACCCCGTCGCCACGCACCCGCGGCTCGCGGGCCTTGCCACCAAGACCGAACTCGGCATCGAACACGAACCCCTTGTTCCGAGCCGCGGCCACAGCGTCCTGAGCCATCGCGCTCGACTTGCGGGCAATGTCGTGCGCCGCGGCACGGATGCCTGAGGCGTCAAACCCAAACGGCCCATCGCCCTGGTTCGGGATCGCCGACGGACCTTCCGGGATCTCCACATGCTCGCCGGTCCACCAGTTCACGACGCGGATGTCGGGCCGACTCTTCGGCGCGGCGGCCGCTTCCTGACGCGGCAGCGGCGGCGGCACCGCGGCGAAATTGCCCCCGCCCAGACTGCCCCCCACTCCCGCCACTCCCCCCACTCCCCCCACTCCCGCCGCGGCAGCGCCAACAGCGCCAGCTGCACCCACCGCTCCACCGAACGCCTGAGCCATCGGATCAGCCTGCGGCGCCGGCTCGACAATCCCACCACGCATGCTGGGCAGATCGATCGGACGCACCGCGAAAGGATCCGATGCGGAGCGCACCAACTCAAGGTCCGCAAGCATCTGGGCCGCCGAGGTGTACCGCTTGTCGTAGTCCGCCATCGCACGGCGGATGATCCACTTCGCCGCCTCGGGGCAGCGACGCGTCACCTGCGACAGCACACCGTGCGCCGGGAACGAGTTCTCGATCACCGCGTACAGCACCGCGCCCGCGGCGTACACATCGAACTTCGCGCCATCGACCTCGTGCACCTTCACGCCGCGGAGAGCGAGGCGAACGAGCTCAGGGTCGCGGAAGTACTCCGTGCCGTGGGTCGTAAGCGTCATCGCGCTGCGCAGCGGCGTCACGAGACCGAAGTCCACCAGATGCGCCCGCGGCTCGCCCGCAAGGGTCTCGACGATGATGTTCTCCGGCTTCACGTCCTTGTGCCACAGCCCGCCGGCGTGATACTCCTCGAGCGAGCGAGCGAGGTCGGCGACGTACCCGAGCGCGAGCCGCAGATGGCGGTCGTCCAGGCCCGGCGGCTTCATCGTCGGGTCGCTCTCGCCGTGCAGCTGCTGCACGACGACGTTGAGCGTCTGCCCCGGCACGTAGCGCATCACGTAGTAGAACTTCGCCGGGCTCAGCTCGTGATCGAGCACAAGGCCCAGCTTCTTGGCAGCCTCGAGCGCCCGCGACTCACGCACGATGTTCGGCAGGTTCGAACCATCCGCGACGGAGAACGACTTGATGACGACCTGGCCAACATCACGGAAGCCCGAGCGCTCCAGCGCCGCACGCTTGATCGGATCCGGCTCGGCGATGTAGAGCTTCGAGCCCGAGCCGCCGGTGGGCAGCGAGCCGACGATCTTGTATCCCTCAAACTGCCCCGCGCGCTTCCCGTGCGGCTCGGAGGTCGGAGCCTGGGCCATGGCCTCGGGCAGCCGCTGCTCGAGACCCTCGACCAAGCCGTCCATCGCGAACAGCCGCGCCGGGTGAGCGAGCAACACGCGGAAGAGGCATGCACCCGCAATCGAAAGCTCGTTCTTGATCGCCCGCCCGAAATGGGACGAAGCCGACCAGCGCCCGATGATGATGTTCAGCACCACCAGCGGCGAGAACACGATAATCGCGAGCAAGGCCCCAATAAAGCGCACCGAGTCCTTCAGCATGCCCACGATAAAGTGGAACAGCCGGGCGATCAGCCAGGCCAGGCCCTTGAAGATCGGGACGATCAGATAACTGATGAGCAGCACGGCGATCGCCACGGCGAGGATCACGCCGACGATGCTCAGGATGCCGATGCCGACCGTGCTGGGATTCATCGTGTACCTCGAGGAGCGGGAAGGGGTGAGCTGCGAGGGGTGAGTCTGAGGTCTTGGGGGTCTTCACTCACCCCTCAGACCTCACACCTTCCAACTTCCTACAAGCCCCTTGCCTCCGCCCGCCGAAGCTCCATCTGCCGGTGGTAAATCTCGGCAATGGCCTCGTCGAAGGAGGCGTCGTCTTCCGGTCCGGAAGCCTCTTTCGGATTCACGGCCAGCCCGTTTCGCTCCGCCTCGCCCAGTTCTTCGGACGTGAAGGAGTAGGTCATGATGACCTCCCCCAGCCGCCGCCGCAGGGCCTCTCGGACCTTCGCCAGCCGGCGGCTCACCGTCGGCTCGCTGATCCCCAGCGCCTCGGCCACCTCTTTGCCCGGCTTGCTCTCCAGGACCCGCATGGAGTAGATCGAGAAGTCGGTGAAGTCGCTCTCCTTCTGGACCATCCGGATGGCGGCCTCGACCTTGGCCCGGAAGACGGCGGCCTCGTAGACCTCGTCGGCGCCGAGCTGATTGCGGGCCGCGGCCATCCACGACTCGTCGAACTCGCCGGTCTTCTTGTCCCCGCCGCGCTTGAGCGCCCCGCGCCGGTCCATCTCGTCGCCCAGGACGTGCTTGGCGATCGCGAGGAGCCACGTCGAGAAACGGGCGCCCTTCTTGGGGTCGTAGCGCTCGATCGAGTCCGAGAGCGCGGCGAGCGTCTCCTGCGACAGGTCCTTCACCGTCTCGGCCCCGATGCGGCCCTTGCCCCACTTGGTGAGCTGGGCGCGGATAACCGGGCCGAAGGTCTCCCATAACTCGTACCACGCCGCCTGATCATTGGCCCGTAGGCGATTGACGAACCCGGTTGTCAGCGAGTTGAGCATGCGGCAGGGTGTCCCCGAACGTTGGTGCGGAGAAGTTTAGGGAGTGCCCAGTAGGACCGGCTTCCAGCCGGTCTTCCGTGCTTCAGTGGGACCGGCCTCCGGCCGGTCGTCGTTCTGCTCTTTCGTTGCGCCGTTGCATTCGTTGCAGGCGAAAGCATGGTCGACCGGCCGGAGGCCGGTCCCACTGGTGCTTCTAGCTCGCGCTGAACTTGAGGCCCACTACTCCAATCAACACCAGCGCGAGTGACGCGATACGGAGCCACGAGGCGGACTCGCCGAGAAAGAGGATGCCGCAGATGGCGATGATGGCCATGCCGCAGCCGGCCCAGATGGCGTAGGCGAGGCCGACGTCGAGCTTCTTCGTCGCCAGCGCCAGGAACGCGGCGGAGAGCAGGTATGTCACGACGAACACCGCGACCCACGCCGGCTTTGTCAGGCCTTCGGACTTCTTCATCGCCAAGGCCCAGCCGGCTTCGAAGACGATGGCGAGTATGAGGTGGAACCAGTGCATGTAGATGAGGGTACGAGCCATGGGTCTGGTGGAGTGTCCTGCATCGTCGTTTCAGCACGCGCCGTGCGGGCGACTCGAAACCTACGAGCAAAGTGCAAACGCAACGCGTGAGCGACGAATATGACGAACAACGCATGCGGAACTTCCTGCGTTGTTGAACTTCGTGAGCGATTCCCGCATCACGCACCCGTAGCATGATGCGGCGCACGATTGCGAACGTCGCCTCAGGAGTACACACCATGGCGGATCGCACCACGTCCAAAGGCCAACGCGGGAACACCGGGAGCGCCAGCGGCCAGAAGCAGCGTTCGCCCACCAGCACGCCGCACACCGGCAGCCGGGGGGACCCCTCGCACAGCGTGCAGCAGAAGCGTCTGGATCGCTCGAAGCAGTCGGGCGCGCTCAGCAAGTCGAGCGGCGTCAAGCGCGGCCGTCGCTGAGCCCGCGGCGTAGGACCATCTCTCCTCTGTTCTGACCGGCGCGGTCGCAAAACGCCGCACAGTGGCTGGCTGCGCTGGCGGACCATGGCGCCATGGGCACGCGTCGATGGCGTGGCTCCGCGATGGGAACCTTCCCCCATCGACACGTGACTTGTGATTGGTGATGGCAACTTCCGATCGATCGTGCATGATGTCGTCGGGCGTGTGCAACGCACGCTCGAACTCGACGATCGAAAGGAAGGCATCATGATGAACCCCAACGCCAGTTCCTCCGGCAGCCAGACCGGCAAGGCTTCCACCCACACCACCGACAGCGACAAGGTCCAGAGCCGGACCATCAAGGTGGACGGCATGACAGGCGACACCTGCGTACAGAAGGTCTCCGGCGCGCTCAAGAGCGTCGAAGGCGTGACGACCAAGTCGGTGACGGTCGGCTCGGTCACGATCGAGGCCGATCGCGACGGCTACGCCGCCGCGTGCTCGTCGATCAAGGCCGCGGGCTTCAAGGTCCAGGACTCGGCCCTCGATCAGACCGGCCACGACAAGTCGAGCCAGGGTCAGCAGGACAAGGCCAAGCACGGTCAGCCGTCGCATTCGGCTCCGTCGCGACCGGGCTCCGAGCAGGGCAAGCACGGCGACAACCGAGGCGGATCGACGCCGCCGCCGATTCCGCAGCGTGCTCCGGCGCAGCCCACCAAGGCCGTGCGATAGCACACGCGGGGGTGCACCACCACGACGAACAACGAGCACTCGGCAAGCCCACCACAGAAAGCGCACTCTCATGAAGCTCTCGACTCTTGCGGACGTGTATCTCGACCAGATTCAGGACATGCACAGTTGCGAGCGCCAGCTCATCCGGGCCATACCCAAGATGATGAAGGCGGCGAGCAACCCGGATCTCAAGAGCGCGTTCGCCGAACACCTGGAGGTCACCCGCGAGCATCTCGCTCGGCTCGATCGCATCCTCGAGGATCTCGGCAAGCCGGCCGGCCGCAAGGTCTGCAAGGCGACCGTCGGGCTCGTTGAGGAGGGAGGCGAGATGATCGACGCGGACGGGGAGGACCAGGCTCGTGACGTCGGATTGATCTGTGCCGCGCAGAAGATCGAGCACTATGAGATCGCGTCCTACGGGTGTCTCCAGGCGTTCGCGCTGCAGCTTGGGCGCAACGCCGACGCCAAGTTGCTGGAGAAGACGCTGAACGACGAGAAGAAGGCGAACGACGCGCTGAGTGAGCTCGCGACCGCGAGCGTCAACGAAGGCGCGATGGCCTGAACGGAACAAACCGCGGGGTCTGGCTTCGGCCGCCCGCTATGTCGAACGCTCGGTTCGTCGCGGCGACACCCATCTCGCCGCGTCGCGCCGGGACGTGATTCAACTCCGGCCGAGGCCGGAATCACTCCGCCGCTCTGACTGCAAGAGCGGCACAACAAAGGAATCGAGTCCATGGCAATCTCCACTGCAAACGACACGACCGGATACAACAAAGACATCCACGGGTACGGCGCCGACAGCCACACCGGATCCAGCATGAGCGAGCTTGGCGATTCGGCCAGGCACACGGTCGCAAAGGCGAAGGACGCCGTCAAGGACCAGTACGAGGGCATCCGCGATTCGGCCCAGTATGCGGCGGCGTCGCTGAAGGACGTGATCGTGCACAACCCGATGGCCAGCCTGGGCATCGCGGCGGCGGCGGGTCTGTTGGTCGGACTGGTGTTCACTCGCAGGAGCTGAGCGTGAAGGCGATCTCGACGTTCATCGTGCGTGTCTGTGATCTGCTCGAAGCGGAGGGGCGCTCGCTGCGCTCCGCCGTGCGCGAGGAGGCCCGAGACGCGCGTGAGCACGGGAAGCGGCTTGCCCTGGGGCTGGGAGCCGGGTTGGCCACGAGGCTGGCGATTCTGCTGATCGGGGTGCCGCTGGTTGTCGGCGGCACCGCGTTGATGGCCGCCGGCTTGCTCTCGTGGCTCGAGACCCAGATGACCCGTTCGCTCGCGCTTGGGACGACGGGACTGGCGGTGCTTGTGCTCGGCGGGCTGTGCCTGGGTTTGCTGAGTCTTGCATTTGGGAGACGCGCGCCATGACCGATCACAACGCTGAATCGGAAGATGGCTCGGATCATCGGGGCGGCGATCAACGCACGGTCGCTCAGGTGAAGGCCGGATTGCTGGAATGGTCGCGCACGCGCGACATCCGGACGAACAAGGCATGGGCCCAAGCGGGCTGGTACGCGGCGGGCGGCGTCGGGGTGGTCGCGCTGGTGTGGGTCGCGAGCCGCTTCGTGCGTGGGTCGGCCGTGCCGGTTCGACCGGTGGCGGGAACGACGGTGCGGCCATCGCTGCTTCAGAATGCGGCGCGACAGGCGGGACGAATGTCGTTGCTCTGGCGATTGGGCGGCTGGGTGTTCTCGCGACATCAGGAGCAAAAGGGCGCCGTGCGGTCCGCTGGACCGGGTGCCGCACCGGTTCCCAAGACGCCACGGGTCTTGCCATCACCGGCGCTTCGGTCAGGGAATCTTCCCTCGGCACAAGGACGCATCTCATGAACAGACTCGTTCGGACTGGCATCGCGGGTTTCGCGGCGTGGAAATGGGGCGGCGGGATCTTCGGCGCCATCGTGATCTTCGTGATCATCTTCTATCTCCTTGGCATGTTCTGAGCACACGGGCTCAGAACGTGCCAGCGCGACGAACGTGGCGGGTGGATTTCGCTCCTTTTTGCACGCGGCGTGGGGTTCATGGTCTTACCATCTCCCTTGCAAACCAGCACCATGCGACCTGACGTCCTTGCCGCGGATCCCGCGGCGGAGGCTTCCACCACGCGCGTCGAGGCCGAGGGGCTGGAAGGGCGGGAGCTGTCTCCGGCGGACAAGAAGGCGCGGCTGGTGAACCTGATCGCGGTGGTGACGCCGTTCGCGGGGTTGGTGCTGGCGATCTACTTCTCCTGGGGCTTTGCGTTCGATTGGACGCAGGCAGGCATTTTGTTCTTCATGTTCATGGCGAGCTCGCTGGGCATCACGGTGGGCTATCACCGGCTGTTCACGCACAAGTCGTTCGAGGTGGTGGCGCCGGTGCGGTGGCTGCTGGCGGTGCTGGGGTCGATGTCGGTGCAGGGGCCGGTGATCGAGTGGGTGGGCGTGCATCGGCGGCACCATCAGCATTCGGATCGCGAGAACGATCCGCACTCGCCGCACGTGCATGGGGATGACGAAGAGCACGGCGTGCTGACGATGCTGCGGGGGTTCTACCACGCGCACATGGGTTGGCTGTTCATGGGTCACTCCAAGGGTTTGGGGCGGTACATCAAGGATCTGCGGCAGGACGAGATGCTGTGCCGCGTGAATCGGCAGTTCTTGTTCTGGGTTGTGGTTGGACTGGTGATCCCGACGGTGCTGGGCGGCGTGCTGACGCTGACGTGGAAGGGTGCGCTGTTGGGGTTCCTGTGGGGCGGTTTGACGCGGATCCTGCTGGGACATCACATCGCGTGGAGCGTGAACTCGGTGTGTCACTTGTGGGGCGCGAGCCCGTTCCGCACGGGCGATCAGAGCCGCAACAACGCGATCGTGGGTGTGCTGGCGCTGGGCGAGGGCTGGCACAACAACCATCACGCGTTCCCGACTTCGGCGCGGCACGGGCTGTGGTGGTGGCAGTTTGATCCGAGCTACATCACGATCAAGGCGCTGGAACTGGTGGGATTGGCGAGCGAGGTGACGGTGCCGTCGGCAGAGCGGATCGAGGGGAAGCGGAAGAAGGGTTGACGCACGGGCGCGTCGCATAAGGACTCGCGGGTGAGCGGCGTTGGATCCGAATCCATCCGCCGCGCTATGCTGCCGCAGGTGGTTCTATGAACGCACGCGACGTTTCGGCACTGGATCGTCGGATCACGATGTGGTTGGCGCGGTACGGCCCGCCGCTGCTGCGTATCTCGCTGGGGATCGTCTTCCTGTGGTTCGGAGCCCTGAAGTTCGTCCCGGGGCTCAGCCCGGCGGATGAGCTGGCGACCGCCACGATCAGCAAACTCACGTTCGGCTTCGTCGGCCCGGGTTTCTCCCGCCCCATGCTGGCGCTGTGGGAGTCGCTGATCGGGCTCGGGCTGTTGACGAACATGTACCTCCGCGCGACGCTCCTGCTGCTCGCGCTGCAGATGCTCGGCACGGTGACGCCGCTGATTCTGTTCCCGGCCGAAACGTGGAAGCTGTTCCCGATCGCGCTCACGCTCGAAGGGCAGTACATCGTCAAGAACATCGTGCTGGTGACGGCGGCGTTTGTGGTCGGGGCGACCGTCCGCGGCGGCGCGATGATCGCCAGCGGCCCGATCGCGGCACGAGCGCGACGGGACGAGCTGGCGGATGCGTCGGAGCACGCGGCGACGCACGCCAGCGAGTAGGCCAAGGCGCGACGATGACGACGCGTGAGCGGTCTGACGATTCGCTTCGGTCGGAAGATGCAAAGGCACTGATCTCGCCAATCCGAGGCAAGTGGCATGGGTTCCATGACTTTCTCCGCTTCGTGCGATTCGTTGCGTTCACGCCGGAGTCATCGGCGGAGCACGCGAAGGTGCGGTGGCGGATTCGCAGGGGCGATGTGATCGACGATGGTCGAACGGTGGAGATGCGAAATACGTTGCATCGGTTGCGGCGTGTGCTGCAGAGATTTGGGCGAGGGCGGGTGATTCGGCGCGGGGGAGACCCGCTCGCTCACGCTCGGGGCTCGTCAAGGCGGGGATGTCGGATGGTGAAGCGGGAAGCGAGGCGGCGGTGACATCACGCTGGCGCGTGGGGGTCGTTGTCGGTGCGGCGGCTTCGTATGGGACCGCCTGGGCGCTTAGGTGAGCGTCGGTCCCCTCACCTGCTTGGCCTGCGGCCAAGCGGTCCTCTCCCCGCCTTGCGGGGAGAGGAGGCGCGGGGCGGTGCTGTTGATCTTCGGGTGTTTGCAGCGCGATGTGAGCGGCGGTGACCCCACGCTGGCGCGTGGGGTTCCTACTGGGGGGCGGCGCGTGTGGTGCGGGGTTCGCGCTTGGGATGTAGCGTGCGATGCGGAGGAGGAGGTTCGCCGTCTTGCGGGCGCTTTCGCGGCTTTGCATCCGGGCGGCGAAGGCGTGGTTTGTTGGTGCGGGGACGCGGTGGATGGATTCGTGGTCGAGCTTGGATTCGGTGAGGAGGTGGAGGAGCTTGTTGGCGATGGCGGCGAGGTTGTTGGCGACGACGAGGCGGGCGCGGGCGGCGCAGGCGGATTCGAGGGCGAAGATCCGCTCCTTGATGTCGGGGCGGGCGAGCCAGAGGGTGAGGGACTCGAGGGTGGTGTCGTACTTGATGGCGATGCCGCGGAGGGTTTCGTCCTGGGCGGCGAAGTCGTTGATGATGGCGGCGGCGGTTGGGTCGTTGGGGCAGAAGAGGGGAGCAGGGGAGGAGGGGAGCAGCGGAGTAGGGGAATCGAGACAAGCCCTTCCCCCTGCCCCTTCCATCTGGGAAGGGGGGAGCGCGTCGGGTTCATCGGGAGATGAGGCCGCGGTCGTGACGCTTAGAACCCTTCCCCCTGCCCCTTCCCTCCGGGAAGGGGAGAGTGCGTCGGGTTGATTGGATGCCGCGGCGGTGTTCGTGACGCTTGGAACCCACCCCCCGGCCCCCTCCCTCTGGGAGGGGGAGTTTGAGCGCAGTGATTCCGTGGGGCGCGGGGTGATGGTGAGCGGAGTGATTGGGAAGGCCGACATGGTGGGGAGTTTCCCACGAGTCGGGAGGATGATTCAAGAGGGGAATAGACGCAGAGACGGAGAGACGAAGAGACGGAGTGGAAGGGGTTGTGCGGCCTGGGGTTGGGGAGAGGGGAATTCTGGCGGGGCGTTTGCGCAACGACGGCGTTGTGCGCACGGGGATGGAGTTGCACCATGATCACGATCTGTTCGGAGGTCGTGATCGTGCTTGCGGGTGGGAGCGGAACTTGCGTGAGACGGGAGCGAAGACATGCCCAAGCACGACCACTCGCTCCGAGCAGCGAGTGATCGTGGCACGGCGCGGCGTGTTCGGGCCACCTGCCATCAAGTGACGTCGGGCGATGTGACCCGTTTTCCATTGAAACTGTGCACGAGCAACCCGATCAACAAAGCAGCAAGAAACAAGCCGGTGTTTCGCCAGGCAAGAGGCGACCAATTCTCAATGAGTACGCCGGAGGAATTGCAGCCGCAGGGCGCCGGGTGTTTGGGGGGATACGCGACAAGAGCCCAACAGTAACACGCGAGCAATGCAAACACAAAAGCCGTAAGCGCCGCTGATGATCGCATGTACGACGCCGAAAGGCCAGACCAAAGACACGACGTACCAACAAGCAATTCAATCGCAATAACTGCCATGGCGCCTGCCTGGACAAACTTCTCCGGAACCAATCCGTGAAGGCGAATCGCGTCGGAGAACATCGAGCCGCCCATCACTTTCTCTGCTGCGGCCAAGATCAACGCCCATCCAGCGCACAGGAGAAGCACCCGAACCACAATAACAATTAATCGATGGCTACGCACGTTTCTTCCATATCGCGAATAGCCCGAGTGCACAGGTCAGCACTCCAGCGATGATCAGCGCCCGATGAAATGGAATGACATCACGCGAGGCCGGTGAAATAGACGGCTGATACGAGATAATCTTTCCATCTTTGTCCACACCTTTCGCCAACACATCCAACGGCATTGAGGTGACCATTGATTCTCGTTCAGGAATAACATCCTTGACTCTATTTAATACTGCGTCGACTTGAAAATCTTGTAGCCGTCCCTCAGGAATGAACTCTATCGATCGCAGGCGAAATCCACTTGCCCCTCCGATCGTCGCTCGAACAGACAAGTCGGACCGAGCATCGTTGTCAAGCTCTTGAAATGGGCTATCGCCGATTGCCTCACCAGTTACTCTCAAATCCGACGCCCTCACGCGAAGACGGGACACCTCGGGGAGCAAGACCCCATTCTCGTCAAATCGCCAACCGGGTCGGCGAGGCCCCTTAGATATCGCTTCCAAAACGTCTGGTGAATCTTCGAATGCGAACCACGCCCCGCCCGGAACAGAAAACTCAATTTCCCACTCGTTGCTCGCATTCAGAACGACGGACTTCATGGCTTGCGGGAATCGCTTTGCTTGCAAGACGCGGACGAACAACAATTCATTGACGACCTTCGGCTCCATGAGGCCAACACGATCAGGTCCGACAATTGGCGCCCGGCTATCTTCATCACTCGGCGTCCGAAAATGGTACAAAGACCCTTTCGAGTCTTTGACCATGATCATTCGTTGTTTACCACTAAGTGCAAGATAATTTGCACCCGTAGCGATGTCGTATCCAACCATGCGAATTCCGAAGCCAGCGGTTGCACTGTAGACAGCGTGTACAGTTCCCTTTGACGGCAAACGCCCGCCAACCTCTTTCAAAAACGCATCGACACTTGATTCGGGCGCAGCCTGAGCACACATCGCTGCATATGCAATGGAAACGACAACTACACTGAGCTTCGCAAACAACAAGTCAGTTCTCCCATTCACACGGAGGCGGAGTAGGCGCGGCACCGATGCACGGCTCACCTGCCAAAGCGCTCACGGTGTAGAGATGCTGTGGGATCCGCGTTACAACTGTAGGGTCATACGCGCAGCAAAGCTGTGGATTACCGGGACCGGGACACTTTCCATCCACCCAGGTCCATCCTGTAGGCAGTGCGTTGCAAGCAAACGCACCCTGAGTAGTAGGTCCACCGCCCGTGTAGGTGATTTGGTTGAACGCCGTTGTACCACCAAGGGAAGTCATCCCGGACTGGCCAACGGGAGCCTGTCGATAGAGTGGGCCCGTCGTCGTGACACTCGTGCATGTTCCGCCTGGATTCGAACAGTTGTAGTACTCCTGCCAGCACGGCGGCGGCGGACACGGCGGAGGAATCGATTCATCGCCTGCAATCATGATCACGCTCGCGATTGCCAGCGAACTGAATGCGATTCTCTGCACACATGACGTTTTCATACTGCGACTCTTTTCAGGTGCCCCACAGAGAGAAACCACTTTGAACTAGTTGCGGTCCCGCCCGCGAAGGCCGTACCACGTCGATACGACCGGATAGCCAATCGAATTTTCAACTGTTGTCGGCACACCGTTGACCAATAGCTCACCCCAACGATAAACGCCAGCACTTCCATCGCCGAACGCGATCTCCCCCGGAAGGGCGTTGTCTCCGGGTGCGCAACACCAGAAGTCCGACGTCCCGTCCGACTTTGCAACCCAGAAACGGAAGATAATCGCCTTCGCCGATGGCGCGAACATCGAATCCCACCGCTGAGGACTTGCCTTCGCGCTGGAGTACTCGATGGTCTTCCCTGGCGTCATCAGTTCTGGCGAGTAGACGTCGGCGATCGACAATGCGTAGCCAACGTTTCCGTATGCGCGATTTCCTTCGGGGTCGACGGCCGCCGACGATCCGGTCACATGGCCTGAACGCGCCATGATCCGCCACCAAGCCTGCGACGACGTTACGGGATGGCCCGGCGTGAAGGGGAACACGCCACGAAAATCGTTGGCGTATGCCTGTAGCGCCTTAGCGTGATCTGCAATCGTTACCGTGCTCAAGGTCGCTCGTGCGGATTTCCTTGCCTGTCGCAACGACGGCAGCAGAAGTCCCATCAAAATCATCACGATTCCGATGCTGACGGCGAGCTCCAAAATCGTGAATGCAGATCGTACCGGCTGATTCCGTTGGGTCGCCGATGGATTGCAGAGTTCCCGCCCCATTGCGTAGCACTCCATTCGCACGAGCAAACTAACAAATCAGACTCTACCTGTCAAATTCACCCCAACAGATTCTTTGAAACGGACGCAAGATCCTGTTTTCAGGTGACTTGCAATTTGGTTGCCCTCCCCCCCCCCCCCATCCGCCCTAGACACAGAACGTTTGATGCCACTCTCTGCGGCAAAAGAGACAGTTCGAATCACATCGTCACTCTGCCCCTGCACTCCCCAAACCCGATCTTCCTCCACCCCTCGCGTTCGCAAACGCCCTTGAAGATTACCGTGTCGCCATCGGCGAGGAACGTGCGTGTCTCGCCCGTCGGCAACTGGATTGGCTTGCGGGGCTTGGGTTTGCCGTCGGGGTTGGTGCCGTCCCAGGTCAACTCGAGGAGGCAGCCGCGGCTGTCTGGGGTGGGGCCGCTGACGGTGCCGCTGGCGATGAGGTCGCCGGGTTGGAGGTTGCAGCCGTTGCTGGCGTGGTGGGTCAGCATCTGGGCGAAGGTCCAGTACATGTCTTTGAAGCTGCCCTTGCTGAGGCGGTGTGGGGGGAGGCCTTTGGCTTCCATCTGCTCGGTGAGGAGGAAGGCTTCGAGGGTGATGTCGAATCCGCCGTGGGATTGGTCGTCGGGGTCGGAGAGGTAGGGCAGGGGCTTGGGGTCGCCGGCGGGGCGCTCCATCGCGCTGCGGCGGAAGGGGCGGAGTGCGTCCATGGTGACAATGAAGGGCGAGATGCTGGTGGCGAAGTTTTTGGCGAGGAAGGGGCCGAGGGGTTGGTATTCCCACTTCTGGATGTCGCGGGCCGACCAGTCGTTGACGAGGCAGAGGCCGAGGAGGTGGTCGTGGGCGAGGGCGATGGGGACGGGGTCGCCGAGTTCGTTGCCGCGGGCGATGTAGGCGCCGACTTCGAGTTCGTAGTCGAGGAGTTTGCAGGGGCCGAAGGTCGGGCCGGCGTTGGGATCGCTGTCGGGCGGGGACTGCTGGCCTTTGGGGCGGGTGATGGGTGTGCCGCTGATGACGATGGAGGAGGCGCGGCCGTGGTAGCCGATGGGGACGTGCTTGTAGTTGGGGAGCAGCGGGTTGTCGGGGCGGAACATGCTGCCGACGGTGGTGGCGTGATGGACCGAGGCGTAGAAGTCGGTGTAGTTGAAGATGGGCAGCGGCGGGACGAGCTTGGTTTCGGCGAGCGGGCGCACGGCTTTGTCGCGGAGGCGGCGGATCTGTTGGCCACCACCGGTGCCGTCGGTGAGGAACTTCTGCAGGACGACGCGGAGGTCGTGCACCAAACGCGGCGAGTGGGCGATGCCGAACCAGTAGGGCTGCTGGAGGGCGTCAATGAGGTCTTCGGGGGCTTCGCGGTCCATCCAGCCGGATTCGACGAGCATGCCGACGTCGAGGATCTGGTCGCCGATGGCGACGCCGGGGTGGGCGTGGGAGTGGCGGTGCTCGCCCTCGCCGTGGGTGACCTCGAAGGCGCAGAGGGGGAGGTTCTGGATGGGGAAGTCGGAGGCGGGGTCGTTGGCGGATTCGACCCAGGATTGGAGATCGGGATTGTGGGTGTCGTCGGGTTTGAAGTACATGGTTCCTCGCTGGTCGCAGTGTACAAGGCAATTCACCACAGAGACACAGAGGCACGGAGAGAGACATTTGGGTCAAGGCAGGAGAGTGCCTTGAGAAATGAATCCTCTCTGTGTCTCTGCGTCTCTGTGGTAATTCTTCACAGCAGGCCGAGGCGTTTGAGGTCTTCGATGGGTTCGTCGAAGGAGCAGCTGCCGAAGGTGAGGGCGAAGGCTTCGCGGGTGCGGGCGATTTCGGTGATGTCGAGGACGTGGTTGCGCCAGGTGAGGCCCTGATCGGTGCAGATGAATGACTTGGGGTCGGTTTCGGAGAGGACCTGGGCGGCGTCTTCGGCGCGGATGCCGTGGGTGAAGACGAAGCAGCCGGCGACGAAGACGTTGAGGAAGCCGTGCATGGTGCAGGAGGGGCTGTCCTTCTCGTAGGTCAGACGGAAGTCGCCACGGACGGGGTGGTGCAGGCCGGCTGTGGCTTTGAAGGGGATTTCGCAGTTGCGGCAGGCGACCATGAACTCCCCCACTGCGAGCGGGGTGGGGAATGCGGTGGCGGCGATGCCGCCGGTGCGGATCTTGGCGCCGCAGGTGTTTCCGGCGAGTGCGGCGAGGAAGCCGCGGGGGTCGCCGCCGGGGAGTTGATCGGCGGGCGGGACTTCGAAGAAGGGGAAGATGTCTTCGGGGATCTGGTCGAGCATGGGGTCAACGTCGTCGGCTTTGGCGACTTTGACTTCGACGACATCGACGATGGCCTGGCCGGCGTCTTCGCGGGCGTGGGCTTCGTTGAAGCGGTGGATGAGTTCGAGATCTTCGGGCTTCTCGACGAGGGCGGAGATGCGCCAGGGTTCGCCGATGGAGGCTTGTTCGCGGTAGCCGCTGGTGGCGTTGGTGCCGGGCATCATGCTGGCGGCGGCGGCGCCGAGTTCGGCGAGGCGTGCGGCGGGGCAGACGAGGCGGGAGAGGAGCCACTCGTGCTCGCCGCGGATGGCGCGGGCGTAGGCCTCGGCGGCGGGCGCCATGTCGAGCTTTGCGGGGGGAAAGAGACCGGCGTAGTCGATGAGGCCGCCGACGAGAGTCCGCAGGCTACGGGATTCCATGGGGAGAGGATACCGCGCTGGTGAAGGGCGGGCGATGCGTGGGCACCGCAACTGCGAAACGGTTGCGATCGAGGTGGTTGCGGGATGGCGGGTCACGTCGACCGGGGGTCGCGGCTTGGTGCTGGGTCGTCGATCGCGGAATCCGAATGAGCCGGGGTGGGACCTTTGGCGCACGGATGGCAAGGCTGTCAGGTAGCCGCAGTCCCCTCACCTGCTTCGCCGTTGGCGAAGCGGTCCTCTCCCCGCGTGCGGGGAGAGGAGGCGCGGAGGCGAGTGCAATGGCGGTCGCTTACTCCTCGACGATTTCGAGGCGGCGGGGGACGACGCTGGAGACCATGCGGATGGTCGGGGCGGAGAGTTCGGTCTGGAGGTCGGTGTTGGCGGTGCTGGCGGGCTCGACGGTGAAGTCGACGGTGGCGCGCTTGAGGCGGGGGCCGATGTCGTACTCGAGGACGAACTTGGCGTCCTTGACGCCCTGGAGGAGCGGGGTCTGCTGGGTATCGGTGAGCGTGCCGTTGACGAAGGTCTTGAGGACGTAGTAGAGGGTGTGCGGTCCCTGCTCGCTGGAGAGGGCGTCGCGCTTCTCGATGCGGGTGATCTTGCGGGTGGCGGTGACGTCGTCCACGAATGAGACGAACTCCACGTAGTCGCTGGTGACGGGATTCTGGGCGGAGTCGTAGACGTCGGCGGGATAGGGGCCGAACTCGTCGCCGGTGCGGACCATGGTGAGCACGCGGTGCATGACGATGCGGGAGACGATGTGGTTGGAAGCTGAGTCGGTGGTGAACTTGTACGCCCGGAAGGAGGCGTGGAGGGCGCTGAGGGTGGCGGCGAGCAGCGTGCCGGTGATCGTGAGCGCGATGAGCATCTCGATGAGGCTGAAGCCACGGGTGCGACGAGAAGTGAGCGTGTTCAAGGCTTGCCCTCCCGGTAAGTGAGCGACTTGGGAGTGAACGAGAGCGGGAGCATGATGCCGTCGGGGAGCGTCATGGTGGGGTTGAGGCGGAGTTGGACGCGTCCGTAGCCATTGAAGGGGACGGAGACGGCGCCGGCGGCGAGCTGCGCGGCGGTCGGCGTGGCGGTTGGGCCGAGGTCGGCGAGGCCGTCGGCGTTGAGGTCCCAACCGACGCTGGGCTTTCCGTTGATGATGGGAAGGGTGGCGGGATCGAGACCTTCGATGTCGCCGTTGGCGGCGCCGAAGTAACCGATGGAGAGGTTGAAATCGGCGGGGTTTCCGACGGGGTTGCCGCCGGCGTCGACCATGGGTGCGGTGCCCGGTGTCGGGGAGAAGGTCATGATCAGGGCGCCGTCGACGGCGACGTTGCCGCGGATGTCCATGAGTCCGGCGATGATGGCGCCGTTGAGCTGGATGTTCTGATCCTCGGGGGCGTTGAAGGTACCGACGTCGACGGAGTAGCCCGGGAGCATCATGCTGCTCTTGTTGATCTCGGCCATGTCCTCGGCCGGCGGGTTGTAGTCGGGGTCGTCGGGGTAGGTTGGGTGTTTGTTGCTGAACTTGGTCTTGCCGGTGAACTGGATCTTGTTGCGAACGTTGGTGAAGACGAGGGGATTGTCGCTGACGACCGAACCGACGATGGTGCAGTCGTGGAAGCGGATGTTGTTGGACATGGGCTTGGTGTCGGTGATGCGGAGGCCGCCGACGACAAGGGGGTTGGGGAGAGCGCTGTAGCCGGTGGTGAGCGAGACCTGGTTGGCGGGGATGTCGGCCTTGTCCATCGGGGTGTTGGCCATCAGGATCATTCTGGCGGGCGGGATGGCGGTGTTGGGCAGCATCGTGGGGTAGCTGTTCTCGCCTGCGCCGTCGCCGTACACATAGCGAGGAGCGGCGAGCCCGGGGAAGCCGTCGGTCTGGATGGTCTGCTTGCCGTACTCGGACCAGAGGACGTGGGTGTTGTCGGTGGTGGTGCGGACGAAGGTGACACCGATGAAGGTGCAGTTGAGGAAGAGGGCGTTGGTGCCGGCGGGGATCTGGACGTTCTTGAACGTCATGTTCTGATAGACGGGGCGGTAGTAGCAGTCGGTGTAGGAGGGCGAGTTGAAGGGCATCTTCTCCCAGTAGGCGGTGAGGTAGTTGTCGGGGCGGCCGTCGTTGTTGTTGTCGGGATCGACGCGCTCGAAGCGGGGCTGGGTGGATGTCTTCAGTTTGGTTTCAACGTAGGTTGAGAGTGCCGAGGTCGAAACGCCGAGCTGTGCGGCGACCTGGGCGTTGAAGGCGTTGCCGTCGGCGAGCGTCGCGAGGGTGGACTGCTGCCCGCTGAACATGTTGTTGTTCACGTCAGGGAGGACGAGGTCGTTGACGCCGAAGTTCTGGGCGGACTTGCCGGTGCCGGGCAGGACGCCGCCCTGGACGTCGTCGGAGATCGCGCCGAGGTTTGAAACCCAGTTGGACTGCGTGGCCTTGAAGAGCAGGCGGCCGGTCACTTTGCCGTAGCGGTCCTTGCGGTCGATCCAGCCATCGCGCCAGCCGAGGGTGCGATCGTCCTCGTCGGCGATGGCTTCGCCGTCGTCCCAGCGGCCGTTGAGGTTCGCGTCGTTGTATCCGAAGGTGTTGTTCTTGTTGCGGTCAATATTGGCGCCATCGATGAGCAGGGCGAGGTTTTCGTCTCCGGTGAACTCGGCGGTGACGCCCTCGGCGGGGGTCCCTTCGCGGAGCGCGTTCGAGAGGGCGACCTTGCCGTCGCCGTTCTTGTCGTAGTGGCGGATGAAGATGGAGAAGTCCTCGATGTAGCCGTTGTCGTTGGGATCGGTGAAGGCGTTGTCGGCGGCGCCGCTGGCGTCGTAGTCGTTGGTGTTGGAGGGGATTCCGAGGGACTCGAGCGGGTGGTTCATGCGGAGGCGGTTGTCGCCGTCGGCGTCGTAGAGCTTGACGCCTGCGTAGAAGTCGGCGAGCTTGGCGTCGAGGACCGAGTCGATGCCGCGGAAGTCGCTGCGCATGACGAGGGGCTCGGCGTGGGGCTTGTCGAGCTGGTTGTAGCGCATGCCCATGTCGCCCTGGACGAGGACGTTCTTTCCGAGGAGAACGCGGGAGGGGCTGACGATGGCCTGCTTGACCTTCTTGCCGAGTTCGAAGTCCTGCATGATGGTGCGGCTGACAGACTGACCGGCGCGGGTGTAACCGAAGTCAAAGCCGGTGACGATGGCGCGGATGGTCTTGCCGTCGGCGAGCGGGGCGTAGGTGACGCTGTAGCCGACGCTCGGGGTGCCGTTGGTGCCGGAGTCGATGCCGACGACGGGGGTGTAGAGCCAGCCGGACGCGGCGTACTGGGTGAGGTCGACCCCGCTGATGGCGTTGCCGATCGTCGGCTGCGAGACGCCCTTGCCGGTGATGACGTTCTGGTCGGCGGCGTGGCGGTTGGCGACAGCCTGAGCAAGACCGGAAGGCGTGGAAGATTCGGGGTAGGAACTGAGCGGGGTGCGGACCTGCACGGTGCCGGCACCGGACATGTTGCCTTCCCACATCTGGGAGGCGAGCGTGCCGGTGATGTTGCTCTTGCTGATGATGAAGCGCTGGGCGGCTTCCTGGAGGCGAGCGCTGGCGATCTGCAGGCCGGTCTCGGCGGCGCCGAGGGCGCGGACGACGTGCACATGTGTGGAGGCGGTGCGGATGTTGCCGCGGCTGCTGATCGCCATGGCGGCAGCGAGGGAGCCGAAGATGATGAGGAACATCATGGCGAGAATCGACGCGACGCCGCGCTCGCGGGTGCTGGTCGTTCGGCCTGACGCCTGACGCAGGCGGGCGGGACGCGTGAGGTTGTTGATCCGGAGCTTCATGGTTCACTCGCTGCTTGCTTGGTTGTCACTCGAATCACGCCGCGCTTGGGGCTGACGTCAGGGCACGACCCAGACCAACCGCGTCACTTCCGCGGGCTGGGTGTCGTACGGCCCCTGGTACGTGACGACGACGGTGACACGAAGGGGGAACTGATCCACGGGGATGCCGGGGTCGCTGCCGGAGGGAGCAACGAAGTAGCCGTCGGCGCGGACGGTGGCGAGATTGAGCGGATCGACCTTTTCGACGGTGACGTTCTGCTGCCAACCTTCGAGCGACTTGGGCTCACCTTCGTCGTCGAGTTGCACGACGCCGTCGGCGTCGGTCATGGGGACGACGGTACCTGCGGCGGCGACGGGGCCGGGCATGTTGCCGTCGCGCCCGAAGATCTTGCCGTCGAAGTCGGTGAGGCAGTTGAAGTCGCGGACGACGACCTTCTCGGCGCCTGCGCCCCAGCCGACGACGGTCTGGCCGTTGACGGAGAGGCCGATCACGGGGTCGTACTTGGGGAGCCGTCGGGACAGCTCTCGGACTTCGTTGGCCAGGAGCGCGCCGGTGGCGGCACGGCTGGACCAGTTGTTCTGCTCGTTGAAGGCACGCTGCGCGTCGACAAACGCGAGCACGCCGACGCCGATGATGACCAGCGCGAGGCTGGTCTCCAGCAGGGTGAACCCGCGGCGACCGTGCGAGCGTCGGGCGGGACGGGAACGAACACAAGTTGCGAGGCGCATAGCGGCGACTCCCCTCGCCGCCGCACGCGCGCCGTGCGTGCGGCATCCAGCACCAAGTATCGGATATCTATTTGACGATCTGGCTCATCTTGAAGATTGGCAGGATGATCGCCATGGCGATGAAGCCGACGATGACGCCCATGACGAGGATCATGATGGGTTCGATAAGGCTGGTGACGGCCTTGATGTGGTCCTTGAGCGCCTTCTGGTAGAAGACGCTGATCTCGTCGAGAACCTCGCCGAGCTTACCGGACTCTTCGCCCGCGGCGATCATCTGGCTGACGGCGCGGGGGAGGAGGGTTTCCTTGGTGAGCGTGCCGGTGATCTTCTTGCCCTGCTTGACGTTGCTGTAGACCTTCTTCCACATGGCGTGGTAGAGCTGGTTGCCGCTGATCTCGCCGGTGATGGCGAGGGTGTCGAGCATGGGGACGCCGGCGTTGATGAGCTGGCCCATGGTCTGGAGCGAGCGGCTGATGTATAGCGAGCGGAACATGGTTCGGACGATGGGAATGGTGAGTTTGAGCTTGTCGACCCAGAAGGCGCCGATCTCGGTCTTGGTGAACGCGAAGCCGCCGCCGCCGATGAGGGCGAGTCCGCCGAGGAGATAGGGCCAATTGGCGACGGTGAAGCGTGAGACGCTCATGAGGAAGGTCGTGGCCCAGGGGAGCACGTCTTCCTTGCCTTCGAACACCGAGTAGAACTTGGGAAGAACGAAGGTGAGCAGGAAGACCGTCACCGCGATCGCCAAGGTGCCGATGACGCCGGGGTAGATGGCGGCGCCGACGACCATCTTCTTGGTCTCGATCTGCTGGGCGATATAGCCGGCGATACGGTCGAGCATCTTGGCGAAGGAGCCGGACATTTCCGAGGCCCGGGTCATGTTGACGTAGAGAGGGCCGAAGAGCTTGGGGTGCTTGGAGATCGCCTCGGAGAACTGCTTGCCGCTCTCGACGTCGTTCTTGAGCTGGACGATGATCTTCTTGAAACCGGCGTGCTCGGTCTGCTCGGCGATGCCGTCGAGCGCGGCGCGGAGGTTGATGCCGGCGCGGATCATGACGGCGAGCTGGGTCGTGAAGTCGAGGACGTGCTTCTGGGTGGGCTTGCCGGCGTTGAGTTCCTTGAACTTCGCCAGAAGTCCACCGCCCGACTCGCCTCCGAGTGCCAGCGAGATGCTGAGGACCTGGGAGCCCTGGTTGCGCAGGATGGTCGCAGCGCTGGTGGCGGAGTCGGCGGCGACGACACCGGTGGTGGTCTGGCCGGCGCTGGTACGAACTTGGTAGCGATAGTTGGGCATGGTGAGTGCAGGCACTGGGCACTAGGGACTAGGCACTAGTGCATGGGTTTCGTACGAGTCTCCCAACAGCGGCTCCTGACTTTCCTAGTGCCAAGGGCCTGTTGCCAAGTGCCTACTCCTTATGCCGCCAGCTGGCGATCCAGCTTGTCGGGGTACGCGGCCTGGGCGATGGCGTCGTCGCGGCTGATCATGCCGTTGAAGTAGAGCGACGCGATGGCGGTGTCGAGGCTGCACATGCCGATGGCGCGGTTGGTCTCGATGACGTTGGGGATCTCGAAGCTGCGGGCCTCGCGGATGAGGTTGCGCACGGCGGGCGTGCAGAGGAGCACCTCGACGGCGGGCACCATGCCCGGGGCGTCGGTGCGGCTGAAGAGCGTCTGGCAGACGACGGCCTGCAGCGTGTTGGCGAGCATCGAGCGGATCTGGTTCTGCTGGCCGGCGGGGTACATATCGATGATGCGTTCCACGGTCTGGGACGCGTTCACGGTGTGCAGGGTGGAGAGGACCAAGTGGCCGGTCTCGGCGGCGGAGATGGCGAGCGAGGTGGTCTCGAGGTCGCGCATTTCGCCGACGAGGATGATGTCGGGGTCCTGACGCAGGGCGTGCTTGAGGCCGCTGGAGAAGCTGGGCATGTCCTGGCCGAGCTCGCGCTGTTCGAGGACGCACTGCTTGCTCTCGAACATGTATTCGACGGGGTCTTCGAGGGTGATGATGTGCTTCTTGTAGCGCTGGTTCATCGCCTCGATCATGGCGGCGAGTGTGGTGGACTTACCCGAACCGGTGTCGCCGGTGACGAGGACGAGGCCGCGGGGCAGGTAGGTGAGGCGGGCGATGACCTCGGGGAGATTGAGCTTGGCGAGCGGCGGAACCTTGGTCTTGATGCCGCGCATGGCGAGGCCGATCTGGCCGCGCTGGCAGTGGGCGTTGACGCGGTAGCGGCTGAGGCCTTCGACGAAGTAGGAGAAGTCGGCGTCCTTCTGACGCTCGTAGGTGGCCTGGGTCTCTTTGGAGGCCATCTGCTCGAAGAACTTCTTGGCGACTTCCGGGGTGATGACCGGGAAGTCCATGCGGGTCATGACCTGATGAATGCGGCACATCGGGGGCTGGCCGGCGATGAGGTGCACGTCGGAGGCGTCCGCCTCGAAGGCCGTCTTGAGAATCGTGTTCAGATCCACTTTGCCGCTCCTGGAGTGCCAGCGCGTCGGCGCGCCGAGTCTCTCTATGGATCGGACGGCAGACGCGGTGGCTTCGCTGGCCCGCTCGATCCCCATCAACGTCGCGCCCACCTTAACTGGCCTAGGCGGACGAGACGGAATAAACGGACCGGGGAGGAGCTCGGGCTCGCGCGCGGGTGGTGGCTTCGGGGCGATGCCCTTGCTCGATGCGGTGGCTCAGGGCGACTTTGGATTCTGCGGTTCGAGCAGAGGTCGCACGGCCTGTTCGAGGCACTCGGCGAGCAGGTTCTGTCCGGAAGACGTCGGGTGGATGTCGTCCTGAAACACGGTGTCGCCCTTGGCGAGCGCGGGGGCGAAATGTGTTCGGGTGTAGGAGAGGGGAATGGCCGTGGTAGTGACCATGTCTTTCAGGAGGCGTCGGCCTCGGTCGAGGGAGTGATCGGTGTCCGACTTACCCTCGATCTCGCCGCGGGTTTCGTGGAGGACGATGGCGATTGGGAGATTGCGAGAGCGAGCGAAGGCGATGAGGTCGATCGCGCTCTGCATCGCCTGGGTGAAGGCATTCTCAGAGGGAACGGGGGTCGCAGTTGGGGAGCGACGCAGCCGCGGGAGGGCGTAGCGAGTGATCAACTCCCCCACTGCCAGCAGCGGACGCTGCTCGGGTTGATCGTCGCGAAGACCATCAAAGCGGGGGACATCCGACGCGTCGTGGCTACTCCAGACGATGACGGCGGCATCGGCGTCGAAGGTGCCGAACTTCTCGAGGTACGCGAGCTCGTTCGCGGGGCCCCAGCTTCCGGCGCTGATGTTGAGCACGCGGACGGGTCGGTTGAGTTGCGTGGCGAGGGCACGCTCGAGCAGCGTGGTGGCGATCTCGGTGTCGTCGAGCAGGGCTCCGCCGTTGACGACGCTGTCGCCGATCACGAGCACGCGGAACTCGTTGGGATCGGATTTCTTGGCTTCAATCTCGGGGGAGCGCTGCGACCAGCGGTTGATGTGGATGGTGTGGCCGAAGCGGCGGTAGGTCCCGGGCTTGAGGACGTACTCGATCGCGTCGTCTTTCTGGAACAGCGGCGGGTCGCCGAGGCCCAAGCCGAAGCGGGCCACAAGTTCGGCGGCAAGGAGCGTCGCCACGAGCCCGAGCGCTGCCGCTCGGAGCCAAGGTCGGCGTCGTCGGTTGCGTCGGTGTGGGATCAACGGGTGCCTCGCGTGATTGGACGTTACCCGCCGCGGACGATGGCTTCGCGGGCGGCGACGGCCAGTTGATCGCAGCGTTCGTTCTCGGGGTGCTCGTTGTGGCCGCGGACCCAGTGGAAGCGGAGGGTGTGCTTGGATTTGAGGGCGTCGAGTTCCTGCCAGAGGTCCTGGTTCTTCACGGGTTTCTTGTCGGCGGTGCGCCAGCCGCGTTTCTTCCAGGATTCCATCCATTCCTTCAGCCCGTTGAGCACGTACTGGGAATCGCTGAAGATGTCGACTTCGGCGGATTCCTTCAGTGCTTCGAGGCCGCGGATGACGGCGATGAGTTCCATGCGGTTGTTGGTGGTTTCGAGTTCGCCGCCGGCTTGTTCGCGTTCCTTGCCGCTGACGGGATGGCGGAGGATGTAGGCCCAGCCACCGGGTCCGGGGTTGCCGGAACAGGCGCCGTCGGTGTAGAGCTCGACGTGGACTTTTTTCGTCTCGGCCGCGCTCACGATGCGGCACCCAGAAGCCCGGAGAGGCCACCGCCGCCGCCGGCGAAGAAGCGTTCGACCGCTTTGTCATGGGCCTCGTGATAGGCGGGGCCGAGGTGGGACCAATCGAAATCCCAGGAGCGGCGGTCCACGGCGTTGCGCAGTGCGATGCGTTCGCGGCGGTCCATGCGGCAGAAGTCGAGCAGGCGGGCGGTGAGGTCGGCCGCGGCGTCGTGCATGCTTCGGCCGCGTCGGCGCAGGACGGTGAGGCCCCACTCGTCGTGGCCGAGGTGGTGCTCGGCGACGTAGCGGCCGAAGCCCGCGAGATCGCTGGTGACGCTGGGCACGCCCATCGCGATGCACTCGAGCGGCGTATATCCCCAGGGTTCGTAGCTGCCGGGGAAAAGGCCCATGTGGCAGCCGCGGACGAACTGGTCGTATTCCATGCCCCAGAGCGGGTTGGCAGGGTTGATGAACTCGGGGTGATAGACGATCTTCACCGGGTCCTCGGGGCGGTTGATGAGGCCGAGCTGGCGGAGCTGGGCGAGCACGGGATCGTCGGCGTCGTTCTCGAGGATGTGCGTGACGACCATCGGCAGGCAGTGCTGCTTCATCGCCTGCTGCGTGCGGCGATATCGCAGCGTCCAGTATTCATCGAGCAGGTCGTCGAGTCGGAGCTTCTCGCCCGCGGCGGCCCGCTTGTAGAGTTTGCCGGAGACGCCCTCGGTGATGTTCTCGCAGACGCGGCGGAGCTCGTTCATCACGCCGCGTTTCTCGAGGGCGAGCGGGTTGAGGCTGCGGGTCGCTTTGGCGGTGACGATGAAGAAGACGACGGTCTTGTCGATGCGATTGGCCTTCATCTCGAGGTTGAGACGGGCCATGGATTCGAGGCAGACGTCAAAGCCCTTGTTGCGGGGCTCGTAGCGGCCGGAGGTGAAGAAGTAGAGCGTCTTGTCGAGGTCGAAGGAGTAGCTGGGGAAGAAGTGGCCCATCACGAACTGATGGATGCGGTCTTTGTAGTCCGCGTGGGCCTGCTGCTGCTCGTGGGCGAGGTTGTAGTGGGCGACGTTGAGGCCGTTGGGGGTGACGACATCAACGGGACGGCCGAGGAGCGCGGCGCATTCTTCTGCGGTGACGGACGACACCGTCGTGAAGACGTGCGAGCCGTGGGCGCAGGCGCGTTCGATCTTGTGCTGGGTGTTGATGTTGAACTTCTTGGCCCATTCGGCGTCGTTCCAGTCGTAGAGGCGGTCGTAGAAGTTGTCGAGGGCCGAGGCCATGTAGCGGCCGAGCAGCGTGGCGTGGGTCGTGAAGACCGTCGCGACGGGCAGGTTCTGGCGGCGGATCATGGGGATGGCGAGTCCGGCCATCCATTCGTGGAAGTGGGCGATGAGGACGCGGGGCGAGGTCTTGCCTGCGGCGCTCGAGGTGCCGCCGGAGGAGCTGCGCTGCTCGGAGAGAGCTTCGAGCAGGCGGCGGGTGGCGTCGGCGAAGGTGACGACGCCGTCGATGAGCCAGTCGCTGCCGGGGGTTTCGATCCCGTGGTGCTCCCAGAGGCCGTACTTGATCTCGCCGAGCTTGGCGGGCGGCACCCAGTGCTCGATGAGCAGCACTCGTGGGCGTCCGGGGACAAGCCAGCGGCCGTGGTGCACTTTGAGGCCCTGGGCGGCGAGCTGCTCGATGGCGCGGCCGATCCAGCCGGCGGGGCGGGTTTCCTCGAACTCGACGCTGGCCTTGGCCTCGTTGTAGGGCCCGATGAGGGTGTAGCGATCGCCCCAGCGCTCCATCATGAGGGGGAGTTTGGAGCGGATGACCTGATAGATGCCGCCGAGCTGGTTGCAGACCTCCCAGGCGATCTCGAAGAGATGCGCCCCCTCGTTCCGCGAGGACTCGTCGAGCTCGATCTTGGGAGAAGCGTCGGCCATGGCGCGAGTGTACAGGGGTTCGATGGTACGGGTCGGGGGCGTGCGAGTCGCGTCGGACGTCTTTCAACTCACCCGAAGGACTTGAAGAGGGGATGAACCACAAGAGGCACAGAGGCACAGAGAGGGGATCACTTTGGAAAGAGCTTGGGCGGCGGTCAAGCCGGCGCTGCTTGGCCTTGATCTGAAAGAATCTTGCTTTCCTCGAGCCCTTCGAGTGCTTACAGACCCGGGAGTTGAACCGTTAATTCATGCCTCTCGGTGCCTCTGTGCCTCTTGTGGTTCATCCCTCTTCCTACACTGGGCCCGTGAGCACGACTCCCTCCGCCGCTGGGACCGCCCGCACGCCGATCGAGGTGCATCACGCGCAAAATCAACCGGATGGATCGATGCGGGTGCATCGTGTCGAAGTCAGGCCGCGGACGGAGTCCTTGGATGCTCGCGGCCACAGCGTGGCGAAGAGCGCCAAGGGTCTGGGGCTTGGCGTCGGGGGCGTGCGTTCGGCCCGGGTGTATCTGATCGAGGCCATGCTGTCGGCACCGGAGCTTGAACGCGTCGCCGGCGCGCTGCTGGCGGATCCCGTCACCGAGATTGCGACAGTGGGATCGTCGGCGGTCGGGAGCGCGGCGGTGGTGGAAGTTCATCCGCTGCCGGGTGTGATGGATCCCGCGGCACAATCGGTGGAACTCGGGATCCGCGACCTCTTGGGCTGGCCCAAGGACCGCGCCCTCGCCGTGTCCACGGGCAGCCGCTACGACCTCGCCGGGCTGGCCAAGGCCGATGCCGAGTTCCTGGCGCGGCGGCTGCTGTTCAATCCGGCGATCCAGGCTCTGCACTTTGGGCCGTTCCAGCCAACGAGCCTGCCCAAGGGTCACGCGTACTCGCCGAAGCTGCGGCACATCGCGATCCGCGATCTGAACGATGATCAGTTGATGAAGATGTCGCGCGAGGCGCACTTGTTCCTGAGCCTGGACGAGATGCGGGCGGTGCGGGACGAATACCGCACGCTGGGCCGCGACCCGACGGACATCGAGCTCGAGACCATCGCGCAGACGTGGTCGGAGCATTGTGTGCATAAGACGTTGAAGAGTCGGATTCGGTATCGAAGTGGCGCAGTGGCAGAGTGGCAGAGTGGCACAGGCGATCGCACGACTTCGCCTGGTCACACTTCGCCGCTTCGCCACTCTGCCACTCTGCCACTCTCCGCCGACCCCCTCTGCTTCCATTCCCGCCCCGGTCACACGATCCTGCCCGACGGCACGGTCGAGATTGACAACCTGCTGAAGTCCACCGTCGCGGCGGCGACGCATGAGTTGATCGCCGAAGGAATCGACTGGACGCTCTCGGTCTTCAAGGACAACTCGGGCGTCATCGCGTTCGATGACCAGTTTGGCGTCTGCATCAAGGTGGAGACGCACAACCACCCGTCGGCGATCGAGCCGTACGGCGGGAGCGCCACGGGCATCGGCGGCTGCATTCGCGATGTCATCGGAACGGGGCTGGGTGCGAAGCCGATCGCGAGCACGGATGTGTTTTGTGTGGCGACGCCGAGCGCTTGGGCGGAATCGACGACACGCGTGTTTGCCGATCCGATTGACGATCTCCGCCATTCGCGAGCCGCAAATGCCCTCACGGCGGCCATGATCCAAGGGGATCAGGTGTACAAGCTGCGGAGCGGCGAGTCGGATGCAGATGGGCGTGTGGAGTATCACGCCTTTCGTGGCAAGCGCAAGGCTGACGGGCATAAGGAATTCGAAACAACACCTCTGCCGGTCGCAGAGTGGTTACCGGCGATTCAAAGCGAACTTTCGAACGTACGGATCACTCGGAAGCTCCCTCCCGGCTGCCTTCCGCCGCGTCAGACGCTCACGGAAGTCGTCCGCGGCATTCGCGACTACGGCAATCGGATGGGCATCCCCACGGTCTCGGGCGCGGTGTACTTCGACGATCGGCATATCGGCAACCCGCTGGTGTTTGCGGGGTGCGTCGGGCTGATTCCGCGTGCGTTTGTGAAGGGTGCGGCCAAGCCGGGAGATCGGATCATCGCGTTGGGCGGACGCACCGGGCGCGACGGCATTCACGGCGCGACGTTCTCGAGCGCGGAGATGGAGCACACCCACGCTGACGAGTTCAGCCATGCGGTGCAGATCGGGAATGCGATCGAAGAGAAGCGGACGCTGGATGCGATTCTGCGGGCTCGCGACGCCGCGAGCGGGCCGCTGTATCACGGCATGACGGATTGTGGCGCTGGCGGATTCTCGTCGGCGGTGGGCGAGATGGGCGGCACGATCGGGGCCGCGGTGCAGCTTGATCGGGCACCGCTGAAGTACGCGGGGCTTTCGTACACCGAGATCTGGATCAGCGAGGCGCAGGAGCGGATGGTGCTGGCGGTGCCGCCGAAGAACCTGGCGGCGCTGCAGAAGATCTGCGACGAGGAGTCGGTCGAGCTCGCGGATCTCGGAGAGTTCGGCACGCCGGGCGCTGATCTGGTTCTCCGCTACCACGAACTGGAAGTCGGGCGACTGCCGATGGCGTTTTTGCATGACGGAATTCCCACGCCGACGCGGGAGGCCGTGTGGGCGTCGCCAGCGGTGACCGCGGTGAGAGACAAAGAGACGAAGAGACGAAGAGACGGAGTGCAAAGCGCTCCCGGCTCGACGGCCTCTACGCCTTCCACTTCGTCTCTTCGTCTCTCCGTCTCTTCGTCTCTTCTCCACCTCCTTTCCCACCCCAACATCGCCTCGAAGCACTGGATCATCCGGCAGTACGACCACGAGGTGCAGGGCAACACGATCGTCAAGCCTCTGGGCGGGCCGCTGACGCGGGGGCCGATGGATGCCGCGGTGCTGCAGCCGGTGCCCACGCACACCCGCGGCATCGCGATCTCCAGCGGGTTACAGACGGGCATGGGGCATCCTGACAACGGCGGCGATCCGTACCTCATGACGCTCGCCGCGATCGATGAGTGTGTGCGGAATCTGGTCTGCGTCGGGGCCGATCCGTCGCGGATCGCGATCCTCGACAACTTCTGTTGGCCGAGCTGTGCGGAGCCACGCAACCTGGCATCGCTGGTGCGTGCGGCGGAGGCGTGCTACGACGGGGCGAAGGCGTATCGCACGCCCTTCGTCAGCGGCAAGGACTCGCTGAACAACCAGTTGCGGTACACCGACGAGTCGGGGACGCAGAGGGTGATCGAGATCCCCCCCACGCTGCTGATCACTGGGTTGGCGATCGTCGGCGACGTGACCAAGTGCGTCACAATGGACGCCAAGCAGGCTGGCAACGTGCTGCTGATCGTCGGGCGCACGACGAGCGAGATGGGCGGCAGCCATTACCAACAGATCGCGGGTTCTGACGACGCGATCGATCGCACGATCCCGAGGACCGATCTGCACCTCGGGCCCAAGACCGCGCACGCGGTGGCGAAGCTCATTCAGACCGGCGTGGTGCGTGCCGCGCACGATGTGTCCGACGGCGGGCTGCTGTGCGCGGTCGCCGAGATGCTCATCGCGGGCAGCACGCCGAAGGCGCCGATCGGGGCCGCACTCGATCTGTCGCAGGTGCACACGGATCTCACGGCGGCGGCGTTCGGGGAGAGCCCGAGCCGGTATGTGCTGGAAGTTGCGGCGAACGACGCCGCGGGCGTGATTGCCGAGCTTGCGGGCGACGGCATCTGGTCTGCCCGCATCGGCGTGCTCGATGCCACGGGGACCCTCTCGGCTTCGGCGCTCGAGCTGCGATCCAATGTCGAGGAGCTCGCCCAGGCGTGGCTCCGTCCGCTCGACTGGTAATCTCGCGGGCACACGAAGAGCGAGCCGGGGCGTCTCACTTCGGTGGAGCGCGCGCCCGATCTGCTCCCGCGTCCTGGCGGGACAAACTCCGCACCCCGTGGACCCCGTGTACGCTTCTGCGTCAGTCAATCGCCTCAATCGAGAGAAGGAATCGCATCATGAAGATCACTCGCACACTGGTCGCTCTCACGCTCGCCTCGGTCTCGCTGGTCGGTCTTGCCGGCTGCTCGACCACGCCCGCCGGCAACGGCACGGCGGAGATCTCGTGGAACCGCATCACCGGCCGGCTTTCGACCACGGTCGACGGCAATATCGACAAGGCGTACAACGCCGCGGTCGCGGCCTCGGGTGATATGCAGTACACGATCGTCGAGCAGTCGAAGGACGTGCTGAAGGGCATCGTGAAGACCAAGACCGCGGACAAGTCGGGCATCAATGTCGTGCTGGATAAGCGCACCGAGAACTCCACGGACGTGACGGTCGATGTCGGCCCGGCGGGCAGCGAGACGGCGGCTCGGACGTTCCTGGACAAGATCCGCGCCCGGCTGTGAGCTCGGACATTCGAGTCTCGATTGCGATCGCGTTTCTTCGCGCACCGCGGCCCCTGCCGCGGTGTTTTTCTTGGTCCGCTCGCTACAGTTTGGCATGGCCAACGTCTATCCGTTCCGCGCGGTCCAGTACACCAACAACGCCGAGCTCTCTCACCTGATCGCTCCGCCCTACGACGTGCTTGATCTGAAGGGCAAGGAGAAGTTGTTGCACCGGCACGCGGGCAACATCGTGGCGATCGACCTGCCGCACGTGCCGGCGAAGGAGCTGGGCCCGATCGAAACCTACGAGGCCGCGGGGAATCAGTACCGCAAGTGGCTGGCCGACCGCACGCTTGCACGGCGCGAGACACCGGCGATGTTTGCGTATCGCCAGACGTTCGAGTTCAACGTCGCGGGCACGCAGCGCACCGTGCAGCGCTGCGGCATGGCGATCACCACCGATGCGTTGCCGTTCGGGCCTCGGGCTGGCGGCGGCGTGCTGCCGCATGAAGAGACATTCAGCGGACCGAAGGAAGACCGCTTTGCGCTGATGAAGGCGACGCGGGCACAGCTCTCGCCGGTCTTTGGTCTGCACGCGGATGAATCGGGTGCCGCCACGCGCATCGTCCGCGATGTGATGGCGAGCCGCTCGCCGGATCGGATCGCGACGACGCCGATGGACAACGTGCTGCATGAGTTGTGGACGGTCGAGGACTCCCCCACCATCGCCGCGTACCAAAAGGCTCTCGCCGGCGAGGACATCTTCATCGCCGACGGGCACCACCGCTACACGACGGGGCTGAACTACATCAAGCACCTGGAGGCGAGCGGCGCCGTGCCCGCGGATCACGCGGCCCGCAAGAGCATGATGGTGCTCGTGGGCATGAGCGATCCGGGGCTGGTGATCGGTCCGACGCACCGCGTGCTGGGCGGGATGAAGGACTACTCGCTGGCGGCGTTCATGCAGGCCGCGGCGTCGACGTTGCTCTTTGAGCCCGTGGCGGGCGATGCGCATCAGCTTGAGAAGGTGCTGCACCAGCTCGAAACGATGGGCGAGAACCGGCTGGGCCTGTACGACTTTGCGAGCAAGCAGGGGTTCATCATCAAGCCGGCGCAGGCCGATCCGCTCGCGAAGCGGTTCGCCACCAAGCCGCGTGAGTGGCGGACGCTCGACGTCGCGATCATCCAGTACTTGATCGTCGAGGAGATCTGCCAGCCGAAGCTGAACGGGGGCCAGAGCGTGAAGTGGGCGTTCCCGCACACGGTGGGCGAGGTGCTGGAGATCGGTGCTGGCCAGGAGACGGGCGCGGGCGGTGGCAAGGGCTTTGTGCCGCAGATGGCGGTGATCGTGCGGCCGACGCCCTTGAACGCGGTGAAGGCGGTCAGCCGCGCGAACGAGCTGATGCCACAGAAGAGCACGTTCTTCTATCCGAAGCTGGCGACTGGCTTGTTTGTGAACCCGTTGGAGTAGAGAAAGAGACGAAGAGACAGAGAGACGAAGAGACGGAGAGTTCAAGGCAGTCCGTCTTCTGAGGTCTTTGTCAATTCGTCTCTACGTCTCTTGCCGTCTCGCTCACGGACACGTCAGGGCGTTGTACCCATCGGAGAAGAGGACGAAGTCGGTGTCGTCTGTGACGCCGTCGCCGTTGATGTCGCCGCCGAAGGTGACGAGCTGCTCGTAGTACCCGGCGAAGATCACAAAGTCGGTGTCATCGACGCTGTTGTCGTTGTTGAGGTCGGCGGGGCAGGGGCCGGGAACGACGGTGAACGAGTACGACGCGTTGCCGCCGTCCTGGCCGTTGCCGCTGGGGAGCGATGAAGCGACGTTGGTTGCGATTTCGCCGTCGAGGACCTTCGTGGTGGCGACGCTGGTCGGAGCGCCAGTGACGTTGACGGCGTAAGTCGCCTGGCTGAGGCGTGAGTCAAAGCCGAGCGTCGCGGTCAGTGTTCCGGGGTTCCACGCGTAGGTGAAGCTGATCGGCGAGCCGTTGCGGAGCACCTGGAAGTTCGAGGCCGAGACGTTCATGTTGTCGCTGAATGTGACGGCCACGCTGCTTGGAGCGGTGCGGAACTCGCTGCTGGCGCCGGGCAGCGGCGCGGTATCGAGGACCACGGGCGGGCCCTGGATGTAGGACTCTGCGGTCTTGCCGTAGTTGAGAATCCAGTTGTTCGGGTCGAGCGTGAAGCTGGTGGCCGGCGCGGGGATCGAGCGGACGAACCAGCTTGTCGCGGCCAGGGGCTGCACGCGACGCGTCACGGTTCCGGCGCTCGTGCCGATCGCGGCGTCGATCGGGGTCGTGAAGACCTGATAGGTCGGCACGGACGACTGCCGGATGTGGAAGCGGGCGTAGTTCTTGCCATTGACGCTGAAGGTCTGGGAGCCGCTCACGTAGGTCGGAGCGCCGCCGTTGTAGACCCACTCGTTGAAGAACGTGGTGAGATCACGTCCGCTGACCGACTCGCAGAGCGTCTCGACCTGCGCCGTGGTGATCGCCGAGCCGGCGTACTGGGAGCGGATGTTGGCGAGGATGTTCCAGAACGTGGCGTCGCCGACCTGACCACGGAGCATGTGCCAGACCCAGCCGGACTTGTCGTAAGTGAGATCGCCGTCGAAGAGCCGGTTGACGCTGTTGGTCGCGTAGTTGTACACCGTGCCGCCGACCGCAGCCGCGGCGGGCTTGCGGACGTTCATCGCGGCCTGCAGCGCGGCGGCCCCGGTCGAGCCGGGCTTGCGTTCTTCCCAGATTGCCTCGGAGTAGGACGCCAAGCCTTCGTTGAACCAGATGTCGTTCCAGTAGCGGCAGGTGACGTGATCGCCCCACCACTGATGGCCGAGTTCGTGCGCCGTGATCGAGGTGATGAAGACACCCTGACCGGTCATGGTCTGATGCTCCATGCCGCCGCTGAACGGGAACTGGTACATCCCGTAGCCTTCGCTCGCGAACGGATAGACGCCGAAGACGGGCTGGAAGGCGTCCATCATCGGGAGCACCTGCAACCAGTTGTTCCGGTTGGCGACTGTGTCGCTGGTCGGATACAGGTACATCTTGAAGTTGAAGTTGACCGGCGTGCCGCCACCGGGGGGCGTCCACGAATACGGCGTCGTGATCACGTTGTAATTCGTAGCGCTGAAGCACGCGAGGTACGTGCTCATCGGGATGTTGCTCTGGTACCGCCACTTCTTGCGGCCGTCCGGCAGCGTGTCCACGCCCTGGAACACGCCGTTGGACACTCCCGTCAGGTTGCTCGGCGTCGTCAACGCGAACGTCCAGGTCGCCTTGTCGATGTTGTCGCCGGGCTGCTGGACGTTGCCGTCCTTGCAGGGCCACCAGGTCGCTGCGTAGTACGGCTGGCTGAGCGTGCTCACGACGGGCACGCCGTTCTGCGTTGTGAAGGTGATCGACCCGAAACCGACGTTCACCGCGGTGCCCGCGTAGGTGATCTTGATGGTCAGGGTTTCTCCGGCGAGATAGGTGCGGTTGAGAGTGATCGTCCGCGCGTAGTTGCCCGCGGGCGGGCTGGGCGGAATGGCGACGCTCACGCCGTTCACGAGCACGCTGCTCACGGTGTAGTTGTTTCGCAGCATGAAGGTGAACTGGCTGATGTTGTTCACCGCCTGGAGCGTGATGGTGTTGCTGCCGCTGATGTTGCTGGTCGCGGGGTCGATGGCGATGTCGAGGTTGTTGTTGATGACGTCGGTGTCGCCGAGGGCCTCGCGATCCTCGAAGACGTTGTCGTCTGGGTTCCACCCCGGGCCTTCCCCGGTGGGGCTGCCGCCGTCCAGGAAACGCTGCCGCATCATCTCGGCCTTGCCGCAGCCCTTGTGCGTGACGCCGTCGCAGCCGGTCTCGGCATGGACGTGCACCGGCTCCCCGGCGCGGGCGAGCGAGAGACCGACAGCAAGCCCGGCGAGCGCGGGAAGCGCGAGAACAAAGCGTGGCATCAGAGCAATCCTCCTCGAAAGGCTGTACGGCCTCGACAAACGATACCGCACGCGGCAGTCGATGGCCGCACGAAATCGGTTCTCGGAACCACAAATCACATGATTCCCAGCGGCTTCCACAGCCAGACCCCGCAGAAACCCCGACCGATTCGTCACGCTGAACGCAATCGGTCCAGCCGCCGAATCGCCTCGTCGATCGTCGCCGCCTTCTTGCAGTACGCAAACCGCACCAGCGACCGCCCGTGTTCCTGGTTCTCGTAGAACACGCTGGGAGGGATCGCTGCGACGCCGAACCGCTCGATCAGGGCGGTGCACAACGCTCGGTCACCGGACACCCCGAGCCGACTGCTCACGTCACTGTGGTCGGCCATGATGAAGTACGTCCCCTCGGCGTCGTACACCCGGAAGCCGAGTTCGCGCAGGGCCGACGACAGTACATCGCGATTGCGGCGGAACAGCTCGACATATTCCCGCACCGCCGAGCCCGGGTTGGCGATGATCGCGGCGGCCCCGTGCTGCAAGGGCGTCGCCGTCGCGAAGGTCAGGAACTGATGCGCGGCCCGCACCCCTGCCGTGAGCGCCGGCGGAGCGATCGCCCACCCGATCTTCCAGCCTGTCAGGCTGAAGCTCTTCCCCACGCTCGAGAGCGTGACGGTGCGATCGAACATCCCCGGCAGAGAGGCCAGCGATACGTGCTCAGCGCCGTATGTCAGATGCTCGTAAACCTCGTCGGTGATGGCCAGTACCTTCAGATCGCGGCACAGCCCGGCGATGAGTTCCAGTTCGGCTCGCGTGAAGACTTTCCCGGTGGGGTTGTGCGGCGTGTTCACCAGGATCGCCCGGGTCTTGTCGGTGAAAGCCCGGCGCAGTTCCGCAGGGTCGAAGCCGAAGCCCTTCCCCCCCACTCCCACACCCACCCCAATTCCTGGCCGCAGGGTGACGAACCGCGGGGTCGCCCCCGCCATCGCGACGCAGGCCCGGTAGCTGTCGTAGAACGGCTCGAAGAGGATCACTTCGTCGCCTGGATTGATCAGGCCGAGGAACGTCGCGGCGATCGCCTCGGTGCAGCCGCTGGTGATGGTGACGTGAGCATCGGGGTCCACGGGGACGCCGGTGCGTCTCGAGAAGGCCCCCGCCACGGCTTGGTTCAGCTTCGGCACACCCGACATTCGGGCGTACTGGGCTTCTCCGGCGTCGATGGCGGACTTTGCCGCAGCCTTGGCCGCTTCGGGGCCGTCGAAATCCGGGAACCCCTGGGCGAGATTCACCGCCCCGTGCTTGTTGGCCAGAGCGGTCATCTCGGTGAAGATGGTGGTTCCGAAGGGCTGGAGGCGGGCGGCGACTCGGGTCATGCCCAGACTGTACCGAGACTCGGTCGCCCTCCCAACCGACAGCAACCGACAGATCGCCGTCCGGCCGGTGGCGCGGCGGAATCTGCCGTTCGGGGGCTGAATCTGCGGGAAATCACCGCGATCCTCCGATAATGTTGCGCCCCTTCGTGTCGGGATCGACACCGCTCGCCGCGGCGTCCAAAGCCCGGCGCGATCGGACCTTGCACACGAGTGTTCACGTCCGGGGAAACCGGGCGTCCAACGGATTCAGTTTCTCATTTACGGAGCATCGGACATGGAAGGGTTCTTCACGTTCAAGCGCGTTCTTACCGCGGGTATCCTCGCCGCCGGCCTTGCCCTCAGCATGGGCATGGGCGGGTGCAGCAACAACAAGCAGGCCGCGGCCGATGCCGAGCAGGAGTCGGCTGAGCTGCGTCAGAAGAACGCGCAG
Organism: Phycisphaerales bacterium; assembly: GCA_947459215.1. Taxonomy (GTDB): domain Bacteria; phylum Planctomycetota; class Phycisphaerae; order Phycisphaerales; family UBA1924; genus JAFEBO01. The sequence goes on from CANHCQ010000003.1 coordinate 72,389, forward strand.
CTGGAGCAGTCGCTGCGTGAGCGCGATGCGACGATTGCGGAGCTGCAGCGGAACCAGACCCAGCAGGTGCAGCCCGCGCCGACGAACGATTTCGCTGCGGGCGGCTCGCCGCGCGGCGCCCGCACGGGCGACTTCGGCAGCGACGTCGGCGTCGACCAGACCCGCGAGGGCACGCGTCTGACGATCGCAGGCGATGTGCTCTTTGCCTCGGGCCAAACGTCGCTCAAGGACAGCGCCAAGAAGACCCTTGACAAGGTCGCCAGCGAGCTCAAGAGCAGCCGCTACAACCAGTACAGCATCCGCGTCGACGGCTACACCGACAGCGATCCGATCCGCAAGAGCAAGTGGGCGAGCAACGAAGCCCTTTCCGAAGCCCGTGCGACCACTGTCGAGAAGTACCTCGCTTCCAAGGGCGTCAGCTCGTCGCGCATCTCGGCCGTTGGCCGCGGCTCGGCGAATCCCAAGTCGACCAAGGCAGCCAGCCGCCGCGTCGAGATCTTCATTCTGGATCGCTGAATCAACAGCGGCTTGTCCTGATTTTCTCTACACGTTTTCTGTGCAAGGCCCGTGGAAACACGGGCCTTGTTGTTTTTTGGATTGCATTACAGCGTGACGTGCCTCAGTCAGATCCGCCATCTGCGGGTACTCCGCAGCGTGAATGTGAACTTTGTTGACCGGCTGAAGGCCGGTCTCACTGAATCCGTGCGAATTTCGGTGTGGCGGCGAATCCGATCGGTCGGTCGAAGCGGAGTCACTGCACCTCCGCCGCCGTGCGTTCGGGATGGGCGTGTGGGGGATTCGCAGAGATAGCGGCAGATGCTCGCGGCGTGTTGCTGCTGGGCTGTTGCCGCGCCCACGGAGTCGCCTATGAAACGTTTCATGTTCCCCGCTCTTCTCGTCACGTCGATTGCCGGCCTCGCTTTCGCCGGAGACTGCGGCAAGCAGTCGTCCTGCACCGACGGCTCCAAGTCGGAGAGCAACGTCAAGATCAGCAAGGCCTCGTACAAGGGCGACAAGGACAAGGCCGCCAAGCAGGACATCGTCGACACCGCTGTCGGCGTGGGCAATTTCAAGACGCTGGCCGCCGCTCTGCAGGCCGCCGGCCTGGTTGAGACGCTGAAGGGCAAGGGCCCGTTCACGGTCTTCGCGCCGACCGATGCCGCCTTCGAGAAGCTCGGCACCGCGACGATCACCGAACTGCTGAAGCCTGAGAACAAGGCGAAGCTCGCCGGGATCCTGACCTATCACGTCGTCCCGGGCCGCGTGCTCGCGAAGGACGTCAGCACCATGGGCGTCGCGACGGTGAATGGCCAGCGTGTCGATCTCGTCGTCAAGGACGGCAAGGTGACCATCGACAACGCCAACGTCACCGCCACCGACGTGCTCGCCAGCAACGGCGTCATCCATGTCATCGACACCGTGATCCTCCCCAACGACCAGACCATCGTCGGCACCGCCGTCGCCAACGGGAAGTTCACCACGCTCGCCAAGCTGCTGCAGGCGGCCGACCTCGTGGACACCCTCAACGGCAGCGGGCCGTTCACGGTCTTCGCCCCGACCGATGAGGCCTTCGCCAAGCTCGACAAGGCGACTGTCGAGAGCCTGCTGAAGCCGGAGAACAAGAGCAAGCTTCAGGAAGTGCTGAAGTACCACGTCGTCAGCGGCCGCGTCTTCAGCGACGCCGCGCTCAAGGCCGGTCACGCCAAGACGCTGCAGGGCGAGAGCGTGACGATCAAGGTCGAGCAGGGCAGCGCCAAGATCGACAACGCGAAGCTGATCGCCACCGACATCGACACGACCAACGGCGTCATCCACGTGGTTGACACCGTGCTCATGCCGAAGTGATCCCGCGTCTCTCGCGCACGAGACTTTCCCGCGACCAGCACGAGAGAAACCACTGCCACGCCGCTCCTTCCGGGGCGGCGTGGTTTTTTTCTGCCTCATCATCGTGGAAACGACGCCCATCGCGGCACGGGGCGGAGCGGCCCCACGCACGACAAAGAACGTGTCGGTTACGGGCACATCAATGCGTTGTAGGCGTCGGCAAACAGCACGAAGTCCGAGTCGTCGGTCTGGCCATCGCCGGTGAAGTCCGCCGCCATGGTCACCAGTTCATTGTACGCGGCGGCGAACAGAACAAAGTCGGCGTCATCGACCATCGCGTCAGAGTTGAGATCGGCGGGACAGCTTCCGGGCTCGACAGTGAACTTCAGCAACGCGGTCGGCGACGCCGACACTCCCGCGACGCCGTCGCCGCTGGGGAAGCTCGAGGCGAGAGCCGGATCCGCAACATCGCCGTCGAGCAACTGACTCGAGAGCGCCGACGCCGGCGGCGTGACCAATGTCACGGTGTACTGGCTCGGGCTGAGCTTGCTGGCAAAGGTCAGGGTCGCGATCTGGGTCGGGGCGTTGTAGGAAAACGCGAAAGGCACGGGATCGCCGTTGGTGCGCGTGACCGCGACGTTTGCGCCAGACACACTCATCGCCTCGCTGAACGTCAACTGAACCGAGTTGGGCGATGAGGCGAACACGGAGACATCGCCGGCGAGCGGAGTGGTTTCTAGGACGACGGGCGGCCCGACCAGCGGCGACTCGCCGTTGATGCCGTAGTTCAGGACCCAGCCATCGGGATCCACGAGGAAATCGCTCGCGGTCGTGGTACCGGAGTTCCGCACGAAGAAGCTCGTTCGTGCCTTGGGGACGACGGTGTGATCAACGTTGCCCGACGGAGTCAGCAGGCGAACCTTCAGCGGCGTTGTGAACGTGGGCCATCCGGCATCTTGGATCTGGCGGATGTGCATCCGCGTCCAGTTCTTGCCGTTGAGCGTGAAGCTTTGCAGCCCCTTGGCGTAGGTGGGCGCTCCGGGGCCGTAGACCCATTCCGCGAAGAACGGCTGCAGTTTCAACCCGCTCACCTGTTCGGCGACGGCTCGGAACTCTTCGGTCGTGCTGGTCGCACCTGCGTACTGGGCCCGCCACTGACGCAGGATGTTGTAGAACACCGTGTCACCGACCATGCCGCGGAGCATGTGGAAGACCCAGGCACCCTTGCGGTAACGCAGGTCGTAGTTGAAGAGTTCGGGGTCGTTGGTGGTGTCGAAGGCGTAGACGGTTCCGAAGACCGCCGTGGGGCGCGGCCGCAGCTGGCCCTGCATGTAGCCGCGGAGCGTGGCAAGGCCGGATGATCCGGGTCGCAGTTCGTAGTAGATGGCCTCGCAGTATGAAGCAAGGCCCTCGTTGAGCCAGAGGTCGTTCCAGGTCCGACAGGTGAGTTCATCGCCCCACCACATGTGGGCCAGTTCGTGCGCGGTGACAACATCCCAGAACGTGCCCTGGCCGGACATGGTCTGGTGTTCCATGCCGCCGGCGAACGGGAACTGGTAGATGCCGTAGCCCTCGTCGGGGAAGGGGTACTCGCCGAAGAGCGGTCGGAAGATATCGAGCATCGTCGAGATCTTCTCCCACTCGGCGCGGCGAGCGGGAGTGTCCCACGAGGTGTAGATGTAATACCGGAGCGGGAACGAGACGGTGCCGCCGTTGATTCCCGGCGCGGTGTAGGTCTGGTTCCAATTCGTGTACTGCGCGATGCTGAAGCACGCGAGGTAGGTCGACATGGGGTAGGCGCTGACCCATCGCGTGACCGATTTGCCGTTGCCCAGCGGCGTGACCGACTGCAGCGTTCCGTTCGACACGCCGGTGAGCGCGTCGGCGTGGGTGATCTCGATCTCCCAGGTTGCTTTATCGCTGTTGTCGCCGGGTGCGCCGAAGTCGCCGTCCTTGCAGGGCCACCAGGTCGCCGCGAAGTACGGCTGGCTCAGCGAGCTCACGACGGGCAACCCACCCTGTGTGTCCCAAAAGACCGACCCGAAGCCCAGGGCGCTGTGTGCCGAACCGGAATAGGGAATCGTCACCGTGAACGATTCGCCGGCGTTGTACACGCGGTCGAGGGCGACCTGCTTGCCCCAGGTTCCAACGCTCGCAGGGGCGGCGACCGCGTTGCCGCTCACGAGCACCGGGCCGATCGTGAAGGTGTTGTTGAGCACGAACGTGAAGGTGCTGAGCCCGTCGACGAGGCTCTTCACGGTGATTGTGCTTGTGCCGGTGATTGACTGCGTGACTGGGAAGGCTTCGAGCTGCACCTTGTTGTGCAGGACGTCGGTGTCGCTCAGGGCAGATCGATCACCGAAGGCGGCCAGGGGCGGGAACGCGGCGACCGGGGGCAGACCCATCGCGTGACGCGTCCGGGCGAGCTGCGACTTGCCGCAGCCTTCGTGACAAGCGTGTGCATCCGCTTCCGGCCCGACAACGCCGTGGCGATCCTGGGCACGAGATGCCACCGACACGGAGCATGCAAGCCCCGCGGTGACAGCCACTCGAGTAACAGCGGACCACCCTGCCACGCGTACCTCTCGGCTCCTCAAAACGAACAGCCACGCCAACTGTACGAAGTCGGCATTCCCCTCCACGGATCCTTCGCCGAACGACTCATATGTGGTGCACAAACGCACGGATTGCACGCGCATTCCGCGCAGGGCCCGAAAATACGGCCCGAAGCGCCGTCGGAAGCCCCGGTTTGGGGAACAGACCACCCCCAACACATCCCGGACGAAGCCGCGACCGCGGCGGTGCTCATCGTCGCACGCCGCCGCTTGCTATTCTTGCAGCACCCGCGGGTGTAGCTCAGTGGTAGAGCGTCAGCCTTCCAAGCTGAATGTCGAGGGTTCAAATCCCTTCGCCCGCTTTTCGGTTGGGACGCCGGCCCTTCGACGTGGCTGGCGGGCAACTGTCGCCAAAACGCCACGATTGCTCAACCGGGCTGATCCGCGGCTCGATGTTGCGTTTCATGAACGCGCCCGACCCGATTCCGCCCTTCCACCGCCATCCCGAAGCGAATGAAGGCCAGCAGCCGCTGCCGCGGAGCATCACCCGGGTCGACAGCGGCCCGGTGCAGATCGACCGTGTGGCGGCACTCGTGCATGAGCTGGACAACCTCCTCGATGGCTCGCTGCGCTGTGTGAGCCTTGCGGTTCGCACACTGAACGCCCAGCCCGGGCAGGTCGGGCTCGGCGAGATTGACTCGGTGCGTCATCAACTGGAGACCGCTGCGAAGGCGCTTGAACGCATGGCGGGCCTGGTGCACGCGGCGATGCGAGGGCGGAGCTACACCATCGGGTCTCTGGCCACCGACAACGCGCCGACGGTCACACTTCGCGACGCGATCGAGCACGCTGCCGACGTGATGCGACTGTCGGCGCAGCAACACCATACCGCCGTGCATGTCGATGTTGAAACCGCCATCGCCGACTGCCCGGCCGGGCCGATCTACTCGGCGCTTCTCAACGGCATCAAGAACGCGGTGGAATCGGTCGCTGCCGCCGGCGGCCGTGGCACGGTCCATGTAACTTGTCGTGTCGAAGCAACATCGAGCACCCGCTCCCGCACGCCCGGCAGTTCGCAGCGCTGGGTCCGCATCAACGTCATCGATGACGGCGTTGGCATTGCGCGAGGCGTGCCGGCATCCAAGCTCTTCGACGCAGGGTTCACCACCAAGCCCGACGGCCACGGCATCGGACTGGCGCTCACACGCAGCATCCTCGAGCGGATGGGCGGCCACGCTGAACTGTGCGCCCGCGAGGACACGAGTTCGCGCCGCCCCGGTGCCGTGCTGACCTTGCGATTCCCGGTCGTTGAGACGCTCGCCGACGAACGAAAGGTGGGCTGAGCCTTGGCACACCCCACAGACTCCGCCAGCAACAGCACCACGAGCCCCCCCACCGGCACCCTTGGGCACCCGAACGGCCGGTCCGCGGCACCACGCGTTCTGATTGTCGATGACGACACCATCGTCGCGGAGTCGCTTGCCGAGTTCCTGAACCGCGAGGGGTACGCGGCCGCGACGTGCCTGAGCGCGCCCGAGGCGCTCGCAACGCTCGAGAAAGCAGAAGAATCCGAGGCCGGGCCGTTCGCACTCGCGTTGCTCGACGTGACGTTGCAGGGCATGTCGGGCATCGAGCTGCTCCGCGAGATCGGCAAGCGTCGGCTTGGGGTCGCGTGCGTCATGCTCACGGGATACGGAACCATCGAGTCGGCGGTCGAGGCGCTTCGTCTGGGCGCGTGCGACTACTTGGTCAAACCGGTTGTCGATAAAGAGCTGCGTCTCAGCCTGGAACGCGCCATCCGCCAGCGGGCGCTGCTGCAGGAGAACAAGACGCTCCGGAAGCAGCTCGACGGTCGCCGCGGGCTGGAGACCATCGTTGGGTCGGATCACCGGATGCGGAAGATCTACGAACTGATCGACGCCGTCGCGCCCAGCCGGACCACGGTGCTCATGACCGGCGAATCGGGAACGGGAAAGAGCCTGATCGCACATGCGATCCACAAGGCCAGCCCGCGCGCCGCACGACCGTTCATTGAGCTCTCGTGCGGCAGCATTCCGGAAACGCTGCTCGAGTCCGAGCTCTTCGGACACGTCAAGGGGGCGTTCACCGGCGCTCACGCGGACAAGGTCGGTCGCTTCCAGGCGGCCGACGGCGGGACCATTTTTCTCGACGAGATCAACAGCGCCAGCCCCGCGATGCAGCTCAAGCTGCTGCGCGTGCTGCAGGAACGCAAGTTCGAGCCGGTCGGTTCGACGCAGACGGTCGAGGTTGATGCCCGGGTGATCCTCGCGAGCAACCAGCCGCTGGAAACTCTCGTTGCTGACGGTCGATTCCGTCAGGACTTGTACTACCGCATCAACGTGGTGAAGATCGAGCTGCCGCCGCTGCGCGATCGGGTGAGTGACATTCCGTCGCTCGCGGCTCACTTCCTTCAGATGCACGCGGCGGAGCTTGGGAAGCAGGTCGTGGGCTTCTCGCCCGAAGCGACCGCCGCGTTGCAGCGATACGCATTCCCGGGCAATGTACGCGAGCTTGCGAACATCGTCGAGCGCGCCGCCGTGCTGTCGCGCCGGCCGACGATTGAGCTCGATGATTTGCCGCCACAGATCAACGGCGTCGAGGCACCGAAGCTCACGATCTCCGCAGCGGCCGACGACGACGCTTGGACGCCGATGTCGCTTGAGGAGGCGATGAAGGAACCGGAGCGTCGGATCATCCAGAAAGCGCTCAAGGCGAATAACTTCAATCGCCAGAAGACCGCCGAGCAGCTCGGGATCAACCGCACGACGCTCTACAAACGCATGAAGGTGCTGGGCATGCAGCCCGAGGACGAGCGGGCGGCGTGAGCATCAATCGAATCCGCCCTTGCGGTTCTTCTTGATCTCCGAACGGAGCTTCTTACCGGCGATCCGCCGTTCCTTTGAGCCGCGGCTGGGCTTGGTAGCCTTCCGCACCTTGGGCCGCTTCTGGGCCAGGATCAGGATCTCGCGCAGCTTCTCGAAGCAGGCGTCACGATTTCGGCCTTGTGAGCGATTGTCGTCGGCTTCGATCAGGACATCACCCGACGGCGTGATGAGATGCGGCGCGATGTGCTGCAGTCGCTGAAGGGCCTCGGGGTGCATCGGAAGATCGGCAAGGGCGATGCGAAGCTGGCAGCGGGTCGCTCGCTTGTTGACGTTCTGTCCGCCGGGGCCGGAGCTGCTGGAGAACGTGACCTCCACCAGCCCAGGGGAGACCCGGACGCCGGGAGCGAGTTCGAGACCGGACGGCGTTGGCGAGTCGTGGGCATCGGGCATGGCGGGGCTCGGGGTGCTTGGCATGGTATCGGCTCGCGACGGGGCCTCTCCCGCAGCCGATTTCGCACCGGGGGAACACGCTCCGCCGATAGTGACGACATGCCGCCGTCCTCTGCCGCTACGACCTCACCCGCACCGGACACCGCCTTTTCGGAGCGGATGGCCAAGCCTCGGTCTCCGGAGGTTCCGGTCACCGAAGCGATGCGGCAGCGCATCCTCGCGCGCACGGCCGCGTGGCTCGGGGCCTCGGGCGTCACCCAGATCGCGCTCTTCGGCGCCGGGCGCCACAGCCGCCCGATCATCCGCCAGCCGTGGCATGCGCACGGCATCCGCGTGGCGCTGGTGCTGGACGACAATCCGCGTCTGCCTTCGATCGGCGGCGTGCCGGTGGTGCGGCCCGGCGATGCCCCGCTGCCGACGGGGATCGGCGCGATTGTCATCAGTTCCGAGTGCTACGAGGCACAGCTCTTTGAACGCGCGTCGCGGCTGTTCGGGGGTGCGGGCATTCCGATCGTGCGGCTGTATACAAGCGACGATGCGGCGTATGAGGCCAGCGCCACGCTCGATCGGCTGCGGACGATCGAGGGGCTCAGCGACGCCGACGCCCGCTGGCTGGTGGACAATCGCGGCGAGCGCCATGACGCCACGCTGCCGATGCTGCCGCCGGCTCGCACGGAGCTGCACCTGCGTCGCTACGAGCTCGCTGCCGACATCATGGCACGCACGGGGGGGAAGAGCGCGGCCGACATGGCGTGTGGCACGGGCTACGGAGCTTCGTTGCTGTCGCCGCCGCACGCTCCGCATCGCTACGTCGGAGTGGACATCGACGCCCGGACGATCGACTACGCCCGCACTCGGCACGACGGAGCTGATCGCGTGTTTCACTGCTGCTCCGCGGTCGCGACGCCGATCGAGTCGGCTTCGGTTGATCTGGTGGCGAGCTTCGAGACCATCGAGCACATTGACGCGACGGCGGCGCTCGTGGATGAGTACGCCCGCGTCCTCAAGCCCCGGGGCGTGCTTGTCGTCAGCACGCCCAACAAGCTCGGGCCGACGCCGTTCCATGTTCACGATTTCGGCTCGATCGAGTTTCTCGCGGCGCTCGAAGACCGCTTCGAGGTGGTTGAAGTGCTCGGCCAGTTGCCGCTGGATGAGGTGTACGACGCCGATCTTCCGCCGGGGATGTGGCGAATCGAGCTTGCCGCGGCGAGGAGTGGGATCAATCTTGGGCCTGCGACCGCGCCGGCGACGAAGCCAGATTTCCTCATCGCGGTCGCTCGCACGCGGGGCGGGGGCACCCAGCCGATTCTCGTGCCCGCGGCACCCGACGAGGTGATCGTCGAGACCCGCCACGGGCACATTCGATTCTTCTGCCCCAACGAGGCGACGCGGTGGCGGGCCCGCACGCTCCTGACCAAGGAGCCGGAGACGCTCGACTGGATCGACCGTTTCGAGCCCGGCGATGTGTTCTGGGATGTCGGCGCGAGCACCGGGCCGTACATGCTGTACGCAGCGGCGGCCGGAGTGGCGAGCACGATTCTCGCGTTCGATCCCTCGCCGTGGAACTGGTGGGTGCTGGCGGAGCAGATCCGGCGCGGCGGCTTTGGCGATCGCGTGCTCGCGTATCCGCTTGCGGTCGCGGATCGAACGGCCGCGGCCCCTCTGCATATGCGTCACGCGCTCTGCGGCGGTGCGGGGTCGAGCTTTGGCGAACCCATCGGCGAGTTCGGGGAACGGTTCACGCCGGTCTTCCGGCAGGCGGCGGTGGGTGTGGCGATTGACGAGCTGATTGAGCGATTCGGCTTGCCTTTCCCGAACCGGCTCAAGATCGATGTCGATGGTGCCGAGGAACGGGTTATCGGAGGTGCGACGCGGACGCTCCGCGACGCGAGGCTTCGTTCCGTGGTGATTGAGCTCGACAGTGCCCGCAAGGACCTGATTGAGCGTGTCACCAAGGTCATGACCGATGCCGGGCTTCGCTTTGTGGCGAAGCGCCACGCGGAGTTCGTGGATTCCACCGAGAACGCCAGCATCTTCAACTTCGAGTTCAGCCGCTGAAGGACACCTATGAGCACGACCATCGCGCCCGCCGCCAACGTCGAGAGCAAGCCCCAGGCTTCGTTCAACGAGATTCCGACGGTGCACGCGGAGTACGCGCTGCGCAACGCGAAGGTGAACACGTGGCCGTTCCGGCATGCGGTGGTGCGGCCGCTCTTTCCGGCGTGGTACTACCAGGATCTCACATCGCTCTTTCCGGCGGACGAGGCGTTTGTGCCGCTGAACAAGTACCACCCCGACCGCGGTGCGGTGTTCCTGACCGACCGCGGCGACGGCACGGATGATCTGGGCCGCCTGCCGGAGCCGCAGCGTGCGTTCTGGGGCGACTTTGCTCGCTCGTTCGGTTCCGATCGCTTCCGGGCCGCCCTGCTCGACCGGATCGGCGGCGAGTCGTATGTCGATCGCTATCTCAGCCGCAGTCGGGCGTTGATTCACCTCTCGCTGGATCGCTGTGGCTACCAGATCGCGCCGCACACGGATGTGGCCAAGAAGATCGTGACCGCGGTGTTCTATCTGCCCGATGTCGGCGACTTCACGAATGAGCCGTACGGCACGAGCGTGCTGGTGCAGAAGCCCGGCGCGGAGGAGATGAACCCGCAGGACTGGAACCGGTATGACATTGCGTACACGGCACCATTCATCGCCAACTCGCTGTTCACATTCGCGGTGGGCACGAACTCGTGGCACGCGGTGAAGCCGGTGGATAAGCCGACGCGTCGGCGGAGCATTCAGTACTTCGTGTTCCTGAACGAGTAGCGGCGGCGGCTGATCGCACTGCAAAAACGAAGCGGGGACCGACGGATCGGTCCCCGCTTTCATTTTTCACAAGCCAACCGGGCGAGCCCGGAGTGGATTAGCGACGGCGACGGCCGGCGAAGACGCCAGCGAGGCCGACGAGGGCGAGGGCGCCGGGAGCCGGGACCTCGGTGTAGGTGATGTTGTCGATGCCGACCCAGTCATTGAAATCGCCGTGGGCGATGGCGGCGTAGAACGCGGTGCCGAAGCCCGAGAGGCTGATGTTCTCGACGCCGCCGATGCCGCTGGCATCGAAGAAGCCGATGTTGACGAAGCTGGCGTCGTAGAGAGCGACGAAGGTCTGGAGGCCGTCGCGACCGCCGGTGTCGCCGATCACGTCGAGCGAGATCGAGGTGATGCCGGTCGAGAAGCTGATGAGGAAGGAGGGGTCGCCGTCCTCGTTGAGCCAGTCGGCGTTGAACGCGTGCAGGACGTTGCCGAGGCTGGGGTTGTAGCCGCCGCCGACATCGGTGCTGGTCGCCGTCATACCGGTGTTGCTGGCCCAGCCGCCGCCCGAGAAGGCGTTAGGGGTGAAGTTCACGCCCCAGGCAGCGTACTGGGTGCTGACCCCGGTCAGGTCGCTGATCGAGTTACCAAGCGCGTCCTGATCGAAGTTGATCGTGCGGGTGGCGGCGGAAGCGGAACCGGCGATCGCGGCAATCGCGAGGGCCCCAATAGCAAAAATCTTCATATCTCTCTCCATCTCATAGAAACATTTCCAAACACCAGTGGCGGAAAACACTGGCCGTCGGATACGTCCGACGCGGAGGAGAGCATACCTGCGCGAGCAGTGGTTCAAAGCTGAATATATGAAAATGATGAAAAAAATCCGTAAATTCACTGGAAACAAGACGTTTTCTAAGTTCGTTCGGATGAAATGAGGAAGGTGTGCCGCCGACGCTCAAAAACAGCGAAGCCGCCCTGTCGAGCGGCTTCGCGTCAGTCTCGTGATGTCAAACGTTTGTTCAGCGGCGACGACGGCCAGCCGTAAGGCCGAGCAGACCGGCGAGGGCGAGGGCGCCCGGAGCGGGGATGCTGGTGAACTCAACGTCATCGAGGCCGATGTAGTTGGAGTTCAGGCCGAACGCACCGGCGTCATCGACGAAGTAGCGGAAGCCGAAGCGGCCGCTGACCGGACCCATGAGGCCCGAGATGGTGATCGAAAACTGGGTCCAGCCCTCGGGGTAACCGGTGGGCGAGGGATCGAGCGTGGGGTTGATGTCGAGCAGCAGGGTGCTGAAATCACCGACGCTGAACTCGCTGGCGCCGACGTTGGTGCTGGCGCCATTGGTGCTCAGGCGGACCTGCATGCGATCCGGGTAGGGATTGCCATCAACCGTGCGGGTCCAGAACTTGAGAACGTCGCCGTTCTGGATGGTGTCGACCGGCGAGAAGAGCCAGGCGCTGATGGTGCCGACGCTGCCGGTCGCGTTGAAGTTCGCGAACGCGTGGTTGTTCCCGGCAAACGCGGGGAACACGTTGCCAGCGGAGATGCCCCACTGGGTCGAGCCGACCGGATTGCTGGCATTGAAAATCTGCCAGCCCGGGGCCGCGCCCTCGAAGCCTTCCGAGAAGCTCGCCATGGCCGAGCCAGCCACCGCCGCGAGAGCGGCGAACGCAAAAACTGCCTTCTTAATGTATCTCTCTCCATCTCCCAGAACACATTTCGAGCGGCGCGGAAACGCCGTTGCCGGGAACATCAGACGGGCGAATTGTACAGCAGTGCACCGAAATTCCGCAGCAAAACGTCGCCTAATTGTAAACTTTGCTTGCGGAAGCCAGAATTCTGGCTTTGTTCGGATTCGAGAACTTGTGCTCCACCCGACCGACTTCTCGTGCCCAACGGCCTCCGTCGGAAGCGTGCTAGTGCGTTCGGCGGTCGCTATGCTTGATCATGTCTACTGCGACCGAGTCTCAGTCCATCACCACCCCCGTCGTCCTCACCCCCACCGCGGCGCGTGAGGTCAAGACGATCATTCAGCAGCAGGAACTCGACGCCGACAAGGTCTGCCTCCGCATTGGCGTGAAGGGCGGCGGGTGCTCGGGATTCTCGTACATCCTGGACCTGACCGAGACCAAGAAGGACACGGACGAGGTCTTCGAGCAGCACGGAGTTCGCATTATCTGCGACCCCAAGAGCCTGCTGTACCTGACGGGCGTGACGGTGGACTTCAAGGACGAGATCATGGGCCGCGGGTTCGTGTTCCAGAACCCCAACGCCTCCAGCACGTGTGGCTGTGGGTCCTCGTTCTCGGCTTGATGAAAATCAGAGTGGGAAGGGTTGAGGGCTGAGGTTTGAGGCCGAACGGCTGCTGTGCGCGCTCGCGGCGTACGAGGGGGTGGTGTTGGAGATCAGGATTTCAGGCAAGTCTGGTCCGATTTCGCATTCATGGTTGTCGGTTGTCACGCTGTCCGGTAAACTGGACGTCAGAATCCGGGTGCCGAGTTGAGCCGCGTGCTCGCCTGGCGACCGGGGTTCGCTGCCAGAGGGGCGAGAGGTGACCAGAAGCAGCACCGGTGCGGCGGGTGGCCGCGTGGATCGCTGATGAACGGGATTGCGTCGCAGGGATCGCGCGATGAGCCAGGCCACTTACGGACAAGAAACCACGCAGAGCTACGCGCCGCCGACGGTGACGCAGTTTTCTGTCTTTCTCACCAACAAGGTCGGCAAGCTCTTTGACCTGGTCGAAGCGTTTGACGGCTCGACGTGCGCGATCTGTGCGTTGTCGGTGCACGAGGCGACGGACCACGCGGTGGTGCGGCTGATCACGAACTGTGCCGCGGATGCGCGACGGGTTCTGAACAACGAAAAACTGCCGTTCAGCGAGAAGGAAGTCCTGGTCGTTGAACTCTCGAAGGGGCACACGCTGGCGAGCATGTGCCTTTCGCTTTTGGGGGCGGAACTGTTCATCCAGTTCGCGTACCCGCTGATGCTGCGTCCCAACGGCACCCCCACCATCGCGCTGGCGGTGGACGATCCGACGCTGGCGGGGCAGATCCTGCGGCGCAAGGAGTTCCGGATCTTCGGGGAGTGCGATTTGCCGAGTGATGGCGAGCACCAGCACTGAACATGGTTTACCACGGAAATGTGGCAAGAGTTGGGGGGGGGGGGGCAGCCTAATGGGCTGTTCACATCTATGTTCAGGTTCATTCACCATGCAGAGTGGCTGAACCGAAAAGCCACTCGATGTGCCCGTTTCAGTTCCCTAACCCTTTGACATCCGCGATTTCGACCCGCGGATGTATTGACGCGATCACAGACTCGCGGTAGGATGTCCAAAAAGTCGCACTGGAGCCGCAGAATGAACCGCTTGTCAGTGAGTACCGCATCCCTCGCCATTTCCGTGTCGTCGCTCGTGTCGTTCTCTGGCAGCGCGCAAACCGTTGTTCAACAACTCTCGCAATCTGGGTCGTCGCTCGTACATGGCATTCCGCCGGGGTGCTCGAACGCGATGTACTTGCTGGCAGTGCGTGTCACCGATTTGCTCGCCATCGCACCAGTGATCGATCGCGACGGCGATGGCGCCCTCACCGCAGAAGACACCGTGCTGACGATCGAGCAAATGCTGGCATCGAGTTTCGGCGATGTCAACCAGGATCACGTCATCAACAGCGATGATGGCGATGAGTTTGTGCTCGAACTCATCGCTGGGGGGGAGGATACTCCGCGCATCGATACGTCAACGGACGGCTTTCTTGACCTTGACGATGCCGACGCCGTTCTGAACCCGGACGTGACGCAGGTGCCGATTCACTACCGCAGTCTAGCGAGTCGATTGTACGGTCTAGTCTCAGCAATCGAGTGGTCGCGCAACCCAGACTCACTTCGAGGTGCCGTGGGGCCCGGAACCAGAGTCCCGCAGCCGCACGTCCAGAGTATTTCTCATTATCCAAGCACTCACAGCGCTTGGCAATCGATGAACTACCCGAACAACCACATCATCGAGGTCACTCGAAATTGGACGACTCCTCCAGCTCCCGGACCGAATCACACGACTGCGGTGAGTGACAATCGACATACGTTGTCGAGCAGCAAATCGACATGGCCTCCGAATCACTCCTTCACTGTCTCTGAGACCTGGGAGATCGATTCACACTCCTATGCCCGCAGCGAGCTCTGGTATCCGCATCCGAATCACGCGGTCGTCGCCAGCACCACCTGGCCGGGAAATCACAGCTTCGACACAAGTGACGGCTATCCGCCGGGGCATCAGCGTTCGTATTCGACAACTCGGGAGCCGACTCCGCACGCGATTGCGGTGTCCGCGAGCTGGTACCCGCCGAGCTATCCACCGAACGGCCCGCATGAGTCGTACTACTCGAACAACCCAACACACGGAAAGCAGAACTCAGACAACTGGCCTCCGAGCCACCACATGGAAGTGTCGGATTCTTGGCCTCCCATGCACGGACTCGCGGCGTCGCTGCTTTGGCCTCCCGGACACGTCACCCGAGTATCCGGTGGATGGCCTCCGGATCGTCGCCCCCTCTGGCCGCCGAACCATGTGCAGACACGTTCCGAGCAAGACCAGCTCCCAACAAAGCCTTTGCTTCCGAACTGGCCGCTGCTGCCAGAAGGGCATTCGTACCTGACGACCGTCAAAGATTTTTATGGCATCTTTGTCCCTCCTGACGGTGGCGAACCTTGTGTGGATGTTCGGTAGGATGAGCAGTTCACGCTTGGGCTGCCTTCGAAACCTGGCGATTGTGCTGCCGATAGCGGCGGCTGGTGGCTGCGCCACGTTGCGGCCATCGCAGCAGTCGCATGAGGTCGCGTTCCGGTTTCACATGGATCGGATCGTGGCCAGAGACAGCACCGCCGGGTTGGCGTTGGCCCCGGATCACGCCTGCGCGAACTGCGAGATGGACTTTGCCGATCCGAAGTCGATTCTCGTCGCCGCTCTTCAGGCGGCACCAGAGAACTCCGTCATCTTTCCTTCGGAGCGGTACTTCTACTTTGAGACCACGATTGGATCAAGGCAGGTATCCGGGAATCTTCGCTTCACCGATGCCGACAAAGGCGTATTGCACATCGGTTACTTTGACCGGTTTGACGGGGAAGCTCGCCGAGGCGGATCGTTTGGTTCTTCTGAAGACGTGCATGTGACGCCGGGGCCTGCGGCAGAAACATGGACCGTGCGAGTTGGAGGAATCTCTCGCGGGTTTCGTCTCGATCAACGATATAGAACCGCCGTTGATCGAGTGTCGCTTCTTCCGGACGAGTGCTTTGTTTCCGGTGTCTTTGACGAGTCAGGCGTTGTGTTCGCTCTGCTCTTTCATGCTCCAACGGCGTCCTTGTACTACGTCCTGGTTGACGATTCGTCGCTCGAACGCCGAGTCCCGTTGCCGAAGAACGGGGCGGCGACTTTCGAAGTCGGGCTGGCGTCGCGATTCGTGTACTATGTGGATCACCAGACAGACCGGAGAATCCTTGTCGGAGTTCACGCGGCGAACGTTCGTGACAACAACTATTTCGACGGTCCGTTCGATCAGGTTCCGCCCGACCTAGCGCTAAGGGACCTGCTCCATGCATCGTACCCGTACACGAAGTTCGGTGGCGGTATCGACGAGCACGGCAACTTCAACAGCCAAGAGGGGCAAAGAGTCGCCATCACGCCGTATCAGCAGTACCGCTCGATCGACGAACTGAGCGAACGGATCGGGGGTGCCGCGGACCAAAGAGCAGATGGGCCGCGCAGATGGGTCGCACTGGTCTACGAATCGAAACGCAACTTCCACGAGGAAGTTGAGGCATCGCTTGTCGCAAACCTGAAGGATTATCCGGCGGCAGCGGACACCCTTCCGCCGTATCGACACGACGCGAGCCTGAGCCGGTCGTGGCCCGCGAATCACTTCCTCTACACCTCAAGGATCTGGGTGTCAGAGTCCCATGACACTCCCCACAGCTCGGGGTGGCCAGCGAATCACGACATACACAAGAGCGGAAACGGTCGCCTGTCAACTGAGCGGCCTTGATCTCGATCCTCGTTTCGGCGGCAGTCTGCTTTCCGGCAACGATCTGGGATGGCATGAGCCGATTGAACTTCGTAAGTTTCGACACTCTTGGAAAGCCGCTCAGGAGCCGGGTTTCACATGATCGCACTCGTCCAGCGTTGTCTCCGCGGTTCGGTAGAAGTCGACGGCGTGATCGTCGGCGAGATCGGCAACGGCCTGACGGTCTTTGTCGGATTTCAGCCGGACGACGCCGCGTTGCTTGACGAGAAGCTCGTCGCGAAGTTGCTCGCGCTGCGGGTGTTTGCGGACGACGCGGGCAAGATGAACAAGAGCGTGCTGGATGCCGGTGGGAACGTGCTCCTGATTCCGAACTTCACGCTCGCCGCCGACACGAGCGGCGGGAACCGGCCGAGCTTTACGACGGCGATGCCTCCGGACGAGGCGCGTGCTCGATTCGAGCGGCTGCTGGGGTTGCTCAAGCAACGCCTGAGTAACGCCCAGTGCGGACGCTTCGGCGCGGACATGAAGATCCACGTGCTCAACGACGGGCCGGTGAATCTGATCCTGCGGCTGCCGTGACGCTTAGTGCACGCCTTCGGCCGCGAGCCATCGCTCGGCGTCGAGGGCGGCCATGCAGCCCATGCCCGAAGCGGTGACGGCCTGGCGGTAGTGGCTGTCGGCCACGTCACCGGCGGCGAAGACACCCGGAATGTTGGTGTACGAGTTGCGCTGCTTGAGGGCGATATAGCCGCTCTCATCGAACTCGATGCCGCTGTTCTTCAGGAACTTGGTGGCGGGCGTGTGGCCGATGGCGATGAAGAGGCCCTTGACGTCGAGGGTCGAGAGTTCGCCCGTGACGGTGTCTTTCAGACGCACGCCGGTGATCTTGTCGTCGCCGAGGACGTCTTCGACGGCCTTGTTGAAGAGCACCTTGGCGTTGGGGCGGTCCATGAAGCGCTTCTGCATGATTTTGGACGCGCGGAGCGAATCGCGGCGGTGGATGACGTAGACGGTGGACGCGAACTTGGTGAGGTAACTGGCCTCTTCCATCGCGGTATCGCCGCCGCCGACGACGGCGAGGGGTTGATCACGGAAGACGGGGAGTGCGCCGTCGCAGACGGCGCAGGCGGAGACGCCGCCGCCCATGGTGGCGAGGCGCATCTCGTTGGGCAGGCCGAGCCAGTTGGCGACGGCACCGGTGGCGATGATGACGCTGTGGGCCTTCACGATCTCGCCGTTGGAAATGTGGAGTTCGAAGGGGCGCTTGGAGAAGTCGCAGCGGGTGATGTCCTCGCCGATGACCTTGGTGCCGAAGCGTTCGGCCTGCTGCTGGAAGAGGCCCATCATCTCGGGGCCCATGACGCCGTGGGGGAAGCCGGGATAGTTCTCGACCTCGGTGGTGAGCATGAGCTGGCCGCCGGGAAGGACGGGGCCGGGGTCCTGCTTGGGGATGCCGGTATAAACGACCGGATGCAACTGGGCGCGAGCGGCGTAGATGGCGGCGGTCCAGCCTGCGGGGCCGGAGCCGATGATGACGACCTTTTTGACGCTGTCTTTTTCCACCGATCCGCTCACGCGTTGGTTCCTTTGTGTGTCGCAGCCCGGTCCTGAGATTCGATGCCGCCGCCGACGCCGCGGTGCACGGCGGAGGAGCGGCCGATTCGTGCGGCGATTACTTGAGGTCGCCGAGTTCCTTGAGGTGCTGACGGTAGAGGCTGAGGACGCTGGGCCAGAGCAGGTAGTCGACGTCGGGGACTTTCTCGACGGTGTTCTGGACGCGATCGGCGAAGTTCGGCTTGTTGTCGGAGCCGACGCTGTAGATGATGCAGTTGTCGTCACGTACTTTGGCGGCAAAGTTCACGCCGTCGCCGCTGACGATCTTGATCTCGTGGGGCACAGGGTCCTTGGACTTATCGAAGTGGGTGTCGCGGATCGGAACGAAGTACTCGAGAGGCGGCCTGGCGTTGTTCTGGATGTTGGGGTTGTACGGATCGGTATCGAGTCGGGGCAGCCACTCGGGCGCGATCGAGGAGAGCTTGGGCGGGAACTGCTTGCGGGCGTAGAAGAAACCGACGATTCCCAGCGATTGGCGGGTACCGACGATCTCGACGCGAACAGCCTGACGCAGGTTGAAGAGTTCGCTGATATCGGGCACGGTCGCGGCGAGAACGGCGAACTGGTTCGGGTCCATCTTGCTGCGTTCGAAAGGGAGGCTGTTGAGGGTGTGGAACCACTCAAGCGGCCAGCGCTTCTTGTAATCGTCGCCGAGCTTCTTCACCTCTTCGGTGGTCGCGGCCCAGTCGGCATGGCCGGCGCCGGCGCCCTTCCAGGACGCGGCCTCGCTGAACAGACGCAGGGGTCTCTCTGCCGACGTCAGCAACGCCATGGTCGTCGGGAACGTGCGTTCGTTGACGCCAGCGCGGGGGACCATGACGAGAGCCACGGCCTGGTCGGCGCCGACGAGGTCGGCCTGCGGCATCAGGATGCGATCGATGCGGAGATCGGCGGTGCCTTCCAGTCGCCGGATCGCGACGCGGATCTGTTCGGCGGTGAGTTCCTGCTTGCCGCGGAAGTCGAGATATGCGATGTCACGCATGCGCTCGAGCGACGAGATCATGGTCCGGAGGCCCCAGCGGGATTCCTTGAAGAACTGACGATCGGAGATCTGCCGGCCGAGGGCGAGCAGTCGCTCCATGAGCTCGAGCGCGTCGTTGGTCTTTGACTCGCTCTGCAGCCGCGTCGCCTCGATGTTGACGAGCACGGCGAGCGCGTCGAGCTTCGGCAGGTAAAGGAATTGGGCGGCGGAAAGCAGCGGCGGGTCGCCGAGTTCGGTGTACAAGCCGGCCTTCACGAGATCGGGGGTCACCGCGGCGACGCCGTACGCCTGTCCCCAAGCCATCGGCGTGCCGCTCTTGACAAGCTCGGTCGCCTTCGTGAGTGCGACGATCGCGGCCTTCTGCGTTGGCTTGGTCGCCCAGGCGACGGCTTCGTTCCAAGCCTGCATGCCCGGAACGAGCAGGCGGGCCTTCTCGAGTTCGCGAATGGAGGCGGGGACCGGCTCGAGGTCCTTCAGAGCGGGAATCAGGATTGAATCGCTGCGGCGATCGGCGGGAATGTCGGCGTACATCCCGTTGATCTTGGAGATGTAATCCTGAGCAGCGGCGGGCTGGCTGACGCCGGCCGCGAGCGCGAAAACAAGAGCGGCGGCAAGCGTGCGGGCGGATCGGGTGAACCGGTTCATGGCGGAAATACTGAGCATGGGCCGATCGTAGCCGATGTGCGGGCGTCGCTCGCGCGGTGCGCGGGTCGGTGCGGGCCAAAAGCAGCGCGACCGGAGCCAGGCTCCGGTCGCGACGCTCACAAGTCGAGTTGCGGCGATCGGGCGGTCAGGCCCGAGGCCGAGAGAGAGACGGAGGCTTAGCTCGCCCGGGCGCCATCATAGGTCACGGTGCCGCCGCGGGTGGCGCGGGGCGGGGCGGACTGGTCGCTGCGACCGGCGTCACGGAAGAACTTGCTGGGGCGCTCGTCGGTGAGACGCTGATTGAGCTTGGTCAGCGCCTCGTCGACGATCTGGCGGACGCGCTCGCGGCTGATGCCGACCTCGTCGGCGACTTCCTTGAGCGTGAGGGGCTCGCAGCCGTCAAGGCCGAAGCGGAGACGGAGAATCCGGGCCTCGCGGTCGTCAATGGTCTCAAGGAGGCGGCGAAGGGTGCCGAGCTCGTCGTCACGCAGCACGTTCTCGTGCGGGGTGGAGCCCTTGGAGTCGGCGAGGATGTCGCTCATCTTCAAGAGGTCGCCGTCGATGTCGCGGGTCTCGCCGCTGCTCTGGAAGGCCTTGACGGCCCGCTTGATGACGCGGAGCTTCTTGACCGGGAGGTCCATCGCCTTGGCGAGCTCGGTGAGGCTGGGCGGGTAGCCCAGCTCGCCCTCGAGCTTGCGAGCGGCGATCTTCCACTTGGCGATCAGCTCGACCATGTAGGCCGGGACGTGGACGGGCTGGGTCGCGTTGACCAGAGCCCGCTTGATCGCCTGCTTGATCCACCAGCTGGCGTAGGTGCTGAACCGGGCGCCCTGCGAGGGGTCGAAGCCCTCGACGGCGCGCATGAGGCCGATGTTGCCCTCTTCGATGAGATCGGAGAGCTGCAGGCCACGGTTGGCATAGTTCTTGGCAATCGCGACCACCAGACGCAGGTTGGCGCGGATCATCCGCTCCCGCGACTTGGCGCAATTGTCGTTGATGATCGCCCAGCCGAGTTCTTTCTCCTCGTCTGCGGTCAGCAACTTGGTCTTGTTGATCTCTGAGAAATACAGCTGCAGGTCGGACTGGACCTGAGCAGAACCCGTACGGGCTCGAGCGGAACTCGTCGCCACTGTTCTACCACCTTCTGGGGCACCACACCCCTCTCGCTCCTCGCCCGGTCGCACAAACCGGGCACACCACGGGATTTGCTACGCAGCCTTGTCCCATCCGGTTGCCATCGACCTGCGGAAAGGTCAATATGAACCCGACGGAGGCGTCTGCGCAATTCCTCCCATATGAACCATGTCACAAACTGCGTCAAATGCAAACCCGGCAGGCAGAAAATGTGACAATTTTCCAAGAACTGCGGCATCGGACCCCGCGAAAACTTCCGAAATAGTCCGAGAGGCCTCAACCCCCTTCCAGAATCCTCACAGACTGAGCCTCTAAACTCCGACTGATGTCCCGCGACCTGTCATCCATGTTGAACGAGTGGCCTTACGAGCCTGGCGCGATCAATGCCCGGATCGTGGAGGGCGACGACGGCACGCCGCGGATCCAGATTCGAGTCGACCTGGGCATATTGCAGATGTTCCCAACCGGCCGGCCGGACGGGCAGTCGCCGCACGGGTTCCCGAGTTTGCTTGAGTACTACGAGGCCCAGTTGGACGGCACCGAAGGCGAAGAAGATGGCGGCGGCTCGGAGAAGTTCGCGCTGGCGCCCGAAGACTGCCGGCTCCTGCGTGAAGAGGCGGTGCAGTACTACCACCGTTACCTGGCGTTGCTGGCGCTTGAGGATTTCGAGGGCGTGGTCCGGGACACGACTCGCAATCTGCGGGTGCTGGACATGTGCGCGGCGCACGCCGAGACCGAGGGTGATCGGTCGGTGCTGGAGCAGTTCCGTCCGTACATCCTGATGCTGCGGGCGCGGGCGATGGCGAGCCAGGCGATCAAGGACAACGAGCCAAAGGCGGCGGTGGTGGCGTTGGACCAAGGGCTGGAGGCGCTGCGGCAGTACTTTGCGAACGCCGGCCAGCCGCAGATGTTCGACGCTTCGGCCGAGGCGGACATGCTGCGCGGGATGCGGGAGTCGCTGGTGCCGAAGTTGCCGGTCTCGCAGCAGTCGGAATTGCGGGCGCGGCTCGCGTCGGCGATCGAGTCGGAGAACTACGAGCTGGCGGCGATCTTGCGTGACGAGCTGAAGATGCTCGGCGTGACGGCGGCACCGCTGCCGGCGGGCAAGAGCGAGAAGACCGAGCACAAGAAGGACTGATCGGCGGTCGAGCCGTGATTCGGGTCCGCGGCCGCTGGACCGCGACGCTCGGCGTTCGCTCGCTATCGTGTGCCCGTGACCGGTCTTCTGCCATTCTCGTCATTGACCGTTGACGAAGCGGCGTTCTACGTGAGCGTGGCGGTGGAGCGCGGGATCGATCGCGTCGGCGAGGGAACGGAACTGCTGTACGCGGTGCCGCGGAAGATGAGCGAGCCGGCACCGATCGTGGGCGAGCGGGTGGATGTTCCGCTGGGCCGAAAGAGCGTGGCGGGGATCGTCATTGCGGTTGGCGGGCGAGAACTGCTGGGCGAACTTGACCCAATCAAGGTGAGGCCGATCACGGCTCGGACGGGGGCGGGCCTGACGGGGCGTCTGGTCGAATTGGCGAAGTGGATGAGCGCGTACTACGTCTGCCCGCTGGGCATGACGCTGGCCACCATGATGCCTGCAGCGGTCAAGAAGGACGTCGGCCGGCGCGAACAGAAAGTGCTCGCGATGGCGGACCTGGACGAGGCGCGGCGTGCGGAGATTGCGGCGCTTGTCGGCAAGCCGGCGCGGGAGTTGTGGGAGCGGCTCGTGGCGGAAGACGCGCTGGCGATGCCGCTGCCGCCGCTGGAGTTGAAGGGGTTGCTGGGCGAGCGGACGATGCGATCGATCAACCGGCTGATCGTGGCGGGGTTGATCGTCGAACAGACGCGCGAGGTGATTCGCGCGGCGGAGATGATGCCGCAGGGGGCGAACACGTTCGGCTCGGCGAAGGTCATCTCCCCCACCGCTGATCAGCAGCGGGTGATCGATGGGATTCGGCCGAGTGTGGAATCGGGGCGGTTCGGGGTGCACCTGCTGTACGGCGTGACCGGATCTGGAAAGACCGAGGTGTATCTGCGGCTGATCCGCGCGATGCTCGACGCGAGCGCGGATCGCAGCGCGATCGTGCTGGTGCCGGAGATCGCGCTCACGCCGCAGACTTCGGAGCGGTTCCTGGAGCGCTTCGCGGACCGCGGCGTGGCGGTGCTGCACTCCGGGCTGACGGCGGCGCAGCGCAACAAGGAATGGACGCGGGTGGCGACCGGAGTGGCCCGCGTGGTCGTCGGCGCTCGCTCGGCGCTCTTCGCGCCGGTCGGCGCTCTCGGACTGGTGATCGTGGATGAGGAGCACGATTCGTCGTACAAGCAGGATCAGTTGCCGCGGTACCACGCCCGCGACGCGGCCATCAAGCGGGCGCAGCTCGAGGGTTGTCCGATCGTGCTGGGCAGCGGGACGCCGTCGCTGGAGTCCTGGCACAATGCTGCGGGAGGCAAGTACACGCTGTGGAAGCTTCTGAACCGTGTGGGCGGCGGATCGCTGCCTGCGGTGCGGATCGTGGACATCGTGGAGGAGCGGCTCGCCGCGCGCAAGCAGGGGCTCGGCGATGTCAGCCTCGGGCCGACGCTGCGCCGGGAACTGCACGAGACGCTGCGCGTGGGGGCGTCGGCGATTCTGCTGCTGAATCGCCGCGGGTACGCGACGTATGTCGGCTGCGCCGGGGGTGCGACGTGCGGCTGGAGCCTCTTCTGCGACCGATGCGACGCGAAGATGATCATGCACCGCGATCGGACGCTGCGGGCCGGCGAACTGGTGCGCTGTCATCACTGTCTCTCGGAGAGCGTGCTTCCGGCGAAGTGTCCGCGGTGCTCGCGTGGGATCGTGCGGCTGGGCGCCGGCACGCAGCGGGTTGAGGAGGAAGTCGCGTCGCTGCTGAGCAGCGTCGGCGTCGATCCGGCGGCACTCGTGCGCGTCGATCGCGACACCATGAAAACGGCGAGCGATTACTTCGGAGCGTTGGAGTCGTTTGCCAAGGGCAAGACCCGCGTGCTCCTCGGGACGCAGATGATCGCGAAGGGGCTGGATTTTCCGGGTGTGCGGCTGGTCGGGGTCGTGAGCGCCGACACGGGGCTCTTCATTCCTGACTTTCGCGCCGATGAGCGCACGTTTCAGCTTCTCAGCCAGGTCGCCGGACGCGCCGGCCGCGCCAACGCGGCAGGCACGGTGATCGTTCAGACCTCCGATCCGACGAACCGCGCGATCCTCGCCGCGTCGCGGCACGCCTTTGAGAGCTTCGCGGCCGAGGAGTTGGCGTTGCGGAAAATGGCGTCGCTCCCACCCTTCTCGCGGTTCGCACGCGTGGTCTGTCGCGATGAGAAGGCTGAGGCGGTGCAGAAGCGCTGCGCCGATATCGTGCGTTTTCTCCGCGAGACCGCGGCGAGCGAGCGGGGAGAACTGCGGGTCGACGGACCGCTCGTACCGGCGATCCCTCGCGTCGCCGATCAGCATCGGCTCTCGATCGAGATGCACGCCGCCAAGGCCGGCTCGGTGCAGGCGGCACTGGCCGCGGCCCGAGACGCGGGTCTGCTCAAGAGCGATGCGAAGACGGCGATCGACGTGGACCCGGTGTCGATCCTGTAGCGTCGCACGATCGATGCAGTTCAACGAGTTCTGATCGAATGCGTGGAAGACGCGTCCGCAGGATTTGTTGGTCCATTGGCCGCGGCCGGCGCTCGCTGGTCTGCGAACCGCAACCCTTTTTCGTTCAGCGCCCACCCGGTCCACTCCAGGTACCGCTGCTGCAGGTCGGCGACGATCTCGCTCGCCGAAAGGCCGCTCGCCGCGTAATCGATCGGCTCGAAGAACCGCACCCGCGCCCGACCGAAACACCAGAGGCTCGCCCACGCGGGATCGACCTGCGGCGTGCCGTCGACCACGACGGGCAACACCTTCGCGCCGGTCTTCTTGATGAGCAGGCCCACGCCCGGCTGGAATGGCATGACCTGTCGGGGTGGACGCTCAAGACCAGCTTCTGGGAAGATGCCAAGCACGCCGCCTGCCTCGACGTGGCGAATCGCGTCGCGCAGCGCGGCCGAGTCACGTCCGCTCACGTCGACACCGATCACG
This sequence comes from Phycisphaerales bacterium, assembly GCA_947459215.1. Classification (GTDB taxonomy): domain Bacteria; phylum Planctomycetota; class Phycisphaerae; order Phycisphaerales; family UBA1924; genus JAFEBO01. The sequence continues at coordinate 97,316 of CANHCQ010000003.1, forward strand.
TTTGCCCATTCCCAGAACCATTTCAGAAACTCAACCTGCATGGAGCGGGCCATCATCCAGCGAATCTCGAACGGGCAGGCGGCCTGAATGAGCGGCACGTCGGCGCCGGCGGTGTGATTGCTGACGAGGATGAGCGGGCCGGGGTGCATCTGCCCAGCGACGTTCTCGAGGCCGAGATATCGAGCGCGTTGGACGAACCACGCGAACAACTTCATGGCCACGATGAGCAGGCCGACCATCGGGTCGTTGCGGGGATTGCGGCTGAGCGCGGCCGTGATGAGGCCCAGCGCGAGGAGCGCGGCGACAGCGGCGATGATGACGAGCAGCCCCAGCGGCGTCATGCGCGGCCATGCTAGCCGTTGCAAACATGGGTTTCGAGCGAGTCGCGACGACAATTTCCGCGCCGCTTGAGCCGGGGTCGTGGGATGTTCGGGTGTAGACTGCCACGAGTCAAGAGACGTGCTTCGCGACGCTTGGAGCTGGTTCAGATGCGTCGGAGCTCGGTGCGAACGGCGGGAACACGCGAGGACGGGCGGTGAGTCACACGGACCTTTGGGCAACCCAACGTGAAGAAGCCCGGCGGCGGGTCGAGCCGCTCGCGGTGCGTATGCGCCCACGGAACCTCGACGAATTCGCGGGTCAGAAGCACATCCTCGGCCCGGGCAAGTTGCTCCGCCGCATGCTCGAGGCCGATGTCATCACCTCGCTCATCCTGCACGGCCCGCCGGGCACGGGCAAGACGACGCTCGCCGAGCTGATCGCGTCGTTCACCAAGCGGCACTTCGAGCGTGAGAACGCCAGCAGTGTGGGCGTGAAGCGCATCCGCGAGATCATCGATGAGGCGGTCGCCCGCCTTGAGCGCACCGGCCGCCGCACCGTGCTCTTCCTCGATGAGATTCACCGCTTCACCAAGCCGCAGCAGGACGTGCTGCTCGCGGACGTCGAGCGCGGCGTGCTGACGCTGGTGGGCGCGACCACCGAGAACCCGCTCTTTGCCGTCAACAGCGCGCTGGTCAGCCGCAGCACGCTCTTTCGGCTCGAGCCGCTGACGGAGGACGACATCATCGACGTGCTGCGGCGCGCGATTGCCGACAAGGACCGCGGCTACGGCACGCTCGAACTCCGCGTCGACGACGACGCGCTGCGCGTCTGGGCCACCAAGTGTGACGGCGATGCGCGGCGGGCGCTGACGGCGTTGGAGGTGGCGGTGTTGTCGGAGGGGAGCAGGGGTGCAGGGGAGCAGGGGTGCAGGGAGACAGCAGTTGGTTCCGGATTCACTGCCCCACTGCCCCACTCCCCCAGTGCCCCACGCCGCATCACCCGCGCCGCCGCCGAAGACTCCATCCAGCAGAAAGCCGCCGTCTACAGCGGCGACGGCGACGAGCACTACAACACCATTTCCGCGTTCATCAAGTCCGTCCGCGGCAGCGATCCCGACGCGGCGATCTATTGGCTTGCCCGCATGCTCGACGCCGGCGAAGACCCGCGTTTCATTGCCCGCCGCCTTGCCATCCTCGCCAGCGAGGACATCGGCAACGCGGACCCTCGCGGCATCATGGTCGCACAGAGCGCTTGGGAGCTTCTCGAACGCATCGGCATGCCCGAGGGACGCATCATCCTCGCGCAGGCAACGACGTATCTCGCGCTTGCGCCCAAGAGCAACGCCGCGTACGTCGCGATCGACGAAGCGCTCGCGGACGTAAAGGAAGGCCGCACCATTGCGGTGCCGGTGCACCTGCGCGATGGCAACGCGGCACCGCCTGCGCCGGGCAGCGGCCCTGCCAACGGCACTGGCTATCGCTACGCCCACGCCGACCCGGGTGCGGTGAACGATCAGGACTACCTCGGCGTGGACAAGACCTACTACCGCCCCACCGACCGCGGGGCGGAGAAGGCGATGGGCGAGCGACTGGAGGAGCTGCGTCGCCTGCGGCGCTCGAACCGGAAGGGCGGCACATGAGCGCCACGCTCGAGCAAGCCAAACGCGTCGCCCGCGACGAACTCAAGGCGAGCCTTGCCGCCATCGGGCCGCAGATCGAGCCGATCTCTCGAGCGGTCTGCGCGCTGATTGTCGCGCAGCCGTGGTGGATCGAGGCCGGGACCGTGATGCTCTTTGCCCCGATGCACGGCGAGATCGACCTGGGCGGCTTGGCCGCCGCCGCACTTACCGCGGGCAAGCGGGTGTGTTTGCCGAGGGTGGACTGGGTGCAGCGGGCGATGATGCCGGTGGTGCTGACCCAGTGGCCGGGCGACCTGGTCACGGGTCGGCACGGCGTGCCCGGGCCGCGCGAAGGGCTGGCGGCGATCGAGCCGTCGGAGCTCGACGTGGTCGTCGCGCCGGGGCTGGGCTTTGACCTTTCGGGTCGTCGCCTCGGGCGGGGCGCGGGTTTCTATGATCGCTTCTTGAGAAGCCCGGGTTTGCGGGCGGAGGTCGCCGGGGTTTGCCCCGAGGCGGCGGTCCGCGACGTGATCCCGGCCGGCGCGACGGACGTGCCGGTGCGGTTTCTCGTGACCGAACGCCGCGTCGTTTTCTGCGGCGGATCGTGACGCGGGGCATGCTCTGTGGGGCGGCTCGCGACGATTGGTCGATATGGCGATTCCCAAGGCGGCAAGCCTTGATCTGCACGGAGGTTGATTGATGGCCCTTCCTTCCCAAACCGAACGCCAGACCGAGATCGGTCGGTCCTATGTCCTGAACCAGAAGAACGCAGCCTCGGGCGGCGCGAAGCTCGTCGTGGGCGTCGCCGCGGCGTTGATCCTCGTCGCGGGCACGATCTGGGGGATCGTCTCGTTCGTGAACCGCAAGTCCACGACCGGCACTCTGCCGAGCGAAACGACCACGGATCAACCCCGGGCGCTCGCTGGCAGCACTCCGCCACCTCCAGCCGCCATCAAGGAAACGCTCGAGCCCGCCAGCACGGCGTCCCAGCCGGCGACGACGCCGAGTCCGTCACCCGCTCTGACCAACGCGACCACAGGCGCACCGGCGACTTCGCCGAGCACCCCGGCCCAGACCGCCCCGACGACGACACCCACGAGCGACGCCTCCGGCCGCCCGGGTTCGGTGGACGTGACCCGCAAAGACCTGACGCCGACGATCACCCCCGCGGGAACGCCCGGGGGTAACACACCGCCGAACGGCACGAGCCTGACACCTGGGGACAACCGGCCGTCGGACCCCGCGGCTGCCCCGGGCAACACCTCGCCACTGCCGGGCACGCTCACGCCCACCGGCAGCACCAGCGAGGTGATGCAGCTCATCCAGGCCGGAGAGCAGAAGGCTGCTGCTGGCGATCTGGTCCAGGCGCGCGTGATCCTGAGCAAGGCGCTGCTGCACAGCGATGCCGTCCGCGAGGACCGCGAACGCATCCGCCAAAAGCTCGGTCCCATCAACCAGGATTTGCTCTTCTCCCCCAAGATCAACCCCGCGGATCCGATGAGCGAGGAATATGCCATCAAGAGCGGTGACAACCTCATCAGGATCACCCGCAACCGCGAGCTCGCCGTCGACTACCGCCTCATCGAGCGCATCAACAGCCTGAAGGACAAGCCGCTCCGCGTCGGCCAGAAGATCAAGCTCGTCCGTGGCCCGTTCCATGCGGTCGTCAGCAAGGGCGACTATCGCCTGGATCTCTTCCACGGCTCGCCGGACGACCCGCAAAGCTGGACGTACATCCGATCGTTCAAGGTCGGCTTGGGCACGGGTAACAGCACGCCTCTGGGCAACTTCGTGGTGCGGCCCCGCAGCAAGCTGGTGAACCCGCCGTGGGTGAACCCGCAGACTGGCCAGAAGTTCGGCGCCAACGACCCGAAGAACCCGATCGGCGAGTACTGGCTGGGCCTCGAGGGCATCGGCGAGAGCAAGACCATCACCGGGTACGGCATCCACGGCACCATCGAGCCGGACTCGATCGGGCAGCAGAAGTCCATGGGCTGCGTCCGCCTTGGCGACGACGACGTGAAGATGATCTACGAACTGCTGGTGGAGCAGGTGAGCGTCGTCAAGATCGTGCCGTGATCTCGGACGTTCGAAGCCGCCAGGGCGTCCGCCGAATCTTCCTGAACGGAAAGTTCAGACGAGCCGTCGTTCCGCAATAGAGCGTGCATTTAACAGCCATCGCCGAAGAACCGACGAATCCGCGTCGTGCGAGTATCGCATCCGCAGGTCGTCTAGTTCTCGGAGGTTGTCATGTCGCGATTCGAGCGGCCGCTCACCGGTGTTGAACGCACGTTTGAGCCGCACGAGATCATCGTGAGCAAGACGGATCTCTACGGCCGGATCACCTATGCCAACACGGTGTTCTGCCGCGTGGCGCAGTACCGCGAGGACGAACTCTTGAACAAGCCGCACAGCATTGTGCGGCATCCGGACATGCCGCGGTGCGTGTTTCAGGTGTTGTGGGACACCCTGAAGTCCGACCGCGAGATCTTCGCGTACGTGCTCAATCGGGCCAAGAGCGGCGACCACTATTGGGTCTTTGCACACGTGACGCCCACGCACGACGTCCGCGGCAACCGCACCGGCTATCACTCGTCGCGGCGAGTGCCCAACCGCGATTCGCTCCGCGTCGTCGAGGGGCTGTACCGCGAACTCCGCGAGGTCGAGTCGCGGCACCGCGATCCAAGGGAGGCGACCGCCGCGGGCGTGGCTGCGTTTCTCGGGAAACTGACATCACTGAATACCACGTACGACGAGTTGATCTTCTCGATGGACACCGAAGCCGCCGCGGCGTGAAGGGGAGTCGTTGCATGAGCACGGAGACGCCAACTGAACATCGCCTCGAGACGCAACCCGTGAGCGAATCACTGCGAGACGCGACCGACGTCTGCAAGCGGGCCGCCGATGGCGATCTGGAAGCCCGCATCCTTCGGATCGACGACGCGGACGGGTGCGCGGAGCTGCTGCGCTCGATCAACCACATGCTGGACATGACCGACAACTTCGTCCGCGAGACGACGGCAACGCTGGACCACGCATCGGGCGAGAAGTTCTACCGCCGCGTTGTGCTGACGGGCATGCAGGGCACGTTCCAGAACGCGGCACGCTCGATCAACACCGCGACCAGCCGCATGGCGGACCGGACTGCCAAACTCCGCGACGCGGAAGCACGGCGGGGCGAACTGGCGGACGAGTTCACCACAGCGTCGCAGGCCGTCGGCAAACTGTCGCAGGCGACCGAGCGCATCGCGCTCACGTCCGCGGCGATTCACAAGATCGCGTCGCAGACCAACTTGCTCGCGCTGAACGCGGCGATCGAGGCCGCTCGCGCGGGCCAGGCCGGCCTGGGTTTCGCGGTTGTCGCGGGTGAGGTGAAGCGCCTCTCGGCCCAGACCGCCGAGGCGACGAAACAGATCGAAACGATGCTCAAGGACATCCAGACCGCGACCAAGGACACCGTGAAGGCGGTAGATCACATCCAGAGCACGCTGAAGGCAGACGCGGCGGCGTGATCGCGGGGCAGTGTGACATTGGGGCAACCCGGCACCCCGCCCCGGTCTTGCTGCGCTCGACCACCCCTCCCCGCTTCGCGGTGAGGGGAGTGGCGTCACTTCTTGATGCAGCCGAAGCCGTTTCGGATGTTGAGATAGCGCCGACCGACTTCCTTCGCGAAGTGGTACATCGCGGGGTTCGCAAATATGTCGTCAGAGAGCAGCACACCGCCGTCCTTGATGTGGGGCCACGAGGTGCGGTACTCGAAGGTCATGTGGTCGTAGGTGTGCAGCGAGTCGTGGAAGAAGACATCGATGACGGGGTGTTCCTTCATGGCCTTGGGCAGCAACTCACGAGCGTCGCCGAAGCGGATGTCGTAGCGGTGGCGCAGGCGTGACGGCACGCACCAGCCGGGGTTGTGGCCGGGGGGGAGCGTGGTTTCGGGCATGTAGTCGGTGGCGCCCTTGATCGTTTCCGACGCGGGCAGGTCGATCGAAACCAGCTTGCCCTTGCCGTTGTCTTCCATGGCCTGCAGGATCACCGAACTGGACACGCCGTCGAAGACACCGGTCTCGACGTAGACATCGGGCTTCAGGGCCCGCACCAGCATGTACTGGAACTCGGCCCATGGCTCCCACTGCGCCCGGCGGCGGCGCTGGCTCAGGATCGCGTGGTCGACGTCGAGAAACAACTGATCGTTCTTGTGGAACTCGTAGCGGAGCTGCTCGATGTCCTTGGAGGACATGCTGGGGAAGAGCTTGGCCATCGCCTCCTGCGAGTACAGCCGCTCGGGCTGGCGGAGCACTGCGGGCATGCGGCGGGCGAAGTTGATCACGCGGCCGACGGTGATGGGACGTTTCATGCGTAAATCCCCTGCGAGAAAATCAAGGCTTGTGAAGATTGCCCGGAGGTTGGCCGCAGGGCTGATGGATGAGTCTACCGGAAATGTCCAGTGCCGCCCGCGGCGTTGCAACTTCGTGCAACCAACGCTGGAAAAGTGCAAGGAATCCGCGTCGAGGCGTCACTTCGGCCAGAGCAGCGCGAAGACGGCACCGGTGATCAGGCCCATGACGACGCCGTCGAAGATGTGGCTGGCGATGGCGGGCTTGTTGGCCTGGAACCAGATCATGCCTGGGATTGCGGAGAAGGAGAACGCCAGCACTCCGGCGGTGCCGACGACTTGCATGACCTTTCCGAAACCGGCGCCGCGAGGCACGCCCGCTGCGGCTGCGAGATACGCGATGAGGAAGCACGCGACGACATAGAACGCGAAATTGAGGGCCATGTTGATGCCCATGTTGGGCGTCTTCCAGACGCTGAGCACGCCCATCGGCCCCTTCTGGAACTTCGCTTTCATCTCGGGCTTCTGGGCCTCGCTGTGCGAGACGAAGTGGGGATAGCCGTACGTTCCAGGTGGGAGGTTCAGGCCACGGACCAAGTCGAGCACCTTGTCGTCGTCGGGGAGTCGCTTGAAATCCTTCTTGTGCTGCGGCAGCACCATCCATGCCATGGCGCCGTAGATCCACAAAGCCACAGACGCGGCGAGAATCGGCAGCCAAAGACTGGAGAAGAGTTCCACGAGGTACCTCCGGTATGTCCCGATTTCGCGGGTTGGCCGCAGCATACCAGACGAGTGGATCGGACGCGGGCTGTCGGATGCACGCGGCGTTCAGCCCAATCGGCGCTCGATCGCATCGAGTGTTTGTCGCAGCTCGTCGCGCACGGCCTTGGCGTAGGGGTTCTCGCATTCGATGGTGACGAAGAGGTCCCACGAATCGGCGCGTAGATTGGTTCGCATGGCGAGGAACCGCTCGTACGCGGCGGTCGCGAGCGGGGTGTCGGGCAGTTTCATCTCCCCCACTGCCCGCGAGATGAGATGCGTGAGGCCCTGCACGTAGGCCATCTGGCGATCGTGCTCGGCGGGCGAGATATCGATGACGCGGAGGCGGAGCGTGTCGGCGAGGAACGATCGCACGCGTGCGACGAGATTGGCGTCGGCCCGCACCGGGCAGAACGCGAGCGGCAGTTTCTCGATGCCGTGCTTGCCGCTTTCGGGGCCGAAGAGAGGGTGCGTCGCGATGACCGGGACGCTTGGCGGGAGCAGTCGCGTCATGAGCTCGACGGGCTTGAGCTTCACGGACGCGACGTCGAGCACCAGCGGCGGCTCACCGCCGCAGGCAGCGAGCGTCTCCACCAAAAGCGGAGCTAGTTCGCGGAGCAACGGCTCCATGTGCTGCACCGGCACCGCGAGCACGATCGCGTCGGCGGTGGCAGCCTCGGCGAGCGAGACGCGACGCACGCCCTCGATGCTTTCGGAGTTCGGATCGCGGTCGTACGCACTCACCGCGACGTGCGGCGTCAGGTGCTTCGCCATGAAGCGGCCGAAGGCGCCGAAGCCGAGGATGGAGACAGAGCGCACGTCGGACACACTTGGTTTATCGGCGATCGAGCTTGTGTGTGTGAGAGCAACATGCGGCCCGAACGGTCCGCGGTCACCGGCAACGAGTTGGATCTATGACGCCGAGGCTGAGGAGACTTGGCGACGAAGCCACGGATGGTCTGGAACCAACATTCCGGATCGTCCGAAACCGCACATCTGTCGCCCCGGTCGATTCGAGGCTTCCTCGCGGACTCGTCAGCCTCGGCGTCTGCGACCAGATGCCCGACTCCAGACGCTCGACGCAAGCCACTCGCGAACGCATGCGAGTCACTGACGCACGACCAACTTGATCCTCGCCTCACCCGGAGCGCCTTTGCGGAGGTACGACACGCTCACTTCGTCGTCCGGCTTGTACGCGCTGAGCACGCGGACCAAATCGGCGATGTCACGGGTCGGCTTCTTGTCGATCGCGGTGATCACGTCGCCGGTCTTGAGCTCGCCCTGCACGCCTCGAAGCGTGCTGCGGCCAAGGAGCGAGCGTTCCTTTGTCCCGGGCGGCTCGATAATCGAAGTGATCACCAAGCCGTCGCCGCGGCCTGACTCCACTTCGACGCCGAGGCTGGCCATGCCGGGGCGGATCTCCTCGGCAACCTCGGGCAGTTTGCGCACCCAGGCGCGGAAGTCCTTGTCGATGTCCTTGAGCGGCTTGGCGAAGACCGTCTCGAAAGGCTTCAAGCACGCCGCGTCCGGCGGCGATTTCGGGTCGCTCGCCGCCGCGTACCAGGCGCCGAGTTTGTTCTGCTGGTAGAGGTAGTAGAAGAGGGCGCGGGCGTGGGCGTAGTTCGCGAGCTGCTGGCCGCTGAGGAACTTGTCGCGGCTCTGCTTCGCGAATCGCTCCAGCGGCAAGAGCGTCCCGCTTCGTTCGCGGCGGAGCACGATGTTGGTCCGCCACGATGGCAGCGGCTTCACATCGCTCCCGGGCGTCAGCGGCTCGACGTCTTCGACGAGGCTTGCGAGCCCTTCCTGCACCCAATATGGCTGTTCGACGCCGCTGTGGGTCAAGTGACGCCAGTGCAGCACGTGAAAGAACTCGTGGCGGAGGGTGCTGCCGAGGTCCTGGGAGACGAGCTGCTTGCGTTCGTGCACGTACGAGCCGCCGACGGTGGCGAGCCCGGTGCGGACACCGGGACCAAACGTGAAGACCAACCACTTCTCAAAGTTGCGGTTGCTCGGGAGCACGATGATCACCCACGGGTCGAGCTTCACCTCGTCCGGGTTCCACAGGCCGGGGAAGACGGCCTTCTCGGCCCAGTCGGCGATGGCGTCGAGCTCGGCGCGGGCCTTGTTGAATTCTGACTCGGTGTACGCGGTGCGGTAGATGAAGCGGCGTTTCTCGTCGACGTGCTCGGTGTATTCGACCTTGGCATCCGCGTCGACTGTGTCGAAGATGCGGCGGATCTGGTTCAGGTTTGCGTCCCGACGCGCGTTGAGGACGGTTGCCCAGTTGTCGACGAGCTTGCGGTAGTTGGCGTCGCCCGCACCGTTGTTGGCCTCCCGAACCGCTACGAGGTCGGCGTCGCGGGTCAGTTTGCGGTAATCGTCGAAGCCGTTCTCAACGGCACGCACGAGCAATACGCCCGCCTCGGCCACGTCGCCCTTGGCTGAGCGGACGCACGCGAGGTTGTAGAGCGGCACGAACTCCCGCGGGCGCAGCTCGATTGAACGGCGCAGCAGCGGCTCGGCGGCGGCGAAATCTCGCTTGGCGAGCGCGGCGTCGAGGCGGCGGTCGAGTTCGTCGGGGGAGAGTTTCGCGAGGTCGGGCTGGTCGGCGTGCTCGAGTGGGTTGGCCGCGAGAGCGCCAAGACATTGCATCGCGGGGGACGCGGAGAATGCGGAGAGAAGGATGGAGAGGACCAGAGGCCTGAATTCAGTGCCGCGCTTGTGCACAGGTTTCTCCTTGAAAACCCGCGAACAACTTTCGCAGCGCCTCCGGATACGCCTCGCACTCGGCTTCGAAGACGCGCTTTGCGACGTCATCGGGCGTGTCGCCCGCCAGCACGGGCACACGCTTCTGCAGCACGATCGGCCCGGTGTCGTAGCGTGAGTCGCATAGATGCACGGTGCAGCCTGATTCGCGGTCGCCGGCTTTGATGACGGCTTCGTGCACGCGATGGCCGTACATGCCGGGGCCGCCGTGCTTGGGGAGGAGTGCGGGATGGATGTTCACGACCCGACCGTCGAAGCCAAGCGGGATGTCGACGAGCTTGAGGTAACCGGCAAGCACCACCCATTCGACGCGGTGGGCGCGAAGAAGTTCACCCAGCCGCTCGCGTGGGATGCGGCCCGGCTCGACGACGACGTGCAACCCCGCGTCCCGGGCCCGCTGAGCGCCAACGCATTCGCTCGACGTGACGACCAGCGCAACCGTCGCCTGCACCGTTCCGGCGTCGATGTGCTTCAGCAGATTGAGGAGCGTTCGTCCGCCACCGGAAAGCATGACGGCGAGGCGGGGGTTTGAACTTTGCGTCGCGGCGGACAACGGATGCCCTCACGATCTTGTGTGCGACGGCGTTCCCGCCTCGCAGAGGCGGGCCACCACAGGCATCAGAGCGCGGCCTTTACGGCGGCGTCTTTGTCCTTCACGATCGTCAGCAGCGTGTTCAGCCGCGTGAGCTTGAAGACCTGCAGCAGCTCCTCGCTCATCGCGAAGAAGACGACCTTGCCGCCCTTCGCTTTGATGGTCTTGTTCAGGGTGATCAGCGCGCCGAGACCGGCGGAGGCGATCAGCGTGACCTTGGACAGGTCGACCGCGAGGTGGTGCTGACACTTGGCGGCGGCGTTCGTCAGCTCGGTCAGGATGACCTGACACTCGTGCTCGGTGATTTTCTCGCGCTCGAGCTGCGCGATAACGACATTGCCGACGAGATTGTGGGTGACGAACGAGGACTGCGACATGGCCGTGAGTGTACGCGAATTCTCACGCCGTGGGAGGCTGGCGGAACGGAATCGGGGTGCCACTGGCGTCCACTGCCACCATGACCAGGGTCGCGGCGGTGACGGGAACGACCGAGGAATCCAGATACCGCTCGGCCTCGACCTCCACGGTCACCGTGACGGACTTGGTGCCGGTCTTGACGGTGGTCGCGTAGAAATTCACGACATCGCCCACCTGAACCGGAGCCTTGAACTCGACCCGGTCGATGGCGGCGGTCACCCAGCGGTGCTGGCCGTGGTGGCGGGCCTCGACGAATCCGGCCTGATCGATGTAGCTGAGGATGACGCCACCGAAGATGGTGCCGTAGTGGTTCGTGTCACGCGGCATGGTCGTGACCCGCAGGGCAAGCCGGCGAGGAAAGGCGGTCATGGGCGAAGATAGGCTCAGTCGTCTCCAAACCGGAGGCGGCTTCCAGAGACGCCGAGGCTGACGAGGCTCTGCGAGGAAGCCTCGGATCGGTCCGAAGCAAGACCTCCGGAACCGGGCTCGATTCCGGTAGTCTCTGTAACGTGGAACGAGACGCGCCGGGCTGGGCACACGTCATCTCAACGTACCGCGGACACTGGCTGCCCGGTGACGAGCGGGGCTTTCGAAGCCGGGGTCATCGCGTGCACTCGTCCGGCAGCTACCGCCAGCCTCCGCCAGCAAACGAGCATGAAGGCCTCCGACGCTTCGCTCGATCGATCGCCAGTGATCCGGTGTTTCTTAACAAATCCCAGCAGCGGATCGCGATCGACTCGATCGTCGAGAAGCTCGACCGAATGGAGATACCGATCGCTGTCGGTGCGTGTGACCCGGTGCACTGCCACGTCCTGATTCGGGTTGGTACAGGCGACGCCAAGCTGATCTTCGGCAGAGCCAAACAACTTACGTCGTTCCGATTGCGTCATGCCATTCCCGGCAAGCTGTGGGAAGGATCGAGCGGCGTCTTCCGCGTCGACACCAAACATCGATTCTGGGAAGTCGTTGCCTACATCCGCGACCACGCCAAGCACGGAGCGTGTGTCTGGGTGAATCCGAAGCTTGAATCGACCATCCAACGTCAGATCGAAGAAAGCCCGGAGTAGGTGCTACGAGGCATCGCGTGCGACGGCACACTGCACGCGAAAGCCGGGCTGGGGGCAGCGGTTCCAGTCCATCCGAGGCTTCCTCGAAGACTCGTCAGCCTCGGCGTCTCTCGCTGGTCGCGGAACCGGCCGCGTCCCCTACCATCTCACGTTCAGAATTTGTTCACGCGAAAGGACTCTGCTATGGCCAACGGCGAATGTTGCGGGGGCAAGAACAAGTCTGCAAACGGAGCCGCGAACGGCGCGACGGACACTTCCGAGGCTTCCTCCGGCTGCTGCGGCGGATCGAGCGGCGGCTCCTGCGGATGCAAGACCGGCGCTCAGAAGCTCGTCATCCCCGTCGGCTCCGCCAAGGACATCGCGACCCTTCCAGTCGGCGAGATGCTCGGCCGCTACCGCCGCGGCGTCGCCAATTTCGACCCCCGCGTTTTCAGCCTCTCCGCCGAGCAGATGGACCAGGCCTTCCTGCCCGACGCCGATGTCGGCCGCTGGTCGGTGCGGATGCTCTTGGGCCACGTCGCCGACGCCGAGCTGGTATTCGTCCACCGCATGCGCCGCGCCATCGCCGAGGACAAGCCGATGCTCGCGGTGTGGGACGAGAACGCGTTCATCGACAGCAACCTCTACGCGATCCCGCGCGAGGTGCAGCAGGGCGACCCCGCCAGCCTGATCGGCGGCTTCGTCGCCGTCGTCCACACGATGCGGATGTGGTCGTTCCAGTGGCTCGCCGGCCTCGAGCCCGAGCAGTACGACCGCGTCGCCCTCCACCCCGAACGCGGCGAGCAGTCGGTCCGCACCATCCTCTCGTACGCCATCTGGCACGTCGAGCACCACGGACGCTTCCTGCAGAAGAAGCTGGACCGCATGCTGGGTCCGGTGCCGGAGCCGGTGGGTGCGGGGGCGGGTGGGTGCGGGTGCGGGAGCTAGGAATCTCGACCGAGAACGCGAGTCATGTTCTCTGTGGCCGCTTCGACTTGGAGCACATTGATCCGGAATCCGCACTCGGGACAGAAGGCCGTTGACGCATTTCGCAGATTGTATTTGCAGTTCTCACACTTATAGTCGCGCCCGCGCAGGCAATTGGTGATTCGGGCCACGTCGCTCTGGCCGAGGGCTTCGTAATACCTGTTGATGGTGTCAACGGCCTCCGAGTGCGTCGCGCCGTTCTGCAGAATCCGGCTTGGCAAGAAGACCTTGAAACCACCGCTGCCGCACAGCAAGATTCCGCGACTATCAACCACCACGCGATAAAGCCACGTCCACTTCAGCGTCAGCTGATAATGCTCATCCTGCACGCGAATCCCATCAGGACCTAGCGTCACCGAGGATCCGCACTCATACGTCGCGGCCCACGTCGCGGCAGCCATCCGTGTCTGACTCCAGTGCTCGGAATAGAACCGACGCTCCCGGAGTCCAACTAGACACGCAATCAATCCGCTGAAGGCACCAAAGAAAAGCAACAACGAAAGCAGTGGAGACCATGGTGCTCCGCGCCACATGTCCACCCAGTGAAGAACGAGCGAGAGTGCTCCAATGACTGCAAGCCCCCAAAGAAATGGCACGTACCACTCGCGTCGCAACGCTTGCCGGCGAGCGTTGCGGACCTCTTGCTTTGAACGATCCGACATCACGAGCCGGACCAGATCGTCGGCGACCTCCGACCGGTCTTCTTCTCTCTCAAAGGTCCATTTGATTGTTCGGTCCATCGGTTCTCCACGAAGCGCGAAAAGAGTCTACCGTTCCCACACTTGGACCGCCTCTTCGACCAACGCCGTTACCTGATCCCGTTCCGATCGACGCTGCTGCCGCAGATCTTTACGGACACGCTCGTCATCGGTGCCGGGGTTGCCGGCCTGCGGGCCGCGGTCGCCGCCAGCGAGCACGGCGATGTCATCGTTCTCTCGAAGGGCGATCTCAAGTCCACCAACACGGCGTGGGCTCAGGGCGGCATCGCCGCGGTGCTCACCACCGACGACTCCACCGAGTCGCACGTGCAGGACACGCTGGTCGCCGGGGCGGGGCTCTGCGATCATGACGCCGTGCGGGCGATCGTCGAGCACGGGCCTCGGAGTCTGCGGCAGCTCATGTCCTGGGGCATGCGGCTCGACACCAACGCCGAGGGCGAGCTCGCCGTCGGACGCGAGGGTGGGCACAGCGCCAGCCGCATCGTCCACACCGACGGCGACGCGACCGGACGCGAGCTGCAGCGCTGCCTGGTCGAGAAAGTCCGCAACACCACCGGCGTCCGCCTCTTCGAGAACTGCTTCGCGCTCGATCTCATCACACCGGGTAACGAGCCGGGCTCGCCGGTCATGGGCGCGATCACGTACCACCCCAAGTATGGCCTGCAGATGATTTGGGCGAAAGCCACCATACTCGCCAGCGGCGGCGCGGGCGTGCTCTTCCGCGAGACCACCAACCCAGCCCAGGCGACCGCCGACGGCCTCGCCATGGCCTACCGCGCCGGTGCCACCGTCAGCGACATGGCGTTCGTGCAGTTCCATCCGACAACGTTGTATCTGCCCGGTGCCATGCGTTGGCTGATCACCGAGGCCGTGCGCGGCGAGGGTGCGTACCTGCTCGACTCCTCGCACTACCGCTTCATGCTGGATGTGCATCCGCTGGCGGAACTCGCCCCCCGCGACGTCGTCAGCCGCGCCATCGTGCGGCAGATCGCCAAACAGGCCTCGGCCGCGGGCGGCAGTCATGTGTGGCTTGATTGCCGCCACATCAAGGGGTTCCAGAAGCGATTCCCGGGCATCTGTGCGCTGCTGAAGAAGTTTGACCTCGATCCGGCTGAGGATCTGATCCCCGTCCACCCGGCTGCCCACTACATGATCGGCGGCGTGCGTACGGATCTCGCCGGGCGGAGCGACGTGCCGGGGCTCTATGTGGTCGGCGAAGCCGCCAGCACCGGCCTGCACGGCGCCAACCGACTCGCCAGCAACTCGCTGCTCGAGGGCCTCGTCATGGGCGAGATCGCCGGGCACACCTGCGCTGAGATGAAGGCCGCCAACGGCACGCAGACCACGAGGCCCAGCGGCTGGACGACCCCCGCCCGCCCCGCGCCCGTCTCGGTCATCAGCGATATCCGCCCCAGCGATCAGGGCGAGCTCGACCTCGACGACGTTCGCTCCAGCCTCCGCAGCGCCATGTGGAAGAACGTCGGCATCGAACGCAGCGGGGCCAAGCTCCACGACGTGGGCGACATGCTCGATTTCTGGGCTCGGTACACCCTCGACAAGATTTTCGACGAACCGGCGGGCTGGGAAGTGCAGAACATGTTGCTGGTCGGGGCGCTGGTTGGGCGATCGGCGGCGTGGCGCAACGAGAGCCGCGGATGCCACACCCGGACGGACACCACGGACGCAAAGACGGACTATGAGGTTCACGATTGCTGGCGACGCGGGCGGGACAATGCCGAGACGGTGCCGGTGAGCACGGCTCCGGCCTCGGTCGTGGTCACGGGCAAGGGAGCGTTGGTGTGAACGTGTGCCGGGACGAGAACGCCGGACGAGATGGCTGGACGACTTCAGGGGCGACGTGGCGTCGTTCGCTTGGCATCGTGAAGTTCGTCGCGATCGCGACGACGCTGGCAATTGCAGGCTGCGAGACGCGATACATCCACTACAACCCGCCATTGGCGAATCTGCCCGGCGCACAGACGGGTATTCAGCCGGTGTACGGCGAAGACTTCGCCGTGCTTGACGCGGCCACGAGCAAGACCGCGACGAGTGAGCCGGTGATCGAGAACCCGGACGGGACGAAGACACTGATCAGCCGCAATGCACGGGATCTGATCTTTCATATCGCGACGACGATGCGCGAGGATGATGAGAAGACGTTCACCGAGCAGGTTCTCAGCGAGATGACGCGGGATGAGTTCTATCAGCGCGGCCACGACCCCAGCTTGGCGTTTCGCGAGCTCAAGCGGCGGCGCCGCGATGTGGAGCAGGTCTTCAAGGTGCTGCCGCAGGGCGATCTGACGCCCGGCGTTCGGTACGAAGTCGTTGGGCCCAACATTTTTCGCGTGCGGCAGCATTACCTCGATCCACAGGAGTACCCATGGGTCGGGTTTGATATGAGGCTGGAAGGTTCCAACTGGAAGCTGCGGTGGTTTGTGCCCAATGACGGGCAGTGATTGGGTCAACGACGATTCTCGTCGATCAGACGAGGCGGCCAGTGGCGACCCAAACGGCCCACAGGGCCATCGCGAACGCGACGACGGCCAGCCCCCAGCGCGTGAGCCATTCCAATACGAACGGCCGAGGCTCGTCGTCGAGCTGTTTCTGGGCCGCGTCGGGTAGCGATCCGACCTCCACCTGTTTCCAGTCGATGTCGACGGATTCGGAACGGGCCTCTCGTAGGGCCTCTCTCGCGCTGTCAAGGTCGTCGCGCCGGACGCAGACGCGGAAGGGCAGCGATCCTGCGACTTCCCATTGGAGCGTCATTCCTGCGTTGGCGAAGGTAAAGGCGGGGATGCCGCGGTCTTTGAGGACGCCGATCATGATCGAAGCCTCGAACTCGCTTCGGGCGTTCGTGAGATCGACGAGGCTGTCGGGATCGTTGGGCATGGGCGCGGATCGCCGGGCGTGCGACGCCGCCGAACGCCCGGCGGCTACTTCTTGGATGCTTCGGCGGCGGTATCGGATTCGGGTGCGGGCTTCACTGTTCCGGTCTGCAGGACACCGCTGGTGCGTTTGGGCTCGAAGGAGACGATGCGTTTGCCGTCGGGGCCTTTCTCGACCCGCATGTTGGCGGCGGGGACGAAGGGGTATCCGGCGAGCTGACGGTGGACGTAGTCGGGAGCGGTGACGATGAGCTGCTGCTTGTAGTAGCGAATGTTGGCCGCGGAGCCGCCGTTGGCGGTCCATTGGTCGGACTCGATGAGTTCGGTGATGAGGCGAATGACCTCGTCGGCGCGTTCCTGCTCGGTGGGGCCCTGCTGGTTGTTCTGATTCTGATTGCCGCCGCTGAAGGGACTCTGTCCGCCGCCACCGCCGCCGGAGCTTGCGGCCTGCAGCGAGGAGTTCAGGTCGAACTGCGGGACGTCGGAGTAGTCACGGACGACAAGCAGCAGATCGCTGATGTCGTAGATCTCGATGCGGCGAGTGCGGTTGAGGAACTCCTTGGTGCCGACCTCGATCGTGCCTTCTTCGGTAAGCTGCCACGAGTTGCCGCCGAGGGTGCCATCGACCTGAGCCTGAGCGAGGGCTCGCTCGAGGATCGAGAGAGCAGGCTGGTTTTCGGCCTTGAAGTTGATCAGGGCTTCCTTGTCAAGGCCGTTGGGATTGCGGTCGTCGCGCCACCCGATGTCCATCGACGTGCCGGTGACGTCGAGGAGGTTCTTCATGACAGACTCGAGCGGAACCTGGTTGTACTCGACGCTCATGATCTTCATCATGCGGCCGAGGGAATCGGCGTGGCGTCGCGTCGCGCCCCACGGCTGAGCGCTGTCGCTGATGCGGGGGCTTTGCAACTGCGCATCCACCGAGAGCACAGCGCCCGTCGCGAGCACGAGCGAGACACAAACCACGCTGAAAGACTTCATCGCCATTGCGCACGCTCCTGCCGCCCACAAACCGCACCCAACTCGGCCTGCCAGGCGCCGAGACTTCATTCTATTCGACGGGGGAATACCGATCGGGTTCCGAAATCCGGCGCATGCGGCGTGTCTGGCGATGCGGGACGCCCATCGCCATTTCGAGTCCATGGAGCCACCTCAGGGATTTGAACCCTGGACCTATGCTTTACGAAAGCATCGCTCTACCGCTGAGCTAAGGTGGCTTGATGTGACTTCCGAGGTGTCAGGAGGCCTTCAGGGGCCAGTTTCGGACGCTTCGGGACGGGAAGTATCGGCACGCCGGGGGGCTTTTTCCACTCGATTGCCTTCGCCGTCTTTTTCGGACGCGACCCAGGCGGGCGGAGCAGCCAGAAGCCGCGGGGAAACAGGCTTCCAGGGCTTCCCGTCGGCGTAGCGGACGGAAATCTTCCTCCCGACCATGAGCCTTTCCAATTGACGACGACCGATCCTGGTCCGCAGGATCACGCTGTCACCCTCGTAGTCACGGGCGAGGACCTCACCCTGATTCTCGATCGCGGCGACGAGCTTGCCCTCGCGGAGGGGGACGGTGACGGCGAGCTCCTCGACCGGGCCGCGGGCGCCGGCGCGGATGCGGGTGGCGAGCTCGCGCTGACCCAACTGATCAAGCAGCGTGCCCTTCTTGGGCATCAGCGCACAGATGGGGATCGCTCCGGGGAGTCGCTGCTGCCAGATCAAGAGCTCGCGGTTGTCCTGGAGCTTGTCGGCCTTGTTGAGCAGCACGATGCGCTCCGGGGGCGACCATTCCTCGCCTTCGGCAAGCGATTCGCGAACCTCGTCGAGCAGCTCGTCGAGGGTCCTGCACACGGTCTGGTACTGCAGCTCGCATGCTGGGTCGGCGATGTCGAGCACGATGAGCAGAACATCGGCGTGGGTGGCTTCTTCGAGCGTGGCACGGAAGGCGGCGATCAGGTTGGTGGGCAAGTCGCGGACGAAGCCCACGGTGTCTGAGAGCATGACCGAGCTGCCGCCGGTGGAGTCGTCGGTGCGAACGTGCCACTCGCGGGTGCGGGTCATGAGCGTCGCGAAGAGGCGGTTGTCTGCGTACGCCCCGCCCGCGGTGAGCGAGTTAAAGAGCGTGCTCTTGCCGGCGTTGGTGTAGCCGACAATTCCGACGGTGTAGTGCTCGGCCCGGCGGGCCTGGACCTCGCGGCGTTTGCGGGCCTGGATGGCCTTGATCTCAGCAGAAAGATCGTCACGGCGGCGTTGGACGAGACGCCGATCGATCTCGAGCTGCTGCTCACCGGGACCTCGGGTGCCGATGCCGCCGATGCCGCCGACGCCGACGATGCGTTCGAGGTGGGTCCACATGGCGCGCAGACGCGGAAAAGTGTACTCGAGCTGGGCGAGTTCAACCTGGAGCTGGGCTTCGGCGCTGGTGGCGCGGCTGGCGAAGATGTCGAGGATGAGCTCGGAGCGATCGATTACCTTCCGCCCCACCACTTCCTCGATCTTGGCGATCTGCTTGGGGGAGAGGTCGTGATCGAAGATGACCGTCGAAGCGCGAAGCTCCTCACAGAGCGCCTTCAGCTCGTTGATCTTGCCGGTGCCCATGTAGGTGCCGGCCACGGGCTTGGGGAGATTCTGGGTGAGTTCTCCGACGACGATCGCGCCTCCCTGCTCGGCAAGGGCACGGAGCTCGCCGAAGGGGTCGGACTTGTCGAAGTTGGAGTCGGGCAGACGGACCGCGCAGAGGACGGCACGCTCGGATTGCACCTGAATTCCGGTGCGTTCGGTTGGTTGTGGCATACAGAAAAGTTCCGGTCTCGGGCGGCTCGCTCGGGAACAGCCCGCATGGGTTGGCTGAAGAAGGCAGCGTCGGGCGAAGGACCCTCCGCCGCAGAAAAGACCTGTCGAACCGGCACAAAGCCCGAACCGCACAGGTCACACATCGTCGAACTTCTTCAGAACTTGCCCATGGCGCCGAAACCTCCGGGGCCAGTATAGGAATGAAGTGTGTTGGAGGCGACGGCGGCGGACGGAAGAGCGAATCCGACGCATCCCTAGCATCTTCGGCGAACGTATGGAATCACACGCATCAGGACACGGAATCTGCGTGTCGCGGATGCAGGAAAGGAACTCGGGAATGTCAGTCTCTTCTCGCGCGAGCGTCCAGCTCTCGACCCGGACCGCCAGCCCCACCACTGCCGTCCGACCGCCGACGAGTTGGTTCCGTATGTCGCTCGTCGGCGTGCTGGCGGCGGCCGTCGCCGGCTCGACGATTGCACTGACGCAGAAGCCCGCGGAGCTTCAGTTCTTCGATCCGATCATCGATGTGAAGACCACGCTGTCGGGCCTCTATGTCGAGAAGCTCACCGACGAGCAACTCAAGAAGATGCAGGAGGGCGCGATCAACGGCATGATCGACGCGCTCGGCGATCCGTACACCGTCTTCGTGCCCGGCGACAAGGTCGGCAATTTCAACAAGGACCTGACCGGCGAGTACGTGGGTATCGGCGCGTCGATCAACATCCGGGACGGCTGGCTGACAATCGTGTCGCCGCTGGAAGACTCGCCCGCGTACCGCGCCGGGATCATGGCCGACGACCGGGTGATCGAGATCGACGGCAAGACGACGCAGGGGCTCTCTGCCGACGAGTGCATTGCGAAGCTGATCGGTGTCGCGGGCACGAAGGTGAACATCATCATCGAGCGCAAGGGTGAGAAGATCCCGATGACGCTCACCAGGGCCCCAATCAAGACGCGTTCGGTCAAGGGCGTACACCGCCTCGAGACGGACGCCGAGAAGTGGGACTTCAAGATCGATCCGGTGCGCCGCGTCGGATACGTGCGGCTCACGCAGTTCACGCCCGGTTGTGCCGAGGAGATCCTCAACGCCTTGCTCGACGCCGGCGCCACCGAAACCGACCCGAATAAGCGGATGCAGGGCCTGATCCTTGACCTTCGCGATAATGGCGGCGGCGTTCTCGAAGAAGCGATCGCGATCGCCGACTTGTTCCTCACCGAGGGCACGATCGTGAGCACGCGGGGCCGCTCGTTCCCGGAACGGGTCGCGAAAGCGATCGACAAGGGGACGCTGCCGAACATCCCGCTGGCGGTACTGGTGAACGGTTCCTCGGCCAGCGCCAGCGAGGTTCTTGCCGGCGCCCTGGTTGAGAACAACCGTGCGATCGCGATCGGCACGCGTTCGTTCGGAAAGGGAAGCGTGCAGAGCGTCCGCAAGCTGCCCAACGGCAACGGCGCTGAGATCAAGATCACCGAGCAGGGCTACTACCTCCCCACCGGAAAGAGCATCACCCGCAAGGACACCAGCGCCGAATGGGGAGTGGACCCGACCAAGGGCTACTTCGTGCCGATGACCGACCGGGAACTCATCGAGATGTACCGCGTGCGGCGCGAACTGGAGATCATCCGAGCCGGCGGCGGAGCGGGCGGCGGCGCGAACGGCGCTGCCACGCCGACGGAGCAGGACTGGAGCAACCCGGACTGGATCCTGTCGTTCCTCAAGGACCCGCAGCTTTCTGCGGCGGTCAAGGCGGTGCAGGGGAAGATCGACACCGGCGAGTGGAAGACTACCGGCAAAGAGGGCGTCATCGGTGCACAGATCGCATTCGACGAACTGACGCGTGCCCGTCGCCTGCAGCAGCAGCTTGAGCGCGAGATGATCCGTGTCGATCGGCGTATCGAAGCGCTGGAAACGGCGAGCGGCGATCTGGCCAAGGCGAAGGTCGGGGACCTGTGGGCCCAGGACACCGACCTGACTGGTGGCAAGATGCAGATCACCGACAAAGACGGAAAGGTGATCGCGACGCTGGAGATCACCGGGAACAACCTGCAGCGATGGCTCATCGACGCCGACGTGAAGAAGCCGGAGCCTCAGACGCCCGAGGGCGAGGGCAAGCCGGTGGCGGCGAATCCGGCTGAGTCTCCCACGAAACCCAAGACGCCCTGACGCCGTGGCTGCAGACGCGTTGATCCTCGGCATCGAGTCCTCGTGCGACGAAACCGCCGCCGCGGTCGTCGAGCGCGGCATGGTCGTGCGCTCGAGCGTGGTGGCAAGCCAGAACGAGATTCACACGAAGTACGGCGGCGTGGTTCCCGAACTGGCAAGCCGTGCACACATGGAGCGGATGCTGCCGGTGATCCGACGGGCGATCGACGATGCCGGCGTCCGGCTTGATCAAATCGATGCGATCGCGGTTGGTCACAGGCCGGGGCTGATCGGCTCGCTACTGATTGGCGTGGCGGCCGCGAAGGCGTTGGCATGGTCGCTCGGGAAGCCGCTCGTCGGCGTGGATCATGTGCAGGCGCACTTGTACGCGGGAATGCTGGCGGAAGCAACGGACCGAGCGAGCAACGAAGCGACGCAGGTGAACTCAGAAGCCGCGGGGCTGTTCCCGGCGCTTGGTCTGGTCGTCTCGGGCGGGCACACGTCGATCTATCTGCTGCGATCCTGGCTGGAGTTGGAGCGGCTTGGAGCGACAATCGACGATGCGTTGGGCGAGGCGTATGACAAGGTCGCAACGATCCTCGGCGTGCCATTTCCTGGCGGGCCGAACCTCGACCGACTCGCTCAGTCACCAGGCGCGAACGACCGAATCGAGGACCTTCCGATCAGCCGGCTCGCGCCGACGTCGCTGGATTTCTCCTTTTCAGGCCTCAAGACCGCGATGCTGTATCAGGTGCGCGGGGTGCCGGAACATCCGGCTCACCGACGCGCCGATTCCCGCTATGTGCCCCCTCCGCCGCTGACCGACGAACGCCGGCGTGATCTGGCGGCCACCTTTCAACGGGCCGCGGTGCGAACGGTCACGCTGAAGCTCGAACGGACTTTGGATCAGCTGCGCCAACGCGGCGTGCACCCCAAGTCACTGCTCACGGGCGGCGGCGTCACGGCAAACTCACGACTTCGAAGCGAGCTGTCCGTCTTCGCCCAGTCTCAGCGACTGGCGCTCGCCCTGCCGCGGATGGCGTACTGCGTGGACAACGCGGCGATGTTGGCGGGCTTGGCGTCCCACTATCTCAACGCGGGCCGCACCAACGACCTGTCGCTCGAGCCGGTGCCCACGACGGCGTGCTGACATGAACAGGCCGCCTACACCATCCTCGAGCGGAGTCCGCCGCGATGTCCCGGCGGAGCTGCTGCACCCGGCGGCGCTCAGCGACGAGGATCTATGGCGGAGCGTACGGCTGACCCGCGGGCGCGACGGTGGACCCGGTGGGCAGCATCGAAACAAGGTGGAGACCAAGGTCACGTTGCTGCACGAACCGACAGGG
This sequence comes from Phycisphaerales bacterium, assembly GCA_947459215.1. Lineage (GTDB taxonomy): Bacteria > Planctomycetota > Phycisphaerae > Phycisphaerales > UBA1924 > JAFEBO01. Next base: position 120,029 of record CANHCQ010000003.1, read on the forward strand.
ATCGAAGCGCAAGCTAGCGAACGCCGAAGCGCGGAGGACAACCGCAAGGTCGCATTCCTGCGGCTGCGTCTCGCCCTTGCGATACACGTCCGTCGGGCACCGATCGCTCGCGACGCATTCGGCGATGTCGCGAGCGATTTGTGGCGCAGCCGCACACGTGGCGGTGTCATCTCGTGCAATCCCTCGCACCGCGACTTCGCAACGCTGCTCGCCGAGGCGCTCGATGTCATCGACGTCTGCGGGCAGGACGCCAAGAAAGCAGCTCTTCGCCTGTCGGTCACGGCGAGCCAACTCATCAAGTTCGTGAAGGATCACCCGGCGGCGTTTGACATGTGGAACAAGGCACGACTGGATCGCGGCCTGCACGCGCTGAAGTAGCGTCCGGGTCAGCGCGTCTGGTAGTCGCCATCGACTTCGAATCGCTGCGTCGTGAGCTCTTCCAGCCCCATCGGGCCGTAGGCGTGGAGTTTGGTGGTGCTGATGCCGATCTCCGCGCCGAGGCCGAGCTGGAATCCGTCATTGAAGCGGGTGCTTGCATTGGCAACAACGCAGGACGCGTCAACGCCGGACCGAAACGCGGCGATCGTTGCAGGATCCCGGCTGAGGATCGACTCGGTATGCCGCGAGCCGTAGCGGTTGATGTGCTCGATCGCGCCGCGAACACCATCAACGACCCTGATCGCCGCAATGAGATCGAGGAACTCGCGTCCGAAATCATCGGACCCGGCGATAGACAGTGACGGAACGATACGACGTGACGCCTCATCGCCGCGAGCTTCGACGCCGGCGTCCGCGAGTGCTTTCGCGAGTTGTGGAAGGAACTGGTCGGCGATGGCATGATCGATGAGGAAGCACTCCGCGGCGTTGCAGGTCGCGGGCGCGCTGGTCTTCGCGGTCACACAGACGCTGATCGCCCGCTCGAGGTCGGCAGTTCTATCCACGAACACGTGGCACACACCCTTGAAGTGCTGGATGGTCGGGATTCGGCTGTGCTCGGCAACGAAGCGGATCAGTTCCTCCCCGCCGCGCGGAATGACGAGGTCGATCAGCGTGTCGAGCTTCAGGATCCCCTTCAGTTCCTCCCGGTCCGACGATGTGACGAGCGTGATCGCGTGCTGGGGCAGTCCGTGCTCGCACAGGATCCGCCGCGCCAACGCTGCGATGACGCCGCTGGTTTCCCCAGCCTCTCGCCCCCCTTTGAGCAGGCAGGAGTTTCCACTCTTGAAGCACAGAGCGAAGGCGTCAGCCGTCACCCCCGGCCGAGCTTCGTAGATCATGCATATCACACCAAGCGGCACGCGGACACGACGCACACGCAGACCGCTGGGCACTCGCTTCTCGCTTGTCACGGTCCCGACGGGATCGGGCAACTCGGCAACCTGTCGAAGCCCGGAGGCGAGTTGCGCGACGGAGGACGCTGAGAGTTCGAGCCGCTTGAGCTTTGGCGCTGCGAGCCCTTTGGCACGCGCTCGCTCCATATCGACCTTGTTTGCGGCGAGAATCGCATCGCTTGAAGCCACGATCTGGTCGGCGAACGCGCGAAGCACGCAGTTCTTTGTCTCGGTCGGCGTCGCGGCGAGAACGCGTGATGCTTCTCGAGCGGCCGTCGCTTCTGCGGTGAATCCGCTCATGACTCACCTCCGCGTGCGAGAAGCAGGTCGTCGCGATGAACCACTTCATCGCAGTGCGAGTAGCCAAGAACGCTGGCGATCTCGGCGGCCTTTCGACCCTTGATGCGAGCGATCTCGTCGGCGCTGTACGCGCTGAGGCCGCGGGCGATGGTCTCGCGATCGGCCCGGATATCAATGACGCTTCCGGCGTCGAAACCACCCTCGACGCCGGTGATGCCGGAGGGGAGCAGACTTGCTCCGCGCTCGACAATGGCCCGAGCAGCCCCGGCATCGATTCGGATCGATCCCTTGGACCGCGCCGAGAAGCCGATCCAACGGCGGCGGGAGTCGACCCGCGACGGCCGCGCGAGAAACCGCGTCCCGATGGACGCACCGGCAAGGAGCCGCGGGAGAACGTTGGGTTCGCTGCCGGATGCGACGACGCATGGGATGCCAAGCCGGGTCACGATCTCGGCAGCATCCAGCTTGGTGAACATGCCACCGGTGCCGACGCCGGACTTCTCCGGACGCACGTGCCGACGAGCGGTGTCGACGCTGTCAACGACTGGTATCACATTCCGCGTTCCGCTGGACCAGAGTCCCGTGGCGGTGCTGAGCATGACGAGCAAGTCGGCCCGCAGCATGGCGGCGGTGAGAGCGGCGAGACGATCGTTGTCGCCGAGCTTGATCTCCGCGAACGAGACGCTGTCGTTCTCGTTGATGATCGGCACGACACCGTGCTCGAGAAGCGTCTCCAGCGTGTGGCGTGCGTTGAGGAAGCGAAGCCGATGATCGAAATCGTCCGCTGTCAGCAGCACCTGGCCCACGGTGATCGTGTGCCGCGCAAACGTGTCGGAGTACGCGGCCATAAGGCGTTGCTGGCCGATCGCAGCCGCGGCCTGTTTCTGGCGGATGAGCTTCGGCGGACGCGCAAGACCCAACGCCCGGAATCCCGAGGCGATCGCTCCGGACGAGACCAACACGACATCGACCCCATCGACGCGCAGCGCGGCGATCTGGCTCGCGAGGCGTCTGACGGAGTCCAGCGAAAGACCACCCGCATCCGCGAGGACGGCGCTGCCGACCTTGACGACGACGCGTCGGGGCTGATCGATGATGGACTTCTGACGTGCCGCGGCCATGCCAGAGACTAGGCAGCGACTGCACATTGGTGCGAACCGGATGGGCTTGCGTGTCGAACTACTGCTCGCCGATCTTCAGAATCGTCTGTTCGCGGCGTTTTTCGAGCATGCTCTCAACCGCTGCCCGTGCCCGCTCGGCAAGCACCTGATCGCGTGCGTCTGACAGCAACACCAGGAACCCACGGATCTCATCGCGTCGCGAGGGAACTTCATCCGCGATCTGCGCCAGCAGGTTAACGGCGTCCAGTCGGACGCCCTCGTTGCCTTCGGTCGCGTAGCGCTTCATCTCGTTGAGCAACTGGCTTGCGTGCCGATCCGATGGCGCGACGAGCACGGGCCATTGCAGCGTCAGCAGGAAGACGGGCGCGTTCGGCCGCCAATTCCGCATCCTGTCGATGAGCAGCTCGGTCCCGTCGCATCGTGTGGACGCGCTGCTCGCGAGGCCGGCCGCGCCGAGGACTTCCAAGTTGGGCTCGCCGCTGTTGGCGAGCACGCGGAAGGCTTCGTGCAGCCATGCGGACTCGGGACCGATGCGGCACGCCCACACCATTGAGGAGAATCGGTCTTCGGGTTTGAGCGCGAGGACAAGGTCGATGAGGGCGTCCGCGGCCTCGGGCGATTCCCGACCCAACGCAGCAAGGGAGAAAGCCGCCGATGCGACGTTGGAAGGCGTCGGCTCGAACGATACCGCATCGAGGATCGCACGGATCGCGGCGTCGTGACATCCGGCTGCCGCGAGCAGGCGTATCGCGGCATCCCACTCGTCGGTCCCCGGCGAGGCGGCGGCGAGCTCGCGTGCGAGCGCCGGGACAAAGTCCTCGAGTTCCTTGGCGACGATCTCGCGATCGCGCGGTCGCTGCAGGTACTCGCTCCGCTCCGCGTCGCTGCGTGATCCGAGGTAACTGCGCGCAAGCTGCGCGGTCCCGACCTCGGAAAGCCCGCCGTCGGCGAGCAGCCGGCCGAACGCCCGCTTCCACGCGTCGAATGAGAGCTCGCTTTCGAACTCGCCCTGCGCCAGCAGTGTCGTCGCACGCCGCACTGACTCCGCCGACCTTCCGGCAATGAGCTCGGCTTGGGCCCGCGAGAAGAGCCACGACCGCTGCCATTCGCTCAGCTTCTTGTCGGTCAATCGTCCGGTCAGCGAGAAGTCGCGAAACCCCGGCGCCGAGATGATCATCTCGCGCGGCATCGTGAACGCCCCGGCGATCAGGGCGGTGGTCGGCACCAAGGCCCGCGCTCCACCATGGTCCGCGCGATGGTACTGGTAGAGAAACTGTGCCAGCAACTGCAATGAAACAGCGAACGCGGCAAGGCGGACGCTGCGCTTGCGGCGGAGAAGCTCGCGTTCATCCCGAATGGTCGTTCCGCACTCCGGACACAGACCTTCGTGTGCCGACATGTCGTACCAGCACTGCGAGCACAATGGCACACCACGCGACGATCGCCCGGCCATCGCGACCAGTCCAATCAACGCCGCGGCCCCGACGATCACGGCCAATCCGGCGACAAACGCGAGATCGAACACGCGGTTGTCGAACCCTTCCCAGCCGCGGATGCGATGACGGACGCTCCACAGCACGCCCGCGGCCCCGAACAGCAGCACGGCCGCAATCCAGGTCCAGACGCCGCGGCGTCTCTGGCTGGTCAGCCAAGCCTGACGCACGTAAACGCCGCCACCCAACGCGAGAATCAGCGGGAGAATCGCGAGCGAGGAATAGAAGATCCGGTCGACCACAACGGAAACACTGTACCGTTCGGAGCGACTGTCGCTGCCATTGGTCGCGATTCGGCTGGCACCGGGTCCGCGAAGACTTCTGGCGACGTATCAGCGGGGTTTGAGTTCGGGGGGCGTCAGACGTTCAAGGCGCGGGCCGCGGCGTCGCAGCAGGACCAGAAACGCCTGGAATCCAGATGTTGCTCCCGGTGGACGCGAGGGACCGTCGATGCGGCCGCGTGGTCTGAGCGGCGAAGCACCTGAACATACCGATCAAAAGCAGACAAGCCCCGCTGAGCGGGGCTTGTCCGGGGTCTGAAAGTGGAGCGGAGGAGAGTCGAACTCCCGACCTCATCATTGCGAACGATGCGCTCTACCAACTGAGCTACCGCCCCTTCGCGGCCATCCGCGGGGAGGGAGTGTAGCCGTCGGCCCCGCGTCTGTCGCGTGCCAAGGGGTCGTGGCAGTGCCAGACGGGAAAGGCCGAACGATTCGGCGTGGCGTCGCCGGATTCTCCGAACCGCCCCGGGGTCGGCGGCGTCATATGCTATTGAGAACGCATTCTCATCTGTGTCAGCGTTCGGCCGCGTCGGCGTCTTTCCGGAAACTCGCATGTCACTGCCACGGATCATCCTCGCGTCCTTCCTCGTGATCGCCGCACCGCACGCGATGGGCGTTGAACCAATGACCGCACAGGCGAACGCCGCGCCGGCGGCCACACCGACAACGCTTCACGCGGTGGTCACCATCGCTCCGCTGAAGGGCATGGTCGAGCCGCTGCTGCCGCCTGGGTCGACCGTCCGGGTACTCATGCCGCCGGGGCGCAGCGAGCACGGCTATGAGTTCACGCCGGCCGACATGGCCGAGCTGGCACGGGCAGATCTCGTTGTGTTTGTCGGGCTGGGCCTCGAGCCGCAGATCCAGGACTTTGTGACATCGCACGCGTCGCCGAAGCGGATCGACATCAGTCTGGCGGAGGCTCTGGGTCTGCACACAACGCACGAAGCGGACGACAAAGGCCACGACCATGAGAACTGCGACCACGGCCCCGTTGATCCGCATGTGTGGCTCGACCCGGATCTGGTTGCCAAAGCGACCCCGAAGCTGGCCAACGCGGCCCGAGAGGCCGTGCATGCAAGCGACAAGGGCAACGTCGCCGGGCGCCAGGCCGCCGCCGCCGCGATCGACCAGAACTTCACTCAGCAGAGCACCCGAGTCGCCAAGCTGCAAGCCGACCTGACGGAGGTGCTGGCGCCGTACAAGGGTGCCAAGATCGTCACCCACCACGCCGCGTTCGGACGCTTCGCGGAGCGGTACGGCTTGATCGTTGCCGAGGTCATCAAGGGCACGGAAGGCGCCGAGCCGACGCCCGGTCGCATCGCAGCGATCGTCGAAGCGGTGAAGGCGGAGCAGGTCAAGGCGATCTTCATCGAGCCGCAGTTCAACGCGACCGCGGCCGAGCGGATCGCGAGGGCCTCGGGGGTGAAGCTCGGCAAGCTGGATCCGCTGGGCGACGGCGACTGGTTCGCCATGATGCGGGCCAATGCCGATGCTATCGCGACGAATCTCAAGTAACGCCGCGCTCACTCGTTCGCGAAGCGACGGACAGACGCTGAGGCTGAGAAGTCTTTGCGACGAAGCCTCGGATGGCGCGGAGCCCGTGCCGCCGGATCAGGACATCCGATCGACTGTGCTGCGGTCCATCCGAGGCTTCCTCGAAGACTCGTCAGCCTCGGCGTCTGGTCGCGACGAGGCTTGCTTGATTGTGGCGGAGGCCGCTCAGCCCTTCTTTTCCTTCCAGGCCTTCAGCACCTCGGCCTCGCGCTCGCGGGTCATGCCGGCGCGGAGCTTGTCCGACGGCGGCAACTTCGGCGCCGGCTTGCCGGCCTTCTCCGCCTCGGCCACCAACTGCTTGCCCACGCGTTCGCGGCGTTCGACTTCCTTGGGCCACCACTCCAACGTGTCCTTGCACGTGGCTTTGTAGCTGCGGTAGGTCAGACCCGCATCAACCGCTCGCTTGTTGGAACGACGGTGGAAGCCGGCGGACTCGCCGCTGCCGGGGATCGTGATCGGAAGGTCGCCGCCGACGGCGACACCCTGAGCCGCGAGGAACTCGAGCGGGACCCAAACCGGGGTCGCGGCCTTCGCGCCACCGGCCTCGACGCACGCGTCGATCAGTTGCTTGTTGGTCAGGCCACCCTCCATGCCGCCGGGGCCGATGGCGTTGAAGACGCCAGTGGTCTTCTTCTCGCAGAGGCGCACGCACCATTCGGCGAGGTCGCGGTTGTCGATGAACTGGACCGGATCGGAACCGTCGCCTGGGCAGAGCATTTCCCCGCCCTGGGCGGCACGGACAGGCCAATAGGTGAAGCGGTCCGTGCTGTCGCCGGGGCCGACGATGAAGCCGGGGCGGACGATCGCACTGCGATCCTTGAAGACCTCCTGCACGGCTTTCTCGCACAGCGCCTTCAGCGGGCCGTAGCGCTCCATCTGCCCGCCCATGTTCTCGGTGGTGGTGTCCTCGACGGTGCCGAGTTCGTCGTTCTCGTCCGCGGCCTTGTCGCCGTTCTTGTACACGGAAATCGTCGAGATGAAGAGGTAGAAGCCTGAGTCCTTCAGCAGTTCAGCGCTCGCGCGAACGTGACGGGGATAGAAGCCCGAGGTGTCGATGATGGCGTCGAACTTCTTGCCCTTGAGTTGTTCGAGGCCCTTGGGCGTGGTCGGGTCGGTTTCCTCGGCGTTCTTGTCGGGGTCGCGGTTGCCGTAGAGCTTCTCGACGTCCTCGATGATGCCGATTCGCTTCTCGGTGCGGCCGCGGTTGAAGAGCGTGACCTTGTGGCCGCGGGCCTTGGCGTACTCGGCCATCTTGGGCCCGCTGAAGCCGGTGCCGCCGAGGATGAGTAGGGACATTGGCTTGCCGGCGCTGAGGTCCGGGGCCGCGGCCTTGGCGACGCGGGCGAGGCCCGAGGCGGCGATCAGTCCCGCGCCGGCGACGAGGGAGATCGCGCCGAACTCGCGGCGGGAGAGGGATGAAGCGTCGGAAGAAGGGCTGTTCTCGCGTTGGCTCATGTCACAATCTCCGGGAAATCGAGCGACGGCACCGAGCACTCGGCATGGGCGGCGGACGACGCCGCAACCGTCGGTCGCAGAGGTTGTACCATGCCCCACGGAAGCAGTTGCGTGGCGTCCGGAGAAAACTCGGACGAATTTTCAGCCAATCGAAGGAGCCAGGATGGACGGCGAGCACGACCAGCAGGCGGGCACCACCCGGACACACGCACCTGCGACCCCGATCCGCCTGCTGTCGAAGTTCACGGGGGCCGAGGCGAGGGAACTGCCGCTGGTGTTGGCGTCGATTCTCTGCGCATTCTGCTTGTTCTGCGGCTACTCGCTCGCCAAGCCGCTGCGCGACGCGGTAGCCGCGGGGCACGAAAAGGAATGGGTCGCGTCGCTTCTCACCGGCACGCTCATCGCCATGCTCGGGGCGAGCGTGGTGGTCGGGGTGCTGGTCTCGCGGCTGTCGTGGCGGCGTTTCGTGCTGGCCGCGCACGCGGTCTGGGTGCTCGGCGCGATCGGGCTCGCCGTGTGGTTCAAGCTGCACACGGCGGCATCCGCGAAGGCGCTGGACTCAACCTTCTTCATAGCGGTCAGCGTCTTCAACCTGCTCAGCCTGTCGATCTTCTGGTCGACCGTCACCGACATTTTCGCGTCGGACCGGGCCAAGGCCGTTTTCCCGGCGATTGGACTCGGGCTGACCGCCGGCAACATCGCGGGGTCGTGGACGGTTTCGACCTATGGAAAACAGGTCGATGCCAGCACGCTGGTCTTCGCAAGTGCGGCACTGCTCGCTGTCTCGGGGATCTGTGCCGCGTTCATGCTCCGCAGCCTGCCCGCGCACGCCGGCAAAGCCCACCGCACTCCCGGCGGATCGATCACGGATGCCATCGAAGGCCTGCGGCTTGCGCTGCGCTCTGATTACCTAGGCCGCCTCGCGTTCTACGTGCTCCTCTATTCCGTCACCGGCACGCTGGTCTGGATGCAGCAGCAGGCGATCCTGAAGGCGGAGTTCCAGTCGCTGGCCGCGGACGTCGCCCGGCAGAACCGAACCGCGGTCAGCGGAACGATTGACCTGTACGCCAACATCCTGACGGCGATCCTGCAGCTCTTCATTGCGGGCCGCATCTTGCGATTCGTCGGCGTCTCTGCCGCCCTCGCGCTGACGCCGCTCACCACGCTTGCCGCGCTCCTGGCGCTGTACTTCTCACCGACGGTGGCGATGCTGATCCCCGTGCAGGTCGCCCGGCGCGGCATCCACTACGCCATCGATCGCCCGGCCCGCGAGGTGCTGTACACGGTGGTCTCGCCGCAGGAACGGTACAAGTCGAAGAACTTGATCGACACGTTCGTCTACCGCTTCGGCGACGCCGTCGGCGGGTGGAGCGAAGCGCTGGTGGCGAAGCTCGGCATTGTGGCGAGTCTGGCTGCGTTCGGCACGCTGTGCCTTGGGTTTGCCGGGATCGGAGTGTCCCTGGGGCAGAGCCTTCGCAAACGCGAGAGCACGAAGTAGAACATCTTGCACAGCCAAGAGGTCGGGCGCGGGATAACGAAAAGCCTCTCGCTTGCGCGAGAGGCTCTATGCGAGCTTTCAATTCACTGGCAGCGAGCTACTTCCGGAGTTCCTTGACCAGCTCCGTGGCGCCGTACACCGTGTCGAGCGCGGCCATCAGCCCGCGGCTGTCCACAGCAACCGAGCGGGAGTTCACCGGATCGAAGAACACATCACCGGTCAGCGAGTAGACGTTACCGTCGAAGATCAAGCCGACGACCTCGCCGGACTTGTTCACCATCGGGCTGCCGGAGTTGCCGCCGATGATGTCGCAGTCGGCGATGAGGTTGAAGGGGGTCTTGAGATCGAGCGAACCCTTGGCCTTGTTCCAGCTGTCGGGCAGCTTGAAATCAACCTGCTCGGAGCGCTCGGCCGCACGATCGAAGGCGCCGCCGATGGTTGTGAACGCGGGCGTCTTGTCGCGCTCCACACCCTTCACGGTGCCCAGGCTCATGCGGAGGGTGAAGGTCGCGTCCGGGTAGACGCTCTCGCCAAACTTGGCGAAGCGGGCAGCGGCGAGCTTGGCGTACGACGCTTTCTCGGCGGAGTCGACGGTGTCATCGAACTGTTTGCGGAGCTCGCGCCAGCGAGGCTCGATGGCCTTGGCGATCGCGATGAGTGGGTCGTTGGACGCGTCGATCGCCTTGATGCCGCCTTCAACCAAAGCCTTACGTGCAGCGACGTCGAAGAGCTTCGTGCCGGCAATCGCCTCGGCCGCACGGTCGCAGGGCGACTTGCCGTCGAGGGCCGCGACGACGATCGGGTGATCACCGCCCAGTCGCTCGGCGATCAGGCCAAGGCCCGAAGCGAGCTTTTCGATCTCGAGTTCGGCGTAGAGCGGCTCGGGCGAATAGAGGTTGAGATAGACCGCGGGCAGGCGCGAGTCGCCGTACTCGGTGAGGCGCTCGGACGAGGGCTTGGCGAGCTCGGTGCCGAGTTGGAGAATCGCGTGGGCCCGCGACATGAGGGCGCCCGAGCCCGCGAGGGCGTTGATGGTCTGACGCTCCACCTGGAAGGCGCGGTGGGCGTTCTGGGCATTCGCAATCGCCTCGAACGCGCTGCCCCACTCGCGAGCCTTGTCGCTCTGCTCGATGAACGAGCGCAGGTCTGACTCGGCGGCGGCCTTGGTCGCCATGAGCCGCGGGTCCTGAAGACCCTGCAACAGACCCGTGATCACCTTGCGGCCGTTGGCGACGCCGTGGATGTCGTCCTTGGCCATGTAGTCGAACTTGGCCCCGCGGCCGGCGAAGCCCTGCAGGATGATCTCAGACCGCCGCGTGCGATTCAGGCGCTCGGGCACCTCGACATCGCGGAGGAACTTGAGGTGGTCGGTGGTGTACAGCCGCCGCGTGCGGCCAGGGTGGCCGAAGACGAAGACGCTCTCGCCGTCGGCGGCGCCGTTGGCGCTCCACTTGAGGAAGTGCTCGGCCTTCAGCGGCTTGCCGTTCTCGTAGATGCGGAAGAACGCGCAGTCGAGGTTAAAGCGCGGGAACTCGAAGTTGTCGGTGTCGCCGCCGAAGAAGGCGATAGCCTGCTCGGGCGCGAAGACGAGGCGCACATCGGTGAAGGACTTGTAGCGGTAGAGGTGGTACTTGCCGCCTTGGTAGAGCGTGACGACCTGGCTGGTCAGGCCGGTCTTTTCCTGCGAGGCCTTCTCGATCTCGCTCATCACTTTGCGGCGTGCGGCGCCAGCGTCGGCGGTGGACATGCCGGGCTTCTCGCTGCCGCGGACCTTGTCGGTCACGTCTTCGATCTCCCAGAGAACGCGGAGTTCAAGATCCGGGCACTTCAACTCCTCAGCGTGGGTGCGCGCGAGAAAGCCCTTGGCGAGCAGATCATTCTCAGGCGTCGAAAGCTTCGCGATCGAGTCCGATCCGACGTGGTGGTTGGTCATCACCAGGCCGTCGGCGGAGACGAGCGAGCCGGTGCCGCCGGTCTCGAAGCGGACCACGGAGCGCTGCATGTGGAGCAGCCATTCCTTGGAGGGTTCGAAGTTGTGCTTGGACTTGAGAACCGCGGCGGGCGGGCTGGTGAGCAGCCACATGCCCTCGTCGGCGCGGGCGGTGTGAAGACCGAGGGCAAGTCCGGCGGCGAAGGCGAGCGTTGCGAATCGCATGGTTGGTTCCTGGAAGAGGGCAGCGTGGCCACTTGGATCACGCGTGGAGCACCATCGTACCGGCCTGACCCTCTCGGGTTTCGCACCCTCGCTGGGCGTCGTGTCGCTTGCATCAGCGGACCAGCGCGATCACAAAGCCGATCGCGAAGAGCAGGCAGATCTGGCAGCAGAGCAGAATGAACGCGAGGACCACCGCCTCGATGTAGTCATCCAGATCGAGGTACGACTTCAACAGAATCAGATACGCCGCAAAGGCCGCGAGCCAGGGAAGGATCGGGATTGGGATGAAGCTTGCCCCGACGCTGATCGCGGTCGAGATTCCCATCACCGCGAACAGGTTCGCCGCGGCCAAGCCCCACGACTGATCGAACCCGCCGCTCCACACTGTGCAGTACAAGAAATACGCGACAAGCCCAAGTGGAACAAGGATCACGAGGCTGACGCCGTCAACAAGTAACGGCAGCGGCTGCTGGGCAGCAAGCCGGATCACACACAGCGCCGCCACGCCGATCGCTCCGGCCTTGATGGGGCGGACGTAGTAGTTCCGGAGCTCCTGACGATCGGTCGCCGACTGTCTCGACGCTCTCGGCGGGAGATTGTGCGTGCCACACTCCGGACAATCGCACTCGAGTTCCAATCCCCGAAGGTCATAGCCGCACGACTTGCATTGGCGAGGCAGGCGTTGTTCAGGGGGCGGCGGCGCCCGCCCGGTCTGGAGGTCGGTTCCGCACTTCACGCACAGCCGCGCGGTCTGGCCGACCAACTCGCCGCAGCGCGAGCACTGCCGCGGCGGGCTCACGTCGCCATCGAGTGGCGCGAGGCCGATCGGTTCATCGCCCGGGTCAGCCGCCGCGTTGACCGAAACGGTCTCGCGTCGCGGGCCCGTGTCCCCGAAGCACTCGCTGCACATGTAGCGCCCCGCCGCGTCCTTCACCCGCTTGCGATCCGAGCAGTCGATCCCGCACTTGACGCATGTCTTCACGGCGCACCCCTTGGAGCACAATCCCTGATGCCCCAATGAACATACCACTCAGAGTCCGCCGACGCATGCGATACCATGGCTCCGTGGAACTCACCCCGCTGCGCTATTTCCGTGCGATCGCCCAGGCCGGGCACATGACTCGGGCGGCGGAGAAGCTGGGAGTCACCCAGCCGGCGCTGTCGGCGATGCTGAAGAAGCTGGAACGCGAGGTGGGGACGGACCTGGTGGTTCGCACCGGCCGCGGCGTGGAACTGTCCGAAGCGGGCCGGGTGTTCCTCACCCACGCCGACGATTCCGTGCGCTCGGCCGATCAAGCGGTAGCCAGCGTGCGGCAGTTGCTGGGCCTCGAGCGCGGCACGCTGCGACTCGGCGGCGGGGCAACGGCGATCACGTATCTCTTGCCCCCGGTCGTGTCTCAACTGCGTCGCAAACACCCCGGCCTGCGGTTCTTCGTCCGCGAGGCGGGCTCGAGCGCCGTGGCCCAGAGCGTGCTCTCCGGCGAACTCGATGTCGGCATCGTCACACTGCCGATCACGCTTCCGGGGGCGGACGACCTGGTACGTGTGCCGCTGGTGACCGACGAGTTCCGGCTGATCGTGCCGACGAACCATCGTCTCCGCAAGAGCGACTCATTCCGCTGGAAGGATCTGCAGGGCGAGCCGGTGGTCGCGTTCGAGGCCGGGTCGGCGGTGCGAGAGGTGATCGACCGTGCCGCACGAGACACCGGCGTGACGCTCGACATCGTGATGGAGCTCCGCTCGATCGAATCGATCAAGCAGATGGTGCAGGCGGGTATCGGCGTCGGCTTCGTCTCTCGGTTCGCGGTGTCGGAGCGCGAGGGGCTGGCGTGCCGCGATACGCGGCTGACACGACAGTTGGCGCTCATCCGGAGGCGCGACCGCGATCCGTCGCCGGCGGCGGCGGCGTTCGAGAAGGCGATCGCGGCGAGCGTGCCACGGACGAAGGCGAAGGAGCGGGCGTGAACGGACAACCGGGCAGCCCCGCGCACGTCACGATCCGACCGGCAACGGAGACCGACGCCGCGGCGTTGGCTGACCTCTGCGGCCAGCTCGGCTATCCCACCGATCAGGCCACGATGGTCGCAAGGCTGAGCGAAGCGAGCGACGACCGCCACCGCGCGGTGATCGTGGCCGAGGTGCAAGGCCGTGCTGTGGGATGCCTGGAACTGGCGGTGCAATCGGCCTTTGAGAACGGGACGTGGCCGGAGATCCGCGGGTTGGTGGTTGACGCCAACTGCCGCAGCGGCGGGATTGGGGCGGCGCTGGTGGCGTTCGCGAAAGAGTGGTCGAAAGAGCGCGGGTTCAAACGGCTGCGTGTGCGAACCAACGAAATCAGGACCCGCACGCACGCGTTCTACGAGCGTGAGGGATTCACGAAGACCAAGTCGCAGCGGGTGTATGACGTTGATCTCTAAGTGACAGCGGTACCGGGCTCCGGCCGGTCTTCCTGTCTGCGGGTTTTCTGGATGCGAGGGTTTCAGACCATTGCCCAAGAGACCGGCCGGAGGCGGGTCCCACTGATTTTGTGATTCTGTGTTCGCCGCCGGGGCCTAGAAGGCCCCGCCCCTGTGCCTTAGACTGGGTTCATGCGAGCCGTCGTCGTTACCAAGCAAGGCAATCCCGTCACGCCCAACATCCGATTTCAGACCGATTGGCCGGACTTGCCGGCGCCCGCGCCGGGCTGGGTGAACGTCAAGGTCCTTGCCTCCGCGTTCAACCACATGGACCTGTGGGTCGGCCGCGGGATCAACGGGGTGAAACTCACCTACCCGCGGGTATCGGGCTGCGATTCCTGCGGCGTGGTGGTCGCGGTCGGGCCCGGCGTCGACGAGAAGTGGATCAACAAACGCGTGATCGTGAACGCGGCGATGCGCATGCCCGAGCCGTCGCGCCCTGGCGACCCGCCCGGCTCGACCCTCGCGCCCAACTACGAGCTGGTTGGTGAGCATCACAACGGGATGTTCGCGGAACGATTCACCATCCCCGCGGCGAATCTCGCTGAGATTCCCGAGGCGATCGATCCCGCGGAGGCCGCCGCGTTCGGGCTGTGCGCGCTCACCGCGTACTCGATGATGATCACCAAAGCCGCGCTGCGCCCGGGGCAGAGCGTGCTCATCACCGGCATCGGCGGAGGCGTCGCGACGAGCGCGCTGGCGATCGCCAGGCACTACGGCTGCCCCACCGCCGTCACCAGCCGCCATCAGTGGAAACTCGAGAAGGCCAAGGCACTCGGCGCCGACCTGTGCGTCCTCGATACCGGGCAGGACTGGAGCAAGGAAGTCCGCGCCTGGACGCAGAAACGCGGCGTCGACCTCGCAGTGGACTCCTCGGGCAAGGCCACGCATCTCAACTGCATCAAGTCCCTCGCCCGCGGCGGGTGCTACGCCACCCCCGGCTGCACCAGCGGCCCGGACGCGACGACCGACCTTGCTCGCATCTTTTGGAATCAGTTGCGACTGCTCGGCTCGACGATGGGCAGCAACGACGAGTTCAAGGAAGTGGCGTCGCTCTTCCGCATTGGATCGCTGAAGCCCGTCGTGGACAAGGTGTTCAAGGCCGAGCAGGCGAGCGAGGCGTACGCGCGGCTCGAGGCTGGGGAGCAATTTGGAAAGATTGTGCTGTTGTGGTAGCCGCACCGCGCTTCCCCGCCCCGCGAAGCGGGGAGGGGTGGTCGAGCGCAGCGAGACCGGGGAGGGGTGAATCGCGTTTGGATGTTTGTGGCGTTGCGGTAGCCGCAATCCCCTCACCTGACTTGAGGCTTCGCCTCAAGTCGTCCTCTCCCCGCTTGCGGGGAGAGGAGGCGCGGCACGAATTGTGAGCCACAAGAACCGGACGATTGTGATTCCAAAGACACTGGTCACCGCGTCTCTTGCATCTTCTTGATCGTGTTCGTCGTGCTCTTGCCCTCAACGAGGTTGATGAGCGCCACCGTCCCGCCGTGCTTCTCGACGAAATCGGCGCCCACCACGCGCTCCTTGGTGTAGTCGCCGCCTTTGACGAGCACGTCGGGCTTTACGGCTTCGATCAGCTTGATCGGCGTGTCCTCGGCGAAAAGCACCACGGCGCCCACGCTGCCAAGCGCTGCCAACACCTTTGCCCGGTCATCCTCGCTATTGACAGGTCGAGACGGGCCCTTGAGCCGCTTGACCGACGCGTCGTCGTTCAGGCCGACGATCAGGTAGTCGCCATGGTCGGCGCTCTGATCGAGCAGGGCGACGTGCCCCGCGTGCAGCACGTCGAAGCAGCCGTTGGTGAAGACGATCTTCTGCCCCGCGCGGCGGCGCGCGTTCACTTCGACCACCACCTGCTGCAGCGTCCGCACCTTGCCCAAGCCCTTGCTCGCCTGCTCCAGGATCGAGCGGTGCACGGCTTCCAGCGGGATCGGCTCGACGCCGAAGACTTCGACCTCCAACCCCGCGGCGGCGTTCGCAAACCGCACCGCGTCGGGCCAGTCGATCCCGTTGGCCCGCGCCGCCGCCAGAGCCGCGAGCATCATGTCGCCGGCACCTGTCACGTCATACACCTTGCGAGCCACCGTCGGCACCGCCAATGCGGCCTTGCCTTGTTCCAAGAGCAGCGCCCCGTGGCGATCCAGCGTCAGCACGACGGTCGCGAGGTTGTGTTCCTGCTGCAGCCGCGTCGCCAGCAGCGTGTTGTGCTCGGCCGAGCCGTCGCCGTGGGTACGCAGACCCGTTGCAAACTCCGCCTCGGTGCGATTGGGCGTGATGCTCGTCGCGCCTCGATACTTGGCGTACGACGTGATCTTCGCTGGGTCGACCAGCACGTCCTTGCCGGCTTTTCGCGCGATCTCGATCACGCCCTGGCAGAGCGCCTCGGTGCAAACGCCCTTGGCGTAGTCCTCGATGCACACCACATCGACGCTCGCGATCCTTTCACGAACGCGAGCGAGCACGCGCTGGACGACCTCCGCGGACAGTTCTTCCCGCGACTCAAAGTCCACGCGGAACATCTTCTGCGGGTGGCGGGCCTGGGCGAGGCCGATCAGGTTCTGCTTGATGGTCGTGGGCCGCGACGCGTCGACTTCGAGATTCGACGCGTCCACGCCGTGCTTCTCAAGGACGGCTCGAAGGTGCTTCCCCGGCTCATCATCGCCGACGACGCCGATGGCGATCACTTCGCCCTTGAGCGCGACAAGGTCCAGGCACACGTTCGCCGCGCCGCCTGGGCGATGCTCCCGCTTCTTCACGTGCAGGATCGGCACCGGCGCATCGGCGCTCAATCGCTCGGCGTCGCCAAAGAGCAGTTCGTCCAGCATGAGATCGCCGACGACCATCGCCCGGAACGGCCGCCAACGCTCGAGACTCTGCAGCAGGTGATCCATCGCAGCATTGTTCGCCGCCCGACCGAAGCGGGACATTCGCCGCGGCAGGAGCCCCGACCCTAACGCCGCTCTCGTGGATGAAACTTCTTGTGCACGCTCCGCAGGTGGGAGCGATCGACGTGGGTGTAGATCTGCGTGGTCGCGATGTCGGCGTGACCGAGCAGTTCCTGCAGGACGCGGAGGTCGGCGCCGCCGACGAGCATGTGCGTCGCGAAACTGTGACGCAGCATGTGCGGATGAATGTCGCGCAGGCCCGCCGCCCTGGCATGCTTGCGAACGATCTGCCACAACGCGACGCGCTCCAGCGGCCCGCCGGTCTTTGAGAGGAACACCCGGCCCTCATCGCGTCCGTCGGGCCGAAGCAACTTCGGACGGCATTCCTTCAGATACTCGTCGACCGCCCGCCGCGCCGGCACGCCGATCGGTACGAGCCGTTGCTTATTGCCCTTGCCCGTCACCAAGACGCCGCCGATCGATGGGTCCACGCTCCGCAGCGTGATCGTACAGATCTCCGTCGCCCGCAGGCCGCTGCTGTAGAGCAGTTCGAGCATGGCGCGATCACGCAGCCACAACGGCGGTTCGGCTTTCGCGTTGCCGAGCTTTCGGACTGCGGTCGCCTTCGGCAAGGGTGCGGGCCTTGGCGCCTCGATCAGGGCCTTGACCTGCGCCTGTGACATCGTCTCGGGCACCCGCTTCCACCGCGTCGGCGGATCGACCGCGAGCGCTGGGTTGGTCGCAATCTTCCCGTTGCCGTACAGCCAGCGGCAAAACACCCGCAGGGTCGCCAGATGCCGGGCCACCGACGAGGCCTCCATCTTTCGCTCCGACCGCAACCCCATGATGTGACTGTGCAGATGCTCCGCGGCCATCCCACCGACCGCCGTGACCCCGGCCGCCGCCAGATCCGTCAGAAAATCACGCAGGTCCCGCCCGTACGAATCAATCGTCGCCGGTCGCATCCCGCATTCGATCCGGAGATAGACCAGAAAATCATCGCCGGCGGCGTGCAAACCCCGCGGCAAGTCAAGCGGCAGCAACGGCTTCCGCTTTGTCGCCCCGCCACGACCAACGACCCTGCCTCGAACTGTCCGACCGCCTCGGGCACGCATGGAATCCCCATCGACCCACCGCCGTCGGTTGCGTGAGACTCCGATCAAACGCGCGACTCAACGACCGTCCCGGACAAGCGGACCTGCCGACCTTGAGAACGTTTTCATGTAAACACCTGCCAGAAAGGAGGTCCCGCGACCTACGCATTTTCACGGCGGCGTTATCATTGGAGCATGGTTGCTGGGGCTGACACTCTTGCCATCGCGGTGGTCGACACCCGTCCACTCGTGGCCGCGGCGGTGGCGTCTTGGCTCGACAGCGACGGGCGGTTCGCGGTGCGGACGGTGGCTGCCCCGCCGCTGGACTTTGGCGTGTGCCACGTGCCGCAGGTGTGCGTGGTTGGAATCGCCGAGGGATCGTGGGACTGGGAATCGCTGATGGTGGCGATCCGGTCGAACTGGGCGCAGACCCCGATCGTGATGACGCTGGGTGCCGCACCGCATCGATCGCTGGACGGCGCGCTCGAGATGGGCGTGCAGGGCTTGGTGTGCGAGCACGGCGCGGCGGCGGACCTGCCCAAGGCGATCGTCGCCGTTTCCCGCGGGGAGACCTATTTGTGTCCCACCGTGGTCGGTCGCATGGCGAACGGACAGGCCTGCAGCAAGGAATCTCGCTGCGCCAGTCTCACCGGTCGCGAACGCGAAATCCTGCGGCATCTCGCCAGCGGTCAAACCAAACGCGAGATCGCGGCTGAGTTGCATCTCAGCCCCAAGACCGTCGACAACCACGCGACTGCGATCATGACCAAGCTCAATATCCACAACCGCGTCGGCTTGACCCGCTTCGCGATCCGCGAGGGCATCTTCAGCGCCTGACTTGCCGCGGCGTACTGTTCCCTGATGGAACGCAACACCAAGCAGCGCTCCGCCATACGCGATGCGATCACCGAAGCGCACGGTCCGGTCTCGGCCCGTGAGGTGCTCGACCTGGCCCAACGCCGCGTCCGCGGCATGGGCATGGCCACCGTCTACCGCACGCTCAAGGCGCTGGTCACCGACCGCGAGATTGTCCAGATCGACGTGCCCGGCGAGCCGCCCCGCTACGAGATTGCGGGCAAGGCCCACCACCATCACTTCTACTGCCGAGGCTGCGGCCGCATGTTCGAGGTCGAGCAGTGCCCCGGCGACTTGTCATACCTCGCGCCCCAAGGCTTCAAGCTCGAGAACCACGACCTCTTGCTGCTGGGCCTGTGCGTCGATTGCGTCGGCGGAAAGACCAAGAAGAAGGCGGTCGCGAAAGCCCCGCCGAGGCTGCGACCGGCTGGTGATCACGCCCACGGGCACGACCACAGCCATCCCAACACGCACCGTCACTAAGCTTCCTCGCGGTCGCGACGGTGCCTACCATGGTCCCGCGACGAACGCATCGTCGCATCATTCATGAACGCCTCGACGCTCCAAACCCGCACGATCCGCTCGACGCTCGCCGTCGCTTCGATCTGCTGCGCCGCGTCGAAACTCGCGAAACACAAAGCCGTGAAACGCTCGGCCTAGTCGTTCGCGATCCCTGAAGAACAAGGTTGATTGCGGACCGGCCGAGTGTACTCGACCGGCCCGCGATGTCGTTTTCATCGCGAGCCGAAGCCCCAAACTTCGTCGTGCGATCGTGTTTTCTCCCTCTCCACCACCGTTTCGCCAGGAGCCTTGAAGATGTCCACCACCACCACCGGTCTTTCCAGCACCTGTCCCGAGTGCGAAGCCTCGATCGCGCTCGCCCGCAGCCCGATCGCCGGCGAGGTCGTGCGCTGCGGCGACTGCTCGGCCGAGCTCGAAGTCACCGGCGTCGCGCCGCTGCGCCTGGAACTCGCCCCCGAGGTGCAGGAGGACTGGGGCGAATGAGCACGTTCACTCTCTCGATCCACGCCCGTTGGCATCCACCGTTCTCTCGCACCCGCACACCGAACACCTCTTGCTGTCGCAACCGCGACACCCATCACGACCATCAGGAACCCACGCATGCATGTCGGCATTCTCGTCTCCCGCGTCCGCACCGAGGAGCGTCTGCTCATCGACGAGCTCGCGCGCCGCGGCGTCTCCCATGAAGTGATCGACGTCCGCTCGCTCGTCGTGGACGCCGAGAACGTCCGCGACCTCGCCCGCTTCGACGCCGTGCTCGAACGCTGCATCAGCCAGACCCAGGCGATCACGTTCGCGCGTCTGTTCGAGCATGCGGGCGTGCCGTGCGTCAACGCGTCGCGCACCATCGAGACCTGCGGGGACAAGCTCGCGACCACGCTCGCCCTAGTCCGCGCCGGCGTGCCCTCGCCGCGAACGGTCATCGCCTGCGAGGAAGAGAGCGCGATCCGCGCGGTCGAGGCCATCGGCTACCCCGCGGTCCTCAAGCCCACCGTCGGTTCCTGGGGCCGCCTGCTCGCCCGAGTGCACGACCGCGACGCGGCAGAAGCGATCATCGAGCACAAGGCGACGCTGGGCGGGCCCCAGCACTCGGTGTTCTATGTGCAGGAGTACGTGAACAAGCCCGACCGCGACCTCCGCATCTTCACCGTCGGCGACGAGGCGATCGCGGCCATCAGCCGCAGCAGCGAGCACTGGATCACCAACACGGCCCGCGGCGGCAAGGCGGCGGGATTGACCATCACGCCCGAGATCGCCAACCTCTGCCGCACCGCGTCGCGCTGCGTCGGCGGCGGCGTCCTCGCCATCGACCTGCTTGAGACCGCCGAGGGTCGCCTGCTCGTCAGCGAGGTCAACCACACCATGGAGTTCCGGAACAGCATCACCACGACCGGCGTGGATATCCCGGGTCGCATCCTCGATTGGCTGCTTGAGGTCGCGGCGGGGCGTCAGGCCGCGTCGAATGACTCCTCGCTCGTCCGCGTCATCCGCGGCGACGCCGAGCCCGCCACCGCTGTCGGAGGTGCACGGTGAGCGACGGGAGTCAACGAATCCGCGCCTCGATCGTCGGCGGCAGCGGCTACGGCGGCGGCGAGGTGTTGCGACTGCTTCTGGATCACCCCAACGTCGAGGTGGCTCAGGTCACCAGCCGCTCGCAACCGGGCGTCTTCGTGCACAGCGTGCACCCCAATCTCCGCGGTCGCACGAAGCTCGCGTTCGTGTGGCCCGAGGAACTCGAGGCGTGTGATGTGCTCTTTCTCTGCCTGCCCCACGGCGAGGCGAGCAAGCAGATCGAACGCCTCAGCACGCTCGCGCCCCGGATCGTCGATCTGTCCGCGGACTTCCGCCTGCGCGACAAGGCGGCGTACCGCAAGTGGTACGAGGAGGATCATCCCGCACCCGCGTGGCTCGATCGCGCCGTCTACGGCCTGCCCGAGCTGCGGCGTGAGACCATTCGCACCGCGCGCCTCGTCAGCGGTGTGGGTTGCAACGCGACGGCAATGAACCTCGCGTTGCTGCCTCTCGCTCGCCACGGGCTCATCAAGTCGGTGGTGTGCGATGTCAAGGTCGGCTCATCCGAAGCAGGCAACGCCGTCAGCCCGGGGAGTCATCACCCGGAACGCGCCGGTGCCGTGCGTTCGTACGCCCCGACCACGCACCGTCACGCGGCCGAGGTCGAACAGGAACTCATGGAACCCTTCGGCCGCTTCGACCTGCACGTCAGCGTCACCGCGATCGAAATGGTCCGCGGCGTGCTCTGCACCGCGCACATCTTCCCGACCCGCAAGGTCGAGGAGAAGGAACTGTGGCGTTTGTTCCGCGAGGCCTACTCGAACGAACCATTCGTGCGGCTCGTGAAAGACCGCGTCGGGCACTTCCGCTTCCCCGAGCCCAAGATCCTCGCCGGCACGAACTACGCCGACGTCGGCTTTGAAGTATCGCCCGATGGCTCTCGCATCGTCGCGATTTCAGCAATCGACAATCTCATGAAGGGCGCCGCGGGCTCCGCCGTGCAGGCCATGAACCTGATGCACGGCTTCGCCGAGAACGCAGGGTTGACCTTCAGCGGGCTTCACCCGATCTAAGCGTTTCGATCTCGTAGGTTCGCTCGAACTCGCGTCATTCACACACGGCGTCATCCACGGTTTCCACTCTCATACCAGCCATGAACACCATCGTCATCAAGATCGGCGGAGCCGCGGGGCTCGACTTTGCCCACGCGGCAGCGGACATCGCGGAACTCATCCGCGCTGGCAATCGCGTCATCGTCGTCCACGGCGGCAGCGACGCGACCAACGACCTCTCCCGTCGGCTCGGCATCGAGCCGACGTTTCTCACTTCCCCGAGCGGCCACACCAGCCGCCGCACCGACGCGAAGACGCTCGAGGTCTTCCAGATGGCGTGCCGCGGGCTGGTGAATCCTCGCATCGTGCTGGCACTGCAACGCGTCGGCGTGCAGGCGGTGGGCATCTCCGGCCTCGACGCGGGGCTGTGGACCGGGCCGCGGAAGAACGCGGTACGAGCGATCGTCGAGAATCGACCGGTCATCGTCCGCGATGACTACACGGGCACCGTTGAGAAGGTGAACACCAGAGTGCTCACGACGCTGCTCGATGCTGGATTCACACCCGTCATCGCACCACCCGCGCTCGCCGACGACGGCACCGCGATCAACATCGACGCCGACCGAGCCGCGGCTCAGACGGCCGCGGCATTGCGTGCCGACTCGCTCATCCTTCTCACCAACGTGCCGGGGCTGCTGCGGGCGTTCCCAGATGAGTCGTCGCTGATCCCCGAGATTGCTCGCGCCGAGCTCGCCGCAGCGGAAGAGCTCGCACAGGGCCGCATGAAGAAGAAGATCATGGGCGCCCGAGAAGCACTCGACGGCGGCGTCTCCCGCGCCATCATCGCCGACGGCCGCGTTGAACGACCGATCACCCGCGCGCTGGCCGGAACGGGGACCGTGATCCGATGACATCGCCCTCCCCCACCGCTGCGACGCCCTCCACGGCGACGACCACCACGCCGTCGGCGATCCCGTCCGACGCCGACGCAATCGATCTCGTCTTCGATCTTGTCCGCGAGTTCAGCCCGTCCAGGAACGAGCTTCCCGCGAGCACTCGCCTCGCCGAGCGTGCCGAGGCACTCGGGCTGCACGCGATCGTGGACGACACCGGCAACTTCGTCGCCAGCACCCACGCCGATCCGCTGCGTTCCTCTCCCGAGTATCGCGACATCGTGCTCCTCGGACACATCGACACCGTCCCGGGAGAGATCCCGGTGCTGATCGACAACGGCATTCTGCACGGCCGCGGCAGCGTGGACGCGAAAGGCCCGCTCGCCACCTTCGTCATCGCGGCGGCCCGGCTGCGGGATCGATTGCCGCCGGGCGTGCGGATCGTCGTCATCGGCGCGGTCGAAGAAGAGACACCCACCTCGCGCGGCGCGCGGGCGGTCGTCGACCGCTACCAGCCGATTGCCTGCGTCATCGGCGAACCAAGCGGCACCAGCGGCGTGACCGTGGGCTACAAGGGCCGCCTCGTGGTGCGTGCGGAGGCTTCGCGTTCGCTCTCGCACACGGCGGGACCCGATCGAAGCGCCGCCGATCGCGTGCTCGCATGGTGGAGCCGGGTCCAGTCCCGCGCGGCAACCTTCGCCAGCGAGACGCCTTCGCCGTTCCGTTCGCTGCAGCACTCGGTGCGGACCATGCACGCCGCCGACGATGGCTTCACCGATCGCGCCGAGCTCGTCGCGGGGTTCCGCCTGCCGCCGAGCGTGTCCCCGGAGCAACTCAAGACGGCCTGCCTCGACGAGGCGGGCAGCGAGATTTCGCTGACATTTGTCGGTGCCGAGGTCTGCTTCGAAGCCGATCCGAAGAGCACGCTCGTACGAGCCCTGACCGGCGCGATCCGCGAGATCTCTCCCGAGACTCGTCCTCGAATCCTCTACAAGACCGGCACCAGCGATATGAACGTGGTCGGCCCGACCTGGCGTTGCCCGATCGCGGCGTTCGGCCCGGGCGACAGCGCGTTGGACCACACGCCGCAGGAGCACCTCGTGCTCGACGAGTACTTGCTCTCGTGCCGCGTCCTGGAGCAAGCTCTGACACGCTTCGCGTCGGAAGCGATTCCCGCGGGGAGCGATCAGGGGCAGATCAACAGGTCGTAGAGCACCACGAAGATCTGGAAGTCGCTGTCGTTCACGAGGCCGTCGGAGTTGAGATCACCCGGGCAGGCGGCGGGCGTGAACTCAAGCGGCCCGACATCGATGGGGGCGAGCGGGCCGTAGGCGTTGGATACCAGCCCGACGTCGGCCACCCGGAGCTTACCGGCGAAGTCCTTGAAATCCGTGGGCTGGCAGGCGAGGTACGTGGTGACCAGACCGCAGTCGATGCAGGGCGACGTGCTCTGCAGGTTGAAGTTGTTGGCGAAGGCGTTGACGAAGCGCGGATCACCGTTGAAGTTTGTGCCGCTGGCGGTGCCCGGGACGAGCGAGTTGGTGACGGCGGTCACGTTGAGCGTTCCGGTGTTGTCCCAGAAGATCGAGTTCGCGATGGAGTTGATGTTGGCGAGGTCGAAGAGATCGCTCGGGCCGCAGCGGGTGAAGAGGCAGTTCGAGAAGCGGGCGAAGCTGTTGACGGTGCCGCCGCCGCTGACGGCGCCGAGATCGCGGAAGATCGAACTGGTGACCGTCGTCGAGCCGAAGTCGATTTCGATCGCCACGCTGCTGGTGTTGAACAGGCAGGAGTCGATGGCGAGCAGGTCGAGCGGGCTTGGCGATGCCGAAATCTGGAGGAGCACGCCATCGGCCGTGCCGGGGAGTGATGTCAATTCGACGCGCCGCAAGGAATTGAGTCCGCCGAGGTTCACGACGCTCGCCACCGAAGAGCGGTTGACGATCGTCATGTCCTGCGCCGTTCCGCCGTTGACCAGAAGAACCGCCGGGAAGCTGCCGGTGGGTCCTTGCAGGATCGTCTGGCCGATACCAGCACCGCGAAGAGTGAGCCCCGGCAGATTGATGACATTGGTCAGCGCATAGGTTCCGGCGGCGAGGTCGATCTGGTTCGCCCCAACCTGAGGAAGGATCGTGAACGCGCCCGCGATCGTGGGCTGTTCTGCGGGCACCCGGATCGGTGCGGGCACGCCGTTGACGGGACGGATCTCGACGATCGCGTCGGGGCTGAAGTTGACGGCGACAATCTCCCAGGTGCCCGCCACCGAGCTGTCGTAGCGGACATAGTCCTTGGTCTGGCTATTTGAGGGCTCGCCGAGGCGCCAATTGCGGTAGCTGCTGGTCGAGCCGTCGGACCAGACGAGCGTCCCCTCGGAAGAGGCGTCATTGAGACCGATGTAGGGCTTGGTGTTGGTGAGCACGACGTTGTTGCGGACCCAGGTGTTCTCCGCCGCGTCGTCGATGCTGGCCAGATCGCCGCCCATCGCCACCGCGAGGGCACGGAACTGGTTCCAGTCTCCCCCGGTGATTCGGTAGTAGCGGGACTGGTTCGCGGGGTTGAAGAAAGGCCCGCCGGCGACGGTGACCGCGGCCTGTGCAAGTCCGGCGAGAGCGCAGCACGACAACACCGACAGCGATGAAGCGAAACGCATGGGAACTCTCCTTACGGGCAGATGAGCTGGTCGTACATGACTGTAAAGATCTGGAAGTCGGCGTCGTTCACAAGGCCGTCGCCGTTCAGATCGCCGGGGCACGGAACAGGCGTGACCTCGAAGACACCCAAGTCGATCGGCGTGACGCTCGCGGTGTAGTTCGGCACGCTCGGGACGTCGATCGCACGGGGATTGCCCGCGAAGTCCACAAGATCTTCGGGCAGGCACGCCGCGAAATCGGCGACCGCACCGCGGTCAATGGCGGGTGAATCGGACTGGAGCCGGAAGTCGTTCCCCGCGTCGTTGACGAACTTGGGATCGGCGTTGAGATTCGTGGGACCTTGAATGCCCGCGCCGATGCAGTACCGCACGCCTGTTCCGATCTCGCCGGTGTTGTTCCAGAAGATCGAGTTGGACACGAAGGTATCGGGCCCGAACTGGAACTGGTTGCCAGGCCCACACCGCGTAAAGACGCAATTGCTCATGCGAAGCGTGCCCGAACTCCCGCCGTTCTTGCTCACGGCCCCGAGGTCGCGGAAGATCGTGTTGATGATCGAGAGATCGCCGAACTCAGGCTCTACTGCGTACTCGCTGGTATTGAACACACAGCTATCGATCACAGTCGTTTCGGAAGACGTGGATCCTGAGAACTCCAACAGAGGGCCGTCCGCCGTGCCGAGGGTGGACGTGAACTCCACGCGCCGGATGCGATTGGCACCCGAGAAGACCACGGCTGAGGGGCCCGAGGAGCGGTTGACGATCGTCAGATCCGGCACGGCGGCATTGCCGCCCACCGACATGCCCGGGCTCGGGCTTGTGGGCATCAATAGGGTCGTCTGTCCGACGCCCGCGCCGCGAAGCGTGCGCCCGAAGACCGTAAAGCTCGAAGTGATCGTGTAGGTGCCGGCTGCCACAACGACTTCCGCGGCGTCCGTCTGGTTGGCGGCGATGATGGCAGCCTGAATCGTGGGTTGCTCCGTGGGAACCCGGATCGGCGCCTGCTCTCCGTTCACCGGCTTGATCTCAACGATCGCCTCGGGGCTGAAGTTGATTGCCACGATCTCCCACGTGCCCGCCGCCTGTCCGTCGTAGCGGACGTAGTGCTTCGCCGCGGTGTTGGAGGGCTCGCCGACGCGCCACGCGCGATAGCCGCTCGTGGAGGAGTCGGCCCAAACCAAGGTCCCCTCAGACGAGGCGTCGTTCAGGCCGATGAACGGCTTGGAGCCGTTGCCGACGACGGTGCTGCGCACCCATGTGTGTTCTCCGCCGCGTCATCGATCGTCGCCAGATCCCCTCCCAAGGACTGCGCGAACGCGCGAAGCTGGTTCCAATCACCCCCGCTGATCCGGTAGTAGCGCGACTTGGTTGTCGAGTTGTAGAACGGCCCCGCCGCGACCGAGACCGCGGCGGTAGCGGTCGTGCCCGCGACCGCACAAACGAGCAGGGCGGCCACAACGGAAGAATAAGAACGCGTGAAGCGGACGTTCATGATGCAGGATTCCCTCGTGGTCTTGGGGCCAAGACAAACGCAGGCAAGACGCCCAGATACCAGAGAAGCGAGAAGAGCCGTCACGCACCCTCACGGTCCGATCACGAAAACCACGAAGTCGTTGCAAGACTCAACCCCTGCCGAGACATCCCAGACGGATCCTTCCCGTCCGTGGGTTCACCCGGGGAAGCTATGGCCCGTTGGAAAAGGGGGCTGGAACCGTCCAATACACTGCAGTACCGATGGGGCATCGCACCGACGTCACCATGCTCTTGAACGAACTGTCCGGCGGCGATGCCTCCGCCGCGGATCGTCTGTTGCCGATGCTCTACACCGAACTGCGGGCTCTTGCCGGTTCGTTCTTCAAGAACGAGCGGCGCGATCACACCTTGCAGCCCACCGCGTTGGTCAACGAGGCGTACATCAAGCTCGTCGGCGGGGAATCGGGCGATCCGGTCCACGCCACGAGCCGCGCCCATTTCATGGCCCTCGCAGCCAAGGTCATGCGTCAGCTGCTCATCGATCACGCGCGGGCCAAGCGGGCTCAGAAGCGCGGCGGCTTCGGCGAGGCCGGCGACGGCCAGAAACGCGAGCGGGTCAGCGACACGATCGCCCTCGCCCAGACGCCTTCACCCGACGGGCGCACCGAGGCCGACGTGTCGACCTGGAGGACGCAATGCAGGAGTTCGCGTTGCTCTACCCGCGCGCGGCTCGGGTGGTCGAGCTCAAGTTCTTTGGTGGCTTGACCGCGCAGGAGATCGCCACCGTGCTCGGCGTGGGCGACGCCACCGTCGAACGAGATTGGGTGCTCGCCCGCGGCTGGCTGAATCGGCGTATGAAGCCGCCCGAGGATGGCCCGGAACAGGCTTGAGACACCCAAGACGCACGCGAGCCCACCGCGTACCGCAGTACTTTCGCTACACAGCCATTCACCATGAGCGCCGACGATCGCACCAAAGAACTCACGCTGGAACAACGCGTCGCGCGGGTGCTCGACGACGCCGGCGACATGTCGGGGCCGTCGCTGGTCGCGTTCGTGCGAGGCCGCTGTCAGGAAGATCCCGAGGTCGTGCGCGAGGTCGAAGCCCTGTTCAACTTCGCGGGCGATGAGAATCCGATACTCGATTCGCCCGAGTTCGCGCCCGACCGCCTCGCGCTCGATCGCCTGCACTCCGCCATCGCGTCCAAGGCGGACTCGTCGGACTCCCCCACTTCCGGATTCGACAAGGGTCGCGATCTGCAGATCCCGCTGCCGCAGGCGATCGGTCCGTATCGCGTCGTGCGTCTGATCGGCGAGGGCGGCATGGGCCTGGTCTACGAGGCCGAGCAGCCCAGCCCCAAGCGCCGCGTCGCGATCAAGGTCATCGCCCGCGGCATCGCAACTCGCGCGATGCTCGCCCGCTTCCGCAACGAGGCCCAGGTGCTTGGCCAGCTCAAGCACCCGGGCATCGCCCAGATCTTCGAGGCTTCGACCGATGTCGCGACGGGCCAGGCGTACTTCGCGATGGAGTACGTCGAGGGGCCGCCGCTGACGCGGTTCGTGCGGGACCGCGGGTTGTCGGATCGACAGCGGGTCGATCTGCTTGCACGCGCGTGCGACGCGGTGCAGCATGCCCACCAGAAGGGCGTGATCCACCGCGACCTCAAGCCAGGGAACATCCTCGTCGAGATCGCGTCGGACGGCACATACGCACCCAAGGTTCTGGACTTCGGCGTCGCCAAGCTCACGAACAGCGAGGGCGAGTCGGCCACGCTCGCGCTGGACGCCAACCGCATCGTCGGCACACTTGGATACATGAGCCCCGAGCAGTTCGAGGCCAGGCCCGAGCAGGTCGATACCCGCAGCGACGTGTACGCACTGGGCGTCGTCCTGTACGAACTGCTGGCCGAGAAACTGCCGCTGAATCTGAACGATCTCACGATCACGCAGGCGGCGACCAAGGTGCGCGAGCAGGTGCCGCCCAAGCTCGGGCGCGTCCGCGCTGTGCTCGCCGGCGATCTGGAAGTGATCGCTGCCAAGACTTTGCACAAGGATCGCGAACAGCGGTATTCGTCGGCGGCCGAACTGGCCGCGGACCTGCGGCGATTCCTCGCGCACGAGCCGATCACCGCCCGTCCGCCCGGAACGCTGTACACCATCCGCAAGTTCGCCCGCCGCAAGCCCGCTCTGACGGCGATCTCGATCGGCTCGGTGCTTGCTCTGGTCGGCGCAACCGCGTTCTCTTGGGTGCAGTATCAGCGCGCGGTCAAGGCCCGCGAGGCCGAGGCCGCACAGACTGTGCTCGCCAACATGCGGGCGACCTCCGAACAGCAAGCCCGCGAGCGGGCCGACGCGGCCAACAGCGTGACCGAGGCGGTGAAGGACTACCTCGTCGTCCAAATGATCGGAGCTGCGGCCCCGGACAAGATGGGCTACGAAGTCAAGGTCGTCGACGTGCTCAAGGTGGCCGAGAAAGGCATCGCCGAAAAGTTCGGCGGCAGCCCGAAGATCCAGGGCGAGCTTCGCTACGAGCTCGGTCGTATCTATAACACCCTCGGGATGTGGAGCCTGTCCGCCGAACAGCACGAGAAGTCCATCGAGATCTACAAGACTCTCGAGGGACCTCAAGGCGTTCGAGTCATCAACGGCGAATCTCAGCTCGCGGTCGCCCTCGCCAACGCCGGCGAGCAGGAAAAGGCCCTCGCGCTCTTCGAACGCATCTATCCGCTCTTCCCGACGGTGATGCAGGACCAATACCTGAGCCGCATCAGCGCCGGCACCTCGTACGGCAACATGCTCCAGTCCGCCGGCAAGTTCGACAAGGCCGAGCCGATCCTCAAAGAGGCGATCGCGCTCGCCGACGAGTATCTCCCGGTCGGGCACACCTCTCGGCTCAACACGCGGGCCACGTACCTGGTGATGCTCAACGCGATGAACCGCGTCAGCGAGGTCGAGCCGCAGCTCATACAACTCCTCATCGAGCAGGAAGCCGCGAACGGAAAATTCAGCCCACTTTCATTGACGACTCGCAACAACCTCGTCAACGTTCTGCTGCGGCTCAAGAACAACACCGAAGCACTCCGGTACGCCGAGGGCATGATCGAGCAATCCGAGAAGATCTTCCCCGAGGGCCATACCCATCGCGGAATCCCTCTGGTCACGGTCGCCGCGACGCTCCGGCGCAACGGTCGCCCGGCGGAGGCCGCCCCGCTCGCCACGAAGGCATCGGAGATCTTCGAGCACGCGGAGGGCGACTTCGCGTTCTTCGCCGAAAGAGCCGCCGACTTCGCCCAGCTTTCGTAAACCGACGCTGGCGACGAGACCAACGCACGCCTCTGGGCCATCCGATACGCGGGCTGCCGGTTCCGATTCGCCAGCGACACGGAGCGCCAAACACGGAAGGCCCGCCTCATGGACGTTGCCAAGCCTTTCAATCGCGAGCGCAATGACGACGACGCCCGGCGCACGCTGCGAGACCTCATAGACGCCGCGGACCAGGTGGCGCCGCCGGGAACGAATCGGCGCGCACGGCTGCTGATCAACCTTGCTCGCGCCGCCATCGACCTGAACCAGCGAGAACTCGCCGACCCGCTCCTCGCCAAGGCCGAACCCGAGGTCGCTAGGTCCCGCAACGCCGACGACGACAAGAAGATGCTCGAAGCCACCAAGGCTGAATTGCGCGGACCCGAAAGCCGCTGACCCGCGGTATGCTGGCCCCATGAACCGCACCCTCGCGTGGCTGCTCGGCCTGCTCGCGCCACTCACATCCCACGCCGCCCCCGCCCCCGAAGTCCGCCCGCTGCGGATCGCGGTCATCGGCCTCGTCCACGGCCACGTCGAAGGCCTGCTCTGGGCCGATTCGCAGCGCACCGATCTCGAGATCGTCGGCATCTACGAACCCAACCGCGCTCTCTTCGATCGCCTCGCCTCGAAGTACCACCTCGATGAAGCGCTCTGGCACGCGGACCTCGGCACCATGCTCGATCAGACCAAGCCCGAGGCCGTCAGCGTGATGACCTCGATCCGCGATCACGAGGCCGCCGTCGAAGCCTGCGCGCCGCGCGGCGTGCACCTGCTGGTCGAGAAGCCGCTTGCTTTCGACAAAGACGCCGCGGCTCGCATGGCTGCGCTCGCCCGTAAGCACAACGTCCTGTTGCTCACCAACTTCGAGACCAGTTGGTACCCCAGCGTGCGCGAAGCGCACCGGCTCGTCGAAGCTGGAGAGTTCGCGCCGATCCGCCGCATGGTCTTTCGCCACGGCCACAAGGGCCCAAAGGAGATCGGTTGCTCCCCCGAGTTCCTCGCCTGGCTCACCGACCCCGAACAGAACGGCGGCGGAGCTGTGATCGACTTTGGCTGCTATGGAGCCGTGCTGTCGACCTGGTTGATGCAGGGCCAACGTCCCACCCGCATCACCGCTACCGCCACGACGCTCAAGCCAGCCATCTATCCCAACGTCGACGACGACGCAACCATCATCCTCGAGTACCCCGGAACCACCAGCGTCATCCAGGCCTCCTGGGCATGGACCCACGACAACAAGGAAACCGATCTCCACACCGAGCGCGGCTCGATCCACTGCGGCAAGTGGCAGGCCCTGCATCTCCGCGCTCCAGACCAAGCCGCCCGGGCCGTCGAGCCCCCAACGATGCCCGCCGACCTCAAGGACGAATGGACCTACCTCCGCCGCGCCGTGCGGCGTGAGTGCCCGGTCGACCCGCTGTCGAGCCTCGAAACCAACCTCGTCGCGGTCGAAATCCTCGACGAGGCGCGCCGCCAGATCCGGGCTGCTCGGATTGATCGCCCGGCTGCCGCTTCGAAGTGATCGGACCCTCACGCCCCGCGAACCCGGCACCGCCGCAAGCCTCTCGATCGCGGTAGAGAGGCGACCCGCACGGCGATCCAATCCCCTGCCGATGGGACTGGGCCTCGAATCACGGCCCGCCGATTCGAACATTCATCCATTGATCCGCATAGACGGATGAATATACTCCGCCGTCCCGTTTCGGATCCTTTCCCCGTCAGCACTTACCGGACTTTCTCGCTCGGAGCCCTTCATGCCCAGCCGCTTCCTCCAGGAACTCTCCAAACGCGTCATCGTCTTCGACGGCGGCATGGGCACGCAGATCTACAGCCGCAGCCTCTCGGTCGAGCACGACTACTGCGGCTGTGAGAACTGCACCGACATCCTGGTCAAGACCCGCCCCGACGTCATCGGACAGATCCACGAGGCCTACCTGCTCGCCGGTGCCGACGTCGTCGAGACCGACACCTTCGGGGCCAACAAACTGGTCCTCGCCGAGTTCGACCTGACCCCCGAGACCTACCAGCTCGCCAAGATGGGCGCGGAAGTGGCCCGGGCGGCGTGCGACAAGCACTCGACCAAGGACAAACCCCGCTTCGTCGCCGGCTCGATGGGCCCGGGCACCAAGCTGATCACGCTGGGCAACACGAATTGGGAGGAGATGTTCGACTCCTACCGCGAGCAGTGCCGCGGCATGATCGCCGGCGGCATCGACTGCTTCATGATCGAGACCTGCCAGGACCTGCTGCAGGTCAAGTGCGCGATCAACGCGTGTCTTGCGGCTCTCGATGAAGCGGGCAAGACGACCGCCGACATCCCGATCCTCGCAAGCGTGACCATCGAGACCACCGGAACGATGCTGCTCGGCTCCTCGATCGAAGCCGCGGCCACCGCGCTCGCTCAGTACCCGATCGCCTCGCTGGGCCTCAACTGCGCCACCGGCCCCACCGAGATGGCCGAGCACGTCAACTGGCTGGGCAAGAACTGGGCCAACGTCCGCGGCCGCAAGACCGTTACCGGCGACGAGCGCCGCGTGAGCGTGCTGCCCAACGCCGGCCTGCCCGTGCTCGTCGAAGGCCGCACCGAGTACCCGCTGAAGCCACAGCCTTTCGTCGAGGCGATGCTGAAGTTCGTCGAAGAAGCCGGCGTCAGCATCGTCGGCGGCTGCTGCGGCACGACGCCCGAGCACATCAAGCTGCTCAGCGAGGCCGTCGGCAACCGTCCCGCGTACAAGATCGCCAAGAACAGCCCCAAGCCGGGCGCGACGAGCCTCTACGGCGTCGCGGATTACCGCCAGGACAACTCGTTCCTGATCGTGGGCGAGCGGATGAATTCGTCGGGCAGCCGCGCGTTCAAGACGCTGCTCGAGAAGGAAGCTTGGGACGACATCGTGTCGCTCGCCCGCGAGCAGGTGCGCGAAGGTGCGCACGTGCTCGACCTGAACGTCGACTACGCCGGGCGCGACAACGTCCGCGACATGACCGAGATCGTGAAGCGTGTGGTCCGTCAGGTCGACGCCCCGCTGATGATCGACAGCACCCAGGTCAAGACCATCGAGGCGGGCCTCAAGCACGCCGGCGGCAAGTGCATCGTCAACTCCGCCAACTTCGAAGAAGGCGACGAGAAGTTCGACCAGGTGCTGGAGATGTGCAAGAAGTACGGCGCCGCGATCCTCATCGGATCCATCGACGAGGACAAGCAGGCCTCGATGGCCCGCACCGCCGACCGCAAGCACTCGATCGCCGAGCGCGGCCTGCGCCGCGCCGTCGAGAAGTTCAAGATGGACCCCAGCGACGTCATGTTCGACCCGCTGGTGCTGCCCATCTCCACCGGCATGGAGAGCGACCGCCGCTCCGCGCTCGAACTCATCGAGGGCATCAAGAAGATCTCGGCCTCTTTCCCCGAGTGCCAGACCGTCGTCGGCCTGTCGAACGTCTCGTTCGGCCTCAACCCCGTCGCCCGCACGGTGCTCAACTCAGCATTCCTGCACGAGCTGCGTGTCGCGGGCCTGACCGGCGCGATCGTCCACGCCAGCAAGATCCTGCCCAGCAACAAGATCGATCCCGCCCACTGGCAGGCCGCTCTCGACCTGATTTACGACCGCCGCTCCACCAAGAACGGGGGCACCGGCGTGCCCGCCGGTCAGCCCGAGACCTTTGATCCGCTGCAGGCGTTCATCGAGCTCTTTAAGGACGCCCAGGCCGCCAAGGTGCAGAAGAAGTCGCTCGCCGACCTGCCCATCGAGGAGCGGCTTCGCTCGCACATCATCGACGGCGAGAAGCAGGGCCTCAAGGAAGCCATCGAGGTCGCTCTCCAGACCTACAAGCCGCTGGCGATCATCAACGACCACCTGCTCGAGGGCATGAAGACCGTCGGCGAACTGTTCGGCTCGGGCAAGATGCAGCTGCCGTTCGTGCTCCAGAGCGCCGAGGTCATGAAGATGGCCGTGGCGCAGCTCGAACCCCTCATGGAGCGAGTGCAGGGCCAGGAGAAGGGCAAGATCGTGCTCGCCACCGTCAAGGGCGACGTGCACGACATCGGCAAGAACCTGGTTGACATCATCCTGACCAACAACGGCTACAAGGTCTTCAACATCGGCATCAAGCAGCCGATCAGCGCCATCGTTGAAGCCTTCCGGCAGCACCAAGCCGACGCGATCGGCCTCTCGGGCCTGCTCGTCAAGAGCGTCAACGTCATGGAAGAGAACATCCATGAGATGAACACGCTGGGCTTGAACGTCCCGCTCATCCTCGGTGGCGCCGCGCTCACGCGTCACTACTGCGAAAGCCACCTGCGCTCGCAGTACAAAGGCCAGTGTTTCTACGGCAAGGACGCCTTCGAGGGCCTCCGCACCATGGACATGATCATGTCCAACCAGATGGATACCCTCGCCACCGAGATCGACGACCGTCTCGGCAAGCGCAGCAAGGCCGAGGACGCGATCAACAAGACGCGGATCGAGAAGCTGGCTGCAATGAACAGAGACGGAGAGACGGAGAGACGCAGAGACGAAGTGGGTGGAACCGCAGTGCGGGAGCGCGTCCGCTCCGATGTTTCAACGTCCATCCCCGTCCCCAAGGCTCCGTTCTGGGGCACCCGCGTCATCGACGACATCAACCTCGATCACGTCTACCCCTTCATCAACCCCGTCGCGCTCTTCCGCGGCCAGTGGCAGATGAAGAAGGGCGCGATGAGCGATACCGAGTACGAGAACCTGCTCGAGGACAAGGTCCAGCCCGTCTTCGAGGAGCTCAAGGAACGCTGCAAGCGCGAGAAG
The DNA here is from genome assembly GCA_947459215.1 of Phycisphaerales bacterium. GTDB lineage: Bacteria > Planctomycetota > Phycisphaerae > Phycisphaerales > UBA1924 > JAFEBO01. The sequence goes on from CANHCQ010000003.1 coordinate 154,680, forward strand.
ATCCTCCGGCCCGCGGTCGTCTACGGCTATTTCCCCTGCAACAGCGACGGCGACGACCTGGTCGTCTTTGACCCGCAGGACCAGAGCCGCGAGATCGAGCGGTTCACATTCCCGCGTCAGGGCGATAAACGCCGCCTCTGCATCAGCGACTTCTTCCGCCCCATCGAGAGCGGCGAGAAGGACGTCCTGCCCCTCCACTGCGTCACCATGGGCAAGCACGCCAGCGAGGCCGCCCAGGCGCTCTTCGCCAAGAATGACTACACCAACTACCTCTACCTACACGGCATCGGCGTCGAAACCGCCGAAGCGCTCGCCGAGATGTGGCACAAGCGCATCCGCCAGGAACTCGGCATCGCCAACGACGACAGCCCCAAGATCAAGGACCTCTTCACCCAGAAGTACCGCGGCAGCCGCTACTCCTTCGGCTACCCCGCCTGCCCCGAGATGAGCGACCAGGACAAGCTCTTCCGGCTGCTCAAGCCCGACCGCATCGGCTGCGTGCTCACCGAGAACTGGCAGATCGACCCGGAACAGAGCACCAGCGCGATCATCGTGCACCATCCGGAAGCGAAGTACTTCAACGTGTGACGGGTCCTACCGAACGAGGCGGCATCCCGTGAAGCACCCTTCGTTTCAGCATGCGCGAGACTAGTTCCCGCCGCGCTGTCCTTCGGTCACCGCCGAGCGATCCGCCTCGACGAACGCCACCGCGAAGATGTGCGGAAAGTCGGACGCGGGAACCCAGAACAGGCCAGCCTTGGTCGGGTAGCCATACTTCAGACCCGGCTCGCCTCGGGGCGTGTGCGTGTTGCCGTGCGGGTTCCACACCTCGAGCCGATCGGTGGCCTTGTCGAAACCGACGACGGCGTACGCATGCTGACCGGAGATTCCCGGAGGCAAGCGCTCGGGAAAGGTGCCGACACCGACCAGCTTGTTGCGATTGAGTGCGGCGATGATCTTCTCGCGGACGATGCGTGTGACTTCGGACTCGGTTGCCACCGGCTTCACCTGCGTCACCCGCTGCCCATCGACAACACGCACCTCTCCGGTTGTGTCGCGGAGAGCGATCTCGTCTGGCTCCTTGCCAGTCAGCACGCGGATCGTGGTCGTCGGCGAACCGCCCTGAGCGATGGTGTCGGTGGCGACCTTGGTGTCCTTGTGCTCGTTGGGGAACTGGCGCCGGCGCAACGTGCCGAAGGCCTTCTCGAAGACCGCAACCCACAGCCCTTCGTCGCCCGTCGTCGAGCTCGTCGCTATCTCGGCATCGGTGAGAGCCGTGATTGTCACCGGACGGTCGTCGCCGAACGCGACCTTGTACCCGCCGCCCGGCAGCGGCGTGATCATCCGCCGCACCGCGTCGGGGTTGCGGTGCACCATGCCGCCCAATAGCGACACGAAGTAGCAGTCGCCGAGCTGGCCCTGGTGGAACTGCGTGATATCGAGCTTGTCGTTCTTGTATAGCTCGCGGCCGCTGACGCTGATGCGCTTCAGCGCGTCGGAGTAGGCCTTGTTCCAGTCGAGCCCGAAGCTGAACTCGGTGAGCGACGGCTCCTTGTCGTCCTCGGACGTGGGTTTCGATCGCTTCTCCTCCGCGGCGAGGTAGTCAGGCGTGAGCGGCGGCATGATCGGGCCGAAGATCCGCATGTAGTTCTTGATCGCCCCCACCGCCGCCGCGTGGTCCCCCTTCACGTACGGATCGATCACGAGGGCATCAATCTCGGCCTCGGAGATCACGCCGTTCCTGTCGCGATCCCAGCGCCCGCCATACGCCCGTATGACCTCAAAGAAAGAGCGAGGCTTGGAGGAAGCAGTGGGCTTGGCTTCCGGCTTGGCAGTCGGCCGCGGAGAGCCGGGCTTGGGCGACACGGGAGCCTCGGGTCTCTTTTTGTCCTGAGCGACGGCATGCTGGATCGCCACGGCGGCCGTGAACGCCGCCACAAGTGCCCAAGTGTTCAACTCTCGCGTTCGCATCCACAGACTCTACCAAGCGAAGGGAAGACAGATGCGGGGCGGCATCCGCGATGGCCCGGCGTCGGGCGACCGGAGCGGTTCGCGAGCCGCCAGGTTCGTTATGGAGGTCTGTCCCCAAGATGAGGGGGGAGGTGGGGAGACGGGCGTGCGATGAAGAACATGACTCGATGCTTCCATCAGGGCAAGAAAAAGGTCTGCCCAGCGTTGTATTCATCGCTGTCGCCGCAGGCCGATATCGCTGGTTGATGCAAGCCCCGGCCGGGCCGGGAACGCGTCGTAGGATAACGGACACTTGACCATCAGCCGAGCAGAATCCATCCAGGACGAGGCCGCGACCACGCCGCAGACGTGGTTGGGGCTTGACGTCCACAAGCACCGTTGGCTCTTCCCGACAGCGGGTCTGCTGACGACCTTTGTGCGTGGTGCGGCGACCTTTACGTTTTCGCTGCTGATCCTGCCGCTGGAGAAGGAGTTCGGCTGGACGCGGGCGGAGACGGTGACGGCGTTCTCGGTGTATGCGTTTGTCGTCGCTCTGGGGCTCTTCCTGGGCGGCATCATCGTGGATCGCTTCGGTCCCAAGCTACCGATCATCGTGGGAACGCTCCTGGTCGGGGTGGCCCACTTGCTGCTGAGCAGCGTGAACTCGACGCTCTCACTCGTGCTTTCCTACGGCGTAACACTGGCTCTCGGCGTGGCCCTGACATCCGCGGCGGCGACGTTCGCACTGGCGGCCCGTTGGTACCCGATGCCGACCGAACGCGGGCTGGCGATCGGAGTCAGCGTGATGGGCATTGGTATCGGCGGGCTCATCGCGGTTCCGCTTTGGCAGTACGGCTTCGAGCACATCGGCTGGCGCAAGACCGTGGTCATCACCGGCGCGGTCTACGTCCTGGTGCTCGCGTTTGTCGGCTCCGTGGCGAGGTTCCCGCCGCAGGACGCGGACGCGACTCCGAAGTCCGGCGACTTCAACCTGCAGGAGGCGGTGCTCACACGGCGGTTCTGGACCATCGTGCTCATGCTCTTCCTGACTGTGATCGGCGGCATGCTGATCGTCAGCCAGGTCTTCCCGATGTTCAGCGAAGCGATCGAATCGCCAACCGCGCTGACCGCGACGATCGCCGCCACGGGCGTGGTCGTGCAGGCCGTGTGCAACTCGTTGGCGCGTCCGTTCTGGGGCTGGTTCTCCGGCTGGATGGGGCTGCGAACCGCCCAGGCGATGTGCGGACTTTCGATGTCGATCGGCCTGGTGATCCTCGCCACCGCCGACGCCGACTCTTACGCGGCAGCGAGCTTTGGTTTCTTTCCGCTCTTTGGTATCGGTCTGGTTGGACTGGGTCTTGGCGGGAGCGTCGCCCTTGCGGCGGTCGCAACCGCCGAGTCGTTCGGGACCTCTTTCTTCGCGCGAACCTTCGGCTTGGTCATGCTCTTGGGCAGCGGGCTTGCCGGATTCCTCGGACCATGGATCGGTGCGTTCCTGCGGCAGCGAACCGGCGACTACGACGTCGCATTGTTGCTAGGCGCTGGGCTCGCCTTGCTCTCGTGCATTCTCGCGGCGCTGATGTTGCCGGGCAAGGGAGAAGAGAAACTCGAAGGCGAGTGGTAATCGGGGGCAATGGGGGCGACGGCGCCCGATTGATCAACGGTCGTGAGGAAAAAAAAAACGCACGGCGCTACCCGTGCGTTCTGGTCATGCCACTGTCGCGACTGTCATCAGCGGCGACGTCGGGCCGCTGCCAACGCACCAAAGGCCAGGAGAGCCGCTGCCCCCGGGGTGGGGATGCGATTGCCCTCGAGGAACTTGAGCGTGAACTTGTTGCGCTCGTTGTTCAGGTTCGCGCCGGCGTTCCAGGTGAACTTGATCTTGCCGCTGAACTCGACGTCGGTGACGCTCGAGTCAAAGTAGTAGTTCGGACCCTGCACGAAGCTCTGCAGGAAGTCGGCGGTGATGCTGGGAATCGCGATCGCAGTGCCGCCGTCGAGCTTGGCGGTCATGTTGTAGACCTCGGTCTTGGCGTGAGCGCCGTTGAGGTCGCTCCCACCCGCGTAGGTCGAGTTCACGAAGAAGTAGAACCCCGCGAGGCTCTTGCCCGCGGCAAGCCCGAAATTGGCGCTGGTCACGACGTTCTGATTCGCGGCCACCTGAATGCTGCCGTTACCGGTTCCGGCGTCGAACTTGATGGTCCATGCATACTCGGTCGCGTTGGACCAGACCGTCGGGGTCGGGCCCTGCACGCCGGAGTTGGACAACATCGTCAGGTCCTTCCAGAACGCGGCCTTCCACGTCTGGCTGTTGCCCTGGTCCAGGCGGATGCGGGCCTGGCCGACTTCAGAAACGTTGGAGTAGACGCCCGGATCGACGGTCGTGATTCCGGCGAAGGCGTTGCCGGCGGCCACGACAAGGGCGCCAGCGCTCACGAGCGAGAACGAACGAATCATGATGTCTTGCCTCTCTCTTGCTTTGCCGCGAGGTCGCGCGGAGGACGGCCTCGAACGGCTGACACAGCGTCGAGCGACCCCCTCCTACAGGAATCGCTCCGGAACGCATCACTACTGTGAAACGGGAGTCCTCCCACCCGTCTCAAGTGGACGGTACGCCGATCGTCGTGGATTCGACTCGTGGCACCTCGCTTCTGCGATGTAACTTCACGCCGTCCGAGCGCTCCAACGACAACGCGGCGTCCGAGAACGCCGCGTTGCTGGGGGATCCCTTGATTGTGCGGTCGATTACTTCGTCACTTCGATCGTGCTGGGCTTCGGAGGCTGCTGCTCCGGCATCGGCACTGCCGCGGCGGGCGACGCGGGGATGGTGACCGGGGGCTGCTGAACAGGCTGAGCGGGAACGTTCTGCAGCAGGTCCACCCGCACCGGGTCGATGACGTTCAGCCGCAGTTCCTTGTCGATCGCGGTTTCCCCGATCACGCCGACGAGCATGCCGAGCTTGCTCTCCAACGCGAACTTGGGATCGGGCTTGATGTACCCGAGCGTGCGCGGGACGCTGGTGCCGACGCTTTGAATGCGGTACATCAGCGGCAGCGTCTGCCCGTTGTAGACCGTGCTGGGCTGGAGCTGGCCGACGATCGTGTAGACACGCGTGGACTCAACCTGGGTGACGCGCTGTAGAACCTGGAAATTCTGCTGCTGCGTGGTGGACGACTCATTGAGCAGCGCCTGCTGCTTCTCGCGGAGTTCCTTGCGGAACTTGAGGATCTCCAGGCGGCCCTGCAGTTGCGCCTTCTGCCGCGGGCTGAGCTCGCCCGAGAGCTCCTCGATGCTGCGCTCATACTCGGCGATCAGCGACTCGTACTCGGCCTCGCCCAGCGGCTGAGCGTTGACACGCGAGAAGGCCGAGTCGAGTTCCTTGATCCGGGCTGCGGTCTTCATCGCGGGCGAGACCGGACGAACGACGGGAGTCACAGCCTCGGTATTCGACGAGGTCGGCACGGGAGTTGTCGAGGTGATCGTCGGCGCCGGCGTCGGTGCCGCACCGGTGGACGGCGTGATTGCCGGGTTCGCCGCACCGGCGCTCTGGTCAATCGTGACCGGGGCGGCAGTGTCCGCAGCGGGCGCACCGGCGGTACCTTCGGTCTTCATCGGAGCGACGAGGCTGGTGTCCACCTTGGGAGCGCCGGTGCTGGGCGGGGTGGCCGGAGTGCTGGCTGGCGTGACGGCCGGTGTGCTGGACGGAGCGGCGACGATCGGCTGGGACTCCACGGTTGGCGTAGGGACTGGCGTCGCGATAGCCGCCGAGGCGCTCTTGGCCAAGTCCGCCACCGTGCCGCCCTTGCTGCGGAAGGCGTTCACTTCGTCCTGCGTGGCACGGCGGAGGTTCTGCGACTCGGTAAACGCTCGCCCCTCGGCGGGCACCGGCACGCGGTAGGCGATGACGCCCGAGGTCTTCGCCTCATCGACCTGAAGCACGTTGAGCGCGGTACCGGCGGGCAGGGCCGTCGTGAGCAGCGCCTTCCAACTGCCGTTCATGCCCGATGTGGGATTGGCCGCGAACAGGCGGCTGGCCTTGCTGAGCGTGATCTTCTTGGCCGCGCTGTCGTAGGTGGCGTCGTCGGCCCGCACGAACGCGAACGAACCGGCGGGATAGGCGACTCGCGACCACGCCTGACCTTCGCCGTCGACGATCAGGATCGTGCCCTGGTTCGCGGCACCGACGGAGTAGAACTGATTGGTATCGCCGGCACGAAGCGGGGCGCTGGCCGAGGAAACGATGGCGTAGTACGGCTCAACGTCCTTGAGCTGCGCACCGGCAACCGGAGCAAGACCGGCTACGAGCACGACAGCGGCGACGCGAGAGATCGGATTCGACGTGAACATGTCAGACTCCATTCCGAGATGAACAGATGGACAGATGGACAGATGGACCGTGCACGCGGCGGCGGGGACTGCTTCCTCGCCCGCGCGCAGCGACAAGTTTACGCCCGCGACGCGGACCGACCCAGCATCGGCAGATCCGGGCGCATCGTCTGAAATTGGCAAGAGTTGCGCTTCTGGCTCCAGGCCGGGCCGCAACAATGCACGGTGCCGGACGCGACCGACCATGCCGACGTCATTCTGTTCGCCGCGGAACACCTCCGTCGCGGCGGACTGGTCGCATTCCCAACCGAGACCGTCTACGGCCTCGGAGCTGACGCCCTGAATCCCGGTGCTGTCGCTCGAGTCTTCGCCGCCAAGGGCCGTCCGAGCAACAACCCGCTGATCGTGCACGTCGATGGCCCCGCGATGGCCCAGCCGCTGGTCGAACGCTGGACCGCTGACGCCCGCAAGCTCGCCGAGGCCTTCTGGCCCGGGCCGCTGTCGATCGTGCTCCCCAAGCATGCGTGCGTCCCAGACAGCGTGACCGGCGGCGGGCCCAATGTCGCACTCCGCTGCCCCGATCACGAGCTTGCCCGCGCCCTTATCCGCGCGACCGGCCGCCCGCTGGTGGGCCCCAGCGCGAACAAGAGCGGCTTCGTCTCCCCCACCGCCGCGGAACATGTGATGCGCGAGTTCGCGGGGGCGGTGCTCTTGCCGGCGGGAGGCGGAACCTTCGCGCCGCCTGCCACCGTGCCCCTCGACACTGTGCTCGTGCTCGACGGCGGGGCCTGCGCACGCGGGATCGAAAGCACGGTTGTCAAGCCGCCGGCCGCGATCGGGGATCGCGTCGTCGTGCTGCGGCAGGGTTACGTGTCCGCCGATCAGATCGCGTCCGTGCTCGGACGCTCCGTGGATGTCGCCCCGCCCGCCGCGGCGGACTCCGCGTCGGCAATCGCACAGACGCACCTCGACAGCCCTGGCCTGCTCGACCGTCATTACGCGCCGCGCACGCCTGCGTTCCGCTTCACCGCCGCCCAGTGGCCCGAGGTGCTCGAGCTTTTGCTCGACCTGCTGGCGGCATTGCAGCCCGCCGACGGAGCCGAAGCCCGTGCCTGTGTGCTCACACTCGGATCACGATCCGTACCATCGCCGCACGCTCGCGTTGCGATGCCGACCGATCCGCGCCAGTACGCCGCCCGCCTGTACGCGGCTCTGCGCGAGGCTGACGACGAAAAGCTCTCTGCGATCTTGATTGAGACACCACCCAGCAATGCCGACCCGCTTTGGGCGGCGATCGCCGACCGGGTCCGCCGCGCGACCGTCACGCTGCCGAGCGCGGATTGATCGATCGGCTCAGCGCGCCAGCACGCCGTCTTTCCATGTTTCGAGATTCTCGAGCTTGTCCTTGGACATGTGGATGGCATGACCATCCAGGAACAAACTGTTCGAGCCCAGCCCGTGCTGGTTGGGGTTCAGGCGATAATCATCCGGTCGGACGCCGGCCTGCACGTGATGCGGCAGCCAGATGTCGTAGACCTGCCCGAGCGAGATGTCGTCCTTGGCGAAGCTGCTCCACGAGAGCCGCATCAGGCCGCCGGGGTCCTTGGCGAACTCCGAGAGATACATCATCGTCGAAGGGCTGGGGATGCGGTCTTCCTGCATCGGCCCGCGGCGGAGCGGGATGTGCCCGGGGCCTTCGCCGCGTTCATCGACGGTGCCGTCGGCAAAGAACGCGAACCCGTTCACGGCGTAGTGCACGTTGTGGGCGTCCAGCGGACGGCTGGGGCACCGGAAATACGGAGCACGCTCGAACATGTCGTTTGGGTCGACGTTCGGAGCGACCGTCGTGTCGAGCTGCGGGCGATACGCGACGCTCCACGAGATCCGCTCTCGGTAGTTCCGCGGCGTGTCGCCGGCGCTGCCCTCACGGGCAATGAAGCCCCGATTCTCGCCAGCGTACAGCGTCATCGCGAGATGAATCTGACGCTCGCGGGAGAGGCAGATCGACGACCGGCCGGCATCCCGGGCGTGACGCAAGGCCGGGAGCAGCAGCCCAATCAGCACCGCAATGATGGTGATGGCAACCAGAAGCTCGATGAGCGTGAAGGCGCCGAAACGTTGCGCACGAGCAAACCGCCGCAGACGCCGCACCCCACCGTCCCCACCGCCCCCACGGTCCGCTCCGCCCACTCCGCTCCGCAGACCCTTCTGGATTCCGATTCGCATACTGCCTCCTCGCCGCAGCGGCTTGAGAACCGACCTCTTGGTTTCGACAACGAGACAAAGGAGATTGGCCAGCGGAAAGCCGCGGTGGGCGTGGGCGATCGACCATGGGGAAGAAACAAAATCCCGATCGCGCCGTCCGCCGCGGGAATCGCTGAACCGTTCTGCCGTACTGCCGGGTTGTCTGTTCCGCGCCGCTCCAACGACGCGTGGTTCGAAGTTATCGAACATCGCTCCGCGACGCAAGGAGATTTTCCAAGAACGCGGAGAAGTTTTGCTGTCCTTCGTGGGCAAGATCACCGAGCCCACCTGCAGGCACTCACGCCGAAACCAGAGTGCGAGCGATCTCGCTTCGCATAGAGGCCATGAACACGTCCTCGGAGAATCGCTGCGCGTTCGCGCGGCACACCTCAGGCTGCACCCGTGTCTCCTCGCACCGAACGATCGCATCCGCAAGATCGGTGACATGTTGTTCGGCGAAATGCACGCCGGTCACGCCGTCCCTGACCGAGTCGAGAGCCCCGCCTCGCCCCAGCGCGACCACGGGAGTCCCGCAGGATTGGGCCTCAAGGGCGATGATTCCGAAGTCTTCGAGCTGCGGGAAAAGCAGCGCGTTCGCACGCTGATACAGCGCACGGAGCATCGAATCGCTGACGCGTCCCAGCATTCGAATAAGAGGGGACCCGGCAGAAAGCTGAGCCAGCCGCTCACGCTGCGAACCATTTCCGGCCACCACCAGCGGACGCCCGGCCCGGGTCGCTGCCTCCATCGCAAGATCTGTCTTCTTGTACGGCTCGAGTGCGCCAGCGCACAGAAGATACTGTCCGCCGCGGTCCGATGCCCACCGATCCAGCTCGTCGAGCGTCCGCCGCTCTGGTTCGCTGAGTGCGGCATCGGTCGCATCGGAACGGGGCGTGAAATAGTCGGTCCGCACCGGCGGAAACACAACCTCGGCGTCGCGCCCGTAGAAGCGACGGATCATCTCCCGCGTGTGGGTCGAGTTTGCGAGATATCGCGTGACCCGTGCCGCCCCGCGGGCGTCGAGCCGCCGAAGCACCGGCGAGCACACCCGCAATCCCACGCCCATCAAGCCACCGGAGTACTGCTCGCCCAGGTGCCAGAGATACCGCGGCGGCGAGTGGCAATAGCACAAGTGCGGGACGTTTCGCGGCGGGCGGATCGCGTGCACCGCCGCGGAGGACGTGGAGACCAGCAGGTCTACGCGTTCGTTCGCGTCGTCCGCTGTCAGCATCGATGACAGGTGCCCCACGCCCAGGTGATAGAGCGGGAGGAGCCAGCGCCGCGCCCGCGTGGCCAACGGGGCACGATTGAGCAACGAGACCCGATGCGGGAAGGCGTCGATGGCCGGTGTCAGCGGACGCCCGTCATCGAAGATCGCGTAGAGCCTACCGGGCCTGTACTCATCCGAGACGAGGCGCGCAAGACAGTCGAGCACGCCTTCGCCGCCCCGATAGCCGACGAGCCAGTCGTGCGCGAGCGCTATCCGCGCCGGCTGTGATTGCGGAGCCGAGGCCATGGTGCCAGAGGCTAGCGTGGATCGTCACGCGGCGGCGTGATAGACGAAACGGTCCTTGCCGCTCTTCTTCGCGCGGTATTGGCACTCGTCGATCCGGGCCAGCAGTTCGTCGACGCTCGACGGCGGGGCATCAAACGTCGCGGCGCCGATGCTGAAGGTGACCTTCCGGCCGATACCCTCCATCGCCTTGGCCAGTTCGGCCTGCAGACGTGCCACCGCGAATCGCCCGCCGATGCGATCGGTCCCGGGCATGAGCAGCACAAACTCGTCACCGCCGACGCGGGCGGAAAGATCGGTCGGACGGGTGCCGTTGGTCAGTACGCCCGCAACCGCCTTGAGCACCTGATCGCCCGCGGCGTGACCGTCGGCGTCATTAATCTGCTTGAAATTGTCGCAGTCGATATAGGCGGCGGAAATCGGCGACGCATGCCGCTGTGCACTCGCGAGGAGTCGAGCCGCCTGCTCACGCAGCGCCCTGTGATTGGCGAGACCGGTCAGTCCGTCGGTACGTGCAAGGGCCGCCTGGCCCTTCAGCAACTGACGGACAAACGTTGAGACCTCGGCCATCAGCACGAACGCGCCGATGCGAGAGCACGCCGCCCAGATGAACACGCCCGGCCCGGTATCACGCGGAAAGATCTGGTAGTCCGCCGCAAACCAGCAGACGCCGGCGATCACGGCGTAGGTGTACGCCACCAATCGCCCGCCGAAGCACGCGACCAGAAAGACCGGCGCGAGCGAGAGCACGCTGAGCGAAACATACGGACCGAGCTTGAGGTCGGCCGACACGATCGGGATCAGAGCCAAGAGCGACAACGCAAACACGTCGAGCTTGCTGCGGCGTTCGAGCCAGCGCACGGTTTCCTCCGGGCTGCTGACGCGAATGAGATGTCGCCAGGGTGACGCCATTGAAGGAGATATCGGCCCCAGCGTGACCTCGCGACAGCCGAGCTTTCCCAAACCCCGTGGCCGTCGCCGGTTATCAGAGCCAACTACGCAGAACTGCCCGCCGACCCGAGGTTGGCTTTGGCGGTCTTTGCGCGTTTGGAGGCTTGGGAAGCTTTCCTTTCCTTCGTCTTCTCGCCCAGCTTCTTGATCGCGGCGTTGAGCTTTGCTGCGGTGAATGCCGTGCCAGTCGCGTCGCGGTCCCATGTGTGAGCCGGGCCGTGGATCGACTCATAGTGATGCCACATCTCGAACCAGTAGGAGCGAAACGCCTGATCGCCGAAGGGCTCGAAATGGCGTTTCACCCGCAGCATGATCTGCTTCGACCCGCCCCGGAAACCCAGGATCGTGCGCCCGTGACGGACACTCTCTGTGTCCAAGGGCAGCCGCGAATAGCGTCCCAGCAGCTGCATGATGTTCGCCGCGGCGTAGGGTCCAACACCGGGAAGCGCGAGCAGGATCTCGTGCAGGTCGTCGTCGCTGGTCGCCGGGTCTTCGATCTTCGTAATCGCGGCGTCCCCACTCGCGAAGATCGCGCCCAATTCAACGATGCGTTTGTCGCGATAGCCCACGCGGCAGCGTTCGCGGAGCAGCAACGGCGACGCATCGGCGATGGTCTTGGGATCGGGGAACGTCTTCAGGCCGCCCGGAGACTGCTTGCCGAGCACCTCGACGAGCCGCCGATTCATGTGCACCGTCCCCGGCCAGGTCACGTTGCAGCTCGTGACGGTCTTGAGAACGTCCTCAAAGAGCGTTGGGGAACGGAAGAGGCGGCCTCGACCGAGCTTCTTCCATCGCGGGTCGACACGATGAAAACTGCGGATGTGAGCGGCATCCTCGTCGAGTCGCAGCATGCGGGTGATCTGAATACGGGCGTCGGCGATTTCTTGCTTCGTCAGAGCGCGGTCAAACCGGCAGAGCAACTCGGTTCCGCCGCCGCTCATCGGTTCAGCTCCCGGTTGCGAGATGGCGACTCCCGCCGGCTTCCCGCCGAGCAACAAGGCTCGCGTCAGCGTGTGTTCGTGGATGGTCCAGCGGTTCGGCGAAAGCAGGAAATAGCCGTAGCTGCACACATCGCGTGCGAGGCGGTAGTCGCGTGGCGGCATCAACCGAAGCGTGGTCATGCGCGAGGCGCCTTTTCCGCGGTGGGCGAGCAACAACGATCTGGTGACGCGGGCCGAGGCCGGGACGGGCTCAAGCCGTGAGCTTGCGCTGCAACGGGAACAAGTACGTCGCAAGATTGACACACAAACGATCAGAGACGACGCTGAAACGCGCGTAGTGCTTGTCGAGCTGAGCCCGAATCTCGGACTCGCTCTGTCCGGTACGGGCCAGGAAATCGCCCTCGCGCGACAAGATCGCCTCGATCATCGTGCGATCGAACTCCGGATGGAACTGGAAGCCATAGGTGCGAATGCCGGCCCGATACACCTGGACCTTGCAGTCCTTGCTGGAACCAAGGACCGCCGCACCGGCGGGCGCCTGCTTCACCTCGTATCCGTGTGTCTGATACATCGGGCTGGCCCAAGGGATGCCAGCGAGAATCGTGTCCGTCTGACCCGCCTGGCTCAGAACGAGATTGTGGAACCCAAGCTCGGGACGGTCCATGGGTCCGACCTGCCCACCGAGCGCGGCGGCGATCATCTGGCTGCCGAGGCACAGCCCGATCAACGGAAGCTGCATTTCGTGGGTCGCCTTCAGGAACTCCAGCTGCGGCTTCATCCACGCATGATCCTCGCCAACGTTCTGAGGTCCGCCAAGCGAGACGACGCCGTGAATGTTGTCGAAGTCCTTGGGAATCAGCGATGACTTGTCGAAGCCTTCGAGCGCGTGCTGATTCAACGGATGCTCGAGCGGCAGATCGAGCCGCCGGATCGAGAGCTTGAAGCCGTGGTCGCGGAGCGTGACTCCAAGCCGACCGGGACCGACATCCGCCGCGTGTTGAAAGACGATGATCGCCATAGGGATGCGAGTGTATTCGTAGTCCACCGCAGGCGACGCGGCTGAGGCCATGTCGACCCCGCGTCGTCCGGCAGACGCCGCCGGAAACGGATGCCGCGGAATCCCATACATTGTGGGAGATGATCGGGCTTCCGAGACAACGCCGCCACGGGTTCTTCGCGAAGGTCGCGTTGTCGACGATCGCGATTTCGGCGCTCACGGGCTACACCGCCTACTGCGGCTTCATGTACACGGTGCAAGATCAGATCATTTTCGCCACGGATTTCGCTGACCGTCACCGGGGCACGGGCAAGCCACCCGAGGCAGAGCAACTGTGGCTCGAAGCACCGTCCATCGATGCTCTCACCGTCACCGAGAAGACCGAGGCATGGTACTTCATCGGAAAGGGCCGCTCGGCATCGAACCCCGGGCCGCTCGTCGTGCTCTTCCATGGCAACGGCGACATCATCGACAACTACACCCGCCTCGCACAGCTGTACGCCTCACTGGGGTGCAACGTGCTTTTGCCCGAATACCGCGGGTACGGCCGTGCAACCGGGAAGCCTTCACAGCAAGCGATCGTCAGCGACACGGTACGGTTCATCTCTGACGCGCTGAAGCGGCCCGAAGTTGATCCAACAAAACTGGTGCACCTCGGTCGATCGCTCGGCGGTGGCGTCGCGGTCGCCGTTGCCGCGAGTCTGCGCGACACTGCAAATGTTCAGCCCGCAGTGCTCGTGCTCGACTGCACGTTCACGAGCGTGGCCGCGATGTCGAGCAAGTATCTTGTGCCGTCGTTCCTGGTGAAGCACCCGTTCCGGACCGATCTCGAACTGCCAAAGCTCGCGGGGGCGGTCATCATTACCCACGGCACCGCCGACCGGGTGATCCCGTACTCGCACGCTCTCGCGCTGCAGAAGATCCGCCCCGACGCCACACTGGTGACGCTTGCATGCGATCACCTTGACTTCCCTGGCAAGTCCGGCGAATACGAGCGATCGCTCCGGGCGTTCCTTGCTGCCAATGGCATCATCGACGCGGCGCCGTGAGCCAGCGGTCGTCTCGAGCGTGCTGCACCGGCCAGTGGATTCGAGCCAGCGTCAATAGCCCGCGGCGACATCAACACAATTCAGAAGTGGCTCACCCGCGCCGAAGCGACGGATGTTCTCTTTATAGAGCGCCCACCAGCGTTCTTCGGTCAATTCACCGTCCGCCGCAACGTGAGGCGTGATGAGCACGTTCGGGGCCGTCCAAAGCGGGTGATCTGCGGGCAGCGGCTCGGGATCTGTGACATCCAACGCCGCGCCCGCGATGCGACCATCCTTCAAAGCGGCTATCAGCGCGTCGGTGTCGACGATCTTGCCGCGGGCGATATTGATCAGGTATGAGCCCTTCTTCATCCGCCCGATCATCGTGGCGTCGAAGAGCTTCTCGGTCTCCTTGGTCAAGGGGACGCAGATCGCGACGACGTCTGCCTCCACCAGCATTGCGGCGAGCTCGTCGGGCTTGCCGACCCGTTCGACGAATGGCTCCGGCGGGGTATCGCTGCGACGGGTCGCAATCACTCGCATACCGAAGCCGTGGGCTCGTTTTGCGATCTCGCTGCCGATGCCCCCGATGCCGACGACGAGCATGGTGCGTCCCTGCAGCGCGACGGCCTGAGGTCCACCGTCGCGGTCGCCGCCACCCCACTGCTTCTTCAACTGAGCGTCGCGATACTCCGGCAGGCGGCGAGTGAGCGACAACAGCATGCCCATGGCGTGATCGGCGATCGCCGGGCCGTGCACGCCGCGGGAGTTTGTGACCACGATCGACGGTCGTTCCTTGAGGGCGGGCATACCGATGAATCGATCGACGCCGGCACTCGTAGCATGCGTCCATGAAAGCTTGGTGGCTTTGGCGAGCAGCTCGGGCGACAGGAACCTCGCCTCGACGCCGTCGATCTCCGTGGCCTTCTGCATCGCATCGTCGCGGCCGGACGCACGCAAGACACGGACGTTTGGCGCAACCTGCCGCAGCTCGTCAACTTGCTGATCGGTGAGCGCCCCGGCGAGGTATGTCAGGGACGGGGACGCCTCGCCCGGCGGCACCGGGCGGGCGACCCGGGCGTTGCGGAGCGAGCCAGGCAATTCGTCCACAGCGTGGACGGCGTGTGGGCAGAAGGCCATGAAAACAAGCGCCGCCGCGATCCGAGCCGCGTTTCTGGCAAGCCGCATGTGCAACCTCCTCGATGGACGGTGCAGTCTACCGCCGATCGCCCCGGCGCGTACTGTTGCACCCTGTTCCGCAGCACCCGACGGCCCCTTTCATCAGGCAGCACCATGGCCCTCACCATCAACAAAGAGACGCACGTTCATCTGCCCGCCGACACCAACCAGGCGTTGGGCATCGCTCAGTACGCGATCGACTTCATGAGCGACGACGCCGCGAAGACCGGCCGCCCGTCGCAGACCGTGCTCGATCGCACCGCCCTCTTCCACACCGACGCGTGCCTCTGCGGCGTGTCAGCGCTGGCGCTCGGCACGAACGCGCCGAATCTGCTCCGTGACGAGGCACATCAGTACACCACGCCGGTGAGCGGCGTGGGCTCGATGGCGGGTGTGCCGTGGGCCAAGTCTGCGGTCCGCTCCGGCGTGCCGACGTTCGGTTCGAAGACCGATGTGCAGGTCGAGAAGGCGATCGTCGCCAACGCCGCGGCGGTCCGCGAGTGGGACAGCAACGGCACCAACTTCGGCTACAACCCGGAGCTTAACCACCTCGCGGGCGAGTTCGGGCACAACGACTTCTACGCGGTCGCGCTCGCGGCGGCGCAGCTGCGCGGGAAGGACGGCGCGTTCGCTCTGAAGGGCATGCTGCTCATCGACGAGATCCGCGGCCGCCTCGCCGAGGTTTTCTCGCTCAAGTCGTACAAGATCGACCACGTCGTGCACGGCGCGATCGGCTCGGCGGCGGCGTTCGGCGCGATGATGGGCGCGACCGCGGAGCAGATCGAGTCTGCGATCGGCATGGTGATCGCCCACTACATCCCGTTCCGCGCGATCCGCGCCGGCAAGCAGCTCAGCGACAGCAAGGGTGCGTCCGCCGCGATCAGCACCGAGGCCGCGATCCTGAGCGTGAAGCGCTCCATGGCCGGCTTCATGGGCCCGCGCGACATCTTCCGCAACCCCGAAGCAATCTTCCGTCTTTTCGAAGGCCCCGGCCAGCTCTTCAAGAAGACCCACAGCGGCGGCACCGGCATCCCGGACGCCAAGGAAGGCTGGGGCACCAAGACCTACGCCTCGCCCTTCGATCTCGTGCTGGGCAAGGCCGGCGACGACTTCGCGGTGATGGGCATGCACTTCAAGCTCGGTCTCTACGAGCACCAGTCGGCTGGTGCGCTGCAGGGGCTGATCAACCTCATCACCCGCAACCCCCACCTGCTCGAAGATCAGACGGGCGACTGCATCAACAAGATCGTCGTCCGCGCCTACGAGCCGGCCTTCGGCATCATCGGCGACCCGGCGAAGCGCGATCCCAAGACGCGTCAGTCCGCCGACCACTCGATGCTGTACCTCGTCAACACCATGCTCCGCAAGGCGCTCGAGCTGGCGAGCGCGAAGAAGGGCGTGAAGCTCGGCTGGAAGGACTTGATGCTCCTGCCGCACGACTTCGACGCCAAGAGCCTGCACGATCCGCTCACCCGCCGCCTGATGGACAAGATGTCCTTCGAGCACGGCGGTGCGGAGTATGACGCCAAGTATCCCGACGGCATTCCCACCTCGATGATCGTCACCGACGATAAGGGCGCCACGTTCGATAGCGGTCTCGTCATGTACCCCGGCGGCCACGCCCGCAATCACTTGGGGCCGGACAAGGTCGACCTCCACGAGATCCTCGACCACAAGTTCAAGAAGCTCGCCGAGATCGCCAGCGACGACCCCAAGGGGCTCGTGAAGCGCCTCAGCGATGTCGGCGACAAGAACGCCAAGGCGTTGGCGACGCTGATGGACTTCGACATCAAGTCGCACGGCAAGTTCGAGTGACGCACGGCCGCGGCAAGCCACACTCGCACCCCGAGACGCGATTGTGCGTCCGTTCTTCTGTTGGCTTAGTGGAAGTCGCGTGACGCAACCTCCACATCGGGCAGCGCGTGATCCAGGCTCTCCATGTGATCAACGTGCAGATGAACGACCTCACCCTGCCGTTCGACCTTGCCGCGAACTTGCAGAATGTGGCTCTGTCGCGCCACGCGTCGGTACGTCTCGAATGTGTCCGACCACACGATCAGATTCGCGATGCCGCTCTCGTCCTCGAGCGTGAAGAAGACGACACCTGACGCCGTGCTGGGGCGTTGACGCACAAGCACGAGACCCGCGACCTGCAGGCGACGACCCTGGGGGCAGAGCCGCGGATCGCGCAGCTCTCCGCAGGGCACAACCCCACCGCTTGCAAGCCTTTCTCGCAGGAACGACATCGGGTGCGCTTTCAGCGAGAGCCCCACGTGCTCGTAGTCTTGCCGCACGAGCGTGCTCGGCGCAATCGGCGGCAAGGCGGCGAGGGCCGCGGCGTCTGCAACAGGCAAGACTGACTCCCCACGGAGAGAAGAGGAAGCGATAGACGGCCCTGTATCTCCACCGTTTCCGTCCTGCTTCACACTGTCCTCACTCGGTGTTTTCTGTGCTATCCGTGGTGAACGGCCTTGATCCTGCGACCAGCCTTCTTCACAGCCGCCGGCCTCAAACAGCGGCAGCCGCTCGTCCCGCAGCGGCTTGATCTGCCACAACGCCTGCTGGCGTGTCAGCCCCATCGAGCCAAACGCGTCGGCTTGCGCGAGGCATCGCAGCCCCCGCACCGACACGCCGCTGGCACGCCAGAGTGAGTCCACATCGCGGAATGGTCCGTGCTGCCGAACCGCCGCCGCGACGCGGTCGGCGTCGTCTTGAGCGAGGCCTTTGACGAGGCGGGTACCGAGGCGGAGGGCGGGCGTGACAAGTGTCGCAGTGGCAGAGTGGCAGAGTGGCGCAGCAGCTGCGATATCCCGATCCAAGTCACTCATCGCTCCGCATGTATTCACTTTGCCACTCTGCCACTGTGTCACTGTGTCACTCTCTGCTTCCAGCGAGCAGTCCCACCCACTCCAGTTCACATCCACTCCCCGCACCTCCACGCCGTGCTCCTGCGCGTCGCGGACGATCTGGGCTGGCTGATAGAACCCCATCGGCTGGCTGTTGATCAGTGCGGCGGCAAACGCCGCGGGGTGGTAGCGCTTCAGCCACGCGGAGTAGTACACGATCAACGCAAAGCTCGCGGCATGCGACTCCGGGAAGCCGTACTCGCTGAAGCCCTTGATCTGCTCGAAGCAGCGCTCGGCGAACTCGCGCGGATAGCCCTTGGCGATCATGCCGTCCATCAGCTTCTGGCCGTACTGATAGATCCCGGAGCCCTTGCGCTTCCACGCCGCCATCGACTTGCGCAGCCCGTCGGCCTCGTCGGGCGTGAAGCCTGCGGCCACGATCGCCAGCTGCATCGCCTGCTCCTGAAACAGCGGTACGCCCAGCGTCCGCCCCAGCACACCCTCGACCTCCGGGCTCGGATACGTCACCGGCTCCTTGCCCTCGCGCCGGCGCAGGTACGGATGCACCATCCCGCCCTGGATCGGCCCGGGCCGCACGATCGCGACCTCGATCACGAGGTCATAGAAAGTCCGGGGCTTGAGCCGCGGCAGCATCGACATCTGTGCCCGCGACTCGATCTGGAAAACGCCGACGGTGTCGGCTTTGCAGATCATGTCGTAGACGGCGGGATCTTCGAGGGGGATGGAGCGTGTTGTGAGCGGGGGAGAGGTGCCGAGGTGTCGAGGTGTCAAGGTGTCAAGGGAAGAGTCCTTCACTTCGTCTGCCGGGCTTCGAGCTTGCGAATCAGAGCGAAGAGCATGCGGTCGATCTCCTGCAGCATCGCCTGGAGATCCGGCTCTGGATTGATAAGTCCCAGCTCCGACGCGATCTCGAGCTGCGTGGACAGCTCCGCCTGGGAGCCGCTGGCGATCCGTAAGCCGCGGATGTATTCCGCGGTCGTCTTGCGGTTGTAGCCCTCGGCGATGTTGGACGGAATCGAGACGCTCGCACGTCGCATCTGCGACGTCAGGCCGAACATCTCTGCTTTTGGCATCTTCTCCGTTGCTCGATACACAAGCTTGCACACTTGCTTGCTCTTCTGCCAGACCGTCAAGTCCCGATACGAGTGAATCGCGCTCATCGCCATGCTCCTTTGCAATCTCCGTGGCGGAATCCCTACCGCCCCACTCGGCACCTCGACACCTCGACACCTCGGCACCTCTCTCATTCACCATCCGCACACACTTCCCCACACACGTCAACATCCCCAGCCCCAGCACGTCCACCTTCAGCATCCCCATCGCGTCGATGTCGTCCTTGTCCCACTCGATGACGGTGCGGTCCTCCATCGCGGCGTTCTCGATCGGCACCAGCTGGCTCAGCGGGGCCTGCGTGATCACGAAGCCGCCGACGTGCTGCGACAGGTGGCGCGGGAAGCCCGCGAGTTCGTGGGCCAGTTCGATCACGCGACGGATCGTCGGCTCTCGCGGGTCGAGCCCGATCTCGCGCACGCGCTCTTCGCTCGGCGGCTCGTGCCAGCGGTCCAGGTTCTTGGCGAGGGCGTCGATGCAATCCTCCGACAAGCCCATCGCCTTACCGACGTCACGCACCGCGCTGCGCCCTCGGTACGAGATCACCTCCGCCGTCAATGCCGCTCGCTCACGCCCGTACTTGGCGTAGATGTACTGGATCACCTCCTCGCGGCGTTCGTGCTCGAAGTCGATGTCGATGTCCGGCGGCTCCTTGCGGGCGCGGCTGATGAACCGCTCGAACAGCAGCTTGAACCGCGACGGATCCACCTCAGTGATGCCAAGGCAGTAGCACACCGCTGAGTTCGCAGCGCCGCCTCGCCCTTGGCACAAAATGCCCCGCGACCGCGCGAACCGCACGATGTCGTGGCAGGTGAGGAAGTACGTCTCGTAGCCGAGCTCGGCGATGAGGGCGAGTTCGTGCTCGAGAGCGTGGGAGACGGAAGAGGGAATCGGAGGCAAGGTGTCGAGGTGCCGAGTTGCCGAGGTGTCGCGTGACGACGAATCCGAAGCGAGTACGCGTTGGGGTTGTCCTTCCCTTGGCACCTCGGCACCTTGACACCTGACACCTTGAGACCCCCACGCCTCCCCGCCATACCGCTCCGCCGCCCCCTCGTACGCCAACTTCCGCAGATACTGCGTCGGCGTCATCTCCGGCGGGCAGGTCTCCAGGGGGTACTGATACTTGATCTGGTCGAGCGAAAAGCCCGCGGCGCGGCGTGCGATCTCCAGCGACCGCTCGATCGCGCCGGGCATACTCGCAAACAACCTCGCCATCTCGTCGCCGGGCTTGAGGTGCCGCTCCGCATTCGCCGCCAGACGCAGTCCCGCCTCGTGGATCGTGCAGCCGTGCCGGATGCACGTCACCACATCCTGTAACGGCCGTCGTTGCCGCACGTGGTAGTGCGCGTCGTTCGCTGCCGCGAGAGGTACGCCGCTGCGCTCGCTCAGCGAACGCAGCGCGGCCAGATGCACAGCATCGTGTGCCCCGAACCGTACGACCGCAGCCAGGGACATCCGATCGTCATCGAAGATCTCTTTCAGCCGAAACACCGCACGCTCCCACGCCGCGTGATCCCCGTGCGGCGTGCCGAACGTCTCCGGCGGCATCGCCAAGGCCAGCAGCCCGCGTGCGTGCGCGGCAACATCATCCAGTGTGAGATAGCACTCACCCTTGGGAGCTCGGCGTTTCCCAAGTGTCAGCAGCGTGCACAGCCGTGCGTATGCGTCGCGGTCTTGTGGGTAGACACAAAGCTCCACGCTCGCGGCCCCCGCCGGCCCCACAGCCGCTCCGGTCCCGACAGCTTCAATCAGCACAAGGCGGCAGCCGATCACGATCTGTACGTTGTGCTGCCTGGCCGCCACATGGGCGCGGACGATACCCGCCAGTGTGTTGCGATCGGCAATCGCGACGGCCCGATAGCCCAACGCCGCAGTTTGCTCGACCAGTTCCTCCGGGTGCGACGCGCCGCGCAGGAACGAGAAGTTGCTCGTCACTGCGAGCTCTGCGTACGGATGCGTAACCAGCGCAGCGTCGCTCGCCGCCGCCGCGGGCGGGCTGTTGATCGGGTGCGGCTTGATCTTGTGAAAGACTTTCTCGGGCATTGTGCACCTCAGGCCGACACGCCATGGAGGAACCAGCGGGTGGACTCACGGAAGATCCACAGCCATCGCCCGCGGCTGTCACGGACGTGGAAGTAGTCGCGATTCGGAGCGCCGCCGCTCGCGTCGGCCCACCACTCGGGCGCGAGTCGCTCCGGCCCGAGGCATGCGTTCACGCTCAACTCCGAATCGCCCTCACGCTGGCCTCCGGATTCATCCCAGAAGACGCGGCAGACCGGGCCGTCGGGCGTGATCGCCAAGACGCGGATCGGCACCGGCCGCGGCAGCAGCAACGCGGGCCGCACGACCGGCGCGAGGGCGGCGGGCTCCGGAGCCTCCGCATCGATCGCGGGGCGTGACGACGACGCCCGCTCGGGAATGTGCGACGCGACCAGGTGCGCCCGTCGCACCCGCTCGCGGCCGAGACGGTTCGCCAGCACGTCGATGAGTTCGCCGGCGTCCGCGTGATGCGCCGTGTCGGCGTGAGCGGGATCGGTGATGAGCTGCTCGTGCGTCAATCGCCCGACCCACACCGCGGTGAGCGCGACCGACTCGACGCCGTGGCCGAGTTGGACGCGTTCGAGCCGCGGGCGCAGCATGTTCCAGAGATGGCGGTGGTTCCGCGTGGGCCGCGCGACCATGAGCGTGAGCGTCTCGTCGGGGAGATCGATCCGACCAAGGGTGACGTCGAGCCGGCGCACGCCGCTCTCTCGGGCATGGACCTTGGCGAGCAGTTCCTCAAGCAAGCGGCGGCAGCAGAGCTCGATCGATTCGGCGTGCGTGGTCGGACCGTCGAAGGTTCGGTGCACGCACAAGGGCGGCTCTTTGCGCAGCGCGTGCAGCGGCTCGATGGCCTGCCCGAGCGCCTGATCGATGCGCAGCAGCACCGCGCCGCCGTAGCGGGGGGCGAGCGATGCCCGTGGCAGCTTCAACAGCTCCCCGACGCGGCGGACGCCGACGAGCGCGAGATCGTCGACCACTCTTCTCGACAAACGCAGCGCCTCGATCGGCAGCGGCTCGAGCTCGCCACGCACGCCCGCGTCATCCACCCGCAGCGGCGACCGCGGCCCGTAGCGAGCCAACGCCCACGCACTCCCGCCGCTGGGCGCGATCGCCACACGGGCACGAAAGCCCATCGCGGCGAGCGATTGCAGAGCCAGCGACGCGAGCCTCGCCTCGCCGCGGAACACCACCTCGCAGCCACCGACATCGAGCTGCAGGCCGTACGAGAGCGCGGCGTCGTGGTCGAGCAGATCGCGTCCACGTTTGTCATGCGACTCCTCCGGCTCGTCATCGACCGCGACGATGGGTGCCAGCCGCTCGGCCCAGAGCGCCAGCACCCGCAGCATCCGCCGCGGCTGAAGATCATCGAGATCGGCGCTGCGGGGCTCGGCATCGAGCAGTGCCCGAGCCTGGCTGAGCGGCAAGCCCGGGCGCACGCCCGCCGCCCGCGCCCGCTCGCAGCAGCACGCGACGACGCGTTTGCGGGCGTCGGTGCGCAGGATGAGGATGGGGCGCTGGTCAGGCGCTCTGTCGCGTCGGCGCAGCGCATCGACCGGCAGCATCGGCAACCAGATGGACATCACCCGTCGCATGGTCTAACCGCACGATCCACGATCGCGCGTCCTCCGGAACAGGCCGCAGTCCCTTGCAGCGCAGCAGTTCGAGCCTCCAATGCGGATCCGGACACAACACCGTCGAATCCACCCCGGGCTGAGGCGTCACCAGCCACCGCGTCGCCGCGGCCGAGAGCTCGCGACGTTCCCAGGACGGGCGGGCGAGAAACGCGATCCCGCCAGACTCCGCCGCCGCCAGTTGCAGCCGACGCGAGTCGCTCATCTTCAAGCCCGAGGCGTCGGCCACCACGCACGCCACCGCACCGCTGCGCAGCGCGAGCTCGGTCGCCCACACCCGTTGATCGCTCGTCGACGCATCGACGAAGAGATGCCGCTCCAGCGTGTCGCCACGGGCGAGCGCGACCGGGTACGGCCAGCAGCGCGCCCCGATCCAGACAACCTCGGCCCCGCGACTCGCATCCCTCGCGGCCCGGGCCGCACGCCGCGCCAGATGGCTGAGAACCGTCAACGGCGCCAACCAGTTCGGTCGCTCCGCCGCGTCGCCGAACCACTCATGCACACACCCGCACGCCAGCCCCCCCGCACCGCTCCACACTCCCGCCGACTCCAACGGCAGCAACACTCGATCCATCGCGTCCCATCCGGTCCGCACGAGACGAGCCGCGACGTGCCCCGGCCGCTCCAACGCAGCAATCGCTGCAGCCAACTCCTCGCGGCTTTGATTGGATGGACCACTTGATCGCATTGTGTTAGGATACTATCCAAACACAATCCGATCAAGCGCTTTTCCCGCCTCGACCCCAATATCTAGTTCCTTATGGGAAAAAGACTTCCGATCCGCCACCCAAGCCCCTATCACACCAGCACCGCCCTTCCAACGGCCTTTTCCTTGCAGTCATGCTCACGAGCGGTGCAAGGTCCGAGGCTCGGCGGGAAAGTCACTGGGTGATCCGCCGGGGTGGATGCACGAAGGCGAACATGGAGATAGTCATGAAGGCTCGGGAGTTGACGATCGGAATGGTGATGTGCGCGATCGGTGCCGCCGCGAGCGCGGTGCAGCCCTACTCCGTCGATCCGGGATCGTGGATCCAGGCCGAGGCGATCGGTTCCAACAACCCATTCGTGTGGTACGGAGCCTCGTACCTGCCGATCACCGGCCCCTCGCAGTTCGTGAACACGTCCAAGCACAACGTCTACATCAATCAGAACGGTTTTCTGGCCTACGTCGTCGAGATGAGCGTTGGCTGGTACCAGTACGGCCCGGGCGTACAGGTCGGACTCCGAGGCGGCCTGCGCTTCACGCCGCTGGTGCCGAATCTCTCCTACACCTTCAACGGCTTCATGAACATCGTGCAGACCGGCTCGCCCGCCAGCAGCACCGCCACCTCGCTCGTGACGCTCAAGCCCTATCCCAGCGGCAGCCCTGTGCTCTACGCCAACGGGCTTTCGTTCCCTGGCCCCGGTCCACTGTGGACGCCCGGCACACCATTCGCCGGCACGCAGAGCGGCAACCTGACCATGGGCGTGCAGTACGAACTGCTCTACGACTTCACGCTCGTCGCCTACCACGGCGGCGACACCGCCATGGACTACTCCGTCAAGCTCAAGAACAACCCGTTCTTCCAGATGCTGCTCTTCCAGCGCCCCTGCGCCGGCGACCTCAACGGCGACGGCTATGTCGATGATTCAGACTTCGTCGTCTTTGCCACCGCGTACAACATCTTCGACTGTGCCGACCCGCTCATGCCCGCCGGCTGCCCAAGCGATCTCAACGGCGACGGCTATGTTGACGACGCCGACTTCGTGATCTTTGCGGGGATGTACGAGAATCTGCTCTGCCCTTGATCGCAGAACCCGATCAGACCGGGCGCGGCCGGGCAGTTGCGGCCCCGCCGCGCTACCCTTGCTCTCCATGAGTCAGGTCGCGTCCAGCGTCGGCAAACCCGGTGATTCCTCGCTCCCTCCGCACCGCTACACCGCGGCACTGGCAGGCGAGATCGAGCTGCGCTGGCAGGGCTATTGGCAGGACAAGAACACGTTTGTGCAGCCCAACCCCGGACAGCCGGGGTTCGACGCCAGCAAGCCCAAGTTCTACTGCCTCGACATGTTCCCCTACCCGTCCGGAGCCGGCCTGCATGTTGGTCACCCCGAGGGCTACACCGCCACCGACATCATCTGCCGCTACAAGCGGCTTAAGGGTTTCAACGTCCTGCACCCCATGGGCTGGGACGCCTTCGGCCTGCCCGCCGAGCAGTACGCGATCCAGACCGGCGTCCACCCGGCGATCACCACCAAGAAGGCCATCGACAACTTCCGCCGCCAGCTCCAGCGCTTCGGCTTCTGCTACGACTGGTCGCGTGAGTTCGGGACCATCGACGAGGACTACTACAAGTGGACGCAGTGGATCTTCCTGCGGCTGTACGACGCGTGGTTCGATGACCACGCCCCCTCGCCCTCTGGCTACTCCAAGGGCCGCGCACGTCCGATCTCGGAACTCGTCCGCGAGCTCGAATCCGGGAGTTT
Organism: Phycisphaerales bacterium; assembly: GCA_947459215.1. GTDB lineage: Bacteria > Planctomycetota > Phycisphaerae > Phycisphaerales > UBA1924 > JAFEBO01. Next base: position 179,926 of record CANHCQ010000003.1, read on the forward strand.
CCTCGTCGGCCCCAGCGGCGAGATCGTGCGCCCGACGCTCGGTGGCTTCGCGGCACCGCTTGAGGGCGGAAGCGGTCTCGGCCGCGCGTGGCACCAATTGAATGCCGAGGAACGCCGCGTTTTCATCGACAACCATCGGCTCGCGTACCTGGGCGAGCAAACCGTCAACTGGTGCCCCAAGCTCGGCACCGTGCTCGCCAATGACGAAGTGATCGACGGCAAGAGCGAACGCGGCGGATACCCGGTCTATCGCAAACCGCTCAAGCAGTGGATGTTCCGCATCACCGCCTTCGCCGACCGCCTGATCGAGCAGCTCAAGGGACTCGATTGGCCGGCGTCGACCAAGACGCAGCAGGAAGAGTGGATCGGTCGCTCCACCGGCGCTCAGGTCGACTTCGCGATCGACACGCACTCGCTCTCGCCGCAGGCACTGGGCGAGTTGAAACATCCCTCGTCGGACACCGCGCTCTCGCTCACGATCTACACCACGCGCCCCGACACGATCTTCGGCGCGACGTTCATGGTCGTCGCGCCCGAGCACCCGCTGATCGATCACGTGCTCCGCCATCCGTCGAAGGAAACCGACGCCACGGCCCTGAAGGCCTACGTCGCCAAAGCCCGCAACACCTCCGACACCGACCGCATGGCGGGCACGGAGAAGACCGGCGTCTTCAGCGGCGTCTACGCCATCAACCCGCTCACCGACGAAAAGGTCCCGATCTGGGTCGCGGACTACGTGCTCATGGGCTACGGCACCGGCGCGATCATGGCCGTGCCGGCCCACGACGAACGCGATTTCGAGTTCGCCCGGAAGTTCGGCCTCGCCATCGTCGACGTGCTGTACCCTCGCACCGTCCTTGCGATGAAGTACTTCTGCGAGCACGCGACCGATGCCGAAATGGCTGAGGGCGCGTGGCAGACGACACTGGCCGACTTCCTCGGCCTTGTCACCTCATCAGCGGGCAGCACAACTGCTTTCTCCGATTCGCTGACGACGGTCCGCGCCCGCCGCGTCTCAGACCCGGCGAATCCCGAATCGTGCCCGGTCGATCCCGACAGCCTCGGCGCGATCGGCATGTCCGGCCGCGGGGCGATCCGGATCACGTGGTTCGAAGCATTTGAGTCGATGGGACTCACGTCGCTTGCAACGCTCCGCGAGGTCTTCCTGAAGCGCGGGTTCCAGGCCTGGCGCGAGGAAGCGGGCATCGCCCCCGGCACCGCCGTGAACTCAAGTCGCGCTGCCAAGCACGGCCTGCCCGGCGTCTCGCTCGACGGCCTGCACACTGAGGAAGCAATTCCCACAATCGTCAAGTGGCTCGACGAGACGAACATCGGTTCGGCGCAGACACGCTTCAAGCTCCGCGACTGGGCCTTCAGCCGCCAACGCTACTGGGGCGAACCCTTCCCGATCGTCTTCGACGAAAAGGGCAACCACTACCCCGTGAGCGACAAGTCTCTGCCGGTGGCGCTGCCGTCGCTGCCGGATTACCTGCCCGAGGAGAGCAACGAGCCGCAGCCGCTGTTGGCCAAGGCCAAGCAGTGGACAAACACGACCGCGTTCGCCGCGGGCGTGGATCCGAAGCTGCTCGCCCCCGAGACGCCCGTGCGCCGCGAGACCAACACCATGCCCGGCAGCGCGGGCAGCAGCTGGTACTGCATCCGCTACTGCGACCCGAAGAACAACGAGCGATTCATTGGCGAACCCGCGGACACGTACTGGATGAGCGGCGGCGAGAAAGGCCGCCTCGCCGCGGTCGATCTCTACATCGGCGGCAACGAGCACGCGGTGGGCCACCTGCTCTACTCACGCTTCTGGCAGAACGTGCTCTTCGACCTTGGCTACATCTCGACGCCCGAGCCGTTCCAGAAGCTCTTCCATCAGGGCATCATCACCAGCTACGCCTATCAGCGGGCGGACAAGACGATCATCGCGATCGATTTGGTGAAGGAAGTCTCCGACGGCAAGTTCATCGAGATCGCGACCGGCGAGAGCGTCGCACCCATCATCACCAAGATGGGCAAGCGCTACAAGAACGTCGTCAACCCCGACGACGTGATCGCCGAGTTCGGCGCCGACACCTTCCGCCTCTACGAGATGTACATGGGCCCGCTCGAGGCGAGCAAGCCCTGGAACACCAAGGACATCGCGGGCCTCTTCCGCTTCCTGCAGCGGACATGGCGTGTGCTCGTCGACGAACAGACCGGAGTGATCCGTGCCGCGGCCGCCGCGAACCCGGCGCTGGAAAAGGCCCTCACCCGCACGATCCACAAGGTCGGGCAGGACATCGAACGGCTGGCGTTCAATACCGCAATCGCCGCGATCATCGGGCTCGTGAATGACGCAATGTCCGCCGCGGGGGAGAAGGGTGTGGGCGCCTTCACAACCGAACAGATCGAGCGGTTCTGCATCATGCTCTCGCCGCTGGCGCCGCACCTGAGCGAAGAGGTCTGGGGCAAGCTCGGCCTCACGTCCACTCGCGGCTGCTGCAGCGACCAGCATTGGCCCCGCGTCGATGAGAAGTTGCTCGTCGACGACTCGATCGAGATCCCGGTGCAGATCCAGGGCAAGATCAAGGCCCGCATCCAGGTTCCGACCGGCGCCGATCAGAAGACCACCGAAGCGATTGCGCTCTCGCACCCGGACGTACTCAAGGCGATCGATGGCCGCCCGGTGAAAAAGGCGATCATCGTGCCGGGCAAGCTCGTCAATCTCGTTGTTTGAGCGAAAGTTGCTTGAGCGAAATTGGTTCCTGATTCAATCTTGCTTGTCGGGCTTGCTTGTCGGGCCGCGCGTTGGTCGCGCGACCCGCACGATCTCTGCGGCTCAGGGGCACAGGAGCGTGTCGTACGCCGCCGCAAACAGCGAGAAATCCGCATCGTCGACCAGCCCGTCGGCATTGATGTCGCACACGCCGTCGGCGGGGGGCACGACCAAGTCGTTGTAAGCGCCCGCGAAGATCTGGAAGTCGGAGTCGTCAACGATCCCGTCGTTGTTGAAGTCGGCGGGGCATGAGAACGCGGCGGGCTTCACGCGAACCCGCGCCACCGACTCGCTGCCGTCGGTGTACTCGAGGATCGTGAGCACGTTCCCGACATGGTCCAGCCACTGCGGGCTGCCGCTGCTGGGAGAGCTCGTCGAAGAGAACGGCGGCGAGAACCGATTGACGATCCGAAGATCGCCAGGCGCGCCGTCGAACGTGCGGCCGTTCTGAGCGATCTTCACCAAGCCGCGTTCGCGGTCGTGCAGATACAGCACCGAGTCGCCAGACCCGTAGGTGTTCCCGCGGAGGAACAAACGCAGGAGCGTCTGCTGATTGCGATTCGCCGCTACGACAGTGACGGCATCGATCTCGCCGCACGGATAGACATCCGGAGCGCGATCGCCGCTCTTCACGAGCACGCGGGGGTTCTCGCCCGCCGTGCCCGACGCCCAGGCGGCGTTAAAGCTCTCACCGCCGAGCGTGTACCTCAGGCTGACGACAATGCCGCGGCGGTCGTCGAGCGCAAAGCCGTTGAGGGACGCGACGATCGAACCCGGGACGCCCGGCACTTCGTCGCCGACGTCGAGCAGCGAGGCCAGCCCAAGGTCTGACTCGACAAACAAGCCCTCCACGCCGTCGGTCGGCGTGTTGATGAACGCAACGCGCCCGTTGCGGTCAAACTCCGTGAGCGCCCCGTTGGACAACGAACCGAACAACACACCCGGAGCGCGTCCCGGGGCCTGACGTCCCTCCGCCACGCGGATCCACGAGGCATTGGATTCCGGGATACGAACCATGAGCACCTCGTCGGCGTCCGCGGGCACGCTCGGGTGCGACACCGTTTCTGTCAGCAGAATCTGCCCCTTGTCGTTCAGACCCAGGAGCGTCGCGTTCGTGAACCCCGCGCCGGTCGGATACTCCGCCCGTGTCGCGGCATTGATGAACACCGGTCCGACCGAACCCGGTGCCCCGGTGAAGAACAGGAACCCGCCGGTCGAGAGACCGGAGAAGAACGCCGCCTCGCCAATGTTGTTGAACAGCGGACCGCCGAACGGCGAAAACGTGTACGTCCCAAGAGTTCCCGGCGCTGGATCGCCCGAGCGGGCAAACAGCGAGACTCCGCCCGCGGGTGATCCGAGGAAGATGCCCTGCGTCACGGACGGGTTGAGTTGGCCCATGAAGCCCGCGTTCTCACCGAACCTCGACGTGCCCGAACCGACGGAAGCGAATGTCTCGCCCGCCACCGGTGACGCCCCGCCGATTGTGCAGATCGGTCCGAGCGTGAAGCCAGGCACGCCCGAGAGCAGCACCGGATTGCCCGCGGCAAAGAGCTGGATCGACACCGTCCCGCCCTCACCGATCGACGCGTTCTGGATATCGCTCACGGTCGGACCGGGCAGACCAGGCACAATGCCGCCGGTGTTGACCAGCAGTTCTGCCGAATCGGGCAGGCCGCCCATGGGCACGAAGCATGAGTCCACGATCGGGGCGGCAAAGGCGATGACATGGCCCGAACCGGTCACCGCGTCGCCGGCAACGAATCGCCCGTCACCGGACAGCGCTTCATACGAAATGAAGCTCAGATTGCGCGGCAGGTGATTCAACGCTTCCAGCACGTCGTCCACCCGCCGGGCACCGATCACGGCGTCCCACAGGTACGCCACGCCACCGACGGTCATCAGGACGACCGATCCGTCGTCGGACATGTCGAGGATTCGTCCCTCGAGTTCCTCGCTGATCGGCGCGGTGAGATCGACGAGCGGCCCCGCTCCGGTCTTCACCCACGCCCGCGTGACGAGCGAGAACGAGGGCGTGTTCGCGTCGGACTCGCCGACGATGACGGACCCGTCCTCGGAGATGCGAATCGCGCGGCTCTTCTCGCCCGCGAGGACGCCCAACTGCGTCCATGAGTTAGTGCCGACGTCCCAGACCGCCGCGGCCTCCTGCACGATGTCGGGATCGCCGTAGCCGCCGCCGGAAATGACGTTGCGGCCGTAGCCGACGACCTGATCGCCATCGGGCGAGATCGCGACCGCACGCGTCTCGGGCAGGAACGGACTCACGTCCGGCAGAAACGTGATCGGGCCGGCGTTGACCTGGCGCCCAGGCGAGGAGAACCCGTTCCACAGCTTGCGGGTACCGTCGCGTGAGATGTCAGTGAGCGAACCGCCCGTGAGCGGCACGATCGGGCCGGGCAGCGCGTACACCCATGTGCCCGTGCTGCCTCGTCCGAACACGATGAGACCGTCGCCGGTGATGTGGTCCGCATCGCTGAACGTTGCGCCCGGAGCAACCCCAAGTGAGAACGGCGGAACATCCGCGTCGAAGTTCTTCAGCGTCGCACGTCCGTTGAACCCGATTCCCGGCGCGCCGGACGCCGCGATGCGAGAGGCATCGAAGTTCACGGCCCGGAAGAAGTTGAACACGTCACCCGGCGCCGTGCCCGTGAGGGTGAACGTCGGCGGACCGGCAAGTGCGGACAACGCGACGCACGAACCCGCCGCGAGGGCGATCCCGACGCCACGCCGAGGACCCATCAATGGCGATAGACGACGAGCCTGATGAAGCATGCTTTCCCTCGGTGTGAGCGATTCACAGGAAGATACGAATGAACGAGATACGAGCGAACCACGCCTGAAGCGGGGTCACGGACACAGTACGGCGTTGTACCCGATCACAAAGATCTGAAAGTCCCGGTCATCGACAACGCTGTCGAGGTTCATGTCCGAAGGGCAATCGACCGGCATGCCAGCGTCGGCACAATCCAGGATGTTGTATGCGAGCACGAAGATCTGGAAATCGAGGTCATCGACGAAGGTGTCCTCGTTGAGATCCTGCGGACATCCGCCGCCGAACGCGACGTGATCGATGCCCAGCCCGTCGCCGAAGGAGCCGGATCGTCCGTTCGCGAAACGCACGCTGGCGATCCGCGACCCGGCCTTGGCATCGAGGCGGACGTATCCCTGACGAGCGCCGTTGAAGCTGAGGTTTGAGATTCCCGAGAAATCGCCGGCGTCGCGGCCGTTCACGACGAGACGCGTGGCCTGGTCCATCTGCTGCACGCTGAATCCAACCCGCCGCTGCGGCGGGTCAAAGTTCAGCACTACATCGCCCCAGTTGGAACCCGCGGAGTAGTTGAAGGACTGATTGCCGCGGGCGCTGACGAGGCACCGGACGCCGTCCCAGTTGCCGCCGATGAACGCGGTGCCGAACGGATCGTCGGTGTTTGGATTGAAGAGATTCGGGAGCACCGTAACGGGGCCGATGTCGCCCGCCGGGGCCTCCCACGCGACGGACAACCCACCGACGAGCGCCGCGTCCTCGAAGTCCTCGATGGAAGCACCGGCCACTCCGAGGGTCGAGTCGTCGATGCCCCAATCGGCGGGCTTGAAGCCTTGGGCGATGAACGTCGGGTTGGCCTCGGTGCTGAAAGCGAGGTGGTCGAAGGTGAAGCCGTCTCCGGAAGGGTTCACGCCGTTCTTGAACTTCACCGACGAGATGGTGTCCGCGCCGTCGGCTTTGATCAGGATGTAGCCGATTCTGGTGCTACCTGGGGACAGGCCGGTGAGGGCCTGAACGGTGCCCTTCTCGACGCCATTGATGAACACGCGGGGCGAGAGTTCGGACTGATGCAGGCTGACACCGAAGTACTTGATCGGCGGGTCAAACAGAAACGTTACATCGCCGTAGTTCGATGACGCGCCGTAGGTGAACGTGCGGTTGGTGCGGACGTTCAGCAGGCACTTGGTGCCGTCGTAATTGCCCCCGGCGAACGCGCTCCCGAACGCGTCGTCGGTCGACGGGTTAAACGTCTGCGGCAGGGTGCTCGTCGGTCCCACATTTCCCGCAGGCGACTCCCACAAGACCTGCAAACCCGGCTCGAGATTCACGTCTTCGAAGGACTCGATCGTGCAGTTGCCGACGCCGATCGCGCCGCCCACCAGTCCCCACCGGATCGTCGGTACGCCGTAGTAGGTGATCCCGGCCGACGCCCATGTCGCCGCCACGAAGGCAGCGGACGCACACGCCAATTTGATGCCCTTACAGACCATCACGCCCTTCTTCATGCTCCGGCGAACCGGAGCATGAACTGATTCTCCACGAGCGCGGCCGTCTCGCCAAGCTGTTCGACGCGTTCAGCGAACAAAACCACACGTCCGATGATTCTCGGACGTCTACCCGCCGCGACGCTGCCCATGGCTGCAAGCCTCGATCCCGCTCGCTTACTGCGGACATTCCAGAACGTTGTACTGCACCACAAACAACTGGAAATCAAAGTCGTCCACGATTGCGTCGAAGTTCAGATCGCCCTTGCCGTCGGGCTGAGCGAAAACCTCGTTGTACCGCTGCACGAAGAACTGAAAGTCCTCGTCGGTGACGGCTTCGTCATCGTTCAGGTCCGCCGGGCAGGCCGGGCCGGGATCGGACGACTCCAGCCGGAAATCGTCGAAGTTCGCCTGCGTCCCGATCGTCTTCTCGAGCGTGAACAGCACCGGCAGGCCAATGGCGGGACTGTCCGGCGGCACATAGAACTCGATCGAGCGCTCCGCGAATGTCCCGTCGGTCGGGAGCGTCGCCAGCGTGTCCACTTGCTGCCCCATCAGGATGTCGCCCGCGAAGAACTTAATCGTGAGCCCGCCGTTAAAGCCAGGACGACGCCCAACCTTCCAGCGCAGCGCCCACGTGCTGTCGCCCTTGATGACCGACGGCATGCGCTTCTCGAGCTTGCCCCAGTTGATGTAGCCGATCTGGGCACCAACGTACTTGTCCGGCGTGTACGCGCCCCACCCCTGCGGGTTCCACACCCCCATGTTGACTGACGGGCTGAGCGAGACCCAGCCCGGTGGGACGGTCGTGGTGTACCCCCCGGGGTTCATGAGCGGAAGTTCGAATCCGGAGTTGAAGAAAGGGATATTGGCGGCCATTGCCGCCGAAGAAATCACGCTGCCAGCCACAATTGCCAAAGTCTGCCTCGTCATCGGATTGCTCCAAAGTGCGGAGATAGCGCGACGCTCGGCGACGGGCATCTCCCCTCGAGAAGGGAAGCGTACTCGGCGTGTCAAGGCCGCAAAGGTCGTTCTCGGACGTTTATCTTCGTCACGGACAGATGACCGCGTCGTACGACAGCACGAAACGCTGGAAGTCCAGATCATCGACGAGGCCGTCACGGTTCAGATCACTGGGGCAACCCACGGGCATCGCGGCGTCCGTGCAATCCAGAATGTCGTAGGCGATGGCGAAGATCTGGAAGTCCAGGTCGTCGACCACCGCATCTGCATTCAGATCACCAACGCACGGCGGCGCACCGATCGTGAGTTTCAGAGTCGCCCGGCCGCCGTTGCTCGAGTCGTACCCGGTGAAGCCGAACACGATCTGCGACGTCGTGCTGGTCAGCGTGGTGATGCTGCCGCCGATGGCGATCGACCCGGCGCTGAGCCTTGAGGCAAGGTCAGTCAGGAAGGCGGGCTTGCTGAGCGTCACGGTCACCAGTCCCGGCACGGTGTTGGGCGCGGGTTCGTCGGCGATCGACATGATGCGGCTGCCGTAGTCTTTGCCAGCCCCGAGGTCGTTGAAGATATCGACGCGGTTCTCAATCGAAGCTCCCTCGTTCACCAGCACCGCGTAGTTCGCCGGGCTGACGTCAAAGAGCGTCCATGTTTCGGTCGGATCGACGCTGAGATAGCCTCTCCAAGGCAGCTTCCCGATCATCTGTGCCGCCAACACCTGTTGCCCGGCAGGCACGAGGTTCGCAGGCAGGTTGAAGACGAAGTAGTTGCGAAAGATCGAAACGTTGTTGCGGCCGCACAGGATGTTGCCGGGGCCGGCGTTGTACGCCTTGTTGTTCTGGCCGAAGCTCGTGCGGGCGAAACATGATCGAGCTCCTGAGGGGAGGACACCCACTGGAAGCACGAGCGAGGCTTTGGCGGCACAACCCTCACGCGTTTACTGAGAATTCTCCGCTCCGCGGGCATCTCCCGCGTCCCAAAGGAAAACGCCCCGGCACGAAGGCCGGGGCGTGTGGGGTGCGTGGTCAGATTCGGGCGCGTTACGGGCAGAGCAGAGCGTTGTACGCGTCGGCGAAGATCACGAAGTCCGCGTCGTCGACGAAGCCGTCGCCGTTGAAGTCCGCCGGGCAGTTGGCGGGCATCGACGGATCGGTGCAGTCGAGCAGGTTGTAGGCGTTCGCGAAGATCACGAAGTCACTGTCCTCGACGACGGTGTCGCCGTTCAGGTCACACGGACAGCCGGTGACGACGGTGTAGGTCGTGGCGTCACCAGCGCCGGTCTCGATCGCGTTGGTGATGAACACCTGGAACGCGCCCGCGCCGGAGTACGTATACGCGGTCGGCACGCCGTTGCGATAGACCCCCACCACCGTCTCGGTGCTGGGCACGCGGATCACGGTGTTGAAGGTGATCGCGCCGCCGGAGTTGTTGGTGAGCTTCTGCGAGTACCGCTTGGTCGCGGCGTTCTCGCTGATGGTCAGGTCCACACTCTTGGAGCCAAGCTCCAGGTTCTTGTAGGTGATGGTCGGCCACGCGGTGGGCAGCTTGGGGCGGACCTTGATGGTGTTGGTGCCGGCGTTGGGCTCGTAGCCGAGGAACATGAAGAGCGAGTCCACGAAGAACGACATGCTCTCCCACGCGTTGGGCCACGCGGTCTGCAGCACGAAATCGTTCTGACCCGGGTAGAGCAGCGAGCCGGGCAGACCGGCGTTCACGAACTTGGGAGCCACCTGTTCGGCGCCGAAACCAACCGGGCCGAGACGATCGACCAGCAAGTCCAGCCGGTACTTGTGGTTGTCGATGTCGCCCTTGCCGGCGATGTAGTCCTGACGCATCGCGTAGTAGCAGCCGTACCACATCGTGGTGAGGTACCAAGGCCCGCCGCCCCAGGGCTGACCGCCGCCCCAGTAGCCGTCGCCCCAGTAGCGATCGACGAGGTCGGTCCAGCCGTACTGATCGTTCGGGAAACCACCGAAGCGGATAAGCGGGTGGTTGTTACCGAAGCGGTCGGTGGCGACGCCGTTGATGCGGTCCACCACCTTGGTCGCGCGGCTGTCGATCGGCACGTGAGTCTCGAAGGGATAGACAATGCCGAGCTGGGAAGCGTCGGTGTTCTCGCCGTTCCAATCGAGGCGTGCGTTGAGGCCGCCCTGAATCGTGTCGGCGAGGCTGTTGAAGTACGACGCATCGCCCGGACGGCCGAGTCGGTTGGCGATGTTTGAGGCGTCGCGCAGGCCGCGGATCACGTTGGCATTGCTGAAGATGAACGTGTCGTAGCTGTCTTCCCAGAGGTTGTTGGAGTAGACGAGGTTGAAGGCCTCCTCGTAGCGAAGACGCGAGTCGCTCGAGTCGGTGGTCATCGCCTTGACGGCGTCCCAGATCGCCGCGTAGTGCGAGTTCAGGTAGCTGTCATTGCCCTGCATCTTGTAGTGCCACCACAGGGCCCAGGGGTAGACCGCCGTGCCGTCGATCTGGGGCGCGCCCCAGACCGTGTAGCCATCGGTGCTGTACTTCTGCTTCCAGAAGCCCTTGTAGGGCTGGCCGGTGATGGGGTTGTTTCCGAAACCGGGCTCGACATCGCGGTAGCAGACGTCGCGCATCCAGCGCATCGCGTTCTCGGCCTCGGCGATGTGACCGGCGCGGAGCAGCGTCACCGCCGCCCACATCGCGTCACGAGGCCAGGCGTACAGGTACGCGCCGTTGTGGTAGCCGGCGACGATCGCGCCCGTCTCGGTGCTCTGATGCAACGCCGTGGCGAGCAGCCCGCGCCGCATGAGCGTGTCGTACCGGTCGTCGGGGAAGTCGATGGTGGTGCCGCTGTTGAGCCAGTTTGCCCAATAGGCGTCCGTAGCGCTCAGCACCGTGCCCATGTTGTTGGCGTAGAACCAGTCCACCACGTTGGCGGCCTTGAAGTTGTACGTGGCGCTCGCGCCGGCGAAGCGATCATCGACGCCGACCATCATGAGGTCGACGGTGACGGGTGTGCCGACGGGCAGGTTGACCCGCATCGCCATCCAGCCCTGGCCGTTGTCGGCGGAGGTGTCGCGCCAGAAGTCAGTGGCGGTCTGCACCAGCGTGCCGCCGGCGTTCACCTGCTTCATCGCGCTCGCGAGGTAGAGGCTGATGTTCTTGTCGAAGCCGGGGAAGGTGGTCGGGTTGTACTCGTTGGGGCTGGAGAAGCCGATGCCCGTGCCGGTGACGTTGCGGAAGGTGTTGTCGAACGCGACCATCGCTTTGCGGGTGCTGTCGACGAACATCGCGTCGTAGTTGTCGCCGCCGTTGAGAGCGGGATCGACGTAGTAGTAGAGATTCACATCCTGAGCGCTGCCGGTGTTGTTGGTGAGGGTCAGACGCTTGACGTAGATGTGGCGCTGGGCGTTGCCGCCGTTGTCGTTGGGGAAGGTGATGCCGATGGGAGCGAAATCGAACTGCTGCAGCGCGATGTTGTTGCCGCTGGCGGAGAGCGTCTGGCTCGTGATCACCGTGTTCGACGTCGGGTTGTACGCCTGGGCCACGTTCGTGAACGAGTTGCTGCCAACGGGGTTGCTGAGCCAGTGCGTGACGCCGGTGGAAACCGGGCGGATGCCGACCATCGCTTGGTTGACGTGCATCTGGCCGCGCCAGCCGCTGGGGAGGTTGGGCGGGAAGGTATCGTTGCCGCCGACATAGCCCTCGTTGCGGGTGCCGACGCCCTGCACGCCGCCGGTGGTCGGGAACATGATGTCGTAGAGCGTGCCGTTCTGGTCGATCATGCCTGCGACATAGCCGTTGCCGAACATGGCCTCTTCTTTCCAGAACGACACAGGCGGGTAACCCGCGCTCGGGCTGGGCTGACCGGCGCCCGCGCCGGGCCACGCGATCTTGTTCGCGAAGGTGTACGAGTTGCCGCCGTTGGCGAAGACCTCGCCGCCGACGAAGGGCTTCCAGGCGCTGATCTTGTACTTGACGGTCTGGTTGAAGTTCCGCGAGCCGGCGGGGAGGGTGGCCTTCCACCAGTCGCGCGTGCCGCCAGAGTTCTCGTTACGGAGGAACGAAATCGAGCCGAGGTCATTGCGGAGGACTTGCGTCGTGCCGCTGCCGGTACCGAACGAGCCGCTGGGCTCCGTCCCGTCGGTCGTGTAATAGATGGCGACGCGGTCGTAGCTGAACTGGAACGAGACGCGGAGGTACAGATCGACCATCTCGCCCTCGCGCGGCACATCGGGCTCGCGCTGGGTCACGCCGCTGACTTCGCCGAACGTCTGTGCGTTAAACGTGTGCTCGACGCTGCTGGGCTGCGCGATCGCCGCACCAGCGAGCACCAGAACCAAGCCAACTCCGGCCGCGCGACACCAATCCCGAGTAATCATGAACACGCTCCTGCAGGCTACCCATCATCGAACCCGGCGGCACCGACTGGCCGAGGCACAGGCGGGCACGCCGAAATCCTTGGCGGGCGAACAAAAACCGATCTAAATGGAACAATCCCCGTGTCCCCCGACCCGGTTGTAAATATCGCCGCCAATTTCGGGTGCGTCAATCCGATCCCGCACGCTTGCCAGCAGATCGACGAAATTGCCAATAGGTGGCGGCGGCCTCCGATGATTTCCCCGGGCCGGTCATGGACGGCAGTACCTTGCAAAGTCCGATAGACTTCGCCCCGCTGGAATCGCCCTCTGGCGATTCCGCTCGTCGCTCCTGCACCATCCACACGGAATCCATCGCATGTCCACCCTCGCGGCTCGCCCCTTGACCTCGCTCATCCATCGGCTCACGCTGACCGCCGGCGTGGCCCTCACAGCACTGCTCGGCGCGTGCGACAACAGCTCGAGCTCGAACGCCAACAAGTCGGCACCCGCCGCGACGAACGCGCCGGCGGCGAAGCCGGCCGCGAGCGAGATCGTGATCGGACACTACGGCTCGCTTACCGGACCCGAGGCCACGTTTGGCCGCTCGACCGACAACGGCATCAAGCTCGCGGTCGAGGAGATCAACGCTGCGGGCGGCGTGAACATCGGCGGCACCTCCCACACGATCAAAGTGATCTCGGAGGACACCGAGGGCAAGCCCGAGAAAGCCGGCACTGTCGTCACCAAACTCATCACCAGCGACAAGGTCGTCTGCGTGCTGGGCGAAGTTGCTTCCAGCGTCACGCTCGCCGGTGCGCCCGTCGCCCAGCAGTTCGGCGTGCCGATGATCACGCCCAGCAGCACCAACCCGCAGGTGACCGCCGTCGGCGACATGATCTCGCGCGTCTGCTTCATCGATCCTTTCCAGGGCTACGCCTGCGCCAAGTTCGCGTTTAGCGACCTCAAGGTCAAGAAGGCCGCGATCCTCTTCGATCAGGCCGCGGCATACTCCGTCGGCCTCAAGGACGAGTTCGAGAAGAACTTCAAGCAGATGGGCGGCGAGGTCGTCGCCGTCGAGGCCTACACCAAGGGCGAGAGCAACTTCAACCCGCTGCTCACCAAGATCCGCGAGAAGAACGCCGAGATTCTCTTCATCCCCGGCTACTACACCGACGTGGCCAACATCGCCATCCAGGCCCGCAAGCTCGGCATGACCATGCCGCTGCTCGGCGGCGACGGGTGGGACTCGGCCGACCTCGCCAAGAACGGCGGAGCCGCGATCGAAGGTTCGTTCTACTCGAACCACTACGCCGCCGATCAGCCCACCGAAGAGATCCAGAGCTTCGTCAAGAAGTACAAGGAGAAGTTCGGTGAGACGCCCGACGGCCTCGCGGCTCTCGGTTACGACGCGGCCCGCATCTTCGCCGACGCGGCCACTCGCGCCGGCAGCACCAACGGCGCCAAGCTCGCCGCAGCAATCACCAGCACCAAGGGTTTCAAGGGCGTCACCGGCACGATCACGATCAACGAGAAGCGAGACGCGGTGAAGCCTGCGGTCATCGTGGAGATGAAGGGCGGGAAGCCAGTGTTCCGCGCCCGCGTCGAGCCTTGATGAACGCTTTCAAGGCGGCACACACAATCCCGATCAGTGGAACATCAGCAAGCGGCATGAAACTGCCGCGTGTTCTTTTGTTTCCTGAACCGAACGCTTGCCCATCGCCGAACTGGCTGTAATCTGTTCGTATCGCACACAGCGACGCCTGCTCTCGGGCCCCAAGCCGATAAGACGTCGAGCGTGCCGGAGGTTCCGCTCATGAAGATCTGCCGCCCCGCCGCATTGCTCTGCGCACTTGTGGTCGGAGGCCTCGCATCCGCCCAAACGGTCATTCCCGCCGGCTCGGGGAGCTACTACGCCTCCGTCCCCACGGGCCAGGAAGTTCCCTCGAACTCCGACGGCGCCGCAGTCTCGCCCCGCGTGGTCCCCGGCTTCACCGGCCCGGTGCAGACCAACGAGTGGTGGTCGAGCCTTATCTACCCGCGCTACGCGGCCGCCACCTTCGGCGAAACCATGCACCCGCACCCACTCTCGGCGCGGGCCGCGAACGACGGCATACGCATCGGTCATGTCGCATCACCCACGCTCCGCGACACCGGCTACGGATATCTCTTCACCGATTCCAAGCAGGCCCTCACCATTGGCGTACAGGGTCTCAACGCGACCGAGGTCCGCGTCGTCAGCGCCAGCGACTGGACCGTCACCGCTCGCCTCGCCGATGCGTCGCGCTCCATCGACTTCACCCTCGGCCACGGTCTCCCCATCGTCTACGCCACCGTCTCCGGCGGCAACGCACGCGTCGGTTTCCGCAGCGCTGCGGGCTCGGCTTCGGTCTTCTCGAATCAGGGCAACATCATCGGCATCACCATCGGCGGACAGGCCTATGCGCTCTGCGCGCCCGCCGGCGCGACGTGGTCCGTCACCTCGACGCAAGCGACTTCTTCGCTCGGCGGAAAGAACTACTTCTCCGTCGCGCTCCTTCCCGCGGCCACCACGGCCGCAGTTAATCTCGCCGCCGCCCACGCGTTCGTCTTCGTCACCGGCGGCACGGTCTCGTGGGAGTACAAGCCCCAGCCCTCGACCATCAACGCCACCTTCAACTTCCAGACCCAGGTGAAGGAATGCGCCGAGACTCGCCCGCTGGTCGCGCTCTATCGCCACCAGTGGCTCAACAGCACGCAGGCCACCGAGAGCGGCACGTTCGCCACCGCCCGGGGCCAGATGAAGCTCGCTCGAGCCAACGCCTTCACTGTCGCCTATCCCTATCGCGGCATTCTCCCCGAACTGCCTTCTTCGAGCGGCGTCGATCAGGCAGCGCTCTACAACCTTGTCAACCAGGCGTACCAGGAGTCCAATCTCAACCCGGCGTCCGACACGTATGGCAGCGGCAAGAACTATGGCCGCGTCGGGCAGTTGCTCCTGCTCGCCGATCAGGTCGGTCACACCGCCGCCAAGGCCCGCTTTCTCGGGTTCCTGAAGGATCAGCTCGGCGATTGGCTCAGCGTCGGCCCTGGACCCAACAGCGGCAACACCGCATTCGCACCCGTGCAGGCCGAGACCTTCACCGAAGGCTCCGGCGTCGTCGTCGGCCCAAGCGACACCGGACAGGCCGCGCTCGACTGGGGCGGCACCGACTACTTCAAACTCTCGAATGTCAACTTCGGCACCGGCGTGCCCAATCGCCTCACCGTCCGCTTCGCCTCCGGCAGCAGCGGCAGCGGCTCGATCCAAGTCCGCCTCGATTCGCTCACCGGCCCGGTCATCGCCGGCGGCGGCATCGGCGGCACCGGCGGCATCAACAACTGGGTCGAGGGCTACTTCGGTATCAACAGCGCCGGTCTCGCCGCCCTCAGCGGCAACAACGGCGTGCACGATCTCTACGTCATCTGCAGCACGCCCTACGCCGGAGAGCTCGCCCGCATCGACTGGATCCGATTCGACCAACCTGGCTCAAGCGGCGCCGACCGTGCCTTCGCGTATCGCGCCAACTGGAACACCCTGCTCGGCAACCCCGGCTCGTTCGGCCTCGCTGGCGAGATGAACGACCACCACTTTCACTACGGCTACTTCGTGCAAGCCGCCGCGATCGTCGCCAAGTACGACCCGGCCTGGGCCGCATCGTTCGCGCCGATGATCGAACTCATCATCAAGGACTTCGCGAACTGGGATCGCACCGACACCCGCTTCCCCGTGCTCCGCAACTTTGATCCCTACGCGGGTCACTCCTGGGCCGCGGGCCATGCAAGTTTCGCCGCCGGCAACAACCAGGAGTCGTCGTCCGAGGCCATGAACGCCGCGTCGGGCGTCGCGTTGTGGGGAGCCGTCACCGGCAACACCGCACTCCGCGACCTTGGCGTGTACCTCTTCGCGGCGGAGGAAGCGTCGATCCAGCAGTACTGGTTCGACGCCGACGACGCGGTCTTCCCCGCGGGCGTCACTCGCCCCGTCGCCGGCATCGTCTGGTCGGACAGCATGGACTACGCCACGTGGTTCACCGCCGATCCGGCGAAGATCCACGGCATCAATTTCCTGCCCATCACCCCCGCCTCGCTTTACCTCGGGCACAAACGCCAGTCCATGATCGACAACTGGAATCTGCTCTTGTCACAGACCGGCGGAAACCCGACCTCGTGGCAGAGCATCAACTGGTCCGCACTCGCGACCGCCGATCCCGCGCAGGCGCTCACGCGTCTCACTGCGACCCCGAACTACCAGGTCGAGGAAGGCGATTCCCGAGCCCGCACCTACCACTGGATCCGCACGCTCGCGACGTTCGGCCCTGTGAACGCGAGCATCACCGCCGACACGCCGCACTACGCGGTGTTCGAGCAGTCGGGCGTGCGCCGTTACGTCGCGTGGAATCCGACCGGCCAGACGCTCACGGTGCACTTCAGCGACGGCTTCACGCTCTGCGTCCCCGCGGGCGAGACCGCCGTGGGCCAGACCGGCGATCCGATCACCATCTGCGGCTGCCCCGCGGACTTCAATGCCGATGACTTCGTCGACGACACCGATTTCGTGATCTTCGCCACCGCTTACAACCTGCTCGCTTGCGACGATCCGGCGATGCCGCCGGGATGCCCGGCCGATCTCACCGGCGACAGCTCCGTAGACGACGCGGACTTCGTGCTCTTCGCCAATGCGTACAACGCGCTGGTCTGCGCGTGACGAGGCCCCTCGTTTGACAATACTCGGCGGCCTTGGGTTGCGCAAAGGCGAGCCGAGGCCGCGGGCTGCAACATGCAACTCAGTCGCAATGGACGCCGCGGGACGTGGTTGCTATCAATCCCTTTGGCTTCACCTCGTCGACATACGGAGACCCCCATGCGTTCGCCTTGTGTTCCGTCGTTCGCGGTCTCGTCTCGCGCCAGGCTTCGATCCCGCGCGTGCATCGCAGCGGGGCTGCTCCTGAGTTCCAACGCTTTCGACCAGCCGACCTACGACGTCCTCGACGTGGGTGACCTCGTCAATGGAGTCGGCACTTCCGATCCCCGCGGCATCAACAACGCCGGCCAGGTCATCGCCACGGCGTCGCCAGCGACTGGCCCCGCTCGCGGATTCCGCTGGGAGCCGGGCACCGGCGTCAAGAGCATTCTCGTCGCCTTGCCCGGACAGACCAACGTCAACGCGTGAGCGTCGAACCGTACTTCATCGCCAATGACGGAACGGTCGTCGGCGCCGCACCCGTGTACAACGGCACCACGTTCGTGAATTACCACGCGAGCAAGTGGGCGACGCCCACCACCGCGTTGGAGATCCTCAACTCCGGCTCGCAGCGATCCACCGCGAACGGCATGAACGCCTTCGGCGACATCGCGGGCTACGAGAACATTCCGCCCGGCTTCAGCCGCCCGCGGATCTGGCTCGCCGACGGCACGACGATCAGCATCCCGATCCTGCCCAGCGAGACCATCGGCATCGCGCAGCGCATCACCGACGACGGGCGCGCGCTGGTCTACGTGAGCCAGTCCACTCCGCCATATCTCAAGGCCTTCGTCCGCAAGGCCGACGGCACGCGCGTGGACATTCCATTCATCGCCGGCACCGAGCAGTTCACACCCGCCGACATGAACAACCTCGGCCAGGTCGTTGGCGTCGTCCGCCAGGGCAGCTTGAGCAAGGCGATCATCTGGGACGAAACCGGGGGCACACGGTTCCTGCCGCTGGGCACCATGACCGAGTCGGGCGCGATGGGAATCAACGACGCGGGCGCGATCGTCGGCTGGGTCAAGGGACCGGGATTCCCCGCGCTCACGGCCGCCGTGTGGTACACCCCGACCTCGAATCCCGTCATCCTCTCGCAGCGCCTCACGCCAACGTCTAGCACCTGGGGCATCGTCGGCGGCGACAGCGTGAGCGATATCAACGACAGCGGATGGATCCTCGTCACCGGCCTCACGCCGCCAAAGCCCGGGCGATTCCAGCACGCCGCCGTGCTCGCGCCGGCGTACCCCTGTCCGGTGTTCAGCGATCACCCCGACAACGTGCGCTTCAACTACAGCTCCTCGATCCTCTACCTCGGCACGGCAGCGAGCTCGAATCAGATCATCACGCATTCATGGAAGCGCAACGGCCAGCTCGTGACCGACGGCCTCTACGCCAACACCCGCGTCATCGGCGCGGCGACCAACGCCCTTCGGATCGAGAACCCCACGCCTGCTTGGGCCGGTGAGTGGACCTGCGAGGCCACCAACGCCTGCAGCACGGTCGCCGGCACGCCGGCACAGGTCACCATCTGCCGCGCCGACTTCAACAACGACGGCAACGTGGATGATGCCGACTTCAGCACCTTCGCGATCTCCTACGACGTTCTCGACTGCTTTGACCCGCAGATGCCGCAGGGCTGCCGGGCCGACGTCAACGGCGACTTCGTGGTCGACGACCTCGATTTCTCGCTGTTCGCGGTGGCGTACGACCTGCTCGTCTGCCCATGACGCGTCCGAGAATGATCGTGTATTGTCGGCAACTTATGCAATGAGTGCTTGACGGAACGACCGCGAGCCCGACAATAGTCTCCGGAGGGATTTCCATGCGCACACGTCTTCTCTTTGTCGCTACCTGTCTGGCGGCCGCGGCCTGCGGCTCGACCGCGCTTGGGTAATCCCTGGTCGGAGCCAAGACCCCGAACACCGTCAACGGCCAGGGCGGCACTGACCTCATTGTCATCCACCTCGCCACGGGAGCGTGGGACTTTTATCTTCGCGTGCCTCATGACGTCTCCGGTTCGCGGCAGCTGTACTACCTTGCCGCGTTGCCCGGTTGCAAGCTCGCGGCGTCCATCTACCGAGACATCAACTCGGCGAATCAATCGTCGCAGTACGTTCCCATCGATCCATTCACCGGAACGTCGCAAGTGCTGAGTTACGGGGCCCCGGTCGGAACCCTCTACGCGAGGGCTTTGAGTACTCACCGAGGCACAACGCGATCTTGCTCGCGTTCGGCGCGCTCAACAACTTCGGCACCAACCGACTGGCCACCATCGACCCGGCAACCGGCGCCGTGCTCGCTTTCACGAACACGCTCCCCGGAGTGAGCGATCTCGATTACATCGCCAGCAACGGCAACGAGGATCTTTTCTTCGACCTCAACGCGACCACGGCGTCCGCCCGCGTACGACGCCTCACCGCCCTGATGCCCAGCCCCGCCTTCGCCAGTTTCGCCTCGCCGCCCCAGACCAACAACTTCGGTGACGCCGCCCGACACCCGACGACGAACCAAACCCTGTTCAGCTTCTTTCCCGATATCTTCGAACTGGTTGGCAATACCTACGTGAAGCGCGTCACCCTCGCCAACGGTGCCCAGATCCGCGGCATCGCCTGGGCCAACCTCCCACCCCGCACCGTCATGCCCGATCACGCTGGCGTCTGCCCCGGCGGCACCGCCACCATCACCGCCAAGGCCGTCGGCACCGGGCCGTTCACCTACAAGTGGCGCAAGAACGGCATCGACATCGATTCGATCGCGAATCCCTCGGCCGTCACCGCCGTGCTCTCCCTGAGCAACGCCGACGCCTCAGCTGTCGCCAACTACGACTGCGTCATCCAGAACGACTGCGGCATGCACGTCACCGATGTGGTGCCATTCATCCTGTGCACCTCCGACTTCAACTGTGACGGTTCGGTCGATGATCTCGACTTCCAAGACTTCGCCTTCCAGTACAACATTCTCGACTGCGCTGATCCCTCCATGCCCGCCAACTGCCCCTCCGATCTCAACCTGGACGGCGTCGTCGACGACGTCGACTTCCAGCTCTTCGTCCCTGCCTACGACTGTCTGCTCTGCGGCGAGTAGCCCGCCCGCAACCTGACCGGACGAATCCGACAGCCTTGACGAGCCCCGAGCGTGAGCGAGCGGGTTCGCTCTGACACATCCAAATCCAACGATCCGGCATCCCGGCAAGGCCGTGCCGGTACGCCCATTCCCCGGGCCCGACGCGCCAACCCAAACCGGCTAAACTCCCCGCTCGACTCGAACCCGACGCGCCGTGGACACCCTTCTTCAAACCCTCAAGGACGCCCTCACCATCGGCAGCCTCTACGCGCTCATCGCGCTGGGCTACACCATGGTCTACGGCATCCTGAAGTTCATCAACTTCGCCCACTCCGACATCGTCGTCCTTGGTGGCTGGCTCAGCCTCGTCATCGCCACCAAGTTGCTCGCGTGGCTCGGCGTGG
Source organism: Phycisphaerales bacterium (assembly GCA_947459215.1). GTDB lineage: Bacteria > Planctomycetota > Phycisphaerae > Phycisphaerales > UBA1924 > JAFEBO01. The sequence goes on from CANHCQ010000003.1 coordinate 200,470, forward strand.
ACCTCGCCGCCGGTGGCGTCGCCGCGTGGTGGGTCGGGCCTGTCGTGCTCACTCTGGCCATGGCTTGCTGCGGCCTCATCGGCTTCACCATCGAGCGCCTCGCCTACAAGCCGCTGCGTGGAGCCCCCCGCCTCAATGTCTTGATCACCGCCATTGGCGTCTCGCTGCTCCTCCAGAACAGCGGTCAGCTCCAGTTCATCTTCGGCACCAGCCCGCGGAAGATTCCATCCCTCATCTCCGACGCCACGCTCTTCTCAATCGGCGACGTCCAGGTCCGCCTGCTCGACCTCGTCGTGGTCGGCACGGCACTCGCGCTGATGCTCGCCCTTGAGTACCTGGTCTTCCACACCAAGATCGGCCGCGCCATGCGGGCGGTCTCCTACGACGTCCGGACCGCGGGCCTGATGGGCATCCCGGTCGATCGGGTCATCTCGTTCACGTTCATCCTCGGCTCCAGCCTCGCGGCGGCGGGCGGATTCCTCTGGGCCTTGAACTTCTCCGTCATCAAGCAGCCTGCGGACACCTCGTGGGTGCTGCTGGGCCTGAAAGCCTTTGTCGCCGCGGTCGTCGGGGGCATCGGCAACGTCCGCGGCGCGATGCTCGGCGGCCTGGCCATCGGCCTGCTCGAAGGCTTCGGCTCCACCTACGTCAACCCCGCCCTTCGCGACGTCTACGTCTTCGCCGCCCTCATCCTCGTCCTCCTCGTGAAACCCGGCGGCATCCTCGGCAAGGCCGTCGTGGAGAAGGTTTGAATGAAGGCACCAAGGCATCGAGGCATCAAGCAGCAAATCCCTAAGTCCTAAGTCCTAAGCCCTACGTCCTCCTCCCCACCCCTCAAACCTCACCCCTTCCCGCTCTCCATGGCTTCCCTCCAAGACCGCGCCAACCTCGTCCCTCAGAGCCCGCTCGCCGCGGCTTGGCGTGTCTTCTGGCCCCTAGCGCTCGCTTTGGTCGTCGGCGTGCTGATGCAGCACCAGGTCCGCACCAACATCGACGCGTACTCGTCCAAGCAGATCCTCGACGTCGGCATCGCCATCATCCTCGCCGTGTCGCTCACGATCGTGAACGGCTTCACCGGCCAGTTCTCGATCGGGCACGCCGGCTTCCTCGCCGTCGGCGGCTATGTCGCCGGCTCCATCACCTACTACGGCTCGTTCGCGTTGTTCGGTAGCGCCGGAGCGACCCTCGGCACGATGAGCGGCCTCTACGGCGCCAAGGAAGGTGCCGCGTTCGTCACGGGTGGTGAAGGCCTCTTCCTTTTCGCCCTGCTCGCCGGCGGCCTAGTTGCCGCGCTCTTGGGCGTTGTCGTCGGACTTCCCTCGCTACGCCTCCGCGGCGACTACCTCGCCATCGTCACCCTTGGCTTCGGCGAGATCGTCCGCGTGCTCATCCAGCAGACGCCGCAGGTGTTGATGAGCAAGGACGCCATCGCCGCAGCCAAGCCGCTGGCAGTGCCCCTTTCCGTCGGCGGCTCGCTGGGCTTCGGCAACGTGCCCAAGTACACCAGCCTCTTCTGGGTCTACGCCGCGGTGGTGCTCACGCTCATCTTCGCCTACCGGCTCAAGCAGAGCAGCACCGGCCGCGCCATGCTCTCGATCCGCGAGGACGAGATCGCCGCGGAAGCCATGGGCGTCAAGACGACGTACTACAAGGTCTGGGGCTTCGCGATCGCCGCGTTCTTCGCCGGGATCGCGGGCGGGCTCTACGCCCACACCATCGGCATCTCGCTCAGCCCTGTCGATGCGGGCTTCCAGAAGAGCTTCGACATCATCATCATGGTCGTCCTCGGCGGCCTGGGCTCGATCTCCGGCGCCGCCATCGCCGCCGCCATCGTGACCTACCTACCTGAACTGCTCCGCACACCCGACACGCTGATGAAGTTCGCTGTCGTCGGCGTACCCATGCTCGTCATCGGTGGAGCACTGCTCGCCATGGCTGGAAAGCCCGACCAGGGCCCCGGCAAGAAGCGCGGCCACGACCCGCGGGCCTTCCCGCGTGCCGTTATTGGGTTGGGCGTCATCATCACCGGCCTCAGCATCCTTGCCTTCGTCGCCAAGCGTTTCGGCATCAACCTGAGCGACTACCGCCTCATCCTGTTCGCGCTCGCCCTGATCGTCATGATGATCACGCGGCCGCAGGGATTGCTGGGCGTTCGCGAACTCTGGGACGGCGCCCTCTACCGCCCGCTTCGCGACTTCTTCACGGCGCGGCGGCACAAGGGAGGCACCGCGTGAGCAGCGGCATCTCCATCACCATGTCCGACGCGTCCGAAGTGCTCAAGGGCTCAGGCGCCGCCGGTGAAGCCCTCGAGGTCCGCGGCGTCTTCAAGTCCTTCGGCGGGCTCAAGGCCGTGCAGGACTTCCGCCTCTCGCTCCCCCCCGCCGCTCTCTACGGCCTCATCGGCCCCAACGGCGCCGGCAAGACCACCTGCTTCAACCTGCTCACCGGCGTCTATCGCCCGGACCAAGGCGAGATCACCCTCGGCGGCAAGAGCCTCATCGGCCTGCGCCCCAGCGAGATCGCCTTCACCGGCCTCGCCCGCACGTTCCAGAACATCCGTCTCTTCGGCGAGCTCTCCGTCTTCGAGAACGTCAAGCTCGCCTGCCACCTCCGCACCACCCACTCGCTCGCCGGCGTCATCCTCCGCAGCGGCTGGCAGCGTGCCGAGGAAGCCGCCATCCGCGAACGCGCCCGCGCCTTGCTCCAGGTCTTCAACCTCCACGACCGCATGGACGAGTCGGCCCGAAATCTCCCGTACGGCGACCAGCGCCGCCTCGAGATCGCCCGCGCCCTTGCCACCGGTCCCAAGGTGCTCCTCCTCGACGAGCCCGCCGCGGGCATGAACCCGCAGGAGAAGAAGGACCTCCGCAAGCTCATCCGCGAGGTCCGCGACGTCTTCGGCGTCTCCATCCTCATGATCGAGCACGACATGGGCGTGGTGATGGACCTGTGCGAACGCATCACCGTGCTGGACTACGGCATCCCCATCGCCGAGGGCACGCCGCACGAGATCCAGAAGAACCCGAAGGTCATCGAGGCGTATCTCGGAAAGGAGTAACGGTCAAAGCAACAAAACTCAAAGCAGCAAATAGAACCCCTTGGTCGCTGGTCCGAATTTGAGCTTTGCGTTTTTCGCTTTATCGCTTTCCCATGCTGTCCGTCGAGAACCTCCAAGTCAACTACGGCGCCATCCGCGCCCTCCACGGCATCAGCCTCAAGGTTGAGCAGGGCGAGGTCGTCACGCTTATCGGCTGCAACGGCGCCGGCAAGACGACCACGCTCCGCGCCATCTCCGGCATCGTCAAGAGCAGCGGCGGCACGGTGAAGTACGAGGGCCGCGACATCACCCGCGTCAAGCCCCACGAACTCGTCCGCCTCGGCATCGCCCACTCCCCCGAAGGCCGCGGCGTCTTCGCGAACATGACCGTCGAGGAGAACCTCGACCTCGGCGCCTACGCCCGCCACGACCACAGCGAGATCGCCAAGGACCGTGAAAAGGGACTTTCACTCTTCCCCCGCCTTCGCGAGCGATACAAGCAGCTCGCCGGCACGCTCTCCGGCGGCGAGCAGCAGATGCTCGCCATGGCCCGCGCCCTCATGGCCCGCCCCCGCATGCTCCTGCTCGACGAGCCCTCGCTGGGCCTCGCCCCGCAGGTCGTCCAGACCATCTTCCAGATCATCCGCGAGATCAACGCCGCGGGAACAACGATTCTCCTGGTAGAGCAGAACGCCCACATGGCCCTCAAGGTCGCCCATCGGGCCTACGTGCTCGAGGTCGGCGAGATCGCCATGGAAGGCGACGCCCAGAAGCTCGCCGCGAGCGACGAAGTCCGCAAGGCCTACCTCGGCGTCGGCTGACCGAACCTGACCCGAGTCCAGTCTCGAGCCGCGGGCTTCCGCCAGTGCGGTCTTGCTTCCGTTTGCATGCCCACCGCTTTCTTCCGCTCCAGAACGCCATGCCCGCGCGAAGACCGCACGAATTCCGCGATTCTGAGGCCCAAGACCCCTTTGCACGCGCCCCCCACTCTGGTAGACTGTGCTTGGACGCGGTCTGGAGGGGCCGCGTCCGGGAGATTGAGAGACATGTCGAACCTGCGATTGCGTACCACGGGTATGCTGCCCGGGGTTGTGGTCATCGGCTTGTGCGCGATGGCGGCGCGTGCTGGCGTTATCCGCGTGAACGCTGCCGCAACTTCCGGCGGCGATGGCTTGTCCTGGGCCACGGCGCTCAACGACCTTCAGGCCGCTCTCACCGCCGCCCAGCCCGGCGACGAGATCTGGGTCCAGCAGGGCGTGTACAAGCCCCACCCGACCAACCGCTCCATCAGCTTCAGCCTGAAGAACGGCGTCGCTCTTTACGGCGGATTCACCGGCGTCGAGGAGTCGCTCCTGCAGCGCAACCCCGCGCTCACCAGCACACTCTCGGGCGAAATCAACACCGCCGCGACCAGTGACAACTCGTACAACGTCGTCAAGGCCATCAACGTCGGTGGCTCCGCAGTGCTTGACGGATTCCTGATCACCGCTGGCCAGGCCTTGGGTGGTGGCGGCTTCGCGTCGGCGTATGGCGGTGGCCTGTTCCTCGACGCCTCACTCGGAAATGCCCCCACGATCCGTGGTTGCACCTTCAGCAACAACGCGGCCGTCTTCGGGGGCGGCGCCGTCTACCTCATCGGCGGCTCGGTTCGCTTCGATCGCTGCTTCTTCTTCGGCAACCGCATCAGCGGCAGCAGCGGCTCGGGTGGCGCGATCGGCATCGGAACCGCCGTCGCGGCCGAACTGACGCTCGTCAACTGCGTCTTCGCGCAGAACTTCACCCTCGCCGCCGCCGGTGGCGGCGCTCTCAGTGTCAACAGCGGTGCCATCCTCAACGTCTTCTCCTCCACCTTTTTCAACAACTCCGCATCCTCCGGCTCTGTCCTCGCCGGCTCGCCGTCGACAGCCAACTTCCGAAACTGCGTGTTCTTCGGCAGCGGCGGCGCCAGCGGGTATTTCGCCCCTGCCGTCAGCGTGCAGCACAGCATCGTCCCCGGCGGCATGCCCGGCACCGGCAACATCGCGACCGCGGCCACGTTCGTGAATGCCCCGGCCGCCAATTTCCGGCTCGCAACTGGCTCGACTGGAATCAACACCGGGAGCAACGCCGCCGCCGCGTCGATCGCGGTCGATTTCGATCTCAACCCCCGCGTGCTGAACAACACAGTCGACATGGGCGCGTACGAGTTCATCGCCAGCACCTGTACCGGCGACCTCAACAAGGACGGCTTTGTCGACGACGCTGACTTCGTGCTCTTCGCCGACGCCTACAACAACCTGCTCGACCGCCGCGGCGACTTCACCGCCGATCTGCTTACCGACGACAGTGACTTCGTCGTGTTCGCCGACGCGTACAACGTCCTGCTTTGCTCCTGAGATTGCCCCTCCCGAGCCGCGGGCCTCAGCCCGCGCTGCTGAAGGTCCGCCCACGGTTTCCGCACGGGCTGAAGCCCGCGGCTTTGAATTGTGCCACGCCCGAGAACGCAATCGAACGCATCTTCATTTTCCCACTCACGTTCGGCTGGCACTCGGAGCCTTCCCGTGGCACGCTTTGGTAATTGCCTCGCCGCCCACTCGGCCGTTCGCCGTAGGTCACGCTGCGCCGATAGATTTCCGTGCCCCGGCATCGATCCCGCCGGGCCTGACTCTTCCATGACCGCCGCAAGAACCCATTTCCGTCCCGCTGCCCTGCTCGCCCTCGCGGCGGGCATGGCTCTCGCGCCGGCAGTCGCGGACGCACAACTCGCCCGCACTTGGGCCAACGTGACCGGGGTGTGGAGCAACGCTGCCAACTGGTCGCCTTCGGACGTGCCGAGTTCCCCGCCGGAGAAGGCCGTGCTTGCGGGGGCGGGTGTGTACACCGCGGCCCTTGACATTCCCGCCCAACTCGTCGGCGTGGACATCACGAACGCCAACGCCACGCTCGCAATGAACCCCGGCTCAGTGCTCGCGATCGGCACAGCGAACACCAACACCGGTCTGAACAACTCTGGCCTGCTCATCATCAACGCCGCTGGCGCCGCCGCGCTGACGCAACTCCGGTTCCCGGTCCCCACCACGATCAGTGGGCCGGGCCTGATCCGCCTCAACGCCAACCCCGCCGTCCTCGACTCGGCGTTCATCAGCCCCGACCTCGGCGCATCGTGGACGCACGCCGCCGGACACACTGTCGCCGGTGCCGGCCGCCTCTACGGCCCGTTCACCAACGCCGGCGCCATCGCCGCCGACGCGCCCGGTCGCGTTCTGCAGATTGCCGGCGACGTCGCCAACACCGGCTCCATCGCCGCGACGACCGGCATCCTCGAGCTCGCTCAGGGCGCCCGTCTCACCGGCGGCGCGATCGCCGCCAACCCGGGCACCTTTGTCCGCATCGCTGATTTCGCCGGCCTCACCTCGATGCAGGTCGGCGGTCAGGTCGATCTCAGCTCCGGCAGCGTGCTCGAACTCGGCGGCTCGATCACCGGTTCGCACACCTTCCGCGTCAACCCTGCTGCGACCGTCGCGAATACGCAACTGATCGCCGCGACGGTGCTCTCGCTCGACGGCAGCGGCGCAATTGTGCTCTCGGCCAATGCCGCTGATCTTGAGTCCGCCGCGCTCCTCTCGAACGCCGGCCCGATCACGACGTCGCTGGCCATGACCATCCGCGGCACCGGCCGCATCTATGCCCCGCTCACCGGAGCGCCCGTCGTCCGCGCCGATCAGCCCGGCGCGACCCTCGAACTCCTGAGCGACTGCGACATGACCGGCGGCGGCTCGCTCAGCGCCACCGCCACCAACGCTGTCCTCGCTCTGGGCAGCGGCACGATCACCTCCGGCTCGATCGCCGGCGGTCCCGGCAGGGTCGTCGTCAACGCGTTCGAGACACCCACCTTCGTCGCTACCACCACCAGCGGCACGCTCGAATCACTCGCTGGTTCGCGGATCTTCGTCTCCGGCGACCTTGCCAACAGCGCCACGCTCCGCGTCAACACCGGCAGCGACGCCGCGCTCACCGGCGTGCACTTCCTCAGTTCCTCCACCATCAGCGGCACCGGATCGGTCTTCCTCCGCGCCGCCTCCGCCTCAGAACTCGACTCCGCGTTGCTCAGCGCCGCACCCGGCGCGACCGTGACCAACGCCCTCGGACACACCATCCGTGGCAAGGGGCGTATCGCCGCGGCCATGATCAACGACGGCGTCATCCAAGCCGATGACCCCGCCGCCCCCATCGAGATCCGCTCCGCCATCACCAACACCGGCGGCATCGGTGCGACCAACGCCACGCTGCAGCTCGCCGGCGGAGCCTCCATCACCGGCGGTACGCTCGCGTCCTTCGGCACCGGCTCGGTCTCGATTCCCGCGGGCGAGACCGCCGGAATCGCCAATCTCGCCAACGAAGGCTCGATCAACGCGCTCGCTGGGTCCATTCTCCGCGTCTCGGGCAGCATCGAGAACAACAGCTCCATCGCTGTCAATCCCACCGCATCGTTGCTGCCGGCTCGGCTCCGCGCGATCACGAATACCGCGTTGACGGGCTCGGGCTCGCTCGTCCTGAGCGCGAATCCAGCCAATCTCGACTCCGCCGTCATCGACGCTCCGCCCAGCTTTGTCATCACCAACGGCGCGACGCACAAGATCACCGGGCAGGGACGCATTCTGGCCGCGATGACAAACGACGGCGTCATCCAGGCCGGGGGCTCCGGCCTTTCGCTGGAGATCGGCAGCCCGGTCACCCAGCCCACCGGCGTGCTTCGCACCGCCCAAGGCCGCCTCGTGTTGCTGGAAGGAGCTTCCGTCTCCGGCGGCACCGTCGATCAGCTCGTCGCCACGAGCGGCCGCCTCACCATCGATGGCGGCGCGACCATCACCAACGTCGTGACGACCGCTCCGTTCGACATCCTCGCTGGCCGTTCGCTCACGATCAACACGCTCACCAACAACGCCGAGATCGTCGTCAACCCGACTTCCGCCGCGGGCACCACGAGGCTTCGCGTACCGGGAACGCAGACTCTGGATGGCACCGGCATCGTCACGCTCAACGCTCTCTCGCAGCCCGAGACCCGAGCCCGACTCGAGGCCGGAACTGGTGCCAACCTTCTAACCTTCGCCATCGGCCAAACCCTCCGCGGCAGCGGTTCAGTCTCGGGTCGCGTCAGCTTCGAAGGAACCATTGCTCCCGGTATCACAAGCACCACCGGGCGCATCATCTTCGAGAACCCGCCGATCTTCACGACCGGCGGCGTGCTCGCGATCGACCTCGCATCGGCGGCCCTGTTCGATTCGATCACCATCAAGCAGCCCTACACCCTCGGCGGCGTGCTTCGCGTCGCGCTTCTCGGCGGCTTCAACCCTGTCGGCACCAATCTCTTCACAATCATCGACGGCGACCCCGCCGCCACCCGCACCGGTGGCTTTGACGCTTTCGACCTGCCGCCCGTGCCGCCCTCACCGATCCCGCGCGTCTGGCGCCTGAACTATCAGCCCCAGGACGTCACGCTCCGGCTGACCTGCAAGGCCGACTTCAACGCCGATGGCCTCGTGGACGACGCCGACTTCCAGTACTTCACCGTTGCCTACGACGAACTGGTCTGCCCCTCGTCGCCCAATCCCAACTTCCCAAACCAGCCCGACCCCTGCCCGGCGGACCTCAACGCCGACGACGTCGTCAACGACGACGATTTCGTGCTGTTTGCCGCGGCGTACAACCAGATCCTGTGCCAGTAGCCACACCCCGGTTCGGCATCGATCTGGACGCGAACGCCTGCGAAAACCGCATCGGAACGTCGGGGGCAGCCGGAACCGTGGACACTCGCCTTCGGGCGGTCTCCCGCCTACCATCTTGACCCCGCCGGGAACGACTCCGTCCTCCCGGCGGCCAGCGAGAAACGCGATGAAAGAGTCCATCCACCCCACGTATTTCAACAACTGCCAAGTCTACCACAACGGCCAGGTCGTCATGACCGTCGGCGCCACCGTGCCAGAGATGCACGTTGAAGTGTGGTCGGGCTCGCACCCCTTCTTCACCGGCAAGCAGGCCTTCGTCGACTCGGCCGGCCGCGTCGAGAAGTTCCAGAAGAAGTTCCAGACCAACTACTTCGGCCAGAAGGAAAAGGCCGAGGCCGACCGCAAGGCTGCCATTGCCGCCGCCGAGAAGAAGGCCGCCGACGAGCGCGCCGCTTCCAAGGCCGCCAAGGCCGCTGCCGCCGCGTCTCGTCCGAAGAAGCCGGCCCCCAAGCCCGCTGCCGAGCCTGCCGCCGCTGCTCCGGCCGCTGCCCCCGCTGCCGAGGGCGAAGCCAAGGCCTGATCGCGAATCGATCGTCGCTTTCAAGCGCCCCGCCACGCGGGGCGTTTTCATTGGCGAACCACGCCCCGTCAATACCATTGAACATGCCCCGTCTTTCCTACCAACTGATCGTCATCGGCGGCGGGCACGCCGGTGTCGAGGCCGCGTGGGCCGCGGCCAACATCCTCCGCGAGCCGCACTCGGTCGCACTCATCACCATCGACGCCTCCAAGATCGGCGTCATGTCGTGCAACCCCGCCATCGGCGGGCTCGCCAAGGGCCAGCTCGTCCGCGAGATCGACGCCCTCAACGGCCTTATGGCCCTCGCCACCGACGCGACGGGCATCCAGTTCAAGGTTCTCAACGCCAGCAAGGGTGAAGCCGTCCGCGGCCCGCGTGCCCAGTGCGATAAGCACGCGTACGCCGAAGCGGTGCAGGCTCTGATTCGTTCACGGCCCGAGATCGACGTGATCGAGGGCGTGGTGGAGCGATTGCTGATTGCCGATGGCAAGATGCGCGGCGTCGAGATACGGAAAGCTCAAAGCAGCAAAGCTCAAAGCTCAAATCAAGGCAACCACGACGAATCGGAAGGGACGGCGGATTCGAATTTGAGCTTTCCCGCTTTGAGCTTTGAGCTTTCCGCTCCCGCCGTCGTCCTCACCACCGGCACCTTCATGCGCGGCCTCATGCACACCGGCGAGACCAAGACCGCCGGCGGGCGCTTCGGCGAATCCGCCGCCGTCGGCATCTCCGCCGCGCTCAAGGATCTGGGCTTTGAGCTCGGTCGCCTCAAGACCGGCACCCCGCCCCGTTTGAAGCGTGACACCATCCGCTGGGACGATCTCGAACCCGCCAAGGGCGACGACGTCCCGGTGCCGTTCAGCGATCTGTCTGGAAAAGGTGTCGAGGTGTCGAGGTTTCAAGGTGTCGAGGGCTTGGCATCAGGCCCCTTGACACCCCGTCACCTCGACACCTCGACACCTGTCTCTTCCCTTCAGCATTTCCCGGTCCTTCCCCAGATCGACTGCCGCCAGACGCACACGTCCCGCGCGGCCCACGACCTCATCCGCGCCAACCTCCACCGCGCCCCCATGTACAGCGGGCAGATCGAGTCCGCAGGCCCGCGATATTGCCCGAGCATCGAGGACAAGGTCGTGCGCTTCGCCGAGCGCGAGACCCACGGCGTGTTCCTCGAACCCGAATCACTCCGCGACGACTGGATCTACTGCAACGGCATCTCCACCAGCCTCCCGTCGGACGTGCAGGACGCAATCGTGCGTTCGATGCCCGGATGTGAGAACGCCCACATCTACCGCTACGGCTACGCCGTCGAGTACGACATGGTCCGCCCGCACCAGATCTTCGCCAGCGGCATGACCAAGTTGGTCGAGGGCCTATTCCTCGCGGGGCAGATCAACGGCACCAGCGGCTACGAAGAAGCCGCGGCCCAGGGGCTCGTCGCCGGGCTCAACGCCGCTCGATTTGTTCAGGGCAAGTCCGAGTTCATCTTCGGGCGTGAGCAGGCGTACATCGGCGTGTTGATGGACGACCTGGTCACCAAGACACCGGTCGAGCCGTACCGCATGTTCACCAGCCGTGCTGAGCACCGGCTGCTGCTACGGGCCGACAACAGCGCGGATCGGCTCACCCCGCTGGCGCAGGACCTCGGCTTGATGGCGACCGACCTCGGCCGCGTGCGTGCCGAGATTTTTGCGAAGCGCCGCACCCAGATCGCCGCGCTCAACAAGGCGATCGACGCGACCCGCATCAACTACGAGCCGCTGACGAAGGTCCTCCGCACCGCCGAGTTCTCCGCCGCCAAACTCCGCGACGCGGTGCGAGACCACGAGGCCATCCGCGGCATCACCCTCGACGACAGCATCGTCGACACGGTCTTCGCCGCCCGGCGCTACGAGCCCTACATCGAGAAGGCCCGGCTTGAGATCGAGCGCCACGCCGAACTCGAGCACCGCCGTATCCCCGCGGATGTGGATTACAGCACCTTCCCCGCCCTCCGCACCGAGGCCCGCCTCGCCCTCACCCGCTTCAAGCCCGCCACCTTCGGTCAGGCCGGTCGTCTCGAGGGCCTCACCCCCGCCGATGTGACCCTGCTCGCCGTCCTTCTCAAGAAACGGGGCGACGAGCGTCGCGCAGCCAGCGAATCATCCGCGTGATGCCGACGGCTTTTTCGCCCCTCATCCTCGCCAATGTCTCTGCCGCCGCCGAGAGCACGGGCCTCGGCCTGATGGTCATTCTCTTCAGTGCCGCGGTGATCGCCACCATCTTCCGCCGCCTGAAGCTCCAGATCATCCCCGGCTACATCGTCGCCGGCGCGCTGGTCGGCTTTGTCGCGCAACGCTTCCACTGGTCCCTCGGCGATCTCGAGAGCATCTCGCAGTTCGCGACGATCCTCCTGCTGTTTACCATCGGCTTGCAGCTCGAACTCGGCGAACTGCGGCGTTCGATGGTCTCGATTGTCGGTGTCGGTGTCGGAAGCACGCTTGTCGTCGCCGTCGCGTGCTGGGCCGCGGGAGCGCTGTTCGGCCTCTCGGGTCCCACCGCCCTTGCGATCGGGTTGGCGATGTCGATCTCGTCCACGGCGATCCTGCTCCGCGTGTTGCAGGAACGCCGGGAACTGCATCAGACCCACGGGCGTTTGTGCGTCGGAGTCTCGATCGCTCAGGACCTGTTGTCGATTCTCATGCTGGGCGCCTTGCCCGCGATCGCGGCGTGGACGGTCGTGGACGATGGCTCAGGGCCCGGTCAACCGAGCGTGCCGCAGATGCTGCTCTCGGCAGGCATCGGCACGCTGGGCGTCATCGTCATGCTGTTCTTCGGCCGCACCGCGCTGCCGTGGATTCTCGCACTCGTCGCCGACATTGGTTCCCGGGGAATGGCCGGGCGCTCCGGGTTTGGTTCCCGCGAACTTGTTTTGGTTGCATCCGCCGCCATCGCGCTTGCCGCCGCGGTCGTGACCAAAGTTCTGGGCTTCAGCGCTGAACTGGGCGCGTTCCTCGCCGGGCTGCTGCTGGCGTTTACCCCGTTCCGCACCCAGCTCGCCGGCCAGTTCGAGCCGCTGCGTGATCTCTTGATGGCGATCTTCTTTACGACCGTTGGGTTGTTGCTGAACGTGCCGGACATCGCGGCGATGATCGTCCCGATCGTCGCGGGCGTGTTGGTGCTCTTTGTCATCAAGATCGTCGTCATCGGCCTGTTTGCGTGGGGCTTCGGATCATCGGGCCCGCTCTCAGCGATCGCGGCCATCTACCTCGGAAACGCCGGCGAGTTCTCCCTCGTGCTGCTGGCCGCCGCGGGACGCACGTCGCCGGTGCCGATCCTCACGCCGTCGGTTCTCGGCGCCGCGATCGCCGTCGTCGTGCTCTCGCTCTTCCTGTCGCCGTTCGCGTTTGCGTACGCCCACGAGATCGCGAAGCGTCTCCAAGGCATCGGCCCGCCGGGCTGGACGAAGTCGCTACGGGAGAAGATTCAGCACGACGCGGCTCAGGCCGAGATCGCGACGTCGGCAAGCGAAGGCGCCGCGGATAAACCTGCGCTCCGCCACGTCGTCATCGCCGGCTTCGGCCCCGTCGGCCGCCACCTTGCCGCGCGGCTCTCCATTCAGAAGATCGGCTACACCGTCATCGAATTGAATCCCAGCACCGTCAAGCGTCAGTCTCAGCTCGGCAAGTCCATTATCTACGGCGACGTCACCACGCCTGAGGTGCTCGAGTCCGCGGGCATGCGCCATGCCGACGCCTTCGTGCTCACGATCCCCGACGACGACGCCTCGCACCGCGCCATCGCGATCGCGCGGCAACTGTCGCCAAACGTCTTTATCGCCTGCCGCACCAGCTATCTGAGCGGCGCGTTCCGTGCCTACGAAGCGGGCGCCGACCACGCCGTCGTCGAGGAAGTGGTCACCGCCGACGCGATGGAGAAGCAGATCTTCGAGAAGATCGAGGAACGCTGGAAGGCGCCGAAGACGGCATGAAAAAGCCCCGCTCGCGCGGGGCCTTCGTGAAATCCAAAGTCGCTCAAACTCAGGCCTTCGCCTCTTCCTTCTTCTCGCCACCCTCCGCAGCCTTCGCGGCCTCGGCGGCCTTGCGGGCCTCCAGACGCTTGCGGTCGTGCTTGCGGTCCTCTTCCCACGCCTTCACGTCCACCAACTGGTGCTTGGCGAGGAAGTCACGGACGGTATCAGTCGGCTGGGCGCCGACGCTCAGCCAGTACTTGATCCGCTCGGCATTGAGGTGAATCTGCTTGGCCGGGTCCTTCTCGAGCGGATTGAACCAGCCGAGATTCTCGACCACCGAGCCGTTGCGCCGCGTGCGCTTATCGAGCGCCGCGAGGCGGTAGAACGGACGGTTATGGCGACCCAGACGCTGGAAACGAAGACGAAGCATGCGAAACTCCTGACCCCCGGCACCCGGGAGGTTTCCCTCGCGGTTCAACGGGGCATGGCGTGATGTTCCCCGCCGGTCCGGCACACGCCGGCTCCGACAGGGTCAAGATGATAGGCTGCAACCCGGTGGCCGTCTCCTCGTCGGGGGACGTGCCAACACAGGCCACTGGGCCATTTTCAGGGGTTTCGGATGATGGAACTGGCGATCGCTGTTCTTGTCTTTGGCGGGGCGTTCGCCGTCCTCGAAGTCGCGTTTCAGGTCGGCCGGAGGTCGAAACCGAAGGAAGCACCGCCCCAACTCGCGACCATCCAGGGTGCCATGCTGGGTTTGCTGGGTCTCCTGCTCGGCTTTTCGTTCTCCGGCGCCACCGGCCGGTTCATTGACCGCCAAGACGTCCTCATGCGAGAAGCCAACGCGATGGGGACGGCGTATTTGCGTGCGGATCTTCTCGACGAGCCGCACGCCACCGCCCTTCGGAACGCCGTGCGCTCGTACTGCGATGCCCGGATCGCGCTTTTCGAGCGTCAGACGGACGACAACGCCAACGCGATCCGACGCTCACTTAGCGACCTCCAGGCCGCTGCTTGGAAAGCTGGCGTCGATGGGGCAAAGGCGGCGGGCGGACCGGTGCCGGGCGTCGTATTGCCACCGCTCAACGAGATGTTTGACCTCCTCGCCACCCGCGACAACATGGTGCAGCGTCACATTCCACCCTTAGTGCTGGCGCTTCTCTGTGGCTGCGTTGCCGTCTCCATCGGCGTCATCGGATATGCCTGTGGGCTGCAACGCAGACGCGGCATCGGTACCGTCGGAGCGTTCGTGATGCTCCTCGCCGTTGCGCTCTGGGTCACGATCGATTTCGACTATCCGAGTCGAGGCATCATCCGACTCAGCGATCAACCACTGCGCGAAGTGCGGGCCGAGATGGACCCGCTTCCGAACTGATGGCAATGGCCCCGCCGGGAGTCGAACCCGGATGTCCCTTGCGGGACGAGGGATTTTAAGTCCCATGCGTCTGCCAGTTCCGCCACAGGGCCGCGGGTCGAGGATACGGCACGCCGCCCCCACAGTGCCGACGACCCACGGTTCGGAAACCAGGGCCGCATCCTCCGCCGTGACATAGCCCTTCGCCGCAATAGGAGCCCGGCCGCGGCCCCCCCCGCCACGTCGCGGACACGGCGAAAGGACCATGGCATCCTCGACGCGCGAGCGGAAACAAGGGCCGTGAACCGCCAAACCCTACAAAAGTCCGATCAGCATCAAGCCGATATCCCCAACCACTTGACCAGCGGCCTTTGGTCGCTAGCCTTGTGTCCCCCCGGGCGACCGGACGGGAACAACTCAATTCCCCGATAGCTCAATGGTAGAGCGAGCGGCTGTTAACCGCTAGGTTCTAGGTTCGAGTCCTAGTCGGGGAGTTCAAGGCCCTCGTCAAAGGTGACGGGGGCCTTATCGTTTACAGACCGGGCGGCGGAATCGCCCCCGTTACCGTGCCGTGGCGGGGGTTCGGCGCTCTCGGCTTCGATCCGGAGAGCGGGGTCCCGCTCCGAACGCCTCGGATTCGGCACCTGCGCCCCCCGAACTCTCTCGCTCTCTGGTGCTCGATGCGCGTCCAGTTAACAGGGGCGTTCCGAGCGGGGGGCTGATGCGAACGCAGTTTCGATCTGGAAGGCCACCTGCTCATACGACCCGTAGACTTGCTGTGCGTGCGAGCAAACCGATCGTCCCGCATCAAGGACCAAACTATTGCGGATTTGGGAAGGACTAGCGCATCAACCCGCCTTGACCTTCCAGAGTGGCGGGTTTCCTCGTCTTTTGCCTGTCGGGCCGCTTCTACGCGATACGGATCCGGTCGTCCGCAATCTTCGCCGCGCGATCAGTCAGTCGGTCGTGTACTTAGCCCCAGGCCTTCAGACCACAGAACACGGTTCGCCCGAGCGGTCCGCTGCACTCGAGTCCATTCGGCAGATAATCGTCCGCAGCGAGTTGTGCCCGCCTCATCCCGCCGTCGAGCAGCTCGCCCTTCAAACGTGGGCGAAGGAGATGGAAACAGAGCTGAAGGCCGCGGGCGTTGATGTCAGTCAAGAAGGCTGGTCTGGGCTTTCTCCAGAGAGCATCCGCAAGCTCCTCATCGGTTGGGCAGTTGCACAGTCCCCACCTCAGTGCGCGGCCCCCATCCGGACATTTGATGATGAATGTGAGACCGGTGCCCACCAAGAACGACACCGCTGGAAGTGGTTTCAGGAAGTCGCGGACGGCC
>CANHCQ010000004.1 GCA_947459215.1 Phycisphaerales bacterium
CCAAGACCGAACTGCGAGGCACTTGGTTTCTTGAGGCCGCCGAGGGCGAGGGCGAGCATCGCGCCGCCGGCGAGCAGGCCGGCACCGAAGTTGGCGAGCAGGATGAAGGCTTTGCCCTTGGTGGAGTCGGCGGCGACTTTCTCAAGGAAAGGCCAGGCCTGGTTCTGGACCTGAAGCGTCATGGCCTGAGCGCCGAGGGCCATGGCGAAGTAAATGACCAGTGCCGCGAAGAGCATGGCCCACCAGGGCTGCCCCCCACCACTGCCGCCACTACCGCCAGCTTTGCCGCCGCCGAGCGCGGAGGGCTTGATGACGTTGCCGAACCAGAGGATGGCGAGCATGAGCACGCCGAGGGCGATCTGGAGCCACTTCCACTGCTGCGACGAGATGCGGGGCGGGATGGTGCTGGGTTCTTGTACCGGCGGGGCTTCGGTCTTGGGCTTGGGGAGTTGTTGGGCGAGGATCGGGAATGAACCACTGAGGCACAGAGGCACAGAGAGGAGAGAAGATGGGGTGGCGAGAAGGGAAGGGGATTGTGGATTGGTGGTCGGAGCGGCGGTCGAAGCGTTGGGGTTGCTTGTCTCCGAGCCGCCAAGCACCGGCATCCGAGCGCGATCGCTGCCTGGGTCGATTTCTTTGCCTTGAACCCAGTCTTCGCTCTGTGCCTCTGTGCCTCTGTGGTGAATGTCTTGCGCCCAAACCACCGGAACGCACGCAAGCAGTGCAACAATGAGGGCGATAGAGGTGGTTAGACGAGAGAGACCGTTCCCGGAGGTCGGCGTGGCGAGCGGCGTGCTGGCGGAGATTGTGGAGAACACGCGGCGGGAGGTCGAGGCCGCCAAGGCGAAGCTGCCGCTGAGCGAGCTGGAGTTGCTGGTTGCGCAGGAGGAGCCGCCGCGGAATTTCTTTGCGGCGGTGACGCACCAGCAGCGCAATGCGTTGGATGTTTCGGTGATCGCCGAGGTGAAACGGCGCAGCCCGAGCGCGGGCCTGATCCGGCCGGAGTACGACGGCGATTCCTTCCGCCCGGAGGACATCGCGAAAAAGTATCACGCCGCCGGGGCCGCCGCGATCTCGTGTTTGACGGATTCCAAGTACTTCGGGGGCGATCTGTCGTACATCCGGCGGATCAAGGACGCGGTGCCGCTGCCGGTCTTGCGGAAGGATTTCATCGTCGATCCGTATCAGTTGTGGGAGGCACGGGCGGCGGGGGCGGACGCGGTGCTGCTGATCGCCGAGTGCCTGCACGAGGGGGAGATGCTGGATCTGATGATCCTCGCCCAGCAGCTGCAGCTGACGGTGCTGCTGGAAGTGCACGACATGGAGAGCCTGCTGCGGGTGCGGCCGCATGTGGGGTTCCCGCACCGGTCGTACTCGCTCCTGGGGATCAACAACCGGGACTTGGCGACGATGACGGTGGACATCAACCACACGCTGCGGCTGGCGGACCTGACGGACGACCGGTCCATATTGGTCAGCGAGTCGGGGATCCGAACCAATCGGGACCTGGCGCGCTTAAGGGAACAGGGCATCCGGATCGTGCTCGTGGGCGAGCACCTGATGCGCCAACCCGAGCCGGGGCAGGCACTTGCGGCGATGCTGAACCCGGAAACCACAGCCTGACAAGGACCCGGCAGCGGGTCGCTGATCGAGAACACCCGACCGCGGTCCGAACATTGCCGAAGTTTCCCGCCGCAGACGCCGATGATGTCGGTCGGTCGTTGGCGAACAATCAAGCCCGCGGCGTCGCACACGTCGCGGTCCATGTCCTGAAGCACGTTTCCAAGCACGCGTCGATACAAGCCTGAACCACTGGAGTCTGGTCGCTATGAAATCGCTCCTTCGCGTCTCTGCCGTTGTCTCTCTCGTTCTCGTCGCCGGCACCTGCTATGCGCAGGAGGCCAACGACCAGGATCGCGCCAAGATCGACGCCCGCCCGGCCGGTCCGGCCGGAGGGTTGCAAGGGAACGGTGCCCAGCCGGAGATCGGCAAGGGCATGCAGGACGCCGACGCGAAGGCTCTGCTTGAGAAGTCGCGTGACGCGATCATGAAGGCCAAGACGCTGCAGTTTGACCTTTCGGCCCCGCAGATCGGCCTGATGGGCGGCGACCGCAGCCCCAAGAACGTCAAGGCCAAGATGCAGATGATCCGCAACGACACCGGCCAGTGGCTGATCCGCATGGTCGGCAACGGGATGGTGGCGAAGGAAACGACGCCCACCGAGTTCGATGTCTTCTGGGAGCGCCAGGCGATCACGTGGGTCGATAACCAGGCCAAGACGGTGTATACCCGTCCGTTCGGCCAGGCCCGCCAACTCAAGTCGCTGCAGATGATCAACGGTCTGCGCATGCCGGTGCTGACGGGCGATCGGCCCTTGGGCGAAGAGCTCGGTCAGTCGGTGATGAAGATCGTGGGTCAGGAAGACATCGGCGGCGTGGCGTGCGACGTGGTGATCGCTGGCACCTCGCTGGAGGGCCAGGGCAACCGCAAGAAGATCTGGATCGCCAAGAGCGACTCGATCCCGCGCCGGATCGACAACATCATCGACAGCAAGCTGATCAACGCGAGCGTGACGCTGGAGATCACGAACCTGAAGCTCGACGAGAGCCTGGACCGGGCCGCGATCGAGGTGAAGACGCCCGAGGGCTACGCGGTCGACAAGACCGAGCCGGTGGTAAACCGTCCGGTGCAGCTGACCAAGATGGCGGTGCCGGACTTCGATCTGACGCAGCCCGACGGCACGAAGGTGAGCAAGCAGTCGCTCGCCGGCAGCGTGGCGGTGATTCAGTTCTGGGGCACGTGGTCGAACCCGTCGAAGCGCTCGCACGCGGAGCTGATGCAGCTTGCGGAGCAGTACAAGGACAAGGGCGTGAAGTTCTACCTCGCCGCGGT
Source organism: Phycisphaerales bacterium (assembly GCA_947459215.1). Classification (GTDB taxonomy): domain Bacteria; phylum Planctomycetota; class Phycisphaerae; order Phycisphaerales; family UBA1924; genus JAFEBO01. Next base: position 2,893 of record CANHCQ010000004.1, read on the forward strand.
GCGTGAGAAGGATGCCGAGGGCATCAACGCGTACGTGAAGGAGAACAACGTGACGATCCCGGTGTTGCTCGAGGCCGACACGTTTGCGGAGAAGGTCGACGTGCAGAGCGTTCCGACGGTGCTTGTGATGGGCGCCGACGGCGGGAACGTGAAGATGGTGATGAACTATCTGAAGGACACGACCGCAAAGGAGATCGGCGAGGCGATCGAGACCGCGCTGAAGGAAGCCGCGGAGAAGAAGAGCGCGCCCGAAGGCGAGGCGAAGCCCGACGCGTCCGGTGCGGCACCGGCCGGCGATCAGAAGCCCGCGGACAAGTGAAGCAAACCGCATCAACACCAAGCCCCGGGGCGATGCCTCGGGGCTTGTTTGTTTCATGAACTTGAGTGGCACAAGCGGGGCTTGGTCGAGCGGCGGGGGCTGGGGCTGGACGCGCGTCACGCACAAAGAAGCGCGTCGTAGGCTGGGGCAAAGAGCGTGAAATCGGTGTCGTCCACCACGCCGTCGGCGTTGAGATCGGCGGGGCAGCCGGGGGTCATGACCGGATCGGCACAATCCAGCAGATTGTACGCGGCGGCGAAGATGGTGAAATCGACATCATCGACAAATCCGTCGGCGTTGAGATCGCCGGCGCACGTCGCGGCGCGGGTCGTGGCAGTGAACGTGAAAGACGCGTTGGCGCTGGCGGCGACGGGGTTGATGATGAAGAACGCGAACGCGCTGCCGGTCGCTGAGACTTCGAGGGTGTAGGTCACGCCGGCGAAGATCAGGCTGGAGACGTCAAACGAGCCGCCGGTGGTGCTTGAGAAGAGCGGCATCGACTCGGCGGAGAGCTCCAGCACGAACGCGGCACTGAAGTTGCCTTGGCCGGAGCCTGCGAACTGGCCCTGAACATCGAGGATGCCGTCGGAGTCGGATGTGAAGGAGACCTTGAAGACGGACGAGCCGGTGGCACCGAAGACCAGCGAGCTTCCGTCGGTGACTCCTGCGGTGGGTGTGCCGCTGCCGCTGGCGGCGATGCCAGAGGCACTCAAGTTCGAGTTCTGCGACGCCTCGCCGTGACAGGTTCCGGAGAATGCGGCGGAGTCGACGACGGCGGTCTGCGTGAACGACGCGAACGGCGTCAAAGGCAGCTTGATCTGATTCCCGCCGAGGGATGTCTGAGCACGCACGAAGCGTTGGTCGTTGGAATAGGTCAACCCTGCGCGAGTGACATAGGCGACGAGCATCGCTGGTACGGCCGCGGCGATCAACAGACGCAACGTCAACGACACCTCATTCACTCCCGCGCGCAGACACACTCGAACAAAGGTACCACGCAGGACGCGGAACGCCAACGCTGTCAGCCGGGAGGCGTCGAGAAGCATCCAATGGCGTGCGGATAACCGTTCTTGGACGCGTGGCGAGGCGCCCGCCGCACGACGACGCCGCGATTATCCGGCGTTCAGGCGTTCGCGATCGCGGCGAGGGCGGCGGTCAGCTGCTCTGCAAACGCCTTGCCGTCGCAGAGTGGGGATGCGGCAAAGGCAATGCGCCGGTCGTTCTTTGCGGCGGTGCGCAGAGCGGCTGATTGCGGAGCGATCTCTGCCGCGAGCGTTCGTGCGCGGAGAGCGAACGCATCCGCGTCGGCGGCGATGTTCTCGTGCTGCCCGGACGCGGACAGCAGGGACACACCAACGCGGGCGGCGTGTCGGGCGCCGGCTAGCGTGACAACGGGAAGCCCCATCAGCATCGCCTCGCAGGTGGTGGTCGTCCCGGCGTAGGGCGTGGTGTCGACGGCGATATCGCACATGTCGTAGCACGCGAGGTGATCCCGATAGCCGCTGGCGTGGGGAAGGACCTCGAGTCGCGTGAGATCAATGCCGCGTGCCTGCACCTGCGCCTCGAGCGCGCGACGCGTGAAGGGGTCGGCAAGGGCGCGTGCCTTGAGAACAAGCCGAGACTTTGGAACTTCCGTCAGCACGCGACACCACAGGTCGAGCGTCGTTGGCGTGATCTTCTGCTGCGAATTGAAGCTCGCGAAGCGGATCGTTGCGGCGTCTTCGGCGGTGGGCCCGGTGGTGATCTCCGGCGTGCGCGGATCGGGAGCGAAGCAGAGGAAGCATGCGTCGAGGGCGAGCGTCGGTTCAACGCGCGCCGCGACGACGGAAACACCACCGAGCGGGCTGAAGCCGCTGGCTCGCGCGGACCCCGGGTCGGTGACGCCGTCCGCAAGGCGGGCGTCGACGGTCGGCAGACCGAGTGCGTGCGCGTAGCCGATCCAATTGAGTTGGCGCGGAGCGAGGCGGCGGGCGAAGAGGCTCGGGCGCGCGGTGACATGCCACCCGCCGAGGTCGATGGCGATATCGAGGTTTGCAAAGCGGATCGCGGCGAGGGCGGCATCGTCGGCGAGCGCGGCGACATCCAGCCAGCCATCGCACCTGTCACGGATTCGGGCGGTGGTCTCGTCGGCCGGGCCGAGCGTGGGGATGCCGATGATCGTCACGCGAGTGGGATCGTGCTTGCCGATCCACGACTCCAGAAACCTTGCGACGGCGTGGTCGCGCAGATCGGGGGAGACCAGCCCGATCCGGACCGGCTTGGCCGGATCGCGCGGCGTGGGCACGAGCGGCTGGGCGGGGTACGCGGCGGCGAAAGCCTGGCCGAGCGCCACGTGCACGGCCGCGAGCTCGGTGTCGGTGGCGTCGTCGCTATACAGCAGCATCGTGGCGGCGGCACGGAGGATGCGGTGATCTCTGGGGGCGAGCGACAGGGCGCGTCGGACGAGTGCCGCGGCTTCGCGGGTTCGCAGACTCTCACCCAACGCGCCGGCGCCGATGATGGCGAGCAGTGCATCGCGCTCGAATGCTGCGGTGGCGGCAAGGGCGGCATCGCCGGCCGCACCGACGCGCCCTTGCCCACGAAGGGCGTTGATCAGACCGCTGTGCATGGACGCGACCGCGGGAAACTTCGTGATTCCATCGCGGAAGAGCCGCTCCGCGTCGCCGGGCTTGCCGACGGCCTGGAGCAGTTCCGCAGCGGCGATGCGGGTATTGGCATCCGTCGGGCGGAGATCGACACAGCGCCGGGCGTGATAGGCCGCGGGCTCGCGATCGTGCAGCATCTGCAGGGTTCGGGCGAGCAGGAATGCGGCATCAGGGTCCTTCGGCGCGGCTCGAACCACCCGTTCGAGCAACGGGCGAGCGGCGGCCCATTGGCCACGGGCGAGAAGTTGACGAGCCTGTTCGAGCGCGGACATCGCGGCATCGTTGGGGCGATCGGGCGGAGGCGGCGTCGGCTCACTCCGATCGAACGATCTCGCCGCACTCGGGGCACCGGGCGAGTGTGCCCATGGCATAGCGGCAGCCCGGACAAAGCCCGGCAGCGATGGCCGCGGCGCGGAGCCGAGCCCGGCGCTCCCTCGCGACGCGCGGCACCCAGGCGAAGGAGATCGCGAGCAGCCCGGCGGAGACGGCCATGACCAGGGTGTTTGCCAGGCCGAGGGGATTCCACTCGCGTCCGGCACTGATCGGATCGCGAAGCGCGGCGGCGACGCGAGGCTTGTTCCCTTGATCGTGCGAATCGAGCCAGCCGAGCACGGCGACGCGTGCGGCGGCGATCTCGGAGGCGGTCGGTTCGCGCCGCCCGACGGATCGGAAGTCGAGTTCGTAGAGGTCATCGAAGCGAACAACGTCGAGCCAGCCGCGGGCGACGCGCTGGTAGGAGATGCGGGCGCTGAGGATCTCGTCGGGGTCGCGCCGGAGCGCGGCGAGGAGCGCGTCGGTGCTGGCGTCGAGGTCCTCGACCCGCATGTGGTCGCCCTGCTTGATCACGTAGAGCGAAATCGTTCCGAGTCGGCGTGCGGTGCCGACCTTCCAGCCGGGGAGGCTGGCACCCCAGATCGACGCGGTGGACACATCAGCGCTCGGGACGCGCCAGACGGACGCGGCGAGAATGAGAGCGAAGACGATACTCGCCGCTGGCGTGGTGACTTGACGGAAGGCGACCTGCGCGACGCGGCGGAACACAAGGGACTGTAAGCGCGCGGGCGTGATGCACGAGATATAGCGACCGAGGCGCGGGGCGAGGAACGACACGCCTGGGTGCGCCGTTTGGAAGAACGGCCGCACGCGGGAGCTTTCGCCGGCGTTGTGACGGACAACGCTGTGACAATTTTGCGAATCAGGGAAGAGTCTCTCCGACGCGCCGCGAGGCCGCGCTCGGCGTCTGTTCATGTTGTTACACAGGTGTCGGGGTTCTGTGACGAGGCGATCGCCTGCAGATGATTTGACAGGTCGGCGCGGACACGTTACGTTTGCCCCCGCTCGTGCATTATGTGCGAGCCACGAACGGCGCGGGCGGGGGACGGTGGTTCGATCAACGAGACTGCGAGGCGGCGTGAACAGGTCGAGCACCACAGGACACGATGCGACGAGTGACACGAGCGCGAGGCGCGGCGATCCCGCTCCTTCGCGCCGTCCGGCGCCGCGCCGACCGGGCGTCAGCCCGGATCGCCAGTTGTGGATCGACATGCTCGCGCACCTGCGCCGCGCCCACCCGGCCATCTGCCGCCAGTGGTTCGAGGAGCTCGAAGCGCTCGGCGTCGCCGGCGGCACGCTGAACCTGCGGGCGCAGTCTGCGATTCACCGCGACTATCTGAAGCGCACCTGTGCCGAGGCGTTCAACGACGCGTTGCGGACAGTCTCGGGACGTTTGCTTTCGATCCGCTTCGTCGGTCCCGAGGATGATTGGGGTGACGCACCCGTCTTTGGACCGTCGGACCAGACCGTGATCACCGATCTGGCGCCGGTCGTCGAGACCCCGGCCGAGCCCGCGCCGGTGATCGAGTCTCCGCTGCGCGAGCCGCCCCGCGAGATGGCCGAGCCGATCGCGCGGGTGGAAGTGAAGCCAATTCCCACGCCGGCAGCGCCCGCCGCACCCAGCCGCGTCACCGAGCACCGGCGGCGTGCGGACGAGGGGTTGGCGATCAATCCCGATTACGACTTCGGGAACTTCGTCGTGGGGCCCGGGAACCGTCTCGCGCACGCGGCGGCGGTGGCCGTCGGTGAAAGCCAGGGACGCCAGTACAACCCGCTGTTCATCCATGGCGGGGTGGGGCTTGGCAAGACGCACCTGTTGCAGGCGGCGTGTCTGCGGATCCTTGAGCGCACGCCGCACGCGCGGGTGTACTACACCTCGTGCGAGGGCTTCATGACGCAGTTCATGGAGTCGGTGCAGAGCGGGCAGATGAGCGATTTCCGGCATCGATACCGCGACATCGATGTGCTGGTGGTGGACGACATCCACTTCCTTGCGAAGCGCGACCGGACGCAGGAAGAGTTCTTCCACACGTTCAACAACTTGTACCAGGCGGGCAAGCAGATCCTGCTGTCGTCGGACGCGGCGCCGGAAGAGATTCCTGATCTCGAGGATCGGCTGGTGAGCCGCTTCAAGTGGGGCCTGGTCGCGAAGATCGACCCGCCGTGCTACGAGACGCGGGTGGCGATCCTGAAGACCAAGGCGAAGGTGCGTGGGCTGGAGTTCCCCGACGACTGCGCGTGCTTCATCGCGGCCCGGATCGACAGCAACATCCGCGAGCTCGAGGGAGCGATCACGCGGGTGCAGATCGTGGCGAGCGTCGAGAACAAGCCGATCGATCTGGGCCTCGTGAAGACCGCGCTGGGCGACCTGAACGACGAGATGCCGCCCGAGCCGAGCATCCAGCAGATCATCACCGCGGTCACGGACTACTACCGCATCCGCCTCTCGGATCTGCAGAGCAAACGCCGCCCGCGGAGCGTCACCATCCCGCGGCAGGTGTGCATGTTCCTGGCCCGGCGGATGACGAAGCTCTCACTCGAAGAGATCGGCGGCTACTTCGGCGGCCGCGATCACACCACGGTGATGCACGCGGTGAAGGCGATCGATCAGCGGCGCGAGACGGACGATGACTTCGTCGGGCAGCTGCGAGCGATCGAGGAGCGGATTCGGGCGAGTGGGTGAGGGGGAAGGGGTGAGGGGTGAGGGATTAGGACTTAGGACTTAGGACTTAGGACTTAGGGTTCCGCCTCAATCGAGCGTCTTGGCCCCAAGACCTCAGTCCTCACCCATCCTCCCTACTCCTCGTCAAAGCCGCTCTCGACCAGGCCCTTGAGCTTGGCCGCGGCGTCTTGGGCGTCGTCGCCGTCGCAGACGATGAGCAGTGACGAGCCCTGAGCCGCGGCGAGCATCATCATCTGCATGATGGACTTGCCGTCGACCTCGGTGTCGTCCTTCTTGACGGTCACTTCGCAGGCGAAGGTGGAGGCCAAGTCGACGAACGTCATCGCCGGTCGGGCGTGGAGCCCGAGGCGGTTGGTGATCGTCACTGTGGTCTCGACCCGTGGCATGGTGAAGGCGATGATCCGTGAAACTTCGCGTTGGCGTGATCAGGCGGGCAGAACCTGATTGTCGGCGTCGTTCAGCAACTGGCGCACGTCGTCGGACGTGGCGGACTGGCGGAGCATGCGGCGGAAGGTTTCCTTCGAGAGGTTCTTGAAGATGACCTCCATCGCCTGCAGATGATCCTCAGGCTTGTCCTCGGGGCTGACGAGCAGGACGACCGAGTGAACGGGCTGTTTGTCGAGGGCGTTGAAATCGATGCCGCGCTGCGAGAGGCCGATGGCGGCGGTCATCCTGGTGACGCCCTTGTGCTTGACGTGGGGGACGGCGACGCCGCGACCGAAGCCGGTGGAGCCCTTGCGCTCGCGTTCCATGACGCGGAGGAGCAACTCCTCGCGGAGGGCCTTGGGGACGGTGCCGCTGGCGACGACGCTGTCGAGCAGTTCGGCGATGACCTCATCGCGTTGCGATGATTTCACCTGAGCGACGATGGCCCCGGGGGCGACAAGTTGGCTGAACTTGAGCACGGCACAAGCTCCTGCCGAAGGCCGGAACACAGGCCCCGGTGGAAAATCGAACGTTGGGAACAGTCTACCGCTTGCCGTCCTTGAGTTTTTCCTTGAAGTCTGTCAGCTGGCGCGAGCCCTTCTGCACCGCCTCGTCGATGGCGAAGTAGACGTCTTCGAGCTTCACATGGACGATGAAGTCTTCGTGCTTCTCGACGTCGATGACGAGTTCGACGTCGAAGGGGCCCTTGTGGTGGTGATCGTGCTTGGCGATCGTGACGCGCACGGCCTGTACGCCGTCGTAGAACTTGGTGAGCTTCTGGGCCTTGTTCTCCGCGTGCTGGCGGATGGCCTCTGTGATCTCGAAGTTACGGCCGACGACGTCGATGCGCATGCATTGCTCCCGGACAGACCCGCCGCGGAGAAAGCGGCGACAAACGCTCCCGCGGCGAAGCGCCGGGGCACGAGGACACAGCAACGACGGAAACGGTTTCAACTCTCGAGGAGACTGGACACCGCCAGACCTCCGAACCCGGCCGCGTCACCCGCCCCCACCCCCATCACCCCACGACCATCAACACGGGGGGACCAGGAGCGGGACACGCTTCGGGGCGAGAGGGGAAAGGCCCCGCCGGAGCGAAACGAACCACCGAAACGAACCACCTGAACAAACCACTCGAACAAATCGCTTGACCAAACCAATGGGACTGAGTGGACTCGAACCACTGACCTCACCCTTATCAGGGGTGCGCTCTAGCCAGCTGAGCTACAATCCCGAACTGTTCCCGGCCCGAAACGAGGCCGGGACGTACGTCCAAACCACGCTCGGATCAGGTCCTCGGAACGATCTCCGGGGCCAAGAGTATACCGCGCTCACCGGGCGGAGGCGACTCGCGGCGAGGCATGCCCGGACTTGCCTTGCGGAGCCCCGAACTTCGGTGAAATGGCTCCGGCCTGACGGGGGCGAAACGAGGGGACCCCGCTCGCTCACGCTCGGGGCTCGTTTGGGATCGTCGGCTTCGTGATCGCGTAGGCGGTCCAGACGCCGGCACCGAAGAGCATGAGGTTGGCGTAGGCGGCGAAGCCCAGGTAGCGGGTGGCGCGGAGCGCCTCCATGCCGCCTTCGCCGAAGCGGGGGATGAGGTTGAGCAGGAAGTAGACGCCAAAGAACGCCCAACCGGCGGCGGTCAGCGAGCCGGTGGGAGAGCGATCCTTCCAGATCGCAAGCAACGCCGCGACCAGGGGCATGGCGATCACGAAATAGTGCAGATGGCACATCGGGCTGATCGCCAGCATGAGCGAGGCGAGCAGGCCGATGGACAGAATCGCCTCGTAGCCGGCAAAGCGGCGGACGGCGGGGTCGGGCGAGTCCTTGGCGCGGCTCATGCGCCACCAGGCGAGCGACGCGAGGGCGATCATGGCGAGGCCGACGACGGCGTGGAAGACCTTTGCGGGCTTGCCGGGGCGGAGGGCGTCGGCGTCGAGGACTTCGCGGAGGTGGAGCGTGCCGTGGAAGACGGCCTGAAGGGATTGGTTGTCGCGAGTGGACTGAAGCTCTGCGATCTTGCGGCGGTCGGTGTCGCCATCGGAGTTGGCGCCGGTGTACTCGCGGGCGTTCTCGAAGACGATGAGGTTCAGGTAGTTGATGTTGTTGGCCCACATCTTCTGCGGGCCGATGGTGACGCTGGGGATGACGACCAGCATGATGATGGTGCCGACGATCGAACCGGCGACCATCTTCCAATCGCGGCGGAGCAGGGCGTAGAAGCCGAGGAAGGCGGGGAAGACCTTGACGCACGCGGCGAGGGCAATCCAGACGCCGGCACCGAAGGAGCGGCCACGCAGGGTCCAGAGTGTCATGCCTGCGACGCACATGGCGAGCAGCGTGTTGGTCTGGCCGCGGACGAGCGTGCTGCCGATGGCGACGACGCACAGGAGCGAGGGCCAGAGCATGTCCTCCCACCAGCGTCTCGCACCGGGCTCCATGCGGTGCACGCGTGGGTCGCCGCTGGAGATGCGCACGGATTGTGCGAGCCACTTGGCGGTGTAGATGACAGTGACGATCGAGAGCAGGTACCAGATGACGACGGAGGCTTCGTAGGGGACGAGGTGCAGGCCGCGGGGATCGGGCTGCTTCGTGGCGGGGTCGATCGGCGCGTCGGCGAGCGGGGCGGCGAGGATGGCGAGGAGCTGGGGATAGGTGTAGCTCCAGCCGTTGTCGTCGGTGGCGCGGCTGATGTCCTCGCCCGCGGTGACGGCCCAGGCGGCGCGGAGGTAGACGCCGATGTCGGTCTGCGGGCGCTTGAGAAACGCGGCCCGCTGGAGCGTCAACGCGCCGAAGGCGAGGACCACGATCGGCAGGAGCGCGATCAGGAACTTCTCGAATCGGGAGATGCCGGCGAAGGGGCCGGAGCTTGAGCCGGGGTTGGAGCTGGTCATGCTGGGCGAGAGTACGGCGGATGGCGTTGCTGCGCCACCTCTCCCCGCGAGCGGGGAGAGGACGGCTCAACGCGGAGCGTTGAGTCAGGTGAGGGGATTGCGGGTGCCTACACGCTTTGAAGTCCGAACACGAAGCACCCCTCCCCGGTCTCGCCAAGCCTCGACCACCCCTCCCCGCTGCGCGGGGCGGGGAGGCGCGGGCTGCAGCTACTTCGCGCGGCTGACTTCGACCTTGCCGCCGGCGACGTCCTTGATCGCGTAGCCGAGCGCAAGCAGCTCGTCGCGAATCTGGTCGGACTTCTTGAAGTCCTTGGCGGCCCGTGCCGCTCGGCGGTCTTCGAGCTTGGCGATCACGATCGGGTCGGGCGTGGTGCCGGGGAGGAAGATGCCGATGTCGGACTGGGCGGCCTGCGGGCGTTCGAGCGTGAGCACGCCGAGGACGTTGTCGAGCAGCCGCATGATGGCGGCGTCGTCGGGCGTGGGCGTGGTGATCGAGCCGACCCAGGAGTTCACGGCGGCGATGGCGCCGGCGATGTTGAGATCGTCGTGGAGCGACTGCGCGAAGTCGCGCAACACCGGGGCCGATCCGAGGCTTCGTCGCCAAGCCTCCTCAGCCTCGGCGTCTCTCGCGGGTGCGGGCTTGTGAGCGTCGGCGACGCGGCGCCAGCGGTCGATCATGCGCTGGCTGTCGGTCAGGCCCTGCATCGTGAAGTTGGCGTTGCTGCGGTAGTGGGTCTTGATCAGTTCCAGGCGCAGGGCCGCGGGCTCGATGCCTTTGGCGAACAGATCTCGCGCGGTGAAGAAGTTGCCCTTGCTCTTGGACATCTTCGTGCCTTCGACCATGAGGAACCGCGCGTGGAACCACATGGCGGCGTAGGTCGCCCCCGCGGCGCTCTGGTTGAAGGCGGAGCAGGATTGGGCGAGCTCGCACTCGTGGTGCGGGAAGATGTTGTCCTCGCCTCCGGAATGGAGATCGATGATGGGAGCGGCGTCGGGGATGGTGAGGGCTTGTAGAGCCTCGGGCGTAAGCCCGAGGTCGGAAGCACTTACGGGAGCATCATGCGACCTCTCGCTCACGCGAGAGGCTCTATCGGAAGCGTTCGCGCACAACCTTGCCGCGGACATGACGGAGCACTCGATGTGCCAGCCGGGATAGCCGCTGCCCCAGGGGCTGTCCCACTTCATCTTGTGGCGCGAGTCTTCTTTCCAGAGCAGGAAGTCGGCGGGGTGTTCTTTCTGTCCCTGGTGCTCGGCGTTGATGCGGCCGCCCTCGCCTTCTTTGAGGCGATCGAGCGTGTTGCCGCTGAGGCGGCCGTAGTCGGGGAAGGACTTCACGCGGAAGTACACCACGCGCGAGCCGGACTCCCCCACCACATACGCGTTGCCCTTCTCGATCAGGCGTGCGATCAGCGCGATCATGCCTTGCACGCTCTCGGTGGCGCGGGGCATGAGGGTCGGGTCCTTCTCGGCTTCGAGAGCGAGTTTCAGGCCGAGCTTCTTGGCGTCCTCGCGGAAGCGGGATTCGTAGAAGCGGGCGATCTGGTACGGGTCGCTCGGATCGAGGTCGGCGGTGGTGTGGGACTTTCCCGACTTCTTGGCTTCGGCCTTTTGGGCCTCAATCCGCTTGGCGGCGGCTTCCATCTTGTCTTCGCCGCCGCCGTCGGCGTTGTCGTCGTCGGTCATGTGACCCACGTCGGTGATGTTCATGACGTGGGTGACGCGGCGCGGGCCCTTCTGGGTGCCTTCCTTGGTTCCGATCTCGCACAGCGGCGACTCGATCCAGCGGCGGAGCAGGTCGGCGCCGAGGAAGGAGCGAAAGTTCCCGATGTGGGCGTCGTCGTAGACCGTGGGGCCGCAGGAGTAGAAGGAGATATTGGACGGGTCGCGGGGAGCGAAGTCCTCGAGGCGTTTGGTGAGGGTGTTGTAGAGGCGCAGGGGCATGGGGGATCGTACCGGGGTCGGGTTTGGCGGCGGGGACGAAGAAACTCGGCGTTCGGGTGAGGGTGTGTGCCCACGGTTTCCGCAGATGCTGTATTGCCAACAAGGTTCTGGACCGGCGCGGGCTCTCGGCGTTGTCGCCGTCGCACCGTTCGAGAACAGATTTGGCGGGCTCGGTTCTGGAGGTCACCCATGCGTGCGATTCGAATTCTCGGCGGCGTAACGGCGGCGGCTCTGTTCTCCGTGGCGTTCGCAGAACCGGCGTCCATCCTCGGAAAGGCGTTCACGCCTCCCGAGGCGTCGGTGTTCGAGGACCGCTCGGTGCCGTCCACCTATCGGTAAGACCAACAGATTTGGAACTTCGGCTTCGGACTGTCTGGTGCGGGCGAGATGATCGGCTTGCACCGCTTTGATGCCGCGGGCGGGAGCGATGTGATCACGAGTATTTCGGCGGCATGGCGAGAGACCGCGGACGGGACGACCGCGCGGGTGTTCGTGTGGCAGGACAACGGCAGCGGCAACCCTGAAAACGCAACGCTGCTGACGGAACAGAGCGTCATCGTTGCCAACACCAACACGGGCATATTGAACGTCTACACCCTGACGACTCCGGTCTCTGTGACGGGTTCGTTCTTTGTGGGCGTCGCCTTCCCCGCGCAGCCGAACACCTTCCCGCTGGCGTACATCTTGAACCCAAGCCCGGCATACGTGAATGGGCGGACATTCTTCGGCGGAACCACGAACCCGCCGATCAACCCCAGCAACCTCAGTTCCCTCACCGCGAAAGCACGCGAAGCGGCATTCCGCGGCTTTCCGGGGTATCTTCCGCTCCGAGCCAGCGGGTGGGGCTCTTCGTTTACGTATCAGGGACGCTTGGCGTCGAACGGCACCAACTACAGCGGGCCAGCAGATCTGATCATCCGGATGTACAACGCCGAGAGCGGCGGGAACACGGTCGGACCGGCGCTCGCCATGAAGAGTGTGACGGTGACCGCCGGCGTGTTCACGGTACAGGTCCCGGCCGAAGCGTCGATGTTCCCCGACGCCGAGGATCGGTTCATCGATATCCAGGTGCGCACCCCGGGCGAGACAGATTACACGACGTTGACTCCGCGCCAGCGGATCCGGCAGGTCCCGATGGCGATGCACGCGACACTGGCGTCGCGGGCGAGCTCGGCGGACACGGTGCCGTGGGCGGGCGTGACCGGCGTGCCAGCGAACGTGACGGCGTGGTCGCCGGTCACGGGCGGCATCGCCTACACCGGCGGCAACGTCGGCATCGGGACGACGACCCCCATCGCTTCGGTGCACATCCGCGGCGGCCCGTTGTACAACAACGCCGTCATCGAGTCCGACTCGACGTTGGGCACCTGGTTGAATCTCAAGAACACCTCCGGCACGGGGCGAAACTGGGCGCTCATCAATACCGGAACGGACAACAGCGAAGGAGCCGGAGCGTTCCTGATCCGCGACAACAACGTCAGTGCAGTCCGAGCTACCTTCCTGCCCAACGGCAACGTGGGCCTCGGGACGATCGTTCCGAATGCGAAACTCGACGTTCGGGGCGACATCCGGCTCGGCGCGAACGGCGAGTACGCAGCCATCGGTGCCAACACCGAGAATCTCTCCATCATCCGCGGGACAGTGAACAGCAACGGCACCGTCCGCCTGGGCAGCGGTTACACGGTGACCAGGCTGGCGCTGGGCATCTATCGGGTCAGCTGGGGTACGACGCCGGGGTTCGCCGCCGCGCCCACGCCGGTCGCGACCGCGTATATCGCCGCATCTCCGATTGTCGTTTTCAGCAGCGCGGCACTGTTCAACCCGGACCGCAGCGGGTGGGTGGAGTTTCGCACGGTTGCGCTCTCGGGCGTGCTGACCGACTCGGCGTTCTCCTTCACGCTCGCCGGGCCGCGGTGATCGCTCGGCGATCGGACGCCATCGGAGTATTCCAAGACGTCGGGTGGCGCGCGGCGGGGGACGAACCCGGGATGTTGTTCGCCGGACGCGGCGGTCCTTGCTTGGCTTGCTGGCGCGCCGGGGCGGACGATCCGCGGACCTGGGCTTTGTCGCCGAGGATGTTGAGAAGGTCTTCCCCGAGCTGGTCTATCGCGACGAGACGGGCCAGATCATCGGGATGGACTACTCCCGACTTTCGGCGGTGGCGGTGCAGGCGATCAAGCAGCAGCAGGCGCTGATCCGCTCGCAGCAGGACGAGATTGAGGGTCTGAAGGCGCGGCCGGATCGGCTGGAGAAGCTGGCCGCTCCAGGGGCTCGCTGAACGATTACGAACCCAAGTATCGGCCAAACACTTGTCGAGAAGTGGCAGCAGTCCATCATCCTGATGAGGGTGCGCGATCGGATTCCTCGCCGGTGCTGTGTGCGCTCCCTCGACGCGTGATCACGCGTCGAGGGAGCGAGGCCTGCTCGGCAAGGAGTTCCCGATGCGCAGTCGTCCGTCCCGCTCGATGACCGGCACGATCACCCGTGGCATGAGCCGCACCCTCGCGCTCGTCGCCGCCGCGGTCGCCACGCTCTGCGGGAGCGCGCTGGGACAGTTGACGTACTCGCAGCAGAACCGATCGGTGACGGCGATCGGGCCGGGCGGCGGCACGACATCCACTCAGGCAGCCACGAACTTTGACCTGTTCAGCGGTTCGGTCGGCTCGCCGGGACCCAGCGGCGGGCTTTCCCTTGCTTCGCAGGTCTCGGAGCTCTTGCCGCTGCAGATCAAGGCGCAGGGCAGCGCGATCCGGGGCCGCCACGCGCAGAATCAGATCGGGCAGGCGTCGAGCAACTTCTACGTCCGTTTCACGCCCATCAACAACGCGACATTCACCTACACGTTGCTCGGGAGCTTCGCCTCCGGCAGCATCACGGGGCCGGGTGTCAACATCACGCTGCCTGGTTCATCAAACAGCGGTCAGGGTGTCTTGCAGGCCGGCGCAATCTACGAGATCACCCTCTCGACCGCCGGTGCGATCCAGGGTCCCCAGACCCTCGAGGGGCTGTACGAACTGGTGCTGACGCTCACCGGCGTCAACGCGGCCGAGCAGTCCAGCGCGTTCACCTATCAGGGCGTGCTCCGAGGCGACAACGGTCCGATCGACGGAGCGGCGGATGTGCGCTACAAGCTCTATCCGGCCGAGCAGGGCGCGTTCGCGATCGGTACCCCGCTGGAGTTCCCCGCCACGATCGTGCAACGGGGCGTGTTCACGCATCGGCTGGACTTCGGCGATGTGTTCGCGGGCAAGGAGCGCTGGCTGGAGATCGCGGTCCGCACGCCGCCGGGCATCGGAGACTACACGGTCATCGGGCCGCGCACGCGGATCGAATCCACGCCGTACGCGTCCTACGCGCTCGCATCCGGCGGCGCGCCGTGGTCGGGCATCACCGATGTGCCGGCGAACGTGGCCAACGCCTTCTCGCCGTGGCAGAGCGTGGCCGGTGGCATCGTCTACCCGAACTCCGTGGCGATCGGAACCAACGCGGTGTCGGGCTCGGACAATCTGGTCTTGAGCGACACGGCACCTCGTCTGCTGATCCAATCAACCATCGGTCAGTACGCGGGAGTGCGAGTCAAGAACACGCAAGCCGAATACTTCATGGGCGCCAACAACGGCGCCGAGTGGCATGTGTTCGACAACAACGCCGGCGTGCCCCGCATCCGCCTCCGATCGAGTGGCAATCTGGGCATCGGCGACATCGCGGCCGAGCAGAAACTGAGCGTGGCAGGAACCGTTCAGGTCGTCACCGGAAGCAGCAGCGCACCCAACTTCCTCGCCTTCGGCGGCGTGGGCAACACGCTGGGAACAGCGGAGAACACCGACCTCTTCGCGTTCCAGCGCGTCAACATTTCGTCGTCGCCCGCGAACAGTTCCGAGCTGCGGCTCATTCTCGGCGACGACAATGTCACCGGCCCCAGCGCGGACTTCTTCACCATCGGGACCATCCCCGGTGGCAACTGGAACCCGACCTTCGGCTTCCGTTCCGACGGCCTCGCGAGCAAGCCTGGCGGCGGGTCATGGGCGATCATCTCCGACCCGCGCACCAAGCACGACGTCGAGCCGCTCAAGGGCACGCTCGATCGCCTGCTGTCGCTCCGCGGCTACCAGTACTACTACAACGACATGGAGATCAAGAACGGCCGCGCGCTCCCGGGGCTGCAGATCGGGCTCATGGCCGATGAGGTTGAACGGGTCTTCCCCGACTGGGTGAGCCGTGACAAGGACGGGATGCGGATGGTGACCGAGCGGTCCACGACGGCGCTGATGGTCGAGGCGCTGCGCGATCTGCGGGCGGAGAAGGATGAACAGATCCGGCGGCGGGACGAGAAGATCGAATCCCAGGGCCGCGAGATCCAAGATCTCAAGACACGCCTGCAGCAGATCGAGGAGATGCTGAAGTCTCGTTGACTCCCACCGCTCCCGTCGCCAACGCGACCGGGGCGGCTTTCCAACATCGCGCCCTTGCGTCCGGAGGTTCCATGCGTCGTTTCGCTTCGTTCGTGTTGTCGGCGGCATTGGCTTATGCAGTTTCGGGCAGCGCATCGCCCGCATCAGCCCAGATCGCGCTGCCGGCGTCGTTCACTTATCAGGGCTTCGTCGCAGAGAACGGCTCGCCAGTGAACGGCACCGCGGACCTGAGCTTCTCGTTGTGGTCCGATCCGGTCTCGACGCTTGCGGCCAGCCGTCTCGGCAATCCGCAGACCATCCAAGGCGTGGCGATCGATCGCGGCCGCTTCACGGTGGAGCTCAACGCCAGCGGGCAGTTCTCCGCGAATGCGTTCACGGGTGACGCACGCTGGCTGGAGGTGAGCATCAACGGCGTGCCGCAGCTGCCGCGGACGATGATCCTCGCGGCGCCCTACGCCCAGCGGGCACTGATCAGCAACAGCCTGCGGCTTCCCTTCTCAGCGTCGCTGGCGATCCCGTCTGGCCACGCGTTCAGGATCGCCACCGACGCGGGAAGCGGCAACGGGTCCATCATGGGCGCCGCGGGCTCTCCGATCTCCACCAACGTGAGTTCGCTCGAACCGACGGGCGTCCGGGGCGACAGCTTCAACGGCACGGGCGTGCTCGGTGTCTCGGCCGGCCCGAGCCGCGTCGGCGTCGCCGGGGTCAATGATTCTCCGAGTGGTATCGGAGTCTTTGGTACGTCGAAGGGCGCTTCGGGCGTCGGCGTCAGCGGCGAGGCCAGCAGCGTGTTCGGCGTCGGCGTGCGTGGACGAGCGACCAGCGTCGGCGGCGCGGGCGTGCTGGCCCAATCAACCGACGGCAAAACCTTTGCGCTCATCGCCGAGAACACCGGCAACGGCGTGACCTTCTTCAGCAAGGGCGAGAGCATCTTTGCCGGGGATGTCTCGCTGGGTAGTGCATCGTTCTCCGCAGCGGCGGGCAAGCTCATCCTCCGCAACAAGAGCACCGACAGCATCCTTCTCCGACCCGATGTGCTGACCGCCAACGAGTTCGTGCAGATCACCTTCGCCGATCCCGACGGCGGAACGCCGACCGTCGGCCTGCGCTACACCGATTTCGGCCCCCCGGGACGCATCGACGTCGTCGGTGGCCGCCTCCGCGGCGTGCTCGAGAACACCTCCACCATCCGCGCCAAGCACGACGTCACACCCGTCGGCAGCGCCCTGCACGATCTGCTCCGGCTCCGAACCGTGGAATTCACGTGGAACGCCGAGTACGGCGGCGGGCGCGACGTGGGCCTGATCGCCGAGGAAGTGGCGGCGATCTTCCCGAGCGTCACCAGCTCCCGCGATGGGCAAGTGGACAGCATCCGCTACAGCGGCGTGACCGCACTCCTCGTTCGCGGCATGCAAGAGCAGCAGGAGCAACTGGAGGCCCAGCGCCGCGAGGCGGCGACGCTGCGCGAACAGAACGCCAGGCTCGAGGAACGGCTGCGAAGGCTTGAAGAGCGGCTTGCCCGCTGACAGTCCCGCGTACACTGACCCCATGGTCGAGATCAAGGTTCGCTACAGCGGCGGCAAGAAGTGTGACCTCCAGCACCCCGAGGGCGCGACGCTCCGCAGCGATGCGCCCAAGGACATCGGCGGCGACGCCAGCGCGTTCTCGCCCACCGACCTCGTCGCCAGCGGGCTCGCCTCGTGCATCCTCACCACCATGGCGATGTTCGGCGAGCGTCACGGGATCGACCTCACCGGCGCGACCGCGACCGTCGAGAAGCACATGAGCCAGCCGCCCGCGCCCCGCCGCATCGCGCGGCTGCCGGTCGTGGTCACGCTGCCCGCCAGCGTGCCCAACGAGATGCGCGAGCGCCTCGAGCGTGTGGGGCACACCTGTCCGGTGCACGCGAGCCTGCATCCCGAGGTGGATGCGCCGATCACGTACCGTTACGCCTGAACGCGCGTGCCGCTGCCGTTTCGAGTGAGCGCTCGCCCCGCGAACGTCCTAGAACAATCCAAGGGGAATCCCTGTGCCTCGTGTGCCGTGAGCGCCCGGCTTCACCTCGCCTGGAACGGGCCGACGCCTGTACTCAATCTGCATGCCGCAGACTGCGGCAGCGGGGTTGGCGCGTGACGAAAAGTTCGATAGGATGTTCCGAGCCGCAATCGGCTTCACAAGGAACATCCCGATGCATCGCTTTGTTGCCCCCGCCCTCGGACTGCTCGTTGCACTCACCTCAAGCGCTCTCGCCCAGACCTACTTCAGTACTGATCAGATGATCATCCCGATCAACGCCGCCGCGACGGGCGGACGCGCGGGAGTCTACCCCAGCACGATCAACGTGAGCGGCGGGCCGGCGAGGATCCAGGACATCACCGTCACGCTGACAAACATGCAGCACGGCGCGCCGTCGGACTTCAACGTCCTGCTGGTCGGTCCGCAGGGTCAGAAGGTGCTCCTGATGCGCGGCTGCGGCGGCAACCAGGCGATCTCGCTGACCACCGTCAACTTCAATCAGAACGCCGCGGCGTCGCTCACGTCCGGCGGCAAGATTCTCCCCGGCACGTACAAGCCCACGCAGTTTGGTGCCGTGCCGCTGCCGCCACCGGCCCCCGGCACGCCATATGACACTTCGCTGGGCGTCTTCACCGGCACCAACGCGAACGGCGCGTGGACCCTCTACGTCTGGGACGACTTCAACGACGCCGCCGGCGGCGCGATCAACGGCTGGTCGCTGAACTTCACCGGGCAGACGCAGACCTCGTTCACCTATCAGGGCGTGCTCGAGAAGGACGGCACGCCGATCAGCGGCGACGCGAACGTCCGCTTCACGCTCCACGGCGGCGCGGTGAGCTCGGTCCTCGATCAGCCGCTCGCCGGCCCGATCGTCCGCTCGTTGACGGGGCTGGAGAGCGGGCTGTTCACGACCGATCTGGACTTCGGCAGCGCCGTGTTCGCGCCGCGGGAACTGTGGCTCGGGATCGAGGTCGAGTCGCCCCCGGGTTCGGGCTACACGCCGATCTCGCCCCGGACGCGTCTGGCCATCGTGCCGATTGCGGGCCGGGCGCTGAACGCCGACAAGGCAACGACGGCCGATCGGGCAACGACGGCCGACAGCGCAACGACGGCCGGCAGCGCACCCTGGAGCGGAATCACGGGCGCACCGCTCGCAGTCGCGAATCCGCCGCGGGTGTTCTCATTCGTGACCACGCCCACGTCGAACACCATCACCCCGGTGAGCGAGTCGCAGCTGCCCTACACGGTCCTGAGCGGGAGCGATTTTCAGGCGGGCATCGCGGTCGTTGACTTCTCGATCAGCGGCTTCACCAACATCGCTCAGACCGGCTTCCAGTTCCGCTTCCGGATCGGCAACACGTACAGCTCGCCGGTGAACTTCTTCTTCAATCAGGCGGGCGTGCACCAGTCGTTCTCCGGCAAGGTGGTGATCCCGGTCCCTGCTGGCTCGCAGGCCTGCAGCCTGTGGGTGACCCGCACCTTTGGCTCGGGCAGCTTCCAGGTTGATACCAGCGATAGCGTGACTTACACGATCCTGAACTTCCGGCAGTAACAGATGGTCCGAGAATTCTGCTCGCAAGCAGCGGAATTCTTGCTTTCCGCGAGGTCGATTGTGTGCCCTGCAGTAGACTCCGATAATTCGCCGCAAGTGTCGGCGTCGAGGAGTTTCTATGTGCAGGCTCCATCGCGCGGTTCACGCGTTTGCATTGGGATCTCTCACCCTGGCTTGCGTCGCTCGCGCCCAGAACGTCTTCTCCAACAACTCGCCCATCACCATCCCATCGAGCGGGAACGCGATCCCGTACCCGAGCACCATCGGCGTCGGCGGACTCACGCCACCGGGCAACATCACCAACGTGGTGGTAACGCTCAAGGGCCTGACGCACCCGCGGCTTTCAGATGTTGACATTGTGCTGGTCGGCCCCGGCGGTCAGCACTGCGAGTTGCTCTCCGACGCGAGCCCCGACGCGGCGATCGCTGGGGCCGATCTGACCTTTTCGCGGACAGGGCGTGTGATCCGCGCGGGGGATGCGTTGGGTTCGGGCACCTACGCCCCGGTCAATCTCGGCTTTACGCTTGAGAACTTCCCCGGACCCGGACCGGGGATCGTGAGCAACACAGATCTTGCGGTCTTTGATGGCACATCGGCGGTGGGCACCTGGTCGCTGTTCATCATCGACGACAGCACCGGCCCCTCCGCCACCACCGGCTCGATCGCGGGCTGGTCGATCCGGTTCAACGATCCGATCCAAGAGACAGTGCAATCCGGCGCCGAGTTCTCGTACCAGGGCGTGCTGACCAAGAACGGCACGCCCTTCACGGGGATCGCCGACCTGCGATTCTCGCTCTGGAACGACGCCAACAGCACACTCCCCGGCACGCAGTACGGCGGATCCATCCTGCGTACCGGCGTGCCCGTCAGCAACGGCGTCTTCACCGTGCAGCTCGATTTCGGATCCAGCGTCTTCTCCGAGAAGCGCCGCTTCCTGCAGGTCGAATCCAAGGTCGCGGTAGAGATCGACTTCACGCCGATCTTTCCTCGGACTCCGGTCACGGGCGTGCCCTTCGCCGGGACCACTCCCCTGGCTAAGGCCGCGACTCGCCTCGACGCGCCCGACGGGTCGCCGATCAACGTCGTCGAGGTGGACAACTTCGGCTCCGTCAAGATGAACGCGCCGCTCTCGATCGTGAGCACGCTCGACGTGGGCGCCACACTGACGGCCAACGGCGGGATCACGTTGCCCGCGACCAGCCGCAGCCGCATGTACCCCGCGAGCGCATGGCTGCCCAGCTCCAGCGTGTTCTCGTACACCCTCAGCAACAACGACTGGTTCGTGGGCTCCACCGCGGCTCAGTTGGTGTCGGTGGTGTTGCCCCTGAACATTCCCGACGGCGCGATCATCCGCGAGGTCACCATCTTCTGCGAGGACCTCTCGACGAGCTCCGGTCTGACGTGCGCGCTTCGCAGAGTGCAAAGTACCGGGGCTTCGGCTGTGTCGGTCGCCTCGCAGACGACCGTCGGAAGTCCGGGATTCACGTCGCTCAACCTGACCGGGCTCAATGAACCGACCGATGCGTCCACGGTCGCTCACAGCCTGCTCGCGACATGGACCGTGCCGGCGACAACAAGCCAGATCCGGATCGGCAACGTCCGGGTGAAGTACGACATCACGTCGCCGCTGCCCTGAGGCGACGGGCCCTTGGCAAGCATCCGGCCGAGCCCTCGCTGGTCGTCGATTCGCCCTTCAACCTAGGCTTTCCCCCTTAGGAGATCGCCCATGCGCGTCATCGTCACCGGCCAGATCGGGATGGACAAAAAGCCGTACCTCGACACCGTCGCCAAGTTCGCCGGTCAGCAGGGCGAATCGCTCCAGGTCTTCCACGTCGGCGACATGATGTACAAGGAAGCCCCGGACGTGAAGGCGGGGAAGATCCTCGACCTGCCGCTGTCGCGGCTCAACTCGCTCCGCCGCGCCGCGTTCAAGGACATCATCGCCGACTCGCGCGATCAGAAGAACGTGCTCGTCAACACCCACGCCACCTTCCGCTGGCGCCACGGCCTGTTCAGCGCGTTCGACTTCGATCAGATCGCCAAGTTCCAGCCCGATCTCTTCATCTGCCTCGTCGACAACATCGAGGTCGTGCACGACCGTCTCCATAAGGAGCACGAGATCGACGCCACGCTCAAGGACTGCATGGTCTGGCGCGAGGAGGAGATCCTCGCCACCGAACTCATGTCCAAGGCGATCCCCGGCTCACAGTTCGCGATCATGGCCCGCGGCCGCCACGCCAGCACGACCCGCACACTCTTCCGGTTGGCCTGCCGCCCGCAGATGAAGAAGGTGTACCCGTCGTTCCCGATGAGCCACGTCGTCGACATGCCCGAGGTGCTGGCCGAGATCGACGCGTTCCGCGCCGCGCTGGCCGAGCACTTCATCACGTTCGATCCGGGTGACGTGGACGAGAAGCTGCTGCTCGAGCGCTCCATCGCCGCGGCTCGCGAGGGCAAGGAGTTCCTCGACGTGACCCCCCACTCCTACGGCGGGTCCAAGAACGCCGAGGGCACGCCGCTGCGGGTCCGCATCCGCGAGGTGCTCGACATCGCCGGCGACATCGACGGCCAGATCTACATGCGCGACTTCAAGCTCATCGATCAGTCCGACATGATCGTCAGCCTGATCCCCGAAATCCCCACCGCGACCGGCAAGGAGTTCCCCGGACTCTCCAGCGGCGTGGAACGCGAGCTGCACCACGCCTTCGAGCACACTAAGGAGGTGTTCGTCGTGTGGAAGCCCAAGAAAGCCCCGAGCCCGTTCATCACCGAGACCGCGACGAAGATCTTCACCAGCGTGCCTGAGGCGCTGAAGTACTTTGAACAGAACGGGTACTTCGCGGAGAAGAACTTGTTTGGGAACTGAACGGCCGTCTTGACGCGGCTGCTAGTCTCGAGAACGGTCGATTCCCACCTGAGATTGGCTGAGGAGAGAGAGCCTTGCACAACACCATTTCGTTGTTCGCCGCCCTGTGCGTCACCGCGCCGCTTGCGAGCGCTAGCACGGTGGTCTTCTCCAACAACTTTGATTCGACTATTCCGCCGCAGGTCTCGGCGGGAGTGGCTGCCATCACACCGGTCCAGTTCTTCGCCGGCCTCGGACCCAGCGGCTACCAGTTCGGCGGTTCGTTCCTGCGCAGCCCGACGGGCAACACCGTCACCGTCACGCTCAGCGACCTGCCTGCACACACCACGCTCAGCATGGACTTTCTGTTCGCTGCCATCGATTCGCTCGACGGCACCGGCACGTTCCCCGAGGGCGACTTCCTGAACGTGAAGCTCGACGGCGTCTCGATCTTCCGTGAATCGTTCGCGAACGCTACCGCCAGTCAGGATCAGACCTATGTCGCGCCGCCGGGTGGGCTGCTCGCCCGACGGATTGACCTCGGCTTCACCGGCCCGGGCTCCTTCTACACCGACAGCGCGTACGACATGAGCGTCGATCCCCGATTCCACAACCTGCCGCACACGGCGAGCACCGCAACGATCTCATTCGTCATGGAGGGCCCGGGCATCCAAGACCTCAACGACGAGTCCTGGGCGATGGACAACCTGCGGATCTCGGTCAACGCCGCCGCGTGTGTTGGCGATCTCAACAGCGACAATCAGGTGGACGACGCCGACTTCCAGATCTTCGTCGTCGCCTACGACATCCTCGATTGCGCCGATGCGTCGATGCCCGCCGGATGCCCGAGTGACCTCACGGGCGATGATCTCGTCGACGACGCTGATTTCCAGGTGTTCGTCGCGGCATACGACCAGTTGGTCTGTCCCTGACCGCCTCGCTCACTGGCTCCGTCGGAACACCCGCATGAACCACCACACGCATTCGGCCTGCCTCGTCCTCGCCGCGCTCGCCGCGGCGTGCGGCACCGCCCACGCCCAGAACGTCGTCATCAATGGCGACTTTGAAGCCGGCAACACCGGCTTCACAACCGCGTACTCCTTCGCCCCCGGCGGCAACTCCACCGAGGGGCAGTACACGATCCGCTCCAATCCGGCGGGCTGGAACGGGAGCTTTCGATCCACCGGGGATCACACCAGCGGCAACGGACTCATGATGGTGGTCAATGGCCAGGATTTGGCAACGCCGATTCTGATGTGGGGCCAGAGCGTGAACGTCGTGCCGGGCAAGCGCTACACCTTCTCGATGTGGGTCCGCACCGTCGTCGATGGGCCTTCGGCGATCCTGCTGGCGACGATCAACGGCACCGACCTCACGCCCGGTTACGTCGCGCCGCAGCAGTTCAGCGCTGGCTGGACCAGCTTTTCCCGCGACTGGGTCGCCGACGCTGCGACCGCCACCATTGCCATCAAGAACCTCAACATCGCCACCTTCCCCAACGATTTCGTGATCGACGACATCGCCCTGATCGGCGCCTCGTGCCCGGCGGACCTCAACGCCGACCAGCAGGTCGACGATGCCGACTTCCAGATCTTCGTCGTCGCCTACGACATCCTCGATTGCGCCGATGCGTCGATGCCCGTCGGTTGCCCGAGCGACCTCACGGGTGATGATCTCGTGGACGATTCCGATTTCCAGCTCTTTGTCCTTGCGTACAACGAACTGCTCTGCCCGTAATCCGCTTCGGAACCGGAGTCCCAGCCATGCGCCCCGTTCTCTCATGCGTCCTTGCCATCGGCGTTGCCTCGACACCCGCCCTCGCGGGAAGGATCATCGTCCACCACGACGAATGGCCGCTGAGCACCACGGGCTTTCAGCAAGCTCCGACCATGACGCAGTACGCCCAGAACGTCGCCGCGTTCTTCACCGGCGGAGGGCCGGGACGATTCCTCGTGCGCACCAACAACTTCGGGCTCGACAACAGCGACGTTCGCAACGCCATGACCGGCGCCGGCCACCAATGGATCGTGAGCTCCACCGCCCCGTTCACCCTCGCGAACTTCCTGACCTACGACGCGGTCTTCCTCGCCGGCACCCCCGTCAACACCCAGGTCCTGATCGACTACGTCAACGCCGGCGGCAATGTGTACATCGCCGGCGGCACCGGCTTGATCAATGAACCCGACGTCTTCAATCCGTTCCTCAACACCTTCGGGCTGAGCTACGGCCCGAACTACAACGGCATCGGCGGTGAGTTCAGCATCGGCGTGCCTCATCCGCTCTTCGTCGGCGTTCAGTCGATGTACCACAACAACGGCAACACCGTCACCGACCTCGTCCCCGGCGACTCGCGGCAGTCGGTCATCCTGACCAAGGACGGCAAGGGACTGATCGGCGTCTACGTCAGCAACTCCTGCATCGGCGACATCAACACCGACGGCGTGGTCGACGATACCGATTTCACCATCTTCGCCGCCGCGTACAACATCTTGGATTGCGCCGACCCAGCCATGCCACCCACCTGCCCAAGTGATCTCAATAACGACGGCTTCGTCGACGACTCAGACTTCAGCATCTTCGCCGCGGCGTACAACGAACTCGTGTGCCCGTAGACGGATGGCGGACCACATCCCGCGCCCGACCGCATGAACATCCGATTCGTGCCAACGACCTTGCCCGGCAAGGTCGTTGGTTCCGGACTCGAGCAACGGCGCACCGACATCCGGAAGAACTGAAGGTCCGTACCGCGACACCCGTGGCGACGATCAAGGGCGATGCCACCGGCCGACATCACCACGTTCTGTCGAATCGTGCGACGGCGGTTGCTCGTCAATCAGTGCGCCGCCGCCGTGCCGACGCGATGAAACCAGCGCCGAGCAGAGTGAGCACCGCGGACGGCGCGGGAGTTGATACCGAAGAGAGCGCTGTAAGCAACGTCGCCTTTGATCTTGTGGAACCCCTACTTGGTTGAATCGGCCCCCACGCGTACCTTTTTGGTTCCGCCCACCTGGACTCCCTAAGAGTTGTCCGCGTGATACGCGTGGAACCCGTTCTGAGCTTTGATCGCATGCCGGATCTTCCTGGCGTTCGCGCTATCAGTGTCAGTCTTTATGGTGTCAGTCACCTTCACGGTGATCGGGTGGCCGCCTGTGCTTTGTAAGGTCAATTCAAGCGGGTGTTCCTTGCTCGAGTCCGCGACGGCGGTGTCCGTCCCGAAGATCACATCCATCGCCACCACGGACCCGAACGTCGCCGCCAACGCGATTGTCGTCTAGCGAACTATGTAAGTGTCCGATTCCGGCCGGGTTCCCGGTGCGTGCGGCAGGCGCATCAACGAGATGTGCTTGTCTCACCGGGCTTCACCCGCCCAGTCACCCGCCCAGTACAAGGTGTCGCTCGTGCTTCCGCTCCCAGTCAAAGGGATACTCCCCCTCCCTGCGCTGCTCGCCTTGATCATCGCAAAGATGCCAGCCCGGATCGCGTGCGGCAGAGCTCGGCCACGCGGCGATCTTGCCAAGCGAAAGATGACTACTGAGTCCTGCGACGTCGCGCCGCGATCAGCGCGAGGCCGAGCCCGACAGTTGTCAGGCAGCCAGCACTTGGGATTTCGAACATAAAGATACCCTCATTTGCCTGCGCGACTATCTCGTATTCTCCGGGTGGCAACACACCACGACTTTGCTGATTGTTCTTGACCTCGAAGAGAAGCGTGTTTGTCGATACATTGTACAGTCGTACGTAGTTCTCGTTCACCGATGACGACTTGTCGCTTCGTGCATAAAGCACAAATCCCAGTGGGCCGTGCGAAGTGACACGCATATCAACAGTTGTCATCGCGTAAGGATCCCACCAACTGCTAAATCGGCTCCAAGTCGACGCGCTTCCATTAACTTGAATGACGTTGTGCCACGGACTATACCATTTGTTGATTTCAACGGCACTGATCGCATACACATCGGCTGGCGTGGGATCTTCCGGAAATCGAGCGCTGGCAAAAGAGTTTTGGCCGAATAGGTCTGGTATTGGTGGCGAAGTCGTCTCCAATAAATAGGCTTGTAATCCTGTTCCGCGAACCAGACCACCCGACAGAGTCAATTTATAACTTGTCACGATGTAATTTCCACTCGCCAGCCCTCCCGTCATCGCCGCCGCCATCCCCGCCGCCAACGCGATCGTCTTGCTCGTCCACATGTTGTCCGCCTTTCCCGGTCGGGCTCTTGGCGCTCCGGACAAGTCGCATCAACGCGATGTGCGTGTCGCACCGTTCGGCGCCGACCAGCGAATGCATTGTACCGCGCGGTGCCGGTAACTCCGTCGCTTCGATCGGTTCGGCGCGACAAAAACCCTCGTGCTTCTCTCGCGTCGCCGCGGCTCACATTCTGTTCGCACGTCCGGGATGCGGATGAGTCGCACCCGCAACACGGGCGGCATGCATCCATGCGAGCGTGATGCGAACATGCGATGCCGGGCTCGATTCTCGACGCGTTTGGCGACGACGCGGATCGAGAGCTCGTCCGCCCGCATCTGAACTGGTGAGACCGGACCGAGCGCCCGCGGCCATGTCGCCGTGCTGCGCGCGGTCCGTTCGGCACGCCCGGCGTTCCGTCCGCGTGCCACCTCATCGCCGACGCCAAGGAGGCAGTTGTGCGCACATCCAATCTTTCGTGTTCTGTTGCTTGGCTGCTCGCTCTCGGCGTCGCCGGGACGGCGGCGGCCCAGTGCTCGCCCCGTTGGATCAGCGGCGGTGAAACGGGTGGGCCGGGCGGCATCGTTTATGCCTTGACCGTCTGGGATCCCGATGGGCCGGGGCCAAAGCCGTCCGTCCTGGTTGTTGGCGGGAGCTTCGGCAGCGTCGCGGGACTTGCGACGGGGCGCATCGTCGCGTGGGATGGGTCTTCGTGGCTCGCGCTGGGCAGCGGCATCGGAGCCAACAACGTCTACGCGCTTGCGGTCTTGCCCAGCGGCGAGCTTGTTGCTGGCGGCGATTTCGTCACCGCCGGCGGCGCACCTGCGAGCCGGATCGCCAAGTGGGACGGTGCCGCGTGGACGCCCTTGGGCGCGGGAGTCGACAACACCGTCTACGCGCTCGCGGTCACCTCCACAGGCGAACTCATCGCCGGCGGCATGTTCCTGAACGCCGGGGGAAGCCCCGCCAGCCGCGTCGCGCGCTGGACGCCCTCGACCCAGACCTGGTCTGTGTTCGGAGCCGGCACGAACTTCACGGTCAACGCGCTCGCACCGCTGCCCGCTGGCGATCTGGTTGTTGGCGGCAACTTCACCGCTGCTGGCGGCGTCTCGGCCCGGTTCATCGCGAAGTGGACCAACGCCACGAGCAAGTGGTCGGCGATGGGCACGAGCGTCATGAACAACATTGTGACATCTCTGGCGGTCCTGCCCGGCGGGCAGATCGTCGCGGGCGGGTACTTCACAACCGCGAGCGGTTTCCCGGCCAACGGCATCGCCCGCTGGGACGGCACCGACTGGCAGGAGATGGGCGCCGGAGGGATGAACTTCGGCGTCTACGACCTCTCGGTCACGCCCGACGGAAATCTGCTCGCCGGGGGTGGCTTCACCGTCGCCGGGGGGCCGGGCGGCGGCGTCGCGGCCAACCGCATCGCGCTCTGGAACACCGCCATCAGCACCTGGTCACCCATCGGCTCCGGCCTGGACGGCAGCGTCAATGCGGTCGCGGTCTTTCACGGCGAGCCCATCGCCGGAGGCAACTTTCTGACCAGCGGGACCGAGTTCTGCCCGTTCTTCGGGCATTTCGGCCAGCCTGTCGCACCGACCGTGCGGGATCACCCCGCCGATGCCCTCGTCTGCGCCAACGACCAGCGGCCATTCTCCGTCTCCACCTCGGGCAGTACGCCCTTCACCTATCAGTGGCAGATCGAGACCGGCCCCGGCAACTGGGCGGACTTAAGCCTCGATCCGATCGCATTGCCCTGCGGCGGCAGCGCGGACGCTGCGGGCGCGACCACGCGTCAGGCCGGGATCACCATCGTCCCATGCCCGTCCGTGAGCACGTACAAGGTCCGCTGCGTCGTGACCAACGCCTGCGGCACGGCCACGAGCAACCCGGCCACGATCACCATGAACTCGAACGTCGCGCCGACGAACCCGCAGAGCATCACGGCCTGTGTCGGCGGCACGGCACACTTCACGACGACACCATCGGGTATCGGGCCGTACAGGTTCTATTGGCACCGGGACGATGTGCTGATCGACGCCCTTGCCAATCCCTCGGCGGCCAGCGGCGAACTGGTGCTGAGCAACCTTTCGACCGATGACGCAGGACGATTCAACTGTCTGGTGTACAACTCCTGCAGCGGTGCCTGGACGAACTACGCGTCGCTGGATGTGCTCGGTGCTTCCGCCTGCTGTCCCGCCGACCTCAACCACGATGGTTTCGTCGACGACCTCGATTTCCAGATCTTCGCCGTGGCGTATGACATTCTCGATTGTGCTGATACGTCGATGCCGGCGGGATGCCCGGCGGATCTGACCGGCGATGGCCTCGTCGAGGACTCGGACTTCAGCGTGTTTGTGGTCGCGTATGACGTGTTGCTCTGTCCCTGAGCTGCGCCGCACATGGTGCGATGCGGCAAGCAGACGTCTCGCCGCTCCATCCGATGACCGTTTCACCTCACCAAGGAGTCAACTGTTCACGATCTCGTGCCTTCGCTGCGGGTCTCGAGCATTCACCTTCCGTCCAACCCGAGGCCCGTTCTTCCAGTGCCTCTGACAACGAGAAGGAGACTCTCATGGTCCACCATCACCGCCGTACCACAGTTCCTTCTCGGAACAGCGGAGTTCTCGCCACGAGGGGCGGCTCCGCGCTGGCGGGCGCCTTTGGCGTTCTGCTGATCGCTTCAGGCGCTCTGGCGCGTGACGGTCCGTGGGAGCCGCTGGGCTCGGGCCTGACCGGCACCGGCACGTCCTTCGGAGCGCTCGCCACGCTGACCGACGGCTCGATCGTTGCCGGCGGGACATTCACCGCCGTCGGCGGCGTCGCCGCCAACAACATCGCGCGTTGGACCGGCTCGGCATGGCAGCCGCTCGGCTCGGGGTTGAACGGGTCGGTGACCTCCCTGCTCGCCCTGCCAGACGGCTCTCTCATTGTCGGTGGCGGCTTCACGACGGCGGGCGGCCTCGCCGCCAGCCGGGTGGCGCGGTGGACCGGTTCGGGCTGGCAGGCGTTGGGCACGGGTCTGAACGACTGGGTGTACGTTCTCACCCGGCTCACCGACGGCACGCTCGTCGCTGGCGGAACGTTCAAGTGGGCGGGGGGGACCTCGGTCAATCGCATCGCACGCTGGAACGGCGTGGCGTGGCAGGCGTTCGGCACCGGCCTGAACAGCTGGCCGAACGCGATCGCGACACTCCCCGACGGCGCCTTCGTCGTCGGCGGCGATCTCACGACGGCCGGAGGCCTCCCGGTCAACAAGATCGCCCGCTGGACCGGCGGGGCGTGGGCACCGCTCGGCTCGGGGTTCAACAGCAACGTCCAGGCCCTCAGAGTCTTGCCCGACGGATCGATCGTCGCTGGAGGTGTCTTCACCGCCTCGGGGAGCACGACCACAACCTACATCGCGCGCTGGAACGGCACCGCGTGGCAGCCCGTCGGCTCGGGAACCAACAACGCGGTGTACGCGCTGACCACCCTTTCCGACGGTTCGCTCGTGGCCGGCGGCGGGTTCACCAGCGCGGGCGCCACCGCCGCAAAGTACATCGCCCGGTGGAACGGTTCGTCGTGGACGACGTTCGGTTCGGGCATGGGCCACTTCGTCTACTGCCTCACCGCCCAGTCCGGTGGCTCGTTCGTCGCCAGCGGCAGTTTCACCACGGCCGGCGGAATCGCCGCCAACCGCATCGCCCGCTGGACGGGCGAGCCCTGTGCCGAACCCACCGTCACCCAGCATCCGCAGGCACAGACCACGCTGACCTCCGGTGAGACGCTCATGCTCTCGACGACCTTCCGCAGCGCCACGGTGAACGACACCGTCGCGTGGCACTGGCACCGCAACGCGATCGACATCACCAACGGGGCCGGGGGTGCGTCCGTCGGCGGCGGAACAGTTGCCGGCGCCACCGGCTCGGCCGCATCACCCACGCCGGGCGACGTGACCGCCACGCTCACCATCACGGGAGTCCAGCTCTCCGACGTCGGCCTGTTCACGGCGGAGATCACCAACACCTGCAACCAGGTCACGACGCTTGCGGCCGACGTCTCCGTTCGGCCCGCCTGCTCCGCCGATCTCAATGGCGACGACTTCGTGGACGACGCTGACTTCTCCATTTTCGCGGTCGCGTACAACGTTCTCGACTGCGCCGACCCGGCGATGGCGCACGGCTGTCCCTCCGACCTCACCTCCGACGGCTTCGTCGATGACGCGGATTTCGTTCTCTTCGTCATCGCGTACAACGAGGTGATCTGCCCGTAGATACCTGGCATTCGATCAGCATGCTCAGATCCGTTTCACCACAAACTCCGGAGCAAGCCATGAAAACCCTCCAACCCGTCGCGACCTTCCTTTGCGTCACCGCCTTGAGCGGATCCGCACTCGCCCAGACCTTCCTCGGCCCAACCCCGTACCTGTGCGCCAGCGATAGCCCGTGGCCTCTCGGTTCGCCCGGCTACTACCTCGAGACGTTCGAGGACGGCCTCCTGAACGCGCTCGGCGTCACCGGCAACGGGAGTGTCGCGAGCCCAAGCGGAATAACCGATTCGGTCGATTGCGACGACGGAACGATCGACGGCTTCGGACGCAACGGTTACTCCTACTTCGGCAGCGGCAACCCGGGGCTCACCTTCACCTTCAATGCCGCCGCCTTCGGAGGCAGCTACCCGCAGCGAGTCGGCATCGTCTGGACCGACGGCGTGCACAACAGCACGCCCAACTCGGTCCACTTCGAGGCCTTTGATGCCGCGGGTATCAGCATCGGCGAGATCACCGGTTCACACCCCGACGGTTCGATCACGGGGGAGACCGGCGAGGACCGCTTCTACGGCATCGAACTCGCGGCGGGCATCTCCAAGATCCGCGTCTACCAGACCGCCGGCTGCTGCGGCGTTGAGGTCGATCATCTTCAGTATGGCTTCCTGCGCCCGTGCCCGGGCGACCTCAACCACGACGGGTTCGTCGACGACCTCGATTTCCAGATCTTCGTCGTGGCATACGACATTCTCGATTGTGATGATGCGTCGATGCCGGCGGGATGTCCGAGCGATCTCAACTCCGATGGCTTCGTGGACGACGCCGACTTCCAGGTGTTTGTGGTAGCCTACAACGAGTTGCTCTGTCCGTAGGCCGAGGACGCCGCGGAACGCCCGCTCTCATCTTTGGATCCACACCATGAATTGCCCCGGCGCTCTGGTCGTCCTTCTTGCCGTGCCGCAGCTCGCGATGGCGGGCTCCTTCGCCGACGATTTCTCGCTGGGCGTCCGATCGCGGTACTGGAAGATCACCCAGACCACCCCGGGCCAGTACGTCTGGTCCGACACCGGCGGCATCGTCCGCTTCGCCCGCCCCGCGCCCAACAACCCCGGCGGGCTGCAGAACATCGCGCTCGAGCTGATGCTCGACTCGATCAGCGGCAGCGTCGCGGGCGATTTCTCCTGCCAGGTGGACATCTCCAACACCAACATCTTGCTGCCCGGGCTGAACCAGATCGAGTTGCACACGATCTTCCGCAGCGGGGCGACGTTCTTCAACGTGTACGACAATGAGGGCGGCCGCAACTACCACGTGTGGGACGGCTCGGTCCGCACCCGCACCTACACGGCGCTCACCGCGGGCACTCTCAAGATCGAGCGGATCGGCACGACCCTCTCGGCATACTTCAACAGCACCAAGTTCTACTCGGTCACGAACTTCTCGCCGCTGACTCGGATCCGCTTCGTGCTGCAGAACCATTTCGGCAGCAACGGGCTCATCTCGGGAGACTATGACAACTTCTCGTTCACGTTCGCGCGGAACTGCCGGGCGGACCTGAATCTCGACGGCGTCGTCGATGACGCGGACTTTTCGATCTTCGCCAAGGGCTACAACCTGCTGGACTGCGCCGAGCCGGCCATGGGTCCGGGCTGCGCGGGCGACCTCAACAACGACGGCTTCGTCGACGACTCGGACTTCAGCATCTTCGCCGCGGCTTACAACGATCTGGTCTGCCCGTAATGCCCCCAGGCGTTGCGGCCTAGCCTTGCGGTCCCGCACCGACGGACACGCCATGGCCGCACCAGACTTCAGTTCCCATCGCCTCCCCACCGACACCGACGACGGCATGGTCGTCATCATCTCCGGGCCGTCGGGCGTCGGCAAGACCACCATCACCCGCGGCATCGAGCGGTCCATCCCCGACTCGGTCTTTTCCGTCTCCTGGACCACCCGCAAGTCCACCGGCATCGATGTCGAGGGCGTCGATTACCACTTCTGCGAGGACGCCGAGTTTGAAGCCATGAAGGCCCTGGGCGGGTTTCTCGAGACCGCTGGCGTCTACGGCAAGAAGTACGGCACGCCCAAGGCCTGGGTGCTCGAACAACTCAAGCGTGGGCGCCTCGTCATCCTCGAGATCGACGTCGTCGGCGCGATCACCGTGAAGAAGCAGATCCCCGACGCCTACGCGATCTTCGTGCTGCCGCCGAGCGAGGACGTGCTGCTCGGCCGGCTGCGCAGCCGTAAGAGAGAGGACGAGGCCGCGATCCAGAAGCGCTTCGCCCACGCCAAGGCCGAGATCGAAGAAGCGCACACCTGCGGCGTTTACAACCTCTTCCTCGTGAACGAGAACCTCGACGAGTCGCTGGGCAAAGCGATCACGGCGATCGGCGCCGAACGCGAGCGGCGCAAACACAAAAATCTGTAGGACCGGCTTCTCGCCGGTCCGTCAGCTCAGCGGAACCCGTTTCCAGCCGGTCCACCAGATGGGTCGCAGGAAGACCGGCCGGAGGCCGGTCCCACTGGCTTCTACTCAGCCGCCGAAGTACATGAACTCTTCCTGGACGATCTTCCCGTTCTTCACGGTGTAGACGCCGATCTCGACCATCTTCTCGCGCTGGCCGGTGCTCTTGGTCTCGACGTCCATCTCGAACTTCACGCCAAAGCCCGTCGCACCCACGTACGGCCCTTCGGCCCGGGCGCCGTGCACCACGTGGTCCGACATCCACCACGCGTTCTTGGCGTCCACACCCTTGCGGCCGTGCCACGCCATCGAGGTGCCCAGTCCTTCGATCGAAACGATGTCCTTCGACCACGCGTCGGTCAGACCCATCTTGCCGTTGTTGAAATCGGCGACGAGTTTCGCGCCCAGCTCCATCGGCGTCGGACCCGAGCCGGTCTTCACCGGCACCGGCGCGAGCGGATCGCGCTTGGGCGAACTCTTCTTCGTTGCCTTCTTGGCTGATTTCTGGGCTGACTTCGGGGCCGACTTCTTGGCAGGCTTCGGGGCGGGCTTGCTCGACTTCTTGGATTTCTTCGCCATTGCAGTTCTCCTCGGTGCCTCGAGACCAACAGCATACCACCTTGATTGCGGCTGGTTGCCTCGATGAACGGTGGCCTTGATGCCTTCTTCATATCATCACTCGTGAAACACCCGATGCTCGCCGTGCTGCTGTTCGCTCCGTTTGCTCTGGCTCAGGTCCCACCCGGCGATGTTCCCGCCAGCAAACCCATCGAACCACCGCCCGCGGCGAAGGCCGCCCTCGAGCTCGGGCAGCGGGTGCGCGAACTCCAGAAGAAGTCCACAGTTCTGTCAACCGTCGTCATCGTCCGCGACGGCACGAGCTACTGCGAAGCGATCAAGCAGTGGACGCCGACCCAGCGCTTCCCCGTGCTGATCGACGACAACTCAATCCAGTCGCAGGAGAACATCGCACGTTTCGTCCACGCGTTCGCGCCGGAGACGGTGGTGCGCTTCGCGAGCGCTTCGGCGTCGAGTACGTGGAACGCGAATCGCGATCTCATCCACGACGCGCTCGCTGCGTCGTGGTCCGCGGCGGGGGCCGACCCCGAAGCGCTCAAGGCCGCGTGGCGTGAGGCCGCTCACACGCCCCCGGGCGTGGTGGTCGCGAACGAGAACGATCCGGCATGGACCGCCGCCCTCGCGCTCGCCGCCGGCCGCGGGCAGCTGCTCGCGTGGGTCGGCGACGATCTGGCTCCGCGCGA
This sequence comes from Phycisphaerales bacterium, assembly GCA_947459215.1. Classification (GTDB taxonomy): domain Bacteria; phylum Planctomycetota; class Phycisphaerae; order Phycisphaerales; family UBA1924; genus JAFEBO01. The sequence continues at coordinate 37,123 of CANHCQ010000004.1, forward strand.
CCTGCACAAGTGGTGGACCGCCGAGGGCGTCGCGGCACTCGACAAGCACCTGCAAGACATCGTCTCCCGCGCCGGGCTGGCGTGGAGCGACCTGGGCGACACCATCGACGCGATCACGGTCTGTTCGTCGCTGCCCAATGTCTTCGAGATCACGCCCAAGGAGGCCCGCGCCACGATGGATCGTCTGGGGCGCCTCCGGCCCGACGCGCCCAATCGCTGGGCGTGGGCCGGTCAGGTCTTCGGAAACCCTCAAGAGGCCGCGTACCGCGCGATGTGCGGCTTGTTCCTGGAGGCCGACAGCGCATGGCTCTTCGACAGTTACCCCAAGAGCGCGCCGTGGAGTCTGTTCAGTCTCACCCAGAGCAAGGCCGCGTTTGAGCAGGTCCAACTGAAGACCACGATCTTCGAGACCCCCGGCACCTCGCCCGCTTTGTGGCGCACCGAGGCCCGCAAGCCGCTCGACACCGGCATTGTCTTCGTGAACACCAAGGGCAACGCCGACTTCTTCGAACTCGAGGGCGGACTGGCGTACTGCGGCGACCTGCCCTGGCTGCTCCGGCCCGCCGCGGTGCACTTTGTGCACTCGTGGTCGATGCAGACGCCGATGTCGCGCGACACCATCGGCGGCCGCTGGCTGGAGCGCGGGGCCTACCTCTACTACGGCAGCACCAACGAGCCGATGCTGCAGGGCTTCACGCCGTGCCCGCGGGTGGCCGCGTTGCTGGCGCTCGGTGCCAGCTTCGCCGGCGCGTGCCGAAGCGACGTGGGCCCCACCTGGAAACTCACGGTCATTGGCGATCCGCTCGCCACCGTCGCGCCGGGAGCACGCGGAACGCGTGTTCAGGACGCGCCGAAGCTGTCGAATCTGTCGCCGGTCGCAACCGAAGCCTCGGTCGCGGTCAAAGGCGGTGATTTCGCGGGCGCCCTGCGCAGCCTCGTGCTCGACGGCAACTCCGAGTCCGCCGCCAAACTCGCCGCGGCGTTACTCAAAGACCGCAAGAGTGCCCTGACACCCGCTGCCGCCCGCGTTGCCGTCGCCCCGCTCTTTCGCACCGGGCGCTCGCAGGACGCGATCGCCTGCTTCCGCCTGACCGAGTTGAAGACCGATGAACGCTCCACCGACGCGAGCATGCTGCGCGACCTGCTCTGGCTCTCCGCGAGCCCGGCACTCCAGAGCCGCACCGCGCCGCCCGACAAGGACACGCTCAACACTCTGCGTGACCACCTCCGCCCCGAGCAACTCGACCAGGATCTGATCGAGCTCTCAGCCGCGTGGTCGCGAGCGATCGACTACTCCGCCGCGCTCACGATGCTGGAGACCATCGCGGCCAAGCAGACTGATTCGAACGTCAAAAAGAAAACGGCGCGAGCGATCGAGGAGTTCAAGAAGCTGCGGAAGTAGCGCTACCCGTCCCGGCGAGGTGCAAAAGAAAAAGGACCGGCATTGTGCCGGTCCTTTACGTTCTGCGTTGATGCCAAGACTCGCGACTTACTTCGCCTTCTTCGGGCCGAGGTTGCGCAGCGCGATCAGCTCCATCTCGACCGTGATCGGCACGTTGCCGGGCAGCGTGCGGCCAGCCTGCGGGTTGGCTTGGTTCATCTGCTTGGGGACGATCAGCTTCCGCTTGCCGCCGACCTTCATGCCCTCGAAGCCGAACTGCATCGCCTGCAGCTCGCCGGGGATCCAGATGTAGGGGTTGGCGGCGTCGTGCTTCTCGATTTCCTTGCCCTCAGCGTCCTTGATGACGTGGGAGGTGACGGCGACGCACTGGCCCTCGGCGGCCTCGCCGGTGCCTTCCTTCTCATCGATGATCTGCAGCGCATCGACGAGCTGGATGGTGAAGACAAGGTCGGAGTTGGGCGGGATGGTGGCGCCGGCGCCGCGCTCGCCGTAGCCCATCTTGGCGGGGATGGTGAGCTTGCGGATGCCGCCGATCTTCATGCCGGGGACGCCCTTCTGCCAGCCCTCGATGACGCCGTTCAGCGGGAACGAGACCGGCTCGCCGCGCTCGAAGGACGAGTCGAAGACCTTGCCGCCTTCCTTGAGGGTGCCGTGGTAGTGGGCGACGACGGCGCCGCCGGCCTTGACCTCGTAGCCGTCACCGATCTTGAGGTCTTCGATGATGAGGCCGCCCTCGAGCTCCTGCTTGTTCACGACCTCACCGGTGGGGACCGGGATGGCGTTGGGATTCGGGCGGGGCGGCAGCGCATCGCCCTCGGCCTTGGACGTGGGCTGGTCCTGGCCGGCCTTCTGGGCCGACTGGGGATCGCCCGCGAACGCGAAGGAGGCGAGCGAGAGACCGGCGACGAGCATCAACGAGAGCGGCTTGCGCATGGGCGTAACTTCCTTAAAGAGAGGAACGATGAGCCGGAAGGGTAGAACGCCGGCGTGGGGCGCGGCTCCCGGCGGTTCGCGGCCTCAAATGAGCCCCCGAGGGGCGTGTCGTACCCTGTTTTCATGAAGCTGACTGACATTCTGGCCACCATCACCCTCGCCTCGGCGCTCCTTCCGGCGACCGAACTCCATGCCGCTCCGGATCCGCGCTCGCACCCGACCAAGGAGAGCATCGGCGACCGGCCCGCAACGCCGCCAGCGGACGATGCCAACACGCCCCCGAGCGACCTGGCACCCCGCGAGGAGATGCCGAAGGAGACGCGCTCGAACCTGCAGGAGCTGGTGGACCTGATGGTCGGCTCGTTCTCGAGCGAGAAGCAGCACAAGGAAGACAGCGAGAACTTCTTCGACATCCGCCTGCATATGGCCCCGATCTGGAAGGACATCTCCAGCGACGAGAAGGGGTACTGGCTCTACGTCGAACAGGCCGTGGCAGCAATGCCCGACAAGCCGTACCGCCAGCGCGTGTACCACGTGACGATGGAGTACGTCTCCGATCAGAGCGGCACCGCGACCCCGGTCTTCAAGAGCGCGGTGTACCTGCTGCCGGGCACGCCGGCGGACGTGCTGAAGTTCACGGGCGCGTGGAAGGACGAGAAGAAGCTGGAAGGCGTGACGCCGGAGAATCTGATCCTGCGCGACGGCTGCACGGTGGTGATGAGCCGAACCGGTGAAGGCAAGTTCGAAGGCGCGACCGTCGGCAAGGGCTGCCCCAGCGAACGCGGCGGCGCCAAGTACGCCACCGCCGAGGTCCATGTGAACAAGGACGGCCTCCAAACCTGGGACCGCGGATACAACGAGAAGGACGAGCAGGTGTGGGGAGCGGAAAAGGGTGGGTACCGGTTTGAGAGGGTGGAGGAGAAGTAGCGACTAGCAAAGCACTCCATCGCCCCGACTTCACACCTCACTGAACGAGTACGATTTCGACGGATGCAATAGCACTCGGGTCGTCAAGAGCAAGCCGCCGCGAGATGCGGCCGATGACTTCGTCGAGATCAGGAACCCACCACGGATTGCTCTCTCGACAAGACCGAGGAGCTGCGATGTCCACATGGACTATCAGGGCGTCGCGATCGAACCGAACCGACAATGGCTCAAGTTCATGAAGCGTTTGAGGTTCCTGGGGAAACACGGCAAACGGAACGCGAATGACGCCACCGGCGCTGTCCAAATCGGCGCACCGACGCTCGAGCTCCGACCAGCTGATCCACTCGTCCTGGATCGGCGCGGACGGATCGTTCATCACGAGTACCTCGCATCGGTTCGGATCCCGCGATGCCTGCTGAACCTCAGACAACAAGGTCGCGGCGAGGTCGCGACACATCCTCTCGACGACACCGCGACCATCTCGATCGAGGCGGAACTTGAATTCAATCCAAAGGTCTCTGCTCACGATGCTGGCTCCCTGCGATCGGCCTCACGTCCGCGACCCGTCACAAGTATCCCAGCTTTGCCCGCATTTGTCGCGCCGGTCGTGAGAAGGCACCCGCAACCACGACCGCGGGGCCGGTGGCACCACCCACGCCCCGCGCCACCACTCGTTGCTCTGAACGAGTGGTGTGATTCGCTTCCCGATCACAACCCGTGCCCCTTCCCCCCCCACCCCAAAAAAGCCCACGGGCCCCAGCCCGTGGGCTCGTGCATTGCACCCGCGCGCAACCCCGTCGTTGTGCGCCAATCCGTGACGTTGTCAGAAGATTCTCATGCGCCACGCCGCACACCCGCTTGAACCATCTCCTCGATCCGTGAGACAATCCCCACCGCACGCCAGCGCCGACGCAGAATCGTGTCGCTCGCGCAGCGCGGAAATCTGAGGCGCCCTGCAGAATCGCAGGACACCTTCCGGGGGACACCGTGGCGGACCGCATCGACATCTTCAACCCAACCCCGCCGCAGGCCCAACTCCTGCTCGATCTCCTCCAGCGCGCCGACTGCTCGCTGGAGGACATCGCCGAAGCCCTCCACACCTCCATCGCAGCGCTGACGGTCTATCTCGCCAGCGACGACGCCATCGAGATCCTGGCTCAGGCCGAGCTCGCGAACGCCCGCCGCGGCCGTCTCGCCGCCACCGCCCAGCTCGACAAGTGCGCCCACGCGCTGTCCCTCATCCTCGACGGCTACATCAACGACACCACCAACGCCGTCCGCCGCGACACGCCCAAGAACCGCCGCGAAGACCTCATTCACCAAGAGTCCGCCCGCCGCGCCGCCGCCCAGCTCTTCAAGATCGCCAACTTCACGCCGCGCATCGTCACGTCGCAACTCAAGACGAACCCCACGCGCGAGCGTGGGGCCACCGCCGCGCCAAACACCACAACCGCAACCCTCACCACCTCCCCCGCGCGCCTCCCCGCCCTGCGCCAGCAGCGGGAGCACCCTTTCGCTCCAGGCCAAACAGGTGACGGCACCTCCGCATCACAAGCCGCAACTATCTCCGCCGCAACCGACGAAGTGCGCGATGCCTCGGACTCCCTCTCCCTCGGTGCGGCAGTGGACGGAAGAAGCGTCGCAACGCACGCACCTCAAACGCAGCGCACGGGAAGCGTCACGCTCACCGGCTGCACGTCGCTCCCAACAATCAGTATTGAATCCGTAGCGCCCAGTTGATCAGAAACTCCTCGTCGAGCGGTTGGCGACCGGGTGCGAACTGCCACACGAGCATGCGCGTACCGCCGTCGATCTCGATGATGATGTCTCTTTTGCGTTGACTGCGTACCGGAGTCGCGATGCCGATGGTTCGTGTGGGCGTTCGAATCACTCTTGTGATCCGTGATGCACCATACTCAATGACTGTGAGTTCCAGTCGCTCTGCCAGTTCGGATCTCGGGGCGACCATGGCTTCCCACCAACCGAGCGCCTCGCGGCTGTCGTCCGCGATACGAGCCGCGGAGCAGCTTCATGCACTCGTCGGGAACTCGTCCAAGGCCGGAGGAGGTAGGGGATCACGGCTTGACAATGGCACAGATGTATGGTACATTTGTACTAGTTCAAGCCGGAGAGCCTCATGCCCAAGCCCACCCCCAAGCCGCGGGACCCACAAGCCACCAAGCACGCCGTGATCGAGGCGGCGGGCCGTCTGTTCGCCGAGAAGGGGTTCGCGGGCGTCACCGCGCGGGAGGTCGCTCGCGACGCCGGCGTCGCTCTGAGCGCGATCCCGTACCACTTCGGCAGCATGGACGCCCTGTACCGCGAGGCCCTGCTGCGTGCGTGCCAGGCGTCGCCGAATGCGGCCCCGCTGGCGACGCAGGCCCTGATGTCCGAGCCGCAGGCCGGACTGCGCATGGCGGTGCGATGGGCGGTTGTCGATGCCAGCGAGTTCGCCGCCTCGTGGCCGATCCGCCTGCTGTACCGAGAAGAACTCGATCCTTCGCCCATGTACAAGGAGGTGCTGCAGCTCAAGGTGGTTCCGGAATGGAACTGGCTGCGCGAGGTCATCGCCCGCGCGACGGGGCTGCCCGCGGACTGCCCCGAGGTGAAGTTCGGCGTGATCGTGATGTACAGCCTGACCGCGTCGCTGCACACCCGCGGCGGGATGATGGATCACCTCGCGCCGGAGATCGCGGCGTCAGTCACGAGCTCGCGCGAGTCCTACATCGAGTGCATGGCGCTGCTCACGCTCGACGCCGTCGCGCGATACGGCGCTGCCATGAAGACGCGGGACAAGCGAGCTGCCAAGTCCAGCGCGTCCAAAGCCATCGGAGCTCGCGGGAAAGGTGAAAAGCGGTGATCCGGGTTGCGTTCAAGATCCTGCTGCACGACACCGCGAAGTACCTCGCTCTGGTGATGGGTATCGCCTTCGCGACGCTCCTGATCAGCCAGCAATCGGCGATCTTCCACTCGGTCATGGAGTCCTCCGTCCGCGACATCATCGATGTCACCGAGGCCGACATCTGGGTCATGAAGCCCAGCGTCGAGACCGTCGATCAGCCGGACCAGATGGCGGAACTGACCGTCAACCGGGTGCGGTCCACGGCGGGCGTGGAGTGGGCTGTCGCGTACTACCAGGCGGTGGCACAGCTTCGTACCTCGACCGGCCAGACCAAATCGGTCTCGCTCATCGGCGTCGATGACTCGTCGCTGGTCGGGGCGCCGCCGACCATGCTCCTCGGCTCGCTGTCCGACCTCCGCCGCCCCGACGCGGTGATCATGGACGCCGCGGGATTCGCCAGCATCTTCCCCGGCACCGCGCCCCGAACAGGCGACATCGTCGAGATCGGCCAGCGTCGCGCCGAGATCGTCGGGATAAGCCACACCGGCCCGAGCTGGACCGGGCTTCCCCGCGTGCACACCCGCCGCTCGCTCGCGGTTGAGTTCGCACGCGAAACGCTCAACCCGGTGACGTACGTCCTGGCGCGGAGCGCGCGCGGGGGCTCGCCCGAAGAGGTCGCATCCGTGATCACCCAGAACACCGGGCTGTTGGCCCATTCGCGTGCGGGCTTCAAGGCGCGGTCGCAGGAGTGGGTGCTGAATTACTCGGGCGTGGCGGAGAACTTCGGCATCACCATCCTGATGGGTGTTGTGATCGGAGTCGCGATCGTCGGGCAGACGTTCTACATGTTCAGCGTCGAGAACCTCCGCCAGTTCGCCGCCCTGAAGGCCATCGGCGTAAGCAACGGACGGATCCTGGGCATGATCTCGTCGCAGGCTCTCTTCGTTTCCGTCGTCGGCTACTGCCTCGGGATCGGTGTGGCCAGCCTGTTCTTCGCGGTCTTCTCCCCCCAGCTCACCGGCGGCCTGCGGGGCATGTTCATGGATCCTGTCATCTTCGTCGGGACGGGCGTGTTCATTGTCTTCGTCACGCTGCTCTCGTGCGTGATCAGCGTCCGCCGCGTGCTCACGGTCGATCCCGCGGTGGTTTTTCGGAGCTGACCATGCACGGCGTGGTGTGCCATCAGGTGGCGATCGAGTTCTCGACCGGCGCAGGGCCGATCCGCGTGCTCAAAGGCGTGGACTTCGAGGCTCCCGCGGGGCAACTCACGATGCTCGTGGGGCCGAGCGGGTGCGGGAAGACCACGCTCATCTCCATCATCGCCGGCCTGCTCCGTGGTGCGACTGGCTCGGTTCGGGTCTTTGGCGAGGAAGTGACGAAGCTGTCGGGAGCGGACCTCGTTCCCTTTCGGTTGGCCAACATCGGGTTTATCTTCCAGCAGTACAACCTGTTGTCCGGACTCAACGCGGCGGAGAACGCCGCGATCCCGCTCGTCGCGTCCGGCATGCCCTGGCCCGCGGCCCTGCGGCGGGCCGGCACACTGCTGAGCAAGCTGGGCTTGGACCAGCATCTGGACAAACTGCCCCGTCAGCTCTCGGGCGGCCAGCAGCAGCGGGTGGCGATCGCCCGGGCGCTGGTGCACGAGCCGCGTCTGCTCCTGTGCGACGAGCCAACCGCCGCCCTGGACGGCAAGTCCGGCCAGGCCGTCATGGGTCTGCTGCGTGAGCTCGCCGTGCATCCCGATCGCACCGCCATCGTGGTGACCCACGACCCGCGCGTGTACACCTACGCCGACCGCGTGGCCCATATGGAGGACGGCCTGCTCACCAAGGTCGAAGACGGAACGAGCGCTGCTCATGCGGGCGCCCACTGAAACACAAAGGTACTTCCCATGCTCATCAAGTTCGGCATCCCCATTCTCGCGGCGGTGGCGATCGGCTTCGGCGCCGCGACCACGATCATCCTCAAGCCCGAGGATCGGCTGACCACGCCGCCCAATCCGCCGGCATCGACGACGCTCGGCACCGACACCGTCGCCGGGCTGGGCGAGTTCCAAAGCCCGGGCGAGCCCATCGCCGTGGGCTCGCCGGTTTCGGGCGTCGTGAAGGCTGTTCGTGTAGTCACCGGAGACACGGTCCGCCGCGGACAGCCGCTCTTCGAGATCGACGACCGCGAGGCCTTGGCTGAACTGAACCTCAAGCGCCAGACGCTCGCCGCGGCGGAGGCCAGAGTGCGGCGGCTGAAGGCCGGGACGCGCCCGGAGGATCTGCCGCCGGCCCGAGCCCGTGTGGAGGCCGCCTCCGTCGCAACGGAGCGAACCGAGGATCTGCTGTCGCGGGCGCAGAGCCTTGAAGCCACCGGCGCCATGAGCCGCGAGGAGATCCGCATCCGCTCCTTCGCACACCGAGTGGCCAAGGCCGAGCTGATCGAGGCCCAGTCCGTACTCGCGCGGCTCGAGGCGGGATCGTGGGCGCCCGACATCGACATCGCCGAACGCGAGCGGGATCAGGCTCGCGCCGAAGTGCAGCAAGTCGAGACCGAGCTCGACCGACTGGTCGTTCGTGCACCCGCCGACGCCACCGTCCTGCGAACCGATGTTCGCGAGGGAGAGTTCGTGCAGGCCGGTGAGTCGCTGCGGCCACCGATCGTGCTCGCCCGCGCCGGCGGGCTCGAGGTTCGTGTGCAGGTCGACGAGGAGGACGCGAGCCGCGTGCGCCCCGGGGCTCCAGCAGAAGGCTTTGTGCGCGGCCGGGAACGGGTCAAGGTGGAACTGGAGTTCCTTCGCATCGAGCCTCGAGTCGTCCCCAAGACCTCCATCACGGGTTCGACCACCGAACGCGTGGACACCCGCGTGCTCTTCGTGGTCTACCGCGTCGTGGGGTCACCCGAGCAGGTGTACGTCGGGCAGAAGCTCGATGTCTTCATCAGGGCCGGATGACTTGATCGAACCACGCTCGATCGGGCTCACCTGATGACGCCGGTTGATCTCGCGCCGTCTGCGGACTGTTCCCCAGGCACCGCAACGATCGGGACTCCCGACGACATGCGGCTGGTACGATCCTTCATGAATCCCGTCCTCATCTCCAGCTGGAACGGCGTGCCCGCGCTCGACTGCACCGCGGCGATGCTTGCAACACAGGCCGATCCGCTTGACGCTCTCGTCGCTGGCATCCAGCTTGTCGAGGACGACCCGGAAGAACTCTCCGTCGGCTACGGCGGACTCCCGAACGAGGACGGCGAGGTCGAGCTCGATGCCATCGTTATGCACGGACCGCTGCATCGGTCTGCGGCGGTGGCGGGCGTTCGCCGCGTGCGGCACGTCGCTCGTCTCGCGCTCGAAGTGCTCCGCCGCACCGATCACTCGCTGATCGTGGGCGAAGGGGCCAACAAGTTTGCGCGAGCGCTGGGGTTCCCGGAAGAGAATCTGCTCACCGAGAGGAGCCGCAAGGCGTGGCTGGACTGGAAGGCGAGCCTCAGCACGCGCGACGCGTGGCTGAGCGCCGCGGAATGGGCGGGTGAGAAGGATCCGCAGAGCGGCGACGCGTCCCGCAGCGGCTTCGGCCAGGCGCTCTGGGCTGGCAACGTGGACCCGAACGCGAATCAGGCGGTTCCGTCTCACCCGTCACCCCTCACACCTTCCCACTCTCCTCAACCCAACGACTCGCGCACGCCGTCGCCGATTCCCCACACCTACGGCACGATCCACACCTCGCTGCTGCTCGCGCCAGGTTCGGACCTCTACGGCTGCACCAGCACCAGCGGCCTGTCCTACAAACTCGCCGGCCGCGTCGGCGACACCGCGTGCGTCGGGGCGGGGTGCTACACCGACAACGCGGTCGGCAGCGCGGGCGCGACGGGCCGCGGCGAAGCCGTCATGCAGTCCTGCGGCGCGTTCGCGATCGTGGACGCGATGGCGGCGGGCCTGTCGCCGACCGACGCGTGCTTGAAGGTCTTGAAGCGGATCGCGGACAACACCAAAGAGAAGCGGCTGCTGGACGCCAAGGGGCGGCCGGGTTTCAACGTGACGCTGTACGCCGTGCGGAAGGACGGGAAGTACGGAAGCGCGTCGATGCACGAGGGGTACGAGTTCGCGGTGCACAGCGAGGGGAAGACGAGGCTGGAGCGGGCGGCGTTTTTGTTAGCGAAGTGATTGCCGCGTCTCCTCTCCCCGCGAGCGGGGAGAGGACCGCTTCGCCGCAGGCGAAGCAGGTGAGGGGAAGCCGCGCCGTTCTTCGCGGCGGCAGAAGTTCCGCGGTCCAAACACCCCTCCCCGGTCTCGCCAAGCCTCGACCACCCCTCCCCGCTGAAGCGGGGCGGGGAGGCGCGTGATCCGCGCACTCGCTCGTACAATGCCGCCAGGAGCCCCCATGAAAAAGCTCATCAAGCGTCTCTTCGCCCTCGGTTTCGTCCTCGTCCTGCTCGTCATCGGCGGCGTCGTCTTTGCCGTGATGAACATCAACTCGCTCGCCAAGGCCGGCATCGAGAAGGGCGGCACCTACGCCCTGGGCACCAACACCACGCTCCAGTCCGCCAACGTCGGCATCCTCGGCGGCACGTTCTCCATGAACGGGCTCAACGTCGCCAACCCGCCCGGCTACAAGGCTCCGTCGTTCCTCTCGCTCGGATCCGGCGGCGTCGCCGTGTCCTTCAACTCGCTGAGCAAGCCCGTCGTCGAGCTGCCCAAGCTCAGCCTCGACAACCTGAACGTCGCGCTCGAGAAGTCCGGCGGCAAGGCCAACTTCAACGTCATTCTCGACCACATCAAGAAGGTCGCCGATCAGGCCGGCGGCTCCGGTGGGTCGGGCGGGTCGTCGTCGGGCGGCGACAAGAAGTTCGTCGTCAACGAGCTCTCGCTCACCAACATCAAGATCAGCGTCGACCTCATCGGTGGACCCGCAGACCTCACCAAGGTGAACATCCCGATCGATGAGATCAAGCTCACCAACGTCGGCAAGACCGGCACCGGCGTCGGCGGCACCGGCGTGACGATGAGCCAGCTCGCCTCGATCATCGTGGAAGCGGTGCTGGCCGCCGCGGCCGACAAGGGCGGCGGCATCCTGCCCGCCGACATCCTCGGCGACCTGCAGGGCGGCCTCGCGGGCCTGGGCAATCTCGACAATCTGCAAATGTCGGTCGCGGCGAAGGCCCAGGGCACGATCGAGAAGATCGGCGGCGACGCGGTGAAGAAGGTCACCGACAAACTCGGCGGCGAGGCCGGGAAAGTCGTCGAAGACGCGACCAAGAAGGTGACGGACTTGATTCCGGGGATGAAGAAGCCGGAGAAGAAGTAGTCGCAACGCTAAAGGGTGTACGTCGCTAAACTGTGATCGATGGGGTACATCTCTCGTGCAGACGATCGCCGGCTCCGCGCCCTCCTAAAGGCTCAACACACGCTTTTCGGCGGTGTTATTCACGGCATCGATGGAGCGATTGTTGAGCTGCAGGCTCGCTGCACTGAGATTCTCGCCGTGCCAGGCGAGCCCGCGCAGTGGCAGGCTGCGATTTCAGGGATGGCGCGGAAACCCGTCAATGAAGCGTTAGATCGAGTTCGCGGCGCAATCGCAGCATGCGGCATTCGGCCGCCAGCCTGCGAGGTCACGATCAACCTTTCCCCAGCGGATCTCCCGAAGGACGGTACATGGCTTGACCTCCCGCTCGCCGTGATCATTCTTCAAGCGCTTGGTGAACTACCCGACCTTCCAGGCGATCAGGAAGATGACCTCATCTTGATGGGAGAACTCAGCCTGCACGGCGAAGTGCGTCGAGTTAGAGGCGCGCTGTCGATGGCCTTCGCTGCAAAGCCGGGGCAATTGCTCGTCGTACCCAAGGCCAACGAGAAAGAGTGCGCGCTCATTACGGCAAATCCTGACCACAAAGGCTGCCGCGTGGCTTCCGTGTCACACCTGCGTGACGTCGTAGCGTTTTTTCGTGGGGAATCCAAGCTACCAAACGTCCTCGCGCAGCCTATTTCGTTCGAGCCAATCGTTCAGAAGGCCACGGACTTTGCTCACGTCAAAGGCCAAGACTTGGCGAAAGAGGCCTGTCTTATCGCGGCGGCGGGCGGGCACAACCTACTTTTGATCGGTCCGCCCGGGGAAGGGAAATCCCTTCTTGCGAGCGCGATTCCCGGCATTCTGCCGCGACTTACGAATCCGGAAAAAGTTGCTCTGACCAGAATCTATTCCGCGTGCGGCCACCTGGAATCAGACGGACAAGCGGTCACTCGCAGGCCGATGCGACCGGTACACCACACGTCGTCGCGTCAGGCTCTCGTCGGCGGCGGCACTGGGATCCCGCGACCTGGCGAAGTAACGCTGGCCCATCTGGGCGTGCTGTTCTTGGATGAACTTGCAGAGTTTCCTCGAAGCAGCATCGAAGCCCTGCGCCAACCGATCGAGAACGGCGAGGTCTCGATCGCAAGGGTTGGTGGCACAATGACATTTCCGGCTCGATTCACTCTTCTGGCCGCGATGAACCCATGTCCCTGTGGCTATTTGGGCTCGGAGCAATGCAGATGCAAGCCCGCCCAAGTGAAAAAGTACCTCTCGAAGATAAGCGGACCCATTGTCGACAGAATCGATCTTCAGGTAGAAATGTCCCGCCTGAGTACCGAAGAGCGATTCGCCGAGCCGCCCCCACCATTGTCCGAAAAGTTGCGAGATCAGGTCGAACTGGCTCGCGAACGACAGTCTGTCAGGTTTCGAGAGACCGGCGTCGCGTTCAATGCGGCGATACCCGGCGGCAGAGTTCGAGATTTTTGCAGGTTCACTGCGGAATCGCTTGAACACTTCCGAAAGCTCGTTGACGAAAACACCCTGACGACCCGCTCGATCGATCGACTTGCAAAGGTCGCACGAACAGTCGCAGATCTCGACGGCTCGGAAGACTTAAGGCCGCGAGACCTTGATTCTGCTGCCAGGTTCGTGGTTGGCGGGATCTTGCGCGATAGCTTCTGAAACCCCGCTTGACGAATCCGTCCCACTTGCTATGCTGCCGTTGTCCCTCGGTGCCCGCCTCGTGTTTTGCACAAGTCGGGCTGAAAAGGGAAGTGTGGTGAGGTAAAGGCCCTAGGCCTCTGCCGATTCCACCGCGGACGCGCCGCCGTGACGGGCTTGGCGCTCTCCAGGGGCTTGCGAGCGGCATCGCTCGTCAGGCCCAGCCACTGCCGACGCTCTTCTCCAGAGCGGACCGGCGGGAAGGCGGAGAGTGCTGTACCCGAAGCCGGAAGACCTGCCGATGGACGCCGCACGGGATGTTCCCGTGACGGTTGACTGGCGGCCCTCGCGAATCGGGGCGGTCGGTGGAAGCGCTCGCGTTGTCCTCACGCGGCGTGCCCCCACTGAAACCACCGCTCCGGCGCAGGCTTCTGCCGCGGCGTTGTTGTCATGCGTTGTCATGACCTGCGTCGCGGGTGAGCCGTGGGTGTGAAGGCCGCCGCCTTGGCGAGGAACGCCCCGCGCGTCTCGGGGTGGCGTGGCCGGTCTTTGTGCGCTCCCGCACGAAAATCGGATGGAGAGATCTCATGTTGCGTTTGGTTGTGTTGTCCGGCGTCGTCGGTGCTGTTGTGTCGTCTGCGGCGGTCGCGTCGCCGTTTGCCACCTCATGGTCCAGCTTCGTGCCCGGTGTGGGCGGGAGCGCGACGTACGCGGATCCGGCGGCGGCTCTCGGTTCGCCGACGCGGTTCACGGGTGTGCAGTTCGGCTTTCCCGGCGCGGTGACGCCTTTCAACCCGCCGTTTGATCCGGGCGAGATCGTGAGCATCGGCAAGGGCGGCTCGCTGGTGCTGGGCTTCGATCACGACGTGCAGAACCGCCCGAGCAATCCGTTCGGCGTGGATTTCATCGTCTTCGGAAACTGGTTCTACGCCGACGGCGGCGGTTTCGCGAGCAGCAAGTTCGGAGGGCGGAACGCCACCATCGAAGTCTCTCAGAACGGCACCGACTGGTTCCTCGTGCCGGGCGCCAACCCGACCAGCGGCTATGCGACCCTGGGGTACAGCGATCTGGCATCGCCCTACGAGAGTGCGCCGGGCTCGGTGCCGACCGACTTCACCAAGGCCGTCGATCCGTCGTTTGATCCCATCGGGAAGACCTACGCCCAGATCGTCGCCGGCTACAACGGCAGCGGCGGCGGGACGGGCGTGGACTTCTCCGCCACCGGGCTCGACTTCATCCGTTACATCCGCCTCACCAACCTCAGCGACAGCCCGGGCTCGCTCAACATCGACGCGATCGCGGCTGTGCCTTCTCCTGTCACCGCGTCGCTGTTTGTGATCGCGACCCTGATCGCCCCGAGGAGGCGTCGCGGGTGCTGAGCCCTCTGCACATGCCAAGCGCCGCGTCATCAACGAGCGCACGGGGATGTTCGGGTGCGACACACCCCTCCCCGGTCTCGCCAAGCCTCAACCACCCCTCCCCGCTGCGCGGGGCGGGGAGGCGCAGAGGCGTGCGGCTTGACGCGGCTTCGGCTTTGCTCTCGATATCTCGTGCGCCGGGGCGGGGACGCCCCGGCTCGCTTTGGGTGGCACGCCGAGCATCGTGCTCGCTTGCCCGTCTCTCTGCCTTGACCAATCCACTCTCTCTGTGCCTCTGTGCCTCTGTGGTGAATGCCTTTGCCTTGAGGGCCGCAAGCGCCCAGCAGAACTGGCCCACGCTGGGAGGCAACGCAGCTCGGACGTCGGTCACGACGCATCCGGTTCCCGACCTCACGCAGCAAACCTGGACGTGCACGCTCGACGAGCAGTCGCGGCCGATCACGTTTCAGGCCAAGGCCGGCGTCGCGGTCTCGCCGACGCACGTGCTGGCGGCGGGCTTCATCAACGACGGCGGCACGACTTGGAAGCTCTTCTGGATCAACCGCCGCAGCGGAGTGGTGGAGCGTTCGGCCGTCATCGATGCGCCGGTGCTGGAGAGCCTTACCTCCCCCACTCTTGACGAGGGGACGAACACGGTGCTGGTCGCCAGCGGCTCCACGCTTGCCGCGTTCGATCTTGCGAGCGGAGCGACGCGTTTCGAGACCTCGTTCATCAACCCGCTGGTGAACGTGTCGCCGCTGGTGGTGCGGAGCTTCCACGCGCCGGCGCGGGTCTTTGTCACCGATTACGACGGCTTTGGCGACTCGGCCTCGCTGCACTGCATCAACCTCGACGCGTTCTCGACCCGGAATCCCTTCACGCTCGGGCAGGTGATCTGGTCCGCGCCGATCGGAGCGTCGTCGGGCAACACGCCGTCGTGCGACGCGGCACGCGGGCGGGTGATCACCGCCGCGGTCGGGCTGTTTGCCACCGACCCCGGCGAGGTGCTGGCATTCCCGGCCCATGCGACCGAGACGCCCGCCCCGGCGTGGCGGTTTGTGAATCCGAGCGGCGCGGGCTTCTTCGGCGGCGTGTCGGTGGATGGCTCGACGGTCCTTGCCGCGTCGTACGCGTTCTTCGGCGGGCTCAGCTCCGGCAATCTCGTTCGCTTGCGGGCCGACAGCGGCGCGCTGCTCAGCAACACCGCCGCCAATCGCACGGCGGCGATCCCGGTCTCGCTCCCGGGCGACGCGCTCGGCCGCGTCGTGCTTTCCACCGGTGTGCAAGGCTTCGGCTCGCTGCCGTCAGTGCAGGTCTTTGGGTTCTCGCCGTCCTTCTCGAACACGTTCAGCTGGTCGACCCACCTCCGCACCTGGACCGACAGCAACAACAACGCGATCATCGAGAGCGGCGAGTTCGCGCCCATCGGCGGGTGGAATCTGGAGCCGATCGTCTCAATATCGAGTGGCGGGACGCGCCTCGTCGTCGGCGGCGGGGACAACGTGCTCCGCGTGTTGAACCTTGGCAACGTGACGAGCTCGACGAGCGCCGTGTCGATAGTGCAAAGTGCGACTGCGATCACCGGCTCGCCCGCGATCGCGGGGGGCAACCTCTACGCGATCGGCACGACCGGACTACGCAGCTTCGGCCCTGTACCGATACTGCTCGACGTGAACCGCGACGGCCGCGTTGATATCGAGGACATCTACGCCTGGGAGCAAATCCGCGGCTCGCGCGACGTGGATGGAAACGGCACGGTGAACGCCGCGGATCGCGAGCTGCTGATCACTGCGATCCGCGCGAACGAAGAAGCCGAGCAGACGGAGGGAAGGCGATGAACCTCTCTCGCTTCGCGATCGCGGCCTCGCGCCTCCTCTCCCCGCGCCTGCGGGGAAAGGACGACTTGAGGCAGAGCCTCAGGTCAGGTGAGGGGATGGCGGGTACCTGCACGGCTGAGTGTTCGCAAGCCCAAGGCCCCTCCCCGGTCTCGCCGAGCCTCGACCACCCCTCCCCGCTGAAGCGGGGCGGGGAGACGCGAGCGACTCACCCACGCGTTCGACTCGCTCGCCGTGCCTTCACGCTCATCGAACTACTCATCGTCATCGCCATCGTCGCGCTCTTGATCGCGCTCGCGCTGCCATCGCTCCGCGGCGCAATCGCGGCGTCGCGGACCACGAAGTGTCTGTCGAACCAGCGTCAGCTCGGCGTCGCCTGGACGATGTACGCGAACACTTACCGCGATCTCGCGACACCGGCCGCATACTGGCGTCAGGAGCAGATCGGCTCAGGCCCGGTCGTCTACTGGTTCGGTGCCGACGCCCCGGAGAACACCCCCGAGGGCGTCCCGACCAGCGGACTGCTGACCCCATTTTTTTCTGCGGCTCGGGCCGAACGCGGTGCGCTCGAGTGCCCCGAACAACCCGCGGGCACGTACACACCCCAGACGAAGCACCTCAAGTTCTCAACCACCTACGGCTACAACGGCTACTACCTCTCGCCATTGATGACCCCGGGATGGGGAGATCAGATCGGGTCCCGACCGTGGCGACGGACGGCGGACATCGTGCGGCCATCGTCGCTGCTGGTCTTCGCGGATTCGCTGCTGGCGGGCACTTCCGCGACATCGGTGCCGCGGTCGAGCGCGTTACTTGATCCCCCGCTGCTGTTCTCGCCGTCGTCGGGTTGGTCGACCAATCTGAGCCCGACGACGTCTTTCCGACATGCGGGTCGTCAACGCGCCAGTTCGCTTGCGGCGGGCGTGCGTGCGGACGGGAGCGCGAGCGCGTCGGGCACCAGCGCCGATCTGCTTCGCCGCGACTCGCGCGGTCGCGCGGTCGGCGTCGGGAGTTTCTCCAAATCTCCGGATCCGTGGTACGTCCCCGATTGGCAAGCATGGCGGGCGCCGATAAACTGAGTGTCACCGGGGAGCACACGAGTGGTTGATCGCTGCGTCTGCAAAAGCATCTCTTTTTCGCGACTCAAGGAGCTGGCCGATCAGGGCCATCGCGATCTCGATGCGCTCTCGAAGAAGACGGGCTGCGGCACCGGCTGCGGTATGTGCGTGCCCTACATCCGCGTCGTGCTCGCCACCGGACGCACCAACCTTCCGATCATGACCAGCTTCCAGATCGAGAAGTTCATCGCGACCGCGGTGCCCTGATGCGGCCGCATCGACCGTCTCGCACGGCGCGATCGGCCGCCTGAATCGCACCGCGGCATCCGAATATCTAGGCAAAGTGCCGGGGCCATTGCTCCGCAAAAGCACCAGACTTGGCAGACGGCTTCTGGTTCCGCTCATCCCTTGTCGCAGAAAGTCGATGCTGTTTGGTCGAATCGAGCGATGCGCTCTTGACAGATACCACCTCGATCGTGCATCCTTATGTGTCGAGTTCCGGGGACAACGAACAATGAGCGTTTCGAGTTGCATCTGCTATCGCACGGACTTCGCCTCGCTGAAGGCGATAGCCGATGCCTCAGGCGGCGGCCTCCAGGAACTGCACGCCGCGACCGGTTGCGGCTCGCGCTGCGGGCTGTGCATCCCGTACATCCGCGCCATGTTGCTGACGGGAATGGTCGAACTGCCGCCGATGTTGCCGAACGACTTCAAGAAGCTTGGCATCCGCTGCAGCACGCTCGAGCGCCTGGTCACCCAGCTCGAGTCCCGCGGCGAGCCCGTCACGCACGACGCCGAAGCCGCAGCGCGCCTGACCGACTCACCGGCTCTGCGGCTCGATCAGCCTGCACAGAACACTTGAGCGGCACGCCGACGTCACGACCTTACGGGCACGGCAAGTTGCTCGGCTCATTCGTCCACTGCCCCCACGTATCCGCGTTCTCGGCGCGGCACGTCGGATCCTCACCCAGGTTCGGCGTCGGGCAGTTGCTCGGCTTCTCGAAGCTGCAGACCGGAGCGGTCGCATCCGGCTTTGCGATCATGCAGTAGATCGTCTGTCCGGACTTGTAGCCCACCCGCTTCTGATAGCACGTCACCTCGGTACAGTCGGCCTTGCGGAACTTCGCCGAGCGGTACTCGGTGAAGCGGCGCCGCAGCTCGTACATGCACGACCAGCGATAGTTCTCGTCGATCCGCGGCTCCGAACGCCGCCCGACGTATGCGAAGTAGCACTCGCCCTTGGACAGCGTGGAAGCCCACGGCGTGAGCTGCTCCGCCGTGCACTCCGGGTCATCGGCGCACACGAACAGGTTCGCCGCCATGGCCTGCACCAAGAGGTCCGCCTCGGCCTCGGTCGCGAACACGCCCACGCCCGCCCAGTCGGCCGTCTGGGCCATTGCCGTGAGCATCGGCGCTTCGCTGACGCATCCGGTCATCTCGCCCCCGCCTTCGCCGTTGCCTCCTTGAGGTACGGTCAGGCTCGTCACCGACGCGGCGGAATAGCCCATCGACACCAGCATGTCCACGAGCGCGCCAGGGGTCTCGCTGTTCTGCACGACGTTGAACAGCGGGTCGTCAGTCAGCATGCCCGCGACATACGGCAGCGGCGGGCGCGGCGCGTCGGGATCGAACAGCGCCACGAGATCCGGCCGGCCAAACAGGTCGTTGTCCTCGTCCGGGATGTTCAGGATCATCTTCGCGGTCATCAGCGCCTGCGAGGGCGTCGCCGTGCGCCACGAGTACGCGTCCCAGCCCCCGGGCGTGCGCATGAAGAGGATGGTGTGCAGGTTGTCGCCGATGATGGCGTCGGGCTTGGCCATCGCGAGGATCGCACCGGTGAGGTTGCTGCCCTCGGGGTACGCGGGGATGAAGTTCCACGACACGGTCTCGAAGCGGTGCGGGCTGAGCCGCCGCGTGATCTCGTCGGCATCGGCCGATGAGACAACCAGTCCGAGCGCGACGCAACACAGAAGCGAACGAATCGAGATGTTCACAAGGCCTCCCGTCCCGCGCGGACTCCGCCGCGGCTTGCTTCAACGTACCGCGCTCTTCCGAAATGCAAAACAGAATCCGTCATGAATCGGGCCAGATTCCGCAGAATTCACGACATCCTCGCTCGGGCTACGACGCGCTGATGGTCGCGTTTGGGTTATGGCAGATACCATGCCACTGTGGTGAGAGCGGAAAAGAAAAAGCCCGGACCTGTGTCCGGGCTTTCGAGGCAGTGCGTTGATTGTCTTGATCAGGCCGTCGCCGTCGTGCCGGGGTTGGGGATCTCAACCTGCGGCGACTCGAGTTCCTCTTCGAGCATCTCCAGGTCCTCTTCGGGCGGGAGCTCGACGAGGGCACGGACCTTGATCTCCTGATACGGACGGAAGCCCGTACCGGCGGGGATCAGGTGGCCCAGAAGCACGTTTTCCTTGAGGCCGACCAGCGTATCCGTCGCACCGCGGAGCGACGCCTCGGTGAGCACCTTGGTGCTCTCCTGGAACGACGCACCCGACAGGAACGAATCGCTCGACAGCGCGGCCTTGGTGATGCCCAGGAGCAGCGTGCGGCCCGTCGCCGGACGTGCACGCTTGGCCTTGGCGCCTTCCTTGCCCGCGGCCTCGGCCTTGGCGTTGGCTTCCTTGATCTCGTCCTTGCCGACGAGAGCATTCAGCGGCAGCTCGGTCGCGCCCGGTTCGGTGATGCGGTACATCTGGCCGACCTCGAGGTTTTTCTGCTTGAAGTTGAACTTGTCGACAACTTCCTGCGGCAGGAGGTCCGTGTCGCCGGGGTTCTCGACCTTCACCTTGCGGAGCATGGACGAGAGAATCAGCTCGATGTGCTTGTCGTTGATCACCACGCCCTGAGCGCGGTAGACGTTCTGCACCTCGTCGAGCATGTAGGCCCACAGGGCTTCCTCGCCCTTGATGCGGAGGATGTCCTTCGGGTCCATCGGGCCGTCGGTGAGCGAGTCGCCCGACTGCACGAAGTCGCCGGTGTGCACCAGGAGCTGCTTGTCGCTGGGCACATGGTGATCCTTCTCGATGCCCGAGTCGGAGATGACGCGGATCGTCATCTTGCCCTTGCGCTTGTCCGAGAAGATCTCGACGCGGCCCGAGATCTCGGCCATGAACGCCGGGTCCTTGGGCTTGCGGGCCTCGAAGATCTCGGTCACGCGGGGCAGACCACCGACGATGTCGGCGCTGGCCGCGGCCTGCTTGGGCTGGCGGGCGAGCATCTGACCGGCCTTGATCTTCTGACCGTCGGCGACTTCCAGACGGGCCTTGGCGGGCAGGAAGTGGAAGTCGAGGATGTTGCCCTGGTCGTCGAGGATGTTGATCGCGGGGTGCAGATCGCCCTTGTGCTCGATGATGATGAGGGCCTTCTTGCCACCGGCCTCTTCCTCGCGGACGGTCTTCTCAAGCTCGATATCCACGAACTTGACGTTACCTTCCTTCTCGGCGAGGATCGGCGTGCGGTGCGGGTCCCACTTGATGATGGTCTGACCCTTCTTCACGTCGTCGCCGTTCTTGGCGTAGAGGAACGCGCCGTAGGGCACCTTGTACTTCTCGAGCTCGCGGCCCGCGCTGTCGAGCACGCCGATCTCGGCGTTGCGCTTCAGGACGACGTGGCAGTCATGGCCTTCGTCGTCCTTCACCGGCACCTCGTTGCAGTCACGCAGCTCGAGCTTGCCGGGGTTGATCGCGACGTACTGGGTTTCCTGGGCCGAACGCTGGCCGATGCCGCCCGTGTGGAACGTGCGCATCGTGAGCTGCGTGCCCGGCTCGCCGATCGACTGGGCGGCGATGATGCCCACGGCCATGCCCGGCTCGACCAGGCGGCCGGTCGAGAGATCCATGCCGTAGTCCAGCACCGAGCAGCCGAAGCGGCTCTCGCTGGTCAGCGGCGAGCGGACCATGACCTCGGAGATGCCGATCGCTTCGAGATCGGCGGCGATCTCGGGCGTGATCAGCTCGTTCTCGTGCACCACCACGTCCTCGGTCTTGGGGTTGGTGATGGTGTTGACGCTGACGCGGCCGATGATCTGGTCGCGGAGCGGCACGTCGACCTGCTCGCCCTTATACAGAGCTCGCTTCATGATGCCACGGCGGCTGCCGCAGTCGAACTCGCCGATGATGACGGACTGCGCCACGTCGCAGAGCTTGCGGGTGAGGTAGCCCGAGTCGGCGGTCTTGAGCGCGGTGTCGGCCAGACCCTTACGCGCACCGTGCGTCGAGGAGAAGTACTCGAGGATCGACAGACCCTCGCGGAAGTTGGAGCGGATGGGCGTCTCGATGATCTCGCCCGAGGGCTTGGCCATGAGACCGCGCATGCCGGCCAGCTGCTGCATCTGGCTGATGTTGCCGCGGGCGCCCGAGTCGGACATGAGATAGACGGGGTTCAGGTAGACCTTGCCCTGCTTGTTCTCGATGGACGTCTCGTTGCCGTTCTCGTCGCGACGGTCGTTCTTAAGGGTCTCGACCAGCTTCTTCTGCACCTGCTCGCGGCAGTGCGACCAGATGTCCAGCAGCTGGTTGTACCGCTCGCGGGCTGTGATGATGCCGCGGTCGTAGTTCTTCTCGACGCGGTCGACCTTCTTCTGGCTCTCGGCGAGCAGCTCGGCCTTTTCCCGCGGGATGCGCAGATCGGTGATGCCGAACGACAGACCGGCGAGCGTCGACTGCTTGAAGCCGATTTCCTTCATCTTGTCGAGCAGGTCGATCGTGCTGGGACGATCGGCGAAGAGATACGCATCGTCGATGACGCGGGCGCAGCCCTTCTTGCCGAGCACGCAGTTGTAGAACGGCATGCCCTTGGCGAGGATCTCCGCGAACAGCACGCGGCCGACGGTGGTCGTCAGACGCTTGTTGGCGGGCATGTTCTTCACGTCGCCGCTCTGGTTGTCCACGTACTGCGTGAACCCGTCGAGGCGGACGCGGATGCGCTCGTGGATGCTGATCTTGCCTTGGTCGTAGGCCAGGATCGCCTCACGCCGGTCCTTGAACGACTTGATGTCCTTCTCGGCACGCTCATCGGGGGCCACGTGCGTGAGGAAGTACACGCCCATGACGATGTCCTGCGAGGGCGAGATAATCGGCTTGCCGTTCGCGGGCGAGAAGATGTTGTGCGTCGACAGCATCAGCACGTGCGCCTCGGCCTGAGCTTCAACGCTCAGCGGCAGGTGCACGGCCATCTGGTCGCCGTCGAAGTCGGCGTTGAACCCGCCGCAGACCAGCGGGTGGATGCGGATGGCGTTGCCTTCGACGAGCACCGGCTCGAACGCCTGGATACCCATTCTGTGCAGCGTCGGGGCGCGGTTGAGCAGCACGGGGTGCTGGTAGATGACCTCTTCGAGGATGTCCCACACCGCGGCGTCGCGGCGCTCGAGCATGCGCTTGGCGGACTTGATCGTGTCGGCCAGGCCGTGCTCCTTGAGCTTGCGGATGATGAAGGGCTGGAAGAGCTCGAGCGCGATCTTCTTGGGCAGGCCGCACTGGTGGAGCTTGAGCTCCGGACCGACGACGATGACCGAACGCGCAGAGTAATCGACGCGCTTGCCGAGCAGGTTCTCGCGGAAGCGGCCCTGCTTGCCCTTGATCATGTCCGTCAGGGACTTCAGCGGGCGATTGCTCGAACCCAGCACCGGACGACGGCAGCGGCCGTTGTCGAAGAGGGCGTCGACGGCCTGCTGCAGCATGCGCTTCTCGTTGCGGATGATGACCTCGGGGGCGTTGAGGTCCATCAGCTTCTTGAGGCGGTTGTTGCGGTTGATGATGCGGCGGTAGAGGTCGTTGAGGTCGCTGGTCGCGAAGTTGCCGCTCTCGAGGAGCACCAGCGGACGCAGGTCCGGCGGGATGACCGGGATCACGTCCATGACGAGCCAAGCCGGATCGTTCTGGCTGCCGCGGATCTGCTCGATCAGCTTGAGCCGCTTGGCGAAGTCCTTGATCTTCTGCTTGCTCTTGGTCTCGTTGAGGTCCTGGCGGAGCTGGGCGGCCTCGGCGTCGAGGTCGGTGCGCTCGATCAGCTCGCGGATCGCGTCGGCGCCCATCGAGGCCTTGAACGCGTTGCCGAACTTGTCCTGGGCGGCGGTGTGCTCGTCCTCGGTGAGGATCTGCTTGAACGTCAGCTCGGTGTCACCCGGATCGACGACCACGTAGTCCTGGTAATAGATCACGCGCTCGAGGTCGCTGGTCTTCATGCCGAGCAGGGTGCCCAGGCGGCTGGGCATGCTCTTGAAGAACCAGATGTGGACGCTCGGGCAGGCGAGGTTGATGTGGCCCATGCGCTTGCGGCGGACGCGCGAGTGCGTCACCTTCACGCCGCAGCGGTCGCAGATGATGCCCTTGTACTTGGTCCCGCGGTACTTGCCGCAGGCGCACTCGTAGTCGCGCTCAGGCCCGAAGATGCGCTCGCAGAAGAGGCCGTCCTTCTCGGGGCGGTAGGTGCGGTAGTTGATGGTCTCGGGCTTCTTCACCTCGCCGTAGGACCAGGCCCGGATGTCGTTGGGCGACGCCAGGGTGACCTTGACGGCGGAGTAGTCATTCACACGGTCGTAGATCGTCTCAGCCATGAGTCTTCTCGCCTTTCGCGGCGTTGTGGTGCCGCGGACCGTTTCAAACTGCGTTCACTGTTCCAAACCAGCACTGTTCAAAGATGACCGACACCGGACGCCTTCGCTTTACAGAAGGCTGCCGCCCTCGAGCTTCTTCTTCTCGAGCGTGACGTTGAGGCCCAGACCCTTGAGCTCGTTGCAGAGCACGTCGAACGCGACGGGCATGCCCGCCTCGAGCTTGTTCGTGCCCTTGACCATGCTCTCGTAGATCTTGGTGCGGCCTTCGACGTCGTCGGACTTGACCGTGAGCAGCTCCTGCAGCACGTACGCCGCGCCGTACGCCTCGAGCGCCCACACTTCCATTTCGCCGAAGCGCTGACCACCGGTACGGGCCTTGCCTCCCAGCGGCTGCTGGGTGATGAGGCTGTACGGACCGGTCGCACGGGCGTGGATCTTGTCGTCCACGAGGTGGTGGAGCTTCAGCATGTACATGTAGCCGACGGTGGTGCGCTGGTTGAACGCCTCACCGGTGCGGCCGTCGTACATCTGGACCTTGCCACCCTTGGGCATCTTGGCGAGCAGTTCCTTCGGCTGGGGCCAGGTGGCCGTCGCCTCGTACTGCGCGAGCTTGTCGTCGACGTACTTGTTGGCCTCGGCGACGGCGTCGTGGACCTGCTGCTCGTGAGCGCCGTCGAAGACCGGGGTGATCGCCTGGAACCCGAGCACGCGGGCGGCCCAGCCCAAGTGCGTCTCGAGAATCTGCCCGACGTTCATGCGGCTGGGCACGCCCAGCGGGTTGAGCAGGACCTCGACCGACGTGCCGTCCTCGAGGAACGGCATGTCCTCTTCGGGCACGATGCGGGCGATAACGCCCTTGTTGCCGTGGCGACCGGCCATCTTGTCGCCGACCGAGAGGGTGCGCTTAGTGGCGATGTAGACCTTCACCATCTCCAAGACGCCGGTGGGAAGCTCGTCGCCGCGCTTCATGTGCGCGACCTTACGGGCCTTCTCGGTCTCGATGGCCTTGATACGCGGCCAGAACTGACGGAAGAGCACCTCGGCCTCGTCGCGGGCCTCCTTGCTGCCCTTGGCCCACTTGATGTCGAAGGTCTTGATCTGTTCGAGGATGACTTCGGCGATGTCCGAGGCACCGACCTTCTGGCGGGTGTTCGGATCGACCATCGGCGTCCCGAGCTTCTCGTTGATCGCGTTGGTCATCTGCTTGAACAGATCGATCGCCCCGTCATCCTGGGCCTTCTCGTAGTCGGCGATGTCCTTCTTCAGCTGCTTCTTCTGCTCCTCGTTCATGTGGAGCCGGCGGCTGAACTTGTTGGCGCCGATCACGATGCCCTCGACGCCCGCGGGCACCTCGAGCGAATCGTTCTTCACGTCCTCGCCAGCGCGGCCGAAGATCGCGTGCAGCAGCTTCTCTTCCGGCGTCAGCTCGGTCTTGCTCTTGGGGCTGACCTTGCCGACGAGGATGTCGCCGGGGCCGACCCGCGCGCCGAGGCGGATGATGCCGCTCTCGTCGAGGTTGCGGAGCATCTTCTCACTGACGTTGGGAATGTCGCGGGTGAACTCCTCGCGACCGAGCTTGGTCTCGCGGATCTCGACGTCGAAGGCGTCGATGTGGATGCTGGTGAAGGTGTCGTCCTTGACCAGCTTCTCGTTGATGACGATCGCGTCTTCGAAGTTGTAACCGTCGAAGGTGTTGAACGCGACCATGATGCTCTTGCCGAGCGCCAACTCGCCCTGACGCGTGCTCGCACCATCGGCGATCACCTGACCCCGAGCCACCTTCTGGCCGGGCTTCACGATGGGCCGCTGGTTCTGGCACGTGCGCTCATTGAGGCCCACAAACTTGCGGAGCACGTACTCATCGGCGTTGTCGATGATGATCCGCTCGGCATCACAGTGCGTGATCGTGCCGGGGTTCTTGGCCTTCACCACCATGCCGGTGTTGTGGCCCACGGCCTTCTCGACGCCCGTGCCGACGCACGGCGGGTCGACCTTGATCAAGGGCACCGCCTGACGCTGCATGTTCGAACCCATCAGGGCGCGGTTGGCGTCGTCGTGCTCGAGGAAGGGGATGAGCGCGGCCGAGATGCCGACGATCTGCTTGGGCGAGATGTCGACATAGTCGACGTTGTCGCTGGCGGTCTCCGCGAGTTCGCCGGCGACGCGGGCGAGAATCGAGCCCTTCTTGAGGTGGCCCTTCTCGTCCATCGAGTCGGTCGGGGCGAGGACCTTCTGCATCTCCTCGTCGGCGCGGAGGTGGATGATCTTGCCGGTGACCTCGCCGCCCTTCACCTCGCGGTATGCGGTGCGAAGGAAGCCGTAGTCATCGATGCTGGAGTAGATGCCCAACGACGCGATGAGACCGATGTTGGTGCCTTCGGGCGTCTCGATCGGACAGATGCGCCCGTAGTGCGAGATGTGCACGTCGCGGACTTCGAAGCCGGCGCGCTTGCGGTTCAGACCGCCCGGTCCGAGGGCCGAGAGACGCCGCTCGTGGACGAGGGTGGAGAGCGGGTTGGTCTGGTCGACGACCTGCGAGAGTTCCGAGCGCCCGAAGAAGAAGTCGATGGCGCTCGAGATGCTCTTGCTGTTCACCAGATCGGCGATCTTCGCGATCTCGTTGGGGTCCTTGACGCTCATGCGCTCCTGCACGGTGCGCTTGAGCTTCAGGAAGCCCTTGCGGAGCTCCTCGACCGCCAGCTCGTCGAGCGTGCGGAGGCGACGGTTGCCCAGGTGGTCGATGTCGTCCACCTGCGCCACCGGGCGCCCGGTCTTGGGGTCCGGACGGTTCGAGCGCAGGTCCAGCACGTACTGGATCACGCGCAGGAAGTCCTCGCTGCGGAGGAACATCATGTCCTCCGGCGTGTTCAACTCAAACTTGCGGTTGATGCGGAAGCGACCGACGCGGCCAAGGCGGTAGCGGTTGTCGTCGAAGAACTTCTCGGCGAACAGCTGCTTGGCCTTCTCGACCTGCGGCGGGTTGCCCGGACGCAGCTTGGTGTACAGCTTCACCAGCGCACGCTCGTAGTCCGTCTCGGCGAACTCGGCGAACTGGTCCAGCTTCTCTTCCGCGATCGTGTTCAGGATCAGCACGTCGCTGGGGTTCTGGATCACCCGCACGTTCTTCAGCTTGCTGTTGTTGATCGCCTCCGCCTGCTCGCCGATCTGGCGGCCGACGTGCACCAACTCCTCGCCCGTCTCCTTGTCGATCACCGTCTCGGCAGCCCAGTGCTCGGGCTTCACCTTGTCGGCCGGGATCTGCGTGACCTCGTAGAACAGGCCCAGCAGCTTGTCGGTCGGGGCGACCGACTCGTCCAGGCAGCGCAGGAACGTGGTGGCGGCCAGCTTGGTGCTCTGGTCGATCCGCATCGCCAGAACGTCCTTCTTGGTCACCTCGAGCTCGATCCACGAGCCGCGCTCGGGGATGATGCGGGTCGAGTGCAGCGGGCGGTCGCCTTCGCTGGACACGATCGAGAAGTCCACGCCCGGGGAGCGGTGGAGCTGGCTGACAATGACGCGCTCGGCGCCGTTGACGATGAACTCGCCGCCGCCCAGCATGATCGGGAACTCGCCGAGGTAGATGTCTTCCTCGGGCATGTCCGGCTTGCCCTCGCGCTTGAGTCGCACGGTGACGCGGAACGGGCGGCCGTAGGTCAGGCGCAGCTCGCGACACTCGTCGGAGGTGTAGCGGGGCTCTTCCAGGACGTAGGAGAGGTACTCGAGACTCATGGTCTCGTCGTACGACTTGATCGGGAAGATCTCTTTAAGGAGCGACTCGAGGCCGATGGAGGTGTCACGCTCTTCCGGGCCCTTTTCGAGCTGGAGGAAGCGCTTGTATCCATCGGACTGGAGCTTGGTGAGGTCCGGCACTTCCATGCCGTCGCCGCGCTTGGCGAAGTTGCGCACCACGTGAGGAGTGGTCGCGAGATTCGGAGTCTGGAAAACACGATACGAGCCGTTGGAGGAGTTGGCAGGCATCGAAGTCCTTTCGAGCGATGGATAGCCGACCGCAGCGACAGAATCGCCACAGGGAGTCATACCCCGACCTGTTTTACAAGCCTCGAGTGATCACGCCGTTGAGTAAGGGAGCCAAAGTTCGCCGCGAGTTGCCCGTTGACCGCTGTGTCCGGCGGATGCCGAACCTTTAAGTATAGTCCCCCACGAGATCAACCGTCCCAACGTTCGCAAGCCCCGCTTGAGTTTTTTGTCGAAGTTTCGCGCCGATCGGAATCCGGTTGGACACCTACCAAAAACAGATCGAATTGCAAAGATCTTATGTTTGTGTTATATTCGGATACTTCGGCCAGCCGTACGCCACCTGTGGATACTTCTTCCCGCCCAGCGTCAGCTCACACTCCCCCACCACCGAGCCGCCGAGTTTCCGGTAGAACCCCCGGGCGTTGCTGTTGTCCTTCAGCACCCACAGCACAAGCGCGGCGTCGGGCATCTTCTTCTTGGCAGCGTCAATGAACGCCCCGAACAATTGCCGCCCCACTCCTCTTCGCTGGGCCGTCGGCTCGACGTGGATTGCGAAGAGCTCTATGGCGTACTTCTTGGGCACCTCCGGCGGCACGGGGTCCCCCGCCGCGGTCTTTTCCCGGGTCGGCCCGCCGCGGACCATGCCGACGATGGTCTTGGTGGGCCGCTTCTTGCCCTCGGCGGGGGGCACGGTCATTTCCGCGACCAGGAACGCCGAGCGATCGAGGTTGGGATTCTGGGCCGCATCGAAGTGGCGCCCGTGATACCCCGCGATGCCCTCGACGGTGAGCCCATCAAGGAAATCATCGGCGAGCAGCCTCCGATACGCGGCATGCCACGCCGCAAGCTGCAACCGCGCGACGTCGGTCATGTCAGCCATCGTCGCAGGTCGAACAGCAATCACATCCCGCGGCCTCTGGTACATCACAACAGCGTACCGCGCCGGCGAACCACGGGCGTCCACCATTTCGTACGCTGCCCATATGGCCGCCTGGCTCTTCACCGCCGCCGCGTGGATGCTCGTGCTCGCGGGAGTCTTCATCGCCTGGCGCTTCGGCTGGCGTGACCCGGGCAAGGGGACGCGGCGGTGTCCGAAGTGTGGCTACGACATGACCGCAACCAGCGGGCTTCGGTGCTCGGAGTGCGGGCATGAGGCGGCGTCGGAGAAGCGGCTGCGGCGTCGGCGGATCCGCCGCCGTTGGATCGTGATCGGTGCGATGGTCGCGCTGGTGAGCTGGTTTCCGTTCAAGTGGCCGGAGTATGAGCGGCTGCGTCCGCTGGGTGATGCATGGCTGGCGTTTCTTCCCAGGACCTCGCTCGCGGCTGGATGGCCGCTGCTGTTGCGATGGAAGATCGCATCTGCGTCGCACCCCTCGGCCTGGTGGGCGATTCCGAACGCAATCGGCTATCTCAACGTATCTTCGCTGATCGAGACGAAGCGGTTGTGGGCATGGCAAGAGTGGCTCAAGCTCCGAAGCTGCGCGGTCGTGTTTCGGTCCAGCACCGAGACGCAGGAGATCACGACGGCGACCGACCTGATGCGATTCGCGAGCGAGCATCCGACTTGGCTCATCGATGCGTACATGGAGCGACTCGTTGATCCTACCCGCAATCTGGGAGTTGGATGGTCCGATGCGTTCATTGCCATCGAAACGAAACTCGACCACAAGTGGGCAACACCGCTGTTGCACGCTTTCGAGAAGCAGGAGTATCTCCTCAGGTCGTTTGATCGAGGACTGTTCTGGTTGTCGACGACAGGCGTCGAGATGGACTCGCTGGTACCGCTGCTCTCTCGCAACTCATTGGGCCGAGAGACCAAGATCTCGCTCGCTTCGAGTCTCGCATACGGGAACATCACGCAGACGTCTCGTCGAGAGGTCGCCCGGCTGTTGGCGCGTCAGAACTCCT
This sequence comes from Phycisphaerales bacterium, assembly GCA_947459215.1. Classification (GTDB taxonomy): domain Bacteria; phylum Planctomycetota; class Phycisphaerae; order Phycisphaerales; family UBA1924; genus JAFEBO01. Next base: position 66,861 of record CANHCQ010000004.1, read on the forward strand.
TCGGGGTTCCAACCCTACTTCCGTTGCACATCGCGCGGATCAACGCCCCAGACGCCGAAACGATTCGACCGCTGTCGGCGGCGATCAAAGCTGGCGATGTCTACGCCTCGATTCTCGCGTGCGCCAGCGTTGCAGAAGCGGGCGTTTACGAGCCCACGGTTGCGGAGTCTCTGCGGGAAGTTGCCGGCGGCCCCGATCGACCGAATCGGCGTGCCGCCCGCCTTGCCCTCGCGACCCTCGCCGGCGACGACGTGGCCGTCCGCGACGAGGCGTCCGCGCTGATCGGCTTTCTCCGAACCGAGAAGTCACGGGACAAACGCATGTACGAAGTGACCGTGCTGTACGAGTTCGCGCGTCGCAGGCTGCTGGCCCATGATCTCGCGATTGAAGGGCTGGTCGCGGTGGTCGATGCGGAACAACAGGACAACTGGATGGATGTCGGAAACGCCGGGGCGTGCTTGGTCGAGCATCGCGCCGACGTGCACCCGGGCGTCCGCGCTCTTCTCCGCCGCCAGATCGAGCTGGAGTCAAGCGCCGGGTACTTCACTCTCTTGGCGTACATCAAGCGAGGGGACGCGCCCCGCGAAGTGCTCGACGCGAGACGCCGCTTCTTCATGGCACGCCCCGAGCCGCAACGCTCCCGGGGCTTGCGCGACCTCGGGGCTGTCCGCCCGAGCGACTAACTCCCCCGCATATACAAATGCACCGCCGTCGTCCCGTACGGGTGCGTCTCCGGTCCCTTCAAGCCCTCGATCTTCAGGTCCACCGGCTGCTTCGCCGGCTTGGCCGCCGCCGCGGCGATTTCTTCGGCGGTCTGCGGCTCGATCACGTTCCCGAACTCGTCGAGTTCCAGTTCTTCCCAGGCGGCGTCGAATGGGCCGGGTTCGTCCGGGCTTTCCAGTTCGGCCTCGAACGCGGCTTCGTTCAGCTTTCCGCCACGAGACACCTTGGGCGGCAGGCCGCCGGGCGACGCGGTGTTTCGTGCCGCACCACCACCTCCGGCTCCATGCCCTCCCACGTCGGGCGTGCCGCGCTTCTTCACGCTGCGGCGGGATTCGAGTTCGATCGCCTCGTGCCACGCGCCCTTCTTGACGTGGGGCTCGTCCTTCTTGCGTTTCTTGAGCCACTTGCCCTGGCGCGTGCCGCTTGGGCCGAGTTCGTCGGGGTTGGGCTGATCGAGCGGCACGTCAAGAAAGAACGGCCAGGGTGTGCGGAGCACGATGAAGCCGTCGGGGTTCAGGTTCGCCGCGAGCTGTTGCATGGCGCTGGTGATGCGGCGCCAGCCGAGCGGATCGCGGATGAGCGGATAGGGCGGATCAAGGAAGACGATCTGGACCGGGCTTGGGCAACGTGCGATCGCGCCCATGCCGAGCGCATCGCCGACGACGACCTCGCACTTGTCCTGCACGCCGAACTGCTCGACGTTCTTGCGCAGCAACGCGGCGATCTGCTTGTTCTGCTCGACCAGGACGGCGTGGCTGGCGCCGCGGCTGATGGCCTCGAGCCCGATGGCGCCGGTGCCGGCGAAGGCGTCGAAGATCGCGTTGCCCTCGACGTGCCCGCGGAGGAGCATGAAGACCGATTCCTTGACGCGGTCGGGGATCGGCCGCGTGATCTCCGCGTCGGGGGGCGTGAACAGTTTCCGGGAGCGGAACTCACCGGCGATGATGCGCATGGGGAAGGGTAGAGGGGAAATGGCAGATCGCAAATAGCAAAGAGCAAATGGCAAAGGGCCAAATCAAGGCAGCCCGGAACGGACGTCGCTCGCTCCTTCATTTGCCATTTGGCGCTTTGCTATTCGCCCTTTCGCTCTGCGCGCGCCGACGCGAGGGCAGGTTATGAATCTGCTCCTCGTGTGCACCCCGGGCGGAAACACGTGAAATCGGAGGGTGCCGTCGGCGCCTCTCTCCATGCTGTTGTCCGAAGACTCGGGCGGTAGGACGAGACACTCCTCTAGCGAAGTGGCATCATCCAACGAGTCTTCGGCATGAGCCGAAGGGGCGTCGCTTGTGGCGACTGGGTTCGAGACCGCGCGGCGTTCGTGCCGCGGGCTCGTTCAAATGCCGGCGTTACTTCGCCAGCGCATCGACCGAGTACGTCATGAAGGGCGGGTTCTCCAGCCCGGTGACGACTCGCCAGAACGGCTCGCCGAACTCGTCGGAGAGCCAGGAACCGAACGGGCCGCGCTCGTCCTTGGCGACCTCGGCGAGCAAGGGCCCGCCGACGAACACCGCGCGGTGGATCAGAAGAAGGTCATCGGACACGTACTCCGCCTCGGCGGCGACGCCGGCGATGGCGTCAACGAGTTTGGCGAAGACCAAGGGCTCGTTACGGAGCAAGAGGTCGGCGTCGTGCCAGACGTAGTAGCGGAACTTGGTCGCGGGCTTGCCGCGGACGACCATGCGATTGCGGAGCAGGGCCGCGACGCCGCCGGGGCCGTCGATGCGGCGATCAAGCAGCGGGCCGGGGACGGCACGCTCAAGCTGGTAACAGAAGGAATCAAGGTCGGTGATGAAGCGGCCGTAGAACGAACAAACTTCGGTGTCTCGCTGCATTCCAAGGAACTGCCCGAGGCTGGTTGCGAACTGCAGCCGCCGAGCGGGGAATTCGCTGGTAGCGACGAGATGGTGCTCGTCGAGCAGCTGAGTGACGTCGGGCTGCCAGTCGGCGACCAGCAGAGGCGATTCGGGTTGTCGAGACAGTGCGCTCATCGCTCTCCCATCTCGCGCAGTCACAGCGGTGACGAGCACCGCTCGCTGCGTGCAGCAGATGTCCGCCCGCCGTCCCGATGAAGGAAGAGCGAGCGTCTACACCACTGCATGTCCACACCACCGCCCGGCACGCGCCGCGCGGCATGTGGACACACCGATACCGCGGCCGGTTTCCCGGCAACGGACGCACCACAACTGGAACCCCGTTGGCCCGCACGCACCACATCGCGCAGCGGGACTGCAAGTCGCGGCCTCTGACCACCCCAAATGTGCCTCACGAACCCCGCCCGCACCACCCGCATGTCCGGTTTTGGCCGCGAAAGTTGCGCAGACGGATCTTTTGGGGCCGCCGAGCATTCCGTTCCCGGACCCGGCCACCGCCTCCAAACGACCTGAATACCCTATCATAATACAAACCATTCCCACCAAGAAACGACGCTATTGTGTCTGCCGAGGGCTCGAGGGGTGCATGAATCGAGGAATCCAACGTGTTCAGTGACACCAATGGTGCGGCCACCACTCTTGACGCTCTTGAACAGGTCGCAGCGCTGCCAGCGGTGCCCACCCGTGATTGGTGTCAGCGCAGCGCCGAAGCACTCGCCCACGTGATCGGACCGAAGGGCGGCCGGTCCGTGTTTGCCGTCGGCGTCGGTAGCGTCCGCGACAACCTCGAGTGCCTTGATGCGGTCGGCGTGCACAGCGCCGACGCAGCGACTCAGACCCACGTTGAACACAGCCTGGCCCGCAACACACCGACGGGCCGGCGGCCGAGCGGTCAGACCGAGCTTTCGATTGTCGGATCCTCGGAGATGGCTCGCTCCGATTCCTGGCTCCGCTCGCCCCTGATGCGTGTGATCGCCTCGCAGGGCATGATCGGGCTCGTCCTGGGTTTCGGACTGATTGTCAGCGGCGATCCCGGAAGGCTGCTCTGGATCTTCAGCGCCGGTGAGGCCGCGAACGAATCGCGGATCGGAGGCGACGCGTCGTTCATCATGGTCGTGCTGCTCGCGTTGCTGCGGCGCTCCCGCCTCGCGCTGGGCGTCAATGCGAGCGAACGGATCGAGTGGATCAGCGATCGCGAATACGAAACCCTCGGGCACATCGTCCGCGGCCTCAGCGTGCGTGAGATTGCCGAACAGACCGGGCGCAGCGCCCACACTGTCCACGACCACGTCAAGAGCCTGCACCGAAAGCTCCGCGCCAACAGCCGGGGCGAGCTGGTCGCTCGCGCGCTTGGACATCTGCCGCTCAACACGTCACCGCCACGATCCTGACGGCGGGCGTTACTTGCCTTCCGCGGCGGCCACTGCACGTTTTCGCATCATCTCCGCGGCACGCTGCTCGATCTTCCGCGCCAGCCGCTCCGCCAGCGGCGGATCGTCCGAGATCGCCTCTTCAAACGAACCAGGGAACGGCAGGGTCGGATCGGTCGTGCCTGTGGTCAAATAGACGGAGCGGGTGTTGGGGCGCACGCCGTAGGTGTGGATGCGTTCCACCACCACGACGACGCGTGCCACCGTCTCCTGAGGCGATTCGATCAGGTCGGCCGCGAGGGGACGGACACCGCTGATCGCGATCTCGTTGCGGCGTGCATCGGCGATGACACCGGCGTCCGCGGCGGGATCGGCCGAAGCCGTCGCGGCGGGCGTGAAGGTGATCTCCACGCGACGCTGCTGCTTGTTGAGTGTGTCTTCCCACTCCTGGCTGAACTTACTCTGCTCGGTATCCCAGGGCGTGAACAGGCCACCGGTCGTCTTCGCTGTGGTCGTGATCACTCCCGAACGCGCGTCCACGCGCGACAGCGTGAAGCGATAGTCCGCCAGCACGTCGCGGGCCGCTTCGAACGTGAGGGCGTAGTCATCCGAGGCGACGCGGAACTCGGGACGACCCGAACTGGAGCACCCGCCCAGCATGCAGGTCACCACGCTCGCCAGGAGACATGCAATCACGATATTCAGAACGCTGCGGAGCATCGCCAGAGCGTAGCAAAGTCCATCAGGCGGACGCGGCGGCACAGGCCTCCAGCACCGCCATCCGCACGCCCACGCCCACCGACACCTGCCGCAGGATCACGCTCCGCGGCCCGTCGGCGACTTCGGGGTCGAGCTCCAGCCCGCGGTTGATCGGTCCCGGGTGCATCACGATCGCCCCGGCCTTCATCCGCTCCGCCCGTGCGGCCGTCATGCCAAAGAACGAGCGATACTCGCGGATCGACGCGATTGACGGCGAGTTCTTGCTCGCACCTTCCCCACCACCGCCGTGGCGCTCAAACTGCACCCGCAGCATCATCACGGCATCGGCCTCGGGCAGTACGGCATCAAAGTCCTGGCTTACCCGCACCAGCCCCGCGCCCGGGCCGCTCTCGGCCAGCGACTCGAGGCTCCTGGGCGCCAAACCCGCCGGGCCGACACACACCACGTCCGCCCCCAGAGCCGTCAAACCCGCGATGTTGGACCGAGCCACCCGCGATGAGACGATGTCACCGACGATGGCGACGGTCAGGCCACGGAGATCAAAGTCGTCCAGCCGTCCCGTCGCCTCGGCGAGCGTGTAGACGTCGAGCAACCCCTGCGTCGGATGCTCGTGCCTCCCGTCGCCGGCGTTCACGACCGGGCAACGGACGTTCTTGGCGATCAGCCCCGCCGCACCGCCCTGCCGCGCGCGGATGACCAGCGCATGCACACCCATCGCCTCGACGTTGCGGGCGGTGTCGATCAGCGTCTCGCCTTTGGTCACGCTGCTGAACGCGCCGAGCAGGTTGGAAACATGGGCCCGGAGCCGATGGGCCGCGGTCGTAAAGCTCGTCCGCGTTCGCGTCGAATCCTCAAAGAACAGGTTGGCGATCGTGGTCCCCGCCAGCGTCGAGTCGGTCACGTCGGTCGTGATGTCGACCCGACCGCGGCTGGCCAGCAGCAATGCCCGAATCTGAGCCGCGGACACGCCCTGCAGCCCGATCAGGTCCTTGCTCTGCCACCGCTCCGCCCCACCGCTCCCACCACTCCCACCGCCACCCGCGCCGGGCACACCCCGCTTCAACGCACGAACGCCCTTGCTCCGACCCTTCGACGGCCCCTTCGACGGCACTGGACGCGTGGCTGGCATGTCCTCATCGTATCGCCCGGTCCGAAGGTGTCGCTACTTCACGAACGAGTCCGTGAACCGCCGGATCGGCGGGACGATCAGCAACGCCGACGGGAACGCGATCAGCCACGCGATCAGCATGCTTCGAAGCCAGCGCGACACCAGGTGGCCATCGACCCCGAAGTGCACGAGCGTCATCGCCAGCGACATGATCGCCGCCATCGCGCCCGACAGCACCAGCACGAACAGCACATTGGCCCCTCGTCGGGAGAGCATCGCAAAGTATCGGCGCTCCGTCCGCGATCGCTTGACGCCGCGGAACTCACATCGTCACGCGGACCACCCGCCACGACGCGGCCTTCCAGAACTCGGGCGAAGGCACGGGCATCTTCCCAACCGTGAACACCGGCAGCGCCGAACCATCCCAACGCACCGCTCGCCGATCAAAGAAGTCTTCATCCACCGAACGTCGATCAACCGAGCACAGCTTCAGAACCGTCGCCGGTACCAGCCCGGCACCCGGGACGCACGGAGCCTCCGCCATGCACTCCAATCGCGGCGGCTCCGCCGATGCCGCCCCGGCGTCAACCGTTTTCGCCCGCTCGGCCAGCGCAAGCAGCGTCGAAGCCGTCGCCGCGGCGTCTTGCACGCGCCCGATGTACGCCGACGCCGCCTCCGCCAGCGAACGTCCGCAACGCAGGTACTCGTTCGCCCGCATGACCCACTGCAGCACCTGCATCGACTCATCGCCCGCGGGCGGACGCCGCGCCGCTCCCGCGTACCCGAAGGCCGCGACGGCGAGTGCTGCGAGGATGACACGACGGAGCGTCATGCCTCCAGAGGATGTTCCTCGAATGCCTCTCCGTCGCCACTTGCCGGAAAATCACGCCGTACCAATCCCAAAATCTCCCGATCTTGCCCGCTTCGACCGGCGAAGATGATGGGACCTGCCCCCCCAAACGCCGATCTTGTCTTTCCCCGACGCGGCATCCCGCCCGGGCCGAGCGAACCGATGACCCCGCGGGCCTTGCAACAACTGTCCCTCTCCGACGCCGCGAGCGTCATCGAGCTCTTCCGCGCTGGTGCCGCCGCCTGCCGCCAGGCGTCCTGCCGCCGCGGCTCCATCGACCTTATCCGGGCCCCCGGTCGCCTCATCGCCACCGGCGACCTGCACGACCACCCGCTGCATTTCAAGCGTCTGGTCGAGATGGCCCAGCTGGGCACCGAACACGCGCGCCACCTCACCCTGCACGAGATCATCCACCCGCCCAATCTCTACAACGGCGTGGACTACTCCTACCGCGCCCTCGCCCGCGTTGCCGCGCTCAAGTCGGAGTTCCCCGAGCACGTCCACCTCCTGCTCGGGAACCACGAGCTGTCGCAGGTCTTCGGCGCCGGCATCATCAAGGACGGCGTCAAGGTCGTCGAGGCGTTCAACGCCGGGCTCGAGACCGTCTTCAATGCCGACGCCGCCGCTGTACTCGACGCCATCAAGGAGTTCGTGGTCGCGATGCCACTGGCGCTCCGGGTGGAGTGCAACCGGCCCGATGGCAGCCGGGGCATCGACATCCTCTGCTCCCACTCGCTGCCCGGCCTGGCGATGATGAGCCGCTTCGATCCGAGCGTGCTCAGCCGCGAGCTGACCCCCGACGACTACCAGCCCCGCACCGGAGCGGCGCACATCATGGTCTGGGGCCGCGGGTACGACGCCGAGCAACTCGAAGACCTGGTCGAACGCTGGGGCGTGAACTTGTTCATTCTCGGCCACGAGAAGGCACCCGACGGCGTCGCGCTGGTGCCGCCCAACGCGGTGGTGCTCAACAGCGATCACGACCGCGGTGTGTGCCTGGAGATCGACCTGTCGAACCCGCCCACCGCGCTGGAAGCGGTGCAGCGCGTGACAAGGCTCACAACCGATGCCGTGTTCGAGGATTCGTGATTCCCCGCAGAGCCGCTGGCTTCCGCCCGCGGCTCTGAGAAGTGCGCTCGAAAACGCAATGTCGACGTGAACCTCGTCCCGATGACGGAGCATGCAATACGTGCTCCTTCTCGCCGCCGCCCTTGCCGGCGCGCTGCTCCCGATCCAGGCTGCGTGCAACACCAAGATGGGCACGCACTTGCAGCAGCCGATCCACGCGACCGTGCTCAGCTTTCTCGTCGGCCTGATCACCATGCTCCTCATCGCGATCGCGATGCGTCAGCCTGCGCCGGCACCCGCCAAGATCCTCGGCGCCCCGTGGTGGGCACATGTCGCGGGCGTCTTGGGCGCGACGTACGTCGCCAGTTCCATCATCCTCACCCCCAAGCTCGGCGTGGTGGCGCTCACCGGAGCCGTGCTCGCCGGGCAGATGATCGTCGCCGTCACGCTCGATCACTTCGGCTGGCTGGGACTGAAGCAGAACCCCGTCACCCCGATGAAGGGGCTGGGCATCGCGCTTTTGATCGCCGGGGTGCTACTCATCCGCGGCTCCGCGGCCCCGGCGCCGACCGATACGGCCGCGACCGCTCGCTGAACACGCATACCCCGCGAGGACATCGACACCTCGAGTAAAATCCGGCATGCTCTACCTCAGCTGCCTTGTCCTGCGCGTGCTTGCCCTGTGTGTGTTCGCCGACCCGGCCGCGCCGAGCGCGCAGCCGGCTCCGCAAGTCGCCCCCGCCACCAACGCCGCGAATGCGGCCAACACCGCCATCGGCCACGAATCCCGCCCTGACAAGTGGTGGATCGACCGCCACGAGTCCTTCAACGCCCGCGCCAAGCAGGGGGCGGAGAAGGGTGACATCGACCTCATTTTCATGGGCGACTCGATCACCCAGGGCTGGGAGGGCGCGGGCAAGGGCGTCTGGGCCGAGTTCTACGCCAAACGCAACGCCGCCAACATGGGCATCGGCGGCGACCGCACCCAGCACCTGCTCTATCGCATTGCCCACGGCAACCTCGACGGCCTCGCCTCCCCAACGGCCGGGAACACCCCGAAGCTGCTGGTTCTGATGATCGGCACCAACAACACATCGTCGAGCCCCACGGTGCGATCGAACAGCTCGAACGAGATCAACGAGGGCGTCCGCGCGGTCGTCAAGGCCATCCGCGACAAGCTGCCGAAGACCCACATCCTGATCCTGGGGATCTTCCCCCGGGGCGAGAAGCCCAACCCGCAGCGGACGGTTGTCGAGGAGGCCAACGCGCTGCTCGCGACCATCGCCGACGAGAACACATCCTTCAAGGACATCTCGGAAGTCTTTATGCGGGAGGACGGCGTCATCGGCAAGGACATCATGCCGGATTTCCTCCACCTCTCCGACGCGGGCTACCTCCGATGGGCCGAGGCCATCGAGGCGGAGATCGCCAGGCACGTCGGGGCGAAAAACTAGGACGAACCACAGAGACGCAGAGGCACAGAGAGAATTCCAGGGGCTGGATCGACCAGCCCCTGATCCCTCTCTGTGCCTCTGTGTCTCCGTGGTGAATCAGGCCCCTTCAAAACCGCGCTCCGACGCGCTTCCCATCCGATATAGACTCGCGCCGGGTCATGGATGGTCCGGGCTTGTATTTCCGGGTGCGGGAACACGCGGCTTGCCGCGTGAGGCTGGCGGAGGCTCTCAGTATGGATACGTTCCTCATCGAAGGCGGCAAGCGGCTCGAGGGCTCCCTCCGCGTGTTCGGCAGCAAGAACGCCGCTCTCCCCGAGATGTGCGCCGCCCTGCTGACCAACCAACCCGTCACCCTGCGCGACGTTCCCATCCTCGCCGATATCAAGTCCCTCCGCAACCTCCTGGGCGAACTGGGTTGCATCGGCGAGCACGCCGGCCCGGCTGGTCAGGCCGTGATGCGGCTGCACACCCAGGACGAATCGCACGAGAAGTCCCACGCCCGCTACGAGATCGTCCGCACCATGCGGGCCAGCATCAGCACCCTCGGCCCGATGGTCGCTCGCCGCGGGTTTGCACGGGTGTCCATGCCCGGCGGCTGCGCCATCGGCGACCGCCCGGTCGATCTGCACCTCCGAGGCCTCGCCGCCCTCGGCGCGGAGATCACCCTCGACGGCGGCGACATCACCGCCCGCGCCCCCAAGAAGGGCCTCAAGGGCGCCACCATCTTCCTCGGCGGCCAGTTCGGCTCGACCGTGCTCGGCACCGCCAACGTGATGTGTGCCGCCACGCTCGCCAAGGGCACCACCGTCATCGAGTCCGCGGCCTGCGAGCCCGAGATCGTGGACCTGGCCGTCATGCTCATCAAGATGGGCGCCAAGATCAGCGGCCACGGCTCGCCGCGATTGGTCATCGAGGGCGTCGACGAACTCAAGGGCGTTGACCACACCGTCATGGCCGACCGCATCGAGGCCGGCACCTTCATGCTCGCCAGCGCGATCACCAATGGCGACGTGACCCTTGAGAACTGTCCGATCGACGCGATGCTCGCGGTGAAGGACAAGCTGCTGGCGATGGGCATCCATCTCGCCGTCACGCCGGGTGCGAACAACGACTTGCTTCGCGCCACGGTCCGCGTTACCAGCGCTCGCACGCTCAAGCCGGTGGAGTTCACCACCCAGCCGCACCCGGGATTCCCGACGGACATCCAGGCCCAGATGATGGCGACGCTCACGCTCGCCGACGGCAACAGCGTCATCACCGAACGCATCTTCCCCGAGCGGTTCCTGCATGTCGCCGAGCTTTCACGCATGGGCGCGAAGCTGATGCGTCAGGGTGCGACCGTGATCGTCAGCGGCGTGAAGAAGCTGGTCGGCGCGCCGGTCATGGCGAGCGACCTGCGTGCGTCGGCGGGCCTCGTCCTCGCGGGCCTTGCCGCCGAGGGCACGACGATCATCAACCGCGTCTACCACTTGGACCGCGGCTATGAAAAGATGGAAGACCGCCTTGCCAAGCTCGGCGCCAACATCCGTCGCGTGGATGACAAGGACCTGCCCGCGAACCTGACCGGCGGCGGGGACTGATCGATCAGGCGTTTCGCAGACGGCGGAGCACCCTGCGCGGCGGACTAGTGTCCGCCGCTCTTCTTGGCGTCCTTCTTGTCGTCCTTCTTGGCCTCGCCGTGGCCGCCGTCCTTCTTGCCGCCGGCCATTTTGGCGGCCATGGCGTCGGACAGGGCGTACGTGAGCTTCTTCTTGGTGAGCGCTGTCGCAGCACCGAGGCCGGACTTTGGCGCGGCGTGGTCGTCCACCGCGTCGTGATGATCGCCCTTCACGACGCCGTGCTCGTCGCTGTGCTCGTCGGCGTGCGGCTCACCATGATCATCAGCCGCCGCACCGTGCGAGGCGTGCGTCCCGGAGATCAATCCGATCGGCGTCTTTGCTGCCACCGGCTGCTCGGGCTTCTGCAACATCAGGCGATAGCCCCACACCAGCGTCGCCAGGAAGATCGTGTTCAAGCCAAGCCAACCGACGGTGTCACGCACCATCTTCGGCTTGCCCGCGAGCGGCTTGGCGAGCGCTGCCGCGACGCCAGCCGAACGCTTGCCCATCGCTTCGCGGGCACGCGTGAACACCGACGGACCCTTCGGCTTCGCAGGAACGATGGGTGCAGCAGCAGCAACTGCCGCAGCGACGGCCGGAGCCGGGGCCGAAGACGAGGCCGGCGACAAGGTTGGTGTCGAGACCGGGGCCGGAGCGGACGCGGGAACCGCGGGCCGTGCAGAAGCAGCCGCCGGTGCGATCGCTTCAGCCGCCGGTGCAGGCGCGGCTTCCGGAGCCGAGGGAGCCGATGCGTGCACTGGCACGGCCGCGCTCTGGGCAGGACTGTCAGCGTTGACGTCGGCATCGCCGGCGAGCAATTCATCGGTGAGCCGCGCGAGCTGATCATCCAACGCGGCGATGTCGCCCGGCACTTCCACCCCGCCCAAATGGGCCGGTTTGAGGTCCGCCACCACAGGCTCGGGCGCGGCGGGCTGAACGCCGGAGGGTTCGATCACATCTTCGACGGCCTGCGTGGCTTGCGGCTCGGGCGCGGATGGCGCAGGCGCCGCCACTTCCGGCATGCTCGCTGGGGTCGAAGCCGCTTGAGGTATTGAATCGCTTCCCGGCGGCTCAACGCCAAGCGCGGGCGCGGCTGCGTCCGGTGCCGCACTCGCGATCGCTCCGGTCGCGGCGGCCGCGGCGTCATCCGAGGCGGTTTCTTCGTGTACTGATTCTGCGACCGGTGGGTCCGACACGATCGGCGCAGCTGCAGGGACCGGCTCGCTCACCGCGTCCGGGGTTGCCGCGGGTTCGTTGGCAGCGGCTTCTGCCGCGTCAGCCTTCACCAGCGACTCGGCAAGGTCGGCAAGCGGACCCTCCGCTGCTGGTTCGGCATCGACAAACTGGCTCACCAGCGTGTCCACCTGGGCCTCGATCGCCTTCACCGCATCCTCGGCTGCGTCCACAGCGGAGTCGGGTGCGGGTGCGCCGGCGACCGGGACACCCGGCTGCACGAGCGGGGCGGCGTCAACCGCTGGCGCGCTTGTGTCGGTCGCGCTCGACTTCGGTGCTTCGGCGAGCAGGGCGTCCAACTGCGCGTCGAGCGACGCCAGCTCATCTGCTGGTTCGCCCGCCTTCGGCGCGCCGGGTTGGTTGCCTGCCTGCGACATCGTGCCTCCAGAACACGCCCGAACGGGTTCGCCACCCGAGCGCATCCTCGCTTCTCGCCTTATCGACCAAGTGGCCGAGCCGGTCCACCACGGGGAACTCTATCGGACCATTGTCTGCCACTTTCAGGCCACAAGAACCGACATTCCCGGTGATTCCTCGGCATTCCCGGCGCGTCTGCGCGCTCTCGGACCTTCCTCTATCCTCTACCCGTGGCCATCCACCGCATCCTTCTCGAAGACCTTGCACCCCAGATCGGCGTCCGAATCGTCATCGGCGGCGACGAGGCCCACCACGCCGCCCGCGTGAAGCGTTCCGAGGTCGGCGACCCCATCAACCTCCTCAACGGCCGCGGTCTGCACGCATCAGCCGTGATCCGCGATATCCGAAAGTCTCGTCAAGGCACATGGGAGCTCGAGGTTGAGGTAACGAGCATCACGATCGAGGAACGCGCTGGTCCGCGGATCGAGGTGCTCGCCGCCGCGGCGAAGGGTGACCGGCTCGAAGAAATGATCGACGGCCTGTCGCAGGTCGGCGCCGACGCATATCGACCGCTGCTGACCCGACGCACCGTCGTGGACCCGCGCGAAGGGAAAATGAACCGGCTCCGACGCGTAGCCGCCGAGAGTCTGAAGCAGTGCGGCCGGGGCTGGCTGCTGGAGATCGAGGACGCGATCACGTTCGCCGAAGCGATCAAGCCGACGCCGGGCACGTTGGTGCTCGCCGCCGACGCGAGCGGCGCGTCGCTGCCCGCCTCGGCGGTCGCGACGGCGGATCGCGTGGTGCTGCTCGTCGGCCCCGAGGGTGGCTTCAGCGACGAGGAGTTTGCCCAGCTCAAGGCCGCGGGCGTGACGCTGTTCCGATTCGCGCCGCACGTGCTGCGGGTCGAGACCGCGGCCGTGGTCGGCGCGGCGATGATCCGCACACTCCCCTCTCCGCGCTAGCGGGGAGGGGTGGCCGAGGCTCGGCGAGGCCGGGGTGGGGTGTGGGACTCTCAGCTTCAGCGAAGGCTTCGATCCCGACGCCCCCACTCCTGATGCGAGGCTTCGCCTCGCATCGGTCCTCTCCCCGCTATCGCGGGGGGAGGAGTTGCGAAACAACCGCTACTCTTCGCTATGAGCCTCCGATTCCGCAAGCGTCTCCTCGAGCACCTCAAGCACGAGGATTACACGCCGCGGAGCATCTCGCATCTGAAGGAAGACCTCGGCGTCGACGAGCAGGACTCGGCCGAGTTTGACGCTGCCGTCAAGACGCTCGCCGACGAGAAGGCCGTCGAAGTCTCGGCGACCGGGCTGATCGGATTGCCGTCGGTCGAAAAGATGGGCGGCACGGTCATCGGCACCTTCCGCAAGGCCATGAAGGGCTTCGGCTTCGTCCAGCCCGAGGTCGCGGTCCGCGAGGGCTCGATCTTTATTCCCGCCGAGGACACCGGCGATGCGCTCAGCGGCGACAAGGTCAAGGTTGCGGTCCGCCGCGACACGGGCCGAGCCCGCGCCGGGGCCGGTGATGGGCCGCAGTTTGTCGGGGCGATCGTCGAGGTCGTGAAGCGCAAGCGCACGAGCTTCTCTGGTCAGCTCGTGAAGCGCGGCCAGCAGTGGCTGGTCTTCCCCGACGGGCGCGAGGTCACCGAGCCGATCGTCGTCCGCGACGCCGCGGCGAAGAACGCGCCCGAGGGTTCCAAGGTCATCATCGAGTTGGTCGCGTATCCCCAGGCCAACGTCTTGGGCGAGGGCGTCATCACCAAGGTGCTCGGCGACGCCGGGCTTCCGGACGTGGAGACGCAGGCGGTCATCGCGGCGTACGACCTGCCCGGTGAGTTCCCCGAGGAGTGCAACGACCAGGCCCGCGAGGTGACGGTCGTCTACGACGAGCAGATCGCGGAGTTCCAGAAGGTCGGAGCCAAGTGCTTCGACGACGAAGGCTGGGGCGGCCGCGCCGATCTCACCAACGACTTCATCATCACCATCGACCCGCCGGACGCCAAGGACTACGACGACGCGATCAGCATCCGCCCGAGCAAGCACGTGCCCGGCGGGTGGGATCTGGCGGTCCACATCGCCGACGTGGCGCACTTCATCCCGCCGGAGTCGGCGATTGATGTCGAGGCCAAGGACCGCTGCAACAGTGTGTACCTGCCGCGGCGGGTGATCCCGATGATCCCGGAGCTCTTGAGCAACGGCATCTGCTCGCTGCAGGAGGGCGTGTACCGCTTCTGCAAGACGGCGATGATGACGTACGACAAGTCGGGCGCGTGCGTGCTCGAGGGCGTGCAGAACACGCTCATCAAGAGCGCCAAGCGGCTGACGTACCTCGAAGCCCAGGCACTCATTGACGGCGATTTCAACGAGGCCCGCAAGCACGCCAAGACCCCGCCGCGGTACAGCGATCAGTTGATCGAGACGCTGCAGCAGATGGACGCGTGCGCCAAGGCCATCCAGGGCCGCCGCCAGCGCCAGGGGATGATCAGTCTCGAACTGCCCGACGTGGTGCTGATCTACGACGACAACGGCCACGTGGTCGACGCCGAGCGCGAAGACAACGCGTTCACCCACACGCTCATCGAGATGTTCATGGTCGAGGCCAACGAGGTGCTGGCACGGCTGTTCGAGAAAGTCGGCGTGCCGCTCTTGCGTCGCACGCACCCAGACCCGACGCCCGGCGATGTGGACTCACTCCGCAAGGCCGCGATGGTGGCGGGATTCCGCATTCCCAAGAACCCGACGCGTGAGGAGCTGCAGGCGCTCTTGAACGCCACCCGCGGCACGCCCGCGAGCCGCGCTGTGCACATGGCCGTGCTGCGGACCATGAGCCGCGCGGAATACTCGCCGGCGATGATCGGCCACTTCGCGCTCGCCAGCGAGGCCTACGCGCACTTCACCAGCCCGATCCGGCGCTACGCCGACCTCACCGTGCACCGCGCACTGGCCGAGTATTTGCGTCAGACCGACAACGGCACGAAGCGTCCCAAGGGCGACGGCGAACGCCGCGAGCTGGGCCGCATCCTCCGTGATTCCAAGATGTGTCCCGATGAGTCCGAACTCGTCGAGATCGGGCGCCACGCGACCCGACGCGAGGAAGCGGCCACCGAAGCCGAGCGTGCCCTGCGCAGCTTCCTGGTGCTGCAGCTGCTCGAGAAGCACATCGGTGAGAGCTTTGATGCGGTCATCACCGGCCTCAATCCCCGCGGCATTTTCATCCAGATCGACAAGTACCTCGCCGAGGGCTTCGTCAAGAAGGAAGACCTGCCCGGCGACGTGACCCGAGGCAACATGACCCCGTTCTGGCGTGTGGACCCCCGCACCGGCGCGCTCGTCGATGCAAGATCGGGACGCTCGTACAACATGGGCGACCGCGTGAGCGTGAAGATCGTGGCCGTCGATCTGCAGAAGCGGCAGATGGAGTGCGTCGTCGACAACGCCGAGGGGCGTGCCGCGGGCAAGATGAAGAAGATTGCCGACAAGCCCGGCGGCCTCGCGTTGGGCGGCGGCTTCGAGAAGGGCAAGGGCGCCGGCTTCAGCGGCCTGGGCCGTGATGGCAGCGCTCGACGCAGCCAGAAGAGCAAGTCCCGCGACAAGGGCAAGCCGGATTGGCGTCGCGACAAGGGAAGGTAGGAGTCGCTACTCCCCCCTCGCCCCGTCCACAACGACCCAGTCCGTGCCGTTGCGGGTGTCGTGGAGGTGCATCACTTCCGTCGCCAAGGTGGTCACTTGGTCGTTGTAGCGGAACCAGTGCACGCACAGGGCGGCGAGGACGCCGCAGCAGATCCAGGCGCCCACCTCGGCGACGCGGTGTCGCCTGATGCGCCACAGGATAAAGACGCCGCAGGCAACCGTCGCGGCCTTCCAGAGGATGATCGAACACACCCCGCCGTAGACCATGAGGAAGCGGGCGATGGGGTTCACCTCGGTCATGCCGACGCTGGTGACGTAGAAGAGCGTCATCTTGAGGTCGGCCACGCTCATCAGCACGATGGCGAGGGAATAGCACAGGAAACGGAGGTCGCGCTGATTCCAATGGTGGGCGTGACACCAACGCCGGAATCGCTTCCAGACGCCGCCGAATTGCACCCAGGTCGGGGCGGCAGCCTCCCCGTTGGCGCCCAAGGGCGTCTGGAATGCATCCGGGCTCGCCGACAGGCTGTCGGAGGCGCGCTCCATGGTCTGTGCCGGATCGACCGGTCGCGCGGGCGGCTGAAGAGAGTTGTCAAAGCAGGGACGCAGACTTCACAAACCGAACGACCACTTGAGACGAACAATCTGACTGGAAGGTCTTGTATCAGAATGATTTACGGATTCTGACCGGTTCTCGGGCAAAGACGGGAAGGCGATCGCAGCAACGGCGCCGGGGCGCCGAGAACGACAAATGGTTGTCACAAAGGCAACGAAACCGAACGCTGGCTCGCTTCACCTGTATCTAGTCTTCCTGTCTGACTTCCAGTCTGCCTCTGACTCCTCTCTTTGCCCCTGTGGTGAATCCCCCTACCCGGATCGACTCGATGCGTGAGCGCCGGACAACTCGTGGCGGGCTGACCGGACATGTGTGTGCCGCGGTGCTGGCCCTGTCGCTCGCGTGCGGCACTGCTCTCGCCCAGCAGTCACCGGTCTACCCCGACGATTCGGTGCAAGCCCGCGAATCGCTGGTGCGGATCGATGAGCTGCAGGCGGCGGGCAACCTCGCCGAGGCATCGCGCGTGCTGCAGACGCTGCTGGATACCGAGGGCGACAAGGTCCTCGAGAGCGGCACCGACCCGGACCTGTTCATCAGCGTCCGCGAGCACGTGCACCGGCTGCTTCTTGAGAAGCCCGCACTCCTCGATCGCTACCGCACAAGCGAAGGGCCACGGGCTCAGAAGCTGCTCGAAGAGCGGAAGCACGATCTGGTCGAAACGACGCGGCTGTTGACGAGCGCCGGTTTCGAAGCTGCACTGCGAGTGGCTCAGCTCCATCTTGAGGCGGGCCGCTTCGAGGCCGCACGCCTCACGCTGGAACAGCTCGAGAAGCATCCGGACCGCAAGGGCAACGCCGAGGCGGCGACCTTGGCCCAGCGCATCGCGCGGTTCGTGAACCGGCCGGAAGTCGCGGCGTGGGCGTCGCGCTGGTCAGGCGAGTCCGGCATTCCCGCCGCGAAGGCCGGCGCGATCGAGATTCCCGCGGAACTGCGCACGACCTCGATCACCGCCCAGACCGGCAGCGCGAGCGGACCGGACTGGTCCACGCTGCCGAGCAAACCGCTGATCTCTGCGACGGTCCTTCAGAAGGCAACCCGCGAGGAAGAAGGCGACGAGGACGAGGCCTTTGAGTTCGCGCAGCAGTCGATCGCTCGACCGTGGATCCTGCCCGCGGTCGCCGGCGACGTCGTGATCGTCAACAACGCATCGCGGATCGACGGCCTGGATCGCTTCACGCTCGCTCCCCTTTGGAGCATCCGCGCCCGCGACGTCTTGCGCCAGAACTCAGGCCGCAGCTCGCCTCCCGTGTCGCGTCTTGAAGACGGTGCGTGGGTGCACATCGCGGGACCGATCGGACTGGCGGCGACCGGCTTCGCGACAGAGTCCGGCCGCGAGGGCGATCGACGCCTGCACGCGTTCGATATTCGCAGCGGGCGTGTGCTGTGGTCGCTCGATCCGGCGGCGGTCGACCGCCGCCTGGAGGGCTATTCGGTCCGGGGCGAACCGACAATCGTTGAGGGTGTGGCCGTCGTCCCGATGCGGCGGAACTCCACGGTGCGTCGAATCTCCGGGGCCCTGTTCGCGGGGTTTGACGCCTGGACGGGCGAGCTGCGTTGGGTGAGGCCGATCTGCTCGGTGGGCGTATTGCCGTACAACCGCTCGCCGCATGTGGCGGAGCGGTGCATCGATGCCGCTGGAATCGTCTACAAGTCCGACACGCTGGGAGTGGTCTCGGCGGTGCAGGCCGCGAGCGGGCGGGTGGTCTGGGTGCGGCGGATGCCGATCCAGCCTGAGGCTCGGGCTCTGGCCGCGATCTCGATGCCAGCGATGCCGCAGCCGTGGGCCGCAACGAACGCGATCGTTGATGGCGAGACGATCGTGACGCTTGCGCCCGATTTCTCAGCGATTCTGCGGCTGTCGCGGATAGACGGCACGCTCCTGGGACGACGAGGTATCGAGGATCTCGGCGACGAGGGCGCGATTCCGATCTACCTGCTTGCCGCCGCCGACCGATTGATCGCGGTCTGCCAGGATCGCGTGCTCTCCCTCAAGCTCCAGGATTTCGAGCGCGACACTCCGAAGTCGAGCGCACCGATCCGCGATCCCCTGCTTGCGGGGCGAGTGACGATCGCCGGCACCTCGGTCCTTGCGCCGGTCGAGGGCAAGGTGCTCGAGCTGAGTGCCACCAACCTCCAACTGCTCGCGACACACGAGCTCGCCGCGACGGGCAATCTCATCGCGCTGCCCGATTCGCTGCTTGTTTCCGGCGGCAGCGACCTGCACGCATTCCTGAAATGGGAGACCGCGGAATCGATCCTGTCGCAGCGGATCGCCAAGTCGCCCGACGACACAGGGCCCGCGCTCTCGATGGCGAACCTCGCGTTCCGCTCCGGGCGTTACACGCGGATCGCGCCGGCCGTGGATCGCGTGCTCGATATCCGCGATCGCCTGCCAGACTCCGCGCCGGTGCAAGCGTCGCGCCGTCGGCTGATCGATTCGCTCCGCGCCATGCTCGCCTCGGGCAAGCAGCGATGGGACCCGGGCACCGACACACGCAGCGACAAGGCCGAGAGCCCGCCGCTGCCCGTGCTCACTGAGTTGTCGCAGCGGTTCGCCCGAGCGGCGGAGTCGCCCGCGGAGCTGGCGGAGCACGAGATCGTCGCGGGCTGGCTGGGCGAGGCACAGGCTCAGCCGGCCCAGAGCCTCGAAGCCTACAGCCGCATCCTCGGCGATCCGTCGCTGGCCGAGTCGGCGGTACAGAACGATCTGGGCGTACCGACGCCCGCGGCGGCGCTCGCGACGGATCGTCTGCTCGCGCTGCTGCGTCGCGTCGGTTCCGCGCCCTACGAGCCGTTCGCCTCTCAGGCCGCCCGAGAGCTGGAAGAACTGGGCCCCGACGCGAAGCCGGCGGAACTCGCAAGCCTCGCCGCCCGTTTCCCCGCGTCGTTGGCGGCGGCCGGCGCGTGGATTCGCCTCGCCGACGCACAGGCCAAGTCCGGAAGCACCGCGGGAGAGATCCGGAGCCTCTCGCTGGCGCTGCGTGCGCTCGAACACGCCCAGGGCCCTCGCACGCCTCAAGCCGCCACCGAAGCCAAGGGCGTGGGCGTGCGGCTCGCCTCGTCGCTGCTGAAACAGAACCGCGTGAGCGAAGCCTCGCGGATCGCGGCGACATTTCCATCTCGCTTTGGCGGGGCGACGTTCGACTTCACGACACCGAAGGCCACGTCGCGCCGGCCGCAGCTCGGCCGCGCCTTGACCGACGACGTGCGCTCGCTCGTTGGCTGGGTGATCGCGCCGGCGAAGATCACGGACAACCCGGGTCGCCCGACCGACCGCGCCGTTCTGGTCTCGCCGGGACGTCGGCAGGTCGCGCTGTTCGCAACCTCGCTCACCGACTCGTCGGTGGAGCCGATGTGGACGCGGCGTTATGAGCAGCGTTCGCCGCGAGTGGTGCGCATCGATGCCGACGCGACGTATCTGTACTGGCCAGCGGAGTCGCGTTCGGATCGCACCGGTGGCGTGATCGAGCGGGTGCGCAACGACGGCACCAGCGCGTGGCTGAGCCGTGAGATTGCCCAGCATCTCGACGAAATCGAGGCTCGTGACGCCGAGGAATCGACACCATTCTCGACGCCGCTGGATGGCTCGGTGAGCCCCGGTGATTTGCTCGTCGCGATGGACGACACGACGCTGATTCTTCTTGAGCGGGTGGGTCGCGTGATCGCAATTGACCTGGCGTCGGGCAAGCCGCTCTGGACGGCCCGTCTGCCCAAGACGCGCATCTACGACGCCGCGATCTGCGGCGGCACGCTCGTAGTCGGCGGCGCGACGACCGAGCGTGACGCGACCACACGCGGCCGCGGGGCGTTCTTGCCCATGGTGCTCTCGGCGTTCGACGCCCGACGCGGCGGGGCGGTGCGCGACCTTCGTCCCGCGCTCGCCCGCGGGCTGAACATGCCCGACGAGAAGAATCTGGCCGTCGCGCTCGGCGACTATCAGCAGATCCGCTGGCTGCGGACGATCGCGCCCGGCCGCGTGCTGGTGGGGATGTACAACCGCGTCGTCGCGTTCGATGCCGCCGGCGAGAGCGTGATGTGGAGCTTTGACAAGCCCGCGGTCACGCGGTCGGTCGAGTGCTGGGTCCACGACAACCGTGCCTACGTGCTGAATGAGGAGCGGGCTGTCATCACCCTGTCGCTTGCCGACGGCTCGACGCCGCATGACCCCCTCGACCCCCGGGAACGCCTCGCACAGGACGGGCCCATCGGGATCGCGCCGTTGCCCGACGGAGCGATCGGCTTCGTCAGCGGCCACGGCCTCGCCGTGTTCTCGAAGAAGGGTGACCTGATCGGCGTCGATGCGTCGGTGCACGCCAAGGACCACTCCCACCTCTTCGCCCTCGGCGAGCACGCGGTCGCCATGGTGCCCGACGACGCCCCAGACGCGGACGGGGCTACGCAGATCGACCTGCGCATCCTCGCCCTGCCCAGCGGCAAATTGCTCTCCACCCGAGCGATTGCACTGGGTCGCCCGCCCAGTTCCGTCGTCGCGCTCGACGGCCGCGTGCTGCTCACGGCGGGCGGAGTCACGCTTGTGCTGCCCGTGCCGACCGACACGAAGTAAACGCGCCGCGTCAGCGTGCCCTTGTTGCCGGCCTCGACCCCTGCAAGGCGTCGACCGCGACCGGCGCAACACTTCACCACTCCCAGCTCCGCTTGTGAACGCTAAACTCGCGTCATGCTCCGCGTCGCCACGCTCGTTCTTTGCTCGTTCTTGCTCGCCGGCTGCTTCGGCGGCGGCACGCCGATCATGAAGGTCGTCGAGGTCCGTCCCGAGAGTGTCACGCCCGAGGGGCGTCGCTTCGTCATCGTCGTCGACGCCGAGAATCCGTCCGACAAGCCGCTGCCTTTGAAGGACGCGACGTACTCGCTCAGCATCGACGGCAAGAAGGTCTTCGAGGGTCAGCGCTCGCCCGAATCGACGCTCCGCAAGTTCTCGACCAACCGCCTGTACTTCCCCGTCGCGGTGCCCTCTTCGGTGAACCTCGCCGGGCGCGCCGAGTTCCGGGCGAACGGCAACGTGGTCTTCTTGCGTCCCGGAAAACTCAACGAGATCCTCTACGAGTACGGCGTGATCCGCCCAAGCACCGATTTCAACGGCGCGGGTCAGATCGACCTCAATCAGACGTCCTCGCCGGTTTCGATGGCGAACTGAACAACTGGCACTGGCGTGTCGTCTCACACCGTCGTCAGCGGGTCCGCGTCATTCTTCGACACAATGCACGCGATGCCCGGCAGCATGGCTTCCATGCGTTTGGCGAGCCGAGGCAGATAGCCGCGCTCCGTGCTGGTGTGCTCGCCGAGCAGGATCGACAGTCCGCGGTCGAGGCAGGCCGTGATCTCGTGGTGACGCATCTCGCCGGTGATGAACAGCTCGCAGCCCTCGGCCGAAGCAACGGTGGCCAGCTCCGCACCCGCGCCGCAGCAGACGCCGATCACGCTGACGGGTTTGTCGAGTTCCGACGCCGCGACACGCACGACGCTGCGGCCGATGTGCTTCTTCATCCGCTCGGCCAGCACGCGGATCGGAGTTGGGCGGTCGAGGGCCACGCGGCGCCCCGAACCGATGCCACGCGTCGGTTTGGGCAGAAGCTCGTACACATCGATCGGCGGCTCTTCGTAGGGGTGGAATTGCCGAAGTGTTTCGATCGCCAACGGCAGGGCGGCCTTGGAGCAGACCATTTCCAGCCGCAGTTCCGATACCGATTCGAGCACGCCGCGACGCCCCACGCTGGGATGCGACGACTCGTCGCCGAGGAACGTGCCGCTGCCGGGAGCGGCGAACGAGCAGACGGTGTACGAGCCGATGATGCCGGCGCCCGCCGTCGCCATGGCGTTGCGCACCTTGTCGACATCGCTCAGGGGAACGAACGTGACGACCTTCACTTCTGCGGTCGCTGGACGGGCCGCGTGCGACTTGAGCGCGCGGCAGTCGCCCGGCACTTTGCCTGTTTCAGAGAGCCCTTCGCACAGCCAGTCCGTCATGCCGCCGGGCACGGCGTCCAGCGCGGTGTGCGGCGAATAGACCGCCATTCCCATCTCCGCGGCCCGCAGCAGAACACGTTCTTTCGGCGTGCGGTCGGTCAGTGTCTTCAGCGGCTCCCAGATCGGCGGGTGGTACGCGATGATCGCTCCGGCGTTCGCACGCTCGGCCTCCGCCAGCACCGCCTCGTTCAGGTCGATCGTGAGCAGCACCGGCGACCGCAGCGGCGACCGCAGTCGCCCCACGTGCAGCCCGACCTTGTCCCACGGCTCGGCAAAGGAAAGCGGCGCGATCGATTCCATCACGCGAACGAGGTCTGCAACGACCATGGGAAGCTCCTTTGGGCGCGATTCTAGTAGCGACCGCGACCAACTTCGATCCGAGCGGCGAACAGAGAGAACGCGCTGGTGACACTGATGGCGTTTCGGTCCGTCGCCTCGAAGCGAACGACCCACGGCCCCCTCGCGTCAGGGATCAGACCAACGATCCCGCATGCCCGACGCATTGGCGCACGCCAAGCTCAATCTCTGCCTCGCCGTCGCGCCGCCGGAGCCCGCGGCCAACGCCGACGGCACACCCAACCGCCGCGCCGGGTGGCACCGCATCTCGTCCTGGTTCGCCTGCACCGATCTCGCCGATCGCGTGCAGGTGGAACGCACCGACGCACCCGGCACGATCGACGCCGAGATCCGCTTCGCCACACAGCCCAACGGAATGCCTATCGGCGCGGTCGACTGGCCCATCGAGAAAGACCTCGCGGTCCGGGCGCTGCGGGCGATGCTCGATCGCGTCGGCGGCACTTCCCCATCCGCCGGCTTCCGCCTCCGCATCGAGAAGCACATCCCCACGGGCGGCGGTCTGGGCGGCGGCTCCAGCAACGCCGCGGCCGCACTGCGGCTGGGGAACGAGACGCTCGGGTCGCCGCTCTCCGCCGCCGAGCTTCGCACGATCGGCGCGAAGCTCGGGAGCGACGTTCCTTTCTTCATCGACGATGCGGCGGCCACTGGCCCCGCTCGTCCCGCTCTCGTCGAAGGCTTCGGCGATCGCATCGAACGGACGACCCCGATTCCCGACCTCGCCGCGGTGCTGGTCATGCCATCGATCGCGTGCCCGACGCCTGCGGTGTACCGGGCCTTTGACACTTGGCTCACCGATCAAAGCACGTTCCGGTTCCGCGACGCCGAGGCCCGGTCGCTCGCGACTCGAGCGCCTGACGCGGGCGGCGACCTCAACCAACTGCTGTTCAACGACCTTGCCGAGCCCGCGATGCGGGTCGCGCCCGGCCTCCGATCGGTGCACGCCGCCTGCGAACGGGTCCGCCGCCCGTTCCACGTCACCGGCAGTGGCAGCACGCTTTTCACCCTGGTCGCACCGGCCGAAGCCGACGCGCTTTCGACGCGGCTGCGAGCGGCACTTCCCGCCAATACCCGCGTCCTCGCTGCCCGCGTGCTGGGCTAGCCGCGGCCGAACCGAGAACCATTCGCGGACCTTGCGTTCAGATCGGCCCTCGGCCCGCCGATACACTCGCCAGCATCCCGACTCCTTTGTTCCCGAGCGCAACCATGGCCAAGAACGGCAAATCCGGCTACTACATCGGCATCGACCTCGGCGGCACCAACATGCAGGTTGGCGTCGTCTCTTCCGACCTCAAGCTGCTCAGCCAGGCCAAGAAGAAGACCAAGGCCGAGGACGGGCTCGACGGCGTGATGAACCGCATCGTCGAAGGCATCGTCGAAGCCTGCAGCGAAGCCAAGGTGAAGCTCACCGACCTCGAGGCGATCGGCCTCGCGGCACCCGGCGCGGTCGATCCCAACGAGGGCGTCGTGCTCGAAGCCGGCAATCTGCGCTGGACCAATGTCAACGCCGCCTCGATCTTGCAGAAGAAGACCGGTGTCAAGACCTACCTCGACAACGACGTGAACGCCGCGGTGTGGGGCGAAAACAAGCTCGGCGCCGGCAAGAACGCCAAGTACCTGCTGGGCGTCTGGCTCGGCACCGGCATCGGCGGCGGGCTCATCCTCAACGGCGAGCTCTACTACGGACCAATGCTCACCGCCGGCGAGATCGGGCACATGATCTCGATCCCGTTCAACCCGCCGGGCGAACGCTCGCTCGAGCACAACTGTTCCCGCACCAGCGTTGTGAACCGCATCATCAAGCTCATCAAGGCCAACCGCAAGAGCAAACTCACCGAGTACGTCGAGGGCGACCTCGAGAAGATCAAAAGCAAGCTCGTCGCCAAGGCCTATGAAGAGAAGGACCCACTGACCATCGAGGTGCTCGACAACGCCGCGGAACTGCTGGGCATCACCCTCGGCGGCGTGGTGACGCTGCTGTCGATCGACCGCATCGTACTAGGTGGCGGACTGACCGAGGCCATGGGCCCGCAATGGGTCAGCTTGGTCGAACAGCACACACGGCGCTTCTCGTTCCCCGACCGCTGCAAGCAGGTGAAGGTCGTCGCCAGCACGCTGGAAGACAAGGCCGGCCTGCTCGGCGCCGCGATGATCGCGATGGAGCGGCACGAGAAGTAGGTAAAGGGCCAAAGGGCCAGATGGCTAAAGGGCCAAATCAAGGCACATAGCCACGTGCCGGACGTCTTGTTTTGGCGATTTGGAGCTTTGGCCATTTGGCCATTCTCCTCAAGCCCCGAGCGGCCGCCCCAGCGCCATCCGCTTCTCAATCACGAACTTCTTGTGGTGCAGCACGTGCTCGACGTAGTGGGTGACGATCCAGCCGAGCGAGATGATGCCGCGGACGCTGTGAACGCCCTCGCGCTCGAAGGCCTCGTCGGGCAGGTTGACCAGCAGCTCGGCGGTGTGGCGACGGTTGATCGCAAAGAGTTCGCACGCGTTCGCCGCCGACCGCTTGTCGTACGCCAGCAGCCCGGCGTAGCGCGACTCGTCGTAGTTCATGAGCAGCGGCAGGTCCATGGCCGCGATCCGCTTGATGCGATCGGTCGCCACCAGGTCGCTGTCCAGCGTGTGGAAGACGCACTGGGCGATGCTCCACGCTCCGGGCACGGGATGGGCGTTGAGCTGGTCACGGGTCAGCCCTGCGATCCAAGACTTGAGCTCGTCGGCTTGCGAGGCGTACGCGTCGATGGCGGTGCGGTCCATTCGGACACGATATCACAAGCAACCCTTCTCTGGCCCTTTCGTACACTAGTTTCGTGCTGATCCTCACCGTCCTTCAAGGCCCCGACAAGGGGCGGACGTTCCAGCTTCCCGACCACGAGCCGCAGCTCATCGGGCGCTCGGGCGAGGCGTTGCCCATTAGCGACAGCACCGTCAGCCGTCGCCATGCCGAGATGACCCCCGACGCCGGGGCGTGGTTCATCCGCGACCTGCAATCGCAGAACGGCACGTACGTCAACGGCGAGAAGATCAAGGACCGCATCCGCCTCCGGCCCGGCGACCAGATCCGCGTCGGCTCCACGCTCATGGTCTTCGGCTTCACCGAGACCAGCGACCCGGACATCGTCCGCCTCGCCAAGCCCAACCAGGTCGATGCGTCGATCGAACGCACGCTCGCCGGCGATGTGCTCAGCCCGCGTTCCAACGCCAACGACGAGTCGCTGGTGATGTCCGAGCCCGAGCCGCGGATCGCCGCGGCCCACCACCTGCGGGTCATCTATCAGCTCACCAGCCTGACCAGCCAGCTCACCGATCGCACCGAGCTGCTCAAGAGCGTGATGGAGATGGTTTTCCGCGAGTTCAAGCCCGAACGCGGCTTCATCGTGCTAACAAAGTCGCACGATCTCGATCACCCCAAGCCCGCGGTGGTGAAGTACCGCACGCCCCCAGCGAACGAAGAAGAGGCCCGCATCCACGTGCCTCGGACGATCCTGCAGCACGTCGTGAAGCGGAGCGAGGGCGTGCTGTCGTCCAACGCCATGAACGACCCGCGCTTCGCTGCGGGCGACAGCGTCCAGCGAATGCACGTGCGTAGCGCGATCTGCTCGCCCATCAGCTTCCGGGGGACGACCTTCGGCGCCATCTATATCGACAGCACGCTCGCGAACTACACGTTCACCGCCGAGCAGCTCGCCCTGATGAACGCCGTGGGCCAGCACGCTGGCCTCGCGCTCGCCAACGCCGAGGGCTACGCCAGGAAGCTCCGCACCGAGCGACTGGCCGCCACCGGAGAGACCGTTGCAAGCCTTTCGCACTCGATCAAGAACATCCTCCAGGGCATCCGCGGAGGGGCCGACGTCGTGGAGCTCGGGCTCCGCAAGGACGATCTCAAAATCGCCAAGGGCGGCTGGGATATCTTCAAACGCAACCTCGACCGCATCGTGAGCCTCACCAGCAACATGCTGGCATACTCACGCCACCGCAAGCCCGAGGTCGAGCTCGAGAAGATCCAGAAGATCGTGGATGATTGCGTGGAGCTGCTCCGCCCGATGTGCGAATCGCGACAGATCGCGATCATCGTCGACATCGACCCCGAGATGCCCCCGATCGCCTTCGACCCGAGCCTGATGCACCAGGCGATCCTGAACCTGCTGACCAACGCTGTCGAAGCCGTGGACCCCGGCAACGGCGTGGTCACCGTGCGGGCGGTGTATCGCCACCTCGCGCCCGGAACGCCGCCTCTGCAAGCACTGACCGCGACCCTGAACCCGGCGCAGACCGGCATGGCATGGGCGATTGTCGACGTCATCGACAACGGCTCGGGAATTCCAAAGGGCAAACAGCAGTGGGTCTTCGAGCCGTTCAATACCACCAAGGGGCTCCGTGGCACGGGCCTCGGGCTGGCGGTCGCGAAGCGCGTCGCCGAGGAGCACCGCGGCACCATCGCCCTCGACAGCGACGAGGGCAAAGGCTGCACCTTTCGTCTTATGGTCCCCGCAGATCCCCTGGCGCAGATCGACCCAAGCGCCACCACCGGTGAGAAAGACCAAGCCCGGCGTCCCGAATAAGACGGCGTCAGATTGTGTCACACGATCCCGGACGAATCCCGATCAGACACGTACCCCTTGTCCTTGCTTCATGCAGCCACGCGGCTGATCGACGCGGGGAACGAGGGCAAATCGGTCGATCGGCTTGGCCGCTCCCTGCGGCATTCATGCATCGGCTTGAGACATCTGCCACGAAACCCGCACGTGAGCCGAGGCCACGTGCTAGCCTTCTCTCCTTCTGTTACGCTGCGTCGGCGGATGGACTTTCCGGGGACTTCGTCCCGCCGCGCGATTTGTGCTCGCCTCGTGAACGGAACTCGACCTTGAAGACCGCGCCGTCCGGCCATGCCCACACGCACTCCAACGGCCACTCCAATGGCCATGCCAGCTCGCACGCCGGGCACGACCGCCTAATCGAGCCCCGCAAGAAGGCCTCGCGCTCCAGCCTGGCCGCACACGCCAAGTTCCTCGCCGAGTTCATCTCGCACCCCGGGCGCATGGGCGCGGTCGCCGCCAGCGGCCCGGCATTGGCCAAGCGGATCGCGAGCCAGATCGACTGGGCGAACGCCAAGGCCATCGTTGAGTACGGCCCGGGTACGGGCACCGTGACGCAAGAGCTGATCAAGCACGTCCGCCCTGGCGCCAAGTTCTTTGCCATCGAGCGCAGTCCGGAGCTCGCGGCGGAATGCCGCCGCCGCCTGCCCCAGGTGCACCTGTACGAAGACAGCGCCGAGAACATCGTCGACATCTGCCGCAAAGAGGGCGTGGAGCAGCTCGACGTTGTCGTGAGCTGCCTGCCCTGGGCGAGCTTTCCCGAGTCGCTTCAGGAGTCGATTCTCGCGGCCACCATGAATGCTCTGAAGCCCGGCGGACGATTCGTTGGCTTCGGCTATCAGGTCGGGCTTTTCACTCCCGCCGGCCGCAGATTCCACGCCCGGCTCCCTCGCTATTTCGAGAACATCGGCCGCTCCCGTCCGGTGTGGCTCAACATCCCGCCCGCCTTGGTCTTCAGTGGGTATCGGCGGCAGCAACCGGAACTGGCCCACGGCGCCTCTCGCTAGTACGCCCCGCGGCCCGTCAGCACCACCCACACCGTCTTGATCACGATGTACAAGTCGAGCCAGATCGACCAGTTCCGGACGTAGTACGCATCAAGCGTCACGCGATCGTCATAAGACAGGTCGTTGCGACCCGACACCTGCCACAGCCCGGTCATGCCCGGCAGCGACTTGGTGTAGACCGAAGCCAATTCCTCGTACTTCGCCGTCTCGCCGGTGGTGATCGGGCGCGGACCGACGAGGCTCATCTGTCCGATGAGCACATTGAAGATCTGTGGCAATTCATCCACGCTGGTCCGCCGCAGCCACTTGCCCACACGGGTCAGACGCGGATCGTTCCGGAGTTTCTGCGTCTCGTCCCACTCCTTCTTGAGGGCGGGGTCGCGGGCTAGGGCGTCGCGCAGCACCTGATCGTTGTTGACGACCATGGTGCGGAACTTCATCTGGTGGAAGATCTTGCCGCTGAACCCGACACGGCGCAGGCCGATCAGCACCGGGCCCTTGGAATCCATCTTGATCAACGCCGCGAGCACGGCGAAGACGGGCAGGAACACGGGCAACAGCACGCACAGCGCGAGCAGATCGAGCGATCGCTTCAGCAGCCGCCGGCTCGGGTCGAGCAGCCGGTGCTCGATCTCCAGCCCCAGCATGCCGCCCAGGTCGCGCCCGGTCATCCACAGCGTCGCCGGCAGCGGCAGATCGGGAACGAGAATCACATGGCGGAACGACTGCAGCGGGCCCTCGAGCATGTGCTTGATGGTCTCTCGCGACATGTTCTCGGTGCCGACCAGCGCGTACGGCACCTTGCCTGCCTCGCGCAGCGTCGGGATGAGCGTCTGGACGTCGATCACCGGGATCGAGGCGATCTGCGTCGGGGCGGTAGGGTCGCTGCTCACGATGGCGCGGGTGCGCAGGCCCAGGTTGGGATACCGGCCGAGCTGCGCGACCAGCCGCTCGACGGCGTGGCGGTTTCCGAAGATCACCGCGGGGTAGCCGAACCACGAGGTCTTCTTGAAGATCAGCTTGGTCACCGTGCGCGCGATGGGCACCGCGATGAAGCACATCGCCCAGGCGATAACGAACACCGCACGCGAGTACACCGGCCCCTGCTTGAACATGAATGTGCCGGTCGCAAACACAAGAAAGACCAGCGAGATCACCAGACCTTGGCGCCGGAATTCCTCAACCGGGTGCGTGCCCACGCCGGGGTAGAGCTTCACCATCGCCGACACACCCAGGAAGACCAGCAGCATCGGCCACAGGGCCAGATACTCGCCCGGGACGATCTGCCGCTCGACCACGGTCCACAGCCAGACGGCCGCCGTGCCGCAGGCGGCGAAGACGATCAGGTCGGCCGCGGCAAGCACGACGCCGGTGAGCCAATACCACCGCCCGAAACGGAGGATCGGCGCCCCCGCCGATGTACTCCCCGGCCGGGGCTTGGGCTCGATCAGGACCGAACTTTGAAGACCCGCGTTCAAGCAGGGAAGGGTAGCGAAGGAAGGGAGGGGGGTGAGGGGGTATCGCCAATCGGCCCGAGACGGTGCCATCAGTCCGCCGGCTCGGCGGCGCGACTGATGCGATTCGACGCGTTCGTTCCCGACCGCATCAGTCGCGCGGCTCCGAGCAGCCGCGGACTGATGGCACCACCTGTTCAGCACCGGCGGCCTGTTTCAACATCTCACCCCGTCAACCCATTCTCAGTAGTGATCCGTCATCCACGGCGTGCCCTGCGCGAATGCCGCTCCCAGCACGTCGAAGCCAGCATCGTCGCCCTCGCACAGTCCGAGAATTGCGGCCTGTCGCGGCGTGTAAAGGCCGCTGTACATCGCCGCGAGTCCCTTGATGTCGCACGCGACGCGGCCCGAGCCCACCCCGCCGCGCGTCATGCGGGCACGGCCGCCCTCGATCTCGACCCGCCACACGCCGGCGTTGGCGGGGATGATGTCATCGCGGAGATCGAGCGTTACCGCGCCCTTGACGGCCGTGGAGTAGCCGCGGTCTTCCAGCGCCTTGGCGACGTGGATGATGCGGAGCATCCAGTAGTCCTTGAGCTTCACCTCGTAGCGCTGCTGAGGCAAGAGTGTCACGATCGGGTGCATCGGCCCGCCACCGAGGGTGACGGTGTTGGCCATCGGCTCGAAGTCGGCGAGCAGGCCGATGAGCGCGCGGGCATGTTCCACGCTCGTGAAGGCGATGTCGCTGAGCGTGAGTTCCTGCCGCCCCGTGGTAGCGTCGCACGACTGGCTCAGGTAGAGATACCCGCCGAGCGCGCCGGCGTCGTCGAGCACGCCGAAGCCCTGGTACTCCGAATCCCACATCTTGCGGATGCGCTGCCAGCCGTAGGGGGCGCGATCGAGCGACCCGGCCCACAGGGCGGCGTACGTCTTGTACACGGCCTCGATCCGCGAATGATCCGCCTCGGTCAACGACACCACACGCCGCGCCTTGCCGATGCCCTCGAGGCGGGAGACGGGGATCTTGGTGAGGAAGCGGTGCCCGGCCTGCTCGTACCCCGACTGGCGATAAAGCGCTTGGGTCGAGGCGTAGAGCCCGCCGAGCGCGACGCCTTCGTCGTGGGCCTCGCGGACGATCATCTCCATCATCCGACGCGCGTACCCGCGGCCGCGGTACTCGGGCGCGGTGCCAACCCCGGCGATGCCCATGAGGCTCACGCGACGGCCGCCGAAGTACTGACCCATGTCGATCCGCCGCAGCATCGCGGGAATCGCGTCGCCATCGCGCAGCACCCGCAGATGCTGGAGCCCGTGCTCGGTCAGCCACTTGGTGACACCTTCGGTGGTGCCGGCGAAGGCCAGAACGATGATCCGAGCGAGCGTGGGAACGTCGGCGTCGCTCGCTCGCGTGAGTGTCAGTGTGTCCGCCACGGTGCCGCCTTTCCGCTACGCCTGCTTGTACCCTTCGCGATCCAATATCTCCATGTACCGGCTGGGCTCGGGCATGGGTGCAAATCCGAACTGTTGGTACAACCCGTGCGCGTCGCGGGTCTTGAGGCAGAAGCAACGCACCCCTCGGATCGCAGGCTCGGCCATGATGTTCTGCATCAGCAGTTTCCCCACGCCGCCGCCCCTGTGCGACTCCAGTACGTAGACATCGCACAGATACGCAAAGCTCGCCCGGTCGGTCACGACGCGGGCAAAGCCCACCTGGGCGAAGCGTCCATCGCCACCCGATGGACGCGGCGTCTGCGCATCAAACACGCCATAGCACAACGAGTTCTCGATCCCACGCACTACCCGCTCTCGCGCAATGCCCGACGACCAGTAACACGTGGACAGGAACGCGTAGATCGCGTCGATGTCCAGCAGCGATTTGTCGGAGGAAACGATGTAGCGGCTCACGGGCTCGGGCATCGCCGATGCTATCCCAGACGTCGGGACGTGCATGTGGGGACACGGGCCCGAGCGGGAAGGGGTCGATCACGGGACGCCGTGGGTCGTTCACCCCCCTCGCTTCTCACGTTCCCCGAATCCGATACGCTCTCTCCATGTCCCTCGTCATCCGCCGCTGCCGCGCCCTGTGTCTGGACTCCGGTCCGGCCGGTCCGCGCACCGGCGCGGCGATGAACGAGCTTTCGATCCGCGATGGCGTGGACGTCATCGTCCGCGGCGGGCGCATCGAGTCCATCGGCGAGTCGCTCACCATTCCGCCCGGCGGACAAGTCATCGACGCCCATGGCGACATCCTGCTCCCAGGCTTTGTCGATTGCCACACCCACCTGTGCTGGGCTGGCGATCGCCTCGGCGAATGGTCCAAGCGGCTCGACGGCGTGCCCTACCTCGACATCCTCAAAGCCGGCGGCGGGATCATGTCCACCGTTCGCGCCGTGCGTGAGACGCCGCTCGTCACGCTCACCGAACTCGTCCGCCGCCGCCTCGACACCATCCTCCGCCACGGCGTGACCACCGTCGAGGTGAAATCCGGCTACGGCCTGTGCACGGAAGCCGAGATCAAGATGCTGCGAGCCACCCGTGACGCCGCGGTGACCTGGCCGGGAACGGTCGTCCTCACAGCGCTGCTCGGTCACGCCATCGACCCGGACGTTGGCGCCGCCAAGTTCGTCGATCGCACGATCCATGAGACGCTGCCCGCGGTGCACGCGGAGTTCCCGGGGATCGCCATCGATCTCTTCTGCGAAGAGGGCGCGTGGTCGCTCGCGGACTCGGTCCGGCTGCTGCAGACCGCCCGCGAACTCGGCCATCCGATCCGCGCCCACGCCGACCAGTTCTCCAGCAAGGGGCTTGTCACCGAGGCCGTGCGGCTCGGTGCCCTGAGCGTGGATCACCTCGAACAGACCACGCCGCGGGAGATGGAGACGCTCGCAAGGTCGCAGACCTTCGGCGTCGGCCTTCCGATCACATCGCTCGGAACGACGACCGTCCCCCACCGCCCACGCGAGGGTGCTCCAGCCTTCACCGGCATGACGCCGCCGATCAAGTTCGCCAATCTGCGCGACCTGATCGACAAGGGCGGCCGCGCCTGCATCGCGACCAACGCCAATCCCGGCTCTTCGCCGACGTATTCCATGCCGTTTGCGATCGCGCTTGCCGTGCGGTTCTGCGGCCTGTCGATCCCCGAGGCCATCACCGCGGCGACCGTCAACCCGGCCGTCATGCTCGGCTTCCACGATCGCGCCGTCATCGCCCCCGGCAAACGCGCCGACCTCATCCTGCTCCGCCACAACGACTATCGCGAACTCGCGTACGAGCTCGGCGGCGATCCGGTCCGCGCCGTGATCGTCCACGGTCAGGTCGCCCGCTACTTCGCGACGTGACCCGCGCCCGAACCTCCCGCGTCATCACTCCTCCCAGATGCGAACCTCGTCGCGTCCGCGACTATCCGCCGCGGCCCGATACATGCCCGCGCTGCTGTAGGGCATCGCGATCCGCCCGTGCCGGTCCACCGCGATCAAGCCGCCGTCACCCGAATCGAGCACCCGCAGAATGTAATGGTCCGCCGCCTGCTCGACGGTTTCACCGATCAACGCCATCCGCGCCGCGATGCCGCTCGCCACGCTGTGGCGAATGAACTGCTCGCCCGTGCCCGTGCAGCTCACAGCGACGGTCGCGTTTGCGTACGTGCCGCTGCCGATGAGCGGCGCATCACCGACGCGGCCCGGACGCTTGCCCGTCATGCCTCCGGTGCTGGTTGCCGAAGCGAGCCGCCCCGACCGATCGAGCGCGACGACACCCACGGTGCCGAACCGCGTGTCAAGCGTCGCCGCCGCCGCTTTGGACTCCGCACGGCGCTGGAGTTCCTTCTCCAGTTGCCCGCGACGCCGCGGCGTGATGAACCAGTCGTTCGGCACGCGCTCGACGCCGGCCTCTGTCGCGAACGCCTCGGCACCGTCGCCGATCAAGAGCACGTGCGACGTGCGCTGGGAAACCAATCTCGCCAGCGAGATCGGGTGCCGAACGGTCTTCACGCCCGCCACCGCGCCCGCTTTCAGCGTCGCACCGTCCATCACGGCGGCATCCAGTTCGACGTCGCCTCGCTCCGTCAGCACCGCGCCACGCCCGGCATTGAACAACTCATCGTCTTCGAGCATGTGCACCAGAGCTTCGCAGACGTCCATCGCAGCGTCGCCAGCCGCGAGCCGCCGCTTGCCCTCGTCGAGCACCCGCCGCATGGATTCGCGGTATCGAGGCTCCAGCTCGGGGGATTCTCCTTTCTTGATCGCGCCGGCACCGCCATGGATAGCGATGGCCCATGAGTCCCCACCACGCGACAGGTCAGCATCGTGGGCACAACCTACCAGCACACAGGCACAGACAATTGCGATCGCGGCGAGGGTCAACTGAAGCATGTGACGAGCGTACCACGATGCCAACGGCCGGATGATCACGCCATCGTGCGAGCCTGCCAACCGCCGCCCCCCTCGGTTGCGATTCGACGTACCGTTGTACCTCTTGAACCAGCCTCTGACCAAGTTCCAGGAAGCCGTGATGCACCTCAACGCCGGGCGGTACGCCAAGGGCGAAGAGATGCTCCGCACCCTCTTGCGCGTGAATCCCAACGACGCGTCGGTGCACAACGGGCTGGGCAAGTGCTTCGCCGAGACCGGTCGCTACGACCAGGCCATCTACCACGTCGAGCGGTGCCTGGCGCTCAACCCAACCGATCGCGTCGCCGCGGGCAACCTCATTCACATGATGACCCTCGCCGGTCGCAAGCAGGACGCCGTCAAAAAGGGCGAGCAACTCCTGCCCCGCTTCGCCCGCGAGCCCAACGTTGTGCTCTCGCTCGCTACCGCGTATGTCGCGATCACCGACTACGAGCGGGCCGAGTATCTCCTGAAGAAGTTCAACAACGAGGTCGGTGTCGCACCCAACCTCGTCTCGTATCTCGGGGCCGTGCTGCTCAACCTCGGGCGAGCACCCGAGTCCGAGCAGACGCTGCGGCTGTTGCTCAAGCACGTCCCCGGCGACGGCATGGCCACCGGCCTGCTCGCCAGCGCCCTCAACTACCTCCCCAACGCCGACCGCCGCGAGTGCTTCGAGCTGCACCGCGCCTTCGGCCGGTCCCTTGAGAACGGCAAGCCAGTCGTCGATCCGCTCTCCTTCGCCAACGACCCAAACCCCGATCGCCAGATCCGCGTCGCGATCATCTCCCCCGACTTCCGCGAACACCCCGTCGCCCGCTTCGCCGACGCCATCCTGCGCCACCACGACCGTGAGAGGATCCATCTCGCGGGCTTTTACCTCTTCCCGACCGACGACCGCGTGACCAAGGAACTCCAGCCACTGTGCGCGTCCTGGCGCTCCATCCGCACCAGCAAGCCCGAGATCATCGCCGACTGGATCAAGAAAGAGAACATCGATGTCGTCGTCGAGATCTGCGGCCTCACATCCAACTCCCCCCTCTTCGCCCTCGCCCCGCGCATCGCCCCGGTGCAGGTGAGCGCTATCGGTTATCCGCATACCACGGGCATGTCGACGATCGACGCCCGCTTCGTCGATTCGTTCACCGACCCCGTCGGCGACGCCGACCAGTTCGCCACCGAGAAACTCATCCGCCTCGACCCCTGCTTCCTCTGCTACACGCCGCTGCACAAGCGCCGCCCCGGCCCGTCACCGGTCGCGAAGAACGGCTTCATCACCTTCGGCAGCTTCAACAAGATCACCAAGTTCAGCGACGCCGCCTTCGAGCTGTGGGGCCGCATCATGCAGCGTGTGCCCAACGCCCGGTTACTGGTGAAGACCGCCGCCCTCGACGGCGTCTCCGCGAAGAAGGATGTCTCCGCCCGGCTCGCCCGCGTGGGCATCACCCCCGATCGCTTCGAACTCGTCGGACTTCAGAAGGAATCGATCGATCATCTGGGCATGTACGACCGCGTCGATATCGCCCTCGATACGTTCCCGTACAACGGCACCACCACCACCTGCGAGTCCCTCTACATGGGCGTCCCGGTCGTCGCCCTCGAGGGCAAGCCTCACGCCGCCCGCGTCTGCGTGTCGTTGCTGCACGCCGTCGGCCACACCGAATTGCTCGCCAGGACCGGCGACGAGTATGTGGACATCGCCGTGCGGCTCGCGTCCGATCCCGCCGCACTCGCCCCGCTGCGGGAACGCCTGCACGATGACTTGCTCGCCTCGCCGCTGTGCGACGCCAAGAGCTACGCGGCCCGCTGGTCGGGCGCAGTGCGCGACCTGTGGCGCGACTGGTGCGCCCGCAAGGCCGCGGCGACCCGGGTATAGAGCGATCTACTTCGCGGGCTCAACCACGCCGATCAGTTCGATGATGAATACCAGGTCGGCCTTGGCCGGGATCACCGGCGGGCGGCCGCTCTCGCCGTAGGCCTGAGCGTACGGAATCGTCAGACGACGGATGCCGCCCGGCTTCATACCTGGGACGCCCTGCTGCCAGCCCTTGATGAGACGGTTCAGCGGGAAGGTTGCGGGCTGCTTGCCACGGGTCGTGTCGAACATCGTCCCGCCGTCCTTGAGCGTGCCGTGGTAGTTGATGGTGACGGTCGCGCCGGACTTGCACTCGCTGCCCTCGCCGAGCTTGAGATCCTCGACGATGACGCCGCTATCGAGCTTCTTGGTGCTCAGCGCCTCGGCCTTGTCGCAGTTCAGGAACGTGACCGCGGGCTTGGCCTCTTCCTTCTTGGGCTCTTCCTTCTTCAGGTCGGCCTTCGCGGGCTCCGGCTTCTTCTCATCCGGCTTCGTGTCGGCAGGCTTGGTGTCGGCAGGCTTGGACTCGGCAGGCTTGGACTCGGCAGGCTTGGCCTCGTCCTTCTTCGCGGGTTCCTGCTTGGGGGGTTCCTGTTTCGGAGCCTCCTGCTTCGGCGGCTCCTGCTTCGCCGCGTCGGGCTTGGGCTCGCCGGGTGTGGCCTGTGCTTGCTGGGCCTCGGCCGTTGTCGTGGCCGTCGTCTCCTCCGCTGGCTTGGACTTGCACCCGGGCAGCGACAACGCGAGCAGGAGCGACGAAGTGGTCATCAGGGAGAGAATGCGGTTCATGCCCAGATGCTAGCCGATTCTCGGACGCTCGGGCATCGCGGTCGTTGTGCCGCCGCCCCGCACATCCGGCACATACTCCCGGTCCCGCACCCCCGATTCCCGATGTCGAGCCTCCGGTCCATCCGGCTCACGGGGCAAACCACGGCGTCCGACAACAACAAGAGCGCGAGCGTGGTCGCGCGGGCGGCACAGCGAGCCGCCGGAGAGGGACCATGAGCCGTCTCGTCAACTTCATCGCCTTCATCACGCTCCTCGTCGGCATTCTCGTCGTCGGTGGGTGGCGCTACCGCGTCTATCAGACAAGCAGCAACGCCTCGGCGCTCCAAGCCGAGCTGGTGAGGCTCAAGCGCGAGATCGACCGCCGTGCCGCCATGGTCGAGACCGACAAGAACGACCAAGGCTGGCCAAAGACCGTCGACCCGCTCTGGTTCGGGGATAACCCGCCGCGCAATCGGTGGGTGAACGGCGGCCGCCCGTGGATCGAGATGGCCAACGGCGACCAGGTGCACCTGCGCGACCCGATCGTGCGTGCGGTGGATGACAAGGTGGGCCCCGATCTCGGTGAGTTCTGGTACAACGCCAGCAACGGCGAGGTCCGCGCCCGGGTGCCGATGGGCGCGAGCGATCGCGAGACTCTCACGCGGTACAACAAGGTCAACACCACGACGCTCGACTCGCTTTTCGAATCGCCATCGTGGCGCAACGCGCAGCGCTGAACACGCGTCGCGAGGCGCGCACGACGCGTGACATGCGCGCGATCAAGCGCGGCGCCGGGCTCGCGATTGTGGATAACTTCGCGCTCTTGAAAATTTTGACTTGCACTCTCAAGAGAATGTTGTCACACTTCCGATAACAGAACGTGCATCGCGCCCGAGTGTGTCGCGTGCTCGCGCGAGTCACGGTGCACCAACAAACGCTTGAGGAGATCTCTCTCATGGCAAAGAAGAAAGCCAAGAAGAAGACCAAGAAGAAATCCAAGAAGCGCTAACCCGCTTCGGGACCACATACTCCCGGGCGGAAGGATGACGGGAGGCTCGCAGCGGTCCTGACAACAAGCTGCGAGCATGCTTCCCTTCCGCAGTTGCCGTGACGCTGTCGCGTCCGGCGCAAACTCAGGGGCGACATTCGTCGTTCCCTTCGACACGGATCACGAAAGTCTCAAACAACGCGACCGACCCGGGGCTGCTAACGCAGCCCCGTGTTTGTTTTTGGCGTCCTGAGGCTGTTTCGCGGCACGCCAGGGTCCTCCAGCACCTCAAAGGTGCTGGGGTAAACATCTGGCTGGGTCATCGGGCCGGCGGGTGGGGAACACAAAGTCGTGCGCAACCGTTGCCGGTCCGGCACATACCCGCAGTTCATACCACGGCACTTCGCACCCCTCCCCCCTTGCACGGCTCTGCGTGACATGCCACACTCTCGCTCACTTGACTGCCCCGCTCCGCTTCCTCCGCCGCCATCACAACGGAGTCCTCGTCGCCGACGAGGTTGTGTATCCCCGTCGATTCGTTCTCGATAGCGCCGGTGGCAAGCCCGTGCTCACGCTCCCCCTTGGCGTGGAGGACGCCGAATCAATCGTCCTGCACATCCCCGATGAAGGCATGCCCTCGCTCCAACTGCTTGCCGAACTCGATTGGCTTGACCCCAACCTCTCCTCTCATGGCAGCGCGACCGATCGCTTCCTCATCCACCACGCCAAGACCGAGGACTCCCGGTTCGCCATGCTCAACATCCTCGACGCCAAGTGGACCGATGGCCCCGTGGCGGCGGAAGATCTCATCGTCCCCAACCCGCTCGCCTCGATCGAGCCGCGTCTGTGCAAGCACCTCAACACGGACCGCACACGCCTGGCCTCGATCGTGCGTCAGATCGCCCGCCGCGAAGTCTTTGATCCCATCGCCGTCGGCGTCGATCCCGACGGCGTGACCGTCCGAAGCCGCTCCGGCCTGGTTCGACTCGAGTTCGAAACCTCTCGCTCCGCAACCGACGCCGAGACAACGATCCAGGCATGGATCGGATGACCACAACCCGCACCCTCATCAATCCGCCCGCGGCACGCCCCGCCGAACTTTGCGAATCCCACGGCCATCTTCCCTGGCTCGGGAAGGCGCTGTCGATGCTGAGCCTTGAGGGATGCACGTCCGTCCACGAATCGCTTGACCGCATCGCCGCTCGCGCGGCAACGATGATCCCCGACGCGTGGCTGCAGGTCCACTCCGCTCGCTATGAGGGCTGGAACGAACGCCGCTGGATGACGCGCGACGAACTCGATCGCGCCACCGGTGCCCGACCGACACTGGTCATGTCGTTCGACCATCACGCCGTCTTTGCGAACTCCGCCGCACTCGCCGCGGCGAGCATCGACCGCTCCACGCCCGACCCCGCCGGCGGCATCATCGAACGCGTGTCGTCCGGTCCGAACTCCGGTGAACCGACCGGGCTCCTGCTCGAAGCCGCGGCGTTCTCCACCTGGGCCGTCGCACCCGAGCCGCCGGAATCGCGGCGCCAGGCACAGATCACGGCCGCCCTGGATCACCTCGCCGCCCTGGGCTTCAAGGAAATGCACGACCTCGCCAGCCCACACTGGCTCGGCCCGCTCCTCGCCATGCTCGAACGCGAGAACCGCCTGCCGCTGCGCGTCGGTCTTTACGGCCTGCTCGACGACATCGAGGCCATTGCCGCGACACGTACCACGTGGGAATCGCCCCGGGTGCGACTGCTTGGCGGCAAGATCTTCACCGACGGCACGCTCAACAGCCGCACCGCCTGGGTGCTCGAGCCCTACGCCGAGTCGCCGCCGGACCTCCGCCACGGCAAGCCGCTCATGACGCCTCGCCAGATCACCGACTCCGCCGAGAAGTGCCTTCGCCTCAACCTCGGCCTCGCCATGCACGCCATCGGCGACGGCGCGGTGCGCGCCTGCCTCGACGGTATCGCATCGCTCCCTTCGTCTCTCCGTCTCTCCTTCTCTCCGTCTCTTCCCATCCGAATCGAGCACGCCGAACTCATCGCCCCAGCGGACATTCCCCGCTTCGCGGAACTGGGCGTGACCGCCAGCGTGCAGCCGTGTCACCTGCTGGCGGACATCGAGGCCCTGCACCGAGCGGTGCCGGGACAACTCGATCGCGTCATGCCGTGGAAAAGCCTGATCAACTCCGGGCTGATGCCGGGCAAGACGCTGCTGTTCGGGAGCGACGTGCCGATCGTGCGTGCGAACCCGGAGGACTCGATCGAGGCGGCGGTGTCGCGGCGGAGGCCAGAGATGCACGAGCGCGACGCGATTCACGCCACCGAAGCGATCGACCAAGCGACAGCGTGGGCGTGTTTCGGGACGCGCATGGTGTAAGAAGTCCTCGAGACTACTTCGCGCTCGCGGTCGGCTTCATGGGAGTCTTGCCGCTCTGCATCTTGAGGAGCTCGATCTGTCCCTGGCGGGCGAGGTCGATCGATTCACCGAGGATGCGAGCGGCCTCCTGCGGTGCGTGGAAGCCCATGGAGTTCTCGGCGTTCACGAAATCACATCGCCACTGCGCGGCACGCTGCATCTTCTGGACCGGAAGCAACTGCTCATCGGTCATGCCGTCCTTCTTCGCCTGCTCCAACGCGCCGATCAGGTCCACCACGGCCTGCTCCGAGGCGTCCAGCAGTTTCTTGGTCCGGTCCTGGATCGCCGCGACCCGCGAGGAGATTTCTTCCTCGCTGTAGGAGTGGCACGTCTGGCAGGCGCGGCTGATGTTCAAGAGCGGGCTCCTGGTGTGGTGGTCGCTCACCTTGATCGCACCTTCGCGGATGTAAGGCATGTGGCAATCCGCGCACGCCACGCCGCTGCGGGCGTGGATGCCCTGGCTCCACATCTCAAACTCGGGGTGCTGGGCCTTGAGCACTTTGGCGCCGCTGCGGGCGTGGGTCCAGTCGCTGAAACCGACGTCGTTGTAGTACTTCTCGGCCTGCTCGACCTTGAGTCCGTTCATCCATGGGTAGGTGACGAGCTTCCCCTCGCCTTTGAAGTAGTACTCGACGTGGCACTGGCCGCAGGCCATGGAGCGCATTTCCTGACGGGTCGCCTCGACGTTGGGCTCGTAGTCCTTGCTGCGGTCGCCTTTGCGCCAGCGTTCGATGCTGGGCAGGTGTGGCACCGGGTCGCTGGACTTGGCGAGGGCGCGAATGCCGTTGATGAAACCGGGCTTGGTGACCCGCAGGTGCATGGTGTCGGGGTCGTGGCAGTCGATGCAGGCGACGGGGTGTTCGACGAGCTTGGTCGCCTCATCGAACTTCATCTTGCACATCTCCTCGAAGCCTTTGAAGAGCTGGGCCTGGCCTTCCTTGGAAGCGAAGGGCATCTCGATCGTGCCACCAGCCCCCTTCTCAACGCCGAGCTTGCGGTATGCAAGGGTGTTGGAGGCGTGGCAGTGGACGCAGGCGCCGGGCTGGACCTTTTTGGTGACGCGTTCGGTCTCGCGCTGGTCGCTGAGCATGTAGGCGTGGCCTCGTTCTTCGCGGTAGTCGATCGCGAACGCATAGCCGTCGAAGATGGCCTTGAGGTGGGGGTCGGTGTCGAGCTTCTGGAAGGCTTCGCTGCCGCCGTGGCGGGTGCGCTGGGTGTCGACGGTGCGCAGGTACGAGTCGTACTGGCGGGGGAAGTTCTTGCCCCACTGCTTTGGGTCGACGGTGGTCTCAAAGACATCGATGAGCTTGAACGCGGTCTGCTTGGCCTCGGTCTTGCGCTGATTGATGTTCTGCAGCAGCAGCAGCGCCCCGGCGGTGCCGCCCGCGGCGACGATCGCCACCACCCAGTACGCGAACCAGTTGGTCTTGGAAGTGCTCATTGAAGTCCTTTCCTGATGTCTCTGTCTCCCCCACTGCCCCACTGCCGTTCAATTCCGCGGCCCATGCCCCACGCGAGAGTGACACTGCGTGCAGTTCACAAGGCCTCGCACCGGAT
Source organism: Phycisphaerales bacterium (assembly GCA_947459215.1). Classification (GTDB taxonomy): domain Bacteria; phylum Planctomycetota; class Phycisphaerae; order Phycisphaerales; family UBA1924; genus JAFEBO01. The sequence continues at coordinate 108,824 of CANHCQ010000004.1, forward strand.
CGGCGTGCGAGGTGATCTCGCTGGTCAGACTCTCATGGCAGCGCACGCAGTTGTTGTTGACGATCGCAAGGCTCTCGGGCGTGATCCGGATGGGCTCGTGAAAGTTCTGGAGCGTGAAGCCCTTGCTGTGACGCCAACCGTGCTCGGCCTTGGTGTAGTACTTGCCGACGAGGTCCTGGGGCACGTGGCAGTCGTTGCAGGTCGCGTTGGCGTGGTGCGATGCCTTCTGCCAGCCGTCGTACTGATCCCGCATGATGTGGCAGTTCACGCAGGCCTTGGGGTCGTTGGAGAGGTAGCTGGTGCCCTCGGCGAAATCGAAGGTATAGAGGGCGCTGCCAATACAGATGCCGACGAGTGCGGCGAGCGCGAGCCCTGCGGTGGTGATTCCGGCGTAACGCCTCACGCGCACCTCCTGATCCGGGGTCTCAGTGTATCCGAAATCATGATACAAATGTCTATTATTCTGTCAACTGCCCGAGGTTACGAACAAAGTGCGTACGAAAACGCGCAATGAGTCGCGAGATTTCCATTGCAACGGCCGGGGAGGGCGCGGTACGTTGATGTGGTTCGACGGGATTTCCGCCGCGCACCTGCGCGTTCCCGTTGGAAGGGCGAGCGGAGCTCGCCAGGGGAGAGGCATCCGTCGAAGCACCGGCCAGAATCGGGCGTGAAGACGTCGCTTCAGGGTACCTCGAGAACAACGCAGGATGCACGCCGCGCCGGGTCGCGGGTTTGCTTGCTCACGTTGGCACGCAGTCGCGTGCCTCTGACCACGCGGGCCGTCCTTGAAAAGGGACGGCCCGCGCTGTTGTTTGTGGGGTCGGGAGAAGGACCGAGGTTCGGCGGAACACGATGGCATTGCACCGCGGAGGACGCAGAGCACGCCGAGGAAGCAACGAGTGCGAAGGGCGATACAGGTCGATGTCAGCGAGCCGGGGCGTCCTCGCCCCGTGCGGAACAAACTCACGATGTCGAGAGTTCTCAGGCGACGGATCCAACTTCGCACGGGGCGAGGAAGCCCCGGCACGCTCACAGAACAGCCGCGCACCCGGTTTGTTCTCGCATCCATCCTCTCTTCATCCTCTTTCCTTCTCCGCGTTCTCTGCGTCCTCCGCGGTGAAATGCCTTCCTTCCCAACGCCCCCCACCGCATCTTGGGAACGGCACGTTCGTATCATGACCCGGAGCCAGCGCGGGCTGAAGCCCGCGGCTCGGAGATGCACCCATGCGCGCCGACATCCGCTACAACAACATCATCGACAGCGACGAGGCCAAGCAAGCCCAGGCTAACGCCGACCGCGCGCCCGAGCAGCACCACGCCGACATCAACGCCGACTCGTTCTACATCACCCAGCACTACACCAAGTACACCCGCGAGAACCACGACGTGTGGCGCGACCTCTTCGACCGGCGCTGGACCGTTCTCGAAAGCCAGGTCAGCGGCCAGTTCATCGAGGGGATGAAGATCCTCCGCCTTACCCGCGACCGCCTGCCCCTGCTCGACGATCTCGTGCTCGACCAGGACATCGAAGTCGCCGGTGGCATCAAGCTCACCAAGGGCACCAAGCTCGACGGCATCAACAAGTTCCTGCACTCGGTCTCGTCGTGGGCGTCGTACGGCGTGCCCGGCTATCTGCCCGCCAAAGCGTTCTTTGCCTGCTTGGCGCAGCGCGAGTTCCCCACCACCGTCCTCATCCGCCCGCGCGAGGTGATGGATTACCTGCCCGAGCCGGACATCTTCCACGACGTCTTCGGCCATGTGCCGCTGCACGCGCTGCGCGTCTTCGCCGACTTCCTACAGACCTATGGCCGCGCGTCGCTCCTGTGCGACGATCCCGAGCACATCGAGCGTCTCGGCCGCCTGTTCTGGTTCACCGTGGAGTTCGGCCTGATCAAAGAAGACGGCAAGGTGAAGGTCTACGGCAGCGGGCTGGTCAGCAGCCACGCCGAGAGCGCGTACTCGCTCAACGGCGTCTGGGAGAAGACCAAGAACGGCCCGCAATCCGCAGAGCCATGCAAAGAGCGCCCGGTTCCCGAGTGGCGTCCCTTCGATCTCGAACGCGTCTGCGAGACCCCCTTCGAGATCGACCACTACCAGCCGATCTACTACGTGCTCGAGAGCTTCGAGCAGCTCCGCGACGCGATGAATGATTACGCCGAGAAGGTGATCGGCAAGAGTGGACTGGAACTGGCGACGCGGCGGTAGCGACAAGACTGCGATCAATGACGCATGCAATCCCGGCGCGGGGAGGCGGAGGTAACCAAACCTCTCCCAGCGAAAGCTGGGAAAAGCTCTAACGGCGCGAGCGCTTCACGCCGGATTGCGCCTGACCAATTCGGGTGCCACCGCTTGACCTGCTTTGAGGTCAAGCGGTGCGAGGGCTTTCGCTTACTCGGCGACCGCACGGCTTGGCCCAGAGCCGCCAAGCCGTGACGCCCTGGCGTTGGTTCACGGACACAACAAGACGTCGTACGCATCCGCGAAGATGACGAAATCGGCATCGTCCACGTTGCCGTCGCGGTTGAAGTCGGCTGGGCAGCCCGCGGCCATGGCCGGGTCGCTGCAGAGCAGCAGGTTGTACGCACCGGCGAAGATCACGAAATCCCCGTCGTCGACGTTGCTCGAGTTGTCAAGGTCCTCGGTGCACGCGCGAACGATCTTCCACACCTCGCCGTTGGTGCCGGAGCCTTGATCGAGCACGTAGAGCTCGCCGTCGGAATCCTCGGCGAAGGAGACGATGCTGCCGATATTCACGTTTGCCGCACCAAGCTCGGCGGTGCGATCCAGGAACTCGGTCTTGCCCGCCGAGGGCGTGTATCGGAACGACCAGATCTTCGCATCGCAGTAGTCGGCGAAGAAGTACGTGCCGCGGAGCGGGTTGATGGCCGAGCCGCGGTAGACGTAGCCGCCGGTGACAGAGCAACCGGTGTTGTGGTCGTAGACGTGGATGGGGTCGACCTTGGTGCCGCTGATCGTCCCGCTCTTGTTGCAGGTGTTGGCGAGGTCGCCCTCAAACCAGGGCCAGGCGAAGTTGCGAATAGGTGTATTCGCCGATCCCGCGGCGACGAAGTTGATCTCCTCCCGCTGGCTCTGTCCGACATCGGCGATGTAGAAGTCGCCGGTCACACGATCGAAGCTGGGACGCCAGGGATTGCGAAGGCCCGTGAGCCAGATCGCGGGGTTGCCACCCGAGACCGCAAACGGGTTCGCAGCGACGATGCGGAAGTTCTCATTGGCATCGGCCGGAAAGTCGTCGGCATCGACGTTGATGCGGAGGATCTTGCCGCGGCGTTCGTTGGCGTTCTGCGCCACGTTGCTTGGGTCGCACCCGCCGCCGGAATCACCCGACGCGATGTACAGGAAGCCGTCGGCACCGAAGCCGATCCAGCCGCCGAGGTGGTTGGTGGCGCTGCGGTTGATCGTGAGAATCGGCCGCGAGGTCGTGGAGCTGAGATTGGGATCCGTCGCGCTTCGGTTGCGCTCGACAAGCGTGGTGTGTCCCGAGTTGTTGGTGTAGTAAACGAAGTAGCGCCCGTTGGTCTGGTAGCCGGGATGGAACGCGAGACCCAGCAGGCCCTGTTCGCTGTTGCTGCTCGTGCCGCCGCCCACAACGGCGTCGATGTTGAGGAACGGAGTCGCGGTCGGTTGCAGCACACCGTTCTGCAGAATGCGGATGAAGCCCTGCTTCTCGACGATGTAAAGCCTCGAGGAATCCCCGGGCGCCGCAGTCATAAAGACCGGACGGCGCAGGCCTCCAACGAGCAGGCGGCTTTCCAGTACCTGAGCGGACGCGATGGCCGAGAACGCAAGCCCGGCGCAGACACTGGCACATAGAGACGGATTCAGCATTCGAGTGTCCCCTTTCCGATCAAGTTCTCTGGCACGCGAGAGACATTAGCGGATGTGTCAAGCTCGGGGACGCGTTCGTCTCTGGGCTGCAGCAATTCAGACCCCGCGGAACCCATGGTGAACTTCTCGAGGCAAGAAAGCGCCCGGCCAAGGGGCCGGGCGCGTGGGGATCATGATGGATGATGCCGCTTATGGGCAGAGCAGCGCGTTGTAGGCATCGGCGAAGATGACAAAGTCAGCGTCGTCGACGAACGTGTCGCCGTTGAGATCGGCCGGGCAGCCCGCCGGCATCGCCGGATCGGCGCAGTCGAGCAGGTTGTACGAATTGGCGAAGATCACGAAGTCGGCGTCGTCGACAAAGTTGTCGTTGTTGAAGTCGCCCGGGCACGCGGCGGCGAGCGCGACCAGGTTCCCGGGCACGTCCACCGTTCCGCTGTTCACGAGGGTGCTGTAGTAGATCTTCACGCAGCCGGTGTTGGCTAGGCGGGAACCGGCACCGATGCGCAGTTCCTGAACATAGATAGCTTCGCAGGCGCTTTGGCCGAGCCCGTCGTTGTCACGTGCGTCCACGAGTCGAACCGTGGAGGGCGCAGGACCGATCTCCAGGGTGCCAACGGGGTAGTGCCCGGCGAGGGTGCGGTCCAGTCCGGTCGGGCTGGGACCGATGTCCGTAGACATGGCCTCGAGCAGCTGCTCGGTGCCGATGCCCTCGAGCCGCAGCGTGGCCTGCAGCATGTCGTAGCGGTTGTTGCTGTTGATGGCGCAGTCGTAGTGGCCTCCCACGCGGACGACGGCGTCGGCGAACGGCAGGATGAGATTGGCGTCCGGGCCGATGGCGAGAGCTCCGCCGACATCGAGTCCCGGGGTCGCAGCGGCGCCGGTCTCCAGGCATCCGGAGCAGACGATTCCGACAATGGAGCCGTTGTTGGTCAGCGAACCGAAGACAAAGAGGGTGCCGGAGCGGATGGTCGTCGCCGCGCCGATGTTGTTGGTGAAGGAACCGAAGACGGCGCTGGAGCCGAAGATATTGAGGGCGCTGCGATTGTCGAACAGCGGCAGGCTAAGCGTGCCGGCCGAGAGTGCGAAGGTGTCGAAGTTGGTGAAGGTGCCGCCGGCGGCCAGCGACGATTCGAGGCCGCAGGTGGTGGGACCGAACGCGGACGCGACGCCGGAGAACGTCACCGTCGCGCCCTGCTCCAGACGGGTCTGGCCCTGGAGCAACGCGGCGGGTGCGTTGATGGTCAGGGACGAGTTGGTCCGTGCCGTCAGCGTGGCCCGCGAGCCGAGAGTGAAGGCGTCGGCGGTGAGGTTCACAAACCCCGCGGAGCGGAGTTGGCCGAAGATCTCGATGTTCGAGCCGATGTCCGCGGCGAGCGCCGACGAGCCGCTCAGATCAAGCACCGAGTTTGAGGGCGTTCGGATGTCGCCCGAGCCGAAGAAGCCGAGCGACCGCCCGAACGTGTTCAGGCTGCTGACGGATCGCCACGCCGCCTCGGTCGCGGTGATCTGCTGCCCGGTCGTGGCCGGGAGCAGAGCCGCGGCGAGCGTCGGATACGACCAATCGATCACGTCGTTGTGGGCGAGCGAGAAGTCGTCGGCGGGAACGTCGTAGATCCACGCCGAGCCTTGATCGGTGTTGGCACCGACATCGTCGTTGTGCGCCCCGACCACAGCGGTGTCGCCGGACAGGGCGACGGAGAGGCCGAACTGGTCGCCGGCAGCGCCGTCAGCGGCGGTGAATTTGGCCTGCTGAGTCCAGATCGTCCCGTTGCGGGTGAAGACGTAGACCGAGCCTTGATCGGCGCTGGTGCCGACATCGTCGTCCCGCGCTGCGACGATTGCCGTGTCGCCGGAGAGTGCGACGGAGAAACCGAAGAAGTCGCTGGCGGCTCCGTCGGCGGCAGTAAGCTTGGCCTGCTGGGTCCAGATGGTGCCGCTTCGGGTGAAGACGTAGGTGGAGCCTTGATTGCTGTTGGCTCCGATGTCGTCGTTCCAGACTCCAACCAGCACCGTCTCGCCAGAGATCGAGATGGCGATGCCGAAGTTATCGAATGACGCGCCGTCGGAGGCGGTGAGCTGTGCCTGCTGGGTCCAGGTGGTGCCGCTGCGGGTGAAGACGTAGGCGGAGCCTTGATCGGGAATGGCGCCCACATCGTCGGTGTACGCCCCGACCACGGCAGTCTCGCCGAAGGTCGCGACGGAGTAGCCGAACAGGTCGCCGGCAGCGCCGTCAAAGGCGGTGAGCTTGGCCTGCTGGGTCCAGGTGGTGCCGCTGCGGGTGAAGATGTAGGCGGAGCCTTGATCGGTGTTGGCGCCCGCATCGTCGCGGTACGCCCCGACCACGGCGGTGTCGCCGGAAAGGGCGACTTGGTTGCCGAATTGGTCGTTGGCCGCGCCGTCGGAGGCGGTGAGCTTGGCCTGCTGGGTCCAAGTCGTGCCGCTGCGGGTGAAAACATAGACCGAGCCTTGATCGGTGTTGGCACCGACATCGTCAAAGTACGCCCCGACCACGGCGGTGTCGCCGGAGAGAGAGACTGAGATGCCGAATCGGTCGGTTGCCGCGCCGTCGGAGGCGGTGAGCTTGGTCTGCTGGGTCCAAGTCGTGCCACTGCGGGTGAAGATGTAGGCCGAGCCTTGATCGGTGTTGGCGCCCACGTCGTCAGTGTGCGCCCCGACGACAGCGGTGTCGCCGGAGAGAGAGACGGAGAAGCCAAGACGGTCGGACGCCGCGCCGTCAGAGGCGAGGAGCTTCAAGTCCGGCCCGATCCACCGGGTGCCCACGCGGGAGAAGACCCACGCGGACCCTTGATTGGCGATGGCACCGACCGAATCGAAGTACGCCCCGACCACGGCGGTGTCGCTGGAGAGGGCGAGGGAGAAGCCGAAGAAATCTCCCGGCGCACCGTCCGGGGCGGTGAGCCTGGCCTGCTCGGTCCAGGTCGTGCCGCTGCGGGTGAAGACATAGGCCGAGCCTTGATCGGCGTTGGTGCCCACATCGTCGTCACGAGAACCAATGAGCACGGTGTCGCCGGAGAGAACGAGGGACCAGCCAAAGACGTCGAATGCCGCGCCGTCCGCGGCGGTGAGCTTGGCCTGCTGGGTCCACGTGGTGCCGTTGCGGGTGAAGACGTAGGCGGAGCCTTGATTGCTGTTGGCTCCGATGTCATCGTTCCAGACTCCAACCAGCACAGATTCACCGGAGATCGAGATGGAGACGCCGAAGTTGTCAAGCGCCGCGCCGTCGAAGGCGGTGAGCTTGGCCTGCTGGGTCCACGTGGTGCCGCTGCGGGTGAAGACGTAGGCCGAGCCTTGATCGGTGTTGGCACCCACATCGTCGGTGTACGCGCCGACGACGGCGGTTTCGCCAAAGACGGCGACGGAGTATCCGAAGTTATCGTTCGGAACGCCGTCTGCAACGATCAGCTTGGCCTGTTCACTCCACGTGGTGCCGCTGCGAGTGAAGACGTAGACCGAGCCCTGATTGGTGCTGGAGGCGATGTCGTCCCAGTGCGCTCCGATGATGGCGGTCTCCCCGGAGAAGGCGACGGAGAAGCCGAAGTAGTCGCCCGCCGCGCCATCGGAGGCCGTCAGCTTGGCCTGCTGGGTCCAGACGGTGCCACTGCGGGTGAAGACATAGACCGACCCTTGATCGGCGTTCGCGCCCACATCGTCATTGCGGGATCCGACGAGTGCGGTATCTCCCAAGAGAGTGACGCCGATGCCAAAGAAATCGCCAGCAGCGCCGTCGCCGGCGGTGAGCGTGGTCTCGAAGACCCAGCCCGAGCCGGTCCAGCGGTACACGTGGGCCGATCCCTGATCGGCGTTGGCGCCCACGTCGTCCTGCGAGGCACCGACGATCATCGTGTCACCGTCGACGGCGACCGCGAAGCCAAACCGGTCGTTGGCGGCTCCGGTGGGTGGAAGCAACTGCAGGGGGGTAGAGCGCTGCGCGAGCGCCCCGGTTCCGATAATGGATACAGCGGCCGCGGCGAGCGCGGCGAAGCGTGAACCAAGCATGGCGTCTCCTTCCGCTTTGGATAGAGAATGGCCCGAGCGGCGTCGACGGGGGAACACGCAACGCACCCCGTCGAGCGAGCTGCAATCGGGAGATTGCAGGCAAGGGGCATGTCTTCATTATACAAGAAAACGCCGCGGCGCCCGTCCCTCGTCGTGCTGACGAAGGACTCGGGCGCCGCGGCGCGTAGGGTGCATCTTGGATCGCGTTCTGCTCGTTACGAACACGTTACGAGCAGGTCCGGCGCGGGTCAGGGACAGAGCAGCGCGGAGTAGGCGTCGGAGAAGAGCACGAAGTCGGAGTCATCGACGAAGGTGTCGCCGTTGAGGTCGCTCGGGCAACCCACGGGCATGCTGGGATCGGAGCACAGCAGCAGGGTGTAGGCGTCGGAGAAGGTGACGAAGTCGCTGTCGTCGACGAAGGTGTCGCAGTTGAAGTCGGCGGGGCAGTTGCGGACGTTGATGGTCACGCTCGCGCAGCTCGACACGCCGCAGGAGTTCACCCAGCGGGCGAAGTAGGTGGTTGTAACGGCGGGCGAGTCGACGACGAACGACCCGAGGCCGGTGCCGATGAGGGTGCCGCCGCAGGAGCCGGAGAACCACTGGATCGAGCTGCCGGAACCACCGATGGCGTTGAGGGTGATGGTGCCCGAGTCGTACTGACAGATGTTGTTGGCGCTGGTCGTGATGCTGGTCGGGGCGACCGGGTTGGGGTTGACGGTGACAGTGACCGAGGCGCAGCCGGCCGAGACAGCGTTGTCGGCAGTGCGGCGGGCGCGGGCGAAGTAGGTGGTCGTTGCGCCGGGGCTGACGACAAGAGGATTGCCGGTTCCGACGAGCGTGCCGCCGCAGGAGCCGGTGTACCAGTCGATGACCTGACCGGCCGGGGGCACGGTGACGGAGAGCGAGCTGGTGCCGCCGGCGCAGATGGCCGAGGGCGACGCGACCGGGCTGGTCGGGTTCGACGGGGCCGCCGCAGCGGTGATGGTGAAGTTGGCGTTGGAGATGTCAAAGAAGATGTTGCCGACCGCACGCACGCGGACGCGAGCCTGGGTGGAGGCGGTGTTGGGAACGGTAATGACCTCGGAGCCGTCGTTGGCGGTGCTGGCGAGGATCGTCGTGGTGAAGCTGGTGCCGCCGTTGGTCGAGAGTTCAATCGCGACGTTGGCCGTGTTCACGCCGTTAGCGGTCGTGCCCGCGACGTTCCACGTCACCGTCTGGCTGCTGAGGCCGGCCCAAGAGACGGCGGTGTTCGGAGCCGTGACCGCGAAAGGACCGGCGGCGGTCGTCGAGGTGATGTTCACATCGGCGAAGTTCTGACCGCCCTTGCCGTCACGGACGGTGAGGCGATACGGGATGGCTCGAGTCGTCGCCGGCAACGTCTCGCCCTTGAGCAGGGTGTTGACGATGAGGTTGGAGTTGCGGGGGAACTGACGGGTGGTGACGGTGGCCGGGTTGATGGAGCGCTGGTAGGGGTTGGTGCCGACATCGGGGAAGTTGCCGCTCACAGCGGTCTGGGCCGCGCTGCCGGCGATGCGCTGCTCCCAGCAATAGGTGAGGGCGTCGCCGTCACCGTCGCTGCCGGACCCGGTGAGGGTGTAGGGAGTGCCGATCGGGATGGTGAAGGCGCTGCCGGCGTTGACGGTCGGGACCGTGTTCACGATCGCGACTTCGACATCGCAGGTGCGTGAGGAGACGTGGGCCGTGATCTCGTCGATCGAGCGGCTGTGGAAGTAGGGGTCGGAGTTCGCCTGCAGGTCGTCGCCGCCGCAGATGCCGGCGTAGGCCATGATGGTGGAGCCGGACCCGGGCTCGACGGAAGTCGCTGCGTTTCGATTGGCGGCGCACACGCCGCTGTTGAACGTGTGGTTACCACCAAACTGGTGGCCCAGTTCGTGGGCGACGTAGTCGATCCAAAAGGCGTCGCCGGTGGGCGAGGCGAGCCCGGTGGCGCCGCGGGCTTTGCTGGCGGTACACGCGACAGCGAGCTGGGCGATGCCGCCGCCGTTGTCGGTGCAGACCAGGTGCCCGATGTCGTAGTTCGCCGAGCCGATGACCGTGTCGATGTTGGTCTGATTGGTCGTCAACTGGCCGGAGCTGGCGATGTTTGTGTAGGGATCGGTGGCGGCGTTGGTGTAGATGATGCTGCTGTTGTTGGCGACCAGGATGAGGCGGACTGCGAAGTCCTTCTCATAGACGCCGGTCACGCGATTCACGCAGGCAACGACGCCGGCGAGACCCTGGGCAACCGTGCCGCCGAAGAATGCGGTGTACTCACCCGTGGCGGCGACCGCGATGCGGAAGTCACGCCGAACGGTACCGGTCGCGGCGCGGTCGATGAACGGATTCTGCTCCTCGGGAGTGACGTGATTCGCGGGTTCGTGGTCGAAGTAGCATTGCCAGTTGGGGTTGCCCATCAGGTCACGCTTGTGGTACGACGTGTACATCGTCGTATCGCCCATCGTGACCGGGTCGATCCAGTACGAGCCCTCGCTGCTGAGCACCTGGGCGCGGAAGCCCAGCGTGGTCACATCGATGCGGACCTCGGACTGCGGGCTGTCGAGCGACGTGCCCTTGTAGGTCTTGAAATCGGGGTACTGAGCGGCGAGACCCGGCTCCATGATCGAGTACTCCTCGATCTCGAAGCGCTCAAACGAACCGTCGGGCTTGGGCAGGGCGATCACCGCGCGAGCGGCACGACCGGCGAACGGCTGGTCGTCGGCTTCCATCGGGGCGCCGGCGAGCTGCATCTTGATCTTGTCCATGTCGAGCAGCACCTGCCGCCCGCCGAAGGGACGCACGAACGCCTTCTCTCCCAGCGCCGCGTCGGCGACGCGTCCCTGGATGATGTCCCAGGGCTCGTAGATGCCGACCTTGTCGGACTTGGCAGGGCCGTTGTCGCCGGGGGCGGCGAACGCGACACCGCTCGAAACGCCGGCGAGCAGGCCGAGCGTCAGGGCGCGCGAAAGAACAGAGCGATTCAGATTCGACATTTCAAAGCTTCCTCTCTCTTGAAGCCGCGGTCGACATGGAGACCCCGGCCGATCCCTCGGCACACGCGAAAACGTACAACGTGTTGTCGAGCAACTCCCACGAACAGCGACGCGACTTCAGACATCGATGCAGAACGCCAATCGTCCCGCGATCCCGCACGCCGCGGAATCAACAGCGTACCTGCTCCAACCACTGGCTGCAATCGAAAACCGGCACGTCGCGACGTTACCGAATGGTCCCATAACTACACGTGCTCTTATTCACGTTCCCTTCGTCTTTACGGGCAGACGAGCGCGTCGTAGGCGGCCGAGAACAGCACGAAATCCCCGTCGTCCACAAATCCGTCGGCGTTCAGGTCCGCCGGGCAGCCCGCGCCCATGCCGGGATCGGTGCAGACCAAGAGGTTGTACGCCTCGGCGAAAACGACGAAGTCGCTGTCGTCGACATAGGTGTCGAGGTTGAAGTCCGCCTTGCTCGCCAGCGTGAACGTGGCGAACTGCGTGCCGCCGAGGGTTGCGAAGTTCGGGTCGATGCCGAGCGCGGCCGAGCCGGCATTCAGCGGCGGCAGGGTCTGGTTGCCGAACGAGCCGTCGCTCTGCACGATCGCGGCCATCAGGCGGATCTTGCCGCAGCTCGCGGGGTTCAGGCCCAGCGCGCCGAAGGGGATGTAGAGCTCAAAGCCCTTGGTCGCGCTTGACGCATTGGCGGCGGAGGCGCCTGTGACGCCCGCGGTGTTGGTACGGTCGAGCGCGACCTGCACTCCGAAGCTGTTGGTGCCGCCGGTAAGGATGCCGTTGCCGGTGTCCGCTGTGCTACGGCCGAGGTAGGACTTGGTCGCGGCACCACCGTTGGGCAGCGACACTTGATCGACATACACCGACCCGGCGGCATTCACCCAGAAGAGCGTGGACGGTGCGAAGCCGACATCGAAGCGCGTGCCGCTGATGCCTTGCAGACCCGCGGGCGGGTTGCCCGCGGTCGCGGTGTTGAGGATGTTCTGGCCCGGCGCTCCGGTATCAACAAAGAGCGCGAGTGCGGTGCCATCCGTGGGCAGGTTGCCGGTGAGCCCGATGTAGACGCCACTGCGGGTGGCGCGGGCGTACATCTGATTCAGCTCGGCGTTGTTGTCGCCAAAAGACGTGGCGCAAAGCTGGGTCGCAAGAGCGAGACCATCGGGGTCGCCGCTGATGCCGAGATCAGAGGGGATCGCGATGCCGTCGGTGAGGGGCGACGGCGGCGCGGGTGGCGTGACGCTCACGCCGAGGACCCGGTAGGAGTAGGCAGGAACGCTCACGGAGTACGCCGCGGCATTGGCGCTGGTGATCGCGGCGAGCGACGCGGAAGAGACGATGTCCGTCACCGGAGATCCACCATTCGGGATGGTGTAGCCGGAGAGATTGAGCGCGGTGTTCTGTGTCGTGCCGGCGAGGTTGATCGCAACGAGCAGTGTCTGGCGCGGTCCGCCGACTGGGTTGTGATCACGGGTGAAGGCCCAGACCTTTCCGCCACTGGCGGGAACGCCGTTGTAGTCACCACGGCGCAGCGCGGCGTTGTTGGTGCGGAGCGCGCCGAGCGTGCGGTAGGTCTCGAGCAGCGAGCCGGAGACGCCCGACTGTTCCTGCACGCTCTTGCCGTCGTTGTTCTTGGAGAACGAGTTGGTGCGCACGAGCGCGTTGCTGGCCTTGAGCCAGTAGTTCGACATCGGCGGCCCGGCGACGGCGTTCCACTTGAAGGGCTCACGCATCGGGATATCGTCGGCGTCGCTGCCGTAGGACTGCTTGGTGCCGGTCATGCCGATCTCGTCGCCGTAGTAGATGATCGGGGGCAGAGGTTGGAGCATGTGCACGGCGGCGGCGGCCTTGGCACGCCCGGCAGTTCCGCCGCTGGCACCGATGTCCGAGGCGAGGCGGCCGACATCGTGATCGCCGAGGATCGCGAGCGAGGTCTTGCCGGGTTGGGGCTTGCCACCGGGAAGAGCGGCGAGCGTGGCAGCCATGGAGTCATAGAGCCCCTGGGCGGTCTCGCTCGAGAGCGCGCTGCGGGCAGCAAACTCAAAGGGCTTGGTGAACGCGGCGTCGAACGTGGGCAGGAGATCGGTGCCGTAGTTGCCCCAGTCGCCCTGCTCCGCAAACGTGAACACGTTGGGCTTGGTGACCTGCAGCGCCTGCTTCCAAGTGGACCAGAAGCTGATGGTCGCGCCCCAGCCTTCGGGCGCGCTCGAGTACGCGTGATCGAGGCGGAAGCCGTCGACGCCATCGGAGGTGTTGCCGTCGTTGTTGGGATCGAGCCACTTGCGGGCCCACTGGATGTTCAAGTTGACGGCGTTGGCGTTGTTGAGGTTCCAGTGGATAAAGCCGACGCTCGCGCCGTCCCAGGTGTTGAACGTGTAGCCGGTGTACTGCGTGTTCGAGCCGTTGGTGAACGCGAGCCACTGGTCGTAGACGCTGCTTGGGTTGTTGCGGGCGTTGTTGTACCAGATGGAGTTATGGCTGATGCCGTAGGCGACGAAGTCAAGGTAGACCTTGATACCGCGGGCGTGGGCGGCGTTCACAAAGGCCAGGAACTGCGCCTCGGTGCCGAAGCGGGAGTTGATCTGGCTGGCATCGCCGTGCTGGTAGCCGTGGTAGGCGGCGGAGGGGAAGATGGGGTTCATCCAGACGGCGGTGACGCCGAGGGATTGGAGGTAGTCGAGGCTGGCGGTCATGCCGTTGAAATCGCCGAAGCGGTACTGGTCGTTGTCGCTGTCGCGCCAGCTGATGGGCATGAAGTGATAGAAGATGTCGTCGGCGACATCGTCGGGCTGGGCGGATGCGACAGCGGGGACCAACGCCACACCCGCGACAATCGCGAGCAGACACATCCGGGACAATCGGTGCATGAGAACTCCTCCGCCCCAGTCTACGGGAGGGTTCTGGTGGAGCAAGGGAAAACGGAAGGCGAACGAGGAAAAGGCGAGAACCCGGCTCGGCCACGTTCTCGGAGCCTGAGATTCCGGAGCGCACGCGGCTCGGAGGTCCTCACTCGAGCCGCCGAGCTCCCGGCATCGCGTCGCCGATGTGCCCAGAGCCTGCCATCCTTATGGGCAGATCAAGTCGTTATACGCGGACGCGAACAACACGAAATCGCTGTCGTCTACGAAGAGGTCGGCGTTCAAGTCGGCGGGGCAACCGGCCGGCATGGCGGGGTCGGCGCAGTCAAGGATGTTGTAGGCGTTGGCGAAGAGGACAAAGTCGGAGTCGTCAACAAACGTGTCGCCGTTGAGATCGCCCAGACAGCCGGTGGAGAACTCGATGAGAAGGGCGGGCCGAAGCTCGGGCGTGGCGTCCTCGCGGGTGGCGAACCGCTTCGCGGTCTTGGGGATGGTCTCATCACCCTGAATGAGCCAGCCGAAGTTGGTCGCCGGGTTGTTGAGCATGTCTTGCACGTCGCTGGCGAGCTGCGCGGAGGTCCAGGTGAAGGCGGCACCGGCCCCGATCGCGAGTGAGGCGGACTCGGTCGTGCTGAAATCGCCGCCGGCGCTGGTCCAGTTGGAGGCGGGGTAGAAGCGGCGGAGCCAAGTCGCGTCGTCGGCCTGGGCGAGCGTGCCGCCGCCCTGTCCGCCCGTTGCCACCGAAGCGCCCTCGCCCCAGGACGCCAGGACGCGGTAGACCTTGCACACGTACTCATCGAAGTTCGAGCCGTTCTCGTTGAGAACGAGAGAGGCGCTCGTGATCGTCGCGCCCGCCGGCACTCCCGCGGCGACATCGAATCGCAGCACGGCGCGGCGGATGTTGCTCGCAAGACTGGCGCTCGTGCCGGCGAACATTGCGGTGCCCGCACCGTTCGAGATAGTGCCCAGATCGCTCTGGTACAGCGTGTTGTCGGCGACGCTGGTGAGCGTCACCGAGCCCGCGGAAGCGACCGAGCCAGACAAGGCCGCGAGCGCGGCGACCAGAAACGACGGAGAACGACGGTGTGACATAGTGATCCTCGCACGCCCACGGAGAAACCAGATCTCGCACTTCCATCCAGCGGCGGCGACATCAGATGTCGCACACCCGCATCGCTCTTGTGCAATTCCAGATCGCGGCGAAAATTGACACGTCCCGCCGTCGATTGTGCTCGCCCCCGCGCAGCGACAACCCGGTGAGCGACAGCCCGCCCAGGCAAGGCTACACCCAGCGTCCGGCCTACCGACGTCAGATCGACGCCCGGCGACGCCGCGACGCCCCGAGAACGACGATCCCAGCCAGCGCGAACGCCGAGGGCGCGGGAATGATGGTCAGGCTCACCGCGTCGACGCCGAAGTTGAAGAAGTTGACGTTGTCGACCTCGGCGAAGCGCAGCCGCAGCGTCTGCCCCGCGTTGGCCGCGAGCAGTGCACCGACATCGATGGTGAAATCGTTGTAGCCGGTGACCAAGGGCGAGTTCAGCGCGGTCTGGAACGCGTTGAGCAGCACGTCGGCGGGCGCGAGACTGAAGGGATCGGTGCCGCCACGGAGGATGTCGACCCGGGCCTGCTGGTTGAGCGCGGGCGTGGAGAAATCGAGCGAGTTGGGCACCGAGAAGGCGGTGGCGCCGTTGTTGATGAAGATCGAGAATTTCAGCGTCGCGCCGGGAACGAGCGCGGGGACCACAAAGTCCTGATAGAGCGCGTGCGAGCCAGGTCCCACCGAGTCGGACATCGCGGACCGAAGACCTTCCCGCGGCCCGGGCACCGTAAAGCCGTTGACGGGCGACGCGGTTCCAGTCTGCAACTGGAACGTGCCATCGCTGCCGAGCTGATCGACGCGGGTCCAGCCTGAGAAGCCAGTCTCGAACCCGCCATTGGCGATCAGGTCCTGGGCCGAGGCGATCGACGAGCCGGAGGCCGCGAGCAGGACGCCAAGGAACGCAAGCGAGTGTTGTGTGAGCGTTTTCATCGAGATTCCACCTTTCCACCGGTGATCTGGAACGTGTCTTCCTGCTCGGCCTGGGTCGGTCCGGCCGAGGGAACGCGGCTGATCTTGTAGATCGCGTTGTCGGTGTTGGAGACGACGTACAGGTTGCCGTCGGGGCCTTGCACGATGTCGGGCGTGATGCCAAAGCCCGAGCCGATGCGGATCGTCTCGCTCTCGGTACCCTCGAACTTCTGGGCTCGGAAGAGGTTGTCGGCGACACGATCGGCGAGCCGCGGATCAGCGCTGACATCAACGTGGAGGCGATCGGCGGTCATCTTGAAGCGGTAGAGCGAACCGCCGTTGGCACCGACCTGCGAGTTGGCGCGAGCCGAGCCGATCCACAGTGTGCCTTCATACTCCGCACCGAGGGCGTTCCCCTGCACGAACGCGGTGCCGGAGGGGCCGACCTCGTAGCGCCAGCTGAAGTCTGGGTCCACGTAGACCGCGCCGGGCAGCATGAGCATCCGCGACGCTGCGGCTGCGGCGGTGTATGGCAGCCGCGTTGGCGGGAAGCGGATCTGCTGCAGGGCCTGGGTGAACTGCGTGGTCTCGATGAGTTTAAAGTCAGCGAAGCGGGCAAGCGGGCCCATGATCTGGATCCAGCCGCCGTTCATGCCGGGGATGACGCGGTTGATCTCGCTGTACGCGTCGTCGGCATTCTCGGTGACCCAGAGCGAGCCGGTGGCGGGGTCAAACGCCATCCCGAAGCCGTTGCGATGGCCGTAGGAGTAGATCTTCTGGATGTTCGCGCCGACCTCGCCACCGAGCCCGGCCCCGGCGGCGAAGAACGGATTGTCGGCAGGAGTAGATCCGTCGCTGTTCAGCCGCAGCACGACGCCCGTCAGATGGGCGCTACCGGGCGCGGGGCCGCCGAAGGTGTCGTCAACGAGCGGCGCCGTGAGGAACGGCCCGTTGGGCAGGTTCTGCATCCAGCCGCGGCGACCGGCGTCCCCCATGAAGATGTACAGCTTGTTGTCGGGCCCGAAGCGGATCACGCCGCCGTTGTGGTTGCCGTTCTCGTTGGCGTTGTTCGTACCGGGGTGGTTGGGCGTGGCGATGTTGTCGGTCTGCCGCGCCCGCAGCAAGATGATGTTGCGGTCGAAGGTGAGCGACGAGCCGTTCCAGATGAACCGATCAACGCGGTTACCAAGCAGCGCGACGTTGGCGGTGACGCCGGTGTCGGCGCCGGTGCTGCTCTCGGTCCAGCGGACATAGACGAAGTTGTTGGTGGCGAAGTTCGGGTCCAGCGCCATGCTGAGCAGGCCGCGTTCTGACGCGGAGTTCACGGCAAGGTCGAGCACCGGCACCGCCTGAAGCACGCCATTGATCACACGCTTCACCTGCCCCGAGGCCTTCTCGAGCACGAAGAAGTCGTTGGCGGCGAGGAACACGATGCCCAGCGGCTGCGTGAGCCCCGTGTTCAGCACGGTCGTCACCTGCAAGTTGGTATCGAACAGAGTCGGCGGCGTGGTGTCGGCGCAGGCCGCCGAGCCAACCAGCGCCACGAGTGCGGCCGCGAGCAACCGACCAGCGGCTCGCTGCGGGACCGACACGGATGATCCGGAACGTGTTGCCATGGGGACTCTCCGAAGCGACAGCCACCCGCCGAGGCGTTTGCCTCAGTGGTTCGCCGTGCCAGATATCAAGCCTCTCTCAAGTTCGCGCCGCAGGGCCGCGGTTTCCCACACCGCGGCCACAACCCAAATGTACTGCCACTTTCCCGCCCGTGCCAAAATCGGCGGTGGATATCCGAGAAGATTGTCGGACGAGCTGATCCGATCAAGGGCAGAGCAACTGGTTGTACGCCTCGGCGAAGAGCACGAAGTCGGCGTCATCGACAAAGCCGTCGTTGTTGAGGTCCGCGGGGCAGCCCGGGGGCATGAGCGGGTCGGCACAGTCGAGGATGTTGTACGCTTCCGCGAAGATCACGAAGTCGGCATCGTCCACGAGGCTGTCGTTGTTGAGGTCGCCGACGCAAGGCACCGCGTCGCACGCGAGGTTGGTCTGCAACGTCTCGAACACCGCCGTCGGCGCGTACGCGAATTCCCGCTGGTCGAGCGTCATCGTCAGGGCGATGTTGTTGCTGGTGAGAATCACCGGAGGCTGGATCACCTCGATCATCTGCGCCGAGCAACCATCGTCGCCGAGCACATCGGTGCGGATGAACATCTGATCCGGGAATCCGATCGCGTTATTCGAGAAGTGATTGCCGACGAGCACAAGCCCCTGCGTGGGATTGACGCTCTCAACTGCGTCGTGTCCGAGGCTGGTGGTCGTGTTGTACTCGCGACGCCAATCCACAAGAAGCGTTGCGGAATCAAGTCGCCACATGTGCGGGAACCCTTGACCGTCGCCGAAAGACCGCGTGCCGCTGGCGACCATCTGCCCGTTCGAAAGCCGATCGAGCGACGCCGCGGCGACCTGCACATCGAGCAGCGTGCTCTGTGCCAGGATCGCACCGTTGGCGGCATCGAACCGGATGTGCACCGCGCCGTCCGGACCGAAAGTCTCGACCGGGTTGTTGATCTGGCCGACCACGACGACGCTTCCGTCAGAAGCCAGCTCGATGCCGCGGCCGGTCTCGTAGCCGTAGCCTCGCTCGGGGTCGAGGGGCGTTCCGATCGCTTTGGCCCAGAGCACGGCTCCGGTCGTCGCGTCGAGTCTTGCGACAAAGAGATCCGTGTCGAAGATCTCGCCGTTGATCAGTCGCGTCACGCTACCGGTGACGTAGTAGTCAGCGCCGGGCTTGCGGGCAACGTCGGCGAACGACACGTCGTTCACCTCCGTCGGCACGCTTGGGGTGTAGATGCGGTCGAAGATCAGCCCACCGGTCGCGGCATCGACGCGGAGAAGTTGACCACCGAGCGGGGCCTGCTGATCGAACTGCGAAGCGACGATGACCGCAGGAGCTCCACTGCTGGAATCAACCTCCATGCCAGCGCTCGGGAAGCCTCTCACGCCGGGGAATCGCTTCACCCAGTTGACCGAGCCGGAGCCTGAGAGCCCGGCGAGGCAGAGCGTCTCGGTGTTGAAGTTGCGATAGAACCCGGCAACGAGGTCGCCGCTGGGTGTCTCGCGAATACCAAACGCACTGGGGAACGCGCCCGACTCCCGGATCTTCAGGTGCCAGATCGGCACGCCGAGGGCATCCGCGCGAGTGATCGTGGCCGAGGTATTGAACCCGCCGCTGAAGTTGTACGACTCGCCCGCCATGGCGACGTCGCCGTTGGAGAGGGTGAACGCGTCTTCGACGCTGTGGCGATCGTTGGGCACGCCTTGTACGCGATTGATCAGCTGGGCGGACGAAGAGCCGGCAACAAAGCAGAGAGCGAGAGCAACAGACACCGTGCGCATGGTGGTTTCCCCTGACGACGCGGCGGCTGGCCGCGATCGTGTCAGGCTACCAACGCGTCAACACCGACACAAGCGCAAACTTGCGGGAACAAAGGACGCCGAGCGCCAGCCGGACGTCGGCCCGACGCCCACAGACTCCGAACACCGGGCTGAAATCAATCGCAGATCAGTGCGTCGTACGCCACAACGAACACCTGGAAATCGGCGTCGTCGACCTGGCCATCGCCCGTGAAGTCGCTGGGACATCCCGCCGGCATCGCAGCGTCGGCGCACAGCAGGATGTCGTACGCCACGACGAAGAGCTGGAAGTCGTTGTCGTCCACGAGGCCGTCGGAGTTCAGATCTCCGACACACGCTGATACCTCGACGACGCTCACGTCGTCGATCGCTGGACCGTAGAACGCGGCGAAGCCCACCGTTCCCGGCATCGCCCCGGTCGTGCTGACGAACGCGAGCGTGGACTGGTTGCCGGTGGCGGTGTGCCGCAGCTCGCGGTACACCCATTTTACGTTGGTCGCGCTGCGCCCGGGATCGTGCACGACGATCACCGATTCAATGTCGGCGCCATCCCACTTCACCCGCATGGCCTTGTCGCCCATGCCGAAGAAGTTCTCCGAAAGAGCGTATCGAATCGCGTATCGCTTCCCCGGAATCGTGGCAAAGGCCTGCTCGACCGAACCGGCGACGCTGCCGTTGAGATCCACCGACTGCGAGCCCGACGCCGCGGCCCAAAGCCCGCCGATGTGATCGATGTTGGCGCCGATACCCCAGCCGTTGCCAGGTCCAAACTCGCCGCTCCGGGTGACGAACGTGCCTCCGGCCGCAGGAGCCTCGAAGCTCGGATTCACCAGGACATTCTGAGCCCCGGCGAGACACGCCAGCATCGAAACGGTGCTCGTCACCGTACCCAATTCGACAGCACGCATGATCTCTCCGATCGCTCGCTGGGTTCCGTCCGCCTACTCGCAGAACACTGCGTTGTACGCGATGACAAACAGCAGGAAGTCCTGATCGTCAACGACATCGTCGAAGGTGATGTCCGCCGGACATCCAGCAGGCATGGAAGGATCGAAGCAGTCGAGGATGTTGTACGCCGAGGCGAACGCCTGGAAGTCGGCGTCATCCACAAAGCTGTCGCAATTGAAGTCGGTGAGACAGAGGCTGAGCGTCGCGGGGTTGCTCAAGGGGCCGTTGCCCGGGCCGGCGCACGAGTCCGACACAAGCGCCCGGAACTCGAGGTTCGCACCCTTCTTGATCGCGGTGATGTTCAGCGTCGCCTGGTTGATGTTCGAGGCGTTGAACCGCGCGTTCGCGCCCGCGAGCACGGGCTGGAACGTCGCTCCCCCCACTTCACGCCACTGCCACTGGTACGTCAGCGGCGGGTTGTTGCTGGTGCCCAGCACCGTGAAGCTCGACGAACCCTGCACGCACGACGAGTCGTTGCTCGGCTGGGTGGCGATCGTCGGCAGCCCGCCGCTGGTGTCGAGCCGGGCCCATCCCACGCTGGGCACGCCGCCTTGGCCGACGAAGCCCTGACCCGAAGGCGGGACCGAGGTGCCGACCACGCCGAAGAGACCAGTGAGGACGATCTCATTGCCGAAGACGTTGACGCTGTTGACCTGCGGGAAGAGCGCGGCCACGCCGCCGAAGGTGGTCCACTTGCTGCCGTCCCAGCGCAGCACGCTGGCGAGGTCGTTCATGCCGGGGATGTTGTAGCTGCTGGTCGCGAGCCAGATCGATCCGAACGCCGAGACCGCCGACGTCGGCACGCCGAAGCCACTGACGATCGGGTTGGGGTTGGCCGCGGGACGAGGGATCTCGACCCAGAGATCCGTCGCGGGGTTGTAGCGGATCAGCACCGGATACGTCGTGCTGCTGCCGTTGATGCCGTTGGCGTACACCGCCATGTACAGATCGCCGTTCAGAATCGGCAACGCGACGGCGGGGTTCGCCGAGTACCCGGCGCCGAAGCTGTTCTGCCCCAGGGCCCGCCAGGTCGTGCCGTCCCACGCCGCCACCCGCGCGGTGAGCGCACCGA
The DNA here is from genome assembly GCA_947459215.1 of Phycisphaerales bacterium. Lineage (GTDB taxonomy): Bacteria > Planctomycetota > Phycisphaerae > Phycisphaerales > UBA1924 > JAFEBO01. Next base: position 129,992 of record CANHCQ010000004.1, read on the forward strand.
TATTCGTAAAGCGCCCGGTGATCACCAGCAACGGCGCACCCGCGGCAACGCTCGGGTGGCTCCACGCCGTCATCGCGGTGACCGCGTTGCCCGGGTCCGTCGGCCCGAACCGATCCCACGAGCCGTTCTCGATGGTGCCGGTGCGGCGCATGAGATACGAGGGCTTGCCGCCGCTGCCGCTGAAGTTGCCACCGATGACGAGGCTGCCCTGATAGCGCGTGACCGCGTCCACGCCGCCGACGCCGCTGGAGTAACTGCCGGGCACCGAGTCGACGATGGCCGGGGAGGTCGCGACCCCGTCGTAGCGGCGTAGCGTGGTCGCGCCACCGGCGAAGAAGAGAGCCCCGCCGGCCGGATCGGTGAGCACGCGTTCGATCGAGGCCGACGGCGCGCCGGGCGCGGGCGACAGCGTTGTGCCGTCCCACTTGGCAAGGTGGCTAGCGGCATCGGAGCCGATACCGAAGAAGTTGCCCGCCAAGTACAGGTTGCTCCCGATCACACCCGAGCCGTTGACGAAGGGATAGCCGAAGCCCGAGTCGCCCAGCCCCTTGGCCGCGGGCGCGTAGGTGTTGCTGGCCGGGTCGTAGAACGCGAAGCGGTTCGCGCTCGAGCCGGTGTAGTTGAACGAGCCCGTGCCGCCCAAAGCGAGCCGCGTGCCGTCGGGCGAGAGGCACATCGCCTGCACCGTGTTGCCAAATTGCGAGTTCGTCGCGGCGGGCGCGGACCAGACACCGTTCGGCCCCGCGAGCACGACCAGCGGCCGATTGCCAAGGTTGGTCCCGACGTACAGCTTGCCGCCAAACACCGCCGCGGAACGCACCTCTCCCACGGCATCAAACAGCGTGGTCGGCGTGGTCGAGCTCGCGATCCAGGCGTTGCCCGCGCCGTTGAGCTTCGCGATCCGGTTCGAGGGCGCACCGGCGTTCGAGGCGAACGAGCCGTAGACGTACAACTCGTTCTGGTACACGATCGCGCCGTACACCGTGCCGTTGTTGATGCCCAAAGAGGGCAGCGGCACGATGTCATTGGTGCCCGGGTCGAACCGCGCGACCTGGAAGCGCGCGTTCGGTGCCGCGTCGCGGTAGAGGTTGCCGATCAGGTAGACGCTGCCGTTGAACACCACGAGCTGATTCGCTGTGCCGCGCACGTCAGGGAGCAGCGGTGTCCAGGTGCCGGTGCTCAGCGTCGGACCAGGGGTATACCGGTACAGAGCCCGCGTCGAGGGCGGCGACGGATCGCGCCCCATTGCGTACAGCGTCACCGTCCCTGCACCGGGAACCACCGCGAGCGACTGGCACGTCGCGGTGATATCCGTCGTCGCCAGCGGCACCCACTTCGTGCCGTCCCACGCACCGACCGAAGAGGGATTCGGCCCCGGCAGCCACGGGGCGTTCACGCCGCCGAGGCCGCCGCCGATGAGGATGCGGTTCGCCCAGTTGGCGACCGCGTAGATGTTCGTAGCGCTGCCCGAATCGGTGCGCCCCATCGCCACCCAGCCCGAGCCGCTGAGGGCGTTGGGATTCCAGTACGCCACGCTGTAGGTGCGTGCATCACCGATATAGGTGAACTGCCCGGTCGCGATCAGGCAATCACCCAGCGGCCCCGCGCCGTCGGGATCACCCACGCCCAGCGCCTGCACCTGCGCGTTCGCGCCCGGCAGGCCCTGCTGGTCCCCCACCTTCCACTGCGGCTGGCACTGGGCGTACGCCATCGAGGGCGTGATCGAGCCCGCCGCAAACACGCTGGCAACCACTCCAACCCGCGCGAAGCGGTACGACCAAGTCTTGCTGTACATGGCACTCCCTCTGCAGAACAGTATCGTGGAAGCGTCAAGCGCTGCCCGACACTGCATGAACGCTCAGACCCCATACGCCGTGAGATTCACTCTCAATTACCAACAAACGTCCCCAGAATCGAAATGCGGCACCACCACCCAGTGGTTACCCCTGCGATCACAACCGCGACCGAGGCGATGACCCCAGCGCCTTCACAATGCCCGCGCGTTGCGACACACGCCGTTCAAGGGCACAGCAGGGTGTTGTATGCGCCAGCGAAGAGCACGAAATCCGCGTCGTCCACGACGGCGTCGGCGTTCAAGTCCGCCGGGCAATCGGTCGGCATCCCGGGATCGTCGCACACGAGGATGTTGTACGCCCCGGCGAACACCACAAAGTCCGCGTCATCCACCGCGGCGTCGCAGGTGAGGTCAGCGCGGCAGACGATCACCCGGGCGGGCGCGGTCGCGTTCCCGCCGCAAGCACCGAGCCCGGCATCGACTACGCAGTCGTACACGCCTTCATTGCCGCCGCTCACGCTTGCGATCGTCAGCGTTGCACCGTTCTCTCCCAACAGCTCGACGCCATTGTGGCGCCACTGAAAGGTCGTTGCACCCGGTGCGGTCGCGGTGAGCGTGAGGCTCGACCCCGGGCACGGGCGACTCGTGTGCGGCAGCGCCGCAGCCACATTCCGGCCGACTCGCACATTGTCCAATTCGTGAGACGATGTCCACGCGAGCGGGTTGCTGTCGTAGCTCTCAAAGACCGCGGCGACGATGCCCTGGCACGAGACCGCGCCGACGAAGCCGTCGATCCCGTGGGCCGGCGACGGGTTCCCGTCCACGATGTCGGAAGTGAAGGAATTGCCCAAGGCGTCGATCACCGTAAGCCGCGCGTGGTTGCGAATGCCGCTGCCGTCGTCGTAGAGCCAGCCGCCAATACCCTCGACCGGCGTGTCGAAATCGAGCCGGAACTGCCCCGACGCCGTGTTGGTGGACCCGAGCAGCGCGCCGCCCGACACGCGGCCGGGCGCATTGAACGCGCCGGAGAAGAACACCCGGGCCGTCGCCGAGCGCACCTCGCCGCCGGGCCCGACCAGCGACAGATCGATTGCGGGCGAGAGACGATCGATCTCCTGAAAGTTGGAGTAGGCTTCGAACGTGAACGTGGTCGCCGGCGCGGAGAGCGCAGCGACGAAGGGCCCATCGGCGCCCGACGCGTTCGCGCCGATGAAGAACGACACCTGCGCCGATGCACCCGACGCCGCCAACAGCGCCAACATTCCAGAACACGCCGCACGCTTCATGATGAGCACTCCATGGAGGGCACGCCTGGGGGTGTGGGGCGTCGCTCGCTGAGTGCAGATCGTTGCCTACCTTGCCCAGAATCGCGCGCAGGTTATCGGACAGCCCCAATCGGTCTCTCACGGGCACAGCAGCGCGTCGTACGCCGTCGCGAAGCTTGAGAAGTCCGCATCATCCACGAAGCCGTCGTTGTTAATGTCCGCCGGGCACCCCGCGGGCATGGCGGGATCGGCGCAGTCGAGGATGTTGTACGCGAAAGCGAAGAGCGAGAAATCGACATCGTCGACGAAGGCGTCGCCGTTGAGATCGCCCGGACACGCCGTCGCCGGCTTGGGCGTGTCAAACCGCAGATCATCAAACCCCACCGTCGCGCTCTGCGAGAACATCCGGATCCGATGAATGCCCGCCGCACTCACCGCAAGTGGTGCCGGGTTGCTGTCGGGTTGCGTGTCGCTGCCCAAGAGGTTGCCGTTCACGTCGTAGGCCTCGAGCGTCTTGCTGCCGGGGATCGGCTGCAGGTCGCCCCGGACCGAAACGGCGGTAACAACGTACTTCACCGATCCGGTCGGATCAAAGAACGCGGCCCCTACCGGGAAGGTGCTCTGATACGTCAGCCGGCCATCGAGCGTCGAGCCGCCGAGGATGTTCTTGCCGCTCGGCGTATTGAAACCGTGGTTCACGACCGCCACAAACGCGGAGCCTGAAGAGAACCGCACACCGTGGGTCGCGAGATAGAAGTCAGACAGGCGTGACGCGGCGGGAATCGACGCCCCGGGCGAGTTGCTCATCGCCGGGAAATCCTCGAACGTCAGCAGGATCGGCTGCGCCGTCGCGTTCGACGCCAACGCAAGAACGCCACCGATCGCAACGCCGCGCAACCAGGCGGTCGCGTCAGTTCCGAGACATACATGCTTTGTCATCCTCTGAATATACCAGCCATGACAAGCACAGCACCGGTCGCCCCCGCGACGCAGCCCGGGCAATCTACGGGCACACCAGGGTCTCGTACGCCGTCGCAAAGATCACAAAGTCGGCGTCATCCACAACGCTGTCGCGGTTCAGGTCCGCCGGGCAGCCCGCTGGCATCGCCGGATCGGCACAGTCGAGCAGGCTGTACGCCGCAGCAAAGATCACGAAGTCCGCATCGTCCACAAACGCATCGGCGTTGAAGTCCGCCGGGCAGGGCGGGTTGGTCACCGTGACGGCGACGGGATCGAAGTCAATCCGTGTGCGTCCGCCGGCGCCCGTGATGGCGACGTAGATGTTGTACGGCTGCGTGCGTGCCGCGGGGGTGATGGCCCATGGCACCGACACCAACGTCGGACCGGCGGCCGCACCGAACGACGCGGTGCCGAGCAGGGTGCCACCAGTGGCCGGATTGCGATCGTCGTCCGCGTACACCGAGACCTGCACGCCCGCACCGGTCGACTGATAGAAGAAGTCGGTCGCGTTGGACTCGCCAAACGCGAGCGTGGGCTTGTCGGTCTGCACCTGGAAGACATTCGGCCAGGCAGGCTGAGCCGTGGTGATGGCGAGCCGGCCGCCGGTGCCGACGATCGCGGTGCCGCCGAGGGTGTTGAGCAGCCCCGCCCGCGCCTGCGTGCCGGTGCGGATTCCACCCCCGCTCAACCCCGCGATGCGCGAGTACCAGAACCCGCTCAGCGCCCGCGGATTCGTATCGACGTCGGTCGTGTACCACGTCGGGTTGATGCACGAGGTGCACTCGCCGTCGCCGGTCGCGAGCGGATCGATGGTGCCGTAGTACCAGGTGTGGATGAGGCTGTGGTTGCCCGAGCCGAGGTTGCCCATCTGCTGGTTGAACGCGCCGGCGAGGCTCGAGCCGCTCGGCGCTGCGACGTTCTGCCAGATGTTGTCGGCGAAGACGACGGTGCTGACCACACGAGCCGCGGCATCGCCGAAGAGCGCGACGGGCACGGGATCGAGCGTGGTGAGTTGATCGACCCACACGCCGCTCTCGCCCATGGTGCGTGCGAGCGACGCGACGAGCGCTCCGCCGCGGCTGTGACCGATGACATGGAACGGGTGCGCCAGCACGGAGCGTCCGCCGTAGTTCCACGTCTGCAAATGCGCGAACACCGCCTGCGCCACCGTCTGCGTCGGGGTCGCGTCCTCGCCGACATCGGGTTCGGGCACACCGCGCTGGAAACCGTCGATCGCAGTCCAGTCGAGCGCGACGACGAATTCTCCGGTGGTGAAGGTCGCATCGGGCGCGACGGCGATGGGCGTCCGCGCGACCACAAGACCGCTGGTGCCCTGCGTGACGACCAGATTGACCCGGGTCACGTTCACACCGGGCGTCGCCCCACCACCGGCACGCCGCGCGATCGCGTCGGCCATGGCGTTCACCCACGTCATGTCAGCGTTGAAGCCGTGGGTGACGATGGTGACGCCGCCGGCGAGGGCGGAGGAAGCGAGCGAGCCGGCCAACGAGCCGGCGATGGCAGTGCGGAACAGATCGGGCACCTCAAGCTCCTTCGCAGCAAAACCGACCGCGGCGTCGGGAGGGGATCGCTTCCCGTTCCGACGCCGCAGTCTACTTCATGTGTCCAATGGATCCAACCGAAATCACGAGTTGATGACGCGACCCTCGCTCGCCAGCGCCGCCTCGTGCACGGACTCGTGCATCGTCGGATGCGCATGGATCGTGCAGATGAGTTCCTCGCTCGTGGCTTCGAGACGCCGCGCGAGTGACAGCTCGGCGATCAGCTCCGTCGCCTGGTCGCCCATGATGTGGGCGCCGAGGATCTCGCCGCGGGGCAAACCACGGATGATCTTGCAGAAGCCGTCGGTGTGGCGGGTCGCGATCGCCTTGCCCAGCGCGCTGAAGGGGAACGTGCCGGTGTCGTAGTCCTTGCCCTTCACCAGGCCGCGTTCCTTGAGGGCGCGCTCGGTGAAGCCGACGCTGGCGACCTGCGGGTGGCAGTAGGTGCAGCCGGGGATGACGGTGTAGTCGATCGGGATGGGCTCGTGGAGCTTCTTGCCGTGCTCGGTCTTGCCGTCGCGCCAGGCGAGGCGCTCGACGCAGATGATCGCCTCTTCGCCGGCAACGTGCGCGAGCCACGGCGGGCCGATCACGTCGCCGATCGCGTAAATCCCAGGCAGATTCGTCTTGTAATCGATGCCCCTCGGCTCGGGCTTGCTCGCGTCGTAATCGGTCTTGATGTGGTCCTTGAACGTCTCGAGCCCCAGCGACGCATCGAACAATCCATCGAAGCGGCCCTTCACGCCGATCGCCAGCAGCACCTTCTCGGCTTCGAGCGTTTCCTTCTTGCTCTCGTCCGGCTTGCCGTTCACCATCGGCGCGACCGTGACCTTCACGCCCGTCGCGGTCTTCTCGATGTTCGTCACGCCGGTGGAGGTCTTGATCTCCATGCCGTGCTTCTTGAAGACCTTCTCCATCGCGACGCACACGTCGTCGTCCTCAACGGGCAAGATCCGCGGCATCATCTCGATGACCGTCACCTTGGTCCCGAACGTGTGATAGAAGTACCCAAACTCCATGCCGATCGCGCCGGCGCCGACGACGATCAGGCTCTTGGGCTGGGCCTTGTTGAACATCGCCTCGCGGGCGCCCCAGATCTTGTCGCCGTCGAACTTGGCGAAGGGCAGATCGCGAGCGACCGAGCCGGTGGCCACCACGACGTGGGTCGCCGTGATGGTTTCCTTCACCGCGCCGGGCGTGGCGGGCGCGCTGGTCAACTGATCCTGCACCGTGCATTCCTGCACCTGGATCTTCACCGCGTTCTGCGGCCCGCGGGCCCCGGGCTTCGCCGCGGCCACGATCTTCGCGTTGCCCTTGAGGAACTCGATCTTGTTCTTCTTCATCAGGAACTCAACACCCTTGTTGAGTTTGCTCGCGACATCGCGCGAGCGTCCGATGGTCTTGGTCCAGTCGAACTTCACGTCGCCCTGGATCTGCAGGCCCCACGCCTCGCGCTCCTGGAGCTTTTCCATCAGTTCGGCGTTGGCGAGCAGGGCCTTGCTGGGGATGCAGCCCCAGTTGAGGCACACGCCGCCGAGCTTGTCGCGCTCGATGACCGCCACCTTGTACCCGAGCTGCGCCGCCCGGATCGCCCCGACATAGCCGCCGGGTCCGCCGCCAATCACCACAACGTCAAAGTGCCGCTCGGCCACTGGAAAGTCCTTTCTAGACACGCCCGCCGGGGCCACAATCCGACCCAGCGGCGAGCGGGGGCGACTATAGGAAAGATCGCGACGCAAGCCAGCGCCAAAAGGATAGCGGCCGAAGGAGAGCCTTCGGCCGCGACCGATTCAAGAGCATGATCGGCGGTCACATCGGCCACGGATCGGTACAGTCAAGGCGGTTGTAGAACGCTGCAAAGATCACGAAATCCGCATCGTCCGTGTCGAAATCGCCGTCGAAATCCCCAAACGGGCTCGTGACCTCGTTGTACGCAATCGCGAACTGTGTGAAGTCGAGATCGTCCACGAGCAAGTCGCCGTTGATGTCCGCGACGCAGATCGCGTCGTTGTGCGGGCAGGTGTCGATGATGCCGTCGGTCGGAGCAACATCGAGCGTGAACGTGACATCTTCAGCGATCTCAAGGCTGTCGAGCTTGTTGTTGTCGTTGCAGTCACGCCCGATGTCGATCTGGTAGCCGCCGAGCATGTCAACGGGAACATTGGGCTGGTTGATATCGCACACCACCCGCTCTCCACTCGCGTTGTTCGTGATCGTGTAGCGACCTGTGAGCAGATACGAGGACATCGCGTTCCGGTACTCCAGCCGGAGCACGCGTGCGCTGGTGGGGTCCCTCACAACCCGGAACAGGTGCGACACGTCCATCGAGATCGTGTTCTCCTCGTTGCTGATCTTGACCGTGAACGGCTGGAGCTCCGTGGCGTTCGCCGGAGTGTTCACAACTTTCACCGGGCCGTAGAACGCGATCGCCGGCCGGTCCGCAACATTGGTCGTGCGGAACCCGCTGTCGAGATACACGCCGCGGGTCAGCGGAATGCTCTCATTCAGCAACGCCTTCGTCGAATCGGTTCGATACAGCCCGAACGGCACCAACCCGACCGCGCCGCCGCCGAGGTCGCTCGACTTGACGTTGTAGTAGGGAAGATTTGTCAGCGACTGTCCGCCCACCAGCACAGGCGCGGTCCAAACGCCGTCGGCCGCGTTCGCGGGCAGTCCATCCTTGCTGTTGATGATGATCTGGCCCTTCAGACCGTCCGCCGGAAGTGTGACAAGCGCGTTGCTGCCCGCCAATGAACCGGAGATGTTGACAGTCGTGCCCGCGGCGAGGCCGCCGCTCAGGATGATGGGCTCGGTCGCGTTGCCGCGGAAGCTCATCTTGGAGTTCGTCGGAGTCGTGGAGCCCTGAACCAGCACGCCGCTGTCGCTGGCCCCAGTCGTAGTGAGGCTGTTGCCGACCAGGCTGCTGTTTGAGAATAGCTGCGTGGTCTTGACGAAGCCGATGTTGCCGGTGCCGTTGAGGTTAGCGATGATGTTGGTCTTGTTGATCGAGCCAGCGGTAAGGCGGTCGATACCGAATCTCGCGGACACCGGACCGCGATAGTACTGAGCCGGGTCCGGTTGAGACAGTGCATTCTCGATGGAGTAATCCGGCGATTCAAGTGTCCCGATCGAGAGACTCTGAATTCGGCCATTCTCCACATAAACGGGGCCTGACATGATGCCGCCCACGTTCATCGCGACGATGTCGCCGTTGAAAACCTCGACCGAACGACCCTGCAGGTTACCAATGAGATTTCCCGAAACAAGCAATGACTGAATCGAGCCATTATAGATTGTTGTTGTACTTGTCAGTTTACCGACGTCGATCATTGCTCCGTCCGGAGCAGTAGTCTGAGCGATGATTCGACCGGTATCGTCCATGCAGCGCCAGTACCAAAGCTGCCACACGTCCAAGCCCGCTCCGCTTCCCGCACAGGCGCCGTAGAACCGAGACTTGAAGCCAGGCGCTTGAATGCCGTTGATGCGGACCGGAACGAGGTTCCCGCTGAGGTTTTGTCCCGTGATTGTCACTGGCGGCACCGTCGTCGAAACTGCGGTTGCATCTCCCAGAATAATGTCGACCTGCTGCTGCTGTGTCGCGCCGGATCCGGTGAAAATCAACAGCGGGATTTCTTCCGACGTGATCGGTCGAATGTTCACTCTCGTGGTGTCCGAGCTCAAATAGATTGTGTAGGAGGACGGGATCTGCGCCGATCCGAAATCCGGGCATTGTCCGTTCGGGTTGCCGATCCCGCAGTCGAATTGAGCTTGATCGCCGTTCGCTTTGTAGGCCGTAACCGAGAATCGCGGCGACCCTGCCAACGCATGCGGGACTGCGATACTAAAGAACGCCAACAGACTTCCGAACAGCGGCAACGCTACAGCGGATCGAGTCATCGCTTCCTCCTTGACAATACGGTCAACCCAAAACTCCCGAGAAGAATGGGCGTCGCAGGTGACGGCACGAGGCTAGCAATACGAAGTCCTTCGTTTGCTGAGAGCAACTGCGGATCGAAACTCGTTCCTCTCTCACCGGAGATGCCGTCAATCATGGTAGAGAATCCTGCTGCCGCGCCAGCAAGTAGTCTGTTCAGATTCGTCGTGCCGGCCCACTCCTCTGTCCACTCCGTCGCCCCGCCGCTGGTGTCCCAAAGACCCCACGGCGAAGTCACGTTTGAGTACGCGCCGAGAGGGATCGTCCACTCCGCCGAAAAATCCAATCGCAGCCCCGCGCTCGTGGTCCCGACACCCGGCAGACCCGATACGCCCTGCTGGTTGCTGCGGTTCGTGAAATCCCACCAGCCTCCGGCGCCAGTGCCGAACCGATCGGGGTCGTAGTACGTGGCCTTCATCCACTCGTCCAGCGACGGGATCCAGTATTTCGCGCCGGGCAATCGCGTGGCCGCATCGGTGTAGCCGATCGTGCGGTTGCCGCCGAAGGTGGTCGTGTCGTACGCACCTGTCGTAAGCGACGCAAGGGTCGAAGACTTTCCGTTGTGCAGCCAGTTGCAGTACCGCGCCGCGTCACGCCAGGAGATGCCGCCCACGGGGCGCATCCCGGCGTTGGGGTCGCCCTGGCGCAAGCGGTAGCGGACTCCGGGGCCGCTGTACGTCGGATCGAACGTCGCCCCCCAGTATGTCGGCCCAAACGCAGTGAAGTTGTAAGCGTCGGTCTGGGTGCTGAACGCGTTCGTGAACTCAAGCCACTGGGATGTCGTGATTTCCAGCTTGCTGATCTTGTATTGGTAGCTCACGCTTCCCCGCCCCGACCGCGGCCCGGGACCGGCATACGCCGCATTCCCGACCGCCCCGATGGTGGCCCAGTCGAAGCCATCGGCACCGGGAGCGGCGGAAGCCGTTGACAAGACAGCACTTGCGACAACCGCCGCTGAAGTGCACAGGAATGAACGGGAAAGGCCGCGAGATACGGTTGGCATGTGAGTCATGATCCGTCAAAGGTGACACACGGTTCGGGCATTGCCAGCCATTCATGAAGTCTTTGCAGACCCGATCCGCCCACCACCAGCAATCCCACGCCAGCGAGCCGACAGCGGTGTCCGCAACGCCGGCCGAGTCCACGCCGCGGCATTTGACGCTGCTCGTACCATCACGTCTTTCCAAGTTCGTGGAGCCTCCCCCATGCGATCTGTGTTCCCGCTCGCGCTCGCTGTCGCCGTCCTCGCCCCCGCCGCATTCGCCCAGCCCGTCTGCGGCGTCAAGAACCACATGCGCCTCGTCAACCGCGTCGGCGGCGGCACCACGCCCGAGCTCCGCCTCGACACCGGCTGGACCTCCGTCCTCCCCGGCACCACGCTCAACACCCCCGGCACCGCCACTGACACCTCCGCCTTCGGCACCTCCACCGGCACGTGGCTCATCTCCAGCACCTACGGCCGCATGAGCTTTGCCGGCTCCGGCTCCGCTACCAACTCGCCCGGATGGGGCCTTTTCCTGTGGATCGATTCCTGGATCGGCGGCGAACCCAAAGCTTGGTTCCGCGATCGCTACACCGTCACCTCCGCCACGCTCCCCGCCGGCACTCCCGTGCAGATCCAGTTCACCGGCACGTTCAGCGGCAGCACCGCTGCCACCGACCCCGGTGCGGCAAAGTCCGCGAGCGCCACATTCAGCTTCGGCGCACCCACCAACTTCAACTTTACCGCGCCCGCCTCGGCGAGCATGACCGTCACCGTCCCCGTCGGACAATCACGCGACGTCGACGGTCGCCTCTTCTGCGTCATCCAGGACTACCGCATGCTCGGCGGCACGGTCTACTCCGACACCATCAGCGCCAACCTCGCCGCCAGCCTCACCGTCAAGGTCCTAACACCTGGCGCCACGCTGTCGTGGTGCAGCAACGCGACGTACAACACCTGCGCCGGCGACCTGAACATCGACGGGCTGGTCGATGACGCCGACTTCCAGATCTTCGCCAGCGCGTACAACATCCTCGAGTGCGCCGACCCGTCCATGCCCGCCGGGTGCCCGGCCGACCTCAACTCCGACGGCTTCGTCGATGACACCGACTTCAGCGCCTTCGCCGTGGCGTATGACACGTTGCTCTGCCCCTAGCACCCAGCCTGTCTATTCGACCCGACATCGGGCGCGAGGTTCGCCACGGCGAGCTTTGTTTCGAGTCGCACGATCTCGCGCCTTGATGCCCGACCCACGATCGCCGCCTCACCCACTGCGTTCCACGCGCAACGTGCCCGTTCGCCGCAGGCATCGGTGTCGAGATCCTCGCGCCCTGCTCGCTCTGCGGCACGCCCGTACTCCGTCCAAGCTCCGGCACCACCGCCCCACCGCCCCACCACCCCACCACCGCCCCGTCAAGGCCGGGGCGGCGTCCTCTGCGACCGCGCCAGAACCATCGCCATATTCGGTGCGCACTTTGAACCCGCATTCCGCGTATACGCCTGTCGAGCCGCGCCCCGCGGCACGCCAGGAGCAGCCCATGGCCCGAACTCTCGCGTTTCCCGCTCTCGTTGCCGCCCTCTTTGCCGCACGCGGGCTCGCCCAAGGCCCCGCTTGCCTGACCGACGAGTTCGACAACGCGGCGACGCTCACCAACTGGACCCGCATCGAGCAGGCCGAGTCGTGGCCCAACGACCCGCTGCAGACCTGGAACATCAACATCGCGACGCCGGGCTCGATGACGATGATCCCGCACACCGTCACCTGGTACCAGAACTACCGCGGTCCACTGGTCTTCAAGCCCGTCACCGGCGACTTTGCGATCACCGCATCGGTTCGTGCTACCGGGCGCGACGGCGTGTCGGTGCCCTCGTCCCAGTTCTCGCTCGCGGGGCTCATGCTGCGCACACCACGGAGCATCACCCCCGCCACATGGACTCCCGGCGGCGAGAACTACGTCTTTCTCTCCACCGGCTACGGGTTCGCGAACCCGGCGCGGTTTCAGTACGAGGTCAAGACCACGATCAACGGCGACTCGCAGCTCATCCTGTCCGATGCACCGGGAGCCGAGACTGTTTTGCAGCTTGTGAAGATCGGGCCGCACGTGATCTGTCTGCGCCAGCCGCTCGGGGGCCAGTGGGTTGTGCATGCCCGCTACCGCCGTGACGACATGCCCGCGACGGTGCAGGCCGGACTGGTGTCGTACACGGATTGGCAGAAGGTGTCGATCTTTGATCCATTCGTGCACAACACCAGCACGCTGCGCCCGCCGCTGGCGCCGGGGGTCGTTGATCCAAACCCGTTCGTGCCGTTCAACCCGGATCTGCGTGCGGAGTTTCGCTACGCCCGCTTCGCGGCACCGGTCGTCCCCACGGCATTGATCGGCGCCGACCTCTCGAACCCCGCCGCGGTCTCCGACGCCCAGTTGCTCGCGTTCCTCGGTGCCGCGCTCAACACCGTCAAAACGTGCAACACCTGCCCCGCGGATCTCAACGGGGACGGGTTCGTGGACGATGCGGACTTTGTGCTCTTCGCCAGCGCGTACAACACGCTCGACTGCGCCGATCCCGCGATGCCGCCGGGGTGTGCCGCGGACCTGAACAGCGACGCGTTCGTCGATGATGCGGACTTCGTGCTCTTCGCCGCGGCGTACAACGATCTGCTCTGCCCGTGACGTGCCATGAACGTGCCGTTGAGCTTGCTTTGCAAGGTCAGTGGGCTTCGCCGCGATCAACGCGAAAGCACTGACCGCGCAGAGCTGCATAGACCGGAGACATCCCTGACAAAGTTCGGGGAGATGACAAACAGCTCGGCCTGAGGATGTCGGACCTTCCAGAAGATCGGTTATGCGGTGGCAAGCGAGGACTGTCGTGTCGTTGCTGGAAGAGTTCGTGGAGTTGGCGGACCTCATGCTCTGCATGCCGCGGGCGTCAACACATCGGAGTTAGGGGCACAGCAGCGCGTTGTACGCCTCCGCGAAGAGCACGAAGTCGGAGTCGTCCACGAACGCGTCGCCATTGAGGTCGCTGGGGCATCCAGCGGGCATCGTCGGATCAGCACAGTCGAGGATGTTGTACGCCTCGGCGAATAGCACGAAGTCGGAGTCGTCCACGAAGTTGTCGTTGTTGAGATCGCCCACGCAGACGGCGACCGGGGTGCCGCGCCAGAAGGCGGTCGCGGGAACCGCCTGGCGGGCGATGCCCGGGCCTTCGATCTCGAGGGTCAATGCTTGGTCATAGCCCACCTGATAGGCCTCGACGCGGACCGCGTTCAGTCCCTGATCGAGCGCTACCTGAACGACGCGCTCATCGCCTTGGGAGCGAGCCACGAGATTCTCCGCAACATAGAGCCGTGCGCCGTCGTCGCAGCGGAAGCGGAGGGTGTACGTCGCGGACTGCGGCACCACAAGCCAACCGCTGAAGGTCGCCCCGGTGTTGTAGCTCAGCGTGGTTGTGAAGTTGGGGAAGACACTGACCGGATAGTTGAGGTCAGCAGAGATCCCCGTCGCGAAGATCGGGTAGTTCGCCGGAACGTACTGCTCGGGATTCTGGGGGATGATGGCCTGCGGCAGGGCGTAGTAGTTCATGGCGACGCCCGGCGATGCGAACGCTGCGGCGGGCACTTCAACGAGACTCGGGATTCCCGGCCCGCTCCAGAGCAAGGCATGGCCGTAGCCACCGTAGTTCCCGTACTTGGAGTACTCGAACCGGATCGAAGCCGGTCCGGCCGGGAGGCTGACGACGCCCGTGCTTTGGGTGTTGAACCAGACCCCGTTCATCTCGACGACAGCGGGCACTCCGTTGATCAGCAGCCGACTGGCGCCCAAGCCGTCCTGCAACTGGAACGTGTAGTCGCCCGCGGCAGGGACGAGGAGGGTCGCGGTCATGATGCCGCCGAGCCTCGCATCGCCCTGATTCGTGAGCGTGCCATAGACACCCCAGTTCGGATTGAACGGGATGGCGGCTTGCGGACGAGCCTCGGTCAGAACCGGGGTAAGCGTGGCAAAGTCAGGCCAGTAGAGCTTGCGATACTCGACATCCAGACCGGGTTGCAAGCCGCCGGGTACGGGAAGCGGGGCCACGATCACGGTCACCGAATCTGTGAAGCCGGCGTACGTCGCGCGAATCGTCGTGGTGCCCGGCGCGATGCCGCGGACCTTGCCGTTCGCGTCCACGATCACGATGCTGGGATCATCGCTCGACCAAATCGCGCTCGCGGCCACATTCTGAGCGGGTGCGACGGCGTAGATCGCGTTGGCGGCCAAGCTGTTCGCGAACCCCTCGTACACCGCCACCTGTGTCTGTGGGATATCGATGGCCGTCACTGCATCCACGACGAGGCGAACACCGCCGGGCAGATACTGAGGGAGTAGGGCGAGGCCACCACCGAGATCGGAGCCGGCGATGCTCGTGAATGTGCCATTTCGCGTATCGGCGGTAAGCACATCGAAGGTCTGACCGGCGACAGGGACGAAGCCGTTCGCCAGCGACACGGCGAGCGTTCCGTTGAGGTTCGTCGCGTTCTGAACGACCACGCGATCAAATTGACCCGCACCGGTGCCGCCGAGTTCGATCTCGAGCCGGGCGTTCGGATTGAAGTCGAGACTGCGGACGGTGAGGTCGCCGAGGGGCAGGCCGGGGCGGATGATGCCGCTGGCGGAAACGTGTCCCTCCACGAGACCGACGCCGCGGAGGATGCCGTTGTCAAAGACCGGCATGGTTTGGAGCGTGAACGCGGTGCCGCCGTCGAGTGTCAGAATGCCGACGTCGGTGCGGGGGAGATTGCTGCCGATGTCGATGTTGCCGTTCATGAAGACGTATCCGGCACTACGGACAACAACTTCAGCAGGCCGCGTCGCGGTGCCAGCGATCCCCATACCCCCGCCCCCTTCGAGTCCGGAGCCATCGGAAACCGTCATGACCGCGCTCTCAAAGACCTCGACCCCCTGAGAAAGGGTCATCAACGAACCACCCAAGAGGTTCGCGGCAGTGGTGCCAGAGCCGGTGGAATCGGCCATGCGGAGCGAACCGAGTTCGGCCATCGCACCGTCAAGAAGATTGAAGATTCCCGAGGAGCCTGGATTGTCCAGCAAACCGACGTGCAACCGATAGGGCGACTGCAGAGTGGTTCCAAGACCCGACACGGTGAGGACACCGGTGCCTCGATGGCCGACGAACGCGTCGGAGTTGATCGTCAGCTTCGCGCCTTGGTCGATCGTGGCAGTGCTGTTGGTGCTCTCGTAGCCGACGTAGAAGCTTCCGCCGGTGTTGGGCGAATCGCCGGCAATGAGCCGCGAGTCGGTGCCGCGGACGAGGAGGCTTCTGGGAGCGTTTGTATACCCACCACCAAGACGGAAGCCGTTGAGCGCCGTCAGGGTCGCGCCGTTCGACACCTCGACGGCCGCGGCGCCGCTATTGGATGCGAGTTCCCCGGCGAGCGTCATGGTCGAACCGGTGCCGGTGACGAGGAGGTTGACGCTCGTGGCCGCGTTGTTGGCGAGCTCGAGTCGATCGGTGCTGTTCCAGGTCGCGCCGGACTCGACGCGGATCTGCACGGACTGGGCGTCGTTGACGCGGAAGATCGATCCGAACTGCGCGGTCGACCCGCTGCCGCGGACGGTCCACGTCTGGCGGCTGCCGGGCCAGCCGGCGTTCATCTCGCCGGTCAGATTGATGCGCCCGCCATTCTCGATAACGATCGTGCCGAGCCCGCCGTTGGAGGTTGCCAGGTTCCCGGCGTTGAAGACCGAACCGGCGCCGTCAACCGTGAGGGACGCCACCGAGTTCGCGCTGAACCGTGTCAGGTCGATGCCGCCGCTGCATGTGACGACGCCGCCGTTCTCAACCCGCAGCGTGCCAGTACCGCCACCATCGCCCAAGTGGAGAAACTGCGTAGTCATGGTGGAACCGGTGCCCCGCACGATGAAATCGCCGCGGGCGCCAGGTCCGCCACCGCCGTGCATGAAGACCCCGTGGGTGAATGCCCCGCCGTTCTCCACGATGATGGTGCCCTGCCCGGCGCCATCGGCTCCGCTTCGGCCGTCGCTGCCAGTGCTTTCAAGACGCGATCCGGGACCACTGATGACGACTAGTCCGGTGCCGTTGCCGTTGGCGACGGCGAGCCGATTGGTTGTCACGACCGCGCCATTCTCGACCCGGAGCGTGCCGTTGCCGTTACGGCCGGGGAAGAGATCGGCAGGGACGATGAGACGCGACGTTGCACCAGAGACCGTCACAAGGCCGGTCGAGCCGACCTGCTCACCGATGGTGAGCGCCTCGCCATTGCGATTCGTCACGACAGCGCCAGAATCGATGGCCACGGTGCCGCTACCCGCAGCGCCGACGAAATTGATGCCGGTGGAAATGGCGCCGGAGCCGAACGACAGGCTGCCGGTCTGACCGACGTTCCGGCCGACATACGCGAGTCCCCCGCCAGCGCGGGTGTTCAGTGTTCCATTGTTGATCGTCAACGCTGGGGCGTTGGTCCCGCCAATGTTCGTGTCACCGCTGATGTTGTAGGTAAAGCCAGCGAGGTTGAAGATCGGTCGCTGATTCGAGATCGTCAGCCCCGCGTTGGTCACGCCGCCGGTGAACGTCACCGTGAACGGGGTGGTGCCGGCGTTCAACCCGAAGACCGCGGGATTCGCGGGGCCCGGAACGATGCTGCCGACCCAGTTGCCCGTGACCGAGAATGTGCCGTTCGTCGAATTGCGCCAGGTCCGCGTCTGAGCCATCGCGCTTGGAGCCAAAACAGCCGCAACACCGACCGCAAGCCCCGCGGCGTTCAATCTCGACATGTGCAAACGACCAGTGCGCAGCATACAACACTCCCGAATTGGGTTGGTTCCAAAGAGCCGATAATCGCAAAGCCGAGCCACCGCCTGGCTCGGCCCCGCGCTCACCACCGCATGTCAATGGCGTGGAGCGAGCGCGCCGATGCGCGCCCAAACAAAGATTTTTAATCGCACCGTCGCGAGCGTCATCCGAAAACGTGCCGCAAACTGCACGAGATCGTTTACAATGGCGTGTCTGAACGGAATCGCTCCCGTCCGGATCCGGCGGCAGCAGCGTGTAGGGGACCTTCATGCCCGAGGACAGCTTTCGTGACCTGACACGCGCCGCGGCTGGCGATCTTGAAGCCCTGGGGCGAGTGATGCCCAAGGTGTATACACACGCTCGCAGCATCGCCCGACAGATCGTCGCGGGAGATCGCGCGCAGCGCTGGATCCACGCCAGTTCGCTCGTCAGCATGGCCTATCTCCGACTCGCCGATCAGCGCAAAGTCGACTTCAATGACGAGGCGCGGGTGATCGCGACGCTGACTCGCATCATGCGCCGAGTGGTCATCGAGGCCGTGCGCCGAGAGCAGGCGCTCAAGCGAGGCGGACGGATGAGCCGCGTGAGCATGCACACCGACGGCCTGGTCCCCCGCCGGACGCAGTTGGACGCGCTCGAGATCGAGGACGCGATGGTCGCGCTCGCCGCCGTCTGCGACGAGAGCGCGGCGGTCGCCGAGCTGCGCCTGTGGGGAGGGCTGGAACTCGAGCAGATCGCGACCGCTCTGGACATGCCTCTGAGCCGGGTCCGATCGCGTTGGAATCGGGCCAAGGCGTGGCTCGCGCGCGAACTTGCCGAGGGTGACACTCGCGCGAGCAACGGGAGAGTCGTCGATGACGAATGACGACATCGCCTTGGCTTTCGATCTATTCGACCGCGTGCGCGCCGCGGCGCCGGAACAGCGCAAGGTCTCTCTCGATCACGAGGCGGGTGTGTCGCCGGCGGTGCGCGACTACGTGGCTTCGTTGCTCGAGCACGACTCCCCCACCGGCGAGTTTCTTGGCACCCCCGTCGCCCAGACCGCGGCGGGGCTCGCATCGCTGGCGGCACGGCCGCCCGAACAGATCGGGCCCTATCGGGTCGTTCGGATGCTGGGGCGGGGAGGGTTCGGCACCGTGTTTCTTGCCCAGGAACCCCGTACACGCAGACAAGTTGCGGTCAAGCTGATGCGCCCGGTCTTCAGCGAAGCCGAGTTTCGCCGGATGGAGTTCGAGGCTGAGGCGCTGGGACGGTTGAATCACGAAGGGATCGCGCGGGTGTACTCGTGCGGCATCGACGAAAATCTGGGCGGAACGCTCTACATCGCGATGGAGTTTGTGGACGGCGTGCCGATCGCGCAGTACGCCGAGGAGAACCGCCTATCGCTCCGCGAGAAAGTGGAACTGCTGGTACGGCTTTGCTACGCGGTCGGCCATGCCCACCAGAACGGCATTTTGCACCGCGATCTCTCGCCGCGGAACATCCTCGTGGACGCGACGGGCACCCCCAAGGTGCTCGACTTCGGCCTGGCGTGCGCCTCCGACCGCGACGCCGGCGCCTCGATGCTCCTGACCGCTCCCGGCAACTTTCTGGGAACGCTCCGCGCGATGAGCCCGGAGCACCTCTCCGGCAACAGCCGCGCGATCGACGCCCGATCCGACACGTTCTCGCTGGGCCTCATCGCGTTCGAAGTGCTGACGGGCCAGCACCCGTACATCGGCGCCGAAGGCCCGATCGGCACGCTCATGCACCAACTGCTGCACGCGCCGATGACGCGAGCCTCGTCGGTGGTGAAAGAACTCCGGGGCGATCTGGATTCGATCCTGGCAAAGAGCGTCGAGCGAGAGCCGGAACGCCGCTACCAGTCTCCGAGCGCATTCGCGGACGATCTCGAGCGGTTCCTCACACGACGTCCGGTGACGGCGCGGCCGTTCGGCGTGCTGTACATTGCGCGCAAGTTCGCGGCGCGGAATCGCGCGGCGGCAACCCTCATCGGCGTTGCGGGTGGCGTGCTCACACTGGCGGCGGTGTTCTCCGGCCTGTCGCTCCGCCGCGAGATGGAAGCCCAGAACGCAGCGATCACCGCGCTCGACGCGGTGGTCTCGAGGGTGCTCACGCCGCTGGCACCGCGGATCGGCTCGCTCGCCGAGCGCGAGTCGCTGCTCGAATCCATCGGGCCGGAGGTCGAACGCATCGGTTCGCGGATGCCGAACGACCATCGCGTCATGCGCATCGGCGCCCGGTATCTCGGCGCTTCGGCGGACGCGCGACTCGAACGTGGACGCGAGGCCGAGGCCGCTCCGCTGCGGGCCGCAGCCCTTCGCGCGTACGAACAGTTGTGGGAGGCGGGCGACCGCTCCGCGGAACTGGGGCACGAGTACTCGATCGCGATCGTCAAGCAGGGCGACATGGAGAAGGCCGCGGGCCGGAGGCAGGGCGGCTTCGACCAGTACGGTCGCGCGCTCGCGCTCGACGAAAGCCTTGCCGCGGCTTATCCGGGCAGTTTGCCGATCCTCAGCAACCTGTTCTGGAGCTGCACGCGTTTCGAGGAACTCGCACTGGACGATGGCGTCGGGGATGCCGCGGCGTGGCGGGATCGAGCGGCGCGGGTGGTGGACCAGATGCTCCGGTTGGACGCCGACGCGTGGCGTGCGTGCGAGGCGGCGGCCCACATCGAGTCCAGATTCGCCAAGACCGAGGCCGATCCAGCGAAGGCGATCCCTCACGCGGTTCAGGCGGTCCAGCACGCGCAGCGCCTTGTCAAGAGCGAGCCAAGCGTGGGGCACCATCATGCGCAACTGCTGCTGCACGCCCTGCACTGTGCCAATCTCTCGCTGGACGCCGGACGATCGGACATCGGTACCTGGGCGATCGGCGTCGCGGACTCCTCGGCTCCCTTTGTCGGCGTGGACGCGGGCAATCCCTACGTCGAACATACGTACCTTTTCCCGCTCTACGGAACTCACTCGGCGGTCGCGATGAGCAAGGGCGATCTGATCGCCGCGATCACATGGTCGCGCAAGGTGATCGACCTGCTCGATCGGCGCATCGCCGCCGGACTGGGCAGTGTGGATGATCTCCTCAAAAAGGGAGAACACCTGACGCACCTGTGCCGGGTTCTCTGGCTGAACGGCGATGCCGAAGCGTTTCAGGTCGCCTCGCGGCAATTGCACGGCCTCGCCGACGCGATCGATCACCCGCAGACGACGACATCATACAAAGACCAAACAGACGAGTGGCGAAGCGAGCTTGCGCAGCTTGGTCAAGGAACCCCCGCGTCGCCCTGAATGAACGCAGTCCGCCCGATGCTCCAAGCCCATCGCCTTGCCGCAAGTCGTGGTTGGGCCTAGTATTTCGACCCACCCCGAAGCGCACGCCCAGGGGAGGGACAACTCGGACCGCGTGTACTACCGCTCCGACCCCACCTGATTGCCATGCCGCAAGGCCTTGGCGGACAGGCACATGGGCTTCGCCGCCCGGGGTTCCTGGAGCCGCTCGTCTCCCGCTCGTATGGCGGGTTGGCACGGCTCTCGGCGGACGGTGGGAGGTTGATATCGATGGCGAAAAAAGAAGTCACACAGGTTTTCAAGATCATGGCCCCGGGTGGGCAGGCGACGCCTGCGCCACCGCTTGGTCCCGTGCTGGGCTCCAAGGGCGTGAACCCCGGTCAGTTCATCCAGAAGTTCAACGCCGCGACGGCGTCCTTCAAGGGCAAGGTCGTTGGTTGCATCGTTACGGTGTACAACGACAAGAGCTTCGACCTTGAGGTCAAGAGCTCGCCCGCCAGCGTCCTTATTAAGGATGCGGCCAAGGTCGAGAAGGGCTCGGGCGTCCCCAACAAGAACAAGGTCGGTCAGATCACCAAGACCCAGGTCAAGGCGATCGCGGCGACCAAGCAGGCCGACCTCAACGCCGCCAGCGTTGAAGCCGCCATGCGGATCATCGAAGGCACGGCACGCTCCATGGGTGTGACCGTTGTGGAAGGCTAATCAACTCTACAACGAGAAAGGAACACACCCATGCAGTACACCACCAAGCGCACCAAGAACAACAACCCGCTGCGCGTGAAGGACCCGGTTGAACCCGCGGCCGCCATCGCAGCCCTCAAGAAGTTCAAGCCCACCAAGTTCGATCAGACCGTCAACGTCTGCTTCCACCTTGGTATCGACACCGCCCAGGCCGATCAGGCTCTGCGCGGCTCGCTCAGCCTCCCCAAGGGCATCGGCAAGACCAAGAAGGTCATCGCCTTCTGCCAGAGCGACGTCGCCAAGGACGCTATGGCCAACGGCGCCCTCAAGGCCGGCGGCGAAGAGCTCGTTGCCGAGATCGAGAAGGGCTGGATGGATTTCGACGTCGCCATCGCGTCCCCGGACATGATGCGCGTCGTCTCCAAGCTCGGTAAGGTCCTGGGCCCCAAGGGTCTCATGCCCAGCCCCAAGGCCGGCACCGTGACCACCAACGTCCCCCAGGCCGTCAAGGAATACTCGGCCGGCAAGGTCGAGTACCGGGCCGACAAGGGCGGCAACGTGCACGCGGTGATCGGGAAGATGTCGTTCAAGGACACCGACCTCGTTGAGAACCTCGAGCACTTCATCCGCGCCATCGAGAAGGTCCGCCCCGCCACCGCCAAGGGCGTGTACATCAAGAAGATCACCGTCAGCGGCGTCATGACCCCGGGCGTCCCCGTCCGCTACGTCAACGCCGCCGAGACCGAAGAGTGAACCACCTCGCCGCGGTTCGTTCCGCGGCATGAAAGGAACGTCTTATGTCAAAGACCGTGAAAAACATGATCATGCGCGACTACACCACGCGCATGGGCGAGGTGCAGGAAGCGATGGTCATCGGCGTCCGTGGCCTCAACGCCAAGGACACCCACAAGCTCCGCTCCGGCCTTGCCAAGAAGAAGATCAAGGTCACCGTCGTCCGCAACGCGCTGGCGACCAAGACCCTTGAGAACCACAAGCTCAAGCCGCTGTCCGAGTTCTTCACCGGCGGCACCGCCATCGCCTACGGCGGCTCGTCGATCGTCGAGCTCGCCCGCGAGGTCGTCACGCTGACCAAGGACATGCCCAAGGTCGAGCTGCGTGGCGCGATCCTCGACGGCACCGTCTTCAAGGGCAAGGAAGGCTGCAAGCAGCTCTCCGAGTTCCCCACCAAGGACGAGGCCATCGGCAAGATCGTCACCCTCATCCTCAGCCCCGCCAAGAACGTCATGGGCCAGATCCTCGGCCCGGGACGCACCGTCGGCGGCTTGGTCAAGGCCGTCGAGACCAAGCTCGAAAAGGGCGAGGCGATCGCGAAGATTGCCTGAGGCAAGACAGAGGCACTTGGCACTAGGCATAAGGCACTAGGGTCAAGACAGTCCGATGCAACTACGAAAACCGCGGCGCGATGAGCGCCGCGGTTTTTTCTTGGACGTGCAGCGGTCGGAGGACTGTGGCGGGGCCTTCCAGGCCCCGCCACATCGCTCTGTGCCCTCGGCGGGTGCCATCAGTCCGCGGCTGCTCGGAGCCGCGCGACTGATGCGTCTGGAACATTCGCGCCCAAGCCACAGGGCATCAGTCGCGCCGGGGGACCGCCAACGCGAACCCGCCGCGCAATCGGAGAGCGGGTTTCGCGCCCTTTGTGGTTGGAAAGCCCCACCCACCCCACGCTTGCGCGTGGGGTTCGTTTTGGCACAGGCGTTACAGACGGCACAGGCGTCTCGGTCGCGTGTCCATTCGTGCGCACCCCTTTCCTTGAGCCTTGGTGTTTCCGATGTTTCTCCTGTCGGCTGGTCTGTCGCGCGGCGACGGACGGCCGAGCTCGGCCGCGCTCTCGCGAGCCGGGAGGGGATTACAGGTTCCTCGCGCCGACCGTTGAGTCACGGATCGAGCGGGGTCGAGCAAGTTGGGGCAATCGCCCCGCACGCAAGGAGTCACCATGAAGCGCACCGTTCGCAAGGCTTTCACGCTCGTCGAAATTCTCATCGTCGTCGTCATCCTCGGCATTCTGGCCGCGATCGTCGTTCCCCAGTTCACGAACGCGACGCAGGACGCCCAGGCCGGCAACATCAAGGCTCAGCTGGACACGCTGAACAACCAGATCGAGCTGTTCCGCGCCCGCACCAACAACTACCCGGACCTCACCGGCGACACGCCGTGGCAGGCCATGATCGAGGGCGGCTACATCAAGGCCGCTCCGAAGAATCCTTTCAATAACCTGAGCACGGTGGGCACTGCCCACGGCGATGTCGGCTGGGTCTGGTCCAACAACACGCTGTATGCCGCGTTCTTCAACAACGACCCCAACGACAACACCAACGACGACGACAAGGTGTTCGGCTCGATCATGACGGGCGGCACCAAGCTGCCTTCCTAATCGAAGGTCCGCACGAATTGCACCTGGCGGGCCCTTACCGGGGCTCGCCGGTTTCGAGACCCACAGAGGCCCGGCTGATCGCCGGGCTTCTTTTCCGAACCGACCCGCAGGGAACTTGCCATGCGACGGCTCCGCAACACCGCCTTCACACTCGTCGAGATTCTGGTCGTCGTCGTGATCCTCGGCATCCTCGCCGCGATCGTCGTGCCGCAATACTCGCGGGCGACGACCGACGCGAAGACGCAAGCGACGATCGACCAGCTCGTGAAACTCCGCCAGGCCGTGAGCGTGTACTACGTCCGCAACGGCGCCCGCTTCCCGACCGTGAGCGCGGGCGACGGCAGTTGGGGCGAGATCATCGGCGATGGCTACTTCAAGTACGCGCCGGTCAACATGCACGTCGGCGGCGACAACGCGACAGTCATCAGCATCGGCAACGCCCCGGATTCGTCGCCCACCACGTCCTACGGGTGGATATACAACCCAAATACCGGCGATGTCTGGGCCGCGTCGTTCGACGCTGAGGACAAGCCGCTACCGACGCCCTGAGTGGATGATTACGCACGAAGGAGCTTCCCATTATGTCGAATCGCCGCCGCGGGTACACACTGGTTGAAGTGCTGATCGTCGTCACCGTGCTGGGCATCGCCGGCGCGGTGGCAGCGCCGGCGTTCAGCCAGACCGGGGTGCTGCGCGTGCAGGCGGCGTTGCGGTCGATCGTGGCGGACATCAGCGAGGCCCAGTCGGACGCCCTGGCCATGCAGCAGAGCCGCGCGGTGGTCTTTGATGCATCTTCGACCTCGTACACCATCGTCCGAGTCCCAGGAACCACAATCGACGCCTCCACCGACGCGCTCTTCACGACGCACGTCGGCGGCAGCCGCTTCGGCGACGCCCGGTTCGAAAACGTGTCGTTCAACGAAGGCACGACGCTGATCTTCGACGAGATGGGCTCGCCCGTCGCCGCGGCCGGCAGCACCACGCCGGCGAACGAAGGTTCGCTGGAGGTGACGGGCTCGAGCCAGCGCTTCCGGATCGCGGTGCAGCCGTACACCGGCCGGGTGATCGTGAGCAGGGTCGAGACCCAGCAGTCGGAAAGCGACGTGACGCCGCCGACGCAGGGCGGGCAGTAATTGAAACTCGGGAGGCGCGCATGGGGCAGGGATCGCAACTCGATTCTCAATCGCCGCCAAGCTATCCGGCGGCGCGGAAGCCCAACGGAATCACGGCTCGGCAGTTGATGTCCGCCTGCACATTGGTGCTCGCGCTGGGCATGCTGATCTGGCTCAAGCTGCGCCTGGTCGCGAACGTGCCCCGCACGGCGTACGCCCAGCCGACCCAGCAGATCGATCAGCCCAAGCCCGAAGCGGCGAAGCCTCAGGACGCTCCGTCACACCATCCGTAACGCTCCGGGGTGCCACTGCGACGGCTCGGCGTCGGCAGTGCGATCACGCCGACAACGTACGACCGTGCACTGCCCAGTGAAGCGCTGGGAAGCAGCACCCGAGTGCTTACGGCTTCGGGGCTTCTTCCGGCTTGGTATTCATCTCGGGCACGACCGTGGGCGGCGGCGCCGGTTCCTCGGCGGGCTGCTCGGGTGCCGCGACGTCCTGATCCTTGCCGAGGATCTTCGGGCGCGACTTGATCACCATCAATGCACCCGCACGCTCCATCAGCAGCGCCATGCGCTTCGCGCGGCTGACGTCCTTGGGAACCTTCAGCCCGCTCTCGAACTCGGCGGCCCCGAGTCGATCGACAAAGCCCGGCGTGCGCGCGGTCAGCCGCATCGACGCATCCTTGAGCGTCCCGCCGAAGGACGAGTCGCCCGCCGTGCCCTTGGGCAAGAGGAACCCGCCGCCGGAGTACTGGCCGAGTTGACCCTCGGCGATGATGAGATGACGCACGGTGACCGAGTTGGCGGAGAACGCGATCGGCGTCGAGCCGGCCTTGGGCGCGAGGAACATGTGCACGTGCACCAGCGACCCGGAGAAGCGGCTCAGGTCGGCATCGTCGGCGAAGGCCTCGGCGGGGAGGTCGGAAAGATAGAAATCAGCGGTGTTGGGATCGGCGGCGTAGTAGGCCTGGAACTTGGGCTCGATGGTGAGAACGGTGCCGGCGTCAAAGGACGTAAGCGTGGCGTCGCGCGTGACAGAGGAACCAAAGACGCCGCAGCCGGTCAGGCCACAGCTGGCGAGCAGCAACGCCAGAACCCCAATGCGAACGGAATCCGACCCGAGAAACGCGGGGAGAGCGGCATCCCGGCGGCGCGCGGCGTGTCGCGGCATCGGCGTGCGGCTGGAAGCGGGAATCAGGGAACTCCCGGTCGATAGGTGTGGTACGCTCATACTCAGAGAAGGGGTGGACGAAGCTACGGAGGCGTCGGGTGGGGAAATGTCGCTCTGGGGGACGTTCAAAGGCTCGTGCGGGACGGGGTGGGACGGGGTGGGGATGGGAGCCATGGACATGCGAGCGGGCAAACAGAACGGAAGAACGACCATGAACAGGGTACAGCCTTTCGGCACGCGGCGAGCAAACGCCGACGCGGTAGCGACGTGGATTGTTGCCGTCGCTGGTCTGGTAGGGCTGGTCGCGTCGGGACATGCGGCGGGTGCGCGGCAGTTCCCGGGCGAGAATCAGCCGAATCAGTGGGAGACCCGCGGCAACCCGGGCGCCAACCCGCTGATGACGCCGAGCAATCCGAACTCGGTGCCGACCCGTCCGACGCCCGTCAGCCCGGCACCCGCTCCATCGGCTCCCCCGCCGGCCATCGGCCCGAACGCAGCGCCGCCGGCGGCAACACCCGTGAACAACCAGTGGGACGTGCGGGGCAACCCCGGCGCGAATCCCATGATCTCGCCGAACCCGACGTTCCCGGTGACCATGCCGGGCTCGACTCCCAGTGTGCCGCCGGCGCAGTGGCATCCTTCTTCCCCGCTGCCACACGGTTGGGGCTACTACCCATGGGGCGGGTACACCGTGCTGTGGAACGGCTCGTCGCGCGTGGTGTACTGGAACGGATATCAGATTCCCGCATTTATCCCGCGTCCGTTCGGAGGCGTGGTGTACCTGTACGACCCAAACCTGATCCCCGGCGCGACGCGTCCGAGCGCGGAGGCTCAGAAGCCGCCGCCGGCGCCGGAGCCGACACCCTTCGAAAGGGGCCTCATCGCGTTCCGCAACGGGCGCAGCGCTGACGCGACCAAGATCTGGCGCGACTTGGTGCAGAAGGATCACGAGGACTTCGCGACGATGCGGCTGCTGGCGCTCGCGCTGCTGGAGAACCGCGAAGCCGACAACGCCGCGGCGATGATGCGGCAGGCGTATCGCGCGGATCCGACGCTCGCGTCGCGCGAACTGGACACCGATCTGCTGAACCTCACCTCGGCGCGACGTGCGTCGCTGGTGAACCGCGCGGTGGAATACGCCAATCGCGTCGGCAGCGCCTCGAGCTGGTTGAATGTGACCGTCCTGATGCAGACCGACAGGCGATTTGAGTTGGCCCGCAAGCAACTGAAGAAGGCAGCGGATGAAGGGCTGGAACCGGATGTGCGTGCGGCACTCGATGCGGCGCTGGCGTCGAAGATTCGCCAGCCGGCGGTGAAGCCGGTGATCAAGCCTTCAAGCCCCGGCACGACGCCTTCCCCCACGGCCCCCGCCGCCCCCACCACTGCGACGCCCGCGAACGGCACGCCGACGAAGTGACGTGCAAAGGGTGCCACGGCCGACGGCTTTGTGTCGGCCGTGCGACCAAAGTGAAAACGAACGACCAGGCACTGCCCAGCGAAGCACTGAGCAGTGGCACCCGGTCCTTGCTCCGGCTCGATTGAGAAAGCGAGTCTGGCGCGTCGCTTCTTGGTGGTTGACCGGCCGGAGGCCAGTCCTACTGACCCGCGATGCGGAAGCCGTGGTCTTCCTTCTCACGGATCATGCGCCGGTCTTCATCGCTGCGGGCGATGATGGCCTGGAGATCCGGCTCCGTCATCCAGGGCAAGGCCCGGATCTTCTCCTGCAGCGCGGCGGGGAAGTCGCGATCCTTCCGCTCGTGCGGCGGGCGGCTGCGCCAGATGCGGTGCATCCAGAGGTACTGCTCGGGCGAGCGGCGGACCATTTTCTCGATCGAGCGCCGGTAGCGAGCGGTGATGTAGTAGAGCCGATCGGGCTGGCTCTCCCAGTCAGAGGGTCCGAACTGATCGACGAGCTCGATGACATAGTTCATGCCATCGCGGCTGTCGTCGTTGGGGGTGGGCCCGATCATCGCGATGGTGTTGGTGCCGTCGGCGCGTTCGCCGGGCTTGAGGCGGCGGGCCATGCCGCAGATGACGGTGGCGTTGAACTGCATCGCGAGGATGCCGATGGACTTGTACGTACTGGTGAGGCGGCCGAAGAAGGGGACGAAGACGCCGTAGTCGCCGCCGTTCTGATCGGCGACGAGCCCGGCGGGCACGCCGCGTTGCAGGCCTTCGGGCAGTTCCCGCACCGCGCCGAACTTCGACACCAGCGTGAGCCCGCGCTTCTGGCGGCTCTCGCGGACCCAGTTGTCGAGGGGCTTGAGATCAAGCGGGCGATAGACGGCCTGCATCGGGAAGCCGAGCATGCTGACGGTGTAGCCGACGAGTTCCCAATTGCCGCAGTGGCCGGTGACGAGGATGCAGGGCTCGCCGCGGAGGAGGGAGGTGAGTGCACCGGAAACATCGCCCAGACGGACCTGGCGCGACCAGCCGTCGTGATTGACCAGCCTCGGCGTGTACGCCAACTCGACACCGAGCTGCATCAGGTGCTCGTAACTGGCAATCGCCATCTCGCGCTTGCGCTCGGGAGACCAGTCGGGGTAGGCAATGTCGAGGTTCTGCACGGCGCGGCGGATGTGCCGCTTGTTGAACGGCAGGGTGGCGAACAAGCGCCCCGCTCCGCGACCGACACCGACCGCCGGGCGCAACCCCATCGACAGCGGCAGCGTGATCGTCGAACGCAGAGCGCCCGAGATCCCGTCCTGCAGCCACATCGGCAGGGTGGAGTGCTTGAAGGCCATCGGGAGAGAATAGCGCGGGATGGACGAACCCTCCGCGCGAGCGGAGGGCCGCGGCGGCGTGGGGGCGTGGGGCGTGCGGGCGTGGGGGCGTGGGGGCGACTCGCGAGTCGCGGTGGCCCCACGCTTGCGCGTGGGGTTCGTCAAGCCTGCCAACCATTCTGCGTGCTGCGTACTTCTGATCTTGACTACGAATTGCCCGAATCCGCCATCGCGAAAGAGCCGGCGAACCCGCGCGATGCGGCGCGGCTGATGCTGATCGACCGGGCCAGCGGCGCTGCCCGCGAGCACACGATCGTGCGCGAGCTGCCGCGGCTGCTTCGCAAGGGCGACGTGATGGTCTTCAATGCCACCCGCGTGCTGCAAGCCCGGCTGGTCGGCCGACGCGAGGACAGCGGCGGCAAGGTCGAGGGCTTGTTCCTGTCCGCCAGCAGTGACGGCAGTGAGTGGACAGCGCTCCTGCGGGCCAAAAAGGTCCGGGAGCAGACGAGCATCCGGCTGATCGACGAGAGCGGCGCCGACACGAACGTGACGCTGGTGCCGCTGCGCCGCGATGCACATGAGAACGGGGCGTGGGTGGTGGGCGTGCGTGTGGATGGCGCTGAGGCTGCAGCGTCCAAAACGCCGCTCGATCCCGCGGCGATCCTCGATCGCGTCGGGCATACGCCGCTCCCGCCGTACATCTTGAAGGCCCGCGAGCACACCCAGGAGCCGGTCGAGCGTGCGAGCGATCGCGACCGCTATCAGACGGTGTACGCCAAGGAGCAAGGCTCGGTCGCGGCCCCCACCGCCGGGCTGCACTTCACGCCGGAGCTGCTTGCACAGCTTGATGCACTGGGCGTCGAGCGCGTGGAGGTGACGCTGCACGTGGGCACCGGCACGTTCAAGCCGGTGGAGGTGGACATCGTCGAAGAGCACCCGATGCACAGCGAGTGGTGCTCGATGTCGGCGGCGGCCGTGGAACGCGTGCGGCGTGCGAAGGCCGAGGGACGCCGCGTGATCGGCGTCGGCACCACCAGCGTGCGGACGCTGGAGAGTTACGCGCTCGCGATTGAGAATCTGACGGCCGAAACGTCGGTGAGCCCGGTCTCCTCCCCCGCATCACTCGACACGAAACTCCTCATCACGCCGGGGTACCGCTACCGGTGGATCGACGGAATGCTCACCAACTTCCATCTTCCCCGCAGCACCCTGCTCGCCATGGTCGGGGCGCTGCTGTCCGACCAGGGAACAGTCGGCGTCCAACGCCTCATCGCCCGCTACCGCGAAGCAATCGAGAAGGGATATCGGTTCTACTCCTTCGGCGATGCGATGCTGATCGTGTAAGTGACCCCCGATGCACGCGGTCGCGAAAGACGCCGAGGCTGAGGAGGCTTTGCGACAAAGCCTCGGATGGTCTGGAAGAGCGTCAACGATCCTCGCTGGTGAAAAACAGCGTCGCTGCTCCGGAAGATCCGAGGATTCCTCGCGGATTCGTCAGCCTCGGCGTCTTCGGACGCTCCTGCGTGCCCTCTCCGCGTCAAAGCACCGATGCTCGCTACAGGATCTCATCCAGCGCCTCGCACACAAACTCCAACTCCTCCGGTGAGTTGTAGTGCTGGATGCTCAGCCGCGCGACGCCCACCGCCGGGTCGATGTGCAGGCCCGGGTCGGTGGCGAGCTGCTCAACGAGGCGCTTGGAGTATGCGTGGCCCTGCCGCATTGCGATGTTGCGCTCGCCCAGATGCCGCGAAATCTGCACGGGAGTCGCCTTCGTGCTCGTAAACGAGATCGTGCCGACGCGGCGGTCGTCGGCATGCCGCGGACCGACGATGCGGACGCTCGGCTTGCTCTTGAGGTAGTCGATGAGTTGGGCGGTGTGACGATCTTCCAGGTTTCGGACGATCGCGAAGGCGCGATCAACGACATCGCGGCTCGGCGGCGTGGACCACTCGCGCGGCTTGTTCATCGCGGCGGTTGCGGCCCCGCCGTCGAGCGCCGTGAGCTGGCACATGAAGTCCCACAGCGCCGCCACCCCCGCCGCCGCCTCGTGGCTCGCGTTGCCGAGCTCCCACTTGTACGGCACCTTGCTGTCGAGGAAGTAGTGATTCGGCCCGACCAGTTCGCCCATCGCCTCGTGCGTGCCGAACATGGCGGCCATGTGCGGCCCGAAGACCTTGTACGTCGAGTAGACGTACCAATCGCAGCCGAGCTCGCTCACACGCGGGGCGCGGTGCGGCGCGTAAGCCACGCCATCGACGACGATGCGAGCACCCACCGCGTGGGCGATCTCCGCCGCGCCGCGCGCGTCCCAGACCTCACCCAAGATGTTTGACACCTGCGGCATCAGCACCAGCAGCGTGCGGCTGTTCACCAGTTTCTTGAGCGTGTCGAGCGAGGGACGCCAGTTCGTCTCCGCTCCGTGCGGCCCGCCGGCATCGCGAACAGGCTCGACATGCCACGGCACGATCGTGTAGCCGCGGAGGGCGAGACGCATCCACGGACCGACATTCGCCTCGTGCCCAGCGGTGCAGACGACGATCTGATCGCGGGAAAGGAGACGATCGCGAAGCGTGCCGTGCGTGCCGCCGAGGTTGGAGCCGGAAGTCGTACCGCCCGCCTTGGCGAAATGCTCCCGCAAATCAGCCGGCGCCGCATCGAGATTGCGGCATGCATCGCGTGCATCCGCGTACGCCGCGGCGAGTTCGTAGCAGAGCACGGTCGAAGACGAGCCGAAGAAGACATCACCAAGCCCCGCACCGATCGCCGAGCCCGCGGCACGCCCGCCCGCCGCCTCGTGTCCGCCGAGGAATACCTTCACCACCTCGCGCGCCCGCGGAATGACGGCGGTCGCGCACTTCGACAACGGATAGTCGCCGTGCAACTGCACGAACGACTTCTCCATGTACTCCCGCATCGCATCGATCACCACCCGCGGCAACTGCGAACCGCCGGCATTGTCGAGCATGATGGTGCCGGTGGAGAGGTCGGACGAGAGGCCGGGGAAGAGGGAGCGGATGGTGGGGAGCATCTGGAGCGCGTCGGGCATGTTTCATTATTGCGGCCATGCCACGACTTCGTGTCGTCGGCCCAGTGAATTCCACAGAAGTCCGACGAAATCAGGAGGCATTCCGGGCGAAACAAGCCCTTGGCAAAGCGTGGACAAGGCGGTAGTCTGAAGCAATGCCGACGACACTCGCGATCCAGGACGAAACCACCGCGGGAGCGATCACCAACCGCCGCACGCTCGAGTTTCCGACCGAGAGCGTGACGGTGCGGGAGATCATCCGTGCCCGGGTCTACGAGGAGGTGCAGGACTACAACCGGGCTCGTGCGACACCGAGCGGAGGTGTGTTCCAAGGGCTGGTCCAACCGTCGGACACCGAAGTCGCGCTGAACGGCGTGAAGGCCCGCGGCGGTCGCGAGATCGACTGGAAGAAGCAGTTCGAGATCGCGTGCGACGCGTACGACCGGGCGGGCTTCATCGTGCTGGCGGGTGCCCACCAAACCGAGTCGCTCGACGAGGTGGTGGAGTTGAAGCGGGTGGATGAGGTGACGTTTCTCAAGTTGGTCCCGCTGATTGGGGGGTGAGCGTGTTCTTTGGAAAGAAATCGACAGCGACCGAGGCCGAGGCGTTTCTGCAGCGACTCGAAGAAGAGGCGGAAGCGAAGGCCGTGAATTATGGAACTCGCTTCGAGTCCCTCAGCATTGCGGCGGAAGCGAAAGCGATTGACAGCGAGCGACTGGCCGCGATCCTGAAACTCGCGCCGAACAGAGCGAATGAGTTGATGAAGGAGTGGCGACAGTCTCCTCGTGGGTACGCCGATCCGCGAGTGCACCGGCATCATGCCATCGAGATCTTCTCGTCCTGGGCGATGCGAACCGGGCGGGAGTGTCCGTCCATCGTCATCGAATCACTGTGCGAAGTGGGTGCACCGAGGCCAAACGAATACTGCCCAGCGCGATCGTCGATCGATGACGGCGTATGGCGTTGGATCGAGGCGAGCGACTTCGAACTCACGAAGATTATGGTGGCCTATTTGGAACGAAAGGTGCGGGCTTGGGCCGAAATGACGGCACCTGACCACGACCGAATCGCCCGCTGCCGACAACTGCTCGGACTCGAGGAACAGCCGCCGATTGTCTCCGGTGAAGCGTGGTCCGATGCCGCCCTCGACTACTTGGACTCGTTGCGACCGCCTGATCGGCAGGCGTGGGTGCAGTTTTTGATTGCCTGCGGCACGACGACGGGAAGTTCGCCGAGCGTCAAGGCGGCAAAGAACCTGCGTGAACTCTGGAGCGAGGTCGCCAAGCGGAACGCCGAGCAGGTTGTTACTTCATGGCTGACCCTTGTCGAACGGCCCAGGACGGAGCGCGCGTCGGGAACCGCGATCTCATCGACGCCGGATTTCTGGATCTGCCACGGCAATCAGGAAGTTCTCAGAGGCTTGTGCTGGACACTTGGGGCCCTCGGCAGCACATCGTTCGTTCGTTGCCTAGGCGGCACGGCTCTTTCCTGCTTTCGGAAGATTCCGAGCGTCGGGCCGCGAGCGGTGAAAGTCGCGAACGCCGCCATCTGGGCTCTGAGCCAGATCCCCGGCCCCGATGCCCTCGGCCAGCTCGCGATGCTTCGGGTGAAGGTCAAATTCATCCCGGCCCAGAAGGCGATCGAGAAGGCGCTCACCGCCGCGGCGACACGGGAGGGGCTGCCGCGGGCCGAGATCGAGGAACTCGGGGTGCCGACGTACGGCCTGACCTCGGTCGGGCTGCGACGCGAAGAGTTCGGCGACACGGTTGCCGAGTTGGCCGCGACCGGCGGCGATGTGGCGCTGCGGTTCTTCAAGAAGGCCGTCGCTGGCGAGGACACCAAGGGCAAGCGAGAGATGAACGGCAAGGAGAGTCGCCGGGATAGTGCGTCGGACGGGATCGCGTTGAAGGGCAAGGAGGTCAAGAGTGTTCCAGCGAGTGTGAAGAAGGACTTCGCGGATGAACTCAAGGAACTCAAGGCCGCGGCCAAGGATCTGACCTCGATGCTCTCGGCCCAGCGGGATCGCATCGATTCGATGTTCCTTGACAATCGCTCCTGGCCGCTCGAGGCGTGGCGGGAGCGGTATCTGGACCATCCGGTCGTGGGTGTGATCGCAAGGCGCCTGATCTGGACGGTGACAAGTGGAGGCACGCCTTGCTCCGTCCTTCATCACGACGGCCAACTCGTGAACCATCGCGGCGAGCCCTGCACGCTCGCCGCGGACAGCGTTGTTCGCCTCTGGCACCCGGTCGAAGCATCCGCCGACGAGGTGCTCGCGTGGCGCAGGTTTGTCGAAGAGAAGCAGATCCGCCAACCCTTCAAGCAGGCCCACCGTGAGGTCTATCTGCTCACCGACGCGGAGCGTCGGACCAACACGTACTCCAATCGCTTTGCGGCCCATGTTGTGCGGCAGCATCAGTTCAAAGCGCTGGCCGACCAGCGAAACTGGCGGAGCAAACTGCGGCTGATGGTGGATGCGGAGTATCCGCCGCCGTCGCGCGCGATCGGCGCGCACCTGTTGCGGGCAGAGTTCTGGGTAGAGCCGGTGGGTGACGACTACGGCACCGACACCAACGAATCAGGGGCGTACCTCCATCTCGCCACTGATCAGGTTCGCTTTTATGACGTGCTCGCTGCGGAGAACTCGGTTCACGCCTCAGGCGGCGGCTACGCAATGGGCGCTCAAGCGGGAAACGCCGTGAACGATCCGCTCCCGCTTGAATCCATCCCGCCGATCGTTCTGAGCGAGATACTCCGCGACTGCGACCTTTTCGTGGGCGTCGCGAGCGTCGGCAACAACCCGCAATGGCAGGACGGCGGGCCGAACAATCAGTTCCGTGACTACTGGCAGGCGTACTCCTTCGGCGATCTCGCAGCGACCGCGCAGACCCGCCGCGACCTGCTCTCTCGTCTCGTACCCCGCCTCAAGATCGCCGACCGCTGCTCGCTCTCGGACCGCTTCCTCGTCGTCCGCGGCAACATCCGCACCTACAAGATTCACCTCGGCAGCGGCAACATCCTGATGGAGCCCAACGACCAATACCTGTGCATCGTGCCGTCGTCGAACGGCGGTGTGGGCGGGGCGAAGTCATCTGGTGCGTCCGGTGTCTTCCTGCCCTTCGAGGGCGACCGCACGCTCTCGATCATCCTCAGCAAGGCGTTCCTGCTGGCGGCGGATGACGCGATCACGGATACGACGATTACGCGGCAGATCGTTCATTAAGGCTTCGGCACGTCTTTGTTGACCGAGTTGAGGATCTGGTCCATTGTCTCGACCGCTCGCCGGGCGGTGGATTCCAACAGTTCACAGAATTCATGATGCTGGAGCGGGTCGATCGCCCAGAGAAGCCGCACGACACCGGAAGGGTCGCGATCGGCATCCGCGACGGCCGCTCGCAGGGACTCTGCATCCTTGCGTTCGATTGCGTCGGCGACGCGCGGTGTCAGGTCGATTGCCCGGACGAGCCCCCGCAGCACGTCGTCGCGCGAAAGCGCGGCAGCGCGAGCAACGGTTTGGTCGCGGAACTGCCGAGCCTCGTCGAGCCCCGCGACTTCGAAGGGGATGTCGGGGAAAATGGCCTTGCTTGAGAGTTCTTTGCCAACGAGCTCGGCGTACGCGTTGACCGGGTCGGCACCGGCCAGCGCACCCTGGAAGGTGTGGAGCCGGGGCACGATCATCCCACGCCAGCGGCCGCGGAATCGACCAGGATCTTCGCGATCGATGGATCCGAGGGCGTTCTGGATCTCGGCAGCCGCCAGCGGCGTGAAACGATGGGCGTATCCCTGCCGCAGCACGCTCGTTAGGAGAGCGTCGACCCTTTCGAGCGCCGCCCAGCCGACCCAGGGAAGCGTGTGGTCGTCTTGAGCCAGGAGCAGCGCCGAAAGACGGGCCTGCATCGCGATACGAGCCGCGAAGCCGTCCCAATCCTCTTCCGCGGCACATCGCTGGCCATCGAACGTCAGAAGATTCGAGAACGAGCGCATCCAGCGCAGGACACTGGCATCGCGTCGGTCGAAGACCTCGCACTCGTTGCATTCCGGCGGCAGCTGAGCTGCTGGCTGCGTCAGCGCTTGATCGAGATCGGCAATGACGTGTTGCTGCTCGTACAACCATGGAATGAATTCATGGTCGTCGGACGCATCGCGAGTATCGGCTGGCAACGCGATCAGACCAGGATCGAGGCCGGTTCGGAGTCGGTCGAACTCGGCCCAGTCCACGCATGCGAAGACAGTGAAGTACTGCGTAATCGGCGACGGACGTCGGTGAAGCGGATCGCCGATCGGCTCGGCGGCGAAAGCGAAGAGACAGCCCATGTTGACACCAAGCATCAACAAGCTGAGCTTGATTGGCGCAAGACCACTCCACCCCATCGCCCTTACCGCGCCCCCGCCCCCACCGTCATCTTCACCGGCACGAACGTCGGCTTCACGCGGGACTCGAACTCCTCGCGGTACTTGTTCATGATCGTCCGCACGGCCCAGTTGTTGCCGTCGGCCAGGCCGCAGATCGTGGTGCCCGGCATGCTGCCCATGCTGGTCGCGATCTCGAGCGCGAGGTCGAGGTCCTTGGTCTTGCCGTTGCCTTCTTCGATGCGGCTGAGCAGTTGGTACAGCCAGCCCGAGCCTTCGCGGCAGGGGGTGCACTGGCC
Organism: Phycisphaerales bacterium; assembly: GCA_947459215.1. Lineage (GTDB taxonomy): Bacteria > Planctomycetota > Phycisphaerae > Phycisphaerales > UBA1924 > JAFEBO01. The sequence continues at coordinate 166,345 of CANHCQ010000004.1, forward strand.
GCAGGACTCGTGCTTGAAGAAACGGGCGATGTTGCGGGCGACGGCGACCATGTCGGTGTCTTCGTCGAAGACGGTCGGGCAGGCGGTGCCCAGGCCCAGCACGTTGTACTTGCGGCCGATGTCGAAGTCCATCTCGGCGTCGAACTGATCGGGGCCGAGGATGCCCATCGAGATGCCGCCGGCGATGGCGCCCTTGAACTTCTTGCCGTTGCGCATGCCGCCGCAGAGCTTGGGGTCTTCGACGAGCTGGCGGAGCGTGATGCCGAGTTCGAGTTCGAAGACGCCGGGGCGGTTGACGTGCCCGCTGACGCCCATCAACTTCGTGCCGTGGCTGGGCGGCGAGTTGGGGATCTTGCTGACGATGCCCTGCTTCATGAACCACTCGGCCCCGCGGGTAATGATGCTGGGCAGGTGGGCGAGGGTCTCGACGTTGTTGATGATGGTCGGGCGGCCGAAGAGGCCCTTGATGGCCGGGAACGGCGGCTTGATGCGGGGCCAGCCGCGCTTGCCCTCGATGCCTTCGAGGAGCGCGGTCTCCTCGCCGCAGATGTACGCGCCCGCGCCGCGGTGCACGTAGCAATCCACCTTGAACGCGCCGCCGCGGCCGGTGGACGCGCCGTTGAGCAGGCCGCTGCCGCCGAAGATGCCCTTGGCGTAAGCCTCCTTCAGGGCGTTCTCGAGGACCTTGGCCTGGTGGTGATACTCGCCGCGGATGAAGATGTATGCGGTCTTGATGCGGCAGGCGTAGCAGCAGATCGCGATGCCCTCGAGCATCAGGTGCGGGTCAAAGTCCATGAGCAGCCGGTCCTTGAAGGTGCCGGGCTCGGATTCGTCGGCGTTGATGGCGAGGTAGCGCTGGCCGGGGTCTTCTTCCTGACCCGCCTCGTCGGTCTTGAGCTTGGGGAGGAAGGTCCACTTGAGGCCGGTGGGGAATCCCGCGCCGCCGCGGCCGCGGAGGACGGACTTCTTCACCTCGTCGGTGACCTGATCGGGCTTGAGGCTGATGGCCTTCTTGAGGCCCTCGTAGCCGCCGGTCTGCACGTACTCGTCGTAGGAGACGATGTGGCGACCCTTGGGGTCGGCGTAAGGCCAGCAGGGGATGCGCTGGGTGAGGACCGGGCCGTCGAGATTCGGGTTGATGGGAGGGAAGGACATGCGGTCAGAGTGTAGGAAGAAGCCGAAAGGGTTTGACGGCGGGGCGAACCGGGGATCCGGGCGTCTTGAACCTCCGCCACTGGTCGTCCACCCCTGCCGAGGCATGCTTCGAGCCGGACCGGGCAGTACCCACGGCCGCGTCGGAACGGCCGGCCACCCATGGCAAACCCGTGTCAAACCCGTGTCAAGGACAGGTCAACTCGTTGTATCCATTCGCGAACAGGACGAAGTCGGAGTCATCGGTATTGCCGTCACCGTTGAGGTCGCCGCGGGGGTCGATGAGCGCGTTGTAGTAATCGGCGAAAAGAACGAAGTCGGTGTCGTCGACCAAGCCGTCGCCGCTGAGGTCGCCGGGGCATGGCTTGACGCGGACCACGAATTCGAGTGCGTTGGCGGTCATCCAGGTGACATCGGTGCGGGGGTTCGCGCCGTTGGCGGCGGTGTCGGAGACCGGCCAGTAGCCAAGATCGGCCCGCTTCTTCGAGTTGTGGACGCTGGCAAGCATCATGCCGTCGGACCAGCGCATGATGGTGCGCCCGCGGAGCAGCGGCGTGGCATCCTGGCGGAAGCTGCCAGTGCCGCCGTTGAACTTGCGGACAAAGGAAGCGATCTGGTGGCTGGGCTCGACGACGGTTCCGAGGAGCGCGGGATTGAAGCTGATCCAGCCCGGAAGGGGCGAAGGGGTGATCTCGTATCCCCCGGTGGTCCAGCGGCCTGTCGGGGAGGTCAGAACAGTATTCGACCAGATCGCGGTCACGACGCCGCCTCCGGCATCGACATAGTCCGCAAGGGTGTTACCCAGCGCACTGCGGTTGTTGTATCCAGCGGTCGACCACGTGGCGACGGCACCGAACGGCCGCAGGGATGCAGATGAAGGTGTGGACGCGCCCGCGTTGAAGCTGACGACCCCACTGAAGCGTCGCGAGGCGGTGAGCTTCGTGACCACATCGGACACCAGGCTGTCTGACGCCACGAGCGCGACGTATGGCCTGATAGTGTGCATCAGAGCGTTGGCCATCAGCCTGCCTACGCCGGTTGACGCATCCCACAATGTGGCGTTGACGGTGCTAGAGGGCGGATACATACCGAGGTCAACGCGGTTGGGAAGTCGGGTCGATGCGGCGACCAGCGGCTTGCCGTCGTTCCACGCGGCGATACGGAAGCCTTCGGGCCGCAACGTCGTACTCACCGGCCGATACGCGGCGGAAGCACTGAGCGTCGAGACACCGGCAAGCATCGGATGCGTGCTGTAATCCAGCGTGCCGAGCGAGGCGGCATTGCTGAGCAGGGCCCCAACGGGTGGGATGATCTCATAGCCGAGCGCCCATCGCCCGCGCGGGTAGTACTGAAAGTCGACCAGCGCGTTGACGAACGCACCCGCCACAACGCCGCCGCCGGCGTCCACGTAATCGGCGAGCACGTTGCCGAGCGCCACGCTGTCGGCGTAGCCGACGATCGACCATGTGAGCACGGCGTCGTACGCCTGAAGGGTGTTCAGCGTGGGTGTCGAGGCGACGACATCGAAGCTGTCGACCGCGGAGAACAGGTTCGTGGCACGCAGCTTGGCCTGCACATCGGCGACGAACGGGCTCGTGTCGGCGCCGAGCAGCAGCACCTTGGGGCGCATGACGTAGAGCAGAGAGTTCACGAGGAGCTTGACGCCGTCCGTGTTGGAGGCCCAGAGACTGGCGAGCGCATCGCTCGAGACTGGGAAGAAGCCCAGGTCGACGCGGTTGATCTTGGGACCGACGACGACCAGCGGCTTGCCGTCGCTCCAACTCGCGATGAGGGTCGCGCCTGGGCTGATCGCGGTGCCGCTGGGGCGGAAGCTGAACGAGCCGCCGCTGCCCGTGGCCCGGATCATCATGTTGTGCGGAAAGCCAACGGATTCCGTGCTGATGAAAGCCGCGGTCGAGAGGTCGAGCGGCACCACGCCGGTCGTGGACGTGAAGCCGCGTCCGTTCACGTACGCGGTGGTGGTGTCATACGCAACAGGGAAGTCGCCGGTGCTGCCGACCAAGCTGAAGCCGACGAAGAAGACGCCCGAGACCGGCACGGGCGGCGTGAGCGTGTAGGCCGCAATCCCGCCGGAATTGGTCACGAGCACATTCCGCTCGGCGACCAACACGCGGTCTGCGGGGTCGCCGTTGCCAACTCTGTCCTGGAAGATCACAAGGCGCGCAGTCCGGCCGTTTGCGATGGACGTGTGCCAATACACCGACACGCCCTTGAGCAAGTCCGCGCCTCCGACCGCATCAAACCGCTGCATAAAGCAGCGCTCCCAGGTCGTCAAGCTGCCAACCCCACGGAAGAGCTCGGCACCGCCATCGTCGTACTGATACGTGCTCGGCGCCGACCGGTCATCGAACGTTCCAGCAGACTCCGTCCGCGCCGGATCAACCCGCGGCACTTCCGCCGACGCGGTCAGGACGAGCAGCATCGACAACGCCGCGGACGCGAGAGAGACGCGCATACAGAACTCCTAGAGGACACCGGACGATCACAAGACAGAACATCAGCGGTGTCGCCGACCCCGGACCCTCATGGAACCTGTGATTTCCCGGAATGCGGCAAAGAAGCACCGCAACCCGCCCTCCACGCGATGGCCGGCGTATCCGATCGCATTTTGTCCGGATGCCTAATCCCGCTTCATGTTCACAAACTGCAACGGCAGCTCCACCGACTTCTGCAGCATCGTCATGATCGATTGAAGATCGTCGATCTGCTTGCCGCTGAGCCGGATCTCATCGCCCTGGATCGAGGCCTGCACCTTGAGCTTGGTGTCCTTGATCATCTTGACGATGGCCTTGGCCTGCTCCTGCTCGATGCCGTTCTTGATCTTGGCCTGACACTTCACCTTGCCGGCGAGCGCGGGCTCGACCTCGCCCCACTCGAAGCTGCGAACGTGCAGCCCGCGCTTCAGGCACGCGGACTCGAACATCTCCTTCAGCCCCTTCATCTTGCCCTCGTCGTCGGCGGTGAGCTTGATGCCCGGCTGCTTCTTCTCGCCTTCCTTGACGATCTCGATCTCGGTGTGGCTGCCCCGAAAATCGAAGCGGGCCATCACCGCCTTCTTGGCGTTGTTGATGGCGTTGTCGAGCTCGGCGAAGTTGATTTTGGAAACGATGTCGAGGGAGGGCATGGTGGGAAAGTGGGGCAGTAAAGGAGTGGGGCAGTGGGGCAGTGGGGCAGACGATCAATGCCATTAGCGAGCCGGGGCGTCTTTGCGTCCGCGGTGGGACCATCGTACCCGACTCACGCGCGGATGCTGGAGAGCCCGGATCGCAAGGCCGCGTGCCACTCCGCCGTCGTCGCGCACGCCGCGGGCGTTTGCAGCGCCGGCGGCACCGCCGGCTCCATCTCATACGCCCCGATCGCTCGCTCGTACCACCCCGCGTCCTGCCACCGGTTGAACTTGTACCCGCAGCGGTGGAACACGCCAACCTCGACAAACCCCATCGCCCGGTGGAAACGCACCGAGGGCTCGTTCGGCAGCCCGATCACCCCCACCGCCGTGCGATACCCCAGCACGCGGCAGCACTCCAAGAGCGACGCATACAACCCCCGCGCCACGCCCCGCTTTCGCGCCCATTCCGCCACATACACCGTCGTTTCCGCGGTCCATTGATATGCCGTGCGTGTCCGGAATCGGCTCGCGTACGCGTACCCCGCAAACCGCCCGTCGATCTCGCAGCACAGCCACGGATACGCCTCGAGCGTTGAGGAAATGCGCCCGCCAATCTCGCTCTCGCTCGGCACCTCGGTCTCGTACGTGATCGCCGTCTCCCGCACGATCGGCGCGTAGATCGCCAGCACCTCCCGGGCGTCGCTCGCAGTTGCCATGCGGATCGTCGTGCTCACGCCGGATTGTTGATCGAGTCACGGCGCCGCGGCACGATCGAGGAACCACTCCGAGCCCCCCACCATCGTGGCCGGATACTGAACCTCGGACCCACCACCCACACACGCCGCCACCAGCGGCTTCTTCTCCGCCCCCGTCGCCAAGAACACCCGATGCCGCGCCGCTCGCGCCAGTGGCAGCGTGAACGTCACCCGATCCCGCACCGGGCTCGCCGCCGGCGCGTGCGTGGCCACGACGAGCTTCCGCTGCTCCTGCAGCGCCGGCGAACCCGGAAACAAGCTCAGCGTGTGCCCGTCGGTTCCGATCCCCAGGAGCAGAACATCGATCACGGGCACTCCGGCCCCGATCACGCGACCCAGCTCGATCTCATACTCCTCGGCACACGCCGCCGGGGTCAACTCCGTCCGCACCCGGTGCACATTCGCCCCCGGCACCTGCACCTTTGAGATCAGCGCCTCGTGCGCCGTGCGCTGATTGCTGTCCTTGTCCGTGTCGGCAACACAGCGTTCATCGCCCCACCACAGGTGCACGCGGCTCCAATCAATGCCCGCCAGCGTCGCCAGCACCGCGTACATCGCCTTAGGCGTTCCGCCGCCGGCGAGCGCCACGTGCGCCACCCCTCGGGCCCCGATGGACGCGCCGATCAGTGTCGCGACGCGCTGCGCCGCCGCGGTCGCGACTTCGGCCGCCGATTCCACCACATGCACCACGTGAGCCGGATTCGCCATGCCGCGATTGTTGACGCCCCACCCCGTACCAACATCAACCCCGAGCCGGCACCAAGCCCGGACCCGGCCGCGCCAGGATCACCTTGGTGTACGCGGTCTGGAAGCCCATGCGTCGGACGTTTCGCTCCGTCCCCGCGCCAGGGCGCGAACCGATCGTCGCGACCTTCACCCCGTGTTCGACCGCCAGGTTGAGGCGCGCCGCAATCAGGGACTGCTGGATCCCCAGCCGCCGGTAGTCGTGCACGGTGCTGAGTCCGAAGAGGCACGCGATCTCGCCGTGCAGTTCGATCGACCCCGCGCCGGCAGGCACCAGACCCTCGGGTGTCTCAACGCTCGCCAGAAGCGATCGCGTCCGCGGGTGCTTCACGACCCGCGCCCACATCTCGTAGTCCGACTCCGCGAACTCGTGTCCCGGCGGGTGGAACCCCGTCATCGCGATCCGCGAGAAGAGCCGGATCTCGGCATCGTCGTCCTTGTTCACCAGCCGCACGCGGATCCGCGGGTCGGGGGTCTGCGCCGGCACGGCCTTCTCCCCCGCTCGCAGCACGCGGTACAGCACGTTGTCGAAGTTCCGCACCACGAACCGCTCGGCCTCGCAGTGCTTAAGCAGGCTCATGTCCGCGAAAGGGGCCAGCTCGAGCCGCGGCTCCACGCCCGCGCCTTCGTACCAGGCGCAGATCGACCGCAGCTCATCGCGCCAGTCGTCCGGCAACGCGCCGTGCATGCCGACGCCCACCGTCATGTTGTTCCACGAGCCCGGCACGCCGCGGCACGCCACCCCGCCGCCCTGAACCGGTCTCACATGCTCCGATATCTCCGCGACCCCCACCGCCAGACGATCCTCTTCAAGTCCTGCGACTTCATGTGGTTCCATTGATTCTGCGTTCCGCAATCGCGCTTCCCCTACGAGCAATAGTAGACCACGGAGAGAAATTCACACCTCGTGATGCGCAATTGCGTCGCATTGTGCAACATCATCGCGTCCATCGCGTACCGCATCCGGTCGGCGGAGAAATCAGCTTGCACACACGAACGCGCGGCATCGCTCGGCTCTTGACCATCGGGCTTCTCGCCCACACCCTCGTCTGCGCGCACGCCGAATCCATCGGCAGAATCGCCGACTCCGACCCTCGCGCCATCCTGCAGCGCTGCGACGCCGCCCTTCGCAAAGTCGAACGCATCGACTACCTCGCCCGCTGCTACTTCGGCGACCCCGACCGCGGCACGCCCGCCGCCGCCGAGGTCAAGGTCTGCCAGTGGCGCCGCCCCGGGCGAACCCCAGGCTTCCTCGCCGAGCAAACCAACTTCCCGACCGATCTCGTACCCGAGACCAAGAAGACCCTTTCCTACAACGGCCGCACGCTCGAAGTCGTCGATCACCACCGCCACACGGTGCACGAAGGCCGCCTCACCGACGTCGCGGCATCGGCGACCTCGTTCCTCTCCGTACTCATGATCCGCGACCTCACCTCCGGCGCACCGATGGCCGAGGCCCTCCGCTCACCCCGCGTCACGTACGCAGGCCGCGCCAAACTCGGTGCCGATGAGTGCGACGTGATCGACGTCACGACCCGCGAGGGACAGCAACTCCGCTGGTGGATCCGCGTCAGCGACTCCATGCCCCGCCGTCGCTACGACCAGAACAACAACATCACCCACGACATCCTCTCCCTCGAAGCTGCCGAGAAGTGCGACACCAACATCCCGACGCCCGACGGATACACCCGCATTCGCGACCGAGGCCTGCCCGAGATCGCGTACGCCGACGACGGGGATCCACTTCCCCCGTTCATCTGCGGCGTGGAAGACCGCGCATTCGCCCGGAAACTCCGCGACTCCTACAAGCTCGATGACCTCACCGCGGAAGCCACGACCGACCTCGAACGGGTCCGGCTGATCTGCGACTGGGTTCACGCACAGTGGCAACACAGCAACACACCCACCAAGTCGCTCACGAATGTCATCGACATCATCGAGGCCGGCCGCAAGGGCGAGCAATTCAGTTGCTCCGAGTTTGCCGGCGTCGTCACCGCCTGCCTCAATGCCGTGGGCATCTCCGCCCGCGAAGTGATCATGATGCACCCCGAGGTGGACACCATGCTCCTCGGCTCGTCGCATGTCGTCGCCGAAGCCTACTTGCGTGACCTTGGCCAATGGGTCTTTGTGGATGCGCAGAAGAATGTCGTCCCAACACTGGACGACAAGCCGCTGAACACCGTCGAGTTCCAACGCGCTCTGCAGAAACGCGATCCCGCCCTTGACTTCAGCATCGACGGCGAGATCAACTCTTACCCGCTCGAACTCTCCGAGAGCATGTACTTCCTCCGCGCACGGCTCGAAGCCGTCGTTCTCGCCACCCCCCGCTTCACCGGCGCCGCCATGCTGATCCCCAAGGACTCGGATCCCCCCAAAGCCTTCCATCGCATGTCGCCGATCCATGGCGACGCAATCACAACCAGCTTGAAGGCGTTCTACGCCGCCCCGGAGGTCAGACGCTGAGACTGGGACGCAGCAGCGTGACGCCGGAACTTCGCGACTAGGCTCATCCGTTCATGTCGAGCCCAGTCACGACAACTTCCACGCCCCCTCCAACGCCCACGACGACACCCTCCCGCGTGCTCGCCGCGTTCTTCTCGACCAAGGGCGAGCTGTACTCGGCGATCCTCGCCGGCGTCTGGCTCTTCTTCGGCTTCGCCCTCCACAAGTTCGCTGACTGGCCCCGTGGCGACATCCTCATCTGGGCCTCGCTCGCCCTCGGCCTCGTCCACGGCCTGCGTGCCGCGGGTGAAGCCCTGCTCCACAAGAAGGTCGACATCGACGTGCTCATGGTCGTCGGCGCCATCGCCGCCGCCGCCATCGGACATCCCGAAGACGGCGCACTCCTCCTCTTCCTCTTCGTCCTCGCCGGCGCCCTCGAAGACCTCGCCATGGCCCGCACCAAGCGCGAGGTCGAGGCCCTGCACAAGCTCATGCCCACCGAGGCGACCGTGCTTCGCAACGGCGAGTGGGTCGAGGCCTCGCCCGAATCGCTCGCCCTGGGCGAACGCGTCAAGATCAAGCCCGGGCAGAAGACCCCCGCCGACTGCCGCCTCGTGCAGGGCGCGACCGAGATGGACCAGAGCGCCATCACCGGCGAGAGCATGCCCCGCACCGTCAAGGAGGGCGACGAGCTCTTCGCCGGCACGATCAACCTCGACGATCCCATCGAGGCCGTCGTCCTCCGCCGCGCCTCTGAGAGCAGCCTCCAGAAAATCCTCAGCCTCGTCACCACCGCCCGCGAACAGCGCGAGCCCGTGCAGCAGGTCATCGACCGCCTCAGCCAGCCTTACTCCATCGGTGTGATGCTCACGAGCGCCGCCGTCTTCGTGATCTGGTGGCTCGCCCTCGGACGCCCCTTCGAAGACGCCGTCTACACCGCCATCACCCTCCTCATCGTCGCCTCGCCCTGCGCCCTCATCATCGCCACGCCCACCGCCACCCTCTCTGCCATCGCCCGCGGCGCCCGCAGCGGCGTGCTCTTCAAGGGCGGCCAGGCCATCACCCGACTCGCCAACATCGGCGCTGTCTGCTTCGACAAGACCGGCACCCTCACCATGGGCCGCCCCCGCCTCGAGCAAGTTCACGCCGTCGCCTGGTCCGATGGCAAAGAGCTCCTCTCCCTCGCCGCCGCCATCGAAGGTGAGAGCACCCACCCCATCGCCGCCGCCATCCGCGAGGCCGCCGTCATCCGCGGCATCGCCCCCAGCACCGCGCTCCGCAACATCACCCACACCACCGGCCGCGGCATGAGCGCCAAGCTCCCGATCGGCGACACCGAAGTCGAAGTCCGCCTCGGCAGCCGCGCCCACACCGATGAAGTGACACCCGTCTGCCTCCGCAACCGCGTGCACGACGTGCTCAGCACCATTCAGAACCGCGGGCAGATCGGCGTCGTCATCGCCGTCGATCACCCCGGCGACGAACGCTCGATCGAGTCCGCCACCGTCGGCCAGGCCGCCGTACTCATCATGTCCGACGCCGTCCGCCCGGGTGCACGCGAACTCGTCACCCGCTTCCACGCGCTCGGCGTCCGGCCCGTGAAGATGCTCACCGGCGACAACAAGGTCACCGCCGAGCGGGTCGCCTCCAGCCTCGGGCTCGATGCCTTCGAGGCCGAGATGCTCCCCCAGGACAAGCTCGACGCCGTCGCACGCCTGAAGAACGACCTCAAGCACCACGCTCAGACCACCGGCGACACACATTTGGGCGTCGCCGTCATCGGCGACGGCGTGAACGACGCCCCGGCCCTCGCCGCCGCCGATGTCTCGGTCGCCATCGGTTCCATCGGCAGCGATGCGGCTCTGGAATCCGCCGACATCGTCCTACTCGCGGACGACCTGGGCACCGTGCCCTGGGCCGTCGGCCTCGCCCGCCGCGCCCGCGGCACCGTGCGGGCCAACATCATCTTCGCCCTCAGCGTGATCGGCCTGATGGGCCTGGCCACGCTCGTCGGCTCACTCACCGGGCACAGGGTTCCCCTAGGCATCGGCGTCCTCGCCCACGAGGGCGGCACGCTCTTGGTCGTGCTCAACTCGCTCCGCCTGCTCTGGATCGCCAATCCGAACGAGCTCCGGGCGTAGTGATTCGACGAGCCCCAAGCGTCAGCGCGCTGGTGCCATACCCCCCTGTTCCGGCACGCGTCTCAGCATGTGTGTATCCTCATTTCCGGAGAATGGGCGTGTCGCCCGCGAACCGTTCCGGGGTACGGAGTTTTCGATGCACTCGCTCACCGCCGAATACGCACTGCGCGCCATGTCCTGCCTTGCGATGCACGGCAGTCAGCTCGTTCCCACAACCACACTCGCCGTCCAGACCAAGGTGCCGAGCAACTACTTGGCCAAGGTCCTCCAGCAACTCGCCGCCGCCGGGCTGATCACCGGCCGCCGCGGCGTCGGCGGCGGATACAAGCTCTCGCGTCCCAACACCGAGATCAAACTCCTCGACGTCATCAACGCCGTCGACCCCGTGCAGCGCATCACCAGCTGCCCGCTCGGGCTCACCAACCACGGCAGCTACCTCTGTCCGTTGCACCGCAAGGCCGACCAGGCCGCCGCCGCCGTGATCGACATCTACAAGGGTGTCAGCCTCGCCGACTTGCTGCTTGACCCCAAGAGCAACAAGCCGCTGTGCGACGAAGAGACCACCGCCAAGCTCAGCGTCAAGGGCGTGCTGCTCGACGAGTGATCGCGCTCGCGAGCGAAGCAAGTGGGGCGAACGATACCGCGTCGGGTGCCAACGCCTGACCGGCTCGGCGGTCAAGCAGTGCTGGCATTATCGATCGCGGCGCGCTCACACGGGTTGGCAAGGAACAGCCGCCCCGCGCCCCCGAGCATCGTTCCGCCACCCGGAGAGAGCACGACCCCGACTTGCTACCATCTCACCAGTTGTGCGAGCGGCGTGTGCCCGTTCTCGCGACCAGCCGGCACGGGCGAGAGCCCGCGCATGACGGAGATTTCTCGATGATCCCAAAGCCGCCGCCGCGCGAGGGTTCCCTCGGTTTCTACTACATCCCGCCCTATCGCGTCCAGGGTTTCTCGATCGCCGGTGAGGTCACCACGATCCAGGTCCCCGAACTCGACGTCTGCTTCGACATGGGCCAGTGCCCACGCGCCGCCCTCTCCGCCAAGTACTGCGCCATCAGCCACGGCCACATGGACCACATCGGTGGCCTCGCGTATTACTGCTCCCAGCGCCGCTTCCAGGGCATGGGCGACGCCAAGATCATCTGCGACGAACGCATCGCCCCCGCCATCGACCGCATGATGGCCGGCTTCATCGACCTCGAGCAGCAGACCACGCCCTACGAGCTCATCAAGCTCGCGCCCGAGGGTCAGGTCGAGATCAAGAACAACATCTTCCTCCGCGGCTTTCACACCGAGCACACCGCCCCCTCGATGGGCTACACCATCGTCGAGAAGCGCAGCAAGCTCAAGCAGGAGTACGTCGACCTGCCGCAGGAGAAGCTCAAGGAACTCAAAGACCGCGGCATCGAGATCACCCGCTTCCTCGAGATCCCGCTGATCGCCTATCTCGGCGATACCCAGCCGTGTGCCGCCCTCCTGCGCAACGACGTGATCAACGCCCAGATCGTGCTCTGCGAGTGCACGTTCTTCGAGCCCGACCACAAGGACCGCGCCAAGGTCGGGATGCACATGCACGTCGACAACATCGCCGAGTGGCTCCGCGTCCTGCAGTGCCAGAGCCTCGTCCTCTGCCACGTCTCCCGCCGCACCGATCTCGGCTACGCCCGCAAGCGCCTCATGGAAGTCGCCGGCACCAAGGCCGACAAGGTGCTGTTCCTCATGGACTACAAGGCGGGCAAAGCCCGCTACGAGCGGCAGATCATCGAGAGCGGCGGCACACTCGAACGCTCCGGCCCACCGCGGGGCGGCGGGTTCCGGCCGGGCGGGCCGAGGCCGCGGCATTAGAACAAGTCCAACAAGCGCTGGCTTCGTCGTCGAACACAATGACAAGGCCCGGGCACTCGCCCGGGCCTTGTCGCATCCTGATTGCTGCTCACTCACACGCGGAACTTCGCCACCATCGCCTGCAGCTTCTCCGCCTGCTGGCTCAGCTGCGTCGCCGCCTGGGCTGCCTGCTCGGCGCCCTGCGTCGATTCCTTGGTGACGGCACTGATCGATTCCATGCTGCGGGCGATCTCCTCGCTCGCCGACGACTGCTGCTCTGCCGCCGCCGCGATGGACGTGATCATCGTGCCCACATTCTTCGAGCCGTCCACGATCGCCTGCAGCGACTCACCCGCGGAGTTCGCCAGCGCCACGCCGGTGCTCACCCGCTTCGAGCCGCTCTCGATCTGCGACACGGCGGTCGAGGTTTCGGTCTGGATCTCGCGGATGCTCGCCGAGACCTGCTCGGTCGCGGTCGTCGTCCGCTCCGCGAGCTTGCGCACCTCGTCCGCGACGACCGCGAAGCCCTTGCCGTGCTCGCCGGCCCGGGCGGCCTCGATCGCCGCGTTGAGGGCCAAGAGGTTGGTCTGCTCCGCGATGTCGTTGATGACGCCGATGATCTGCCCGATCTGCTCGGACTTCTTGCCCAGTTCGCCGATCGCGCGGGCCGATTCCTGCACCTGCGCAGCGATCGCCTTCATCTCGCTGACCGTGTTCGCGACGACGCCGGCGCCCTCGTTGGCCTTCTCGCCCGACTGCGACGCGTTCGCCGCCGCATCCGACGACTTGCGCGCCACCTCGGTCACCGACGAGGACATCTCCTCGATCGCGGCCGAGATCTGCGTCGCCTGGTCCTGCTGCTTGCGCATGCCCGTCGCCATCTCCTCGGAGCTGGCGGCGATCTCGGTGGCCGCAGCAGCGACCTCGCGCGTCGAACTCGACACCTGGCCGATCAGCTGCCGCAGCGAAGCACTCATGCGATCGGTTGCACGCGAGAGCTCGCCCAATTCGTCGCTGGCCGTGCTGTTCAGAGCCGGCCCGGTCAGGTCGCCGTCCGCGACACGCCCGAGCTGCGCCAGCACAGCCGACGACGCCCGCAGCATGCTGCGAACAAGCACAAAGCTCACTGATGCCGCCAGCGTGACCACCACCACAGACAGCAAGATGGTCTTGAACCGCGTGAAGTCCGAAACCGCGGCGGCCGTCTCGATCGCTTCCCGCGTCGAAGTAGCGATGGACTTCTCCAGTTCCGCCGAAGCCGTCACGATCTTCGGACCCGTTTCCGTCAGCATGGTTCCCCAGAGCTCATTGCGCTTCGAAGCAAGGTCCAAAGCTTCACTCAGTCGGTCAGAATAGAACTCGAACGCCTGCTTCAGCTCCGCGAGCGCCGCCTTGCGCTTGGGGTTCTTGACGATCTTCTCCAGCTCGCCGATCTCCTTCGCGCCCTGCACGATCGCCGCCTGAGCCGCGCCGCTGTCCGCAGGGTCGTGCGACCGGAGGAACTTGAAGAAGCTCAGCCGGGCCTTCATCAGATCCATGCCCATCCGCCCAGCCTCGGCGGCGACGCGATGGTCCCCGTCCTTGCGGGCCGACTCGGCGATCATCTCCAGCAGGGCCGTCGCCCGCATGGCCGTCGGCGCAATCTGCGAATCGATCACCCCGTTACGCTCCGCGATCAGCGAGATGATCCGCTCCACGCTCGCGTCATACTCCTTCGTAGCTTCCTTCAGCCGCTTGACGATCTCCACGCGCTCCGGTACCGCGAACGACTCCTGCGCGACCTTCAGACGGGCGTGCAGCGTCGCCGACGCGTCGGACGCCTTCTGCACGTCCTCTCCCTTGTTGCTCAAGAGGAAGTCCCGCAGGCTCACACGCAGACGACCCAGATCCTCGTTGACCTGACCGCTCAAAGCGTTCTTGTCGGCAAGTCCGGCCACCGTCACCGTCGAGTTCGCCAACTGCGTCTCGCCGCCCACCGACACCGTCGCCAACACGAGAATCATCGACGCCATGCCGCCAAAGCCAAGCGACAGCTTTGTGCCCAGCGTCAGACCTCGAACCGACGTGCCGTCGGTGCGTCGGATACGACTCAGCGAGAATGCCAGCCCGACCGTCAGAACCACCACCAGAGCGGCGCTGGACCCGAACAGAAACGTCACCGTGTCCGAAGTCATCGCGCCGTCTTCCACTCGATCGACCGCGGCCGCCTTGCCGTGCTCCGGGCCGAAGCGCGGAATGTTCGGAAGCTTGAGCGCGGGCACGACGAACGTTCCATCCGACGTCACCGACTTTGCGCTCGCAGCATCGCCCGTCGCCTCATCGTGGTTCGCGGCCGCCTCGTGCGATCCGTGATCGGCCGAAGCCGTGCTTTGCTCGTCCGCATCCCCGACCGGCGCCTTCAGCAAGCTCGACTGCTCCGGGTGCTCGCCCAGCCACTTCACTTTGCCGTTCGAAATGTCGTACACGCCGCCGACAATCTGCAGCTTGCCATCGTGCACCAGGTGACGAAGCTCCTCGCTGCTGACCAGCAACGTCTTCACCGTCTCAAACACGTTCGCCTCGATCGCGAGCGGAATGAGCGCCTCGCCCGTGGCCTTTGGATCCAACTTGCGAGCCGATTCCACCGCCGGCACGATGCTGGATACCAGCCCCGGAATGCTCCCGCCCACCTTGGCGTTGTTCACCACCGCCGTCACCGCGCCGCACTTGGTGTGACCCAGCACCACCAGCAGCGGCACGTTCATATGCCCCGCCGCGTACTCCACCGAGCCGATCTCGTCCACCTTGGCCACGTTGCCCGCAACCCGCACCGTGAACACATCGCCGATGCCCTGGTCAAAGACGCGCTCCACGGGAACCCGCGAGTCGGCGCATCCGAGCACCGCGGCAAACGGACCCTGTCCTTTGGATGTCTCGGCGATCCGATCCGCGCCGGTGTTGGGGTTGGTCGCTGCCCCGGTCGCAAACCGGTTGTTGCCTTCCTTCAGCCGGGCCAACGCCTCCGCCGGACTCGACACCTGCCCCGCCAAGGCAAACGTGCTCAGGACCAACGAAGAAATCAACGCGGTGCGGACGTGCATAGCAACCTCTCCGGAATGAAGTCGTCGCCGCGCGCACACCCTGCGACCCGCGGCCTGCACCATGAGTCGTCCGCCGAATCACTTCATTCGCATGCGGATGGTCGCTTTCGCGGAGTTTCACCAGACGCCACGAGACGACACCGCAAAGACTCGCCGTCTTCACACGCGAAAACACCCGATCGCAATTTGAATGTGGATCTTCTTGTCCACATTGGGGCGCGGAGCGTCTCGCTCTCGCGGCACGTTGCGTCCGTCGATCAGCCGATCCGCACCGGCTCATCCTGCACACAACTCGTCACCACCGGCCCCGCCTTCTCATCGACATAGATGTTGATCTCGTTCCGCACCCCGAAGCTCGGCGTGCCCGGGCCGCATTCCTTCTCCGCGGCCTCCGTCGACAAGTACAACCCCGGCTCGATGGTGAACCCCGTGTCCGCAAGCATCTCGCGGGTGTCGTGCGTCTCGAAGTTATCAAGGTTCATGCCCATGCCATGGACCATCGCGCCGGGGCTCAAGCTGTGCCCGGTCCGGTGCTTCACATACTGAATCAGCCCATCGCGCTCGAAGACGCCTCGGGCCGCGTCGTCGAGCTGCCAGCCCTGCACGCCCTTGCCCGCCTTCCATGATTCCTGCGCCACCTTCACCGCCGCATCCCGCGCGTTGCGAACGCTGTCGAAGATCCGCCGCATGCTCTTGGGGATCTCGCTGCCGACGTACCCGGTCCACGTGATGTCCGAGTACACGTTCTCTTCGCCGCGAGTGCCCTTCACCCGTGCCCACAGATCGACCAACACCCAATCACCCTTCTGAATCTTCGTCGGTGTGCGCTCGGTGGGTTCATAGTGCGGGTCCGCGGCGTGTCCGTTCACGCTCACGATCGGACCATCGGGCCACTCCAGGCCGCGCTTCTGAAAATCGGCCCGGATGTGCTTCGCCACATCGAGTTCATAGATCTCCTTACCGCCCCTGATGTGCTCGCCGATGAACGCGAACGCTCCGGCCATGATCTCGCCGCAGTGCTTGCTGGCGACGTCGTGCTGCTCCCGTGCCGCACTCCCCCACCGTGCGGCCGACACCTGCACGAGGTTGGCGCTCGACACCACTTCCACGCCCAAGGCCCGCACCATCTCCACCACGCCGCCGGGCGCGATGTCCATCACCGGCAGCGAGTCCCCGGGCGAGTAATCCATCGCGACGCGGCCGAACGCGCCCAGCTCCTCCGCCAAGGTCGCGTGCAGGTCGCGCCAACCGGAGTAGACCGTTCGCGCCACGCCCTTCGTGCTCGCGCTGGTGGCGAACGCGCCCTCGTCGAGCGACTGCACGATCAGCCGCGGTTCGCCCCTCGCCGGGATTACCGCGAACGACCGCCGCGTCACGTGCCGCTTGCCCGGCGAGCCGTCGTCCGCCGCGTGGGGGAAAAGCCTCAGGAAGACGGCGTTGGAATTGCGGAAGTCGTGGAGCAGCCAGGCGTCGATGCCGCGGGCGTGCATGAATGACTGGAGGGAAGCGATCTGCATGGTGTCACCTCTGCGGGTTGCGGGTCTTGAGCGCCACGCCCGAGCCGGAGCATCCCGCGATCCGCGGCCTTCGTCCGAGAACCCGTGGCGAAAGCGTAGTTTTCGCTTGCTTCCGGTGTGAATCGCGAGACAATAGAAGCTGCGGCTCGCATCGTCCCGCGGCCCTGGGAAACGTTGACCATGAATTACTCTGCTGCTTCCATCGTTGCGCTCGTAGGCATCTGCGCCGCGGCGTCCGCTCAGTCCATCAACCCCGACTTCGGCGGGTGCTACTCCATCCGCGACCTCGGCACGCCGCCCGGCGTACCGACCCCGTTCGGCGGCGTCACGTTCAAGCATGACGACCCCGACCTCATGCTGCTCGGCGGCGCGGCCAACGCAGCCAGCGGCGCCATCTACGCCGTCCGCGTGACCCGCGACAGCGAGGGCATTATCAACGGCTACGCCGGTCCCGCCACCAGGTTTGCCGACGCTCCCAACATCGACGGCGGGCTCACCTACGGCCCCGGCAACGTCCTCTTCTTCACCCGCTTCAGCACCCACGCCATCGGCCAGATCAAGCCCGGCCAGACCACCATGGCCAAGAGCGTCGGACTCACACCGATCTTCCAAGGCTCGACCGGATCGATGCAGTTCGTGCCCGCCGGCTACCCCGGCGCCGGCCGCCTGAAAGTCCTGTCCTACTCCGTCGGACTCTGGGCCGACATCAACTACATCGCCGACGCCAACGGCACCTACGACTTCCCCGCACCTGCCAACACCATCATCGACATCTCGCCGATCCGCCCCGAAGGTGTCGTCTACGTGCAGCCCGGCAACCCCGGCTTCACCAAGCACTCCGTCCTCATCTGCGACTACTCCGGTGGCAAGGTCGATGCCTTTGACATCGACGCCAACGGCGACCCCATCCTCGCCACCAAGCGCAACCTCATCACCGGCTTCCCCGGGCCCGAGGGCGGCACCCGCGACCCCAGGACCGGCCACTTCCTCTTCTCCACCTTCCTCGGCAACCGCCTCATCCTCATCACCGGCTTCAACACCAACTGTGCCGCCAACCTCGTCCCCGACTGCGGCGTCGACGACCTCGACTTCCAGGTCTTCGCCCCCGCGTACAACATTCTCGACTGCGCCGACCCCACCATGCCCGCCGGCTGTCCGGCCGACCTCAACAAGGACGGCTTCGTCGATGACGCCGATTTCTCCATCTTCGTCGTCGCGTACAACGGGTTGATCTGCAACTAAGCCTCCGACGACCACGCGTCACCCCAGCCCCGAGGCACCATGCCTCGGGGCTTTCTTTTCCCGGTTCTCGCGCAACTCGACGTCGATTCCTGCGAATAATCCCTCGTCGCGTCACCCCCGCGACTCAACACATCCGCAATCCGGCCAGGGGGGCTTGGCCGTGGAGATGTAGGCATTAGGCACTAGGCATTAGGCACTAGGACAGACCGATGGAGCGAATCGGTTTTCCCTAGTGCCTAGTGCCCAGTGCCTAGTGCCTCCCCCCGCAATGGCAAAGAACCAGCCCAAAACGTCCTGGACCAAGAAACAACTCCTCTCCCGCCCGATCGAGCACATCGACATCACCGCCTTCGATGCGCGGCCGATCGTCGACTCGTACCGCAACATGGCGTACTCGAGCCGCACGCTCGCCAACGCGGCCGACATCTACTCCATGATGCTCAAGGACAAGGAGTGCGCCGTTATCCTGACCCTCGCGGGCTCCTTGATCTCGGCCGGCCTCAAGAAGGCCATCATCACGCTGCTCGAGAACAACATGGTGGACGCCATCGTCTCCACCGGCGCCAACATCGTCGATCAGGACTTCTTCGAGGGCCTGGGCTTCAAGCACTACATCGCCCCCGGCTCGCCGGAAGCTCCTCCGGTCGATGACATGACGCTCCGCAACTGGATGATCGACCGCATCTACGACACCTATATCAACGAGGACGATCTCCGCGACTGCGACGACACCACCTATGAGATCTTCAACGAGTTCGCGCCCGGCGCGTACTCCAGCCGCGAGTTCATCGAGGCGATGGGCAAGTACCTCGCCGAGAAGCACCCCAAGAACGAGTCGCTGGTGAAGACGGCGTTCCAGAAGCGTGTTCCGATCTTCTGCCCCGCGTTCAGCGACTGCTCGGCCGGCTTCGGCATCGTGCTGCAGCAGACCGAGGCCATCGAAGAGGGCCGCGGCCAGGTCGCCTTCGACAGCGGCAAGGACTTCCGCGAACTGACCGACATTAAGCTCGCCTGCCGCGACACCGGCCTCCTGATGCTCGGCGGCGGCGTGCCCAAGAACTTCGCCCAGGACATCGTGGTCGCCGCCGAACTGCTGAACGAGCGCAAGGGCGGCAAGGCCCGCGGCGACATCGGCATGCACAAGTACGCCATCCAGATGACCGTCGCCGACAGCCG